>CALXTQ010000021.1 GCA_944391485.1 uncultured Alphaproteobacteria bacterium | reverse complement strand
TACTTTTAGTTGTGATTGTTTTACATTAAATATTATAAAAATTCTTATATTTATTTTGAAATAACATACAGTTATTATGCAGGCCCATATTGGGGTATTTAAATATTTTATCTATTTTTTGTTGTGGGTGGATATTATCTAAATTCAAATTGTCTGTCAAAGTAAATATTCTATGTAAAAAAGGAATAATTTGTTTAAATAAATAAAAAGGCTTGACTTCCAAGCCTTTTTATATAAATAACTTCCGTACCCTGTTATATGCTTATAAAATACCATAAACAGGATAAAATGATTAAGACTATAGCTATTAATAAAAAAGATATTTTTCGCAATATCTACTCCCCTAATTTTTATGATTTTTCTATTCTTAACCTGACAATAAATCAATCTTAATTTTCAAATATCACATGAATAAACACTGACAAAAACAAAACAAAAACCAGGCTAAGGAATAAGAGCAGAGTTTTTTTGCTGTTCTCAACAACAATATTTTTTAATTTCGATTTGAAAAACAACAGGGCAAAACAACAAAAAGATACGGAGAAAATAATTAAATTGCAAAGCCACAAACAATCAAGCCTTTGATAGAATAGTCTTGTTGGATAACATTCTGCGGTTTGATCATATGGCAGGCAGCTCTCTATTTTTCCTATTGCTATATATGTAATAGTAAACATGAAAATAAAAACGAATAAAATAAAAGAGATATTTGTTTTAAAAAACGAAATTATGTTCAACCTGTAAAAAAAGTAATAAGATAAAAAGAGATAACTAACAACAAACACTGATAATGATATTTTCAAATTACGATTTACTTCTATCCCTCCACTCAATGGTAGCCATAAATTTAATATAAATAATGTAATAAGAAAAAAATAATATTTTTTGGGCAGAGAAATTTTTGCTGTATCATTCATGGCAGGACGGCCCTTTCGAAGACAGACGGAATTGCATTCAAAACCTGATATGAGCTTATCATGTTTTATTTTTTTTGCAAAACAATAATTTTTTATGCCGAAAACGGGCGCAATTCGTTTATTACCCTGAGAAAAATTCCGGGCAGCCTGCTGCCCGCAGAGCAAGGCATTCTGCTCCCGGCCTTTTTTACGGCGGAAGCAAACCAAAAGGCAGCAGGCTCATCTGTCGGCACCAGATTTATTTGATTTCTGTCTTTTTGCGCGGCGGGTTATGAATTGCGATGTCTTCGCGATCGACGACTCCCGGATATCTCAAGTTTGAAAACGGCGGCGGAACATCCACTTTGATTGCATTATACAGTCCTTTCCTGCTTTCCGTCATACTTAACTCCTTTATTATTGCAGTTTCTCAGTCCTGATTAAAAATAAAGTTCTCTGATATTTTTCCTTTTAGTTGTTTCTGTTTTAAAATTTTAACTAATAATTAATTTTTTCTTTTCAATTCGCAAAAGTCCTGATATGCTGTGCTAAATGAAACCAAAGGGTGTATCATATGGTATATTACAATGAAAAGATTAACAAATTAGATACCGGCTTAGCCTCCTTTGCCATTATGGCTAATTTTTTTCAAAAACCAATTTCATTGAATCAGATCAAGCACAAATATGACCGGCAGGATTCCTGCTTTGAAGAGCATGAACTCTTACAGCTGGCCAAAGACTTTTCCCTGAAAGCCCGGATAACGGAAACCCGCTGGGACAGGCTTGGCAAAATCAATCTTCCGGCGATTGCCCAGACCCGGAACGGCGAATATTTCGTCATCGGGCAGGTTTCCGACGATAAGGTATTGATTCAAGACCCTAAAATTAATAAACCTCAGATTTTAAGTAAAGAAGAATTTCAGGAACGCTGGAACGGAAGAATCATGATGCTGACCAGCCGGGAATTTATCAGCGGACAAAAACGCCGTTTTGACCTTTCCTGGTTTATTCCGGCCGTCATCAAATACCGCCGGCTGTTCGGGGAAGTTATTCTCGCCTCGTTTTTTCTGCAGCTGTTTGCCCTGGTATCCCCGCTGCTGTTTCAGGTTGTCGTCGACAAAGTTCTTGTCAACCGCGGCTTGTCCAGCCTTGACGTTTTAATGACGGCCCTGATCTGCATCGCGATATTCGAAACCCTGCTCGGCGCTCTCAGAACCTACACCTTTTCGCACACGACGACCCGGGTCGACATAGAGCTCGGCGCGGCTCTTTTCCGACATCTGGTAAGGCTCCCTCTGGCTTATTTCGGAGTCAGAAAAGTCGGGGACACGGTTGCGCGCGTTCACGAGCTCGAAAACATCCGTAATTTTCTGACGGGCTCCACGCTGACCCTGATTATTGACTTTTTTTTCACAATCATCTTTTTCTGCGTCATGTTTTTCTATTCGCCGATGCTGACGCTGATTGTTTTGCTCTCCATTCCCGTTTATATAGTCCTGTCGCTGTTTTTTACGCCGATTTTGCGATCGCGCATTGAGGAAAAATTCCGCCGCGGATCGGAAAACCAATGTTTTCTGGTGGAGACCGTTACTGGTGTGGAAACCGTCAAATCCCTTGCCGTCGAACCGCAGATGCAGCGCAAATGGGAAGAACAGCTTGCTGCATATGTCGGCTCGGGCTTTCGTTCTTCACATATCAACAATATAGCCGGACAATGCGTTCAACTGGTTCAGAAAATCACCATGGCACTGACTTTATGGATCGGCGCGGGACTGGTTATGAAAGGAGAACTCTCCGTCGGACAACTGATCGCCTTCAATATGCTGTCAGGGCGCGTTACACAGCCCATTCTGCGGCTGGCGCAGCTCTGGCAGAATTTTCAGCAGGCCAAGATTTCCATTGAAAAACTGTCAGACATTCTCAATACTCCCGAAGAAACCACAACAACCCTGTCCAAAGGATCGCTGCCGGATATTAAAGGCGACGTCGAATTTAAGGACATTACATTCCGCTATCACCTCAACGGTCCTGAAATTCTCAAAAAAATGAGCTTTAAAATCAAAGCCGGACAAAAAATCGGTTTTGTTGGACCGTCCGGATCCGGAAAATCTACTGTAACCAAACTGATCCAACGCCTGTATATTCCGGAAAGTGGCAAAGTCCTTATCGACGGCATTGATACGGCCACCGTCGACACGGCCTGGCTGAGAAGGCAGATCGGCGTTGTTCTGCAGGAAAACTACCTTTTCAATAAATCCGTGCGCGAGAATATCGCTCTGACCAATCCGGCGCTGCCGCTTTCCAAAGTTATCGAAGCGGCCAGACTGGCCGGCGCCCACGAATTTATTACCGAACTGCCGGACGGTTACGATACCGTTATTGAAGAGCGCGGTTCGTCTCTTTCCGGCGGCCAGCGCCAGCGCATTGCCATTGCCCGGGCTTTGGTCAATAATCCGCGTATTCTGATATTTGACGAGGCGACTTCGGCGCTTGATTATGAATCGGAAAGGATTATCCAGCAAAACATGCAGTCAATCTGCCGGGGACGCACCGTTTTTATGATTGCGCACCGCCTGTCGACCGTCCGCGAATGCGACCGGATTATTACCATTGAAAAAGGCGAAATTACCGAAAGCGGCACGCATGAAGAGCTTATCGCCAAAGGCGGCAGATATGCCTATTTATGGAACAGTCAGACCATGCCGGCCGCAAGACCTGAACAAACACCGCTTCCAGACGAGGAAAACGTCCCTCAGAAAAACGACGCCTTTCTTTCCACCAACCGTCAGACGAACCGTACCCGCGCCGAAACCGTAACTGACGCGGCAGAATGAGGAGACGGCAATGAAAGAGATTTTTCAGAACATCTCCGACAAATGGGCCGATTTTATCAGCGACTGCCGGCGATATCTGCTGGTGGCGAAAAACGCTCTTCTGCAGGAAAAAGAAAACGGGAAAAATAAATTCTCGGGCATGACGCCGGCCGAAAAAGAATTTCTGCCGGCAGTACTTGCCGTAACGGAAACGCCACCGTCTCATGCCGCAAGGCTGCTGACTTACGTTATTATCTCCATGTTCAGCGTTTTGATCCTGTGGTCCGTTTTGGGAAAAATAGACATTATCGCCACCTCGCAGGGAAAACTGATTCCGGCCTCCAACATCAAAACAATCCAGACGCTTGAAGACAGCGAAATCGAAGAAATCTATGTCGAAGAAGGGCAATATGTCAAAGCCGGCGAAGAACTTATCAAATTCAATCAGACGGAAGTTCTGGCCAATATCAGCAGGACCAGAAACGAAATAGAGGCTTTAGAAATTGCCGTTGCCCGTCTTCAGGCCCTGCTGATGGAAGATCCGGCCGCAAATTTTGTTTATGACAAAGGAATCGATCCTTATCTGATTAAGATGCATGCCCATCTGCTTGAAAGCCAGATGACCGAAAAGCAAGCAAAGATCGCCGTACTTGAAAGCCAGATCAGCAAAGCCCTCAAAGAAAAGGACACCACTCAGGCCGAAATCGACCGGCTTAACAAACTGCTGCCAAGCGTCCGGGAAAGAATCGAAAAGAAAAAAATTCTGGTTGATAAAAAACTGCTGGCCCGCCTGACCTTTCTCGAACAGGAAGAAGAACTGACCAATCTGACCGAGCAGCGCAACGTGCAGGTAAAAAAGCTGGCCGAAACCGAAGAAAATATCGAATATCTGAAAAAAGAGCTCCGCCAGTATCTGGCCGAATTTGACCGAAAGCTGACTCAGGAACTGACGGAAACGCGTGAAAAGCTGACCTCTTACAGACAGGAACTCGTAAAATACGAGGAAGCCTTGAAAAGAACCGTTGTAAAGGCGCCTCTTTCCGGCTATGTGCAGCAGCTGGTTTATCATACCCGCGGCGGCGTGGTGGAAACGGCCAAGCCGATTATGAACATTGTTCCTGAAAATTACATGCTGGAGGCTGACGTCATGATTTTCAACAAGGATATCGGCTTTGTCAAAACCGGACAGGACGTCGAAATAAAAATCGACAGCTTTCCCTTTACCAAATACGGCACGCTCGGAGGAAGCGTCCGCAATATTTCCGGCGATGCTGTCAAAGACGAAAAACTGGGACTGGTTTACAATGCGCGCCTGACATTATCCGACAATAAAATTGCCGCGGACGGAAGAATTATCCGCCTGAAACCCGGCATGGGCGTTACGGCGGAAATCAAAACCGGAAAACGCCGGGTTATCGAATACCTGCTCTCGCCGGTCATGAAATATCTCGACGAAAGCCTGCGGGAAAGATGAAGCTTATTTTATATCCGCATCAGCTTCCATTCTGATAAACCGGCACTGGCCATCCAGCGTCTTGTCCTGCGCAAAATGCCATGTTCCCCGGGTAATGAGACCGATTACTTTTTCATCGCGGTCATAATTAGTATGAGCGACAACGGGATTGACAACGCCGATGCCGAAAGCCGAAATTTCCGGCGCCACATTAACCGAAACATTGGTAACGCGCGGACAAATCCGCGAATCTATATATTTATCGGCAAAATTCTGCGGAATGGCGTAACTCAGGATATCGTTCGGATCGCTGAAAGCCACGATATTGACACCTTTGAAAATCCGACGGCCGTAATTTTTTCCCGACGGACGGCAGTAAGAACGTATCTGGTTATGAACCGGCGGCAAAGGATGCCCTATCTGCAAAATGGGAAGCTGATTGGCCAGCATATAGACCGTCAGCTCACGATTTTGCAGTTTATTGACCAGTCGGCGGCAGCGGGGATTTCCCATGGCTGTTTTTTCAATCTGGGAAACTCTGTCGGCCGTTCTGATCAAAGCGTCCATCAAAATTTTGCTGCCAAGGCTGTGAGTAATGAAAGCAAGGTTTTCTTCCGCAAAATCGCGGAGTTCCTCGAATTTGTCCATTCTGCAGACGGCCGAACCGGCGACAGGGAGAGACTGCCAGTCCGTTTTGAGCATCCAGCACAAAGCCTGTTCCGCGGAATCCAGAATCAGGTTATTCTTATCAACCTCGTAGACCAGCGGATCCGGAAGCGTGTTATCGAGAAATTTTTTCATCGTGTTATTGAACGGCACGCGAAACTTTGAATACTGTTCCGTCGTATCAAACGCTATTATTTCTTTGTCCGGCGCTGTAATTTCCGACCATGTCAGCTCGTAAAAAAGCATTTTTTTCGTAGCCTCACCGTTCTGCCAATAGGTTATGCGCAAATTGCCTATCGGCGTCCTGCCATCGGAGGGATCAAGCAGACCGATGTTTTTCGGCAGGCGGGACAGGACATCAAGCCCCATGCCGGCGGCAAGATTTTCCTGAATGCGCCGCGAATAACCTGGATGATGCGTTCCGACACCGTGAATCATCAGAATTTTCAGCGTTTTGCCGTTGTCAAAATCGTAATCTATCCCTTTGTAGGAAAAACCTTCTATCTCACACCGGTTGAGCGCAATCTTGTCCGCATCGATAATCGAATAGGCAATATCGCGGCGGACGGATGAACAGCCTCCCGCCAGCAGCAACAGCAGCATTATGATTATTTTCTTCACGGAATATCATCTCCAGACAGTTAAATCCGAAGTTTATATAATCCGTCCGAAAGTTTTATAAACCCCGCCGCTGAAAAAAAGCCCCGCAAAAACGGGGCTTAATGTATCAGCTGAAAGCATTGACGCGCTTCAGAACCCGTTCCGGCCCCATAACGCGCATGATTGAATATAAGTCCGGCGACTGGGTTTTACCAGTAATCAGCACGCGGAAAACTTTGACAACGTCGGAAATATCGCCTCTGAAATTTTCCGGAGCGGCCTTATACTCTTTGCCGTTGCGGGCATAACCAAGCCCAGCGGCGATTTCAAGCATGCGGCCAAACCATTCGTCCTTGCTTTCCTCCGGATTATAACCTTCCGCAAAGAGTCTGACCATTTCCGGCCAGTCTTTTCTGAGATTGTCGGACAGCTGGCTTTCAAAAGCCTCCCTGTTCAGGCTGAATTGGTCGTCGAAGAAATATCTGATTTCTTCTTTTACGTCAGACCATTTGGAAATGTCCTTGCGCACATTTCTGACGCCTTCTCGCTCGATATTGAAAATACTGCGGACATAATCGCGGTTGCTTTCCATGCGGGCGGCCAGGTCAACATCATATGTCTTTGCCCAGGCATGAGCTCTTTCAAAAACCTCGTCCGCCGACATGCGGCCGATAACCTCGCGGCTGACGCTGTTGAGCTTTGTGAAGTCAAACAGAGCGCCGCTGTTGTTCATTTTCTTCAGGGAAAACGGAAAATCGTGGTAATCGGCAGAAGGATTCTGTTTACGCCAGTCCTCAAAATTGGAGTTGGCAAGATTCAGAAGATATTCGACAACGGCTTCATGGCTGTATCCCTCCTCGTCATAAAACGTAACGCTGGCTTCGGGATCTTTGCGTTTGCTCAGCTTGCGCTTGGAATTGCCGTCCATTTTCTGTATCGGGGCTATATGAGCGTAACGCGGCACTTTCCAGCCCATTTCCCGGAACAGCTGAATATGCAGGGGCAGCGACGGCATCCATTCATCTCCGCGAATCACGTCCGTGGTGCCCATCAGGTGGTCATCCACGACATGGGCAAAGTGATATGTCGGCAGACGGTCGGATTTCATAATGACAATATCCAGATCATTGTCAGGAAATTCTCTTTTGCCTTTAATCGTATCGTTTACCGTAATCTTGTGATTGTAGTCTCCGAGGCTTTTGTACCGGATGACATAGGGAATGCCGGCATCAATCCTGGCTTCGGCTTCTTCGGCCGACAAACCGCGGCTCAACGCCCAGCTGCCATAATATCCCAGACGCTCTCCCCGGACTTCCTGCCCTTTGCGGATGCGCTCCAACTCTTCCACAGTCGAAAAACAGGGATAGGCGCGCCCTTCCTCCAAAAGCTTTTTGATATAAGCCTGATAAATTTCCCGGCGGCAGCTCTGGCTGTAAGGCCCGTAATTTCCGTGCTCGACGCCGCTGACATCAACGCCTTCGTCCGGCGCCAGGCCATATGCCCCGAGCGAGCTCGAGATCAGATCCGTCGCACCCTCAACTTCGCGTTTTGTATCCGTATCCTCAATGCGCAGATAAAAAACGCCGCCGGACTGATGAGCTATCCGCTCGGAAATCAGCGCCGAATAAATGCCGCCGATATGCATAAAACCGGTCGGGCTCGGAGCGATACGGGTTACTTTGGCTCCTTCCGGCAAAGCACGGGGAGCATATTTCTTTTCAATCTCTTCAACTGAGGGAAGCGGATCGGGAAAAATTTTATCAATCAGACTCATTTCAGACCTTTATTGTTTGGATTTGCCATAAAACTGTGCGGCATCTTATTATAAAATATTTATGTTGTAAAGATGTTGCTCCGGAAAATATCCGCGCAGAAACACCCCGGAAAGACCAAGGCAATCCATGCTGTTAGCCCAGGCGCTCCAGTTTTTCCGACAATTCGAGCCATTCTTCCTCATATTCGCCGAGCATAGCGGAAATCCAGGCCAGTTCCTTCTGCTTTTTAACAATTTCCACGCCGTCCGTCAGATTTTGGAAGGAAGCTTCAACGGCGCTCCTGTCAGTGTTGAGCTTTTCCATTTCTCTTTCGATCCGCCGCAGCCGGGCGTTTATATTTTTCTTTTCTTCTCTGATATTTATCTTAACTTCTTCAGTTTTTGCCTTAATTTTCTGTTCTTTGGGCTGTTCCGGTTTTTCCAAAAGCAGGCGGCGGTAATCCTCCAGATCGCCGTCATACGGGCGGCAGGTTCCGTCTCTGACCAGCCAGAGATTATCGACAATCAGCTCAATCAGGTGCAGATCGTGCGTTATAAGAATGACAGATCCCTGGTATTCGTTCAATGCCCGGATCAGAGCCTCGCGCCCGTCGATATCCAGATGGTTGGTCGGTTCGTCCAGAATCAGGATTTCCGGCGCATTGCAGGTCATCGCCGCAAACAGCAGCCTCGCCTTTTCGCCGCCGGACAGATCTCCGATACGGGTTACGGCTTTTTCCTGCCCGAGGCCAAAACGGGCGATATGAGCGCGCAGCTTCGGTTCCGGAACTCCCGGCATCAGCGTCGCCATAAATTCGACCGGCGTCAGGTCCAGCGGCAGCTCCTCAGCCTGATGCTGGGCAAAGTACCCGACTTTGAGTTTTTTTGAACGCAGCATCCGCCCTTCCATCAACGGCAGCCGCTCCGACAACACTCTAGCCAGCGTCGACTTACCGTTACCGTTGGCTCCCAGCAGCGCCACGCGGTCATTATCCACAATCTGCAGATTCAGTTTTTTCAGAACCGGACGGCCGTCATATCCGGCGACGCCGTTTTCAATCGTTATCAGCGGCGGCGGCAGCTCTTCCGCCTCCGGAAACTCGAAACGCGTCGACGCCTCGTCTTCCAGCAGCGGCACACTCTCCAGCTTTTCCAGCATTTTTATGCGACTCTGCGCCTGTTTGGCTTTGCTAGCCTTATATCTGAACCGGTCAATAAACGACTGAAGGTGCCGGCGCTGCTGTTCTTGTCTCGCCGCCTGCCGTAGCAGCGTTTCCTGCCGCGCGGCCCTTGTCTTGCGGAAAGTATCGTAATTGCCGCCGTAGGAAACAAGTTTTTTGTTGTCAAAATGGATTATGTAATCGCAGAGAGTGTTCAGAATACTGCGGTCATGACTGATGACGATCAGCGTTCCCCTGTATTTGCGAAGATAATCTTCCAGCCACAGCGACGCCTCCAGATCAAGATGGTTGGTAGGCTCGTCCAAAAGCAAAACCTCAGACGGCTGAAACAGCGCCGCCGCCAAAGACAGGCGCATCCGCCAGCCGCCGGAAAACTCCCTTACCGGCCGGGAAAAATCCTCGTTTTCGAAACCAAGACCGTGCAGAATTTCCGCGGCTCTGGCCGGCGCCGACGAAGCCTCTATCATGTTCAGACGCTCGTGAATTTCAGCGAGCTCCTCGCCTTCCGCTCCGTCAAGCCTTGCCATCAGGGCGGAGCGTTCCGTATCCGACGCCAGGAGAAAATCAAGAACGGACACATCGATATCGCGAATTTCCTGCTCAACAAAGACAACCCTGTATCCTCCCGGAAAAAAGACCGTTCCGGTTTCTGTCTCAAGCTCGCCTTTCAGAATCCGGAATAAAGTCGATTTTCCGCAGCCATTGGCTCCGACCAGACCGACCTTCTGGCCATCGGAAACATGTGCCGACGCATGCTCCAGAAGAACTTTGGAACCAATGCGCACCGTTATGTCGTTAATGTCTATCATAATGGCGCTTTCATAACATAGTCCGACGCCTTTGTAAAGAATATTGGCATTTTCCGCCCTAAAAGAAGATACCGGAAAAACCGCCGGGGAAAATTTATGATAAATATTTGTATCCTGCCGATTTGTGAATTATATTTTTAACAGTGAAACATGCAGGAGAAACGTCGATGAAAAAAATTTTGCTGTCTGCGGGACTTGTCCTTGCCGTTTTTTATTCCGCAATCGATCTTGCGGCAAAAACGCCGGTCCTGGACAAAGAAGGAGATTTGGAAATGGAATACAAACAGTTTGGAAACACCTATGTTCTGCGCCTTGACAAAAACGCGGATATTCCCTCGGTCTTAAAGACTTTTTGCAAAGAACGCAAAATTACGCTGGGCAGCATCAGCGGTCTGGGGTCTCTTAAATCCGCCACTTTGGGCTTTTTTGACCCGAAAACAAAGGACTACAAGGAAAAAACCTTTGACGAACCTTTGGAAATGGCCAGTCTGGTCGGTAATATCGCGATGAAAGACGGCGAACCGCTGCTTCATCTACATACGACCATTGCCGGAAACGATTATGAGGCTTATGCCGGCCACATGGTCAAAGGAATCATCAGCCTGACCGCCGAAATTTATATTACGGTCATCAACGGCAGAATTGAAAAAACCTTTGATCCGGCTACCGGTCTGAACCGTTTGGATTTTAAGAAAAAATAATATGTCTTCCGTTGCTATTCCAAAACTGGGGTTCGGCACCTGGGAAATGGGCGGCCGTGATTTTCCCGACTCAAACAACGATGACCAGGGCGATATTAACGCTATCAGAAGCGCCATAGACGCGGGCATTACGCATATTGACACCGCGGAAGCCTATGCCGGCGGCAAAGCGGAAGAACTGACAGGGAAAGCCATTTCGGTCTATGAACGCCAAAAACTGGTCGTGGCCTCGAAAGTCCGGGATGTCAACCTTGCCTATGATTCCGTTCTATCCAGCTGCGAACAGAGCCTGCGGCGGCTGGGAACGGATTATCTCGATCTCTATTACGTACACCAGCCTAATCCCGCCATTCCGGTCGCGGAAACGGCCCGCGCGTTCAACCGCCTGCTGGAGCAGAAAATGATCCGCGGCGTGGGATTGTCCAATGTCTCGACGTCTACAATCCGCGAATACAACAAATTTCTGGCCCAGCCGGTTTGCGCCGTGCAAAACCATTATAATCTGATTGTCCGCCAATCGGTGCTTGAAGGCGTTATTGACTTTTGCAGAGCAAACGGCATTGTCTTTATTGCCTGGCGGCCGATACAGCTTCCCGTCCCGGCGCTCGGAATTGCATCTCTGGCTCAGAAAGGCGCTTATCCGCTCCTCGACGAAATTGCCGGCAAATATGGCAAAAGCAATGCCCAGATCGCCGTTCGCTGGCTGACGTCCCAAAATGGCGTCGGCACGATTTTCAAAAGCAGGAACAGCCGTCATATTGAGGAAATTGTTCAAACCGGGACATTTGAGATAAGCGGGGAAGACATGCGACGGCTGACAAAAGATTTTCCTTTGCAAAAAGCCGACGCTTTTACCAGTAAAGGGTATATCAAACTGTCATGATGACGGATGTCTTGTGAAAACAAGCGGCGGAGCGGACCGCGGCTGCGACAAGCGGTATTTGCCTCGCAAAACAGAATATGCGAGACTGCGGCGGACGGTGTTTGCCTCGCAAAACAGAATATGCCTCTGGAAGTCGGCGTTTTTAATATTATATTTTCTTCAAAACCCCAATAACAGACAAACGGCGGCTCTGATGAAAAATGTTGTTATCTTTCACGGAACGGAAGAAAGCCCGGAACATTTCTGGTATCCCTGGCTTATCAATAACCTCCGGGTCAGAAATATTCCGGTCCGGGTGAAACCGATGCCTGAATGCGACGCTCCGCCGTCCGTAATCAGAGAGAAATTTTCTCATTCAAAGACGGAAATGACTCCCGACAGCATTTTAATCGGCCATTTTTCTGGTTGTCCGGTTATCTTATCCCTTTTGGAAAATCTGGAATTTAAGATAAACAAATCAATCCTGATCGCCGGCTTCCGCCGTCCGAACGGCCCCAACAAAAGCTGTCCGCTGATTCTGCGGCAGGACTATGACTGGGATGCCATAAAAGAACACTGCAGCGAATTTATTTTTATCAATTCGGATATCGTTCCATCCGGCTGTGACGACATGCAGGGAAAAGAAATATTCGAACATCTGGGCGGCACTCTTATTATAAAAAAGAACGGCCATTTCGGCAGCGACATTTTTGAAATGCCAAGCAGGGAATTTCCTTTGCTGTTAAAACTGGTGGAAGATTAAGAGACTGATCCGATACGCCGGAAGAGTCGGATATTGCGGAAAGACAGCAAAATGGCCAAAGCCGGGAAGCAGGCGACCGGTGCGGAAATATGAATCTCCGGCATACAAAACGGCCTGACCGGATCAGCAGCATCAGAGAGCAGCAATCTGCAGGCGGGGAGCAGGCTAAAAGGCTTCCGGCAGCGTCAGAATGTATCGTCCTGCGCTCGGGGACAGATACCGGGCGGCACATGCAGATGTTTTTTGGCCCAAAAAACATAATACAAAATCGACAGGACTACAGGAACCATCGTAAACAGATACATGACACGGTATCCCCAATTCTGGGCAATGATTCCCAAAATGATTACGCCGATGCCCATTCCCAGGTCAAACCCGGTATACAACGTGGCATTGGCGGCCCCGAGCCGGCATTGGGGAATATCCCGCACAGCCATTGTCTGCAGTGTTGTCTGCAAAGATCCGAACCTCAATCCGTAAACAAAGGCAATTATCAAAAACTCCTGCAAAGTCGTTCCTTCCGCCAAAGAAAATATTCCGGCCAACAGGCAGAAAAAACCGGGCAGAAGAACAACCGTAAGACCGGAACGGTCTATCAGTCTGCCGATAAGCGGCCGCGTTACCAGTATTGTCAGCGCAAAGACTGTAAAAAAAGCTCCGATGCCGGGGACACCTTCAGACGCGGCGTACAGCGGTAAAAAACCGATGATTGACCCGTAAGTAAAAGACAGAAAAAACATCAGAACAGGCTTTTTGCCGTAATTGTCCAGCAACAGCCCGGTTACCGGCCTGACAATGACTGTTGAAACGGTGGATATCCCCATGACCACGCCTACTAGCGTATCCGTCCCGCCCAGTTTTTTGACATAAACAGGCAAAACGGGAAAAATCATCTGAAAACTGAAAAATACAAACAAATTGACCAGACTGATCACAATGAAATTTCTGGTCCAGATTGCCGGGGGTGATATTTTCTGCGCAGCCATACTTTCTCCTTCCGTTTGTTTTCCGGAATATGAATATATACACCGCAGCGGAGATTTTAAGCCTGCAAAAAGCTGACGGATATCCCCCGACAAACCGGGAGTCCCCTGACAGGCAAAACTTACAGTTCGATGGCGCAGAGCGGTTTCTGACGGCTTTTAAACCTTCAACCCCGGACTAACCCGGGGTTTTCCGTAAGACTTGCAATAAAAAAAGGTCCTCACAAAACGGACCTTTTCTTATTTATTTTCATTAATCAGCTGGCTGAGCACTGCATCCGAAAATGATTTGTGGGCAACCGCGACAAAATAATAAGCGTCGCCATAGCCGTTAGTCTTTAAGTCAGTCATTAATTTTTCAAACTCTCTGTTTATGGTGCTAACTCTCATTAAAGTTTCCTTTTTATGATGATACGATTTATTGCCTGAAGTCACTGTTCTTTCTTACCATAAAAATACGTTCATTAAAAGCCTGAATGCTTTTATCATCAAGCCGGTCTGAAACCAGAAGGCTTTCACGCATGACAAGCCGTTTCGGATTATCGGTAATTTTGACGGAAGTCGGGCTTTCAGGAATTTTCCTGATGATCGGAATTAATTCAAGGTCATTAAATTTAACTCTCGGCGCTCCTTCGATTGCGGAATAGCCACGCTGAGTCCAATAGTCATAAAGACCGTCTTCGCACAAACCATAAATTTTATCAAATCCCTTTTCGCCGCAAAACTCAATCGCTTTATTGGTCAACAGCTCAGAAACACCGCTCTTGCGGTATTCTTTGACAATGCCCAATCTTTCAAGTTTTATGAAATCTCCATAATATCTGATTCTGATCGTGCCGATCGGCTCGTCTTTCATTTTGGCGACAATGTGCGTCGAGGCGAAATCATTGCCGTCAAACTCTTCTTTAGCCGGTATTCTGTTGTTTTGTACAAATACCCTTGATCTGACAATATACATGTCGAGCATTTCTTCGGGTGTGCTGACAACACAAAAGCGCAAGTCTCTGATATTCTGGGAGTTGAGTTTGATATTCTGGTTTGTTTTCGGAGGTAAACCGTACATTTTGCGATATTCATCCGGATTTTCCTGGCAGTAATTATTGACCTTATACAACTTTTGGCTGCGACAGTATTCCCGCGCTTTATCTGTCAAAAGTTTTCCAAGTCCCTTATTTCTCCAGGTGTCTACCACCGCCATATACTCGAGATCGGCCGACAACCCACTGCCACTGATTCTCAGAGCAGCAACCGGCTCACCGTCAATCTTTGCCAAAATGTGGGGAGATCTAAGATCCAATCCGTCAAATTCTCTGGCCGCAGGAATTCCCGCTTCATCAACATTGACACGGGCGCGAACGATATAGACATTTATCAAATCGCTTAACGTACTGACTACTGAAATATCAAGATTTTTAATATTTTCCATCTAAACCAGTACAACCCTTTGTCATAATTTAATGGATTGGTAATATCTTTTGTTGTAACATTGAAGTTGAGTTACGTTAACCACCTCAATTTATATAACAGGTATATATTATGAGCATTAAAGACGATTTTTCAACTATTAAAAATTTATTATACTTTGTTGAAGCTACTAAAAGTTGTAGTATTTCACGCGCAGCGATAAACATGGGCGTGAAACAGTCCAACCTCTCGAGCAGCATCTCTTCTCTTGAGAAAGAGCTTAATGTCAAACTTTTAAGCAGGATTCACAACGGAGTAACCACAACGGACACGGGGCAGAAAATTTTTGAAATGGCAACCGAGTTTGAAAGAGTTTTGTATCGTATCCGCAATTTTTCGACATCAGGTCATAAAGTTTCGGGACAGATCAAGTTGTGGACAACTGACGGTCTGGGCACCGGATGCATTACGGCTTACTTGCCGGACTACTATGCAAAATATCCCAATGTGTCCATTGATTTCAGATGTTCGAACAATTACCTGAAAATCGCGCCGCGGGATGCCGATATCGCAATTTTATACCACAAACCACCGGTCAACAACGACACTTGGATTATTTCCGAGCACATGATGCGTTTTACCCTCTTTGCGTCTTTGGACTATATTGCCCAGCACGGCATGCCCAAAGATATGAGGGATCTGATGAAAAACCATAAAATCTGCGAAAGAGTGAATTTTTCTGATGTGTGGCAGGAATGGAGTGACGTTGTTAAACAATCACGGTATGTGGTCAGCAGCACTAATTCGTCTTCCGTTCTGCTGCGCTTGACCAAAGACGGCATCGGCGTGGCCCTGCACCCCATGGGCATTGCGGCCAAGGAAAAAAATCTGGTCAAGCTGGACTGCCTCAACTTTTATGTAGAACACCCGTACTGGCTGGTCTGCAAAACCGCCTCCAAAGATGTTCCGAAAGTCAGAACCCTGATTGAATTTCTGAAAGGTATGGAAAATACTCTCTAAAATTTTGGCACGATAATTGCATATAACCTCGTAAGTTTAATGTCAAATTTACGGGGTTTTTGTTATGAATGCCGAAATATGTAAGAAAATAGCCGTTTTCAGCGCAATATTGTTTTTGGTGCTTGTTACCGCGGGAGAAACCGCGGCAACCTCGCGTATTAAAGATATTGCCGATTTTGAAGGCGTGCGCGACAACCAACTTGTCGGATACGGACTGGTCGTCGGTTTGAACGGCACGGGCGATAACATCAAATCCATCAATTTTGCCAAAGAGAGCCTTATTTCCATGCTGGACCGCATCGGCATCAACTCCAGAGACGGCCAGCTGAAATCCAAAAACATCGCCGCCGTCATGGTAACGGCAACACTTCCGGCTTTTGCCCGGCAGGGAAGCCGCATTGACGTCATGGTCAGCGCGCTCGGCGATGCTAAAAATCTGCAGGGCGGTACTCTGGTCGCCACACCGCTCATCGGCGCAAACGGCGAAGTTTATGCCGTTGCCCAGGGCCAGGTTGCCGTCGGCGCGGCAGCAAGAAGAGGCGCGACACAGTCTATTGTCAAAGGTGTTCCGACTTCCGGACGCATTGCCAACGGAGCAATTATCGAAAATGAAGTCCCCTTTTCTCTGGAAAGCCTGAAAAATATCCGCATTGCCCTGCGTAATCCGGATTTTACGACGGCCCGCAGAGTTTCGGATGCCATTAACGCCCTGCTGGGGCAAAGCGCGGCAAAAGCTCTGGATCCGGCGACGGTATCGCTTGATATTCCGGAACAGTATCAGGACAAAATCGTCGATCTGATGACCAAAATAGAACAGCTGCAGGTTCAGCCTGACCAGATGGCAAAAGTCGTTATTGACGAAAGTTCGGGAATTGTTGTCATTGGCAAAGACGTAAAAATCAACAAACTGGCCATTGCTCAGGGTAATCTGACAATCAAGATTACAGACATTCCCTTTGTCTCCCAGCCGCTGCCTTTTTCTGACGGAACGACCGTTACCGGCGTCAATACCGTGGTGGACATTAATGAGGGCGTTGAAACAAAACTGAGCGTTCTGGATACCGGCGTCAACCTGCAGGAGCTTGTAGACGGTCTAAACGCGCTCGGCGTCAGCCCCAGAGATCTGATCAGCATTCTGCAGGCCGTTAAAGCCAGCGGCGCCCTGCAGGCAGATATTGAGGTAATGTAAGATGAATATATCCGGTTCGAACATAAGCGCTTTTTATCAGTCTTCCGCGGTTTTGGAGAAGCAGAAAAGTCTGCTGGCCAACGCGGCGGGCACCAAAGACAGCAATAAAGCCAAAGAAGCGGCTCAGGATTTTGAGGCTTTCTTCCTGAGCAGGATGATGGAAAGCATGTTTGAGGGAATTTCTACCGACGGTCCTTTCGGCGGCGGCCATGCGGAAAAAGTTTATCGCTCCCTGCTGCTGAACGAATACGGCAAAACCATGGCCAAAACAGGAAGCGTCGGGGTCGCAGACTTTGTCATGGACTCTATTTTGAAAATGCAGGAAGCCCAAAGCATGGGCGCTATTGACGAAACTGAACAGGCATAAAGCAGAGGTGCATTATGGAAAAGTTAAGCCAAATTGAAGAAATCAACCAGAAAATAAAGGATTATAAAGAAATCATCCTCAGTTTTTCAGCACTGCTAAATGAAGAAAACAGGGCTCTTGAGCAGTTTGACACTGATACCGTCGGAGCTTTGTACGAACAGAAGTGCAAAATAGTTACGGCCTACCGGGGCATGGTTGCCTATTTTATCAAAAATCAGGCTATTCTTAACAGTCTTGATGACGAGAAAAAACAAGACCTGAAGGAAGTGTCCGTTAATCTGGACAAGCTTTTGCAGGAAAATGACACCCTGCTGAAAACCCGTATGGAAACGAGCCAATCTATTATGAACACCATTGTCAATATAGCGAAAGCAGCCAATAATGCGAACTCGACTTCTTACGGAGCACAAGGCAAGTATTCGCCTTTGGACAACAGTAAAAACGCAATTGCGATAAACAGAACTTTATAGGAGTTTTTACAATGGCAATAAGCACAGGATTTCAGACTTCCCTTTCCGGCATGAAAGTGGCCCAGTCCCAGCTTGACCTGGTCGGCCGCAATATTGCCAATATTGACACGCCGGGCTACACCCGCAAGACGGCGCAACAAAACAACGTTATTCTGGCCGGATACGCCTCCGGTGTTACGATGGGGGATATTTCCCGCACCGTTAACGAGGGACTGCTGAAAAGCTTTCTGGCCTCAAACCAGACTACCGGCAACTACAACGCCCAGAGTCAATATCTGAGCAAAACCGAGGTTTTGCTGGGCACACCGGAAGGAGACAACTCTATTTCGGCAAACGTGGCGGATTTGCAAAACGCATTTAATACCTTTGCGACGGACGTAACTTCCGCCGCGGGGCGCTACGGTCTGCTGAACGCCGCAGACTCCGTCGCGTCACGTCTGAACTATCTGTGTACCGAAATTCAAAAACTGCGCGGCGACGCCGATCTGAACATCAGCAATGACGTCGAACAGATTAACGACCTGCTGGATGAACTGGACGCTCTTAATGACAGCATCGTAAAATACACCGTTTTGAAATATGACGGCGTGGCCGATCTGGAAGACCAGAGAGACGAAGCTCTGCGCGAACTCAGCGGTCTTATTGACATTACCTATTTCAAACGCGAAAACGGCGAGATGGTTATTCAGACTACTGACGGTGTCATGCTGCTGGACCGCGATCCGCATAAGCTGTCGCACAGCGCCGTTGCCCAGGCCAGCCCGACCACATCTTACGCCGGCGGCGGAATCGGAGGAATTTTTGTCGACGGACAGGATATTACCAACTCTATCCGCGACGGCGAGATCAAGGGATTAATTGAGATCAGGGACGTTACACTCCCCTCCCTGCAGTCGCAGTTGGACGAATTGGCCGGTGTGCTGAAAAACCAGATTAACATTATCCATAATCAGGGAACAGCCTATCCTAACACGCCTTCTTCCCTGACCGGAACCCGCGACTTTATCGATGTAAACACGCAGCGGATCAAGATCGAAAACGGCGACGTGAGGTTTACGATTTTTGATTCCGAAGGAAAACAGGTTGCAACGACCAATCTCGGCGGCGGCCTCGGCTTTACTGAAGGAACAATCGCTGACCTGACCCAGCGCCTTAACGACTGGCTGACATCGCCGACGGGGGCTAACCTTCCTCAGGCTTCCGCCACAATTGACGACAACGGCAACTTTGCTATCAATACGGGAGACAGCAGCTATTCCATCTCGATCATGGATGAGGCCAGCTCCACCAAAGGCAGCGCCCAGCAGAACGTTACCGTTAAGTTTGACGCTAACGGTAACGGGCATTATGACCGCACGTTCGAAGGTTTTTCGAACTTTATGGGGCTGAATGACTTTTTTGTCAGCACCACAAACGAGGCCATTTATGATTCAAAGGTTCTAAACAAGGATCTGAATTTGGGTATCAATGACATCGTTACCTGGGGTTTTTCCGACACCACGAACGGCATAAACTACGGAACAATTAATATCTATCCCAATGACAGCCTGCAGGATATTGTCAACAAAATCAATACTGATCCGGTTCTGAACCAACAGCTTCAGGCTTCTCTCGTGCCCAACGGCAACGGATATGTTCTGCGGATTGTCAACACGACCGGAGATCAGCTGGAGATCAACGAAAACGTAGCACCGGGAGGCACACCGTCGGGCCTTATAGACAAACTCGGTCTGGCTCCGTCCAATGCCGGCATGTCTGGTTCCATCGCCGTTCGAGAAGATCTGAAAACGACGCCGGGGCTTATTGCCAACGGATCTCCGGAGTTTAACGAATCTTCCGGAGAATACCAGCTTAATCCGGCATCCAACAATATTGCCAATGCCATGGCTCAAGTTTTTGCCGACTCTCAGAGTTTCGGACAGGCCGGAAATCTGTCCAGCACGAGCACAACTCTGGCCAACTATGCTTCCACTTTTGTCGGAAACATTGCTTCCGCGGCCAACAATGCCGAGAGCAATCTGGCTTATCAGCAGGAGCTGACTAATTCTATTTCGACCAAAGAAGCGACAATCAGCGGCGTGGATCTGGACGAGGAACTGGGGCAGTTGATTATCTTCCAGCAGAGCTATGCCGCCTGCGCGCAATCCTTTACGGCGCAGAAAGAAATGCTCGATTTATTGTTAAGTATTGTTCAATAGGAGGTTTATGATGGTTAGAGTACCAACTTATGCAACTTATATTAATATGATGAACGGTGCGCTGAAAAATAAACAGCTGGTTGACCAATACAGCTTTCAGTCGATTACCGGTCTTAAATCGCAGACCTATTCGGGCTACGGCATGCAGGCATACAGCATTGTCAGCATGGAAGCCGCGCTGTCCGTGAACAACAATTACATGTCGAACAACGAAATTATCAGCGTTGAGCTTGATACGATGAACACGTCTCTGGATTCAATCCAGAAGACCATCAACGACTTCAAAAGCGCCCTGACTGCCTTCAGCGGCGGGGTAGCCGGATCGACGACGCAAGGAAAGACAGATCCGACCGGCGGCGAAATTACATTTACCAGCAATGATCCCGACGATTATATCGGAAAAACAATTATTATTGACGGAACGGAATTCAAATTTGCCACCGACAGCAACGGCAACAATATCGACATCAGTGGAAAGACGACTTCCGCCGAAATCATGACAGCGCTGAAAGACAAAGTGAACGCCTCTTTTCCTGACAATGACTTTAATTTTAACGGTTCGACCTTCACTTATCCTTTGAACAGCGTTAACGAAAATTCGACCGTTCTGAAAGCAACCGGGGTTACAACTGGCGAACCGAAGTCGGAAAGCACAGCAACCGTCGGAAATATCACACCCGATTATACCGGTGGAGAAATCACTTTTTCCAGTAATGACATCAATGACTACCTGGGAAAGACAATTACCGTCAACGGTGTTCAGTATACTTTTGCAAACGATGGCAACGGCAACAACATTGACATTAGCGGCGCCACCACCGCGGAAGAGATTATGACGGCCCTGAAAAACAAGCTTCCTGCCAATTCTGATTTTACATTTGACGGCGCTACGTTCAAATTTCCGCTTTATACGATCAACGGAGCCTCTTCGGTTTTGAAAGCAAACGGCGTTACGACCGGCGAACCGCATACGATGAGCAATGACCAGTATCAGGAGATGAAAAATCTCCAGAACCAGGCCTTTGCCGCAATGAAAATGCTGGCGGACAGCTTGAACACGTTTGTCAACGGCAAATACCTTTTCGGCGGCGGAGTTTCCAATGAACCTCCGGTTAACTTCCCGTTCTCCACGCTGGAAGAATTTCAGGCTTATTACAACGGTATCGACGTCAAATACCCATCCAGTTCCGCCGCAAGCCTGACCAATATGGAATTTGACGGAGAATCCCTCGGTTCGATAACTTTGGAAGGTTCCGGCGGAAATACGGGAACGATTACCGCCGGAAATGCGGGCGGCTTCCTGAAAGAATCGGTCAAAGCCAATGATAAAACAACGGGTGACCTGACATTTGACAAGAACAACAATACAATAAAAGCTACCGAATACGGCGCTTTCAACACTCTGAAAGCCGGCGATACGTTGGTTATCGGCGGTAATGCGGCCGGGGCAAACGGCAAAGCTTATGTGATTAAATCCGTTTCGGCAGACGGCAAAACCATCACGGTTGAAGACAGCACGCCGATTGCCGCCGACGCAACCGTCAGTCCCAATAACGACATTACGTTCAGCACTTCCTACCCTGTTGGGTCCGTTATCAATATGGAAGGTTTTGGCTCCAATATTTCTCCGCAGGTACAGGTAACGGGCATCAGCGACGATGGAACGCAGCTTTATGTTACCGTTGATTCAGGGCGCTTTCCGACGGAAGGTTCTCCCGTAACCTTTGACGCCGACGGCAAATGGAGCATGAAATCCGATTCATATTATCAGGGAGGCACCCTGTCTTCCACAAAACGGATTTCCGACAATCAGTCTATAACCTTTGACATTACGGCGCAGGATCCGGTATTTGAACAGCTGTTTCGGGCATTGGGCGAAATCGCTCAGGGAAATATGGTCGATACGCGCAATCCGGCAGACGACATTGACAGTCTGATTGATTCGGACCAGGCCAAAAATCGCGTTGAAGACGCTCTGGACCTGATTCAGGACGCGCTGTTTAATTCCAGCGCCAATGCCAGCGTTCAGAACGCCGACCTGTATACCGTTCTGGCAAAAGTCAATTCGCAAACCGTGGTCATGAAAAACGTTTCCGACAATCAGACTCTGGTAAAAACCAATCTGGAAACGAATATTTCATCGCTCAAAAACGTCGACAAGACAGAGGCTGCGGTTAAACTCCAGCTGGCCATGACAAACCTTGAGGCTTCTTATTCCGTTTTGCAGGCTTCAATGAATCTGTCATTGCTCAACTTTATGAATAATTAACGGAAAAGCAAAATCATCCGCGGGTCCGGCTTAAGATGCCGGACCTTTTTCTTTGCCGCCGGAAGCCGTCGGATTTGATAAAGATTGACAAAATGCGCAATTCATACTATTCTAAAATTGGTGTGGATTAGTGTGTGTGGCGGTATGCCGGGTTTCCGGCAGTATCTTCATATCTGTATATAAATTTCACACCTCATAAAGGCAGAGAAGTTAACTTATATGAGGTGATATTATGTTTAAATCGTTTTTCTTTCTGTTATCGGCTGTTTGCGCCGCGGTTATCCCAATTCAGCAGGCGCGGGCCGGTTTGTTTCAGCAGTTTTCCGAATTTCCCGAAGAAAATTATAAACTGGCGGCAGTTTGCTTTGCCGGCAGCGGCGACTGCGGAAGCGAAGCGCTTTTTTCCCAGAGCGATCAGGATATGAGCATCGACAGCGGCAGCCGCTGCATGAGCGAAGGATATCAAAAAAATCTGTGTAGCAACGGACAGACCGCAACAGCCATTTGTCCATACAACAAAGAATATGAAAAAAACTGCCGGTGTCCGACCGGGCTTACCGCGTGCAGCGAAGTACAAACCGGTTCGGGAAAATCCTGTGTTGAAGACGGCATTACAAAATATGAAACCTGTAGCTGCAAAAACACTCTGATTACCTGCTCCGACGTACAGGACGGCGTCGGCGAAGAGTGCGGCGGCAAATACGCTTCCTGCCAGTGCAAAACCGGACTGGTTGCCTGCGAAAACAATCAGGAAGGCGTCGGCGAAGAATGCGGCGGCAAATATGCCTCTTGTCAGTGTCCGCAAGGCTGGACAACCTGCGAAGACGGCGGCGATGCCGGGGCAAAAAAATGCACGTTGAACGGCGTTGATTATTTCAGCAGCTGTAAAAACGTCGTTAAATGTTACAAACCGGCCGTCGGCGATATTTTGTATTCGGATCTGACCACCTGCGGTTCCGTTTTGGAAAACAAGGTGGCTATCGGCGTTGTCTATTACGTTGATTTTGATAAAGGCTGGGGATTAGCTGCCGCACTGAATGACTCCCCAACCAAATTAAAATGGTCTAATGAAAATATTGATATTCCTACACTGCCGAATGTTGGAGAAAATATCAGTACGGATGCCGAAGCCCGCTTAGACTGGGCAGGAAAGGACAATACTCAAAAAATTGTCAATTATCTCGGCAGCGCCGGACCGGCCGCTTATTACTGCTATAACTATTCAACCATCGGCACGCGGGCTCATGACTGGTTTCTGCCTTCTTATGCACAGCTGGTCGCTTTGCAAAAAAGTTATGGCAAAGTTAATACTACTTTAAAAAAACTTCCCAATACAACGATTATCGGCGGAGATTGGCGTGCCTCTTCCACTGAGCTTGGACGGTATCATGCTTACGGGCAGCATTTTGACCGCGGCAGTGTTGCTATCGGAAAAAGCGAAAGCCCTGTCCGGCCGATTTTACAATTCAGTATCTCTGCCGAATCAGCCTTGCTGCCGTCCGACGTCTGCTCAAAAGGCATGAAAGAATGTCCGGAAGGCTATGTGGGAACGGAAGTCGGCACAACGGAAGCCGGAAACAAATGTTATACCTGTCAGTCTTTGTGCTCCATCAATACAAGTGGTATCCGAAACAAAGTATCAAACTTTAACAAGCTACTCCAAATCGGCAATGTTTATTACCATTACTGCGGCCAGGACGGAACCGAAACCGGGGAAATGTCTCAAATGTGCGGCAATCAGGGAGTCACCCGTTCTCCGTATAAAACAAAAGAACAATGCGATACGGCGCGGGATGTCATTCTCAAAGAAATTGAGGAGAATAAGGAAATGCTGGAAAAATGCAATTATAAGCCGACCTTGGGCGAATGCCCCGTAGCAACCATGGGCTGCCGCGGAACCAACAGTGGACCGGTTATTAACGACGGCATCTGCGGGGGCGGATATGATACGCCCTGCGGCGGTTGTGATGAAAACTGGAATCCGGCGACGGGTCCCTGCGCTTATAACTGCAGGGTTAGCTGCGCGCGTTATGGTGTCTGCGGCGAGGACATCACCCAACTGCCCAATCTGCAGTAAAAACATCAGGGGGCCGAATTCCGGCCCCCTTTTTCTGACTGCATAAAAGGAAAAAATTCTTTCTATCTTTCCCTTTTGATGGCCCGGATATTCCTGATATAAGCAATATCAGCCTCAAGATTTTCCAAGGCTACCGGCATCTTGCGGCGCCAGTTGGGATGTTTGTCGCGGTCTACGCCCGGAAGGTTCTGCAGCTTTTCGACATGCAGAATATCTTCCAGCTGAGCCAAAAAGACTTTTGATTTAGATTTAGCAACAAACCCATGAACAGCTTCTTCTATTCCTTCGGGATATTTTTCACCATACAGATAATTGCCGGTCCGCATATTGTCTTCCGGCCAAACCCCGGCTCTATCCAGCGCATTCAGAAGCATAAGTCGGTCATTTTCCCTTTTGTGATACGCCTGATGCAGTTCATTGTCGTCGGGAATAATGCTGAGGCTGCGCATCAGCTGCAAATCATAGGCAAACCACCACATTCGCAACGGCGTCATATCATGCGTGCCAACCGACGTAAAGGCAAATTCGGGGTATGCTTCCGGCGTTCGGAAATCCCCCCAGCCGGCATTTTCACGCTCGGCCCACAAAACGCTCAGACTGTATATGTCCTTATCTGACAATGTCTCCAAAAATCCTTCCGGAACGTTGCCGATACTTTCGCCGACAATCGTGCATTTGTTCAGATAACTTTCCAGCGCGACGATGTTCAGCATATCTTTGAAATTAAACCTGAGATATGTTCCTTCATTGCGCGAGTTCGGAATAACATACAGACGCATCAGCCCCATAACATGGTCAATACGCAAAGCTCCGGCAAAATGCATATTGGCGCGGAGAATCCGGATAAAGGGCTCATAGCGCTTTTCCTTCAGGACATAAGGATTAAAAGTTCCCAACCCCCATTTCTGACCGTTCGGAAAAAAGGCATCCGGCGGCGCGCCGGCCCCGGCGTCGGGCAGGAACAGATCCGGTTCGCTCCAGACCTCGATACTGTCAGAACTTACGCCTACCGGAAGGTCGCGGTAAAATCCCATACGCATGCCGCTTTCGGCAACAATCCGGCTGGCTTGCTTAAATTGTCTTTCGGCCTCAAACTGCAGGAACTTGAAAAAATCAATGCGTTCCTTATGAGAAATCTCATATTTGCGAACCGCTTCGGAATAGGGATTTTGAAATTCCTTTTCCCAGGAACGCCAGCCGCCGCACCATGTTCCTCCGCATTTTTCTTCATACAGCGTCTGGAACACCGCCATCTTTTCAAGATCCGCGCCTTTTTCGCGGCAATAAGCCTCATATTCTTTCCGGCGTTCTTTGTCGCTGGTAAACTTGAAGCGCTTATGCAGAAGTTCCAGCGCTTTAATTTTCAGCCGGTAAACTTCCGCATAATGAATAAGCTCGGTCTGACGCAGCTTCTCCGCTTCGGGTTCGAAAACAGCCCTGTCTTCTTCCGTAAATTCAGGAACATTCTCGACGTCTATGTAAATGGGATTCATAAACAGACGGCTCAGAGAACTGTACGGGCTGGCGTCTTCCGGAAAAGAATGATTGAGCACGTTCAGCGGGTTTAAGCCGATGACGTCGGCGCCGCTGCGGGCTCCGATCCTAACCAGTTCGGCAAGATCCGAGAAGTCGCCCACACCCCAGTTGCGGTTACTGCGCAGAGAATAGAGCTGCACGGTAAAGCCCCAGATTTTTCCTTCTTTCAGCGCTTCATTTTCAAAACATTTGCGAGGCGCGATAGCCATATATGACGTATATATTTTGTCATTGACCTTAAAACTGACGTCATAATATCCGGGATCCAGAGCGGAGGTAACCGTAATGTTCAACAATACGTAGTCGGTTTTGCCTATTTTTTTCTTTTCGCCGGTATTGACTACTTCAAAAGAAATTTCACCAAAATTGGCGCAGGCCTTTCCTTCCGGACAAACAATCAATCCGAATTCTCCTCCGGCAGCGGCCGCGGGAATAACAGCGTCAAAACGAATATCATCCTGCCCGACAACATATATGCTTTCAAGCGTTCTCTGCCAGCGGCGGCGCTCAAAGGACTGCAATGACTTGTCGATATCTTTAGGAGACGAGGCATTATATCCCAGCTGCCGCACAAGAAATTTGACAACATCCTCACTGACATCATATTCCCTGCGGACCAGACCGGCATCGCTGAACTGCGTCGCAATTCCCAGCTTATCCGCCAGCAGCTTTAATTGTTCTTCCATAAAAATCTCCTATAAGTTATTTTTTAATTTCGAAACAGAGAACACTCCATCCCGGCACTTTGATTGTTCTATTTGATTCTAACCGGCCATCATTAAATTTTAGTGAACTGTCCAGCAACAGACGCCAGGACATTTCCGGATCAATATCGGGAAGTTTCCAGGAAAGCTCGTTATAATTGGAGTTAAAGATGCACAGAACATATCTGCTGCCGGTAAAAACGCTGTATGACAGAGCTTTGCGCGAGGTATCATGCCAATCGTCCTGCGTAAATTCCGTTCCTTTTTCCGTATACCAGGTAATGTCCTTTACCCCGTTTTTGTTAACGGGTTTTCCGCTGAAAAACTGCCCCCGGTCAAATATCTTTAATTTTTTGCGAAGTTGAATCAGCTTTTTTACAAAACGGGCGCAGGTGCGGTTGTCCTGCGAAATAGCTTCCCAGGCTATCCAGGTCAGCACATTGTCCTGACAATAGGGATTGTTGTTGCCGAACTGCGTATGCGCAAACTCGTCTCCGGCCAGCAGCATCGGCGTGCCGAAAGAAAGCAGCAGCGTCGCCAGCATTGCCCGGCTGCGAGCATAACGGTTGTTTTCAATAACCCGGTTATCCGTTTCACCCTCGGCGCCGGAGTTCCAACTCCAGTTACTGTTGCTACCATCACAGTTGTTTTCACCGTTCGCGCAGTTGTGTTTCGCATTGTAACTGACCAGATCCCTCAGCGTAAAACCATCATGAGCCGTTACAAAATTAATGCTGCTCCAGATATTGCGGTTGTCATGATTAAAAATATCGCTCGACCCGGCGATGCGGCTTGCCAACTCCGGCGTCTGCGCCTGATCGCCTTTCCAGAAGCGGCGGACGACATCGCGGTATTTATCATTCCATTCCGCCCAGCCGGGAGGAAAGGCTCCGACCTGATATCCGCCGAACCCGACGTCCCACGGCTCGGCAATCAGCTTGCTGCGGCGCATGGCGGGATCCTGTATCGTCGCATATAAGAATCCGCTGTACTGGCTGAAATCGGTATTATACCGCGCAACAGTCGTCGCCAGATCAAAACGGAAACCGTCGACATGCATTTCTTCCGCCCAATAGCGCAGAGAATCCATTACTAGCCGCAAAACATAGGGGTTGTAGACATTAAACGATGCCCCGCAACCGGTGGTGTCAAAATAATAACGTTTGTTTTCAGGATTGAGCATATAATACGACTCATTGTCTATTCCGCGATAGCACAGCGTCGGCCCCATCTGGTTTCCCTCGCCCGTGTGATTGTATACCACATCCAGCAGAACTTCTATATTGTTGGCGTGCATGGTTTTGACCATGTCCTTGAACTCGTTTATGGAATCTCTGCTCAGATATGACTGCTCGGGCGCGAAAAACGTAAAACTCTCATACCCCCAGTAATTGTCAACAATATAGCCCTTTTTATGACGATTGCCGAAAAAAGCGTGAATGGGCAGCAGTTCGACGGCAGTAATTCCCAGCCATTTCAGATAACTGACAATCGATTTTGATTTCATGCCGCCAAAAGTTCCGCGCTCGTGGTCCGGAACTTTGGGATGCAGATTGCTGAACCCTTTGACATGGGTCTCATAGATTATCGTTTCCTCAAACTTATGCTCCAGAGGCTTGTCTCCTTCCCAGTCATAAGTATCGCCAACGACAACGGATTTTGGAACATAAGGCGCGCTGTCCAGCGTATTGAACGACAGGTCTTTGTCGGGACTGTTCCACTCGTAGCCGAAAATCGCCTCATGCCAGATCAGCTTGCCGACCAGCTGCCGCCCATACGGATCGATCAGAAGTTTGTGGGGGTTAAAGCGTTTTCCCTCCTGTGGTTTGTAAGGACCGTAGACCCGGTAGCCGTAAACCAGTCCGGGTCTGGCGCCGGGCAGATAAAGATGCCAGATATTATGGTCGTTTTCAAGAATTTCGAACCGCTCGATTTCCTGCGATCCACTCTCGTCAAACAGGCAAAGCTCCACCTTTTCGGCATGGGCGGAAAACAATGCAAAATTCACCCCTCTGCCGTCATAAGTCGAACCGAGCGGATACGGGTTTCCTGGCTGTGGTCTGAATGATGGCATTGTTTTCACTCCCGATAATTTTGATTATCTCATCGGCTTCAGGACAATCGTCGATAAAGCCGGCAACGTAACGCGGATTGAATAAGGCTTCATATTCCATTCCTGCTCTTCGGCATGCATCATTCCTCCATTTTTGACGCCGCTTCCCCAGTAACTCTTATCATCGCTGTTGAAGATTTCCTGGAAGTTGCAGTTTTCGATGACGCCGACACGATAGTCATGACGGACAACCGGCGTGAAGTTTGAAATTACCAGCAGATAGTCGGAGGGGTTGTGCCCTTTGCGGATATACGAAATCACACTGTCATCGGCGTTGGAATGGTCCACCCACTCAAACCCGCGATAATCAAAGTCTTCCTCATAAAGCGGCGGATTGCCCTTATACATGAGGTTCAGGTCGCGCACGCACTGCTGCATGCCCTTGTACATCGGATATTCCAGCAGATGCCAGCGAAGACTCTCTTCGGAATTCCACTCCCAGTCCTGACCGAATTCATTGCCCATAAACAGCAGCTTCTTGCCCGGATGGGTAAACATAAAGCCGTAATAGGCCCGCAGGTTGGCAAACTTCTGCCACTCGTCTCCCGGCATTTTTGACAACATGGATCCTTTGCCGTGAACAACCTCGTCATGAGAAATCGGCAGAATAAAATTCTCGTTGAACGCATAAAGCAGCCCGAAAGTCAGCATGCCATGGTGATATTTGCGGTAAACGGGGTCCTTGCTGATGTAGCGCAGCGTATCGTTCATCCAGCCCATGTTCCATTTGTAGCCGAAGCCCAAACCGCCCATGGAAGTCGGACGCGATACCATCGGCCAGGCCGTCGACTCTTCGGCGCAGGTGATGGCGCCTTTGTTGTGTCCGTACACAAGCTCGTTCATTTTGCGCAGAAAAGAAATCGCTTCCAGATTTTCATTGCCGCCATAAATGTTCGGAATCCATTCGCCGTTTTTGCGCGAATAGTCCAGATACAGCATCGAGGCGACAGCGTCAACGCGCAGCCCGTCGATATGATATTCCTTCAGCCAGTACAAGGCGCTGGCGCAGAGAAAGTTACAAACTTCCGTACGGCCGTAATTATAAATTTTTGTGCCCCAGTCCGTATGCTCACCCTTGCGCGGGTCGGCATGCTCATAAAGATGCGTGCCGTCAAACTCGACCAGGCCATGGCCGTCTTTCGGAAAATGCGCCGGAACCCAGTCCATGATAACAGAAATTCCCGCCTGGTGGAATTTATCAATCATATACCGGAAATCGTCCGGGGTTCCGAAGCGGGACGTGGGCGCAAACATTCCGGTAACCTGATATCCCCAGGAGGCGTCCAGCGGATGTTCGGAAAGAGGCAGAAACTCGACATGGGTAAAGCCCATGTTGCTGACATAAGGAACCAGACGGTCGGCAAATTCGCGGTAAGTCAGGTATTCTTCGCCATGCTCGCCCTTACGGCGCCAGGAACCGAGATGCACTTCATATATGGACATCGGTTTGTCAAAACTGTTGTACTCCTCACGGTAGTTCATCCAGTTCTCGTCGCTCCACTGATAATTGTCTATATTATATACAATGGAAGCCGTGTGCGGACGTTTTTCCGAATAAAAGGCAACCGGATCGGATTTGACCAGAATATAATCCTGCTGGGTTTTGATTTCGTATTTGTAAATTTCGCCCTGACCGATGCCGGGGATGAAAATATCCCACAAACCGCAGGTCGGGTGTTTGCGCATGACGTTGACGCGGCCATCCCAGTTATTGAAATTGCCGACGACGGAAACCCGTTTGGCATTAGGAGCCCAAACGGCAAAACTTACGCCGCTGACGCCGTCCATCGTAACGATGTGGGCGCCGAGTTTTTTATACATTTCGAGATGGTTTCCCTCTGAAAGGAGGTAGACGTCTATGTCTCCGATAGTGGACTGAAAACGGTACGGGTCTTCCTGAATGTAGAAATTTCCCTGATCATTTTCAATTTTGAACTTGTAGGAAAAATTTTCAATCGGGCCCAGGTTTATCTGGTAGAAACCACGGTCGTCCAGCCTGGTCATCATACCAAGCGACGTACCGTCTTTTTTCAAAAGTTCAACTGATTTTGTATTGGGATGATAGGTGCGGATAAACACCTCCTTGGATCCCTTGTCTTTATGAATCCCCAATACCGCAAAAACGTTTCCGTGATCCCCGTTAATAATAGCCTGCATTTCTTCTTTAGATAATAAATTTTCCATACAATAGCCCCCTAATTAGACTAAGACATAATTAATTTTGATAATATTTTAAACCCTTTAAAAACTATCTATAAATTCTTATAATATTAATTGCAAGTAAATAACACTTCTTTGGAATTTTTATTTTGCAAATCTAAGATAATCAATCGATTAATTGTTGACGGATAAAATTTTGATTGTATATTAGGTATTGTTGACCAAACATTTTTATTTATTTGGAGTTAGTTATGGTTAAAGTTAATGAAAACGCTATCCGCGAAGCAGCCTACTTTATGTGGGAAAATGCCGGCCGTCCCAACGGTCAGGATGAGCAGTTCTGGATGATGGCTGTCGAGCAGCTTTCCAACGGTTGTAAGTCTTCTTCTTGCAAATCTTCTACCGCAAAAAAGAGTACTTCAACTTCTAAAAAAGCCTCAGCTTCTTCTAGTAAGACCGCAAGCAAAACGTCTACTTGCAAGAGCAGTACATCTTCTAAAAAATCTGCAAAATAATTCTGCTTTTTTAAGATGCAAAATTTGAAAAAACCTCTCTGATCTGAGAGGTTTTTTTATGTCATAGAATCTATTTTTTCAATGCGGAAAAAACAAAGCCGAACACCTCTTTTTCTCCCTCGTTGCGCAGCTTGCGGCGTTCGGATTTTTCGAGTTCCAGACCATGTCGGCGCAACAGATCCGCAATGTATTTTTCACTATGCAGAAACCGGCCGGAAGGATGCAGAAAATAGGCGTCGCCGCTGATATTGTTTTCAGAAACGGTAAACAGAATCCGCCCTCCTTTTCGCAGAGAATCCGCAAAGCCCGAAAACAGATTTTGCAGATCGCCGAAATAGGTCAGAACATCAGCGGAAACAATCAGGTCAAACCGGTTTTTCCACTGTTTTAGAAATACGGTAAGTTCCTCCTGAAACAGTTTGTCATATACTTTTTTCTGCCGCGCGACAGACAGCATTCCCGTTGACAAATCGACGCCCCACAACCCGCGCCAGGCGGCATATTTTTTTAGAAAAACACCGCAGAATCCGGTACCGCAGCCAGCATCCAGAATCCGCATTCTGCGGGACGTTTTTTCTCCGTAAATATGACGCAGCATTTCGTGGATATGTGCCGGCGCCTGATAATCCAGCGCCGTCAGAACGGACTCAAAATCCGGCGCAAAAACATCAAAAATATTCCGGATATAATCATCATCCGCTCCGGTGATATTTCCGCTGTTTCCGACAGCAGCGGCCATGTGGGCGGCCACCTTGTTATCCGGATAGCGGCGCCGCCAGTTTTCGGCGTATTTTTTCACAAGGGAATCCGTTTTTTCCAAAGCGCATTCATAAAGCGTGTAACCAAAATTTATCTGCTGCGCCTCGTCGCCGGAACTTTTTTCGACGGCCTGCCAGCCGTATTTCAACGCGTCTTCCCATTGTGATTTTTTCTGACAAACCTGACTCAGCGAATTGTATATCCACGGATCTTCGGAATCCAGCTGCAATGCTTTTTTCAGAGCGGACAATGCCTCGTCATACCTGTCGAGCTCGAGATACGAGTTTCCCAGAATTACGTAAGCAGTCAGGCTTGACGGATTGAGACGCAGCGAACGGAGAGCCTGTTCTGCCGCCGGCCCATAATCCTTCAGGTCATAAAGTGTATTGGCGATGTTGATTTCGGCAATATAAAAATCAGGCTGTTTTTCCGCGGCATGCCGATACAGATCAAGCGCCTCCCGATAGCGACCTTTCCGGTAGACAATGTTTCCCATATTAACCAAAGCCGAAGCATTTTCTCCGTCCCGGCGCAGGGCAAGCCGACAGTATTTTTCCGCCTGTTTCAAATCTCCGCTTTCATACAGAGCCGTCGTCAGATTATTCAGGGCCGGCAGCGATTTTTTATTGATTTGCAGAGCCTGTTTATAGAGCTCGACGGCTTTGTCCCGGCGGCCGATAATATCAAAACAGTTTGCGCAGGATATAACATACCCTTCCCGGCGCGGATATTTCCGCATCAGTTCCAGATAGAGACTCAGCGCCTCTTCGTATCTGCCGTTCCGATAACAGACGGCCGCCTCTCTTTCCGTATTCTCCACTGTTTTGTTCCGCAGACTGATTATGCGGCGCTGTTCCCGCCGCAGCATAATGAGATTTATTTTAGGCTTCATATATTTATTTTAGGTAAAAAAACTATTGACGACATGATTTAAATAATATATTTATTTTTCCTGTTTACGGGGGTATGGCGGAACTGGTAGACGCGCTAGACTCAAAATCTTGTGGGCTTTGCCCGTGTCAGTTCAAGTCTGACTACCCCTACCACATTGAAAAGACTGAATATTTTTCAGTCTTTTTTCTTTTTAAATCAATTTTCATTCTGACTTTTAAGCGCAAATTCCCTCATATAAGAATCAAATACTTAGCATATGGAGTCAGAATGAAAATTCCAAAATATTTCCCCGTGCGCTCGTCAAAAGCAGAAACTGTTTTACCAGAAAGCCGGCGCTTTCCGCGGCCGCTTGTCGGGACGATCTTTCGAGACGATGAAAGGTTCGTCGCTGTTCATGGCGCGGATATCCCTGTAAAGATCCTCATTATCCTGCGCTTTGCCGTATCTGGCGATCAGCTTCAGGTCTTCCAGATACTGATCGTAAGCACGCTGATATTTCGGCTTTTCCATAGTGTCAAACAGACGACGCAGCTCGCGCGCATCTTCTTTTCCCGAATTCTGGTACTGCTGTTTTGCAGAAAGGCTTTCAACCGCTTCCTGCGCAGAAGCCGGACCGGATAACAGCAAAAAAGCGATCAGATACTTCAGCATAGTCTTCCCCTAAAAAGTCTTAACGGTCGTATTATAGTAAATATTTTTTAAAGAATAGATAATAAACTGTTATCAGGTTTGACAGCAAAATATAAAAAATGAAAAAGTTATGGTTTTATACCGCAGCGGGACTGCTGGCCTTGACCGGAACGGCAAAGGCATTCAGTTACGGCGAATTCATTTCCTGCAACGATATTAATCCGCGGCCGGCCATTACTTTTACGTCTTCTTACGGCAAGCTCTATCATATCCTGTCAGCATCAACGGAACAAATTAACCAGATTGCGGAGCTCAAACCCGAATACAAAGAAAAAGGCATGTTCGCAGAAGGACTTGCCACAGCCCCGATAAAGATGACTCTTCAGATAGGCACATCCTATCTTCAACGTTTGGATGACGAATATTCCTGCCTGATGCCTCAGGAAGTAAAAATTTTTGTCGGTTACAGGAAACCGGAAATTTACGTCTCAAATACACATGATTATCAGAGCTGCCGCTTTTCGGTAATTATCCGGCATGAGCAGACGCACCAGCGCATCAACAAGCTGACGCTCGAATATTATCTTCCGCTGATTGACAAGGCCATCCGCAATGCCGTTTACGAGGTACGCGCCGTCAAGGTCCGCACAAATGACAAGGCTTCACTCGACCAAGGCTGGGAAGAGCTTTACAGCCATTACATAGCCAGACTGACGCCGATTGTCGAAGAACTAATCAGAGCCCGGGAACGCGAGCATCAAAAACTTGACAATCTCCGTAATTATAAAATGGAATGGGATCTGTGCGACAAATACGACCGGGAACATCCGGCCGACGCCCAAGAGAAAAAACAATAAAAAAGATGTTGACATTTTGTCTTTTTGTTTTATCTTACTAAAACAGTAAAACAAACGTGTCTGTTTTTATACGGAACAAAACCTTATGAATTTGTATGAAGCTTTTGCCAGTCTGGAAGGCCCCAGAGAAGCGGAAAGATTTTTGAAAGATCTATGCACGCCCAAGGAAATAAAAGATTTTCAGGACCGCTGGCAGATTGCGAAGCTTTTGGATAAGGGGAAACTTTCTTACCGGGAGATTTCCGAAAAGACGGGAGCCAGTCTGACGACCGTTACGCGTGTCGCCCGCTTTTTGAAAGACGAACCAAACAAGGGTTATGTTCTGATGTTAAAAAAGGCAAAAACAAAATTTAAATAAAGTTATGCAGAATACGCCGGTTAAATATATTTTTTCGCCAGACAACCTTAAAGTTATCGCTTTAAGACGGCAGACGCTGCATGTCCATCATCTCCATCGACATTGATGCTCTGATTTCACAACATCAACCGTTTTTTATTTTTCAATTTTCAGATGGAGATTTTACCATGATTAATTCCTACAATATTACTATCCGCAAAGCCCGCAGAGAAGACGAGGCCGAACTGGCAGAACTGGCTTACACAGCTTATTACGACCGTTTTTTCAATGATGAGGTTACAAACAAATACGGCGCGTCGCTCAAGGTTTATCCCGAACTGATTCCCGACGAAGAAAAAGACACGGGGCAAAGCCGCAGCACTTTCCGCGATTACTGGAAACAGGCAATGACCAAACTCGGCGCGGACAACGGACGCTTTTTGTGTTTTGTCGCGGAAGCAAACCTTCCGGAAGGAAAAAAGATTGTCGGCTTCCGCAAAGGATACGCCGCTCCTCTGGAGGACAAAGAATACGAACGTTATGAGAAGGAAAACAAAATCAGACTGTTGATGCGCAGAAAAAACGCCTATCTGGGTATCAACGCCTACAATGATCTGAGACCCATTCCCCTGCCCGCCAAAAACAAGATAGCCGGCTCCAGCTCGCTTTATATCGCGCCGGAGTACAAACGCGCGGGAATCGGCGCCAGACTCATTCAGAGATATGCTCAGGAACTGGTAAAAATGGGATTTGAGGGAATGATGACCAGCTGCTATATCAAAAACGACTCTCAGAAATTTCTGCGGGCGCAGGGCGGCGATTATTTTATCAGATGCGATATTCCCGTCGTTTACAAAAAAGCGGACGGCAGTTCCGCCGTGCGCAACATTGACGGCCTTATGTGCCTGTGGGATGCCGCTGGCCTCCGCAAACTTGCTTTTCGCAAAGAAAATACCGCTACGTCTCAAAAGATTTTTGACAGCGGAAGAGGCCGAAATTAGGAACCTGCCCTGCCCGGCGCCGAAAACCTGCGGAAAAGAATCAGTCCTGTATGAAGGGAAGATTTTCACCTCCTGCCCGGCGCCGGGAAGAAAATTTCTCCTGTTCGGAAGAGCGTTTTTCCCGGCGTCCGGTTTCGGCAACAAACCTGACTTGTCTACACAAAACATGACTTATTAACATATACTTTGGTTTTAACTCTTCTTCCAAACAGAAAAATTAACTTTATATTAATAAAGGTTAACGATGACTATTACGGGAGACTGCCTGTGAAAACCAATATTGCCAATTATCTGCTTCAGGATCTGTCCAGCAGGTTTCCAATTCAAAATGAAGACGGGATTAACGCCGACCTCATTGACTATGTTGTCGACGACTGGGCCGACAACAAATTTACTGTTTCCAACAGCGAATATAAATTCAGATACGAAAAAAACAAAGCGCAGAAATATCTTATGTGATCCTTTTGCTATACAGTTAAAAACTCCTGTGTTATAAAAGAAAAAAATAAACCGCGGAGAAAAGACATGGCTGACAGCATAACAATCAAAGACATTGACATTACCTATCTGGGCCACAGCGGCTTTGTCGTCAGCGGAAAAGATTTTGCCTTTGCCATAGATCCGTTTTTAACAGGCGCGCCCATGGCCGTCAAAAAACCGGAAGACATTAAAGTCGGAGATATTTTTCTTACTCACGGCCACGCAGACCACATCGGCGATGCCATTCAAATCGCACAACAGAATGACGCCGTTATTACCGCAGGATTTGAAACCGCCGAATACTGCCGGATACTGGGCGCAAAAACCTCTGGCATTCCTGTCGGCGGAACTCTGCAATATTCTTTCGGCAGCGCTCATTTTCGGTACGCTATGCATTCAGGTCTTCTGCCTGACGGAAAACCATTCGGACAAGCAGCCAGCATTCTATTCCGCCTGAACGGCCTGACGCTGTATGCCCTCGGCGATACGGCCCTGCATCAGGATTTTAAGCTGGTCGGCAGCCTTTACCGCCCCGACATCGCCTTTATCCCGATCGGCGGACGGGCCAACATGAATATTGACGAAGCCCTGATCGCGGCGCAGTGGCTCGGCGCTCCGACCGTCGTTCCTATCCATTATGATCTGTATACTCAGGGAAACGTTGATCCCCTTGATTTCAAAAAACGTCTGGAAGAAAATTCTGACACCCGGTGCCTTATCCTGAAACCATAGTATATCGGCCAACAGCCGGTAAATCTCTTTTTCTTCGTCCGAACGGCTTTATATTCCGCAAAGATTTGATACCGTCCGGAGCAACGCTCCGTCCCGGTTTATAACATATCTGCCAGCTTGGAATCCCCGCGACAAATGATCATATTTTTCTGTATCGGATAAAACTTTTTACTAGGTATACAACTCAACCGATTATAATAGAATGATTTTACAACGTATAAACGAACTTATACACAACAACAAAAGGATACAGGCATGAAAAAAGAACGTAATTCGGACTGTTGTGACTCTGTTGAAAAAAATATCGTTTTAATCAGCAAAATTTACCAAAGTTTCGAGGCACTTGAAGAGACTCTCGGAAAACTAAAACTGGAAGAACCTCTGTTTATTACCTACGTTGCAAAAAAATCTTTCGCAGACACCATTTTTAATGCCATTAAGAAAAATAACACCCAAAGGAGAAATGCAAAATTAAGACATTAAGTTCGGGCAACCGCCTATGAAAAAAAAACGGCTTACCTTTTGGTCTGCCGTTTTCTTTTTTCTGCCGGAGAGTTTTGAAACAAACTTTCTTTTCCGGGAACGGAGCATATCTCTCAACCCCCGCCGCTGCCAATAAGGAATCATCTTCCGAAAAAAGCGCGGAATCCTGAAAAATATTGTTCGAAAAAAAATTACGCTTTTTTCCAAATGGTGCCGGAAGGCGTGTCTTCCAAAATGATCCCCTTTTCTTTCAGCTCATCGCGAATCCTGTCAGCCAGAGCAAAATCCTTTGCCTTTTTGGCGGCAAGCCTTTCCGCAATTTTCGCCTCAATTCCGAGCTCAACAATTTCATTCATGCTGCCTTTGAACCAGGCTTCTGGATCCTGATAAAGAAGCCCGAGAACGCCTGCGCTGGCCAGCAGCGAAGATTTAAGACGGACTTTTTCCTCAGCAGTTTCGGCCTTATTCAGATTATTCACAATCTCGTGCAGATGAGACAGCGCCAGAGGCGTGTTGATATCATCGGCCAAAGCATCCATTACTTTTTCGTCCGGAGCGGTTTCGACGGCTTCAATCTCGGCGGTCTGGCGGAGCGCGTTATAGAACTTGTCCAGAGAAAGCTTTGCCGCCTGTAGTCCCTCAAACGTAAAGTTAAACGGCTGGTGATAATGCGTCGTCAGAAACAGCAGACGCAAAGCCTCCGCCGGATACTGCGAAAGAATTTCATCGACATTGTGAAAATTGCCAAGCGATTTTGACATCTTAACACCGTCAACCATCAGCATTCCCGCATGAACCCAGTACCGGGCAAAACTTGAGCCGGGATGAGCGCAGCACGACTGCGCGCATTCATTCTCATGGTGCGGAAAAATCAGATCGGACCCGCCGCCGTGGATATCAAAAGAATCGCCCAGAAGCTTTGAACTCATGGCTGAACATTCCAGATGCCAGCCCGGACGGCCGTATCCCCACGGGCTGTTCCACCCCGGCTGGTCCGCCGCCGAAGGCTTCCACAAAATAAAATCGGCGGGATTTTTCTTATAATCGGCAACCTCTATGCGCGCGCCGGCCATCATCTCTTTCATGGAACGTCCGGACAGAAAACCGTAATTGGGCATCGAATCGACGCTGAAGAGAACATGCCCTTCCGCCTCATACGCATGGCCGTTTGCCAGCAGCAGCTTAACCAGTTCTATCATTTCACCAATATATTCGGTGGCGCGGGGACGAAAATTCGGATTCATAACATTCAGCTTGGCCATATCTTCAAGATACCACCGGCAGGTCTGTTCCGTAATTTCGCGAATGGGTTTCCCCGTTTCCTTGTGCTTGTTCAGGATTTTGTCGTCGACATCCGTAATATTCGACACATAAGTTACGTGTTCCGGCCCGTAAACCTGCCGCAGAAAACGATACAGAACATCAAAGACTACCGAGGTCTTGGCATTGCCCAGATGGGCGCGGTCATAAACGGTGGGACCACAGACATACATGCGCACGTTACTGGCGTCAATCGGTTCGAATTTCTGCTTCCGCCGCAGCAGGGTATTGTGCAGGTATATGTCTGTCATGATTTTATCTCCGGTATTTTTAATTTTACGATTAGGGATAATATAAGCTTACAGAGATAAATTCAACAGATTTTTACGCGGCGCCGCATCCCGGCGTCCGGGACGACGGACGGAAAGACGCGGCCTTTCCTGCTCCGCCTGCTTTCCGAACGATTTCCGGCAATACGTCCCGGAACAGTTAATCTGCCTGCCGGACGGACAGACGCTGTCTGTTGGTTTCTTCCGTCGATGAGGTTATCAGTTCCAGATCCTCCAAAAACCACTCCAGTTCCCCGTCATCCTGCATTATCATTTCATAAAACCGGCTGCGGTAAGACAAAATGAGGCTGCTTTCCGTCAGCTTGAGATCAATAATCTGCAGTTTGCCGTTATTCTTGGTCAGGCGGAACGTTACAATAAACTTTTGGGCTGGCGCGCCGTTCTGCTCCGCCGGCGTATTTCCCGCCAGCGAAATTTCGGTTATGACATCGGCGTATTTCCTATCCGACTTGACACTGCTGACCACAAAATCGACATTGCGGGCAAAATCCAACGGAAAGCTTTTGTAAACAGCCAGAGCATATCTTTTGAACAGAGGAACATACCGCCGCTTCTGTTCCGCCGTCATCTGCCGCCAGTATTTGCCGATGACAAATTTTGCGATATAGTCAAGATCGACATAATTCAAAAACATTTCATCCAGTTTGGCATATCTGACCTGCAGGTCCGGTTCGGAAAAAGTCTGCAGAAGCTGCTGGCCCTTATCCCGTGCCCAAGACGCCGCTTCCGCTTCCGTTATCGGAGCCGCGCAGGCCGCCCGGAATACGCAGAATACGCAACAGAATATGATAAGTCGCAAAAAAAAGTTACTTTTCATAAAAATTACCCTATATTGAAAATAATGATAGTTATATCTTATCCTAAATTGGTTAATAAAATGAAACTTAAACCTTTGTTTTTGAGCTTTTGCCTTTTTATAGCGCCGGCCTGGAACGCCGCGGCGGCAGATGCCGGCCTGCGCTATATCTCCTCGCGGGGAGAACTACGCTGCGGAACGGATCTGACAGCCAAAACCTATGCCTATAAGGATGAAGACGGTTTCTGGCGGGGAATTGACGCGGATCTGTGCCGCGTTATAGCCACAGCCGTTCTGGGACGCGGCGACAAATTTGAAATGGTGCATGTCAACACAAATCAGGTTGCCAAGGCGCTGGCCGGCAATCAAATTGACGTTATGCTCGGCGGAGCGCCCTATTCTGCCAGCGCCGAAATCGGCAGCCAGATATCTCCGGTCGATATCGTTTATTACGACCAGCAGATGTTTCTGGCAAAAAACGCGGAAAAAGCAACCTCCATGGAAGCTTTCAAAGGAAAGAAAGTTTGTACGGTTATGAACTCCGAAGAACTGTACAATCTGGAACAGTTCAGCGAGAAATACGATCTTGGCTTCGCACCGCTGCTCTTTCCGTCCGCCCAGAAAGCAAAAGAAGCCTTTTTGCTGAACCGCTGCCCGCTGCTGACGGGAAACGCCATGTTTCTCAGAAACGTCATGCAGACAAACGTCAGCAAGGACACTAAAATAGAACTGCTTCCGGAAATTATTGCCGTTAAACCGTCATATCTTCTTGCCGCCAAAGACAACGAGACGCTCAGAATCACGCTGAAATGGGTTCTTAACGCGCTGAAACTGGCCGAGGAAAAAGATATTACGTCGCAAAACATCGACGTTTTTACGGGTATCCGGGATACGGCAACAAAGAACCTGCTCGGCAGCGATCCCAAACTCTGGAAAAGATTTTCGCTGAATCCGCAATGGGTGAGAAAAGCTGTCAAGGAACAGGGAAATTACGGAGAGATTTTTGAACGCAACATGGGAAAAGACTCATCGTTAAAACTGGAAAGAAAAGAAAACAACCTGCTGAAAAATGGCGGCTTGATCATCCCGCTGCCTTTTTTGTAGTTTTCAGGAAATAGATGCAGACCGACAGATTGTTATACGGCTTTCTTTTCTGCAGCTTTTCGAGAAATATAGGAAGCGGCGGTCAACAGCCCGTCATCAGTAATGCGATGCCGGCCGCCGGGAATAACATAGGTCTCCACCCGGCATCCCATTTCGCGCAAACCGGTCGCCGTAAATTCCAGCGCCCCGAAACGGACCAGATTATCGTCATCGCCGTGGATCAACAGCATATCCGGAGCGCTCTGGATATGTTTTTTCAAGTAAGTGCTCGGCGCCAGAATACCGCTGAAACTGACGCAGCCACCGATCTTTTTCCCGCGCATCAGCGAAATGTAAATGGCAAGCATCGCTCCCTGCGAAAAACCGCAGAGATACAAATCGCTGTCATCGAGCCCGTATTCTTCCAGACACCGATCAATATACGGATTGATATAATCAAAGGCTTCGCGGTAGCCGGGACTCATCCGGTCGTAATAAGCCACGCATTCATCAAGCGTCGGCACGATCTTACGGTCGTCATTGGGATCGAAACGGTGCATGGAATACCATTGGCGTTTGTTTTCATGAACTTCGCATACAAAAGGCGACTGCGGAATATGAACGGCGACATCATCAAGATTGTCAATCAGCAGCGCAATGCTTTTGTCAATCGCTTCGGAACAGTCAATATATCCGTGCAGAAAGACAACCAGCTTTTTGGGATATCCCTTTACATGCACGATTTCTTCGGTTATTAAATCCGGCACTTTTGTTTTCCTAAAATTTAATTTTTATAATTCATAGAAGAAAAAAATTAAAATAAGATAAATTTTAATAAAGTTGAAAAATAATATTTTTTTGTTATTCTGTTCATGTTAGAAATTTTATTGAAGGACTAAAATGAAAAAAATTTTTTCAATTCTATTTGTTTGTGCAGTTCTGTCTTCCTGCAGCAGCACAAAATTTGTTTTTGACGGAAATCCAACTATTCCTACAGCAGAGGGATCCAGTCATTTTGTTTTTTGGGGCATTGGGCAAGAAAAAGTTCTTAACCCTAATGAAATATGTGATTATGGCATTTCCGGCGTCGGAACTTATTACAGTTTTCTGGATGGACTGGCATCGGCTCTGACTTTTGGAATATATCAGCCAATGGATTATATTATTTATTGTAAAAAAGCGCCTAAATAAAAAAATTAAAGGCGGATTTCCGATAGAAAATCCGCCTTATTTTTTCAATTTTTCGGGTATTTAAATTTTATATCCTGCCATTTTTCTATAATGTCTATCAGTTCATAGGGAAGTTCACCGCCGGCCTGCAGAACCATATCAAAAGTTTTTAAAATCGCATCTAACTGATCAGATATGGGAAGCTTTTTTTCATAAGCTCTGCGCCTTTTTTCCCTGTAATCAATTTTTGATTTTGGCATTTTCACTCCTTTATTTTAATACTTTTCCGGCAAAATTTATTCCGCTTTCTAAAAGATTTCTTGTCATTTTATCACGGTAACTATCAGAAATTTCGGAAGACTTTTGATTGTATCCTATATCATCAAAAGCAATATCATTAAAACCATCCTGAGCAATCTTCTTTATGGAAGCAGTCTCAGAACCGTCTGAGGTTATCCCCAAACTTCCCACTCTGGCCCGTCTGGCTGCCAATCTTTCTTCTAACAGATTTTTTTTCTGCTGCGCATTTATCAGTTGCTGCTTTTTAACAGCTTTTAACTGTTTTTTATTCTGATTGGCACCGTTTATCAGATCATAAGCCGTTAAGCCGACCCCTGCTCCTATGAGCAAAGGAGCAGCCAGTCCTCCAGTGGCGACGGTTGCACCGGCTGCTCCTTCCAAAGCTCCTGCGGACGCAGCTCCGGCACCTGCAGATCCTGTGCCAGCAGCTGTTCCAGAACTTAACAATCCTCCCATAACATTTCTCCTTTCTTTATTCTTTGATTTTGATTTCTATTACCGTGGAAAGCAGCGTAAAAGCCATCGGCTCATCGCTCCTGACACTCCACAATGGCCTGTCCATATCTCTTATCCAGCCCAGAGCCCGAAGCTGAATATCCCCGCTGAAAGAACTCGGGGGAGAATCGAATATTTTGTCCCGGAACAACCGCTTCAGCGGAACCTGCAGGTAGCCGTTGCCGATATTTATGCAAAAAGCTTTCGTATCCAGGATCCTGAACAGACCGGAAATAATCCGCACCGCCGAAGGTGAATAGGGTTTGTTGCTTTCTACCATATACGGCAGAGGTTCTACGATATGCTCGTAAGGAAGTCCCGCGACAACTTCACCGGCTTCCTCCAACAATGTTATCTTTCCTCCGCTGATCGTTGTTTTGCCAACGCTGAAGCCATCGGCGACAACGGCTACTTCGCATCCTTCGAGATGATCAAAGCCGCTCCATTCTTTCCGCGGCGTTTCCGAAACCAGCCGGATACCGCTGTCGACATAAAAACCGTCGGCAAAGCTTTCTATAAAACAGCTGCCGTTTCGTTCAACACAGAAATATACCCTGTCGCCGATAACCGCTGCCGACAAAAATTTTCCTACAGTTTTCAGTTTGCTCCAGGCATTGACTTCTTCCGTGCGGTAACTTGTCAGACACGAAACGGAACCATCTTCCAGCACAAGGTAGAGAACACATTCATCCTGACTGAACGCCGCATCTTTCGGGGCAGAAAGAATATCGCCGGCCATCAGAGTCAGGTCCTTGGATTGATAAGCCTGCTCGACATCCGTGTATAAAAATTCCCGCAGCTGCCTGCCGCTCTGCGATATAAAAACCGTGGCGCCGTCAATCTGCTGCGGCGGTATCGCGCACTTGGCATAACTTCCTATATTTGTCTGGCGGCGCAGCTCTATGCTGTTGGGAGTCAGGGGTTCTCCGCTGACCATCCATTCCGCACCGGTGGTGAACACAAGCAAATGCCGCGCGGAAACAACCGCCTTAATCGCATTGACCTGATCCGAAAGAATCGCAAATTCTATTGCCTCATCGTCCAAAGCCTTACCCAGATCAAAATTAAACAGATCAGACGACTTCGACAGCCACAGGCGGTTGGGCAAACTTTTGGAACCGCCGATAACCAGACGGTCCTGATGAAAGGTTATCGAAGCCGGCCAGCCTCTTTTGGGCGAAAAAGCAGATTCTTCCCAATCCGTCGTTTTGTCAGTCGTCGTATAGGCATGCGCCACCGTTCCTTCGACCTGTGTCGGGCTGATGCAGGCATCAATATAAATTTCTCCCTTGTCTATCCGTATGCGGCTGCCGACATAACTCTCGTCAAAGATCGCGGATTCCGCCGTAACGCTGGCTCTTCCGGAACCGGCCGCCGCCGGCCAGGCCTTAACCCTGTTCTGGTAAAAATTATGATACGGACAATAAACGTAACCGTCATCTTCATAATATTCCCACTCTTCCAGCAACCATTCCTCATTGTCGTTGCGGCTGAGCTGACGCGGGCTGATATCCGGATGAACCAACAGCAGCGTATCGGCGCTCTGGGTATAGTTTATCTGAAATATCCGGCTTTCATCCCAGGGGGTGTCCAGCGTCTGGATGCAGATATCGTTTTTGTAAATCTTAAGGTGCTTGTCATATAGACAGATCAGGTAGACCTGTTCCGTATTAAACTCAAAAGGAATCAGCCGCGAGCGGGACGGAAGCCCGTCAATATACCGCAGTCCCCGGCGGCGCGAGATGCCGCCCGTCGGATAGATAATAACGTTTTCCAGGGTTCTCGCTCCGTTTTCATACAGCCCCAGATCTCCGCGCCCGTACAGACTGCGCGAAATCTGCCCGGCCGTAAAATTTGTCTTTACTGATTTCAGATTGCTCATTGTCTGGCCTCCACCAATGAAAAGTCCTCAAACCGGTTAGGCGTCATCTGCTGCGCATCTATCAGGCGCGCGGCATTAACCGTATCATCGCTGATTTTGCGCAAAAGTTCGGCCCGGGTTGTGCTCTCCGTCAGCGGCAAACAGAACTCCGAGGCCAGGCGAGCGATCAGCGCCTCGCAAAAATAGGCCGGAAACATGCTTTCATCCGGCCTGAAAATATAAGTCAGCATGATATTGCCGCTGTTGGTATGCAGACGGTTTTCAAACAAACGGTATTCCGCTCCCCGGCCCCGCTCTCCGCTACCGGCGGAAATAACCCGCAGAAAATCGTCGGGAAGCTGGTAAGCATACCGATAATCTGCCGCCGGGACGTCAGCCAGACGCGGCAGACGGCATTGCCCGACGGCAAAGCTCCACGGATATGAGGAAAGCAGACCGTCCCGGATGACCGGATATAATTTTGCCGAAACTTCTGCTTCCACCGTTCCGTCTTCATATGACGTTATACTCTCAGCCCCGATTTTCAGCAGAGCGTTTGAACATAAACTGATATTGGTATAAGCCATCTTATTCTCCATAAAAAAGGGGGAGCGTCAATGCTCCCCCCTATCAATTGCCAGTATTTATCTCTTTTGTCTTATTCAGATTTTGCTGCCTTGGCAAAATTTGAAACCGTTACGACACCGGAACTGATGTCGGTAATAGCCAGAACTGCCGGCTCAATCGTCGAACTTGTCGACGCTGCCAGAAGAATCATATCTCCTTTCCGGGAAAAAGGCGCGATATCGTTAAAATATCCGGTTCCTTCCACCGCTGTTAAAGCGTCGGAAGTATTGTAGTTCCATAAGGTAAAGCCGTTGGCATAGGCCATTACGCTGAAATTTTTACTGTCAAAAGCCATTGTTGTTTCCTTTCACATCCGGTTATTATCAGTTTGAAGATTCTTTGCATTTGATGCGGACGATACCCGTATCGTCAATCAGGCAGGCGCCCTGACTCATCATGTTATTGACGAAATGCGCCGCATGATCGCCATGCCAGGTAATGTCTGTTTTGACATCCTGGCCGGAAGCGTGTCCCACCGCCGTTTTGTGAAAGATGAAACAGTCGCGGTTCGTGCCGTCCAACGGCAGACCGGTATGCATAATCCAGTTAATGCCCAACCATTTGCGGCTTTCGGTTCCTTTCAAAAACGGCAGATTGTCGCCGGCATAATCGGAATTGGAAAATTCTTCAATATTCAGCAGAACATTCCACTGATACGGTCCGACAATACCAAAGCGCTGTCCGTCATCGGGAACATCGTTTTCATTCAGTTTGGCAAAAGCGGCAAGAATGTTCGCCTTGCTGAGAACTTCCGTATAAGAGCCGACATCGTTGGCCGCGGAAGCTTTGGACAAAGCTTCGATAATCAACTCATCGGTCTTGCGTCCCAAAGCATAGGCTCCGGAATTTGCAATGACGCGTCTTTCGTCAATGCTGAGCTTCAGCTCGTCCAAAGCATCAACCCAGTCGCCGGCATAAAAATCCTGCAGTTCGCATTCAACCGGCGTATGATCGAGACTCATAACCGGAACCAGACCATGCCGGGCTTTCTGAGAGGCGATGCCCTTTCCGACCTTCTGGAAAACGGTTGACGACCCTTTGACATTGTTTTTGTAACGAACGGTGTTTTTCAGTTTTGAACCGTTTTGCTGATAGGCCAGATGCACATCCGCCTGAAATTGTTTGACAAAAGATTCGCTAACTTGTGTAGACATTATATTTTCTCCATTAATTTTATTGAATTAAAAAACCCCGGGGATTTTATTTCTCGGGGTAAAGTTTTTCGAAGCCGCGGGTGATTTTGGCGATATAGTCTTTATCTTTATCGCGCCAATACCGCGGATCTTCCATCATTTTGCGCAGGGAATCCTCGCTGAGTTCCTCCTCAAAGTCGCGGTCTCTGCCGAGGACGGGTTCGTTCGACGACATCATTTTATACAAAGCGATGACTCCTTCCGAGGTCGAGGCTAGAGCGTCGTAGATTTCCGGCTGAAGGTTTTGCCGCGCCCAGGCGGAAATCTGACGGGAAACTTCGTCAAACTTGCCCTGACTGCCAAAATAGCGCGTCAGTTTTTCCAGCTGCTTTTCCGCCTCATAGTTCATCGTCAGCTGATCCAGCACCGGAATGACTCTTTCGCTGGCCAGATCATAAACGAGCTGCGCCTGATCGTTGGTAAAGCCTTTTTCATACATGCGCTTAAAAACCTCTTCATCCCGTTCCAGAAAAGGATGAGGAATTCTGATATCGTATTGGTCATAACTTTCCGGCAGGCGGCGGTTATTGCCTTCGACAAGGTTTTCATCGCGCGATGCCATATAATTGTAGTCCTCGATCAACGCCTCCAGCATGACTCTTCCGTTTTTTTCATCCCAGAATTTGTCGGGAAGCCCTGCCGGTTTTTCCTCCGGCCCAGCAGAAAAAGCCTGCGCAGTCAGATCGTCTGCAGTGTTTTTATCCATTACTTTTCCTTTCAGTTGTTGTGATAACCCGCCAGCGCATTTATGTAACTTACTAAATGCCGCTGCCCTTCCAGATGACGCAGCTCATCCGCGGTGCTTTCCGGCCCGAGATAGCGCCCGAGGGTTATACGGTTTAAAAAAGAGAGGGCTATTCGTCCCTCTCTGGTTGCAAAACATCTGGCAAAAGCCTGACGGATTTCGCCGTCAGTCATCTGCCCGGTTTCATAGGTCTGCGGCATTTGCCCCCTCCATAACCGGCAGCTCCGGTTTGTTTTCGATAATCAGGCCGGCCGGAACATTCAAAGTTTTTCCCAGCCATTTGGCCGCTTCAAAAAAGTTTACGGCGGCCATGCCGTCAGTTCCCAAAGTCGCCACCAGACTGACCCATTCGGAAATATTGCCGACATCTTTACGCGCCTGCGCCAGAGCCAGAGGCGATTTGTACTGGAGATCGACAATTTTTCCATCGAGGTCAAAATTCATGATATCACCCCGGCGGCGCAGAATATAAAAAGCCCGTTTCAGCAGAGGAGTCAAAAGCTCGCTCTGCATCCGGCCGAAACTCGCCCCCAGGATTCTGGCAATTTCGGCGGAGCGTTCCAGAACTTCCGTCGCCGTCATAGCCGGCGTATTGACTTCGGCAAGCCTGTCAGCCAGAAGCGCGTGATTGATGCGCTTGCGCAGATCTTCCAGAACCAGCTGGGAAATATCAAATTTTCCCGGCGCCTCCAGCGGCGTGAGTCCCTTGGATCCGACAGCCTTGGGAATTATGGCGCCCGGCACGAGCTTGATATTGGCCGGATTAAGAACGCCGTCATCCTCAGCCTGCCAGATGCCGGTTACCGAAATCGATGCGTTTTTCAAAATCAGCTCTACAACCTTATTGGCCGTTTTAATATCCGGCAGGGCTTTCATGACCGGAGAACGGCCGTAAACCTCTCCTGGCGCCTTGAGCCATCTGAAATTTATGAAAGGCGAAGTTTCAAACACGCCTTCCCTGACGATGAAACCCTGTTCCGGCCCCAAACCGTCGTCGCAGACAAATGCCGTATATTCGTATCCGCAGACACCGCAGCGGCCGCTGCGGGGGATCACGGCCTCAATAAGCCGAACCCGGTAATCGGGATCGTCCTCACAGCGTTTTTGAAACTCAGCGGGAATTTCGCATTCCGGAAAACGTTCCCTTATTCCGGCCGCCGATATTCCGGAACAGCGGAAAGTCGTGTCTATTTTTCCGGAAGCGCTTTCTTCTATGGCGATTTCTCTCAACGGAACGGCATAAAACTGAAAAGCCGAAGCTTCTCCGACCGGCGCTTCTTCAAACATCAAACAGGCCGTTCCCGCCGTTACCAAGTCCAGATAACACTGGTGAATTTCCACCGCAAAATTTGAATGTTCAAAATTCTGCAGCATGACATCGGACGTTTTTTCCAGAGTATCCGCTATCTGGGCGCTTTCGGTTTCGGTCAATTCGTTTCCGGCTTTCAGCCCGAACCATTTTGCCCAGGGCGGCGTCAGTTCCGCCAGAAGGGAAGACGCAAGCTGATCCACGGCGTCCGGAGCCGTTCCGTCGTACAGATGCAGATTCTTTTTGGCTCCGTAATTTTCGCCGTACCCGTTCACGCTGACATTTTCCCGCTGCGGAAAAGCATATTCGTAGCATTCGCGCCAATGTTCCTCCCAGTCCGCTTTTTTAGCCGCGGCTTTCTGATAACGCGTTACCAGTTTTTCCAACTTATCGTCCATGGCTATTCCCCAAGCAGTTTTTTGCGTTTAAATTCTTTGTCGTCGCTATCCAGAATTCCGGTATAGGATGTTTTTACCGTTCCTTCCAAACCGCGGCGGCGCCTTTCCTGAGCCTTTTTGCGCTCCTCTTCGGCGGCAGCGGCGGCAATGGCCTGCGTATCGACAACGGGCGCCGGCGACGGCGATCTAAATACTCCTCCCATGTTTAATTCCTTTCATTTTTATCATGATTTTTGTTACGGACAGTTTTCCGGCGCTTTTCGGGCAATGACGCGTTTCCGCTGACAACGGAAATACCCAGCACGCCCAGCGCCACGCCCCACAGGGGGGCTGTTTCCACCATAGCCATAATAATTTCAGCAGTTCCGTCCCGGCCGCTGACGGCCAGATAAGACAGCGCCAGCATATTTACCAGCCAGGCCGCGGAGACCGAATAACCGAAAGCGGCCCGCCAGCGCTCTGTTCCGGCTGCGGAGCCTTTGTTTTTTCCAGCCCGAAAAATTCCGGAAACCGGTAAAAAACCAATCTTTCTCATATGCATTTTTTATCCCTCAATGTCATTGTAAAAAAAATGTCCGCCAATCTCCGCGCAGGGTATTTTGCCGACGGACCAGACCGGCCGCACCTTTTTGGCATGATAGTGCGTCGCCCCGGAAGTATTGTCTTCCAGCAGTCCCGAAACAGCGCGGTGCGCAATGCGGCGGCAGATACAGAAGATCAGATCCGTATCCGCGACTTTCCTGATGAGACGGCTGTTCGGATCATCGGGATTCCAGCAGGAAAACTGCTGTTTTTTGCGGCAGATCTCGCCGATTGAGTTTCCCCACCAATATCTGCCGCGGCGCCTAGAAAACGCCAGACGGTTCAAAACAACGGAAGCTACGGCCTCCATTCCGGCAATGCTTTCGCCCCGCGCTTCGCCGTAAATTGTCCGGGCAAGGATGTCCGTTTCTTTGCTCATCGTTCCCTCCTTCCCGCATCGTCCAGTTTTTTCTCAATACGCAGCAAATGATTGGTCAGACGTGTTTCAACATCTTTCAGATAACCGACCGACACATAATTCCGCGCCACATGAAGCTTGAAATCGGCCAGAGCATCCTTGCAAAGCCCGGCCGCCTCTTCCGCCTCCCTCTTTTGTTTGAAAACAAAACGAAAAAGTGCTGCAAACAGCGGCACTTCAATCATTGTTATCCAGCTTACCGAATCTAAAAACATTTTTTCTTCCCCATAATTGTCCTTCTCTCATAAGTTAAAATCCGCTTCGGCGGCAAACTGCACGGCGCCGCCCTGCCAGCCGGCCTTGTTTTCAAAACCGGCGCCGGCACCGATGCGGATAGGTTCGGAGGACAGGCAGCCAGCCACGGCATCCAGAGCGTCGTCATGCGCGGCGCCGCCGATCTGCCATTCCCGCATTTCCTCAATAAACGGTGTTGACCATATCTTTTTGTGAACATGAAGGGCCTGCGCGGCCAGCACAACCTCAAAAGCCTCCAGGATCCGGTTTTCCTTACTGCGGGAAGAATACATTTCCAAAACCGCGGCTCCGTAACGGCGGCGGTTGAGTGTTTGCCTCAAAATTCCCGGAAGAAAACGGCCGATGCCGTTGACCTCAACCCGCACGGACGGCAACGCGTTCCGAACCAGAAAATCAACAACCATTTCGCATTGTCTTCCGGCAATATTTTCCTCGCCGTCCTCCCCGGGTTTCAGGTATTCCAGATCATGCAGCCAGAATTTTCCCTCTTCGTCGGAAAAAACGCAGGCAATGACGCTGTTGTCTCCTTTACCGGCCCCAAACGCAGGATCCCACCAGCAGGAAGCCGAAAGCATTCTGCGGCCGCCGATTTTCAGAATTTCGCGGCCGCCGGAATACGCAACGCTTATTTCTCCGTCATATGGCCGAAGCCGGCCGGGATTCAGCACGCTGTCCGTTATGTTCACCGGTTTAAGCAGCATCTGGGACAGGAACTTGTTTTCTCCCGAACGCAGTCTGATGTCGGCAATTTTCTCAACGGAAAAACGCTCCGGCCAGGCGCTGTTTCCGGCGGCATCCAATATCGGAATCTCCAGCTTGTCAAAACCGCGCAGAAAAGGCTCAGTTTCGGTTTTTGCGGCATCAGGCTCCGTCTGGTAAATCGTATAAAAAGTATGCGGGGTCCCGATATAAAGCTGCATGCCGTCCGGGGTCAGAATATAATCCAGTTCGTTGAGCTTTTCCCGCATGTCCAAGCGCTTGAGCGGAGAATCGCAGTTTTTCGGAACCTCTACGTCATCGCAAATAATTAAATCTGCCCGGAGCCCGGTAATATTGGCTCCCAGACCCTTTGCGAGCATTGAGGGATCCCGTAGCTCCAGATCGCGGTTGACCGTAAATTGGTCCGAGGCCCACTGATCCAGCCGGCCGGGTTTCAGCTTTCCGGTCAGCGGATGCTGCTCAATAATTCTTTTGACGTTTCGAACCATTTTTTTGGCCAGAGCATGATCCGCGGCCATTACCAAAATACGGCAATCCGGACGGACATACAGCACCCATGCGCAGAAAAGCCCCACGACCGTCGACTTTCCGGAATTACGGAACGCCATCAGCAGAGCCTGGCGGCTGCCTTCCCGATGCCAGATTTTTGAAAGCCATTTCGCAATTTTCTTCTGATGGGCGGGCATTTTCAAGTTTTGCAGCCGCAGCCACAGAAAAACAAATTCAAAAAAATCAACTTTCATCATCGTCGTTCATTTCTGCTTTTGCCTCATTGAGTATTTCAAGAATCTTATTGTTTCCGGCATCGCTTTTTTCCGTAATTTCTTCGGCATCCGTCCATTCCGCAAGCTTCAGCAGCGTTTCGGCATGAACAACGGCCGATTTGCAGGCGCTGTGGTGTGCGCTGAATCCCTTGGCGTCGTCAGGAACAGGCTGCTCCGAAAAAACTTCGTAACTCTCAATCACCTCCGATATTTTTTCGGGAAGCGTTTTTCGGAGCCTGGTTTTCAAAGCCTTAAGCGTTTTTATTTTTTTTGTCGTCATTTGAAAAACCCCATAAAAAAAGGCCTCTTTGTCAGAGGCCGTACTATTTTGCTTGTAATTTATTTTGGATACACTACTAGCAAGTGATAATCAGGATGTAACATAAAAAAATTTAAATGTCAAGACTTTTTTCCTACAACTTTAATTTTTTTAAACAGCTGCCAGGGCGTGATGATAAAAAAGCTATGTATTCCAAGGGTTCTCTTAACAAACTCCACACAGGTAAAAAATCCCAGAGGCGCGCATTTTAACGGCACCGGCGCGATTTTTCCGCGAACAACCGTTTTGCCGCGAAGCGACGCAGCCAGATTAAAAGCGCGTCCGTACCTGTGCAGCCTGAACAGCGTGCGGTTGGAAAACGGGTTGACTTCCAACCAGACGCGGCCCTCCGCAAGAGGAAACAGCAAATAGCAGTGGCGAAAGCCCTTTTTAAGAAAACGCAGCCACCATAAAGACGTCTCGTCAGCGAAAACGACATAAACATCCTCCAGGTCAGCCGCGCTGAAATCCGCCGGATACATCATAATATCCCCTTCAGTCTCAAAAAATAATCAAACACATACATACCGTAATCCCATAGGCGGACATCCCGGCAGGAAGCCCTGCTTTCATAATGTGGCGGACGAGCCAGTTTTCCCCATTTGGCCATAACCCGCAAATGACGGTTGGTTACCAGACGTTTCTGGCGCATTGTTTTCAAAATTCTGCTGATATCACCGATCTCACATCCGCGTTTTTTTCCCGGATAATCGCTTCTGGAGCGCAATCCGTCTCCCCGCGCCAAGAGCGACCGGCAGAACCAAAACCAAACTTCCTCAGCATTATTAAAAGGCTCGTAAACTTCCATACTAATCTTTTCTCCCTTTAGTTGCAAATAACAACTTAACTAAATATTAACCAATAAAATTTATACATTGAGTTGTAGGAATTTCAACATAAAAAAAAGAATTGATTCCTATAACAAAATAAATTATAATCTCTATAAACCGTGAAACCATTCAGTTTTTAAGGAGGGACAATGAAATATGAACAAATTTGGAGCGCTGTTGATAAGTTAGCCAGAATTAACGGCCTTTCTCCTTCCGGACTGGCAAAAAAAGCCGGGCTTGACGCCACAACTTTCAACAAAAGCAAAAGAATCCGTCCCGACGGCAAACAACGCTGGCCTTCGTTGGACAGCATCAACAAAATTCTTGAAGTCTGCAATATCGGTTTTGAGGATTTTTATAATCTGGCCGAAACAGGAAAAGAACCTGAAAGAAGCAATACTATTCCGGTTACAGAGTTTTCATCCGTATCAGAAGCCGGAATGCCTCTGAATCCCGAAAAATGGAATAAAATAAGGTTTCCGGACTGCACGGCGGACATCTATGCCCTCGAACTGGACACGGACGCTTATGCCCCCGCCTACAAACAAGACACGCTGCTTGTGCTCGCGGAAAACTCCGAAATCCGCCGCAGCGACAAAATCTGCCTTTATAAAAAGGACGGCTCCGCCAATCTTTATGAATTTATCCGCAGATCGCCGTCAACTCTGGAGCTATGCGACCTTAACAGTAAAGAAAACATTTCTGTCCGTTTGAATGATGTCGCACAGATTAACCGTATTTTGTGGGCCAGTCAGTAATGAGAAACTTTCACGACAAAACGCCGGAAGAACTGACGGTTCTTGAACAAAAATATGACTTTATTCCCGACGAAACGCCGGCCGGAGCCGCGGAAAAATCGCTTAACAGCCTCTGCCGGATTCAAACGCGGGACATTGCAAACTGCCGGCGGCAAAAAAAGCCGACGACGCTTTATGAAAAAAAACTCCGGGAATATCGCGACTACGCTTTTCGGCATTATCTGTAAAAATTTCGGAAACACCGGGATTTTGCCTTTCTGTTATTAGCGGCAAAAATCAGGCGTCTGATTGGCGCGTTTTCCGACCCGGCGACAATTATACCGCTAATCTGCCGGCATCTTCTTGTTTTGGCCGCGGAAAAGAGCCACAAACTTTTCAATGGCCAGGATCCCCGCTTCAGGCGTGTCGGAAAGATTGATCATCGTGTTGTTTGCCAGGCGGCAGTGTTTGGTATGGCCGTCATAAAAGCAAAACGGCGTTGTAAAACCGCCGCTGTATCTGTCCGTATCGTCAATGTGGATATCAATATGCTTATCCCGGCAGTATTTTGCCTTGGCACTGTCCCAAAGCTCGGCAGGAACTTTAAATTCGCCGTTTTCAAAAAAGGTAACCTGTCCGCGGGCATCATAAAAATCGATAATGGTAAAAACACGGGAATATTTTATGCCCCATTTTTTCAGAAATTCGGCAATTGTTTTTTTGGGACCGCCGCTGATGACGTGTATCTCATGTCCCCGGGCCAGCGCCTCTTCCGCAAAACCTTTGAAATATTCGGGATTATCGGTTATCACACCATGAAAATCCAAACCTATTTTTATCTTATCTTCTGCGGACATTGGAATCTCCGAATATTGACGAAAACAAATCTTTCAGCGAGCCGGGACTCAGCATGGACAGCGGGTTTATCTTAATCTGCGGATTGGTGATATCGCCGGTTATCGTATAATTGGCAGCAAAAACCGTGCCGTCTTTGCCGGCCAGAAGATTTCCGACCAGCGGAATTTTTCCGATAAAGGTATTTATGCTGTATGCCGGCGCAATAAGCCCCTTGAGGTTCAGATTTTCGTATCTGCGGTCGTAATAACCGCTTGCCGTAATTCCCATGACATTGCCGAAAGCTTTGGCTTCCTTGACGGAAAGCGTTTTGTTCTTATACTCGAACGGTGCGTCAAAATGAGAAAAGGCAATCCCTTCCCCGGTCAGAAGATTAACCATGCCGCTCAGCGACGCAACCGTCAGCAGTTTGGCCAAAACCGGCGTGTTGTGTATGCTGAAATCGCGAATCTTCGCATGCCCGACAAATTCTTTGTTTTTGTTTCTTCTGGCCTCGATGACCAGATTGCCGCCGCTCATGTAGTCATAAATACGCAAAACCTTGAGCGTGCTGCCGGCATTGTTGCTGTTGACTGACAGCAGATATTCGCCGCCGGGACGCGGCACATAATCGGCATTAATGCGCACCTCTTTGCTGTTGCCGTAATTTCCGACCATATGCACTTCGCTCACGCCCTCGCCTTTTCTTAAAAAGGCCGAACCGGCAAAATTGGTGATCGGAACATTCGGATTGGTCCATAAATTGTTAACGGCAATATAAATGTCCGTATTGTCGACATTTTGCAAATCCTCATCGTCCTTAACATTTTTCAGGCCGCTTTTCTTTTTTATTCCGGACTTTTCCGCTTCTTCCTTGCCGGCAAAAAAGGCTGTCAGATCATAGCTGTTTCCCGAAACGTTGATTTTGACTTTTTCGTTTTTGCCGCGGATAAACTCAATCTTGGCCTTAGCCATGGTTTTCGGCCCCTTAATATTCAGGATATCCACCAGGCGGACGGAACCGTCCTTGTCCAAGCTTATTTTGCCGTTCAGGTTAAAATCCGATTTCGACAGGCTGAAGCTGGGGATCCCGGTCAGCTTGTCCTTGTCAAAAGTCAGACGTGCCTTTACGGTTCCGCGCTGTTTGAGAGGCTTGTCAAATCCCAGCCAGGAAAAGTCTATTTTGGCATTGCTCAGACCAGCCGTGAGATCAATATTCATTTTATCGCCGCTGAAACTGGTTATTTCAGCCTCGACATCGGCATAACCGGAAATGTATGGAGGATTCAGCACACTGATGTCTATTCCCAGTTTTTTCTTGACGGCGTCGTCAAACTTGAAAGATATTTTATACTTGCTCTTGTAATCCTTGCTGGCGAAATTTTCGTCCCAGACCAGACGCAGGGGGATGCCGTCCAGATCAGCTTCACCGATAACGGACATGCCGTTGTTGTCTACCACCAGATTCATGGTGTCGGCCTTGACCGTCTTGCCTTTTACGACATCGGGGATAACCACGTTGGTCAAAACGGACTTCACGTCAACCTTGAGTTCTTCCGGTTTGAGATCGCTTTTCAACTCGAATTTCAATCCCAGAGTTGTTTCGGCATCGCCGCGGATATCATCGGGATTAATTCCCATTTCGGAAGTATAATGAAGCGGCGGGTTGTCTATCAGCTTCAAGGCATCGGAAATCGACGAACTTGCCACCAGATTGATGTCGGCAAAATTATCATCTTTGTCAAGGTCATACAGAAGAACCGATCCGCCGGTCAGAATAACACCGTTGGAAACGCCTTTGTCCACATCTACCTGAAGACGGTCCGGATAGAAATGAACCGTGCCGTACATGTTTTTTATGTCCGGCATGCCTTTCAGATAATTCAGATTGGAATCGGACACCATTCCCTGTCCGGTCAGATTTTCCAGGATCAGCCCTTTTGCCTTGGCGTCATATCCGAGATCAAAGCGGAAAGACGCGTTTTGCACCTCGCCACCGTAAATACTGTCCTTTACCCACAGCCAGGCATCCTCGGCAACATAACGGGGCCAGTATTTGCTGAGATCGTCAAAATTAAGACTGCCAACATCCGCCGTCATGGAAATTTTCAGCTTTTTCAGAGAATTTTCAAAAAAGAAATCTTTCATGCCACTTACGGTAAGCCCCAGTTTCGCTTTCTGGCTGCCAAGGTCAAAATCGGCGTCTTTAATATTTATCTTGTCGATGCCGCCGTTAATATTTCCTTCAAGCAGAAAAGACGAAATATCGTATTTAAACGCTTCGTTCTGCGAAAACATGATATTTCCCTGCCCGCCTTCAAACTGAAACGTTATATTTTCGACCGCCGTATCCAGACTGTTGACAATATCGGCCTTGTTTTTCAGGATTTCCCCGAAGTCGACCAGAGCTTCCACTTTGCCGCTGACAGGAAGATTGATGCCGTAAAAATTCTCGTTGGGCTGCCTGCCCATCAGAGAATCGACGATATCCGCCGGCACCAGATCCGAAAAATAAAGACGAAGAGCCAGTTTGCTGTTCGCCGGGCGATACTCGGCTTCAAGCCCGACCGTCGATACTTTGTCTTTAAAATTTACCAAGGCGTTAAAATTGGTTTCGATATTGGCAAAATTGCGTTCAAACTGATAGTTTACATCCGAAAACGTCCACTTGCGCCCCAGATCCACCTCATGGAACTCAACCTCGGCGTTGCGGATGCTGATATCGTTGATGTAACTTTCGGGGTAGGAACGGTCGGACGAATTAAAACGCTCAATAAATTCTTCAAAATCATCGACGTAATATTCGATTTTCCGTTTATTTACCTCATATTTTTTGTCTTTTTCAACCCCGTAGTCAGCAAAAGCGTAAACCGACGGCTTGTCGACTTCAACGGAACTCGGCGCAATCACGCCGCGGAGCAAGGCTCGCAGACTGAACGACACGGAAGTTTTAGGCGCATTGACGACAAAACTGCCGTCGTTTTTTCTGTATACCACCTTATTTGCGATGATCTTTACCGGCTGGATGGAGCGGACAAGTTCTAGATTCACCGCGTCTACCGTTACCGTATATTCGGAATCATCATGATTCAGGGCTTTGATGATGTAAGGCTTTAAAAAAGGCACGGCAATCGGCCCACGGTAAAGCTGCCAGATAAAGACAAGCAGCAGAACCAGCAGGACGACGCCGGTATAATCCATAATTTTCCGGGCTTTGTAAAGCCTATTGGATACCTTTTTCATTTCCCTCCAACCACAGCATTACATCGTTATAATTGCGGAAATTATATAAATTGTTGTGTTCTCCGTTGCTATAAATAATCATTTTTTTGGGTTGTTTAGCATGCTCGTACAAATTTTTTGCCAACCCGACGGGAACCAGAGCGTCTTTTTCCCCGCCCATAATCAGAACCGGCGCGTCTATCTTGTCTATCATCTCCAGATTGTCGTAATGATCCGCCATGAGAAAAGACAACGGCATGGGAACGGGAACAATATCTTTGACGACATTGACCAGACTATCAAACGGAACCTCCAGAACAAGCCCGGCGAACGGCTGCCTTTTCTGCAGCTCGTAAACCGTGTTGACAGCCATATGGGAGCCGAGAGACATCCCATAAATAATAATCCGGTTATGCAGATATCCCATCTCCCAGAGCTTATTAACGGCGGCAATAGCGTCCGCCTCCAGATTCTGCTGGGTAATTTTGCCGTCCACGCCGCCAAAACCGCGGTATTCCGGCATCAGCGTGCCATATCCCGCTTCTTTGAACGGAATCATTTTATGATAAAAGGCTTCAATATTATAAGAATTTCCGTGCATAAACACGATTATGTCCCGCCCCGGTTCCGGTCTGGTAAACCAGGCAAAAAGTTTTGTCCCGTCCGCCGCTTCATATTCCAGCTGTTCGGCCTGATACCCATAATAGCGGGCATTTTCCAGCTTGGACATGCTTTTGGTCGGATTATAAAACAGCTTCTGCGGAACAAAATAAAACAGAGCGCAGACAAAAGCGTAAACCAACGCCGCCGCAGCCAAAAAATATTTCAAAAACTTTTTCATGCTAACCTACCTTATTTGCCAGTGATGCCTGAAGAAACAGATCAATGTCGCCGTCCAGAACCGCGCGACAGTCCGACGTTTCGACTTCCGTCCGCAGATCCTTGACCATTTTGTACGGCTGCAGGACATAGGAACGAATCTGGTATCCCCAGCCGTTGTCACCCTGAGCGTCGCGAATACCCTGCGCCTCGGCCTCGCGTTTTTTCAGCTCCATTTCATAAAGTCGGGCTTTCAGCATATTCCAGGCGCTTTCGCGGTTTTGGAACTGGGAACGCTGGCTCTGGCACTGAACGACAATGCCGGTGGGAATGTGAGTTATACGCACGGCAGAATCGGTTTTGTTAATGTGCTGTCCGCCGGCGCCCGATGCCCGGTATGTATCCACGCGACAGTCGGCTTCGTTAATTTCAATCTGTATTTCGTCATTGATTACCGGATAAACTCCGACCGACGCAAAACTGGTATGACGGCGGCCGGCGCTGTCAAACGGAGAAATACGCACCAGCCGGTGAACGCCGGTTTCGGATTTCAGCCATCCGTAAGCGTTATGTCCGGAAATCTTTACGGTTACGGACTTGATGCCGGCAACGTCTCCTTCCGTCTCCTCAACATATTCAACCTTATAATGATGCGCCTCCGCCCAGCGGGTATACATCCGCAGGAGCATTTCCGCCCAATCCTGCGCCTCGGTTCCGCCGCTGCCGGCATGGACTTCCAGATAGGCGTCGTTGCCGTCTACTTCGCCGGAAAGCAGCGCCTCAAGCTCGCCCAGTTTGGTTTTGGCTTTCAGCTCTTCCAATTGTTTGGCGACATCGGCCAAAACCTCTTCATCCTCTTCCTCTTCAGCAAGCTCCGCCAAAGCCGTCAAATCGGAAAGCGAAGTTTCCATGTCCTTATAATTATTCAGAGAATATTCGAGATTGTTTTTTTCGCTCATCAGTTTCTGAGCTTTTTCCGCATCATCCCAAAGCTTCGGATTCTCCGACAAGGCATTCAGCTCATCAAGCCGTATCAACGCATTGTCATAGTCAAAGAGACCTCCTCAGCAATTCCAGAGAATGCTTAATTTCTTCAGTTAAATCAAAAAGTTCTGCACGCATTTATCTTAATCCTAATATTGTGTTCCCAACTGAAAATCCTCATTTTCGTCGGCACTGTCAAACAGGGCTCCCTGTTCTCCGCTCTCCGCTTCGCCGCCGTCACTGCCGATAACCTTCTGGCGGTTCTTGTCAAAATCAAAATCCGGCTTCAGGGCTTCCAGAATAACCGCCGTGTCTGTCGGCACCGCAGGTTTTCCTGTCTGATGATTTATCCGGACAAGTTTTATTCCGTTAGGAATACGGAACGGAATGTCCGCCTGATTGGCCAGGGCTTCTTTCATAAAATTGTAAAAAACGGGAAGAGCTACCGCGGCGCCGGTTTCGCGGCGGCCCAGCGTTCTGGGTTCATCAAACCCCATGTAGACTCCAACAACCAAATCCGGCGAAAAGCCCATGAACCAGCCGTCCTTGTTCTGATTGGATGTTCCGGTCTTGCCGGCCAAGTGCTTTTTCAGATAGCGCAGCCGCGCGCCGGTGCCGCGGATGGCCACACCCTCAAGAATACTCGTCATCTGATAGGCCGACATCGGATCAACAATCTGTTCCCGCGCGTCTTTCAGATCCGGAATATCCTGATTGTCCCATTTATCCGCATTGCAGTTTTCGCAACTGCGTTTATCCTGCTTCAAAATCGTTTTGCCGTTGCGGTTCTGTATTCTTTCGATAAAGTAAGGCGAAACCTTTTTGCCGCCGTTAACAATAACGGAGTAAGCACTGGCCATGTCTATCAGCCGGGTATCTCCTGCCCCCAGAGACATGGAAAGAAGCTTGGGAAGATTATCGTTTACTCCGATTTTGCGGGCCATTTCGGAGATCTTGTCCATGCCAACATCCTGAGCAAGCCTGACCGTCATCAGGTTACGGGATTTTTCAATTCCCTGACGCAGCGTCATCAACCCGTAAAAACGCTTTGAATAGTTGACAGGTTTCCATTTCGGCAGCCCGGCTCCCTGATCAAGCACAAAAGGCGCGTCCAGAATCAGATCCGTCGGAGAATACCCGTTTTCAAGCGCCGTCAGATATACGAAAGGCTTGAAAGCGGAACCTGTCTGGCGCCGCGCCTGCGTGGCCCGATTAAACTGCGACTTTTTGAAAGAATAACCGCCGACGACAGCCAAAACCCTGCCGGTATGGGGATCCATGGCGATCAGAGCGCCCTCGACATTCGGCACCTGCCGCAAATGATAGGCATTTTCGGCAAGCTTTTTGGATTTGATCTCCTTTTCCGCAGCTTTTTCCACAAAAACAACATCGCCTTTTTTCAAAACCTCGGATACGGATTTCGGTATCCCGCCAACATCCTGGTTTTTAAGATTTTTTCTGGCCCAGCCCAACAGCGCCAGAGGAATTTCGCCGCGCTCTTCAGCCGCCGTTTCTATAACCGCCTTGTCTTTTCTTACTTCCAGCACGACGGCTTTTTCCCATTCGTCGTCGGCGCCATCGGGCATTTTTATTTTGGCCAGTTCGTCTTCGTATTTGTCCGTCAGCTCGATATTGGCAACGGGACCGCGCCAGCCGTGGCGGCTGTCATAATTCTGTACTTCGTTATGAAAAACCCGGGTCGCGATTGTCTGCAGCTTCGGGTCCAGCGTTGTCCGGACAATAAGGCCTCCCTCATAAAGCGCATCATTGCCGAACTGGTCGCTGATTTCGCGGCGCACTTCTTCGCTGAAATACTCCGAATCTTTCAAAAAGCCGCTGCTGCGGTCAACCGTTACCAAAGGTTTTTCCTTGGCGGCAAGGCCGTCTTCCGCGGAAACGTATCCGTCCTCGACCATTCTGTCGATGACCCAGTTGCGGCGGCCGACAGCCGCTTCATATTTCTTTTTGGGATGATAGTTATTCGGCCCTTTGGGCAAAGCCGCCAGATAAGCCGCCTCCTCCAGTGTCAGCTCGTTCAGCGACTTATTGAAATAGTTCAGCGCCGCTGCTGCCACACCGTAAGAACGGTTGCCGAGGTAAATTTCATTCAGATAAAGCTCCAGAATATGGTCCTTGGAAAAAGCATCCTCTATTCTGGTGGCCAGAATAGCTTCCTTGATTTTTCTGGTATAGGAGAGTTCCGAGCTTAACAGAAAGTTTTTCGCCACCTGCTGGGTGATTGTGGAAGCTCCCGCCGGGCGGCGGCCGGAACCGAAGTTTTTGATATTGCCGATCAGGGCGCGCACAATTCCCACATAATCAATGCCGCCATGAGAATAAAATTTTTTGTCTTCGGCCGCGATAAAGGCGTTTTTGACCAGGTCGGGTATTTTATCAACCGGAACGAAAAGCCTTTTTTCTGTGGCATATTCCATAAGCAGCTGACCATCGCCGGCAAACAGACGCGTGGTTACGGGAGGCTCGTACTTTTCCAACTGATGATAATCCGGCAGTTCTCCGGCATATTTCCACAGGCTGCTGATGACCACGACGACGGCAATCACGGCAAAAAAGAAAAAGGTACTGATCAGAGAGGACAGTGTTTTAAACATAAAAAAACATCCGTAAACTTATTTAAAAATTTTCGTTATCTGCAATCTATAACAATTTGTTATAATATAACAGCAAAATTTCACTTTTTTTAATAATTTTGGCTTTTACAGCTTAATACCTAAAAAATCGAGGCGTGCTGCATATTGTCAAAAAACTTGTTTACGGCCTTGCTGGTTGAAACGGCAAGTTTTTTCCGGTAGCTCTGCTGTTTGAGAAGACGCTCTTCCGTCCGGTTTGACAAATATCCCATTTCCAGCAGAACGGACGGAATATCGGGCGCTTTCAGCACCGCAAATCCAGCGAACCGATGGGTGTTGTCAACAAGACGCACTGACTTGCGCATTTCCTGAACCATAAACGTCGCAAACTCGGAAGAACGGTTCATGCTTTCCCGCTGGGCCAAGTTAATCAGAATATCGGAAACTTCTTTGGAGTGTTCCACCAGATTAAGACCGCCGATCACATCGGCTTTGTTTTCACGCTCGGCAAGCGCCGCAGCTTCTTTGTCCGAAGCCTTTTCAGACAATGTATAAACGGAAAGCCCCTTGGCGCTGCGATTTACCGCGCTGTCCGCATGAATGGACAAGAACAGGTCCGCCTTATGCCGACGCGCGATTTTTACTCTTTCGCGCAAGGGAATAAAAATATCGGTGCTGCGCGTCAGATGCACTTTATAACCTTCTTTTTCGAGAATCTTTTTCATTTCCTTGGCCATCGCCAGCGTTATGTTCTTTTCGTAAACTCCGGAATAGCCGATTGCTCCTGGATCGCGGCCGCCGTGCCCCGGGTCCAGAACAATTATTTTTTTGGCGTCGTTTCTTTTGGCCGCCTTTTTGACAGGAGAAGTCTTGGTGGCATATTTTCCGGCGGGGCTGCTGTCATTGGTAAAGGCATAATCATTGCCCAGTTTGGCGGAAAATTCGCGTTCGGAGGCCAAAGCGACATCCACGACAAAGCGCCAGCCGAAGTTTGACTGCGGCGGCAGCATGAACGCCTTTTTAACAACGGCAGGCTTTTTCAGATCAAAAACGATCCGCGTGCCATTGCCGCCGACCTTACCAAGACGCGTTTGAGACACAAGGTTGTTTTTGTCGTTGTATTTTTCGATTTTCGGGCTGACGTTGATGTCGTAAGTGTCGATAACCAGTCTTTTGGGGCTGCCGAGCAGAAAAACCTTATAACTGAAGCTGCTGTCGGCATCAAAAACGATGCGGACATTGCCCACGCCCTGCCCGATGCGCATGGAACCAATGCCGGCTGCGCCCGCTTCGAACGACGCCAAGCAAAACAGCGCAAGGACAGACAGAAAAACAGCTCCGGCGTAAAATCCGTGCATGAAAAAACGGCAAAATTCTTTCAATACAGCTTTCATCCCGATACTCTAACCCAATTACCCTATTATTTGGATTATAAAAAACACTTATTACCAATCTCTTAAAAACCGAAGCAAAAAAACTTAATCATGCTTAAAATTTTCATATTGTGTTTTAAATCAAATCGTATATTCTAACGAAGAATTGCATGAATTTTTATGTATCGGCATTAGGTTTTCTTTATAGGACTTTATGCATAATTTCAAGACCTAATTTTGGTACCGCCGTTGTTTCACTGGGAAAGACGAGCTTTTATGCAATCGAAAAGAAAAGGTTTTTGCTGGACGAGGTCCCGGATTCCGGCTGCAGATGAACAGAGTTTGAAAAATTTGCCGGTCCGACGAAGAGAGAGTTTATAAAGACAAAGCTTCATTAGACGAAGCTTTTGCAAAATAATCTGAGGTGCATGGCCGTCCGGGCGGCACCGAATGTTTTGGTAAAATATATTTTCTCAGGATACTCCCCGGCTTGAAGTATAATTTTTCTGCCCAGCGGGCAGATGAACGCGGAGTTTAACAGTTTATGACCAAAAGAATGTTAATTGACGACACCCGTCCCGAAGAAACCCGGGTCGTGGTAGTAAACGGTAACAAAGTTGAAGATGTCGAGTTCGAATCGAGCAGCAGAAAACAAATCAAAGGCAATATCTATATCGGAAAAGTTATGAGAATCGAACCGTCGCTGCAGGCGGCGTTTGTCGATTACGGCGGCAACAAGCATGGTTTTCTCGCTTTTGGGGAAATTCACCCCGATTATTATAATGTCTCCGAGGAAGAGCTGGCCGAAGTCGAGCGCGAAGTCGACGAGATTATCGAAAACAAAAAACAGGCGCTGAAAGAGCGCGAAGAACAGCGCGAGAGGTTAAGAGCCGAGCGGCAGGCCAGAGCCGAAGCCGAAAGACAAAGAGCCCTGGAAGCAAAAGCCGAAGAAGAAAGGCTCGCGGCGAACGAACAGGTTCCGGGACAGGAAGAAGCTCAGGATGAAGATAACCAGAACATGAATCAGGAAGCCTCTTCGTCTGTTGACGAATCCGCCTCCCGGGACCAGGAAATCGCGGCAGGCGACAGTCAAATTTCGCAGCAGGATCAGACACCGACAAAAAATGAAAAGACTCTGCAGCGAAAAAAATCCAGAAATTCGGATAAACGGGCCACAAAACGGCAAGAAGCCCTGACTGCGGAAAACACGGCCGCAGCCTTGGAAAATATCTCTGAAACGGAGAATGAATCCCCCGCTGCCGGAAACAGTGAGGAAACGGCTTCCGCCGATGCGCCGGTTGTTTCTGAATCTGCCAAAGAAGAAGGAAAACCGCAGAAAAAGAGAATCATTAAAAAGCGCTTCCGCAAACAAAAAGAAAAAGCAGAAACAAAAGACGAATTGAAAGTTTTGTCCGAATCTTCGGGAACAGAAAACGACAGCATCAGCGAAGAAGTCGGATCCGACAACGAAGATGATGTCGAAATCATCGCCAAAAATACCAATTACAATAATGAGGAAGATTTTGACGCCGAGGACGAGGACGATGACAGCGAATATGACTTCGAACTGCAGAAAAAGCTGTTGAAGGTCAGAAAACTGTATCATCGCAGCAGTATTCAGGATGTTATCAAGGAAGGGCAGATCCTGCTAGTTCAGATTGTCAAAGAAGAACGCGGCAACAAAGGCGCCGCCCTGACGACTTATCTGTCTCTGGCCGGTAGATACTGTGTGCTGATGCCAAACCGCATTAAAAGCGGCGGCGTCTCCCGCAAAATTACTAATGCCGCCGACCGCAAACGGCTGAAAGCCATTGTCAGAGAACTGCCTCTGACCAGCGAAATGTCGATGATTGTCCGAACCGCCGGCGAGGACAAAACAAAAGCCGACATTGTCCGCGACTATAATTATCTCATCCGCAGCTGGAACCAGATCAGAATTTCTGCGCTGCAGACGCAGGCGCCCGCTCTTATTCACGAAGAAGGCAACCTGATTAAGCGCGCTTTGCGCGACATGTATACCAAAGATATCTCTGAAATTATCGTCGACGGCGAAAACGCCTACAGAATGGCCAGAGACTTTGTCAAAATCCTGTCGCCGCATAACCTGAAAAAAATAAAATCCTGCAAAAAGGACGATATTCCGCTGTTTCAGAGATTTCAGGTCGAAGGGCAGCTGGATAAGCTGCATGACTGCAACGTTCAGCTTGAATCCGGCGGATATCTTGTTATCAACCCAACAGAAGCTCTGGTCTCCATTGACGTTAACTCGGGTCGGGCCACTAAAGAAAAAGATCTTGAAGAGACCGCTCTTAAAACGAATCTGGAGGCGGCGGACGAGATTGCAAAGCAGTTACGCATGCGCAATCTGGCCGGTCTGATCGTCGTCGACTTCATTGACATGGAAGAACCGCAGAATAATCATGCCGTTGAAAAACGCATGAAAGAAGCCATGAAAAAAGACAGAGCCAGAGTCCAGATCGCCAAAATGAGCTGTTTCGGCCTATTGGAAATCTCGCGGCAGAGAATGCATTCGTCCTTTATGGAAAGCAATTATCAAACCTGCCCGCACTGCCACGGACAAGGCGTTATCCGCACGGTGGAATCGTCGGCGGTTATGATTTTGCGCAATATTGAGGAAGAAGGGATCAAAAACCGTTCGTCCCGGATTAACGTTACGGTTCCGGCCGAAGTGGCGCTTTATCTTCTGAACCAGAAGCGCCAGACCCTCGTGGAACTTGAACAGAAATACAAAATGTGCATCGTCGTTTCGGCTGACAGCAGCATTACCAATGTCGCGGATTCCAAAATCGAACGGATAAAAAACATTAAGGCCAATACTCCTGAGGAAGACAAAAAATCCGAGACCAAGGCAGAGATTCAGTCTCAGTTTGTTCCGGAAGCTAAAGAGGAAGAAAGCGGAGCTATTTCCGAAGAGGCCGAAGGAGAAAACTCCGAAGAAACAAACGAAGGGTCCCGCCGCAGAGACAGACGCCGCGACCGCAGAAACCGCAACGATCGCAGAGGGCGCCGCGGAGACCGCAGAGGACGCGAGCGTTACAACAACAGTCAGGAAAACACCCCTGAAAAGCCTAAGGAAAAATCTGAAGCCGTTATCTTGTATAACAGCCATGAAGACACTACATCCAGTGCCAACAGCAATGAACAAAGCAACAAGGAAGAAAAACAGGGAAAGGCAGCCTGGTGGAGAAAACTTATAGGGTAATTCACGGTTTACGGAAGGCATTTTCAAGGCTGGCATGCGGCATTCTGCTGCTGTCAGCCTTTTTCTCTCAGGCTTTTGCCCAAGACCGCATCAGTCTGATCTCGGATGAGGAAACCGAGCAGTTTCTGGCAGATACCCTGCGTCCGATTTTCAAAGCCGCCAATATTCCGTTCAAACGCAACAATATCTATATCGTCAATGACGACAGTCTGAATGCTTTTGTCGGGGACGGCAACAATATGTTTGTCAATACGGGAACGCTGATCAAGGCAGAATCCCAAAATGAAATCGCTGGCGTTCTGGCGCACGAGACGGGACATATTCAGGGCGGCCACATTCTCCGGCAAAAAATCAAACTACAAAACCTGCAGCAGGTCAGCTTAGCCTCTCTTCTGGCTGCCGGCGCCGCGGCAGCGGCAACGGGAAGAGCAGATGTTGCAATAGCGATTGCCCTGGGGTCGCAGAGCTCGGCCATAAACAGTCTGCTCGCCTATCAGGTGGAAGAAGAGCGCAGCGCCGACGAATCGGCGGTTGCCCTGCTGAAAAAGACGGAACAGTCTCCGCAGGGAATGCGCAATTTCATGAAAAAGATTTCGCGGCAAAATATGCTGAATGGCGTTGAGGAAAATCCCTACTTTCGCACACACCCGGTTACCTCAGAACGCATCAGCTTTCTGGACAACGCCGTCAGACAATCGCCCTTTCCGCCTCCGGCGCAAGAAGACGAAGCTTTTGAAAGAGTCAAAGCCAAACTGTACGCATTTTTGCAGCCGCCGCAGAAAACGCTGCAAAAATATCCGGCCGGCGATCCTTCCGCCGCCGCGCGTTATGCCCGGGCAATCGCCTATTTCAAAATGCTGAAAATTTCTCAATCCCTAAGCCTCATCGACGGGCTGCTCCGCGAAGAACCGAACAATCCGTATTTTCATGAACTAAAAGGACAGATTTACATGGAAACGGGAAAAATCAAAGAGGCCAAATCTGAATACAAAAGAGCTCTGGAGCTTCTGCCGGGGTCGGCCCTGTTCCAGATTAATCTGGCACATGCAGCGCTGGAAGATAATCCAACGCAATCCGAGCTCAGACAAATAGCCACCATTCTGAACAAATCCCTGCTGCAAAAACCCGATACCTACGGTTGGCTGCTGTTGGCCAGAGCTTACGGCGGATTGAATGACATGGCCGCCTCCAATTATGCCTCGGCCGAATTCAGCCTGCGCATCGGCGCCCTGGATATTGCCCGAAAACAGGCGGAAACGGCTCTGCGGTCATCGCCTTTGCCGCAGCTGCGCCTTAAAATAAACGACCTCTTGTCCCGGCTGAATGAATTGGACAGACAATAAATTTTGTCAAAAATATTGCTTTTTTTAATTTTCTGTGTTATTTTGCGCTTAATCAATCATTATTCTGGAACTATAATTTAGCCTGCTTAAAGCTTTTTAAGCGGTTTGACTGATTGATTTTGCACAGAATTTAAACGGATCTTTTTCCGTTCAAAATATCGGGTCCGGCTATCCGGGCTTATGTCGAACCTAAAAAACCTTTATTTTATGGAGAAAAAAAATTATCCTTTGGAATTTGACTTTTCCAAAGCGATCGAAAAAGGCTCAAAAGAGCATTCCGGCGGCGTCGTCTGGCTCGGACAGCTTTATTCCGCCTATTATAAAAAAACAAACGGACAGCCGATGGCAGCTATTCCGATTTACTGCGACTCTTTTGAAGCGGTCATTAAGGAATCCGCCGTGGACTTGGAAACTCTCAAGCCGGGCAGTCCGATTTTGATTCAGGTCATTTTTATCGGCGATGATCTGGAAGTAAAAGCCATAAGAAGCCGATAAGACATTTATTATTAAACAATTATCCAGAAAGCCCTGCCCAGCCAGCAGGGCTTTCGCCTTTTAAAAAGCGCCGATCAATGGACAAATTTTGCCAGACATACTTTACAGTTTGTTTTTTCTGGAGTATCCTTGGTGTAATATTTTACTATTGAGGATTATTGTGAGAGTGGCGTTTTCGAAATAATATGTTAAACCAAATACAAAAAAGAATGAAAACCACACAATTTATTAAAGAAGAACTGAGCGTTATTGCGGCTTATCCGCAGATATTTAACCGCGGCGAAATTTACCAGGCCAAAGTTACGGAAATAAGCGCGGTTGAAGAACTCGTCCTTTTCAAAACAGACAACGGCGCTTACGGCGTTATCTGGGAAAAGAACCTCGGCGGTAACCTCTATGTTTTGGGAACCGATGAAGAGATCGAAATCCGGATTATCGGATTTTTGGAAAACGGGTTGATATCCGCCGTCCTGAGCGAAAGCTGCCTGTTTCGGAAAAATGTTTGCTGCGGCGTGGAAATCACGGGAAAAATCGAGCTGACAACGCCGGCCGGCCTTATATTAAAAGCCGGAGCCCAAGCGTTTCCGCTCATACGGAAAGAAACCGACTATCGCATGCAGAATTTCAAACCCGGACAGCCTCTCAGCATCAGGCTCGTAACGCCGGACAATAAAATCCTTGTGGCAGATGCGGTAACGGGTTATGCCCTTACCGATAACGAAAGGGAATTTATCCGGATCTGCGAACCGCTGACGGCCCTATCGCCCAACAAACGGGAATACCGGGATATCTGTCTGGGAAAACTTTATCAGGTAAAAATCGCCGACCATGAATTCTGCATGCCCAAAGGCACCGTGCAATTTCTGGGCCGCGGCATATATGCTCAGGTTGTTGATCCGGCCCGTCCCGAACTGGCATCGGCTCCGGAAGAAATTGTTGAGGACATCTGGGATGCCAGAGTCATCAATATTGCGCCGGACAATGCAATTACCGTCCGGCTGGTAAACCGCCTAAAAATAAACAGGTCGTTTTACCATTAAACTTAAGGCTCCGCAACGGAGCCTTAAGTTTTTTACCGGTACTAATATTTTATTTTGCAACCTGCTTTATAATCCCAGCCCGGCCTTGATTTTGGCGGCAATTTCCTCATACGCGCGGGTATAAGGCCCTTCCGGATCGGCCATGACAATCGGCGTGCCGTTGTCCGAATTTTCGCGGATGGCAATATGCAGCGGAATTTCTCCAAGAAAGGGAACGCCAAGCTTCTCAGCCGTCTGTTTCGCGCCTTCATGCCCGAAGATATCGGCGCGGGCACCGCATTTTTCACAAATATAATAACTCATGTTTTCGATAATGCCCAGGATCGGCACATTAACCTTCTTGAACATATTGACACCCTTGACGGCATCAATCAGCGCAATATCTTGCGGCGTGGAGACAATAACGGCTCCGGCCAGGTCTATTTTCTGCGACAGGGTAATCTGAATATCGCCGGTTCCGGGAGGCATGTCGATAACCATTACGTCAATATCGCCCCACCTGACTTCGGTCATAAGCTGCTCTATCGCCCCGCAGGCTTTGGCTCCGCGCCAGATCAGCGGAACATCCCTGTCAATCAGTGTTCCGATAGACATTGACTTTATGCCCATGTAAAGGAACGGCTCAAACGTTTTTCCGTCTTCCGAAACCGGACCGACCCCTTCATACCCGAGCATGGTCGGAACCGAAGGACCGTAAATGTCGGCATCAAACAAAGCCGTTTTCAGGCCGAGATTGGCCAATGCAAGCGCCAGATTGACCGACGTCGTCGACTTGCCGACGCCGCCTTTGCCCGACGCAACGGCAATAATCTTTTTGACGCCCGGCATCTGCCATTTCGGCTCTTCCGGCCGTAATCCGGTATTCTGCCGGGAAGCGGTATAAATAACGGAAACCTTTTCAATCCCGAAAGTCTTATTGACTTCCTGCCTGACTTTTTCATCCAAAGCCGCGTTTTCGGCCAGATTAACGAGCGTAATAATGGCGCGCCCGTTCATAACCCTGACGCTCTCAATATTTTCCGCCGGAAAATAGCGGCCGGCAATTTCCCTTATCTGTTCTTCCATAACAGCGCTGTCCCCCTGTTGATATATTTTGACGATAATTGTTTTTAGATTACTTTTATACTATATATAAATAGACTTGTATTTATACAACAAAATAAATTATTTAAAGGGATAAAATATGGCAAAAAATCAAGGACCCTGGGGCAGCAGCGACGATGTCAACCCCTGGGGCGCAGATGACGAAGAAGACAGCAAATCCAAGGTTGTCGATTTCAGCAGAATCACCAAGTTAAAAAAAGACAACGACGGCTTTGACTTTAAGATAAAGTGGGCGGTCATGGCGATCCTTCTGATCTGGCTCGCCTCCGGTTTTTACCAAATTCAGCCAAGCGAACAGGGCGTTGTCCTGCGGTTCGGCCGGTATGTCGATACAACGGATCCCGGTTTGCACTACCATCTGCCCTACCCGATAGAAAATGTCGAAAAAGTCAACATTTCGCAGGAGCGCAGCATTACGCTCGGCGTGGCCGAAGCTTATGACGCCTCCAATATTGCCGGCCTGCGCAACAGCCGCGGCGTCTCTTATGACAAGGAACTTTCCTCCTTTACGGAAAGCCATATGCTGACCGGCGACGAGAACATCGTGGATATCAATCTGACCGTCGTCTGGAAAATCAACAACGCCAAAGATTACCTCTTCAACATGCGCAGCCCGGATGTAACGGTGCGCGTGGCTGCACAGTCCGTTCTGCGCGAAATTGTCGGGCAGTCCGAAATGCAGCCGATTATTACCGGCGACCGCGGCAAGGTTGAAGACGAGACGAAGGAAGAACTGCAGAAAGTTCTGAACGAGTTCGGATCGGGCATTGAAATTGTCCGCGTCAAGCTGCAGAAAGCCGACCCGCCGAAACAGGTTGTCGACGCCTTTAACGAGGTTCAGCGCGCCAAAGCCGATATGGAACGCTTCAAAAACGAAGCCGAGGCCTACAGAAACGAAGTCCTGCCCAAAGCGCGGGGCGAAGCCGCGCAGCGCCTGCAGAACGCTCAGGCTTACAAAGCCGCCGTTGTCAATAAGGCAAAAGGTGACGCCGAACGTTTTCTGTCGGTTTACAATGCCTACAAAGAAGGACGGGACGTAACAATCAAACGCCTGTATCTGGAAACTATGGAAGAGGTTCTGGGCAACTCCAACAAAGTTATTCTCGATCCGTCTTCAAAAGGCCAGAACGTGCTGCCCTTGCTGCCTCTTAACAAAAATACGGTTCCCAACCAGGAGAAATAAAAATGAGTGATAAAATTAAATATTACGCCCTGGCCGTTCTGGTTGCGGTTTTGTTTGTTGCCGCCAACTCGGTCTATGTCGTCAATCAGGCGGAACAGGCTATTGTCCTGCAATTTGGCGAACCAGTCAGACTCGTTAAGGAACCGGGGCTAAAATTCAAAATCCCGTTTATCCAGAATGTTACTCTCTATGACACCCGGCTGTTAAATCTTGACCCGCCGGCGCAAGAAGTCGTTCTCAACGATAAAAAACGCCTTGATGTCGACAGCTTTACGCGTTACAGAATCGTCGATCCGCTGAAGTTTTACAAGACGGTTCGCACGGAAGCGCAGGCGCGCAGCAAGCTGGAAGAAATCGTCAATTCTTCCGTCAGAAAGATTTTGGGACGGATTACCCTTCAGGAGCTTTTGTCGCAGAAAAGAACGCAGATTATGGCCGATATCAGCAGCGCCGTCAAAGTCGATGCGGCCCAGATCGGCGTCAGCGTGGCCGACGTGCGTATCCGCCGGGCAGACCTGCCGCTGGAAGTTCTTCAGGCGATTAACGCCCGCATGAAAACCGAACGCGAAAGAGACGCCAAGGAGTTTCGCGCGCAGGGACAACAGCAGGCTCAGCAGATCCGCGCTCAGGCTGATAAGGAAAGAACAATCATTATCGCCGAAGCGGAAAAACAGGCTCAGATTACCCGCGGCGAAGGAGACAGAGAAGCAATCATGATCTGGAACAACGCCGCCAATACAGATCCGCGCTTTTATGCCTTTTATAGGTCTCTGGAGGCTTACCGCAAAGCCATGTCCGACGGCGAGGCTTCGCTGGTTTTGTCGCCGGATTCAGAGTTTTTTGAATTTTTCAAAAGCTCGCTGAAATCGGGAAGATAATATCTAATGACTTTCCGGAAGCATCTGAAATATATTCTTGCCGCCGCGGTTCTGCTGCAAAGTCTGCCGGCCGCGGCGCAAGGCGGTTTGCCGTCGTTTGCGGACCTGGCCGAAAGGCTGATTCCTTCGGTGGTCAATATCTCGACCATCAGCAGAGATACTCCGGAAGAAGAAAAGTCTCCCGACTTTGTCAGCCCGAATCCGGCAATCGAACATTTTTTCAACCAAAAAGAAAATAATCAGGTGGCTCTCGGTTCCGGCTTTATTATCAGTGAAGACGGCTATATCGTTACCAATTATCATGTTATCGACAAAGCCGAAGTTATCAACGTCATTCTTTCCGACAATACAAAAGTCGAGGCCGAACTCATCGGCACGGACCTGAAAACGGACATTGCCCTGATCAAAATAACGACAAACAAAAAACTTTCGCCCGCCGTCATCGGAAACTCCGATCATATCCGTGTCGGTGACTGGGTGCTGGCTATAGGCAATCCCTTCGGCTTGGGCGGCAGCGTTACGGCCGGGATTGTCTCCGCAAAATCCAGAGACATCGAATCCGGCCCTTACGACAACTTCATTCAGACGGACGCGTCGATAAATCAGGGAAGTTCCGGAGGCCCGATGTTTAACATGCAGGGAGAAGTCATCGGCATCAACAGCGCCATTTTTTCAACTTCCGGCGGCAATATGGGCATCGGTTTTGCCATTCCCGTCAATCAGGCGGGCTGGGTTATCGAACAGCTGAAGAACAGCGGTGAAGTCAAGCGCGGCTGGATCGGCATAAAAATCCAGCCGAACACTGAGGAAATTGCGGCGGCTGTCGGGTTAAGCGTTTCCAACGGCGTTCTGGTATCGGGACTAGCCGAAAATTCTCCGGCGGCAAAAGCCGGCATTCAGGCCGGAGATATTGTCCTGAATTTTGACGGCCATGACATAGACAATACAAAAAACTTGTCGCGGCTGGTTGCGGAAACGGCGGTGGGACATACGGCCCCGATCGAAATCTGGCGCAATAAACAAAAGCTGAATTTTAAAGTTCCAGTAGAACTTATGTCGGAAGAACCGTCTGTTCCCGGAAATGCAGGTTCCGAACAGAAGGCTGCTCCGGCAGAGAAGGCAGAAGATCCATATGTCATCCGGGAACTTGGCATCAAAGTTTCCGAAATCGACGCGGCGGCACTAGATAAGTTTCAGCTGCCGCCAGACAGCAAAGGCGTCGTTGTCAGCGAAATCTACAGTTATTCGGACGCCGTCAACAAAGGGCTGCGCATCGGCGACGTAATTGTCAAGGTCGATAAGAAAGACGTTTTCAACGTCGAGGACCTGAAAAACTTTGTCAACGAAGCCCGGAGGGAAAACAACCGTCCGGTGCTGCTGCTTGTGCAGGATAAGGGGATTCTGCACTTTGCCGCAATCAAACTGGTGGAGAAAAAATGAGCCGCGTCGATTTTTATCATCTGCAAAATCAGACTTTGGAAAACGTTTTGCCCAAACTTCTGGAAAAAGCCTATGAAACGGGAAAACATATCAAAGTCAAAATCGGCAATGATGAACGCATTGAATTTATAAATGCCCTGCTGTGGACGTACAACGATCAGTCCTTTCTGCCGCACGGGGCCAAAAAAGATGGTTTTGCCGAACTTCAGCCGATTTGGCTGTCATCGGGAGATGACAATCCCAATAATGCGGCAATGCTGTTTCTGGTCGACGGAGCCCTCACCTCTCCTGAAGAAGCGGCCAAATACGACAGAACATTCAACATTTTTGACGGTAATTCGACCTCTGCCGTCGAACAGGCCAGAACTTTATGGAAAGAGCTGAAATCCGCCGGTTTGGAAATTTTTTACTGGCAGCAGGATTCCGCCGGACGCTGGACACAGAAAGCATAAAAAAACTTTGATTTTTGAAACGGCCGGCAATACGGAAAATTTTAACAACGGCCGGGCAAGGGTTGTCTGCCTGAAGAAAAGTTTTTGCAGCAATCATACGTCTTTTTACCGGCCGTCGGCATTCCGGAAGGCTTTCTGATAAATTTTTCCCAATATTTCTTCGGCATTTTCATTCAAGTAGGCGCAATAATCTTCGAAAGAAAAATCGCTGTTTCCGACAACATACATCCGCCTGGCCTCTTCATATGACTTTTGAAGACGATCCGATATCTGCGGTCCGATTTCCGCATAAGCGGCATCTAGTTCCTTTTGAAAAGCGCGGCGCTCCAGTTCCGGCAGATGCGTCATAAAATCGACGGCGGCCTGCTGTTCCGCACTCGTCAGCCGGTCAAACATCGCCGTATATGCCGTCATCGGAAAACCGCGATATTCGCAGAAACCGGCCGTCAGCGTCTTTTCCTTATACTGCCACAGCAAAAAAGACGATACCCGTTCCGCCTGACGCATATCGACCTCATAAGACTTTTGCTTTTCCGCCGCACTTAAATAAAATACCGTGGTCAGAACTGCCGCAATAAGCAAAAATTTTAACTTCCCCATTTTTCCGTCCTTTAGTTGTTGATTTTATTCTAAACAAATTGACAATGCGTTAAAAGAATAAATATTTGCTTTCCCGTTCATTTGGCTGTAAAATATTGTTTTGGGAGAGAAGAAAAAATGACCGGATCCGTTTCTAAAACACATATTTTTCATTACAGCAGACGCAAACAGGCGCTGTTTCTGCTGTTTAATATCGGAATATTTTTGCTGGCGCTGTGGTTTACATGGCTGATTTTTCCTGAATACGGCCTGGCGTATTGTCTGGCCATTACGCTCTGTCTTCTTTCCATTCTGGCAACTTTGACGGCCATGGCCATCCGGCATCCTCTGGCGGTCATTACGCCGGAAAGCATAGCCATTGATTTCTGCCAGCCGCTGAAATGGAAAGACATTACAAAAGCCGAAACAGTTACCGTCGGAGAACATTACAAAAAACAGATTGTTATTCTCAGAGTGAAAGACATCTCACGCTATAAACTCAATTTTATGCAGTGGCTGTGCCGAAACTCCGAATTTTCCGCTTTTTCCATTCCGCTGTATGCTATGGAAAAAGAAGATGCCGAAGCTATCGAAAAACTTATAAAACGTCATGTAAAGAAAAAAAGTTCTTGACTTGAAGGAAACTCGGGGAATTATACTAAGCAAAAATAGAACTGACGGACTGAAATTATGACAACTTCCAAAAATCTTTATCTGAACAAACCGCAGCTGCAGGCAGAGCTGGATCGCTGTCTCAACTGCAAAAACCAGCCCTGCATGAATGCCTGTCCGGTTAACTGCAATCCTCAGGAATTTATCAATCATGCCAAAAACGGCAATTATAAAGAAGCCGTAAAGACCATTACCAGAACCAATCCCATGGGACAAACCTGCGGCCTGATCTGTCCCGACAAGTTCTGTATGAAAGCCTGCACCCGCAGCCGCATTGACTTTGCCATCAATATTCCGAAAGTTCAGGCCACCATTTTGGAAAACTACCGCGAAAAGGACGAGACGGAAGAAACCGTAAAACAATACAACGGCAAAAACATTGCCGTTGTCGGCGCCGGCCCGGCGGGAATGTCCGCGGCTTCGGCACTGGCGCGGCACGGATATAAGATAACGATCTACGAAGCATCCGGAGAAATCGGCGGCGCACTGAAAATGATTCCCAAAAGCCGCCTGCCCCACGAGGTTATTGAAAAAGACTGGGATTTCATCCGCCACAAGGGACTTATTACTCTTCAGCTGAAATTCTCTGTATCCAATCCGCACCAATTGCTTGAAAACGGTTTTGACGGCGTGATTGTCGCCAGCGGCGAACCTAACTGCACAGCCCTCAATATTGAAGGAGAAAAGGACGCCCTCTCGTTTATGGATTATCTGGGAAATCCGCAAAAATATCAGAACGCCGAAAATGTTGCCGTTATCGGCGGTGGCTGCGTCGCTGTCGACTGCGCATTTACGGCCCGCTCAAACGGCGCAAAAAATGTCGAGATGTTTGTCCGACGCAAACTGTCGGACATGAAAATTACCAGAACCGAATATATGGAGCTTATTGACCAGAAAATTGATGTTACGACCATGACAAGTCCGGTCAAAATTGAGCCCGGCAATGGCAAATTGTCTCTTTATACCTGTAAAAACTATTTTGAGGACGACAGGCTGCTGCCTTTGCCGGACACGACAATCGAGCGCAAAGGCTTTGATCTGATCATCAAGGCAATCGGCAGTTTTGCAGACCGCCAGAACGACACCGACAAAATTATTTACGCCGGAGACTGCAAACACGGCGGTTCAACAATTGTTGAGGCGATTGCGTCCGGTCAGACGGCGGCAAAAATTTTGCACGAAAAGCTCAGCGATTTTGAAAGCGAACCGTTAAAAGCCGCAAATATGTGAGCAGGAAAATATAAAAAGAAAATTCTGAGACACAAGCTCCGAAAATATGATGTTTTGAACCGATTTGAATAGGAAAAAGCAGTTATAGGAATATGCAGGAAAGAAGTTTATTATATCGTCTGTGGTGGTTGTTCAAAACCAATGTGCTTATCAGCTGTCTTGCCATCGGCGGCGGCTACATGATTATTCCGCTGATCAAGAAACAGTTTGTCGACAATGCCAGAGCCTTTAATTTTGACGAACTTCTGGAAATGGCGGCCATCGCGCAATCGGCACCGGGAGCCATAGCAATCAATCTTTCCGCAATTACCGGCTACAAGGTCGCCGGGTTCCTCGGCGCTGTTATTGCTACTGTCAGCTGTGTTATTTCAGGTTTTGCGATTTCTCTCGTCGGATATAATTTTTTCTGCAGCCACAGAAATTCAGATGTCATCATGGCTGTTTTACAGGGGCTTAAAGCCGTTGCTACGGGACTTATCGGCTCTGCCGGCGCCGGTATTCTGCTGCTGGCACTGACCGGGCATAATCAATTATCCCTGAATGTGCAGAACTTTGACGTTCCGGCTTTGATTATCGCCCTCGCCTCATTTGTCCTGCTCAGAAAATTCAGGCTTAATCCAGTAACGGTTCTGGCGCTCAGCGCCGGTGCGGGTATCGTGTTTTATTGATAAAAACGACTTGCATAACCTCTTAAAGGAACATATTCGTACCACTTAGGTAAGGAGATAATAAAGAAAATACAGTCATTTTACAGACTGTTGCCTGAATTGGCTATATTTAATTTACAATTCCCGAGCTTTATTCTGTATATTTGTATCTTGACCATTTCCGTTTTGTGCGTTGTCAAGCACTGAAATACGCGGCAGGATACCGCGAGATGTAGCATTGATATATACAGCATTTCCTGATTCAATTTGTTTCGCCAAAGATTGCATATATGCGCTATTCGATTTAAATGAACCTTGAAATTTATTGTTTTGGGCCCATTGCTCATAATCATTTTCTGTTTTAAACATTATAAATTGTGCTCCTGCCTGCATTGCTTTTTGAGGCGTAACCTCCAAACGGTGAACAATGTCGGCATTTTGCGATAACGTATAAAAAAGCGCCATTAAGGCGCTTTTGGTGTCTTGCTCCGTAAGTTTCGCTTTAGCGCTCAACAACTTCGCTTCGGGCACTTGCTTCGTAATTATTGCTTCGCTCAAATCAATTTGGCTCGCAATATTAACTTCGCTGCGCATCACCACTAAAAAAGCGCCATTAAGGCGCTTTTGGTGTCTTGCTCCGTAAGTTTCGCTTTAGCGCTCAACAACTTCGCTTCGGGCACTTGCTTCGTAATTATTGCTTCGCTCAAATTAATTTGGCTCGCAATATTAACTCCGCTGCGCATCACCACTAAAAAAGCGCCTTAATGGCGCTTTTTTAGTGGTGATCCCAACGGGATTTGAACCCGTGTTGCAGCCTTGAGAGGGCCGCGTCCTAGGCCACTAGACGATGGGACCATGAAACTATGACTTAATTAATATAGTTTTTTATATTTGGCAAGAGTTTTTTGAACTTTCATCGTTTTTTACATTCAACACCGCCTCTTCCCATGTGGTCAGCCCTATTTTGCTCCAATCGACGGGAATGTTGTCCACAATCTTCATATTGACAAGATAACTGTCTTTTATGTTTTCCAATATGGTTTCAACCACAATTACGTCATGAGCATGCCGCAGCTGCTCTCTGACATCGGGATGAATATAGTCCAAAATTATTTTCTGGTCGGGATTGCGGAGAAATACGGCATGATCCCTGCCGTCATAGATAATTACGGGAGACTGGGGAGAATTCTGCTTGGCATGCAAAAAAATATACAGCTCTCCGGCATCTCCCTCAGCAACCAAAAAATCTTTCTCTGTCATATACCCGCTCATTATAAGCTCTTGCCACTACTTTCTTTCAGGACTTTAATGTTAGGACCGCTCAAATCCAGTCTGGAGCCTACCGGATAACCGGTTCTGGCCTTTTTCTGCAGACGCTTCATTTTCTGCCGGACAAAAGGCTTTACTTTTTGCTGATAAATTATATTTGACTTGCGAATTCCGCGACCGACGGCATTAGCGCCCTGTTCCAGCTTATTAAGTCCGTAGATCAGTCCGTTGCGCATATCTTCATTCTGGCAGGCATAATAGAGAGCCAGACCCACGCCACCGAGAACCATTGCGCCGCCAACCATACTGACGCCGCCGCCAAAATAACCGTCCGCCGCGCTGCTGCCAACGGCAAACCCCATTTTATAAAGCTTGATGCCGATATACGCCGCACCGCCGGAAAGGACTACATCCCTTCCGCTTTTGAAAAATCTTCCTATCCGGCTGAGATTAACTTTTACTCTTATAATTTTATCGTTCTTTTTCTTGTCCATTGGAATACTCCGTCATGTTGCCCTTATTCCTGACTTTTATTTTAGCATTTAGACAAAATTTGTCAATAATAAAAGCCCCGGCAACATTTATTTTATGCACAATAATTTATACATAATTCATTAAAAACCCCTTAAGATCTTTCTTAAGGGGTTGCCTTATCAGTTCCAATTGACCAGATGATCAAGAAACGCATCCACAAAGTCCGGACGACGGTTTTGGTAATCCAGATAATAAGCATGCTCCCAGACGTCTATCGTTATCAGCGGCTTATATCCGTGCGCCAGCGGCGTATCGGCATTCGACGTCTTAATGACGCTTAATTTTCCGTTTTTTTCGGCCAGCCAGGCCCAGCCACTGCCAAACTGCGTGGTCGCCGCCGTTTTGAATTCCTCTCTGAATTTTTCATATGATCCGAAATCTTTTTCTATTTTTTTGAGCAGCTCTCCCTGCGGAGCTCCGCCGCCGTTTTTCTGCATGCACTTCCAGAAAAAGGCATGATTCCACGCCTGGGCGGCATTGTTGAAAATTCCGGCAAATTCTTTGCGGTCAGCCGTATTTTTGACAATATCCTCCAGAGACATGTTTTCGAACTCGGTATCTCTTATCAGTTTGTTCAGATTGTCGACATAAGCCCGATGGTGTTTGCCATAATGAAATTCCATCGTTTTTTCCGAGATGTACGGTTCCAGCGCATTCATGCCGTAAGGCAGAGATGGTAATTCAAACATATTGTTTTCTCCTCTAAAAGTTTCTGTTAAAGATATAGAAATTTTTTATCCGGCTTTCAACAGAAAATACTCATTTTTATAAACTGGCAAAACAACTCTCCGAAAACTTTGCTTTTTTTGAAATTGCGAAGGCGCCACCCGGTTAATTTTTGTTTTTATTTCTGATGAAATTATTGGTGCCGATTTCATCAAGCGTTTTCTGTTCCTTGGCATTTTCTTCCTTTTCCGCGCGTTTTCTGCGGTTTTCATCGACAATCTCATAGGTTTTCTGCTCTTTGAACAAATCGGCGATGATGTCCCGGATTTCTTCAATTTTCCGGCGCACTGCCGCGATTTTTGTTTCAAAAGCTTCCCGCTCTTGAAGGTAACGCCTGGTATAAGTTCCGAAATCTCCCACGCCCGGATTGTCCTGCGCAAACCGTTTTTCCTCAGAAAACTGTCTGTTTAACTCAGACAGTCCGGCAACAAGCTCCTCTTCCTCAGCCAGACAGCCATTCAGAATCTTTCGCTGCTCATCAATCTGGAATTTTTGTATTCTGGTCAGGGTTTGGAGAGAACTTTTCATGTCCGGTCATCCTACGCCGGCTTATAAGGCGTATCAAGAATTTCCTTCAGCTGCAGATAGCCTTCGGCCAGCGTTATTTTCTCGTTCTTTTTCTGAGACAAAAAGGCTTCGATTTTCGGATAATAAAAAATCGCTTCGTCAACTTCGCGGTTTGATCCCTTTTTATATGCCCCCAGACGTATCAGCTCCGCCATGTCTTCGTAAGAAGCAATATAACGTCTGGCCTTTGAAACAATTTCGTTTTCCTCCGGCGTGTTGCAGTCCGGCATGGTTCGCGAAATGGAACGCAGAATATTTATTGCCGGATACCGGTTGCGTTCGGCAATGGCTCTATCCAAAACAATATGTCCGTCCAAAATAGAACGGACGGCATCCGCCACCGGCTCGTTATGGTCATCGCCGTCAACCAGTACCGTAAACAGACCGGTGATGGTTCCGGTGCCGGCTCCCGGCCCCGCACGCTCCAAAAGTTTCGGAAGTTCCGAAAAAACGCTCGGCGTATATCCTTTTGACGCGGGAGGCTCTCCCACGCTCAAGGCTATTTCCCGCTGCGCCATGGCAAAACGCGTAATAGAATCCATCATGCAAAGCACGTCTTTATTCTGATCGCGAAAATATTCCGACACCGCCATGGCCACATAGGCCGCCTGTCTGCGCATCAGCGGGCTTTCGTCAGACGTGGCCAAAACCAGAACAGACTTGGCAAGTCCCTCCTCGCCCAGCGTATCTTCAACAAATTCCTTGGCCTCACGGCCGCGTTCGCCAATCAGGCCGATGACGGAAACATCGGCATTAGAATGTTTGGCAAGCATGGACATCAGCGTTGACTTTCCGACGCCGGAACCGGCGAAAATGCCCATACGCTGTCCCTTGCATATGGTCAGAAACGTATTGACAGCCCTGACGCCAAGGTCAACCTTGCCGCAGACACGGTCTCTGAACTGCGCCGGCGGCGGCGATGATTTGATGAAATAGGGTTTATCCCCTTTCAGTAGCGGACCTTTGCCGTCGATAGCTTCGCCAAAGGAGTTGATGATCCTTCCCAGCCAGGACGGATGAGGATAAATGACGGGCGCCGCATTTTCGACCTCCACCCGGCAGCCGAGACCGATGCCTTCCAAAGACCCGTACGGCATTAAAAGCAGTTTGTCGCCTTTGAAGCTGACAAGCTCGCAGGGAACTTTCCTGCCCTGGGTCGAAAAAACATTACAGCGGTCGCCTATCGACAACTGCGTCCGGATGCCGCTGACTTCAATGAACAGGCCCTGAACCGCCGTTACTTTTCCGTAATACGAGCTGGTTTCCAGATTTTTGACTGAACTGACGGCATTCTCAAACAACAGCGACAAAACTTTTTCTCCAATCCCCTTTTGACTGCCGACTGCATTTACGAGGGCCGGCATAATGTACGTTTATCTTACGCATAATATACATTTATTGAATAAAAAAGTATATTTATACCATAAAAATATACATTTATTTTTTATTTCACAAGTTTCTTCCGCATTTCAAATCCGTCATCCGCAGCGGATATCTTCGCGTAAACCGCTCCAACATGGCTTTTTCCCATTTTCCGCCGTCCCGCCGCCCTTTGCCGTCTTTTCCGTTAATAATTATTAACAGGTCATTAAAAAAGTTAACAAATAAAAAATTAAAGGCTATTATCTACTTATCTTGATATTAAAAATTTTTGGAGGTCTTGGAAATGCGGGTTTTATTAGTGGAAGATGATTACGCCGTTTCGCAAAGTATTGAAACGATGCTGAAAAAAGAAGGAATGATTGTGGATACAACCGACCTCGGCGAAGACGGGCTGGAAATCGGCAAACTCTACGATTACGACATTATTATCCTTGATCTCATGCTGCCGGACATGAACGGCTACGAAGTTCTCAAGAGCCTGCGCGCCGCGAAAGTCAATACGCCGGTCCTGATTCTGTCCGGTCTCTCCGAACCCGACAAAAAGGTCAAGGGCCTTGGATTCGGCGCTGACGATTATCTGACCAAGCCCTTTGACAAAGCAGAGCTTCTGGCCCGGATTCAGGCAGTTGTCAGACGCTCCAAAGGCCATTCCAATTCCATTATCCGTACCGGCGAAGTAGAAGTCAACCTGGATACGCAGACGGTTACGGTCGGCACAAAGACCCTGCACCTGACCGGAAAAGAATATGGCATTATGGAGCTTTTGTCGCTGCGCAAGGGATCCACCCTTAACAAAGATCAGTTTCTGAACCACCTGTACGGCGGTATTGACGAACCGGAACTCAAGATTATCGATGTCTTTATCTGCAAGTTGCGCAAAAAGCTGGAAAAGGCTTCTGGCGGAAAGAACTATATCGAAACAGTCTGGGGACGCGGTTATGTTCTCCGTGATCCTGACGAAGTTACAAAAAAATAATTTTCGGGTCCCGGTTTTCCGGGACTTTCTGTATCTGGCAAAAAAAGCGGCTTTGAAAGCCGCTTTTTTATTTCTTTAACACATCCGCCATTACCGGACGCTTATAACTCAGGCCGGCCGGGCGCACAAAGCTCGGCATATTTTCTTCCGGCGGTGTCTGTCCAGCGGCGGTTACGGCATCAGCCGGAATATTTTTTTCAGCCTGTTCCGCGGCACTGCGGCGCTGATGTTCGGGGATTAACTTTGCCTGATACAGGCATTTCATTCCCTCAACCGGATCATAAAAGCTGTCCAGTCCCAGCGGACGATCTTCCGTTCCCAAATACAGGAAGCCCCCGTCTGTCTGACGGCTGCTTATTTTGTTCAGAAGCTTCGGCTGCGTTTCCTTATCAAAGAAGTGAAGAACATTGCGGCAGAAAATAATATCAAAATTTTCGGAAAAGGTCAGGTCTTCCAAAAGATTATAGCGGCGAAACTCCACCAAGCTCATAATATCGTCATTGACAAGCCATTGATCTTTTTCCAGATGAAAATTGTCGATAATCATGCGCGCATTCAGCCCCATCTGGACTTCAAACTGGCTGTAAATCCCTTTCTGCGCCTTTGAAATTGCTACGGAAGAGATATCCGTGCCGATAATACTGATATCCCAGTCGGATATGCCAAGAAGCTTGTTTTTGACGGCTATGGCTATTGAATAGGCTTCCTGACCGGACGCGCAGCCCAGACTCCAGATCCGCAGCTTTTTGGAACCGCGGTTGAGCTCCCTGATATGCGGCAGAATCGTTTCCTCAAAAGCTTTGAATACCTTATAATCGCGATAGAAAGACGTATCCGACATGGCCAGAGCTTCCACCACCTGCCACAAGACGGCTTTCTGCCCCATTTTGAGTTCGGCAATCAGTTCCTCTACCGAGGCATAGCCTTTTTCGCGCACAAAATTGTACATTTTTTTATCAATGATGAAATACTGCTCGTCCGTAAACTGCCAGCCGGCATTTTCATGCAAAAGGTTAACCAGAAAATCAAAATCGCTTTTTTTCATATTTCGGTTCCCCTATATTAAATCCAGAATTTCCAGCTTGCTGATGATTATGTCTTCATCAAAAGGCTTCATGATAAAGTCATCGGCTCCGCCATCCAAGGCCTCGCGGATTTTGTCGGCATCCGTCATGGACGAGCAGAACATGACTTTAGGCTGCCGGATTTTGCGCAGGCTACGGATTTTGTACAAAGCGTCTATTCCCTCAAGAACAGGCAGGCGCCAATCCATAATGACCAGATCGGGCTCGTTGATTTCGCAGAGTTCGACAACTTCCTCGCCATCTTCCGCTTCAATAATCTCGAAGTGAAGATTGCTCATGATCCTGCCCAAAAGCATCCGTATAATTTTCGAATCGTCGGCGATAATACATTTTGCCATAAGCGCGCACCTTACTTAATTATCAGGCTGAAACCGTCATTGTCTGAGATTTCGACGTTAAGTTTAATATTTTTCAGCAGTTCCTGCAAATAAAAAACCGGGGCATACTGAGCCGGGGCTTCTGTCAGTCCGTTCTGAAAAATATCTTTAATAACGGAAATTTTTTCTTTAGACAACATAAATTCCGAGCGTCCGCTGACAGAAAGCCTGTCCGCTTCTTCGCGGACTTCCAGCCTGCCGCCTTTGATGAAAGTATCCGCAATGATCATAATGCCGAGCATGGCAATTTTTGCCAGCTGCCAGCTCTTCAGCCCGAAGTCAAGCGTAATCGGATAATTGGCGCTGCCGATTGTTTTCAGATAATCCCCACTGTTATTTTTGACCAGATCCAGCTGTTCCAGATTGGCATTGTTCAGGCCAAACGCCATTCTAAAAAATTTCAGCCTGGCCGACAAAACGCCTGAACTTGTTTTGAGAATCGAGCGAATATCGTCCATAAACTCCATATCCCCTTCCTCCAGAAGCTCGACGGCGTTTGCCACCGCGCCGATATTGCCTATGATATCATGACTGATACGCGTGCAAACCAACTCGGAAATATCCGTATTTGTTGTCATTTTTTCCATAATCCACCTAAAAAATTAAAAACTGTACAAGTCCGTATTCATGAAGCGCTGGTCTTCCCGGGACATACGGGTGTAATCCAGTTCCCGCAACATCGGATCTTCCAGCAGCAGACGGCCTGTCGCGGCCTGAAGGTAAGGATTATTGCCTCCCAGACCCCAGACGACGTCGTCGCGGTTGTCTGGATTACCATACTTTTGGTTAATTTTTTTCCAAAAATCGTAAACTTTTATATTTCTCAGGTAAATTGCCTTCTGAGAATTGCCCCGGATGTTCGCGGCTTCGCTTTTATAAAAAATCTTATAGGCTTTGTTATTGGTAAAATTGCTGGTAAAACTGACCTCAATACTTTCCTTGGTATCATATTTGGCATAGCCGGCGCGGACAACGTACTCGTGCTTGTCGCGCTTGGCAATTTTGACAACGCAGTTGGCCAGACGCTCATATCCGATAACGCCGGACGCGCGGCATTTGTCCTCATTGCGCCAGCGGATAAAGTTCGGGATATCCATTTTCTGCATAATGCGCTTATAGCCCCGGCGGGTCAGAGTCTCGTCAATCTGCCTGAACGTCATGCGCAGCATTGCTCCCGAAATATCAAAGACCGACGCGTTGGAACGGCGGTTTGCCCGCCGGCTCTTTTCGACCAGACTTTCAAGATTGGCGTCCGAACTCAGGCTGGGGCCGCTTTCCGTCTGAGCCTTCAAAGGCGATTTTAGCTTGTTTATCCAAGTGCCTTTCACGTCAGGCACCGGCAATTTAATGTCGGCGGGGTCGCTTTCCTTCAGGTTTTCCGTCAGAGACTGGTTTTTATCGACCCGGATTTCCGTATCCGCGGAAGAATCCGCCGTTTCTCCGGTTTTCGGAGCGGGCGCAGCCATGTCATGCGGCTGAATCATGGGAATCGCCGCCGGCGCAGTTTCTTCTTCGCCCAACGCCGACGTAATATTGTCAAAATTCATTTCCTCGTCGTCAACAAACTTGGGAGAAGCCAGAAAACCGCCGGAGACACCAGGCGTAATCGCAATTCCGGGCGCTTCAACCGGAACGGCCGGATACGGCGTCATACCGCCCTGTTCGCCGGCTGCGGCTTCGGCCGCGGCCTCTTCGGGAAACAACGCAGGATCAAATTCCTCGCTGGCCAGCGTCAGCCGGCCGGAAAGGCAGATCAGCGTCATTAAAATCAATCCCAGTTTGTTCATCTTCAAGAATCGCATTTGTTTCCTATCAGCTCACTATATATTTTTTTTGCCAATTAGCAAAGCGTTAGCTTTAAGTTATCAATAAGAAAGCCCCGGGCCAGATTTATGTTTACAAAGCCACGAAATCCCGCTAAATTTCGGATAAAACAGGATATGAAACATGGATAAACGAATTTTACATATTGCCGGCGCGGGCCTGGCCGGATGCGAGGCGGCCTGGCAGGCCGCGCAGCGAGGCGTTTCCGTCGTTCTGCACGAAATGAAGCCTTCGGCTTTTTCTCCGGCTCACAAAAATAAAGACTTTGCGGAGCTTGTCTGCTCCAACTCCTTTCGTTCTGACGACTGTCTGCATAACGCGGTCGGACTGCTGCACGAAGAAATGCGCCGCGCCTCGTCCCTTATCATGGACTGCGCCGACAGGACAAAAGTTCCGGCCGGCGGCGCCCTGGCCGTCGACAGAGACGGTTTTGCCGCTCTGGTAACGGAAAAAATCCGAAAACATCCCCTGATCTCCGTCGTCAGCGAAGAAATTACGGAACTTCCCGGCGCGCAGGACGGCAGAATGATTATCGCCACAGGTCCGCTGACCAGCGACAAACTCGCCACGGCGATCTTAAAAAGAATCGACAATCAGGCATTGTCCTTTTTTGACGCCATCGCGCCGGTCATTTATAAAGAAAGCATTGACTTTTCCAAAGCCTGGTATCAGTCCCGTTATGACAAGGGAAACAAAACAGACTATATCAACTGCCCGCTTAGCCGCGAACAGTATTATCGCTTTGTCGATGAGCTGCTGAAAGCCGAAAAAGTCGAATTTCACGATTTTGAAAAAATCTCTTACTTCGATGGCTGCCTGCCGGTTGAGGTTATGGCGGAAAGAGGTCCCGAAACCCTCGTGTTCGGTCCGATGAAGCCGGTCGGCCTGACCAACCCGCATTCGAAAGAAAAACCTTACGCCGTCGTGCAGCTGCGGCAAGACAACAAAGAAGACACCCTGCGCAATATGGTCGGCTTTCAGACCAAAATGAAATACGGCGAGCAACAACGCATTTTCCGGATGATTCCGGGATTGGAAAACGCCGAATTTGCCCGGCTCGGGGGCATTCACAAAAATACCTTTATCAAAAGCCCCGTCCTGCTGGATGATTTTCTGCGCCTGAAACATCAGCCAAATATCAGTTTTGCAGGACAGATTACCGGCTGCGAGGGGTATATTGAAAGCGCGTCCGTCGGTCTTCTGGCTGGCTATTTCGCCGCCTGCGAACTGAACGGAAGCCTGCCGGTTCCGCCGCCCAGAACCACGGCTTTCGGTTCAATGCTTTCTCATCTGACAGACGATACCAATGTTGAAAATTTTCAGCCGATGAATATAAATTTCGGTATTTTTCCCACAATCAGCGGCGAAACGACACCAAACGGCAAATTCCGCAAAATCAAGGGAAACGACCGTAAACAGGCCTATTGCGAGCGGGCTCTGTGGGACATCGACGTATGGATAAGGACAATTCATGAAAATCAGGCATAAAAAACATACCGACGAAAATTTTCCGGTCGGTTCTTTTCTTATCAGAAAGGACCTGCGCCCTCTGGTCATGGATTATTACCGTTTTGCCCGTTACGGAGATGACATCGCCGATGCTCCGGAGCTCGATGCCGCTGAAAAACTGCGTAGACTCGGTGAAATTGAAGATGTTTTATACGGAAAAACCGCGGATATTCCGCCCGAACTTGAGCCGACGGACAAACTCCGCAACGATTTTATCAGAGAAAACTTATCTTTTCCGCTGGCCGGAGATTTACTGACGGCTTTTCGTCGCGACGCTGCGGGATTTGAATATCAGACCTGGCGGCAGCTGACGGAATACTGCAGCTTTTCCGCGGTTCCGGTCGGACGGTTTATGCTGGCCATACACAATGAAAATCCTTCTACCTACCTGCCGGCGGCAGCTTTGTGCACGGCTCTGCAGCTTGTAAATCACGTGCAGGACATAAAATATGATGCAAAATTTCTAAAAAGAGTGTATATTCCTTCCAACCTGCTGAAAAAATACGGCGTTTTCCCCGATGATCTGCTGAAAGACAAAGAGATACCCGGGCTGACAAGACTGAAAAAAGCCGTTCTGCAAAAAATAAAAGGGCTGGTAAAAGAGGCGGAAATCCTCCCGTCCATTCTCAAAAGCCGCGGGCTTAAGATGGAAATCGGCGTTATCCTTTCCTTAACTAATATTATGATACAAAAGTTAGAAAAGGCTGACGTTTTGACAAATGAAGTGAAACTTTCAGGAATCGACTGGATCCGTTCTGTTGTTTTTGGAGCCGCCAAAGGATTTTTTACAAGACCCAAAACATTGACAACTAAAGGTTTTTGAATGAACAACATTAAAGCAATCGTAAGAAAATCCGGCACCTCCTTTTTCTGGAGCATGCGCCTGCTTCCCAAAGCCAAAAGAGAAGCAATGTATACGCTGTATGCTTTCTGCCGACACATTGACGATATTGTGGACAGCGACGTCGACATAAATGAAAAACAGGAACTGCTGGACGCCTGGCGGGAAGAGCTTAACAACATCTATGATAAAAAAGTTCCGGCAACGGAAATCGGCCGCCGCATTTATAAAAACTGTATGCGTTTCAAACTCCCGAAAGAAGAATTTATCAAGCTGATTGACAGTATTTCAATGGATATTCCCAAACCGCTCCAGGCGCCCAAGCTTCAGGATTTGTTCAAGTACTGCCGGGGCGTTGCCGGTGTTCCGGGCAGTTTGTCTCTGCGTATTTTCGGCTGCAGCGATGAAGCTTTTATCGAGGAACTTGCTACTTCGCTGGGGACGGCTCTGCAGATTACCAATATTCTACGCGACGTTAAAGAAGACGCGCAAAGCAACCGCCTGTACATTCCGAGGGAATTTCTGCGCAAAGCGGAAATTCATTCGACGGATCCGCTGACTGTCGTGGTCGACAAAAATCTGGCCATTGCCCGCGAAGAACTGGCCAAAATCGCCAGTCAGGATTTCAATAAGGCTTACGAACTCATCAAAAGACTGGACAAGAGGACGGCCCGTCCGGTCAAAATGATTGCCGGCATTTACAAAAGATATTTTGATATCATGCAGAAAAGAGGCTGGGAAGTCATTTCTCCCAAACCGGCCATCAGCAAATTCGGAAAACTTTCTCTGGCTTTGAAAGCCTTTTTCGGACATTGATGAAACACGATGCTCCGACATATCATATCCTCGGCGCGGGGGTAGCGGGACTTTCCGCCGCCAAACTGCTGCGGATGAGGCGTCCGGAAAGCAAAATCACTGTTTATGAAGCGGCAGCGCAGCCGGGAGGACGCTGCCGTTCCTATTTTGATACCCGGCTGGGCGCCGTGGCGGATATGGCAACGCATGTCATACTCGGCGCCAACAAAAACGCGCTGTCGCTGCTGAAAGAACCTGTTTTTTCGGGCTTTCCGCCGTTTTATGATTACGCGCGGCACAAAAGAACCGTTTTTTTTCCGCATCATATTTCGGAAGCGGCTCTGGCTCTGTTTAATCAGCCGCTGCGGGAAACAGCCCCGGGTATCGTTTTGAACACGGCCTGGAAACTTTTTCCTTTTCTTCCTGGCTGTCTGAAAGTCTGGTATTCGAAAAACGACTTAAGTTCCGCTCTTATCGCCCCCTTATCGGCCTATCCGGATACGCTCAAAACCGGCTTTGTTCTGAAAAGCTTTGCAGAGGCGGACGGCAAAATTACAAAACTGTTTTTTAACAAGGCCTGCGTTGAAGTTGCTCCCGAGGACAAGATCATCTGCGCTCTCGACGCCCAAAATTACGCGCGGATTTTTCAGGGCCCGGTTTTTGATTTCAACTGCATCGTAAACATTATTTTCAGAACCAGCATGGCTTTATCCTTTCCCGGAAGAAAACCCTTTCTGGGAATCAAAAACGCCTTGCCGCAATGGCTGTTTGCCGCACCGGGATTTCTGTCCGTTACCGTCAGCGACGCTTCGGCCGCTTTTTGCAACGACAAAGAGGCAGCGCGGAATGTCTGGAAGCAGATTTGCGAAATTCGGGGACGGGAAGCCGCCTTTATGCCGCCTTACCGCATGATTAAACACCGGCGGGCAACCTTAAGACACGACAGAAAAAATAACAGTCTGCGCCCCGACAGCCCGGTTACACGCTGGAAAAACATGCTGCTGGCCGGAGACTGGACCATGAAAAACTATCCCTGTTCCATCGAAGCGGCCGTTTTGTCCGCCAGACGCGCCACCGCCGAGATTTAGGAAAGACATCCGGCTTTCATTTCTTTTTGCTTCAGGAACTGCCGTCCGGGTTCTTACCCCGGGGTACTGCGATTAAACTTTAGAATTCATAATCCCGGCCAGCAATCCGAGAATTTTGCCGCCGGTTTTTGTCCGAAAACGGATTTTGCTTTTGGCAAGTTTCGCCCTGGCTTTTATCTCAGAGGCATGCGCCTCCCGGTATCTTGCCTGCTGAGCTTTGGCTTTATCCGGATTTTCCCGACGCCAGAGGGCATTTTTTTCCAGAATCTTTTCCTTGTTGTTCTCATAGGCACGGCGCTTCTGCTCTTTGCGACGCTCCGGATTGCCGCTTACCCAGTCCCGGTTCTGCTCCCGGCGTTTTTCCCGATGCTCCTGATAATACCGCCGCGAGCTTTCCTTTATTTTTTCCTTATTATTGCCGCGCCATTCTTTGTTTTTTGCCAGAATTTTTTCTTTATGCGCAGCATAATATTTTCGTTTATGCTCCTTTATTCTTTCCACATTATTCTGCCGATAGCCGGCGCATAATTCCCTGTAACGTTCCGGATTGTTCTCCCGCCACAGGCGACAGCGGTTTTTGAACTCCTCCCGATGCTCAAGATAATAAATAAATTTACGCAATTTTTCGGTCGGTTGCGCAGCATATTTCTTTTTATAATACCTAAGGCGGTTTGCTTGAGCAATTTTGTCGCGGTTTTTTAACCGGTATTCTTTCTTATACTGAAGTATTTTCTCATGATTTTCAGCCACATAGCGCGCTGATTTTGCCAGAAGTTCTTCTCTGTGCTCCTGATGATATTTTTGGTGATATTTACGAATCTTCTCTACATTATTCTCTCTATACTGCCGATCCCGCTCCCTGATCCTTTCCTGATGCAGCTGCCGATATTTTTTAAAATATTCCTTTAATTCGGCAGCATTACGCTTTCTGTAATCGGCTCGATCTTTTTTGATTTTCTGTTCTTTTTCGACAATCTGCCCGTTTATCCTGTTTAATATTTCATCCTGGTCCAAATCCAAACAAAACGCCATTTTGTTATCACGGAAAACCTTGTTATTCAGATATGACAATTTGGAAGAATGTATATTGAAGTTCAAAACCCCTTTCAGCAAATACAACGCTTCTTCAGGAAGATATGCGTCATTATTTACAACCGCAATAAACTGTTCGGGAGAAAGTATATCCTTAAACTTTCCGCTGTCCAAAAAATCGGAAAGCGAGCTTTTGGGGCCTTCTCCATACAAAAACCAACTGACAAACAACTCTGATAAGGTATCTATTTCCTTGTTTATCGTATGCCCGGAAACAATACTGTTTTTATCAGTCAGGTCTTCCACATCGGCTATCAGCTGCAAATCCTGCCGGCTATACTCCACCATTCCATCTTCATCTATAAGCTGGTTCTCGTCAAATAATTCAGCGATTTCCTGTTCCAATGTCACTTTCTTTTCCATTTTCCGATCCTGAGAACTTTTGTTAAACCAACGCTGGCGATGAAGACAGAAAAAAAGCCGACCGTTTTGAACAGCCGGCTTTTTCCAAAAAGACAAAAACTATTCTGCGTCTTTGTTGTTTTCTTTTGCCTTGGCCGCAGCTGCCAGATCATCGGCAATACGAGCAGAACGACCGCGCAGCGCACGCAGGAAGTACAGTTTCGCACGGCGTACTTTACCAATGCGGGCTACTTCAATTTTGGCAACATTCGGAGAATACAGCGGGAATACACGCTCAACGCCTTCGCCGAAAGAAATCTTTCTGACCGTGAAAGAAGAATTCAGACCGTCATTTTTGCGCGCAATGCAGACACCTTCATAGATCTGGATACGTTCGCGGTCGCCTTCTTTAACCTTGGTATGAACTTTCAAGGTATCACCCGGTTTGAAGTCAGGGAGGTTTTTACCTTCGCTGAGCTTTTCCATCTGCTCTTTTTCTAAATTTTCAATAATGTTCATCAGTTTTACCCTTTTAAATATTTTTATGTACTCTATATACCTAAACCTTTTTAGAATCAAGATATTTCTTCAAAAGGTCAGGCCGTTTCCGTTTTGTTATTTCAATTGCTTTTTCTTCGCGCCATCTGGCAATATTTTGATGATGTCCGCTTAAAAGAACCTCCGGTACTTCGCGTCCGTCCCAAACCACCGGCCTCGTATACTGCGGATATTCCAAAAGCCCGTTTTCAAAGCTTTCGTTTTCGGTGGATTCAGAGTTTCCGAGAACCCCGGGCAACAGCCTGACCACCGCATCCAGCATTATCATAGCCGCCTGCTCGCCGCCGGTCAAAATATAATCGCCGATGCTGACCTCTTCGATGTTATAGGCATCAATAATCCTCTCATCAATCCCTTCGAAACGTCCGCAGATAACCGTCATATTTTCGACCCGGCTCAATTCATGAACTTTAGCCTGGGTAAGTGGCTCTCCTCGCGGAGACATGTATATCAGACGGCCGCCGTCATAGTTTGCCTTCAAGGCAGTTCCTAAAACGTCCGGGCGCATAATCATACCGGCACCACCGCCGCAGGGCGTATCGTCAACGGATCCGTGCTTGTCAAAAGCATAGTCGCGGATATTGACGGCTTCCAGACTCCAAAGTCCCTGGTCAAGGGCCTTTCCGGTCAGGGAATATCCCAAAAATCCCGGAAACATTTCCGGAAAAATGGTCAGTACCTTAACCTTCATCGGAAGCATTTTCCCCGTCGTCATCTTCTGCAAAGTTCATTACCGCAGATTCAACAATAATACAGCCTTCTTTAATTCTGACATCAGGAACATACTGTCTGGTAAAGGGAATCATCTCAAGTTTTCCGCTGCCGGACATTTTGATCTCCAGAATTTCTCCGGCGCCAAAATTATAAATTCCCGACACGTTTCCGAGACTGCGCCCGGAATCCTTCTCAATGACATCCACCCCGATCAAATCGGCATGATAATATTCATCTTCCGCAAGTTCCGGTAAAACGCCCTTTTCCACATAAAGCTCCGTCCCGATCAGGGCTTCCGAAGCATTGCGGTCATCGACGCCTTTAATCTTTACCCGCAGCAGCTCCTTTGAACGACCGGTTACCCTGATGTCAAATATTCTGGAACCGTCTTTGCTTTCCAGCGGACCGTATTTGTCAATGTCAGCATCGCGCTCGGTAAAGCTTTTGACTTTTACCTCGCCTCTGATGCCGTGAACTCCAACAATCGCCCCCAGACAAATTCTTTTTGTATTTTCCATCAGTTCTTCCAGTCTTTTGAAGCTTGCTTCTTAAAAATAACAAAACAACTTAAATGACTAAGCCTGAGCTTCTTCAGAAGCCTGTTCGGCAGGAGCTTCCGCGGCAGCTTTTGCAGCTTCGGCAGCGGCAGCAGCCTTTTCGGCTTTTTCCTTAATTCTTTCCTGAGCTTTTGCCTTCGGAGCAGATTTCTTCGGCTGGTCATGAATTACGGGAGCTGCGCACAGACCCAGAACAGACAGCATTTTCTGCATTCTTTCCGTCGGCTGGGCACCGTTGCCGAGCCAGTATTTTACTCTTTCTTCGTTGATAACGAATCTCTCTGCGTGGTCTTTCGGCAGCAGAGGATTAAAAGTACCTAATTTTTCAATAAATCTGCCGTCGCGAGGAGATCTCTGGTCAGCGGCTACTACTTTGTAGAAGGGGCGCTTTTTGGAACCACCGCGCGATAGTCTGATACGAACTGCCATTTTTATATCCTTTCAGTAAATAAACAAAATTTAAATTCCCGGCCTATGGCTAGAACGGAAATTTCTTACCCATTCCGCCAAGCATTTTGCCAAGCGGATTATTGTTCAGGGCCGACAGGGGGTTCATGCCGGCCATTGCCTTCAGTCCCCCCAGTCTGCCCATTCTTTTCATCATCGTCGACATCTGCTCGTATGATTTGAGCAGCTTGTTAACTTCATGAACCTCAACGCCGGAACCCGCCGCAATGCGTTTTTTGCGGGAGGCCTTGATGATGTCAGGATTTCTTCTTTCTTTGAGCGTCATCGAAAGAATGATTGCCTCCTGTTTTTTTATCAGATCATCGCCGACACCGGCCTGCTCGATCTGATTTTTGAATTTGGAAAGACCGGGAATCATCCCCAAAAGGCTGCCCATACTCCCCAATTTCTGCACCTGACGCAGCTGTGCCAGCATATCTTCCAGGTCAAACTTGCCTTTCATCATTTTTCTGGCCATTTTTTCGGCTTCGCCACGGTCCACATTTTCTATCGCCTTTTCGACCAGAGAAACAACGTCTCCCTGCCCCAAAATGCGCCCGGCCAAACGGTCGGGATGAAACTCTTCAAACTCGTCTATTTTTTCGCCGGTACCCAAAAACTTTATCGGCACGCCGGAAACCATTTTCATCGACAGCGCCGCCCCAGCCCGAGCCGAGCCGTCAATACGGGTCAGAATAATCCCCGTAATACCGACTTTTTCATTAAACTCTCTGGCAACATTGCAGGAATCCTGGCCGATCATGGCATCGGCAAGCAAAAGCGTTTCGACCGGATCGGCGATTTTTTTGACTTCGACGACTTCGTTCATCAGCTCTTCGTCAATATGCAGACGGCCGGCAGAATCGAGAATAATAACATCAAAACCGCCTTTTTTGCCTTCGCTGATTGCCCTTTTGACCGTTTCGGCTGGCTTTTCGCCTCTGATGACCGGCAAAGCGTAAACGCCGATCTGTTCCGCCAGCTGAGCCAGCTGTTCCTGAGCAGCCGGACGATAAATATCCAGCGACACCAGCATAACCTTCTTTCTGGCCTTGAGTTTGTTGGCAATTTTTGCGGAGGTCGTGGTTTTGCCGGATCCCTGAAGGCCGACCATCAGAATACAGGCCGGCGGCACAGCATTCAGGTTCAGTCCGGAGTTTTCCTCACTGCCCAGCAGCCTGACCAGTTCGTCATGGACGATTTTAACAACCATCTGCCCGGGCTGAACAGAGCGCACAACCTTTTCGCCGACTGACTGCTCCCTGACTTTGGCAATGAAATCTTTGACAACAGGCAGAGACACGTCAGCCTCAAGCAACGCGATGCGGATTTCGCGCATTGCCTCGTCAATATCCTTCTCGCTCAAAACACCCCGCGAGGTGATTTTGGAAAAGGCGGCGCCCAGTTTATCTGTCAAAGCTTCAAAAATTGTTTTATCCCCTCATCTGAAATACTTACCTACAAACTATTGCACGTAGGCGCGGCCTGAGCGATAACCTGTCGGCACCCTGCCCCGAAACCGCGACGCTCTCTCGCCCGTTTCAAACCAGTACCTACAAACTATTGCACGCCAGTGTGCGAACCCTCGCTGACTGGCGGCACGCCTTGGCGTGTTATGTTTTACTCCTATACTTTCTATGCTTAAAAGCTAGTTATTTTGCCTGATTTATAAAAGACTTCTGACAAAGAGTCAAGCATTTTCGCAATTTTTAATATTTATTAAAATTTAAGCTGCAAAATATTTTTATGAAAATGTTTACTGAAAAAATACTTTCTCTTTTTTTGCAGGATCCGGATTTCTGTCGTTCTCTCCGACTGGCAGCAGCTGTTCTTGTCGTCATCTTCATCCTGTTTTTTATCAGATTATGGAAACAAACTCAGGATGAGCATCTTAAGGAAAAGCAAAAAATCGCCGAAGCAGAACGAAAGCAAACCGACATTATTCTTGAGGAATATGATGCCAGCGAAAAAGACGCCTTCAAAGCGGAAATTTTTAACAGACTGCAGACTGAACAGCTGCGCAACCGCGATATTCTGAAAAAACAAATGCTGCGCGAAGTTCTCTATCAGCAAAGCCGCCAGTTTGAAAAACTGAAACGGCAGGTTCTCATCAAAATTATCCGTAAGGTCTTGTCAGAATTCCGCTCGCGCTTTTTCAAAAACCTGCAACGGGCACTCATTGCCAAAATCGAGAAAAAAAAAGGCGCAAAGGGACGTTTGAGCCGTATGCAGAGGGAGGCGATCAGGGAAGTCCGCAAAAAAATTGAAGAATTTGACGACCAGCGTACCAAACAGGATGAACGCAGACAATTTCTGGCCAAACAAAAAGAAGCTGAGAAAAGACAGGAAGAAAATGCCAGAAACGAAGCGGAAAAAGAGAAACAACAGCAGGAGAAACAGGAAAGGCAGAGACAGGAACGACAGCAGGAAACCAGCGCCAAGCAACAAGCAGCGGCGCAAGCTGCCGTCTCCACAGGCCGCGGCGGCGGAAGATAACTCTTTTATTTTTCTAAAAAACACTTATATCCTGACGGGAGGTACCTATGGCTTGGATTTTTTTGCTCACAGCAGCTGTCTTTGAGATCGGCTGGCCGCTCGGATTTAAATTGTCTCATCTTTCCGACAACCGTTTTGCCTGGATTGCCCTTGCCGTGTTATCCATGGCCTTAAGCGGCGTTTTTCTTTATCTGGCGCAAAAACAGATTACTATTAGCGTGGCTTATGCGGTTTGGACAGGCATCGGCGCGATGGGAACCTTTCTGATCGGCGTTATCTTTTTCGGCGACGCTTCGACCCTTTCCAGCTGGCTGGGAATTATCCTCATTGTTTCCGGCGTCATCCTGCTCAAAATTTCGCAATACGGCGCTTGATTAACGCTCCGGACTGCCTATTTATAAGTCAGGCTCAATTTATTCAGAGGCAGAAACATGAAAGTGGTAATCATCGGCGGCGGAGCTGCCGGAACAGCCGCGGCAACACGCCTGCGGCGCCTGAATGAAAACGCGGAAATTCTAATTTTGGAAAAAACCGGAGAACTGGCCGTCGCCAACTGCGGCCTTACCTATTTTCTCTCCGAAGACATTGAGGATAAAAGAGACCTCATCGGAACAACCCCGGAAAAACTGAAAAGAAAATACAATATTGACGTCCGTCTGAACACGGAGGTTACGGCTATCAACCGCAAAGAAAAAACCGTCTCCCTTGCCGGCAAAGCCGATGAAAGTTATGACAGGTTGATTATCGCCATCGGCGCTTTGCAGCTGCGTCCCGACATTGAGGGAATTTTAACGGAACAGGTGTTTACCCTCAAGGATCTGGCCTCCGTAGAAAGAATTAAAGACTTTATTAAATTCAATGCTCCCAAAAACGCAATTGTTGTCGGCGGCGGGCATACCGGGCTTGAAACAGCCGAAGCGCTGGTCAAACTCGGTATTCACACGACTATCGCCGAAGCCTCTCCGCATCTGCTGCCACAGTTTGATGAAGATATGGCCGCGCCTCTACACAACTATCTCCGCAGCAAAAATCTGACCCTTTATCCCGGGCAACGCGTAACAGCCTTTGACGAAAGCCGGGTAACGCTCTCTTCGGGCGAAAGCCTCCGGTACGATCTGGCCGTTATCGCAACCGGCGTCAGTCCGGACCTGAAACTTCCGGTTCTTGCCGATCTGGAAATCGGCGAAAGCGGCGGAATTAAGGTCAATGAACATATGCAGACATCAGACAAAGACATCTATGCGGCCGGAGATGCCGTTGAAGTCCGGGATTTTGTCAGCAAACAACCTATCCGCGCGGCTCAGGCCGGGCTGGCCGTCAAACAGGCCAAAACGGCGGCCGACGCTCTCGGCGGAGTTGACTCAGAATTTAAGCACGCACTGGGAACATCCGTTATAAAGATTTTTGACATGACGGCTGCCGCCGCAGGATTAAACGAAAAAAAGCTTAAAGAAAACAATATGGAATATTACAAGCTCAATCTTTATGACTGGGATATCTCCTCTTATATGCAGGGAAAGGAACTTATGCTGTTCAAACTTCTGTTCTCGCCGGACGGACAACTGCTCGGCGCACAGGGGATTGGCAAAAACGGCATTGACAAACGCATTGACACTATTGCCGCCGCGATGCAGCTCAATGCCGGAACTGCCGGGCTTGAAAATCTTGAACTTTGTTATTCCCCGCTTTTTTCTTCGGCAAAAGATGCCGTCAACAATCTCGGTTCCATGGCGCAAAATATTATTGAAAAACGCGTTAAATTTGCCTTCTACGACGATATCAACCAGAAAAACGCAATTGACGGAACGATGATTGTCGATATTCGCTCTCCGGAACAGTTTAAGGAAGGAAAAATTCCCAATGCAGTCAATATTCCTCTTTATGCCCTGCGCAATAATCTGACGTCCATTCCGCATGAGAAAAAGGTTGTTCTTTACTGCCAATACGGCGTCGGATCCTACATTGCCGCCTGTCTTCTCAGCAACCGCGGATTTGACAATATCTATGTTTTGAGCGGCGGCCTGCAGCTTTACCGGGAAATTACGGCAGACCGTCAACTGACGCCGGATATCGTCAGAATCTGAAAAAACGCCTGACGGCCGCGCGGATAAAAGCTCCGGCAATTTGCCGGCAGAACGCTCCTAACCGGTTCGGGCTATCTGCAAGGGGATGCGGCAAAAGCCGGTTCGGACAGTATCTCTGGAAACCGCTGCCAGAGACTGCTTCGGGCTGCCGCGTAAATTTTGCATAAAATTAGACAAAATTATTGCATCACAAAAAATAGTGTGATAGTTTATTTTTTAATAAGCTATTATTGTGAAAATCATTCTGGCATCGAATTCCGATAATGGCTTTTCGGCAGAATTTTCAATTAAAAACATATGAATATGAAACTTATTTGGGAAATCACAAGATTTTTTCTCGTGATTCTCGGCATTGTCGCCTTCGTTATTCTGGCCGCTGCCGGAGCAGCTGTCATTATTATCGGGCTGCTGTGTCTGAAAGCGTTTTTAGAAATTGCGGAATTTGTCATAATGACAACCCGCAGAGTGTTTAACCCTAAAAAAATTTAAAAATTAATGTCAACTTACGCGATCATCGGAATTACCGCCGCAGTTATTGTGATTCTTCTGCTGGCGATCGCGGTATGGGCCTTTATTATCTTCCTGAAAGATATATCGCCCGCAGCCGCGAAACTCTTTAGACAGATCTTGTTTCCAAGAAACTAGACTGAAAAAAACTCCCCGGCTAAACCGAGGAGTTTTTCTTTTTCTATAAGAAGTAATTTCTTAAATAATCCGGCAGATCGGCAATATTGACGCGGTGCTGCTCCATTGTGTCGCGGTCGCGGACGGTTACGCTTTCAGGCTGCTGTTCGATGGTTTCAAAATCTACGGTAATGCAGAGAGGCGTGCCGATTTCATCATGACGGCGGTAGGCCTTGCCTATGTTGCCGGTATTTTCAAGCGCGACGCGTCCTATTCCCAGTCTGAGGAGATTTTTCTTGATCTCGTGGCATTTGTTCATAATTCCTTCATTGTTTTTCTTCAGCGGAATAACGGCAACCTTGATCGGCGCCAGATGTTTTTTCAGCTTCAGCACAATACGGCTGTTGCCCCCGCCGAGATCTTCCTCTTCATAGGCTTCGGTCATAATGGCCAAAACGCCGCGGTCGACCCCCATCGACGGCTCAATGACAAAAGGAACCACCCATTTGTTGCCGTCGTCCATAATGCAGAGCTTCTGCGTTGAATCTGGATTGGGGTGGCAATGGGAGGTCAGGTTCAGTTCATCCTGACCTTTGGTATGGTTGCCCAGATCATAATCCGTGCGGTTGGCAATGCCTTCAAGCTCCTCCATGCCGTGAGGAAACTGATATTCGATGTCATAACAGGCCTTGGCATAATGCGCCAGATCCTCCTTCGGCGTCGTATAAATATTGATATGCTCCCGTTTGAGTCCCTGCTCTTCCCACCATTTTATCCGCGCTTCTTTCCAGATTTCATGCCATTTTTCGTCTTCTCCGGGCATGACGAAATATTCCAGCTCGGCTTGCTCAAACTCGCGGACGCGGAAAATAAAGTTGCGCGGCGTAATCTCATTGCGGAAAGATTTTCCGATCTGGGCTATGCCAAACGGCAGTTTGCGGGAAGTAGAATCGACAACGTTGCGAAACTGCGTGAAAATGGCCTGCGCTGTCTCGGGGCGGAGATAACCGAAAGACGAACCGTCGTCAACCGGACCAATCGCCGTCTTGAACATCAGGTTGAACGGGCGGGGTTCCGTCAGATCCGTCGAACCGCAGTTCGGGCATTTGCCGTCTTTAATATGGTCCGCGCGAAAACGTCCTTTGCATTTGCGGCAGTCCGTCATCGGATCCGAAAAAGTATCTTCATGTCCTGAATAATGCAAAACTTTCTGGTTGGTCAGAATGGCGGCATCCAGCCCTTCAATATCGTCGCGTTCATAAACCATAGCGCGCCACCAGGCGGCTTTCAGGTTGTTTTTCAGCTCAACGCCCAACGGACCGTAATCGTACACGCCCTGCAATCCGCCGTAAATATCGGCGTTTTGAAAAATAAAACCGCGGCGTTTGCACAGCGATACCAACTGATCCATTGTCTTTGCAACCATTGTCAGAATCCTTTTTCCGAAAATATTGAATGTTTTTTAACCTATTTCTTTTATTATATTTAGATTCAAAAAGCAAGGGGAGATATAAAAATGGCAAAGAATACAAAAGTCGCCCTCATTTATGACTTTGACGAAACACTGAGCACCAGCTATATGCAGGATTTCGGCCTTATTCCGGCGCTCGGCTACAAACCGGCCACTTTCTGGAAAAAAGCCAACCTCTGGTCTGCCAACAACAATGCGGACCAGGTTACCGGCAGTATGTATTATTTCATGAAAACGGCCAGGGAAAAAGGAATTCCGCTGACCAGAGACTTTCTGAAAGAATGCGCCAGAGACATAACATATTACAACGGCGTGCTGGACTGGTTTGAAAGAATTAACGAATACGGCAGATCCCTCGATCTGGACATTGAACATTTTCTGATCTCGTCAGGCTATGAAGAAATTGTCGCCGGCAGCTGTATTCGCAAATATTTCAAAGACGTTTTCGCCTGCTCTTACGCTTTCGGAGCAGACGGCACTCCCGTCTGGCCGGCCCGCGTCATCAATTACAGCATTAAGACCCAGTTTCTTTCCAAAATCAACAAAGGACTGGGCAAAAACGACGATATTGCCGTCAATGAATACACACCCGACGAGGAAAGGCCTATTCCGTTCAAGCGCATGATTTATTTCGGAGACGGAATGACCGATATTCCCTCAATGAAACTGACCAAAGAACGCGGCGGGGTCGCAATCGCCGTCTATCAGCCCAAAAGTCATACGCGCCGGAAAGCAATGAAACTTCTGGTCGACAACCGGGTTAATTTTGCCCTGCCGGCAGATTACAGCGCCGACAAGGAAATAGACAAGGTCGTCAAGACCATTCTGGATAAAATTGCCAAGGAACGGGATTTGGAAATTCTGACTGCCAGAGAAGAAAAGAAAAAGCAGATAACCCGCCTCTCTTTTCTGAAAAAGAATTAAGAAACACCGTTTTGTTTTTGTATATTTTTCAAACAATCTAAAAAAGGGCCTGTTCAAGGCCCTTTTTGTTGCTAAAACTTAATGGTCAGATTGGCCATGCCGCTGTGGTCCATGTAATCCTTGCGGTATTTGCCCTCATATCCGATCGAAAACTCCATCCAGTTCTGAACGTCCATCGTCAGCGCAACACCGGCTTCAACCCCGAACTTATCCAGATCTTCGCCAACCATTTCATAGCTCGTGCCGTTGCCGAGGCTGACAACGGATTTTCCATCATCGCGGCTGATATCATAAGTGGCGGCGATATGCGCTTCCGGACGGATCGTGAAACCACCGACAGGCTTGAAATCCTGTTTGAAGGTTACACCCAGCACACCGGTCAGGACGGTAACATCTTCAGGTTTTACATTCTGTCCGATGGAATCGGTATATTCGTCCATTTTCATGGTTACATAACGCATTCCGACTTCCGGCGTGATGCCTCCCATCTTATAACCGGTCATTACCTGCGCGCCGATTGAATCCACATCATATTCGGCCTTGATCTTTTCGCCCAGAACGTCTTTGTCCTCTTTGTAGGAAGACATGCCGTAAGTGGCAATCATGTTCATATACCAGTTGTTGGGCTTATATTCAGCATAAACAAAACCGGTATGCGTGGCAACATCCGTATGCCGATAGTCGGAATCTCCGTCGGAATCCAGATAAGAATAACCGATACCAAGCTTCAGATCATCCGTAAAGTAATTGTCTATACCGACGGCTCCACCCCAGGTCTGCATAGTAAAACCACGGAAATCGTCCGTATCGCTCAAATCCGAATAATTGTACATTCCCTGAGCCCAGAAAGCGCTGTCTCTGTAATATCCCGTCGACGGCCGGCCGCGTTCATAACGACCGTACTGATAAAGACTGCGGCGTTCCGGTTCGCTGGCCAAAGACGAACCGCCGTGCAGACGATTGGTTACGGCCCGGAAAATCTGCTGATTGTTCTCCCGCGTTACGATCTGAACTTTCGGCGCTGAATCCGGAGCCAAAGCCGAAATCGCGTTTACCAGCCCCGTTCCGTTATTCTGCGACAGTAAATCCAACTTATCGACAAGGTTCTGCGCCGCGGTGTTGTTTCCGAAAGTAACGCCTTCCGTCAGCCAGGCATCGGCCGCAGCAGCTTCGGATGCATTGCCGCCGAAACGGTCGACAATTTCCTCGACATTATCCAGCTTGACAACCTCAAAAGTTCCGTTGCCGTTGTTACTGAACTCATAACGCATGTTGGAATTGAGGAAATTGCCGGTTACCGTTCCGCTGAATAGATCCATGTTAACGGGATTATACGCGATAATTCCGCGTTTGATAATCACGTTCAGGCGGGAGCCGTCGGCAATATTCACAGCCGTGGCGCCGGTAACCTTGCCGTATTCGCCCATTCCCAGCCCGTTGATCGTCAGATTATAAATGGAGCCGTCTTCAAAAGACATTGTCGATCCGGGCTTAAGAGAAATTTCGCCGGTGCTGATATTAATCTGACTACCCTCTCCGGCCGTAAAGTTTCCAGTTGTCAGCCGGCTGCCCTCGCCCATATCCAAAATTGCGTTTTTAATGCTGACCAGACCGTCTATGGAGTTATCTCCCTTAACACTGACCGTAGAACTACCGCCCAGGCCGTCAACCGTCAGATTTCCTCCGACAGAAGATGCTCCGGCCATTGCCAGGCCGCCGGTGCCCGTTAAATTGACATTTCCGCCGATTTCTGATGACCCATCCATGGAAACCGTTCCGCCCGTTATGGAGGCATTACCGGTCAGAGACGAAGAATCCTGCATCAAAAGTTCTCCGCCATTGACTTCCGCAGAGCCCGACAAGGACGCGGAATCAGCCAGTGTCAGAGAACCGGAACCAAGGGTTACATCCCCTTTAATTGACGAGTTTTCGGAAGCGGAGACGGCGGCGCCGCTGATTTTATGTCCTTCTTCAGCTTCCAGAGAAGCAGTTCCGGACAACAAGACCGTTCCGTCTCTAAAATCGGTGGTATGAGCCTTGATTTTGGATGCTCCCGAGGCGTTAATCTCTCCGCTGTACAGATAAATGGCATTTTCAACCGGAGAATTGGCTAGATATGCCGTCAGAGATGCGTTTCCAGCAAGATTTACCGTACTGCCGCTGATGCTCAAACTGCCCTGATCAATCTGTACGGAAGAATTACCGTTCAACGACAGCGTGGAATTGTCTAGATTGATGTCGCTGTCATACATGGACTGATGAATTTTTGAAGAATCGTTCAGAGTGATCGTGCTTCCGGAAATGTCAATATTGCCCGTCTGCTCTTCCGTCGCCGTCTTGGTGGGGAAGTTTCCGCCCGACTGGGAGACATTGCCGTCGCTGTCGGTCGTAAATATACCGCGGACAATCTGAGAGTTTCCGTTCAACGTCAGGATACTGTCAGTTATGCTGATATCTCCCGTCTGACCGCCATGGAGGACAGCGCTGTTTGCCATATCAATCTGGGACTGGGTTATTTCGATATCGCCGGAATTTATCTTTTTGATCTGGCTCTGATTCTGCATCTGGACATTGGCATCCTGAACCGTAATATCCGGCCCGACAATGGAAATATCATCAGAATACATGCCAAACTGACTGTTATCCATAGACACATTGCCGCTCAGCGAAAATTCGGGACCGGACGGTTCTTCCGGCTGCTCTTCGCCACCTTCATCAGGATTTCCGACATCACCGCCATCACTTCCCGTACCATCGTCGGTGCTTCCACTGTCAGGATTTCCGTCATCATAAGTTACCGTTCCGTCGCCGCTGTCGCTTCCTTCCTCACCGGTTTCTCCGCCTTCTTCTCCGGAACTGACGGAAGTCGTAACCTTGGAGAGAACAGAACTGTTGGTCAGATTCAGAACTCCGCCGGACATGGCAAAGGTCAAATCATCGCCTTTCATGACACTGTTTACTAGGCTCAGTTCGCCGTTTTCTATATTCACGCCGATCATTCCGGAAACGGCTGCCGTATTGTTGGACGTCGAAACAACACTGAATCTGCCGCCGTTAAGGACGGAAACCGTTCCGCCGTTTAAAGTCAGGGCGGTGTTCAGGCTGGTATTTTCCGTCTCGCTTTTAACCTGAATGCTGCCGCCGGGATTTTCTTCGCCACCGACTGTAATATTGCCGTTTACCTGAAAATTTGTATCTGTCGTCGTTGACTGAATGGTAAGGTTGGCATTGCCGGAAATTCCAATGTCGCCCTCATGCGGATCCACCGGCACATCCGGCGTCGCCTCGACGATAAAAGTTCCATCGGTAAGAGAAGACGCATCTTCCGGCAGAGCCTGAGCGTGGGCTTTGCCATGCATCATCATGCCGGATAATAAAACGGCATAACTTACCGATCTGAGAATTTTCGTCCTGAACAACATCAATAATCTCCTGATTAGACTTATCTTATTTTGTAGGTTTAGCAGATTGGAAATCATTGTCAATTTTGTTAGAAACAATATAAACAGGAGATTTCGATCGTTTCTTTTTATAAAATCAGGAAAAAATACTTGCGTTTATATTTTTTTTAGCATATGTATATGGCAAATAAACTGACAACGCTTGCCCTGTTGTCTTTATTGATATTACCGCAGCTGCCGGTGTTTTTCAAAGGCAACTGCCGGGGTGCCGTTCCCCGAAACCCGTCGCAGGTCAATACGGCAAATTACTGGGGTGTCGCCAAGCGGTAAGGCATCGGCTTTTGGTGCCGACATTCGTAGGTTCGAATCCTGCCACCCCAGCCAAGCAAAATGAGAAGCCATTGATTTTCAATGGCTTTTTTCTTTAGAAAAAGCCTTCAAATGTCGGGAAATGCCCTTTTGTAACATCTGAGACAGTTGGGTGAGACAGTCATGGCCTTAAAACAAAATCATTTGGAACGCAGAAATCACACCTATTATTTTCGCTATTGGATACCAAAATCACTCCAACCTTTCTTCAAAAAAACGCACGTTAGGTATTCTTTAAACACTAATGATTACAATATAGCCATCCTGCTATTGAAGCGAGAAACTTTTAAGTTTGATACGTTAATCAATGATTTGGAACGGCTGCTGATGGAAATAAAAAACAACAAACTCATTCTTTCCGATGACGATATCGAAAATATCGTTGCCAGCCGCATTAAAGAGATTCAAAACAAATTAGACGATTCTTATTTTCAAATTAAAAATAATCAGCTCTCGGTACATGAGCTTGATATCACTATGCTCAGTCGCTCGGATTATGAACACTCCGATAGTTATGGCTCTTATGAAGATTTTAAGGATGAGCAAGTTGTCAGCTTCGTAAAGAAATATATAACTTCGCTCAAACAAAACAAACGTATTCCCCCTTCGGTATTTGATTTCTTAAAACGTACCGTTAAAAAGAACGCAGTTGAACCTGAACCAAATCAAAGACCGGAATGGCTGGATAAGCTGGAAAATCATTTGGCTCTGGCCGATGATTATGCTCTGAACAGAGCTAACGCCATTCAAACCGACAACCGCAATTTCTACATTCCGGCCGTTATTGAGCGTTGCTTAAGTTATATAGAAGAAGAAAGAACCGCCAATACCGTTCGTTCGCCGCAAATTAAAACACATTGGAAGACTCTGTTTGAAAAATTCAGAGAATATAAGAAAAATGTCAAAGGAACCGGCGATAACACTTTATATCAAGATGAAACCTGTCTGGATGTGGTGTTCAGTTTGGTTAATAAGAAGTATGTTGAAAATTTAACCGCTAAAGACTGTGATACGATTTCAACCAAAATCTATTATGTGCCACGCGGTTGGAAGAAGACGAGTGCTTCCAAACACAAAAAGCTAACCGATATGCTTTTGCCCGAGATTGGTGAGAAAACCATGTCCACCACCACGGTCAAACGCTATTTACGCGTATTCAAAGAATTTTTAACCTATGCCCAGAGAAAAGGTTATGTCAGTGCGGCCTTAAACGTTCAGATAGAAATTCCGGTCAAAGATAGCCGCCAAAGCTATGATCGCTTTACCAAAGCCGAGTTATTGAAGATATTTAATCCTGAATATTATCCTTATCCGGAAGATGAAAACTTTGCCTATCGCTACTATATTCCGCTAATGGCTTTATACAGCGGTGCTCGTCTGAACGAATTATGCCAACTTTATTGCGATGACATCAAAAAAGAAAACAACATTTATTATATGATTTTTACAGATGAACGTCCCGATCAACATTTGAAAAATAAGGTTTCTAAAAGAATTGTGCCGATTCACCCCAAAATTATTGAAATGGGCTTTTTAGATTATTTACTTTCGGTGAAATCCAAACGCAAACAACGCGTATTTTATCAGCTTACTTACGCTCAATATAATCACTATGCCGATAAAATGTCCAAATGGTTTGGCAGATATTTAGAAAGCATAGGTATCAGCGGCAAGAGAAAAGTCTTTCACAGCTTTCGCCATACGGTAAAGCCGGAACTCCGCGATGCCAATGTCGGCAGAGAATATCAAAACGCTATTTGCGGATGGGAAGGTATTGATACCGGTGAAAGAGTATATGGCAGCAATTTCCCGATTGAAATCCTTTATAACGAAATATGTAAATTACAATATCCTTATTTGGAAGAAAACTTAAAGAAAATCAAAGCCCGCGTCCCCTCTCCCCGCCAAAGACTAAGAATGCGTCTTTATGGTGATAAAGCGTAGAAAGAAAGTAGTTCAATGCAAAAGCATAAAGAAGAAGAAAAAGAAATTTTAAATTATTTTCTATCAACTCCAATGGGAAAAAGATGGTATAACAAACTCAATGTAAAAGAAACTATAGAAACAGAAAGCCCTGATTTTATTTTTCTTACTCAAACAGGAAAAAAAATTGGCTTAGAAGTAACAAAATTTCTTGTTAAAAGCAAACATCGGCGTGCTCTGCAAGCATTGAAAAATACAGGAAATAAAATCTGTAATTATTCCCTAAAACATCATAATTTACCATTATCAATAATTATTGATAAATTTGATAAAAGGATTCACCAAGGAAGAACAAAGAAAGACCTTCTTGATGCCGTATATAATCCTGGATTTATTGATATATTCAACGAAAAAGAAATAAAGGCTCAAATTGAACCATTTATTGATGATAACGTAGAAAAATTAAAAAAATTTCCTAGATTAGTAAAAAAGTGGGTCAAAGTTAATGATGAATTTTTATGTTTTACAATTTCAGGTTTCCCCAATATTGATGGGCAGTACGACTGCTTCGTTAACAACGAATGCTTTAGTTTAGAAGACCCTTTTGAACAATTACAACAAACAATAGATAACAAAAATGAAAAATACAATACTTTTATAAAGAAATGTGACGAGTGCAATTTGTTAGTTTTCAATCCGAGTGTATCTGAAGGGAATTACTGTCATTTTACCAATAAAATAAAGCAACATAAATTTATATCAAAATATAAACAGACTTTTTTCTGTGGAGCTTATACTCCGTCTTGTATCAACCTAAAATAATTCACCCCTTAAATTGTTCCCTAAAAATAACAACAAAACAGGAAAATACTATTTCTTAGTCAAAGCATCTTCTTTGTACTTTTTAATTATATCATTCTTATTCTTCTGATCGATAATATCCATAGATCTTTTAATCCCCAATCTCTGTCTGCATTCCGCCGCCGATGAATTTTTAATTTTTTCTTGATATTTATTAAAGAACGCGAACATTTCTTTATCTATCTCTGCATCTAAAGCATTAAATTCATTTTTAGCGTGACAAAATGAGTAATGATGAGACCAGCCTGTTATTTTTCCATTTACAGTATTTAGCGTTTCAAAAAAACTTTTCCTTTTTATTGCTTTATCATTCAAAGCATCTGTTAGCAAATTACGTATTTCTGTTTTTATTTTGTTAAAAGCTTTTTGAGTAGGTTTTATCCGACATTTTGAAATATCAACACCTAAATATTCGATACAATTTTTTGCAAGATTAACACAATCTTTTGTTGTTTTATTTACAGAAATACCCAGCCCCAAAGCTTCCAAATCAGGCACTAATTGTTCTAAAAAAGCCTTTTCAACATCTTCTTTCGTTTTACCTAAGATAATAACATCATCTATATATCTAAGATAGGTAATATTTGAATTTGAAAGCATTTTCAAATCTAAATCATACAAATAAATATTACCAAACAACGGTGATAAACAACTTCCTTGAGGAACTCCTTCTTCCGTATAAATATACTGGTAATACAAGTCTTCTCTATCTTTGATTGTATCTAAATTAGAAACCTCTAACTGAATAGCATTTTTTAACAATTTCATAAAATCATCATCATGACAAAATTCAGCAATCCTATTTAAAACGCTATCACTCTTAATTTTAGTAAAAAATGATTTAATATCAGTTGCTTTTGCAAAAATATGCCCTTTATCTCTAAGAGAACAATATATTGTCTTTACTGCCATAGCCACATTTTTCTTTCTAAGGCCACCATAGCTCGCATCACAATTAAAATATTTTTGCATTTTAGCATGATTTTGTAAGATATCTAACAAACACTTTTGTACAATTCTACCTTCAACCGTATTTAGGTTAACAACAGGCCTTTCACTTTTTTTGTCTTTCTTTTTAATTGGTGTTGCTTCTGAACTGAATTGAAAAGTATGTTGCCGCAATTGTTCTCTGAGATTTGCCAGACTTTGTTCTATATTTTTCTGAAAATGTTCGGCCTTGCCTTTCATCTTTTCATTTTTTGATGCAGATATGCGTGCCTGAACATGCCCCCACGCACTACGCAAATTATCCAACTTGCATAGCTCATTATAAAATTTTGTTCTTATTCGACTACATTTTTTCACTTTGGGCACTCAGCAGCTCTCTCAAACCTATTCATGAAGGGGGACTGTAGCTTCAATTGGTGTAGTAGATATTATCTCTAGACCTATGTCAAGTTCTTGGACTTGTGTCCTTGTTCTTGACTTCTCGGATGTATTGACGGCTTGGGATATTTGGCTTCCTTCTGCTGTC
>CALXTQ010000020.1 GCA_944391485.1 uncultured Alphaproteobacteria bacterium | reverse complement strand
GTAATTATTGTGAAAGCCGAATAACTACTTAACAAATGCCGGACAACTCCGGCCCTAGAGACATAATTATTATGTGGCATCTTAAGATAAAGAAGACTGCCGTCCTCCTTTTCGGCAGTCTTCTTCCTTATCTCCCGCCGCTCTTCCCCGCCACGCCGCCCCAAGTTCCTGCGGGTTCCCGCACCGTTTGTCCGTGCGCCTTCGCCGGTTCCCCCATGCCGACCCGGCCGGCTTTGCTTCTTTCTCCGTTCCAAACGGCCGTAGCCCCCGTCCGCGCGCTTCACGCAACGCCCGTTTAACCTTTTCTCTCCGTCCATCCGCCAGCCCTGCATCCTGTCCGTCCCCATTTCCATCGTGCGCCTTCGCCGGTTTCCCCGTTCCGCCCCGGCCGGCTTTGCTCTTTCCTCCATTCCAAACGGCCGCTCCCCCGTCCGCGCAATCTCCCTCGCACTATTCCGCCGCAAAAAAGTTTTTTACCCTTTCTTCCGTGCAAAAGACTGTCCTTTCTTCACTTTTCTCAAAAATATCCGCTATCCGTCAAAATTTTCACAACCCGTCGTAGCCGAAAAATAAAGCGTTTTGCTGGTTATAGAAAATTTTAGAAATAAATTTACAGACGCCTATTGACTCTTAATAGTTGAAATCATATCCTTTTGAACATCCTTAATGGCCGGAGATATTTTTGCGGATTGCATGCCGCGTGAAACCTTGTATACAAAAAACACATCCTCCGGCCGCCTCTTTGCATAAATATTTTGTCTGCCGGACTGTTGTCTGCTTCGTTAAAAAATGAGCGGCTATAAAGATTTTATAAATAATTTTATGCTACTCTGCCTCCAGATGACAATAACTGAACGGGACAATGATTCATGACCAAAATTGCGGTTGCCGGCGTTATGGAGAGCATAGGCCGGGAAATTCTCAGCTTTCTGGAAGAAAGCGGCATTAAACCTGCCGACGTATTTGCCTTGGAGCCGAAATCCCCCTTGGGAAATCAGGTTTCTTACGGCGAGGATGACGAGCTGGACGTTTTTAATCTGGATGATTTTGATTTTTCAAAGGCCGATATCGCCGTTTTTGCCACCACGGAGGAAATCTCCAGGCGTTATGTGCCCAAAGCTCTGGCCAAAAATACCAAAGTTGTCGACTGTTCCGGCGCCTTTTTTGCCGAAGCCGACGTGCCGATGGTGGTTGCCGGGCTGAACGGCGATCTGGCTTCCGGCGCGCCGCGCGGTCTGGTTTCCGTTCCGTCAGCACCGGTAACACAGATGCTTCTTCCGCTGCAGAAAACGGCCGAAACACTGCACATTTCGCGGCTGGTGGTCTCGACTTATATGTCTGCTTCCGTTTATGGCAAAGAGGCCATGGACGAGCTGTTTAACCAGACCCGCAAGATTTTTATGAACGAAACGCTGGCCGACGACCAGAATATTTTTCACAAACAGATCGCGTTTAATGTTATTCCGCAGGCCGGTGAGTTCATCGGCGAAGAGACCCGCTGCGAATGGGCCATGAACGCCGAAACCAAAAAGGTTTTGGGCGGCGGCGTCAAAGTGCACGCCAACTGCGCGATTATCCCCGCTTTCATCGGCTGCGGCCAGTTTGTCAATGTCGAATGCGCCGAAGAAGTGGATGTCGACGCCGTGCGCGAGCAGATGCGGACGATTCCGGGCGTCATCGTCTTTGACAAAAACGTTGAGGGCGGTTATGTCAGCCTGACCGACGTTCAGGGCGAAAACGAGGTTTATGTCAGCCGCCTGCGTCAGGACGCCTCGGTCGAAAACGGCTTTAGCTTCTGGTGCGTGGCAGATAATCTGCGCGTCGGCGTTGCCAAAAATGCCTTCGAGGTTATGAAGCTGATGCTCAGGCCACAAAATCATTAAGCATTTAGGGAGTTTCTCCATGAAAAAATTTTCGGTATTGCTCATTCTGCTGGCTGTTCTGTCTTTTGCCGGTTATGCGGCCGCCAAAAACAGCGTCGACGCCGTGTCGGAAGTTGTTGTCGGCGAGTTCGATCCGAATCTGAATTATATTGAACTGAGCAATAAACTGAAAAAAATGGAAAACTCTCTTAAAAGCGGACAGGTCTCGCTGCAGGACATGTCCGAGGACATCCGCTTTTCCGAAGATATTCGCGGCCAGCTGTTCAGCGCCAAAAGAAAAATAGAAGATGAGCTCAAATTTGTGCAGAAGCGCATTGAAGCTCTGGGCGAGGAGCCGAAAGACGGTAGTAAAGAACTGGAAATTATTGCCCAGAAACGTCGAGAGTTTAACAAGGAAGAAACCTATTATAAAGGCAAGCTGGCGGAAGTCGATATTCTGTTGGCTCGTATCGACGAGCTGGACGCCGTCATTCTGAGTATCCGCAATTCCGAACTGCTTGGCAGCCTTATCACCAAACAGTCGCCGCTGTATGAACCGCAGGTGTTTTTTGCCGCGGCCAAACAGTTTGCCGAATTTGTATTCGACATCATTAAATCGCCGGTCAAATGGTATCAGGAGCTCAACGGCAAGGACAAAGATTTTGTCCGCTCCAATCTGGTGCCGGTCGGGCTTGTTGTTTTGTTCTGCGCCTGGATAGGCATAGCCCTCCGCCTGTGGATTATGCGCCATCTCGGCTACCGCAAGGACATCGAACATCCCCGCTACGGCATGAAGATTTTTGCCGCGGTTTTTGTCGCCGTAGCCTACGGTGTTATTCCGGCCATGATTATCGCCGGTTTTCTGGTCTGGATGATGAGTACTCAGGTCATGACAACTGGCTTCTTTGGACTGGTTCTCAACAGCTTTTTGTACTATTCGCTCTATCTTTTTCTGGCCCGTGCCCTGACCAGAGTTACCTTTGCGCCGTACAACGAAAAATGGCGCCTGGTCAATGTTAATGACGAAAAAGCCCGCCGTCTTACTTCTGCCTTTTATTTCAGCGTTCTGATGATTTGCGTTGCCGCTTTTATGGAGCATGTGGCTGTCGACGCCAGCTATCCGCGCGAGCTGATTTATTTCATTACTGTATTGTCTAGCGCAATTAAGGCTTTCTGCATCATTCTGATTGTCAAACGCTCCCTCTGGGACGAAATACAGGAAGATGAAGAAGACGAGGAGGATGGCGGAGAAGAATCTTCCGCCGCCGAAGATGACGGCGAAGTGGACGTTGCGTTCCGCATTACCTTTTTCACGTCTTTGTTTGTGATCGGCGTTTTTGCCATCTCCATTTTCGGTTATCCGAAACTGTCGGCTTTTATCCTCAACCGCTTTATTGCCTCAGTCATTGTTATCGGGCTGTTTATCATGCTCAGGAAGGCAATCTCCGAAATTCTGCATCGCCTCTTACTGCTGCGGTTCTGGGTCAAAACCTTCAAAATGCGCCGCCGCATGATCTTAAAGATCGACTTCTGGCTGAGCTTGATTATTGATCCGCTTTTGGCCGTTTTTCTTATTTTCACGCTGCTGTCGCTGTGGGGTGTTTCCACCGATCTGCTGGTGCAGAGCATCAAAAAGCTGTTTTTCGGCTTTACGGTCGGCGGCATAGAAATTTCGCTGTTTGCCATCATCCTGGGTATTGTGGCGTTTTTTGTCTGTCTGGCTGTGTTCAAGGGACTGCGCCGCCGCTTGGTAACCAATGTACTTGATAAAATGGACATTGATGACGGTATCAAACACTCTCTCTCGTCGGGAATCAGCTTCTTCGGCGTCATTATCGCCGCCATTATCGCCATTACCGTTATGGGCGGCAACCTTTCAAATCTGGCGTTGATTGCTTCCGCATTGTCCGTCGGTATCGGTTTTGGTTTACAGAACATCATCAACAACTTTGTTTCCGGCATAATCATCTTGTTTGAGCGTCCGTTCAAAGTCGGCGACTGGGTTATCGTCAATAATGAAGAGGGCCAGATCAAACAGATTAATATCCGTTCGACCGAAGTTGAAACTTTCAGAAAAACCAGTATTATCATTCCGAACGCGACGTTGCTGTCCAATGCCGTTACCAACCTGACGCACGGCAACAACTGGTCCCGCCAGTCCATCAAAGTCGGCGTGGCTTATGGTTCCGACGTCGAGAAAGTTAAGGAAATTTTGCTCGACTGCGCGGCGCATAACAAGTATGTCATGAAAAATCCGGCCCCGTATGTCCTGTTTCAGGATTTCGGCCCCAGCAGTCTGGATTTTGAACTGCGCTGCTACACCAACAACATCTGGAACGGCTGGACAATTCCGAGCGATCTGCGTTATGAGATAAACCGCCGCTTTATAGAAGAGGGAATAGAAATACCCTTCCAGCAGGTTGTTGTCCATGAGGGAGAAAAGGTTGCGCCGGAAAATCAGTTTTATGCCCGTAAAGGCAAAAATAAATAAAAATATGCTTGCAAATTTGAAAAAGCAGGCTATAAATAAGGTCGTTGCCGGTTTAGCTCAGATGGTAGAGCAACGCATTCGTAATGCGTGGGTCGGGGGTTCAAGTCCCTTAACCGGCACCATTAAAAAAAGCATCCCGACGGATGCTTTTTTTAATGGTGCAATAGACATTGCCGCGAGCCAGGGCCGCGACAGCAACCGCCGGGAGCAAAAATGTCTTTGACCGCAGTATAGTTATTTTGCGTTACGCAAAATTTTTATCATCATCTCCGGTCTGCGGGGAGTTTTGGAAAGCGTCTTCAAAATCCTCGGCGGATATATAATTGCGGTAAAATTTTTTCAGTTTTTCCCTGTAATAATCCCGGCGCCCGAAAAACATCCGCGCAAAAAGATTATATTTGTAAAAACGCAGATTAAAAATACGATTATGTTTTAGGGAAGACAAATTCTGCGTTCTGATCAAATTCTGGTATATCAGCCCGGTGTCGTAATCCGTAGATGTTTTGATAAACCTTATTAAATCCAGATTATTGCCGTAAAGGGAAGGAAAAGTCAGCCGGCCTTTGTCAATGTAGAAAAACTTGCGCTTGAGAATAGGGGAGCGATCCTCGATAATCTGCTGGTCGGCGAGCAGGACGGAAGAGTTTCCCTCATAAAGGCCCAGATATTTTTTATAATCAAGATAATCTGCCGATTTATATCCCAAATCCTCAAAAAATCTGGTGCAGCGAAGTTCGTGGTGAGCGATGGCCTCGTCATAGCTGTTGACCGGTTTCAGCGTCTTCCAGTATTTTTCAAAGTTTGTGTCTGTCAGTATCTTATTGCGGAAAACAATAAAATGGGACTGAATATGCTCGATTACTCTGACGCCGGCATGTTCTGCCGCCAGAGGTGGATGCCGGTTGATACCCCAGAAATCGCATTCTTTTTTTTCCATGGACGAAAACAGCTCCGAAAGCGGATAAATCGGCCCGAAAAACGTAAAGTTGCACAAAAGAAGCTCGTTATATTTTTTCAAGCTGTCATATCCGCAGTCTTCAATAGCGTCTTTATACGCCCATGAGTCAAATCCCTGATTAGGCCGGATAATCAGTTTGTCGGAAAAGGATTCAAGTTTTTTCCGGCCCGGAACGGTAAGTTTTCCGCTGGCCACCACCACAAGCCTGCGGCAAAAGGGCTTCAGCTTTTCCAGAAAGTACGGAACATAATCATCAACGATGCCGTCTTTGTCATAGAAAAAATATATGCCAATTCTATTCATGTCAGCCATTCATAATCTGTTTTATTTTGGTAGTATCTCCGTAAATGACGTCGGCGTCATAGGGGCGTGAGGGAAACGCGCCGTATTCGGGTCTTATTTTCAGCCGATGTTCCTGAATGAAGCTCTCCACCATGTCTTTAAGCGAAGTCGGTTTTCCGGAACAGCAGTTAATAATGCCGTTGATTTTTTCCTGTAAAATAATACGGACAATTTGTTCTGCCAAGACGTCAATATGAATATAATCATATTGTTCCTTGCCTTCGGTAAACGGAAAGGACGTTTTTCCCTCCTTTTCCCATTTCAAGATCTTGGTCAGAATGCTGTTGTTGTGCTCATCATCGCCGTACGGGGTAAAAAAGCGCAGCCACTGTAGGCAGACATCTTTGCCGGCTGTAAAAATTTTCAGAAGGTTATAAAGCGATGTCTTGGCCCAGGCGTAATAATTGTCGGCGACAACCGGATCGCATTCCCGCGCCAGACCGTTATGCGCGCCGTATTCCCTGAACGAACCGGCAACGGCAATATGCCGGCATCCGTGTTCAATGAGGTTCTTCAGAAAATGGTAATGCGAGGACAGATTGTCGATATGACTTTCGGCATTATGGTTAAAGCCGTCCTGCCAGGCCAGATGCAGACAGACGTCTGGTCGGCCGAGATCTTCAAATAATGTTTCTTTCAGAGCATTGGCTAACAAATCCATTTTTATAAAATTTATTTTGGAATCAATATTTCTATTGGAAAAATCAACAGCAATAATTTGGTGTTCAGGATATTGTATCATAAGATTTTTAACTGTATGGTACCCTATATAACCATTTGCTCCGGTTATTAAAATTCTACTCATAAGATATCCTTTATAATTTGTTTTGCATATTTTCTGGCTTTTTTTAATCTGTCTTTAATTATATTTTTTTTACGTGTGTATTCTTTTTTGCATTTACCAAAAGTAAGAAATCCAAGAGCAGTATATTTATAAAGTTTAAATTGCAATTTTCGCCTTTGGTATATATCCTTTAACAAGATAGGATAGTCAAATAATGGAATTGTTTTATTAGAATTGATAGGTATAGACATATATTCTTGCTGGCATTTTTGCCTGTAAAAATAATATATATTGTCTAAATAAGCACTTGCCATAGAGTGAGGCATAACCCATGCCGGATAGTATCCTTCTGACTGAACGATAAGAGGCATTAGTCGTTCAAGCGCATTCAAAATACAACCATCTTTGGGCGTTTGCGCAGCAGGGGGAAAATCTTCATGAGACCAAGGATATTTTAGCAGGTTTCTGTAACCTTTGGCACGAACCCAATAACATTCTCCATAAGAAGCTATAGGTTCGTCATCAAAAGGAACTTTTATTTTCAAACGATTCAGAAGATTTTTCATGTTATCCAGATTACAATTGATTTCTTGCCCGACCAGTGATTTAAAATCGCCCCAGTGAGCAGGCATCGTACAACAATAACCCATTCGTGGATTTTCATAAAAAGACTGAATAACATTTAAAACATAACTTTTTGATTTTAAAACGCCATCCCAGCAATGATTGCAAAATAATTCTGAGGAAAATCTGTCAACAAGCTGAGAAGATTTTTTTGCCTGAGTAATACAAACAAGATCATATTTTTCAAAAATATCTTTGCCTGAAATTAAGACGGCAGAAGCCAACTGTCCGCGATTTTCTTTACATCTCACAGTAACTCTATTAGGCAGAGCGGCAAAGGTTTCTCCGACTTTTTCAGAAACTTGAGGATCAACGGTGAAAATATAAATATCTACCCAACTGGGCAGATTTTTTGCATATGAAAGGCAGTAATCAATCATATCAGGATAATAAATATAACATAAAAGTGCTGTTTTTAGGGATTCTTTTAAGTTCTCTTCATTGCCGTAAAATAAATCTTCATTCAAAAAATAATTTAAATGTAAATTTCGTTTGAGTACGGAGCCAGGCTGTGTTCTGATAAGATTATCCCAAATTAGATTAACATTATAATCTGTATATTTAGCTATATAATCCAAAGCTGTTCTTGATTGCAGACCATTTTCAAAATATAAAAATAAACTGTAATCGGTAAAAAAAGCTCGTCTTTTTACAATAGGACATCTGACTTTCAAAAAGTCACACGGGGTAAATGTTGCCCCATTTTCCCGGAATTTTTTATTAAGTTCAGGACTGATAAAAGTATCTGATTTGAAACCGTGTTTTTCAAAGTAAGGTGTAAATAAAAGTTCATTAAAAGCAACAGCTTCAGCATAATTTGTTGCAACTTTTAAGTTATCCCAATATTTTTTGAATGTGCGAGATGAAAGCATTTTTTTTCGGATGCCCATGAAAAATGACATAATATGTTCAGGGACATAATCTGTTTCCTGCTGATCACAGATCCTTTTATTTTCTATTCGCGGATATCGGGATATTCCCCAAAAATCACAGTCACTTTTTTCCATTTTTGAAAACATTTCTGAAAAAGGAAATACCGGACCGTAACAAGTGAAATTGCATAAAATCAATTCATCATAGAGTTTTAGTGTATCATAACCGTAACTCTCTATAGCTTCTTTATATGCACAGGAATCAAAACCAATATTATCACGGATAATAAGCTTGTCAGTAACAGCATAAAGCTTTTGTTCTCCGGACTTAGAAAGCGGTTTATTTACGACGACGCACAATTCTTTGCAGAAAGGTTTTAATTTGGATAAATAATAAGGAACATAATCATCCACAATGCCGTCTTTGTCATAAAAAAAATAAATTCCTAATCTTTTCATTGATTATCCTCTAAAAATAGATAGCCAGTTAAATTTATTTATATGGTTTTCCATAATATCCTTCAGCCATTTCTGGTGTTTTTCGCCGAAGACGTCGTCCCAGTTTGTCGGGTGGGAGGATTCTCTGGCGTTCTGATAACGTTTTTCCAGGTTCGTGCAGTCTTTTGCGGCTGTTCTTAATGTTTCGACAAGAGCGTCTTTGTTAAAATCGGCGGCAAGAATATTTTTGCAGATTTTAGACAGCGCGGCCTGATTTTTATTTTTATAACAGTTGGTAACAACGCAGTTTCCGGATAAGGCGAAGTCAATAACCGGCATGTTGCTGTGCGGAGTGCTCATCAGCGAAAGGCCTATATCGAAAGTCGACAGCATCTTCTTGTATTGATCCACCGGCATATTCGGTAGCATAATGAGCTCCTTCCCTTGTCCCAAAGGGATTGAAGACGCCTCGGGAAAGCCGACGCCGTAAAACTGCCATTCGTCGGAGAACACATTTTTCCGGCAGGCGTCAATCAAAGAAATCAGACCAAGTTCAAAGCAGTTTCTGGGAATATGCGGCCGGGCGTAAAAAACGAGTTTTTTACATTCGTTATGTTGGTGCTGCCGGGAAAATGTTTCCCAGTCGGGCAGAAAACAGTTGCTTGCGGAGTCCTGAACGATTGTTCTGATGTTTTTGGACCTGAAATGACCAATATCTTCCGTCAGAAAGGCCTGTTGCAGAATTTCCGTGGAAATAATGGGATAACAGTCAAGATTATACGACTGTTCGACAACGGAATAAAGAGAACCTCCCTGAAAAAAACATCTTTCGTCGTCCTGAATAAAATTGATGAATTTTTTGTTTTTACAAAAAGACTGTATCTGATGCGCGAAAAAAGAACTGTTGAACAATACGGCAACGCTCATATCGTTTTCGGAAATTTCCAGTGCCGGAGATGCTGAAGTATTAAGAACTTCAAGCTCAATTTCTTTGCCGAAATCTTTTAACGAATCTTCCTGACTGCTGATGATTTCCTTAAGCTTCTGCGGATCAGCGCCATTCATCATATAGACCAGAACCCTGACATGATATCCCTGTTTCTGGATAAAATGTCCGAAATGCAAAGCGCTGAGCGGTCCGGCCGACAAAGACGGCTGAATAGTGGGAATAAGTAAATTCACTGTCCGAGGCCGCCGGGGATTAACGTGAATATTTAAGCTGTCATAGACATTAAAAAGCTGAGAGGAAATTTCCCTGTATTTTTCAGCTGCGGCATTTTCGCCGTCGGCGTTTTGTAAACGGCTTTCCCCAGAAAAATCGGCAAGTTTATTCTTTCGGGTTTTTGTCTTTATTCCCAAAACATAATGTTTCGTGCTCTCAGACCCCTGTTTGATTCTGTAAACGGGCAGCGATAAGAAATAAAACGTGGTTTTGCCGCCTTTGATTTTTTTCTTAATAATCGGCATTTGCGCCTCCTCCTAAAATATCGGAAATTTTACCATTGTCTCCCCAAATAGCCGGAGAGTCATAAGAACGATCCGGATAGGCACCGTACTCGGGTCTGATTTTCAAATGATTCCGGGACAGAAATTCCTCGACTTTCTCGCGGAGAGGGACGGCATGCCCGGAGCAGACGTTTATAATGCCGCAGACCTTATTCTGAACAGAGGCTGAAGCTATCTGTCCGGCCAAAACATCGATATCGGTAAAGTCATATTTATTGGTTCCCGAAGTAAAGGGAAAAGATTTTTTACCTTCTTTCTCCAGTTCCAGAATTTTGGAGAATATTGATTTGTTATGCAGATCGTCTCCTGTGATATAGAAAGCCCGCAACCATTTGAGATTTGTTTTTTTGCCCTGCCCGTAGGCAAAAAGGCTTTGCCGGAGGGCGTTTTTGGCAATACCGTAAAAAGAGAGGGGATTGCAGGGCGTTTTTTCATCCACGCAGCCTTCATAACAGCCGATTTCGTGCATCGTCCCCATGACGGAGACGGAAGAACAGCCGCTGTCGATCATGTTTTTCAAAAAGGCAAAATGTGCCGGAAGGTTTTTTATGTGGCTTTCGGCATTATGATTGAAGCCGTCCTGCCAGGCAAGATGAATGCAGACATCTGGTCTTCTGAGCCGGTCGTAAAGGTTCGGACTGCCGGCTTCTCTTAAAATGTCAGGAGAAACATAAACGGCCTGCCGGTCGATATTGTCATTTTTTAAATCTGCGGCGACAACGGTGTCATCGGGACACAGCGATAAAAGCTTTTTAATAACATGCTGGCCGATATAGCCGTTTGCGCCGGTAACCAAAATTGTGCGGGGCATTATTCTTTGTCTCCCGGATTTTGAAAATCGCATTCTGCGAAAATAACCTGATCAATATTTTCTCTTATATCGGGAACCGTCTCGGCCGATAAAGGATAAAAATTGAAATTGTCTGCTTCCAGAAAATTTTTGACAGCGGTTTTCATTTGCGGTCGATCCGCGCAGATAACTTTATTGCCCGCCTCCAAAAGCTGTTTGCATAATTTTAGTCCCCGGCTGGAAGCTCCGTTGTGAATCAGAAATGTCTTACTCAAAATTTTCTCTCCGGTTATAAAAAACAAACCACCTGATAAAGGTGGTCGGAGAGTTCGAAAATCATGTGATATTAAATGATCCTTTAAGTCTTTAAGACGCTGTCGCTTCAGAAGAAGGAAGATAATCTCTGAACATGCACTTAAAGCTCCCCGACCGGTCAGTCGGGGATATATTACCGATTGCATGCCTCAACAAAGCATGCGCACGGCTGACGATGCTATATCTAACACCGAATATCACAAGAGCTTTCGACGGCTCCGCCCCTTCTCAGGAACTTGATAAGGACAAAATTGTCCATATCCACAGGCATGTTATATAATTGCAGAAATTTTGGCAAGCATTTTATGCAGGTTGTTATACAGATTAAAGTTGTAATAGTGATATTGTTTCTAGTTAGGAATAAAATCCTTGACTTTCGCTGCAAAATCAGATACTATAAAGTTATCACTGGCTGATAGTGTATTTAAAAGCTCCCGTTTTTTCGGGAGCTTTTTGTTTTGCAGCGGAGTTTTTATGATGCGGAAGTTGTTGGGAATACTATGTGTGGCGTCGCTTATCTGCTTTTTGTTTTATCGGATGGGAAAATCCGACTGTGAGCGGCGGTTTGTTCAAACGGAAAAAGAAAGGATAAAATATGTTTGTCGGCAGAAGTCTCGGATATACAGTCGTCCTAATGCTGACCGCGCAGAGCTTCTTGAGCTCATGCGCGGCGGAATCTTATGATTACTGTCCGGAATATCCGGTTGCGGGGCCGGTGGTTGCGGCAGAACTTGAAAAAATTCCGCCGCAGAAGTTGAGCGCTTTTTGGGAGTGGATAGGCCGCGTCAACAAATTGCGGCAGGAACTCGAATTATGCCGGGGACTTACCCCGCGAGATCGTTAAGGACTTTGCTGAGCGGCGCGATGCTGGCATAATCTGTCATGTCAAGTTTCAGCGGTGTTACGGAAATTTTGTTGTTCTTCCAGCTCTCAATGTCGCTTGGTATGTCAAACTTCGGAAGCAGTTCGTCATCATAATTGTCTTTTCCCGAAAGCTCAAATTCCTGGGGATCTTCCTCAAAACGCCATTCTCCCTGTCTGGAGACGTCAATGCCCTTTAACGCCGCGAGGCTGATATTGGGAAAGTTTACGCTCACCAGCGTATTGCGGGAAAACGCCAGAGACGTAATCTTCTCCAGCAGCGGCGCAATATAATGCCGGGCGATTTCCCAGTCCGTTTTGCCTTTTTCCAGATGCTGCGAAAAAGCGACGGCCGGAATGCCGAGAACAATTCCTTCGGCGGCGGCGCCGACGGTTCCCGAGTAACCGACATCTTCCGCGACGTTGCGGCCGCAGTTGATGCCCGTTACCACCAGATCGGGAAGTTTGTCTTTGATAATAAAATTTACGGCGCAGTAGACGCAATCCGCCGGCGTTCCGCTCACTGAAAAATGCCGGTTATCAATTTTGCGGATACCGGTCGGCAGTTTGTCATTTTCCGGAATGCCTTCAAGATTGCTTAAGCCGGGAGAAACTGAATGAGATGCGCCACTTTTCTGGTCTTGGGGGGCTACAACCCAGACATCATCGCAGATTTTGCAGATTTCCTCTTCTAGAACCTTGATGCCTGGTGCGTCGATACCATCATCATTTGAGATTAAAATTCGGCAATTTTTCAGATTCTCTTTTCTCTTAAAATTCATATATATTACCTCAAATTTTTCTGAGGAGAATATATAGGCAATTTCTTAAGATTCAATTACTGCGATTGAAAAAGCCCGGGCTGTGCTTATTTATATTGTGCACGGATTAAATCGAGAGGAGAATATACATGAAAAAATTATCGTTCGGACTGGTTCTGCTGATGTTTCTGGTTGCCTGCGCGACCGAGCAGAAATATGATAACAAGCTTTCGGCCTGGGTTGGCAAGAGCGAGACTTCCCTCGTCAGCAAATGGGGCAACCCGAGCGCGACCCGCATTCTGGATAACGGAGATAAGGTCATTACTTATACCAAGGCCAATGACGTTTACGTTCCTTCGGAATATTATGTCTATAACCCGAATATGATTCCCGGGGAAGATATTACGTATGGGCCGTTTATGGGCGATTATAATTTTACACCTTATGCCCAGACATTCGGATATCAGGTTGAGCGCATTTGTCAGACCGCATTTCTGATTCAAAACGGCATGATAACCGGCTGGAAATGGCGCGGCAACGACTGCGTGGCCAGATAAAAGAAAAAACTCCGGAAAATTCCGGAGTTTTTTATTGGTTTTAATCGGAAGTCGTAACCAATTCTTAACTTAAATATGGTGCAATTTGACCAGCGAAAGTTTTTATGCAGAGTCTATAATTATAAGATAACGGGAATTGCTGGTTATGGGGATTTTTTTAGATTTGCCGAACAAAATCAAAAACTCTGGTTTTCTGATACTCTGCATTCTGCTGTTTTTCTATTTCAGTTTTTATACCATCAACGGCGACCGCGGCCTGCTCCGGTATATGTATTTAAGCAAAGAAATCGCTTATGCCGAAAAGATTGCTGCCCGCTACAGCGCCGAAAAAAAACATCTGGAGGAAAAGGTCCGTCTTTTGTCTTCCTCCAGTCTGGATCTCGATCTTTTGGATGAGCGGGCTCGCGTGGTCCTGAATCTGGTCGGCGATGACGAATTTATCATTCTGGATGACGGGCAGGGGGAGTTTTGATTTCCGAATTAAAATAAAAATCATATAAACAGCATTGAAAAATGGCGTAAAATCAACATGTTGTGTCGGCGTTAGGGATAAGTTCGCAAAAAAAGCTGTATTTTTCATATTTTTTTTGCTATATATGAAAAACCAATTTCTGTAAACCGGTTCAGCCGAGGCTGAATCATAAAGGCAATTGTATGAGTTTTATGAACAATAATCCGGTAAACGCGCCGCAAAACCTGCAGTATACGGAAAAGAAAACGCTGTTTTCGGAAAAGGAAATAATCTTCAGAAGCCGCGGCTGTGCAAAGGTTCTGCACGTTTCGTCGCGTGCTCAGGTCATTTTTCTGAGTCTGGTTCTCCTGATCGGAATCTGGAGTTTTTATTCCTACCATTTATACAACCAGTCCGGAAACATCATTTCCTATAAAGATAAAGAACTCGACGAAACGCGGGATGCCTACGTCGATCTGATGACGGATTTTGTCGCCTTGCACAAAAACATCAGCGCCATGATCAGTTCGCTGGACAGCAGCGCGGTCAAAAACAATCGGGAGTTTGATAAATACAGACGTCAGGCAATGGTCGTCGAGGATAAAATCCGCCAGATTACGGATGAGAAGGAATGGCTCAGTGCCGATACCATCTCGGAAAAAACCTCGCTCAGCGAGGCTCTTCTGCAAAGAGACATTGCGGCGTCCGAGCGCGATGAGCTCCGCCGTCAGATCAGCAGGATGGAAGAAGCCGTCAAAGAGATAAAACAGGCCGAAATGGAAGTTCTTGAGCGCGTTCAGCGGATTGCCGACAAGGAAATCGGCAAAATCAAGAGCGCCGTCAATTCCATTAACGTGTCTTTGAAGAACAAAGGGCTTTACTTTAACGCGCTGGCCAACAGCAAAAAGAAAAACAGCGGTGGTCCCTATGTTCCCGAGCGCAAAAATATGGTTCGCGACAAACAGATAGACGCCAAAATATCCAAAATATTTGAAAGTGTCGATGATATTGAATATTACCGCGAAGTTGTCAAATACATTCCTCTGGGCAAGCCGGTATGGAGCTATTGGGTAACCTCCCGCTACGGATCCCGCTCTGATCCCTTTAATGGCAAAAGAGCCCGGCACAAAGGTATGGATTTGGCCAGCCGTACCGGAAACAAAATTAAAATCAAGGCGCGCGGCAAAGTTACCAGAGCCGAATATGCCGGCGGGTACGGAAATCTGGTTGTTGTTGACCACGGAAACGGTTTCCAGACAAAATATGCGCATTTAAATAAAATTTATGTTAAAAAAGGCGATTATCTGGAGTATGATGATACGATAGGAGAGGTCGGATCGACGGGAAGATCCACCGGTCCTCACCTGCATTACGAAGTTTTGTATATGGGTAAAAATGTTGACCCGATGCCGTTTATTAAAGCAAAAATATCTTAAGGACACAGATCATGTTTAAAAAACTTAAACGCATAATGTTATTGAAATTTGCCAGAAAACTGAATAACGGGCAGAGCGTTCCCGTACCGAGCATTATCAGCGAGAATACAAAGCTGAAAGGCGATATCATCAGCAACGGCATAATTCATATAGACGGTAAAGTCGAAGGAGACGTTACCTGCGATGAACTCGTAATCGGCCTCAAAGGAATTTTGATCGGTTCGGTTAATGCCAATAATCTGCATTTGTACGGTGTGCTGCAGGGAAAAGCCGTTGTCGATAAGCTTTTTGTGGCCAAAACGGCAAAACTGATGGGCGATGCCACTCATAATTCGATTGCTATCGAACCGGGAGCATACATCGACGGACACTGCATCCGTTCCGGTGGTCCGATACCGGCCGAACAGTCCGCGCCGGATTTAATGCTGCCGGATGCGACAAAACATAGAAAAGCAGCCAACAATTAAAGAAAAGCCCCTTTCGGGGCTTTTTTATTATGCAGTCAACAAAATGCCAAAAATGTTTTTGGCTGCCCTTTCGGTTATAATCTTTAATTTCAGGCATTGCAGCCTTTTATCCGGTAGAGATCATGCCCTCCGTTATAAGCGGTGTCGTCATTTGATAATATTTTTGAGAGCGTCGAATGTCGACAGTTTTTTATCAGCAGGTTGATTTGAACTTTCCGCCAACCGGATTTGTGTCTATGCGTTGTGAACACTTAGATATTGATTAAATATATTTTTCATGTATAACTTATTTCCTGATAAGAGGAAAAAATGGCTAAAAAAGTAACAAAATCAGACTTCATCTCAACCGGGGTAGTTGCGCAGAACCGCCGCGCAAATTTTGATTATCTGATTGATAAGGTTTATATTGCCGGTTTGGAGCTGACGGGAACGGAGGTAAAGTCCCTACGCCTGGGCCATGCCAATATCAATGATGCCTACGGCATAGAAAAGAATGAAGAATTATTTATTTCCAATATGTTTATTGCCGAATATGCCAACAAAGGGTACGAAAGCCATGCTGAAAAGCGTGATCGCAAGTTGCTTCTCAAAAAAAAGGAAATCATTGAAATAATCAACGAACTGGCTCGCAAAGGATCCACGCTGGTCGCCATAAAATTGTTTTTTAATGACCGCGGCCGGGCAAAGCTGGAAGTCGGTCTCGGCCGGGGCAAAAAGCTTTACGACAAGCGCGAAGCCATAAAGGAGCGGGACTGGAACCGGGATAAGAAGCGTATTATGGCTGAGGCAAACCGCTAGTTTTTTTCCGCTTATTCTTAAAAAACTTTTTCAAAATAAGAGAGCATTCGTCTTCAAGAAGACCGCCGTGTATTTGCGGCCGGTGATGGCAGGTCGGCGATTCGTAAAACCTGACGCCGGAGACAACGGCGCCGCCTTTGGGATCATAGGCTCCGAAATAAAGATTTTCGATTCTGGCAAAGGAAATGGCGGCCGCGCACATTGTGCAGGGTTCAAGCGTTACATATAAGTCCATGCCCCGTAGCCGGTTGGTGCCGAGTTTTTCGCAGGCGCGGCGGATGGCCATAATCTCCGCATGCGCCGTTGCGTCCAAGATATGTTCGCTGATGTTATGCGCTTCGCTGAGAATCATTCCCGACTGCGGATCGACAATCAGGGCGCCGATGGGGACCTCGTCCTCATCGAAGGCTTTTTGTGCCAGTTCGAGACATCTTTTCATATATTTGTTTTCAGCCATAATTCCTCTTTGCATTTTTTAGAACTATCATATATTATCATGCCAAACAGATAAGGAAAGACAAAAATGAGCGAAAGACTGGCAAAGTTCATGGCGCGCAGCGGCGTCTGCTCCCGGCGCAAGGCTGAGGAATATATTCTGCAGAAGCGTGTTACCGTCAACGGCGAGATAATCGATTCTCCCGCATACAATGTTGATGGAAGCGAAAATATCCTGTTTGACGGAGAAAAGCTGCCGGCTGCGGAAAGCACGAGATTATGGCTGTATTACAAGCCTGTCGGCCTGGTTACGACGCATAAGGATAATCTTGAGCGGCCGACGGTATTTGACAGCCTTCCGGCCGGCATGCCCCGGGTAATTTCCGTCGGACGGCTGGATCTGAACTCGGAAGGGCTGCTGCTGCTGACCAACAATGGTGAGCTTTCGCGTAAACTGGAGCTTCCCGAAAACGGCTGGACGCGACGGTATAAAGTCAGGGTTCACGGCTATATTGATAAGAAAAGACTGGCGTCATTGGAAAAAGGCGCGGTTGTGGACGGCGTGCGGTACGGACCGGTCAAAATTGAAGTGGAAACGGAAAAAGGGACCAATGCCTGGCTGGTCATAACCTTGTCGGAAGGCAAAAACCGGGAGATCCGCAAGCTGATGAAATCGGTCGGATTGGAGGTTGCCAGACTGATTCGTCTCTCTTACGGCCCGTTTCAGCTGGGCGGTCTGAAAAAAGGCGAAGTCCGCGAGGTCCCTCAGAAAGTTTTGCGTGAACAGCTTGGCGGCAAGTTTGAACTATGAGGATCATCGGCGGAAAATATCGGGGAAAAAAGCTGTTTTCGCCCGAAGCGGATACAATCCGGCCGACTTCGGACCGGGCCCGCGAAGCTGTCTTTAATATTTTGTATTCCAAGCTGGAAAAGGCATTTGCCGATTATGCCTTTCTGGATGTTTTTGCAGGCACCGGGGCGGTAGGGTTGGAAGCTGTCTCAAGAGGATTTGCGGAAGCGGGTTTTGTTGATATCGACCTTCGCTGCGTCAGGAAAAATGCGGCGCAGTTTCAGGGCGAAATCGGAAAAATGTCTTTTTATATGCAGGATGCGTCGGCGCTGCTTCCGGCTTCCCGCCGGTATGACGTTGTTTTTCTGGATGCCCCCTACAAAAAAGGTCTGAGCATTCGGGCGCTTTCTGCCCTCCGGGAAAAGAACTGGTTGGCGGACGGAGCTCTGTGCATCGTAGAAACGGAGCGCGGCGAAAAGCTGGACATTCCAGATGGTTTTGAAAAAACTGACGAACGCTGCTATGGTATCGCCCGTCTGTTTTTTTTGAAATTTGCCATTAAATAATCAGAATATTTTATTGCGAAAAATTACGTTTATGTTAATATCCTTTCCGGTTTGAGGAGATAAAAAATGTGTGCTGCGAAAAAAGTTGATTTGCAGAAAAAGATAGATGATATTGACGTCAAATTGTATAATCTGCTCATGCTTAGAACGGATTTGGTAGAGCAGCAGAATATTGATGTGGTTGAAAATACGCTGGGCAAAGAAGCTGCTGTCATAAAAAAGCTGTTAAAGATTCATCGCGGTGATTTTCCCGAATATGTCATCGCCAAAATCTGGCGCGAAATATTAAGTGCCAGTGCCTGCCTAAAAGAAAAGCTGACATTTTCTGTTTTTGAAAATGAAAAATGTCCGGATCTGATTAGCATTGTTCAGGAGCATTTCGGCAGCTATGCCGATTATGAAACTTACGGCTCTTTCGGCCAGGTTATAAATGCTGTTAACTCCAGAGAAGCGCAGGTCGGCGTTATTCCCTGCGACAATCATGAGATGAACTCCAAACCCTGGTGGACAGGGTTTTCTTCCGGCGATGATCATATAAAGATTATTGCCAAACTTCCGTTTCTGAAAAGGAAGGAAGCTGCCGATTGCCCGGAAGTCTATGCCGTCGCTTTGTCCCAGCCGGATGAAAGTGGCGACGATGTCAGCCTTTTCGGTGTCGAAGTCAACAGGGATGTAAGTTTTTCGACAGTAACAGATACTTTGGAAAACGCCGGCTTTTCCAACGCCAAGATGCTGATTGCCGCTCCCGTGGATCATGAAACCAAATCGCTTCTGGTCGAAGTCGACGGTTTTGTAAGACCGACGGACAAGCGTTTGACCGCTCCTGGAAAAGTATTTAATAACTTAAATATTGCCGGTGCATATGCCAAACCGGTCAGCCTCTGATTTTATGCCGTAAATTGCAGCTAATTCTGTCCTGTTAAAATATCCGGCTTATGATACCGCTCCGGGCGGTAAATGCTCTTATTCCCGGAGCTGTTTATCTCCAAGGTGTCCATACAGTCCTTTTATTGTGCCGCCTGAAAGATTCGCTGCCGGTCAGGACTATTGAGGCTGAAATGTCTTTACGGGAATATTCTCGATCAAAATCTGATTGGAATTGACGTTGATCGGGGTCGTTACGGTATCGTATTTGTCGTCTTTGCTTAGTTTGAAAGCCTTGTTGTTCAACAGGATTTTGGCAACAAAAACGCCTTTGCGGTCCAGAAAAACATCCTGCAGTTTATCCATGGTTTCCAAGAGCGCTTTGGAGGAAGTATTCAAATGCAGAACCGGCTCCTTTTGCTCGTTAAAATACAAGTCGCCCCTTCCGACCAAAACAAGCGGATGCCAGTTTATGATTATTTTCTTGATATCAATAATTCCGCCGAGACGTAGCCAGTTGTTTATGGATTCTCCGTATGTGGCGCTGCTGTTCATCACGCCGATGATGTTAGCGTTGAGATACAGACGCTCGATATGTTTCAACAACGGAATATTAATATCTTCGGCAATAACGATATCCTGCACATCCAGATGGTTCTCAAAAAACGGCGCCAGCTCGTTGATTTGCAGAGGCGACATTCTCTGAGCCGCAAACTTCAAGCCGCCGACGGAAAACAGCCCCTGAATGTTCAGGCCGATTCCCTCCGCCGTAATATTGGTAACGCCGTTTTTATCGTCAAAGTGGAAGTCAATGTCCAGAACAGGAAACTCCGCCGGATATTTTTTATCGTTTTTCCGAAATTCATGATATCTGTCAAAAGACAGACTGAGATGATCAGGCGCAAAAATACCGGCGTCAAGGGTCAGTTCCGGAGTTGACCATTCGTAATAATTTCCCGGCCGCAGGGAATATATTTTAAAGTTTTCGATCCGAACCATGGGCAGGAACGGAAACGTGCTGAAACCGATATGCTCGTACGCCGCGTCGTATCCGGCTTCGTTAAGGGAGGCGATGGCTTTGTTTATTTCGCCTTTAATGCTGTTCAGGACAAAAGCGCGCTGCAGGAGCAAGGCGGCAATTCCGTAAAAGACAACAGCCGAAACAACGGCGGACAGGAACATCAGCCGGTAATTTTTCAGGTTGGAAATAAATTTTTTTAGCTTTTCTTTCACTTTGAAGACACCTCTATTTTCCGCCGTAATTTATTTTTGTATAAGGATATTCCCTGAGTGTTTCTTCATTAAGCTCGGCGCATTTGTTTTCAATTCTTTTTTCCAGTTCGGCCATAAATTCTTTTTTATCGGCGATCTGGGGCATGGGCTCCAAAAATTCTATAATGACTTTTCCCGGATATCTGAGAAACGAATTTTTAGCCCAGAACAGGCCCGTGTTATGGGCAATGGGAATAACGGGAACATTGAGATGATCCGTAATAAACAACAGTCCCGGTTTATAGCCTTTGGTCGTTCCCGGTTTACATCGGGTTCCTTCCGGAAAGATAATAATCGGCCGTCCCTGCTGCAGGCGGTTTTTTGCCTCTTTCAGCAGCATCTTCAGAGCGGCGCCGCCGCTGGCGCGGTTGACCGGAATCATGCCGTAAAAATACTGCGCCCAGCCGAAAATCGGGATATAGGTCAGTTCTTTTTTCAGGATAAAGACGGCTTTTTTGATATAGGTAGACAAACAGTAGGTTTCCAGTGCCGATTCATGTTTTCCGGCGTAAATCACGCCTTCCTGCCGGATATTTTCTTTGCCCCTGATTTCGATTCTGATGCCGCCGAAGACCTTAAGCAGCCACATAGCGGCCGGCATAAAACCGTAGTTCCACATCGGAATGGTTATTTTCCGGGAAAATAGTCCGACAACGGATGTAATGACGCAGCCGACGATAATGCAGCCGTAAACGCCGATATTGGCAAGGGTTGAGCGGATATAAATCATTTTAACGGTCCTCCGGCCCTGAAAAGTTTAGTTCTGATATAAACATACAGGAATTTATTGTATTCGGAAGCAATTAAATAAAAACTTCCCCCGTTTTTCCACCACTTTTTTGAAACATTATCCGAATAGACGGGGTGCGGCACAATATGCAGCCTGTGATTCTGCGCGCGAAATTCTTCCAGGCTTCTCGGAATATGGTAGTTTGACGTAACCAGACGGATGGAAGAAATATTGTTTTTTTTAATCCAGTCGTTGGTCTGAATAGCGTTTTCGACAGTGTTTTTGGATTTGTTTTCCAGGCTGATTTTTCTGTCGGTTTTGATTTTGACGTCCTTGCGTTCTCTGATTTCCTTGAGCGAAATACCTTCCTGCACGCCGGAAATAAACAATCTATCGGCGGCGCCGCGGTTCAACAGCTCAACGGCTTCGCTGATCCGGTTTTTACCTCCGGTCAAAACGATGATGGCGTCGGTTTTGACCGTCTCGTCTTTTTTGTAGCTGTTGATTTTATAGTTAAAGGCCAGAAAACCGGCAAACCACAAAATCAGGGCGGCGAGGCCGATAGAAAAAAGTGTCTTCATGCTACATCATCTTTTCCAAAGTCCGTTTAACAGTATAATAAGCCGTAACGGTTGCAATCAGCGAGGAGAACAGGGGCAGTGACAAAATCAGGACCCAACTTCCCCAGGAAAGGGTCGCTTCGCTGATGATGCCGCCTTCGATTTGTTCCGCAAGACGGGATATGGCAAAAATTGCCGGTACGGCCAGAGCCAGCCCCGCCGCGCCGGAAGTCAGACCGAGATAGGCGGTTCTTTTGGCATACTGCTGGGCGACGTAAGTATCCTTGGCGCCCATCATATGCAGAATTTCGATAATATATTTATGCAGGCCGAGGCTGGTCTGGGTCGAATAAAAAATCGCGCCTGAGGCAATGGTTACCACAAGCAGCAGAATGCTCATCGCCAGCATTTTGAGGCCGTCGGCAAAACGTATCAATTTGTTGAGCCACAGCTTGTGATTGTCCAGAGAAGCCTGCGGCGACGCATTGGCCAGTTTTTCCGCCAATTCTGCAAAATTAATATTTTCACCTTTTTTAACTTTGACGTCAATCAGGCGGGGAACTGGCAGGTCGCCGATATTGGTGCCGTCGCCCAGCCAGGGTCTGATGAGTTTTTCCAGCTGTTCGTCTTTCAGAGGCACGGCTTTTTCTATTTCCGGACGCGATTCCAGAAATCTGACGGCTTTGTTCTGATGTTCCAGCGTCTCTTCCCGCGCTTTGTCCTTATCAATGCTGTTGACGGGCATAATCTGTACGGTCAGCGAGCCGAGAATGCTTTGGTTCCAGTTAAGGAGCATGGAGTTTATGGACAGGACGCCGGCCAGCGTTACGGCGAACAAAAAGACGGCGATAGTGATCATAACCTGCAGAAATAGGCTCGAGCTGTCGTCCTTCAGGGGTAATTCCTGTTTGCGGTTAATCATATATTTCCTCCCAGACCCGAAACGTCATTGGGGTAAAAAATCCTTAATCCTCTGTTTTGCAGATGCAGGCGCGGATAGTTAAAGTCATTGATAAGCTTTTCGCTGTGCGTCGCGATAACGACGGTCGTGCCGAGTTTGTTCAGTTCGACAAACAGTTTCATCAGTTTCGGGGCAATATCGTTGTCAACGTTGCCGGTCGGTTCGTCGGCAAGCAGCAGTTCCGGACGGTTGATGACGGCGCGGGCGATTGCGATGCGCTGTTTTTCTCCGCCGGAAAGCGTTGCCGGCGTGTCAAGCATATGCCGGTCGAGTTCCACCCATTGCAGAAGCTCCTTGACTCTTTTGCGGACTTCCCGCTCGTCCATGCCGCATACGCGCAGGGGCAGGGCCACGTTGTCAAAAGCCGAAAGATGGTCAAGAAGGCGGAAGTCCTGAAAAACGACGCCGATTTTGCGCCGCAGCAGAGAAAGACTGTCGCGGTTTGTAAAATTGACATTTTTGCCAAAGACGTTGACAATGCCGCGGCTCGGCTTTTGCGCCAGATACATCATGCTGAGCAGGGAGGTCTTTCCGGCGCCGCTTTTTCCCGTCAGAAAATGGAACGAGCCCTTTTTGAGCGACAGTTTTATGTCGCTCAGAATCTCCGGGCCCTGTCCGTAGCGGATTCCCACGTTTTGCATTTCGATAATGGCCGGAATTGAACTGTCCTTATTCAGCAAAATAAAAACTCCTTTTCGATTCAGTACTTTTAACTTATAGCAAATATAATATTTAATAAAATATTTTTTTTCTTTGATTAAATGCTTTTTATGCATATAGTGATGCTTAGAGGTTAAAATATGTTGATAAAATGTCCGAAATGCAATACCGGCTATGCTGTTGAAGCGGCCATGATTCCCGAGGCGGGAAAAAAGGTCAGATGTTCGCAGTGCGGCGAAGTCTGGTTATGCACCCCGGCGGATTTGTACGAGCCGGAAGCTGGGGAAGAAGCGCGGCCCGCGCCGGATGTTTCCTCCGGGGCCGACGCCCCGGTTCCGGACACCCCGGCGGCGGAACAGACCTCCGAAACTCCCGCGGCGTCGCGGCCAGAAGAGCTGGAAGCTGCCCGCGGAAACGAAATGCAGGAGATTTTCGCAAGGCTTTCCGAACAGACGGAAAAACTGTTTCAAAAGGAAAAAGAAGCGCCCGTGCATAAAAAAATCTGGAGCCGGGTTAAATTCGGTCTGGGTCTGCAGCGTCGTCAGAACCGCCGGGTTCTTTATGCCGTTGTCGCGCTGCTTATGCTGTTGTCGGCATTTTATCTGCGTTATGAAATTGTCCGTCTGCTGCCCTTTATGGAATATGCTTATGCTGCTGTCGGCGTTGACAGCGTCATTCCCGGCGAAGGGCTGGAATTTCAGAATATCAACCGCAATGAATATGAAGAAGATTATGTCCGCAAAATGGAAATTCGCGGCTTTATCGTCAATACGACGCGGCGGACTGTCGAAATTCCGGTGATTCATGCCGAGCTTTTGGATAAAAACGCTCAGCTTTTGCAGACCGTCAATCAGGAACCTCCGGTCAAACGGATAACAACGGGCGGCCGCGTCGCTTTTCAGATAACGGTAACCAAACCCTCCAGCCTGACCAAATATATTTACCTGACTTTTGTCAAAGGACATCCGGAAGGCACCGTAAAAAGCGTCAGCACCCATGTTACGGAAGAAGTCTTTTAAGCTGAAGCGGGGCTCCGCAAAACGTTCCTCTCTATAGAATGGCTGCCCCCAGAGGGATTTCTTTCTCAGAGCATTCCGCTCTGTAAAACGCCTGTTTTTCCCCATCTCCTCTGCGCTGTTATGCAAAGCGCATAACGTCGTCAAAAAAACTGGTGAGGACTTGGCTGTTGTGCAGGGCGCATAACGTCGTCAAAAAAACTGGTCAGGACTTTGCTGTTGTGCAAGGCGCATAACGTCGTCAAAAAAAACTGGTCAGGGTTTTGCTGTTGTGCAAAGCGCCATAACGTTGTCAAAAAAAACTGGTCAGGACTTTGCTGTTGTGCAAAGTGCCGTAACGTTGTCAAAAAAAAGCCCCGGTCGGGGCTTTTTATCTTTTATGCCGGGATATTCGCATATGCCGGGATATTCGCAATTTTCGGCATTTTTGTTTCGCGCGCGGCTTTTTACCGAAAAATCCGTTAATTCGCGGCTTTCAGCATGACTTCCGGCGCCTTGATGCCCAGAAGATAAAGCAGCAGCGTCAAAACGTCTTTGGTCATTTTTGCCGTTTTAAGACGCGACGCGGCCAGAGTTTTGTCCTTTTCGCTCATAATCGGCGCCGCATTGTAAAAGCTGCTGAATGTCTGCGCCAGAGTATAAGCGTAGTCTGAAATAATACTGGGTTCTTTGTCTTCGTGCGCGCGGGCAATAACATTTCCCAGCTGTGATATTTTCAGCAGAAGCTCGCGTTCTTCGGCGTTGCTGATAATGATTTTTCCGGGAGCAATGCCGTTTTCGGCCGCTTTGCGCAGAATGGAGTTGATGCGGGCGATGGCATACTGGATATAGGGTCCTGTCTTGCCGTCGAATTTTGCAAAGTCGTCAAGCTCAAAGATATACCCGGCGGAGATGGTGTTTTTTAAATCCTGAAATTTAATGGCGCCGACGGCGATCTCTCCGACCAGCTTTTCAATATAATCGGCGTCATATCCTTCGACTTCTCCGGGTTTGGGCATAGATTCGCGCACTTTGTCTTTGGACAGGTTGATGAGATCTTCCAGATTCATAACGCCGCCGTCGCGGGTCTTGAACGGTTTTCCGTCTTTGCCGTTGACCGTGCCGAAACCGATATGCTTCATCGTAACGCCGGGCGCGATGCCGAGTTTTCCGGCCGCTTCGAAAACCTGTTCAAAATGCAGGGACTGGCGTTTGTCGACCACATAGATGATTTCCTCGGCCTTCAGGTCTTCGGCGCGCATTTTGATGGTCGCGATATCCGTAATCTGATAGCCGAACCCGCCGTCGCTCTTAATGAGAATAACGGGCGGTTTGGGTTTGTTGCCTTCTTCCAGGCGGATGATCAGGGCGCCGTCGTCCATTTCGGCAACGCCTTTTTCCCTGGCGATTCTGACAACTTCGGCGCTGGCGTCATGCGCGTCGCTTTCTCCCAGCCAGAGATCAAACTCGGCTTCAAGAACGTCATAATTCTTTTTGATGGCTTCGACCGATACTTTGCGCAGATGCTGCCAGGCTTTGCGGTATTCCGGATTTCCGTCCTGAAGTTCGGCGGTAATGAGGCGGGCTTTTTCTTTGGCGTTTTCGTCTTCTTTGCAGCGGATATTGGCTTTTTTGTAAAAGGCGGAAATCTCGTCGATATTATAGGTTTCCGTTTTGGCCAGACTGCCGTCCTGATTGATGATTTCCGCCAGAATCATGCCCATGGGCGTTCCCCAGTCGCCAAGATGAACGTCAGAAATAACCTCGTTGCCGGCAAATTTTTCGATCCGGCGGATGGCTTCGCCGATGACGGCCGAGCGCAGATGTCCGACATGGAGCGCTTTGGCAACGTTCGGCCCGCCGGAATCTATCACGATTTTTTTCGGCCGGGCGGTTTTGGCGACGCCGAACCTTTCGTCGGCGGCCATATTGTCCAGAACGGAGGCAATAAACTCGTTTTTCAGGGTAACGTTGATAAAGCCGGGACCGTCGATTGAAACTTTTTCAATATCGTTGTCCTGCTCCAGCCGCGAGGCGATCTCCTGGGCAATCTCGCGCGGATTGCGGCGCAGGGGTTTGGCCAGAGCCAGGGCGCCGTTGCATTGAAAGTCGCTCAGATCCGGACGGTCCGAAACCTTTACCGTCGCGAATTTGGTATCCAGGCCAAGCTGTTCAAAGATGCTGGCAAACTTTTGGTTCAGGGCTTTTTCAATTGATAGTTCCATTTGTTTATTCCTGTTTATATTAAAAAAACTGCGACATAGGTTATAGGAAAATATTATAAAAGGCAACAGCCTAAAATAACTTCCGCCGCCGCGCGCTGCGGCGCCTTTCCGAAAACCTTCGGGCGCGCGTTCGCGGCCGGATTACGGCACGCACCTGAAGTAAAGGTGGTTCGGCAGCAGAAGACGGCAGGTGAAAATTGTCTGTTTGACGATTTCGGCGCGGGTACCCGTGCGTTGTCTGACGCATTCCTCATCGGCCATTTTCTGAAGGGTCGCCAGATCCGTGGTCAGAATATTATAGCAGATGGCGGGAGCGTCTGGTTTCGATTCTCCGACATACAGCAGGTCGGGGTTCCGTTCGCCGGCATTGCGCCGCCGGTCGATAAACGGATCCAGGATCGAGCAGGCGCAGACAGACGCCAAAACGACGAAAGCAATTGCTATTTTTACACTGGACAATTTTAAAAACTCCACTACATTAAAGAAACTTGCACAAAACATATATATATGAAGAAGATTAAAATGAAAAGCACAAATGAATATATCGGCGACGAAGGCTTCAAAAAATTTCTCGGGCACTACGATTGTCCGACGCCGCTTCCCGTGGTCAAAATGAAATTTGCCGGCGCCGTCTGCAGCCCGAACATGGATCTGCGGCCGACAGACGTCATTTCCTCGTTCTGGGAGCAGGGACGCGAACCGCGCCTGCAGACCAAAGAGGAAGCCGATTTGTTTTTTAAGTTTTTCATGGGGTTATGGGACGATATTTTTCTTAAGGTAAAGTTGAACAAGGTAAAGCTTTCGGAGGTAAAACTGAAAGGGAAAGACGCTTTGGCGGAAGCCTGCGCCCGCCGGTTTGCCGAGGTTGAGCTGGGCTATGTCGAGGGCTTCTGGGGCGGACGCGAAGATCTGAAACTGCCGGCCTTTGTGGCTCAAATGATTGATTCTCTGAGCGAACTGGCGGAGGTTTACAGCACTCTGGCGAAAAAACTTGACAAGGCCGAAAATATGGAAGAGATTTCTAATACCTTCCGCTACACGGACAAAATGGTGGAAAAGGCCATCAGTTTTATTATCGAAAATTCGGTATTGCCGCGTATAGAAAGTTTGCAGAGGGTAGTGAATTAACTTTATAAGGAATGATATCATGGAAATGATGGAAGGTCTTCTGACCCGCCGTTCAGTCCGCAAATATACTGACCAAAAAATCGATAAGGAAACAATCAGAGAAATCATCAAAGCCGCGCAATATGCGCCGACAGCCCACAACAAACAGCCGTGGGAGTTTTTGGTCGTGGACGATAAGGAGATTTTGGGGCACCTGCGCCATATTCAGCGCTGGACCTCTTTTGCCAAAGACGCCGCCTGTGTTGTTTTTGTTCTGGGAGACATCAACCAGTCTTTCAGCCGTGCCAAAGAAAACGAGCATTGGAGCTTTGTCGACGTCGACTGCGCCATTGCGACCGAAAACCTGATGCTGGCCGCCTGGGCAAAAGGCATCGGAACCTGTTATTGCGGCGCCGCGCCGATGCAGAAAGTTGTCGATGACCTGCGGGAATATCTGCATCTGCCGGAAAATATCCGCCCGTTTGCCATTGTAACCATGGGTTATCCGGCCGAAACGCCCAAACAGCCGGAAGACCGTTACAAGGAAGAAAAAATCCATTGGGGTAAATATTAAGGGGAGCAAATATCCCATAATATAGGCGTTTAAGGAAAGCCCCTCGAAAAGAGGGGCTTTTGTTTTCAGAGGCTGACCAGATTGATCTGCACCTTTTTGTTATAGGCCTTTGCTAGCAGATACAGGATCGGCAGCTGCACGGGCACCAGGCCGATTTCCTGTTTATCGATAATATGCATGGGAATTTTTGTTTTTTCGTGAATTTGTTCCAGCGAAAGCTGGGCGCTGATACGGGCGTCATGCAGTTGCTGCGAGAGTGTCCGTTCAATCTGCTTAAGTTCTTTGACTTCTGAATTTTTCATTTATATAACTCCTCTTGATTTTGTTAAAATTAAAAAACAAAACCACCTTTTCGGTCAGGAAAAGGTGGAGGAGCTAGAAACTGTACAGAGACAGCACGCTTATTCGTCCGCAGAGCGGCTTATATCGCGTCATCCTCCAGAAACCGGAGGTCAAATAGGTTCTCTGTAAGGAGTGTCTAGTCTCCACCACGGGCTAACCATTTCCCCTGGCAAGCTTAGTATAACAGCATTTTGCTAATTTTCAATTAAGAAATTTTACGATTTTGCGCTGTTTCGCTTTCCTTGGGCATAAATCACCTTTTCCGTATATAACCTTAAATTTCGCTTGAAAAAATCAAGTTTCGTGTTAAATTAACGACGATTAAATTAATGCCCGTGCGGGGCTGTCCGCATGAATAAACTTACTAATATTATGGAAGGATAAAAATATGACAATTCGCGTCGGTATTAACGGCTTTGGACGTATTGGCCGTCTGGTTTTCCGTGCAGCTCAGGAGAGAAATGACATTGAAATTGTCGGCATCAACGACCTGATTGATGTTGAATATATGGCATATATGCTGCGTTATGACACAATGCACGGCCAGTTCAAAGGTTCTATCGAAGTAAAGGACGGCAAGCTCGTTGTCAACGGCAAAGCCATCCGCGTTACGGCAGAAAAGAACCCGGCTGATCTGAAATGGGGCGAAATCGGTGCGGACTATATTGTTGAATCTACCGGTTTGTTCCTCACCAAAGAAAAGGCTCAGGGGCATATTGACGCCGGTGCGAAATATGTTGTTATGTCGGCTCCTTCCAAGGATGATACGCCGATGTTCGTCTGCGGTGTCAACACCGATTCTTATGTAAAGGGCACTCAGTTCGTTTCAAACGCTTCCTGCACCACAAACTGCCTGGCTCCGATCGCCAAGGTTCTGAACGATGCTTTCGGTATCAAAGACGGTCTGATGACCACGGTTCACGCCACCACGGCCACCCAGAAAACGGTTGACGGCCCGTCCATGAAGGACTGGAGAGGCGGACGCGCCGCTGCCGGCAACATTATTCCGTCTTCTACCGGCGCTGCCAAAGCCGTCGGCAAAGTTATTCCGGCTTTGAACGGCAAACTGACCGGTATGTCTTTCCGCGTTCCGACGCTGGACGTTTCCGTTGTCGACCTGACGGTCAACCTTGAGAAGCCCGCTTCTTACGAGGAAATCTGCAAGGCGATGAAAGCCGCTTCCGAAGGCGAGCTCAAAGGCATTCTCGGCTATACCGAAGACCAGGTTGTTTCTTCCGACTTCCTCGGCGATGCCCGCACTTCTATCTTCGATGCCAAGGCCGGTATTCCTCTGACGCCGACTTTTGTAAAGGTTGTCAGCTGGTATGACAATGAGTGGGGTTATTCCAACAAGGTTCTTGACCTCGTTGCCCATATGAACAAAGTTAACGGTTAATCTTCAGTCCCCGCTGTCTGCGGCCGTTGCCTCCGGGCATGCGGTCTGCCGGCCGCGGGGATTCTGTTATATTTCGGGAAAAAACAAATGGAATACAAAACAATAAAGGATTTAGGCGATCTCAACGGCAAGGTTGTCATGCTGCGCGCTGACCTCAATGTGCCGATGGATGAAAATTTTCACGTAACCAACACCGCGCGCATCGACCGTACGGTTCCGACAATCAAAGAGCTGATGTCAAAAGGCGCTAAAGTTGTTGTTGTCAGCCACTTCGGCCGTCCGGAAGGCAAAGGCGACATGAAAAACTCCCTGAGCCATATCGTTAAGGACCTGCAGAAAGCTCTCGGCCATCCGGTCGTTTTTGTTGACGACTGCATTGGTCCGAAAGTTGAGCAGGCTGTTAAGGCTATGAAAGGCGACGAAGTTCTGCTGTTGGAAAATCTGCGTTTTTATGACGAAGAGAAAAAAGGCGACGAAAAATTTGCCGAAGAACTGGTCAAACCGGCCGACGTTTATGTTTCCGACGCTTTTTCGACCGCGCACCGCGCTCATGCGTCCATGGTTGCGGCGGCCAGACTGCGTCCGGCGGCCATGGGACTGCTGATGGAAGAGGAGGTCAACGCTCTTTCCAAAGGTCTGAATGATCCCAAGCGCCCGCTGATGGCCATTGTCGGCGGTTCCAAAGTTTCGACCAAACTGGACTTGCTGAACAATCTGGTCAAGAAAGTTGACAAACTGGTCATTTCCGGCGGTATGGCTCATACCTTTATGAAGGCGACCGGCATCAATACGGTCAACGAGGCCAACTCTCTGGTTCAAATGGATATGATTGACACGGCCAAAGACATCATGAAAACCGCCAAGGAAAACAATTGCGAAATTATTCTTCCGGTTGATGTGGTCGTTTCCAAAGAATTTAAGCCGATGGCCGAGCACAAGACCGTAGATCTGGAGCATATTCCGGCTGAAGGCTGGAGCCTGCTCGATGTCGGCGAAAAGACGATTGCCGCCATCAACAAACAGCTTGACGAGACCAAAACCCTCGTTTGGAACGGTCCTCTGGGCGTTTTTGAAATGAAGCCGTTTGACAATGCGACCAACAAAGTTGCCGAACATGCGGCAACCCTGACGCAGGAAGGCCGGCTGATGTCGGTTGCCGGCGGCGGCGATACAGTTTCTGCTTTGGAAAATGCCGGCGTTGCCAGCAAGCTGAGCTACATTTCCACGGCCGGCGGCGCTTTCCTGGAATGGATGGAAGGTAAAGAGCTTCCGGGCGTTGTCGTGCTGAAAAAATAACCGGTTCTGATCCGGAGAAACAGGAGGCCCTGCTTGCGGGGCTTCTTTTTTGTCTTAAAATGCCCGGTTTATGGATTTTTAAGCATTTTCTTTTATAATCAAACCACAAGAAACAAAATGTTTATGACAAATTTGTTAAGCTTTGGAAATATTGACAAAAATTATTGCATTTTTGGAAAATTATGCTATTATGAAAATAAAGAAATTCTAGGCAGAGGATAAAACCATGGCAGAAGAAGAGAAACCCTTGAAGCATATTTTGTACAGCCGTACCAATGTCGATGAGAGCTATACGGCCGAAGCCGTCGGTCTGGCATTGGATAATGAGCTTGCCGCAAAACGGGCAGATCTTGAAAAGGCTGTCAGGGATTATGAAGCAGGAAAAGCGGAAAACGACGCAAAAATCTCCGAACTGCAAAATCAGATAGATGAAATAAACAAAGATCCGCGGGCTTATCATCGCAGAATGGTGCAGAAATTTAGAAAAGACGTGAATGATGTTGAGAAGCGGTTTGTGGAAGAAGAGGAGACGCTCAAAGAGACCGAAGCCTATCAGCAGGCTAAGGCCGAATTTGACGCGGCCGTGCAGAGTCTGGATCCCAATCTGCCGGATTATGAACAGCGGACTAAGGAATTAGAGCGGAAATTCAGGGCTGCCGCCTCGCCGCAGTATAAAATGGATATGCTGCGCCTGAGCAAGGAAGGTCAGAAGCTGAAAGGCGATTTTGCAAGCTATATTGAAGAGGCCGTCAGAGATCTTAAGGTTAAAATTAACCAGACGGAACTGGAGACGTCAGCTGAAGGGCGGAAAGTACAGCAGCTGAAAAATCAGGAAAACGCGATAAAGACCCAGAAAAATATTTATAACAAGGATCCGGAGCTTTATGCCTCTCTCTATGCTGTCAAAGACAGCACGTCGCAGATTCCTGAAAGCGGCAAAAAAGTCGAGCTGGGCGAGCATAACGGCAAACCCTGTCTGGCTGTTCTGCTTCAGCACGAAAATGTTCCTTACGGTTTTGTCATCAGCGACGGCAAAATTCATTTTAATCAGGAAACAATCGACAAAATGAGTCTGGAAGCCATGCGCTCAATCATCAATTATCTGGATCGCCACGGCATCAGCGGCCTTTCTCTGCCCGAAGGCATTGACGATAAACTGGCTGCTTATTATCAGCAGGCAAAGGACGAAGAAAACAAAGAGCTTTTGCATGATCAGACCGAAATCGCCGCGGCAACCCAGGAGCAGGTTAATGATGACAGGGCTGATGTTGCCACCGAGGCGCCGGCTCCGCAGAATTACGATTACAAAAATACGGTTGCTCAGATCAATGACTGGGTTTATGGCGAAAACGGCATGAACAAAAGAGAAGGCTATACAGCCTTCAAAGAATATAAAATAAAAGGCGGGTACGATGTCTGGGTTATTTATGATCAGGGTAATTTTGACAACCGTGAGCTTGACGGCAAAATAGACAAGGAAGGCAACGTAAAAGTCAAATACGCTCTGAAGATTTATTCCCGCATGGGTAAAGACAAAGACGGCAACCCCAGGCTGGAAATCAACTATGCGATGCCGGGCAACAAGAAAATTAGCGGCGCCTATGCCGGCGGTATTGCCCGCATGGCCAAAAAATCGGGTTGCACGCATATGAGCTTTCCGAGCGGCATGAACGAAAACGATGAAGAAGAGTTTCGTTTTGCCTGCGCCAAAAACGGCCTTGTTCCGCGTCTCGGCAATCTGACCGAGGCTAAGGTCAAGGAAATGCTGTCGAAAGCAGAGCCCAAACTTTCCTCCAAAGAATTTCTGGAATATAAGCTGGCTATGGCGGAGTGGATGGAAAAATGCGCGATCAAGGATCAGAAGGGCAAGCCTTTCGCCGAGCATAAAAATGCCAAATACATCAACAATCTTAAGGCCGAATATAAATATACGCCGTTCCGCGACATGTATGAGGGCAGCGGCGGCCTGAGAGAACTGTTTGAGTCCAAAATCAGCGATGCCAAGGCCGATAAGGAAAAAGGCGCGGTCGAAGTTGCCGGTGCGGCAAGAGCACTGGCCAAGTTCTACAAACTGTACGGCAGTTACGAAAGCGGAAAGGTTTCCGACATGCTGAATCAGTTTTCGGCGGCGGAAAGAGAAGCCATCCTGAATGCCGGCGTCAATCCTGATACGCTGGTTCGCAATCTGAAACCGGCGGAAGCCCAGACAATTTATAAGGGAATGATCCAGGGCGAGGTCAAAAAGGCAACTCAGGAACTCCTTACGTCATATGACAACAATAAAAAACTCGATAAAGAAGAAAGGTCAGAACTTCGTGATCTGGTGCATGAGGTTGTCGAAAGCGCCGAGCAGGAAATCGCCGAAGTCAACAACAGTCTGAAAGACTATGGCGTCAAAGATATTTACCTGCCCAAAAACTACGGTTATCCGAAGTTTGATTTTTCAAAGCACGATTCGTCTTTTCACAGAGACCGGAACAACGATAACCGAAACGGACGATAAAAATAAAAAACCTGCCACAACGGCAGGTTTTTTACTGGCTTGCGGTTCGGAAGTCTTTTCATCAACCGCTCGGTCCAGTATCCCGCATATGACTGATACCTTTCCCGGCGCCGCCGCAAAAGCTTCCGTCTTAATCGACGGGTTTGATGTGCCAGATACGGTCCGCGTATTCCATAACCGCGCGGTCGCTTGAAAAATAGCCGATTTTTGCCACATTGGTAATGGCTTTTTTCGCCCATTTTTTCTTGTCCAGATAGTCTTTTTCCGCGTCATGCAGCGCATTGTTGAAGGCTTCCAGATCTGCCAGAATAAAATAGTAGTCTCTGTTCAGGAGTTCTTCGTAAATGACCTTAAACAGCAGAACATAATCCTTCTGACAGAAAGTATTGGAATTGACCGCGTTCAAAATCCGGCGGATATATTCCGAATTCTCATAATAACTCCGCGGATTATAGGCATTGTTGCGGCGCATTTCCTGAATCTGTCCTTCTTTCAGGCCGAAGAGATAGAAATTGTCTTCGCCGACGGCTTCGCGGATTTCAATATTGGCGCCGTCATAAGTTCCGACCGTCAGCGCGCCGTTAAGGGCAAATTTCATGTTTCCGGTGCCCGAAGCCTCAAAACCGGCGGTAGAGCTCTGGATGCTGATGTCGGCGGCGGGAATAAGCTCTTCGGCGACCGAAACTTTGTAATCGGGAATAAACACGACTTTAATCATGTCATTAACCCGCGAGTCATGGTTGACGACATCGGCAACATTGTTGATCAGCTTAATGATGAGCTTGGCAAAATTATACGACGGCGCCGCTTTCCCTGCAAAGATATAAGTCTTTGCCACGGTCGGGCGGACATTGTCCTTAACGATGGCCAGATAATCGCCGATAACCTGCAAAATCGTCATCAGCTGGCGTTTATATTCGTGAATGCGCTTGGCATGGACGATAAACATGCTGTCCGGATTGACGATGACGCCGGAGCATTTGAAAATGCGCTGGGCAAGTTTTTGTTTGTTTTGCTTTTTGATGTCCATAAAGCTGTCGACAAACTTCTTGTCATCAATGTAGTCTTCAATCTGTTCCAGCTCGTTCAGGTTGGTAACCCAGCCTTCGCCGATTTTGCTGGAAATCAGGTCGGCCAGAGCCGTGTTGGCATGCAGCAGCCACCGGCGTGGCGTAATGCCGTTGGTTACGTTGGTAAACTTTTCCGGCCACAGTTCGTAAAATTCCGGAACCAGCGAGGTCTTAACGAGTTCGGAATGCAGTTTTGCCACGCCGTTGACGGAAAACGAACCGACAATCGAAAGATTGGCCATTTTGATAATCTGGCGGTCTCCTTCGCCGGTTACAATCGAAACTTTATTAAGTTTTTCGCTGTCGTTGCCGAATTTTTCTTTGGCAAATTCTATAAAGCGGCGGTTGATCTCATAAATAATCTGCAAATGGCGCGGCAGGATTTTTCCGACAATGCGGGCCGGCCAGGTTTCCAGAGCTTCCGGCAGCAGAGTGTGGTTCGTATAGGCAAAAATGCGGGTGGTGATATCCCAGGCGGCATCCCATTCCTGTCCGTGTTCGTCCATCAGCAGGCGCATCATTTCCGGAATGGCCAGAGCCGGATGGGTATCGTTCAGCTGAATACAGACATAATCGGGCAGCTGGCTGAAATCGTTGCTCTTTTCCAGAAAACGGCGGATAATATCCTGAATAGCGCAGGAAACAAAGAAATACTGCTGAACAAAGCGCAGCGCTTTTCCTGATTCGACGGCGTCCGACGGATACAAAACCTTGGAAATTGTTTCGGTCTGGATTTTTTCCTTGACCGCTTCCATATAACCGCCCTCATTGAAAATGTTGATGTCGAGCTCATCGTCGGTCTTGGCGGAAAACAGCCGGAGATAGTTGACGGATTTTCCGTCGTAGCCGACAATTGGAAAATCGTAGGGCACGCCGTAAAAATGCTGGGTATTCATCCAGATATAGGTATCCTGTCCGGTAGCTGTTTTCAGGTTTTCGACCTCGCCGTAAATGGGAATTGTTACCGTGCGGTCATGGCGGGCAAACTGCCAGGGTGAGTCCTCGCCGAGCCAGCTGTCGGCCTGTTCGATCTGGTAACCGTTTTCAAATTTTTGCTTAAACAGACCGAATTGATAGTTGATGCCGTAGCCGAAGCCCGGAATCCCGAGGGATGCCATTGAATCAAGATAGCAGGCGGCCAGACGTCCCAGACCGCCGTTGCCGAGCGCCGGATCATATTCGGCGTCAAAAATTTCCTGCAGCGACAGATCGGGAAATCCGTCGATTTTAATGCTTTTCAGAATATTGAACAGCCCCAGATTATGGAGGTTGTTTTCCAGCGAGCGGCCGATGAGATACTCAATGGAAAGATAGTAAATTCTTTTGGAATTGACCTTGTTGTAACGCGCCATGGTCTCATACATCTTGTCCATGGCAAACTCGCGGACGGCAAGGGCGATTGCTTCCAGAGCCTCGTCTTTGTTGATTTCGGTTGTTCTCTTGCCGATGAAGTATTTTATGTAATGTTCTATTGAGAGCTTCAGTCTGGCTTTGTCAATCTCATTGATTATTGCAGATTCCTTCTTACTCACGGTTATTCCCCTTAAGAGTTTGTAATTCAATATTTTACATTCTGATTTATCCCGAATTTAGTGTAAATTGTTTGAAATATCGTTAATAAAATATAATAATTCCCCGTGATTAATAAAGTAGTTATGAGTTTTTTAAGAATTAAAGTTGCAAAATAGTCTGAAACTGTAATATACTCCTGACAAATAATTAAATTAACGAGGTAAATTTAATGAAAAAAACTTTTCTTTCGGCCTTGCTGGCGGCGACCGTTTTATCAGCTCCCCGCGCCAATGCCGAAAATATATTTGAGGCTTTGAGCACGGCTTATTCTTCAAACCCGACGTTGCAGGCCCAGAGAGCATATTTACGCGCCGTTGACGAAAATGTGGCCATTGCCAAATCAGGGTATCGTCCCAATATCTATCTGACGGGATCCTATACCGATTCCGATGTGAACAATGACCTGAATCCCAATGATGAAGGCGGCACGACCAAATCGGCCGCGGCAAAAATCAGCCAGCCGCTGTTCAACGGCTTCAGCACGGTTAACTCTGTCAAGTCGGCAGACAGCAATGTCCGGGCGGAACAGAATAACCTGTATAACGTTGAGCAGAATGTCCTGCTGGATTCATCGACGGCTTATCTGGACGTTGTCCGAGACCAGGCGATTGTCAAGCTTCAGAAAAATAATGAAAAGCTTTTAAAGAAAAGACTGGACGAGACTGTCGAGCGTTTTAACGTCGGTGAGGTAACCCGCACGGACGTCTCTCAGGCGCAGGCGCGCTATTCTCAGGCAAAAGCGGACCGCATTGCTTCCGAAGGCAATCTGGAAGCGTCCAAATCCATTTACCGCAGAATTATCGGCAATAAGCCGGAAAACCTTGAGGAACCGTCCAATCTCAATGAATTTCTGCCCCAGACTTTTGACGAGGCGTTAAATTATGCCCGCGGCAACAACTATTCAATCCGCGCCGCCAAGGATATTCTCGATTCAAGAGTTTATAATGTTGCGGCCAACAACGGCGCGCTGCTGCCGAGCCTGACATTGGACGGCACGGCGTCTACCAGCAAAAGCGATGCCAATGCCTATACCAAGGATGCGACGGTTGACAGTGTTGAATGGGGGCTGAACATGACGGTTCCGCTGTATACGGCCGGCGAAACGCGCGCCAAAATCCGCCAGAGCAAATATCAGAAATGGCAGGCACAGGAACAGGTTCTGGAAGCTGAGCGTCAGGCTGTTTCCGACGTAACGAGTTCATGGGAATATATGATAACCAACAAGGCCAAAATTGAATCCATCAAGGATCAGATAAAGGCGAACGAAATAGCGCTGGACGGCGTCCAGAAAGAGGAAGCTCTCGGCAATCGCACGATTTTGGATGTCTTAGACGCTTATCAGGAACTGCTCAACTCTAACGTCGAGGAAGTAAAGGCCCGCCGCGATTACTATGTTTCGGCCATGAGCCTGCTGCTGTCCATGGGCAAACTGACTGCAGAAGACCTGAAGCTGAATGTTGAATTGTACAATCCGAAAAAATATTATAAGGAAACCCGTGATAAATGGTTGTCTTTATCTGTTGATTAATCAATAATAACTTGTTATTTTATTCTGAAATGGTTCTTAGGGATGTAAAATGATGGCGGAAGAAACAGGCGAAGAATTGTCAATGGAGGATATCCTTTCCTCAATTAAGGATATTTTGGCGGAAGATATCGACGGACAGAAACAGAACCGTCCGGATACCGCTGCGTCTTCTTCAGGCCTTCCGAATGCCGATTCTGTTTCGGATGAAAATTCAGGTCCCGTTCATCAGGAAGACACGCCGGTTTTTGCGCCGCAAGTCTCTGTTCCGTCGGAAAATGAGTCCCGGGCTGATTCTGCCCGGCAGGACGCCGGAAATACTCCTCTGTCCACAGCGGACGTCATTGCGCCGGACACGGCGTCTTCTGCCAATGACGAAGCTCCGGAAGATCCTCTTGACGATGTTCTGACGCTTTCGCCGGCCATGATTGTGGAAACGGACAATACGCCGGCCGCGGCATCTTCCGACGCTGCTGCCGGAATGGCGCCCGAAGCCCCTGCCAAAAAGGAAGACAAGCAAGGCGGGGAAGAGGTTCTGCCGGCGGAAGAAATAAACATTGACCGCGAACTGGCCGGTATTTCCATGGAACTTGCTGACGGCGAGGATCTTTCTCTTCCGGAACTGGACGATGTTTCGCTGCCCGAATTGGATGATTCCGTCAATGGAGTAATAACGGAAAATTTTGAGGAAAAAGGGCTGAACGCGGCCGATAACCGGGAAATGACCGTGCCGGATCTTGATTTTGACCTGCCGAAAGTTGATCTCGACGCCGACCCGATTTATTCGCCGGAAGAAGATGACAAGCCGCATTCTGCCGCGGCGGAAATCATGGAAGAAAGCATTATTGACGACGCGACCCTGAATGCGATTTTGGACGGTCAGCCGGAAGATCCCGCGCGGGAAGAAAATTTTGATGATCCGACGGATAATTCTTATGAAAATGCCGTTATTGAAGAGCAGAGAGAAATGCCCGCGGTTCCGCATGACGAAGCTGCTGCCGATGCAGACCGCGAAAAAGTTGCGGAAGCCGAGCCTGCGGCGGTTGGCGCCGTTCCGGACGGCAAACTTCCCGAGGCTTCGGATGATGAGGCTGTTGATTTGTCCGCCAGTATTATCAGCAACTTTGCCAAGATGTTTTCCGAGGCCAAAAAAGAAGAAGACAGTTCTCCGGCCGGCCGGACCGTTAATGAGGTTATGGATAAAATCGATCTGGGAAACGGCGGTCTGACCGTCGAGGCTCTGATACGCGATGTTGTCGCCGAACTGGTTATGAAAAATCTTGAGAGCGGATTTTCTTTTGAAAAAACGGCGACGGAAGAAATTTCCCGCCAGACCAAAATCTGGCTGAACCGGAATTTGCCGGCTGTTGTCGAAGCTCTGGTCAGAAAAGAAATTGAACGAGTGATGGCAAAGGTCAGTTCTTAAAAGCAGTGCCTGAACCGACCTGTAAGCTTTTCATGCCCCCGGAAACCCGAGGGCTTTTTGCAGTTTATACAAGACAGATTTTGCAGTAAAATAAGGAACTAAGATGTTAGAAAAAAACTACAACCCGAAAGATTTTGAAGAAAAGATATATGCTTCCTGGGAGCAAAATGGCGACTTTAAGCCTGATATGGATAAGAACAAGGAGGCTTTTGCCGTTGTTATCCCGCCGCCGAATGTTACCGGCGTCTTGCATATGGGACATGCGCTGGACGATACCCTTCAGGATATTTTAATCCGCTATAACCGCATGCTGGGCAAAAACGTTTTGTGGCAGCCGGGCATGGATCATGCCGGTATTGCAACTCAGATGGTTGTTGAGCGCAATCTTGCCAAAGACGGCATAACGCGTCATGATCTGGGCCGCGAAAAATTTATTGAAACCGTCTGGAAGTGGAAAGAGCAAAGCGGCGGCACAATCTGCCGCCAGCTCCGCCGTCTCGGCGCCAGCTGCGACTGGAGCCGCGAAAGGTTTACAATGGACGAAGGCTTAAGCCGCGCCGTCCGCAAAATCTTTGTAAATCTGTATAAAGACGGACTGATTTATAAAGCCAAAAAGCTGGTCAACTGGGATTCGAAATTTATGACGGCCGTTTCCGATCTCGAGGTCGTTCAGAAGGAAACCGTCGGTAAAATGTATTATTACAAATATCCGATTGAAGGCAGCGAAGGCGAATTCATCCATATTGCCACCACCCGTCCGGAAACCATGTTTGGCGATACGGCGGTCGCTGTTTCCAAAGAGAACGAAAAACTGAAGCACTTAATCGGCAAAAAAGCCGTTCTGCCGATTGTCAATCGTTCAATTCCGATTATCGGCGACGAACATGCGGATCCGGAAAAAGGTACCGGCGCGGTTAAAATTACGCCGGCGCACGACTTCAACGATTTCGAGGTCGGCAAACGCCATAATCTGCCGCTGATTAATATTCTGAACCCGGACACCACCCTGAACGAAAATACGCCTTTCCCGGGGCTCGACACACAGACGGCCCGCCGGAAAACGATTGAAAAACTGGAAGAACTGGGCCTGATGGAAAAGATTGAAGACCATCCGATGGTTATTCCGTACGGCGAGCGTTCCGATGTTGTCATTGAGCCGCTGATGACCGACCAGTGGTTTGTCGATGCTCCGAAATTGGCCAAAGAGGCAGTCCGGGTTGTCGAAGAGGGAAAAACTGAATTTGTTCCCAAAACCTATGAAAAAACTTATTTTGAGTGGATGCGCAATATTCAGCCGTGGTGCATCTCGCGCCAGCTGTGGTGGGGACATCAGATGCCGATCTGGTACGGACCTGACGGAGAAATCTTCTGCGAGGAAAATGAGGAAGAAGCGCAGGCCGTTGCTGACAAACATTACGGCCGCCATGTTGCTCTGACGCGCGAAACCGATGTCCTTGACACCTGGTTCTCTTCCGGGCTCTGGGCTTTTTCGACGCTTGGCTGGCCGGATAAGACCGAATATCTGAAAACCTTTTATCCGACGTCGGTTCTGGTAACCGGATTTGACATTATTTTCTTCTGGGTTGCCCGCATGATGATGATGAGCATGTACATGATGAAAGAGGTTCCGTTCAGAAAGATATACATGCATGGCCTGGTCAGGGACGAGCAGGGGCGTAAGATGTCAAAATCCAAGGGAAACACCATAGACCCGATGGAAACGATTGAGAAATACGGCGCGGATGCGCTGCGCTTTTTCATGGCGGCCATGGAGACGCAGGGGCGCGACATCAACGTAAGCGAGGCCCGTATTGCCGGCTATCGCAATTTTGCTACAAAACTCTGGAATGCGGCGCGGTTCGGCGAGATGAACGAAGTGTCTCTCCCCGCGGATTTTGATGTCAGCCGCGTCAAAGACACTGTTAACAAATGGATTGTCGCCAAAGCTGAGCAGGCAACCAAAGAGGTTACGGACAATCTGAACGCCTTCCGCTTCTCGGATGCCGCCAACGCTGTTTACCAGTTTGTCTGGGGCACGTTCTGTGACTGGTATATCGAAATGATCAAGCCTGTTCTTTACGGAGCGGACGAAGAGGTGAAAACAGAAACCAGAGCAGTCTTTGCCTGGGTTTTGAAACGGATTCTGATTATTCTGCATCCGTTTATGCCTTTTATTACCACGGAACTGTGGAATAATCTGGTCGGACCGGAAACAAAGCTGATTAAGGCGCCCTGGCCGCAGGCCGAAAACTTTGACGCCGCGGTTGTAAAAGAGGTTGACTGGGCAATAGACCTGATCACCGCCATCCGCTCTCTCCGTTCGGAAATGAATCTTCCGGCTAGCACCAGACTGACTGTCTATCTGAAAGATGCCAACGGCGAAAGTGCCGCGGCTCTGCGACAGTTCAACCGGATTATCTGTTCTCTGGCCCGTTTGGAAAAACTTGAGTGTTTTGCGCCGTCTGCCGAAATCAGCAAAGATATGGTTCAAAGCGTTTTCAAAGAGGCTGTTATTTTGCTGCCGCTCAAGGGAGTTGTCGATTTTGCCGCCGAGAAGGAACGCCTGAACAAGGAGCTGGCGTCTCTGAACAAAAATCTGGAAGGCTATGCGCGCAAACTGGGCAATGCCAGTTTCGTTGAACGGGCGCCGGCGGCGGTCGTCGAGGAAGAAAAACGCCGTCAGGCCGAAGCTTTGGAAAACAAAGCCAAAATTGAGGAAGCTTTGGCCCGCATTGCCGGTTTTTAATCGGGAGTTCTGAAACAAAAAAGCGTTTCCTCATGAGGAAACGCTTTTTTTAGGCGGAAAATCAATAATAACGCGTATCAGAAACTTCATAAAATCGGCGATAAACAGCATGCCGAAAAAGTTCAGATACAAAAGCAGCGCCGTCTCATAAATATCATTGTAAATTTCTTTTTGCCGGTGTCCGGAATATGGCGGATATTTTTTCATAAATTGATAAACGTCATGGACATTATACAGACCGAAAATAACAGCCGCCACGCCGAAAGTAAAAAACATCGACGGTATGCTTCCGTTGAATATTGCAAAAGAAATTTCCAAAAAAACAGCGACAATAACGCAGACAAACATCAGTCCCGTTATTTGCGAAACCGTCGGGCAGTGTTGAACTCTCAGCCCCCTGTAAAAGCTGAGAATAAAAAGACCGACTGCCGCAGCCAGAGCATAAAAGACCAGCGGCAAACCGCTTTTGGCAATAATCCAGGTCATCGGAAACGACATGGAAAAAGCCGCCAGCCAGAAAAAAGCCAGTGATCCGATCCTTTTGCAAAGCAGCGGTCGGTAATAGGCGACAATACCCGGAATAAAAAACATAAACCAGGCAAGCGATGCGCCGTAATCCTGACTCGGTGCCCAAATAAGATAAAAGCAGACGGCCGTCCCCAGCGTAAGCAGGATACCGGCGGTTGCTAACATGACGGACTGCATTAAATATTGAAATCTCTGCCTTCTGAAAAAAAATACATACTTTCCCATAATAAATACTTTTGTTACCTGAAGTTTTATCAAAATTCTGCCGATAATGCAAGAAAGTTTTTCTTTATTTTTGTCCAAATAGTTGCTATACTGAAACAAAAAGATGTTTTGCCGAAGCGGATTATTGCCCGCATCAGGACGGAACTGCGGCGGAAAAGAACATCTGTCTGGGGCGTGGCAGGGGTGTCTGTCCGAAGCAAACCAACGGCGGAAAGGAAAAACATGGAACTCGATCATCAAAAGATTTTAGATTATGCCCAAATGTTCAACCGCTGGAAAGCCGAGTTGTTTCCAAAAGAAGAATATGCTTATAAAAACGGCTGTTGTTTTGCATTTGCGCATCTTTTGGCGCAAAAAGCCAGAGAAGAGGGGCGTCTGCCGCTCAAGGTCTGGTGCCTGCCGCAGGAAGGACATAATCTGGAGGCGGTTTTTGCCGCGGATAACGCGAACGGAACCGGCAAACGGGAATGGGAAGGCTACCATGTGGCGCTGGCTCTGGACTTGCCGGTTTACAAAGACAGCGTCAAAACGGAGCGGTTGGTTTTTGATCCGATTATTTTCAATGCTCCCGTATTGGAAAAAGACTGGAAAAAGCTTCTGAATAACGGTCATGTTCATTTCATGGCTTCAGGCTGCAGGAGTGCGTCTGATAACAGGAAAGACACGTCGGTATACGGTGGATCCGGCTACTGGCTGGACAGGGATCCCGCCATGAATTTGGATCGCCATGCCCGGCTGTTTGTCGGCAAGGTGGACTGTTCCGGCACACATTTTATCCCCAGAAGTTCGTCTCTTTTTCTGGAAGCAATGAAGCTGCGCCGCAATGCCTCTTTTTCAAAAGCTGCGGAACAGGCGGTTCAACGTCGTTAAAACGCCTGATTTTTTCTTATAAAAAATCTTTTTTGCTTTGCGCAATTTTGTATCCAAAAAAAATAATGGGGTAATGGAAATTTAAATTTCCAGACTACTATATTATTTGTATACAACTAAAGCATGTGCGGATTTTTTTCAAAATGGCCGGTTTAAATTTAAACAGCTCAATGCGTGCGACGCTTCTCAGTTTGCAGAATACTGCAAAACTGCAGGATCTGACGTCCAATCGCCTGGCGGCCGGCCTTAAATTCAGCACGGCCATTGACAACCCGTCTGCTTTTTATACCGCGCAATCTTTGTCTGACCGTGCCGGCGATTTAAATATTCTTTTGGATGCAATGTCTCAGGGAATTCAAACGCTAAAAGCCGTTGCCGAAACCATCCAAACGGCTCAGGCTCTTCTCGGACAGGCGGCGGCTGTCGCAAATCAGGCTTTGTCGGAAGCGGAGAATGTAATTGCCAGGGTTTCGACAGAAGAAGAACTTCTGGCCGCCGTCAATTCCGGCAGATCGGGAATAATTGTTGTTGAAAATGATATTGATATGTCTCAGACTGTCCTGAAACTTGCCGACGGTCAGTCGTTGGTTGGAAAGTCCTATTTTTCTTCTTCCGGGTCTGCCGTAAAAATCAAAGCATCTTCAGTTTACGCGGGTGAAAATTCGCTTTCCTGTCTGGCAGATAAGATGGATACCTTGCGGGAATATGATGCTTCTTTTGGATATTGCCATAATATTCTGACCATACGGCAAAACTTTACCGAAAAAATGATAAATATTCTGGAAGAAGGCGCGGATAAATTGGTTTTGGCCGACATGAATTAGGAAAGCGCTAATATGCTCGCTTTGCAGACCCGCAGTTTGCTGGCTGTTAACGCTCTTTCTCTGGCCTCCCGCGCCGCCCGTTCGGTTTTGAAGTTGTTTTAGCGGCAGACGTTTCTTGTTGTTTTCCTCCTTTCGTGACAATAGACCGGGATAAAAGTTATTTCTTCTGTCTCAGTCTTTCCGGGTGGCAGCTAAGGTCGGAAACAGATTTTTCCTCAGAATTACCATGTCATCTGCTGTTTTGCGGTTCGGATAATAAAAAAGCCTTTCCGAAAACAGAAAGGCTTTTTTACGATTATTTCGAGAAACTTATTTGTTTTTCAAAATAGACTTACCGGCATAAATAGCCATATCGCCCAGTTCTTCCTCAATGCGGATAAGCTGATTGTACTTAGCCATACGGTCCGTACGAGACATAGAGCCGGTCTTAATCTGGCCGCAGTTGGTAGCAACGGCAATATCGGCAATTGTCGTATCTTCGGTTTCGCCGGAACGGTGCGATAAAACAGCCGTATATTTGTTACGCTGAGCCAGGTCAACAGCCTTCATGGTTTCGGTCAGGGAACCGATCTGGTTTACCTTAACCAGAATGGAGTTGGCAACGCCTTTTTCAATGCCCATAGCCAGACGTTTCGGGTTGGTAACAAATAAGTCGTCGCCGACCAGCTGAACTTTGTCGCCGATGGCCTTGGTCAGCATAGCCCAGCCTTCCCAATCATCTTCAGCCATACCGTCTTCAATGGAGAAAATCGGGAATTTGGCGCAGAGGTCTTTATAGAAGTCGACCATCTGGGCGCTGGTATAGGACTTGCCTTCGCCCTTCATTTCATATTTGCCGTTTTCATAGAATTCGGAAGAAGCGGCGTCAATAGCCAGAACAACGTCGTCGCCCGGTTTGTAGCCGGCGTCTTTAATCGAATTGACGATAAAGGTGAGGGCTTCTTCGGCAGACTTCAGGTTCGGCGCAAAACCGCCCTCGTCGCCGACATTAGTGTTGTGGCCGGCGGCTTTCAGGTTTTTCTTCAGGGTATGGAAGATTTCGGCGCCCATGCGGACAGCTTCTTTAATGGAGGAAGCGGAAACCGGCATGATCATGAATTCCTGAATGTCAATCGGGTTATCGGCATGCTGGCCGCCGTTGACGATGTTCATCATCGGGACCGGCAGAGTGCGGGCCATGGTGCCGCCGAGGTAACGGTAGAGAGGCAGTCCGGATTCTTCTGCCTGAGCTTTGGCAACGGCCATGGAAACGGCCAAAATGGCGTTGGCGCCGAGTTTTCCTTTGTTTTCTGTGCCGTCCAGTTCAATCATGGTTCTGTCGATTTCAATCTGATCTTCGGCATCCAGCCCAGCCAAAGCGTCATAAATGACGTCGTTGACATTGGCAACGGCTTTTTCAACGCCTTTGCCGCCGAAACGCTTTTTGTCGCCGTCGCGAAGCTCAACCGCTTCATGGACGCCGGTAGAAGCGCCGGACGGAACGGCTGCGCGTCCGAAAGCGCCGGACTGCAGAACAACATCGGCCTCAACGGTCGGATTGCCGCGGGAGTCTAAAATTTCTCTGGCATGAATATCAATAATCGCACTCATTTATTTCTCCTATGATATAATTAAAAATACTTATCGTACAATCGGTTATTTTTGCTTCGATGTCAAGCATAACTGCAAAAAATGAGCAACTTTCGGGGAAAGGCCCGACACATGTGATAACTTTATAAAATATATTGCTTTCTGCGGATAAAACAGATATTCTTAAGTCGTTATTTTATTTGGAGAATTTGTATGTTTTCGGAAAAATGGCATTGTCGTTTTATGGATCTGGCGGATATGATTGCCAGTTGGTCCAAAGATCCGTCTACCAAAAACGGCGCTGTCATTGTCGGACCTGACCGCGAAATCCGGGCAACCGGGTATAACGGGCTGGTCAGGGGCGTGGACGACAACAAACCCGAACGAAATGAACGGCCTACTAAATATGACTTTTATGAGCATGCCGAACGCAACGCGATCTATAATGCCTGTCTGACGGGAACGTCGGTTAAGGGCTGTGTTATCTACGTAACGATGTTCCCATGCACGGACTGCGCCCGGGCGATAATACAGTCGGGTATCCGGCTTGTCGTTACCCGGGAGGTAATTATTGATGAGAACTCCCCTGCCAACACATGGCGCGATAAACTGATGTATTCGCAGGAAATGTTTAAGGAAGCCGGAGTGGAGTATCTGCTGCTTCCGCCTAAAAAATAAAAGCTGCGGCTTTTTCGGACTAAATCTCTTTAAAACTTTGATTCTTTAATTATATAAAGAAGCAAATTGGAACGGCTTTTTCCCTTATGCGGGAGATAGAATTTTTTTGTTGCTGCAACATTTGTTGTGCTAGAGGAGATTAGGATGAAGGTTCTTATAGCTGATGACCATGCCTTGTTTCGCGACGGACTGGGAATGCGTTTGGAACAGATAGATCCGGATGCGGTTATTCTTCAGGCCTCGGGCTTTACGCAGGCGCTCAAAATCATTGATCAGGAAAAGAAACTCGATTTGGTAATTTTGGATCTGGATATGCCGGACATGCGCTGGGAAGACGGTCTGGATGAAATGAAAAAGAAAGCTCCCGATGCCCGTTTTGTTGTGGTTTCAGCTTCTGAAGATGTCCGCAGCATCCGCAAGCTTCTGGAAAACGGTGTTTGCGGATACATTCCCAAACGTTCCGATCCGAAAATCCTCAACGGCGCGCTCAAACTTGTTTTGGACGGCGGCACATATATTCCGCCGGTTCTGATTGAAAGTACGGCTTCCGGAACTTCCGAAACCGCGCCTTCGGGCAAGGCAAAGGGAAAGACCCTGACCAACCGTCAGGCGCAGGTCCTGGATTTGGTCGCTAAGGGAATGTCCAATAAACAAATCGCTTATGAAATGGGTGTTTCAGAGGCTACGGTCAAACTGCATATCAACGCCTTGCTGCGTTCCATCGGCGTAACCAATCGGACACAGGCTGTGGTAACGGCTCAGAAAATGGGATTGATCTGATTACAAGGCCCTTGCGGAAACAAAAGCGTCCGAAAATGTAGAGATCAGTGATATGAGCGCAGCAGACCGGCCAAAACTCCCTGAACTCTGACTCTTGAGGCTGGCAGGATTCTGGTCTCATAGGCGCTGTTGCAGGGAATGAGATGCACTTCGTTTTTATCCCGTTTCAAAATTTTAAGAGTTGCCTCGCTTTCGTCGATCAAAGCGACGACAATATCGCCGTTGTTGGCGGTTTCCGCCTTTTTGATGATAACCGTATCGCCGTCCAGAATACCGGCTTCGACCATAGAATCCCCTTCAATCGTCAGGGCATAGAAAGCGCCGCGCGTAACCATTTCAAACGGAACGGAAATTCGGTCGTTTTCATTGGCAATTGCCTCAATCGGGGTTCCCGCCGCAATTTTTCCGTACAGCGGAATTTGCGCTGCGCTGTTTTGCAAAGCGATTTCCCGTTTTTTCTCTTCTTCAATAATGGCCTTGGGTTTGAACTTCGGCATTTTGATGACTTCCAGTGCTCTGGCCTTATGGGGAAGCTTGCGGATAAATTCCCTCTCTTCCAGAGCCTCAATCAGGGCGTGGATACCGGATTTCGATTTAAGCCCGACAGCCGCTTTCATTTCCTCAAAAGAAGGAGAACAGCCGGTTTCTTTAATGACTTTATTAATGAACATTAGAAGCTGGTATTGTTTCGGTGTCAGCATCGGGAACTATCCTTAAAAATAAAACATTTGTAAATGTTCTACTTTAGTTCTTCTATCTTGTCAAGAAGCGACTTGTGTTTTGGAAAGATTTTTAACAAAAAAAGCAGGGGATATTGCCTGCTTTTTTATTTTGCTTTTGTGATGCGTAAAGCATCCCGTGGTTCCTCAAACAAAGCCCATGCCTCCGGAAAGCGGGTTCTACATGCCCCGTGCGTCGTTGTCTCTGCTTCGCCGCGGCCGCATCGTTTTTGTAACGTTAGTGTTCTTTTTCTGCAAGGGCGGCAGGATGATTGAATCCGGCAGGGAAAATAACGGGGAAATTCCCTGTGCCAGCTTGATCTTGTCGGTAAGTTTCAGCATTTTTTCCGCTCTTTCTGCCCGGGCAAGTTCTATTTTCCGGACACGGTCGACATACTTGTACCAGTCCTGAGCCAGACGGTTCTCTTCCTTATAACGCTGAGCCAGGCCCCAGCGCTGTTGTCTGGCCTTATAGGAAAAAGCGATGATGTCCGCCTCGTCCAGCGGCTTGTTTTCCTTGGCGGCTTTCAACTTTGCCTGCATGACGGCTTCCCTGTACAGCTTGGCAATCACCGAAGGGGTAGGATTCTGGTTGGCCGCGGATTTTACCGTGCCGATAAAAACCTTGCTCCTTTTGTCAAACTCCAGATCGGGAATCTGCCGCAGCGCTTCATAAACCGGCTGATATTTGCAAATATCCATAAAATGTTCCATTTCCATGCAGAATTCTTTAGTTTTGGAAAGATCACCGAACATTCTGATAAATTTTTTCTGCTTGCGCATGGCTTCCGTTTTTCCCAGAGCCGCAAGTTCAGGATATTTTTTGGCAATACCTTCATAGCTGAAATGTTTGGTTTTGGTTCCGAACAAAAAGGCCTGCATGGTTGAGCCGACGTCCATCTGGCACAGACCGAGATATTGTCCCGATGGATCCGTGATATACGGATTCATACCGGACTCAAACAGATAACCGAGTTCGGCGTCGCGGAAATCGGAAAATTCAATTTGTTTTCCTTTATAGACGCCTCCGGTTTTGATGCCGTCCATGGATAGTTCGTCAGAATTGCAGACGGCGGGCGGAAGAACCTCCGAAAAAGGAGAGGGTGTTTGCACCGTTTTCGTTTTTTGCTGTTCCGGAATCCGGCTGCCGCAGTTCTGCACGGCTCCCATCTGCTGGCTGGCAAAAAAGGAAAAGACGGATGCGACAAATATTTTTATTTTATAGGCATACTTACTGAGGGCGTTTCTGATTCGCCCGGCTGTCTTTTCTTCTTTCATGATTTTCTCCGTTTATTCGTAAAAATAATAGTATTTTTCCGGCCGGAAGTCCAGTGGGATTCTTAAATTATGGTTGAAAAAATGTTTGCTTATGTTTATAGTTCTCTAAAGCTGAAAATAAATAAGAAACAGGATAAAACATGACAATTGAAACATCAATTCACCGCGAAGCCCGGCTGGCTAAGCTGAAAAACCTTCAGGAAAAGGGATACAATCCGTATCCGTACCGTTTTGAACCCACCGCTTATGCAGCAGAACTCCAGGAAAAATACAAAGATCTGGAAGCTGGCGCGGAAACCGAAGACCGGGTAACGGTTGCGGGAAGGGCCATGGCCGTCCGCAACAGCGGCATGTTTATTGATATCAAGGATAAAACCGGAAAAATTCAGGCTTTCTGCCATAAAAGCCATTTGAATGAAAAGGATTTGGAACTGCTGAAATGCCTTGACGTCGGCGATATGGTCGGCATCAGCGGTTTTGTCCGCCGCACGCCGCGCGGAGAACTGTCCGTCGCTGCCGAGAAATTTGATATTATTTCCAAATCTCTGCAGCCTCTGCCTGAAAAATTTCATGGCTTGACGGATACGGACGCGCGCTACCGCCAGCGTTATGTCGATTTTATCATGAATGACGATGCCAGAGAGATTTATGCCAAGCGTTGCCAGATCACATCGGCCATTCGTCGCTGGTTCGAGGAGCATAATTTCCTTGAGGTCGAGACGCCGATGCTGCATACCATCATGGGCGGAGCGAATGCAAAACCTTTCATTACGCACCATAATTCTCTGGATATGGATCTTTATCTCCGCATTGCGCCGGAACTTTTCCTGAAACGTCTGGTCGTCGGCGGCTTTGACCGCGTTTTTGAAATCGGGCGCAATTTCCGTAATGAAGGAATTGACAAGAGCCATAATCCTGAATTTACCGGTCTGGAAGCCTATCAGGCCTATGCGGATTATAATGATATGGCCGATTTGTTTGCCAGTCTGATTCCTTATGTGTCCGAAAAAGTTCTCGGGACAAAAGTCATTAAATTCGGCGACCGCGAGATTAATCTTTCCAAAGGTTTTGCGCGCAAGTCGATAGTTGATTTGGTCAAAGAGCATGCCGGCATAGATCTGATGCAGGCGCAGACGCTTGACGAGGCGAAAGCCATGGCCAAATCCGCGGGAGTAGATGCATCAGCCTGCAGCAGCTGGGGCAAAGTCGTTCAGGAAGTGTTTGATGAAAAAGTTGAGCATTTGCTGATTGATCCGATTCTTGTCATGGACATGCCGCGGGATATTTCTCCTCTGGCCAAAACCCACCGGTCCAATCCCCGTCTGGTAGAGCACTTTGATGCTTATATTGCGGGTATGGAAATTGGCTGCGCATATTCCGAGCTTTCCAATCCGTTGGAGCAGAAAGAGCGTTTCGATGCCCAGTGCGCGGCAAGAGAGGCCGGGGATGAGGAAGCGCAGATGCTTGACGAGGATTACGTTATCGCTCTTGAAAACGGCCTGCCGCCGACAGGAGGAATGGGAATGGGAATTGACCGCCTGGCCATTCTGCTGACCGGCGCCGAAACAATCAGAGACGTTATTGCCTTTCCGACCCTGCGCAAAAAGGACTGAGCCTTGCCCGCCAAAGCTGAAAAAAAATCTGCCAAGCGCAAGTTTTATCGTAAGCTTAAATTATTAGCCAAAGGGAGTGTTATGTTCCTTTTGGCGCTGGTTTTTGTCAGTCTGGCAATGAGCCTGACAATGAAGCGCGGATTTTCATCTGTTGCGCTTCGTCAGTCTCCCTATGCTGTCGTAGAAGTCAAACATGAAAGCCGGCCGTCTGAAATCCTTTTATGCACGTTCAAATATCGTCCGGCGACGCCTTTTTTTGCATTTAGACCGAACGACGATTTTCTGTATAAAGACGAGGATGTCCGTATTGCGCCTCCGGCCGAAACGATTGACGCCGCGTATCTGGAACAGGCTCTGGCGCTTGATGAGACGGCGACCGCCGTAACCTATGAAATTGCCGATATGGCGGATAAAAATCTTTCGCAGCCGTCTTCCTATGAAGAAAATTTATACAGCTGTATCGCCAGAATCGGCAAGAGCAGTCTTCAGTCTCGTTCTCCCGGACATGAAAAATCTTATGAACTGTATGAGGAAGAGCTTCCCGAAGGAATTGTCCGCGATGAATTTTCCGAAATCGGAACAGAAAAAAGATATATGGTTCATCATGCCGATAAAAGCGTTCGGGACGTAACGATCAATGTCAGCAGAAAACCCTATTATTTCGGTCCTGAACCGGTCATCGCCATCGTTATTGACGATATGGGCATCAATGTCGGCAGGACCAGGGATATCAGCAGTCTCCACGCCCCTTTGACATCATCGTTTCTCACTTACGGAACGCGTCTGGACAGCCAGGTCAAAAAAGCAGAAAACGCTGGGCATGAAATCATGATTCATGTTCCGATGGAGCCCAGAAAAAAAGCTAACCTGGCGCCTGATACGCTGATGACGGATATGGATGAGGAGGAAATTAAAAGGGAGCTGCGGCGGATGCTGGCAAAATTCGGCGCCGTTAAAGGAATAAATAATCACATGGGAAGCCGTTTTACGGAGGACCGTCTTCGGATGTCGTATGTTATGGATATTCTCAGAGAAAAAGACCTGTTCTTTCTTGATTCCAAAACCTCGGCTAAATCCGTTGGAAAAACTGTTGCGGAAAAATATAAGGTTCCTTATGCACACCGCCATGTGTTTTTGGACAATGAAAACGATTTTGACTATATTATGCGGCAGCTGGAAGCAAGCGAACGTCTGGCGCGCCGGAACGGTTACGCAGTGGCCATCGGCCATCCCAAAAGCCAGACATATAAGGCTTTGAAAAAATGGCTGGAAGAGCTTGATAAGAAAAAAATCAGGGTCGTGCATCTGAGCGAAATTATAAAAGTACTGAATCCTCAATATAGTTCCCATTGAAAGGAGATCCGATAAAATGTTTGAATTGATTGGTTACATCGCGGGAATATGCACCGCAACGTCTTTTATTCCTCAGGCAATAAAAACTTTTCGCTCCAAAGACGTTGAAAGTCTGTCTTTGATAATGTATTTGATATTTAACTTCGGTATGCTGTGCTGGGTTGTTTACGGAATATATCTTCAGTCAGTCCAAATGGTTCTGTTTAATGTTATCTGCTTATGTTTTTCTCTACCGATTTTATGTATGATTATATTTTTTAAGAGTAAAAAATGAAATAAAGAATTTTTAAAAATATATGAAAAAACTTCTTGACCTGAAAGAATTTTACCTATATACATACGTTGGCATTAAGAATGGTCCCATCGTCTAATGGTTAGGACACCACCCTTTCACGGTGGCGATACGAGTTCGAATCTCGTTGGGATCACCATTTCAAACGGCAGGTATAAAAACTGCCGTTTTTTCTTTATAAATCAAGCACCTAACCGAGTTCGGATGTTATAAATTTGAAATTATCAATTTTGGGTATTTCTTCGAAGTCATTAATGCAACTACAAGCTCTTTGTTACATCTTAAATAAAACAAAACATAATTGCCACAAGATAGGATTTTTTTCCTTTACTTTAAATAGAAAATATTATAAAAGATAAAATGTCATTTGGGTAAAGTGCGTCTAAAAACCGTTGATGAAAATCAACGGTTTTTTTGTATCTAAAATTAACAAAGAATAAGGAAAAAGAAATGAGTAATTTAATAAGATATATTATACAAGAAGATCCTTCTAAAAAATTTTCTATTGATAATATTGAAAATAGTAAAAAGGATTATTTAGAAACATATAGAACAAAAAAATCAAATATTTCTGAAAATTGGGGAAAAAAGACAGAGGCTCATCTCAATGAATATATGCAGAAAAATAAATCTAATTATCCAGGGAAAACAAGAACGGGGTTATTAGCTCCATTTTATGATTTTATGCAAAATAAAAAAGAGATGGAAGAAGATGCCACTATAGGAAATGATAAATTTTTTCATTGTAAAGCAAATTATGAAGCCGCTAAAAGAGGAAAATGGGGAGAATTTGTTGCCAAAACTTTAAGTACGGCACGAGAATTTCCATATGGAGTAATGAAAGATGGAATTCAAGCATCATCAGATGATTGGGAAGCAAATCGTAGAGGTTGGCGGGGAGCAAAATCGGGAAAAAATCTTTTAGAAAGTTGCTCTCGTAATCCTAGAGATTATTACAAATAACTTGCAAATATAAATATTGTTCATAGAATAACTTTAAGGAGAAACATATATGAAAAAACAAACCAAAGAGTTATTTCTTAAAGCAATGCATATAATTGTTAAAGGAATTTTGATTACACCTATAGTCTTGTTTCTGATTTATGAAGCTTATATTACGGAAAATGAAGAAGCCTCTATGGCGCATATTCCATATGTTGCAATCATCACAACATTGTGTTGGGGGTTAATCTTTTGGGTGTTTAATACATATAAACAAAAACATTATATTTTTATAATGCTCATTTTTTTAGCTTTTCTTCAAATGTTTTTATTCAATGCAAATATCAAGCGAGCACATCAATTGGATTCTTGTCTTGATAATGGCTTGGTATGGGACTATGACCAACACATATGCAGAAATGATTGCTTGAGTTGGAATAAAGTTCAAAAATGTATTCCGCTTTAACCGAAGGTGCAATTATGAAAAAAATCAAACTAATACCTTTTTATCTCTTATTGGTCTTAAATGGATTTTTAGTTTTTATATATGCCATAACATATCCAAAAGAAATGAGTAGCAACCAAATGCCATGGAATGCAGAGGCATTAGGTTGGGCATATGAAAATAAATTTAACTATACCATTTTTACAATAATAGATTTATTGATAATAATTGCACCTACGGTTTATGCTTGGAAAAAGCGTAAAACAAATCTTGTAAAGGCCTATATCGTTCTATCCATTCCGGCTTTTGTTTATTTGGCGAGATATATCTATTTTACTAATTTTTATAATATATAGCCTCATTTAATGAAATGTCATTATCGAATGTTTGTAATAATTTCAGAGATTTAATATTATTTCTTTTAATTTCTTCATACAAACTCATTGTTGCCGGATAATACTCAGGAGAAAGTAAAAGTTCGAGATTCATCGCGTTAGCATCACCACTAAAAAACCCTCCTTAATGGGGGGTTTTTTAGTGGTGATGCGCAGCAGAGTTGTTGAGCATTAAAACGAAACTTACGGAGCAAGACACCAATTCAAACGGCAGGTATAAAAACTACCGTTTTTCTTTTATAAATCAAGCCGCTTAACCGAGTTCGAATGTTGCGATTTTAAAAATTGCATTTTGGGAGAATTTTACGAACTCGTTTGTTCATAATACTTTGTTTTTCAATATCCGTTTTTGTGATAAAAATTTAAACTGATTGAATTATAATATTTTTTTGATAATTTTAATATTATAATTAAAATTTAAGAGAATTAGATATGCCTTTGGAGTTAAAAAAAGACCCGACATTGAAAGATTTTCAGGAATATGTTCTGAAGATGAAACATGAAAGAGGTTTTAATACAACGGATAAGTTTTATGAATGCTGCTTATTTGCGGAAGAATGCGGCGAAGTAATTTCTGCGGTGCGTAAAAATTCAAAATCGGGCAGTATCGGATCTGGTTCAACGGTCGGAAACGTGGCGGAAGAGTTAGCCGATGTTTTTATCTATTTATGCTCTTTGGCAAATATGCACGGAATTGATTTGGAAAAGGCATTTCGCGAAAAAGAAGATAAAAACAAGCAGCGAGTATGGAAAAGGTTGTAAATTTTTATTTGCCGATTGTGAGTTAAACACAACAATTACAATCCGAGATATGAGTTTCTAATTGGAATATAAGGAAGAGCTGGAATTTAGGATCTTCCTTTGTTTTAAATGACATTTTCAGACTAAAAATCAAAATTCCATTGAAAAGAACTGCAAATTATTAATTGTCGAAAGTCAACCTTCCTAAAAATTTATCTAAAATATAAATTGCGGACAGGTTCCTAATTAACAGGAAAATTTCTTTATTATATTCATTTAACCTTACGAAATTTGTAGAGAAATCAAGGGATATTGTTGAAAGAGAATATAAAAACCTTTTAACCCCAATTGTTTTTTCCCAGAATCCTGATAACGCTTCAAATCATTAATTTAACCATCTCCAATGCAAACGTCATTTCTCTTTACTCGAAAGATGTAATCTAAAATTGTGTTTTGGGGTAAAACTGATTTTAAAATATATTTTCGTTGTTTATAATCTTTAAAGCGGTTTGTCTGGCATATTGACTAGCTTTATGGCGATAGTCATCAATTTTGTTTCTTTTGTCATCCAGTCTGACTGCAAAATAAACAACCTGATTATTCTTTTCATAAAAACCGACAAACCATGCGTTTTCTACAAGGTTATCCCGGATGCCCAGTCCTGTCTTTCCATATACTTTAACCGGCGTGTCAGCTACTTGCATGATATCTTTCAGATATTCCGTAACGGAATTATTTTCCTGAAATAGTTTTTTCAGAAAATCAACTTGCTCAATCGGTGAAATTTTTAAGCTTGATTCTATCCAGAAACCTTTTAACTCTTTTACCTCGGTATTGGTGTTCAAATCCCCGTCCCAATCAGAAATATCCCGGTTGCCGTAATGATATTTTTGTAAATATGCGGCAATCGTTTGAGGCAGAATTTTATCGATTACGGAGCGGAAATACCAGACACAGGAGGCATTAAAGGCCTCCCGTAAATTCATATTCTTGTTCCAGGAAGAAAATTCATAATTTTTTCTGTTCCAGGCGATCATTGAATTTTGTGGCGTGATGATTTTTTCCGACAAAGCGATATATGCGGACATGATTTTAAAAGTAGAGCATGGCGAAGAACGCTTTGTGCTTAATTTATAATTATAAATTTTATATTTGTCTGCTGCCGGATTATAAAAAACGGCGGTGCCATTTATTTTGGAAAAGTACTTTGAAAGGTCTATTTTTTCATGAGATTGGCTGTTGCAGCCTGAAAGGATGATTAGAACCGGCAAAATTCTCAAAAATTTCATCTTATTCTTTATCATGAATATATCGTATATCGTTTTAGTAAAAATATGGTAAATCGGCATGTCGATTTGGAGCGGATGTCTGTTTCTCTGGTTTTGACAGCTATGAGGAATTTAGCGCGGCAGTTTATCGTTTACTGGACAACTATTTTGAAAAGAATAAGATTGTTCCAAAGATATTTGTAACCGCATACGATCAGGGACTGAACAAACTGGCGCCAAAAAATGTCGATATGCTGTGCCGGGTGGTCAAGGGATATTATAAGCAGCATAGTCTGGGAATAATCCTGACGACAGTTTTGACCAACCGTATACATAAATATCAGTATGTTGATTTAATAAATGTTCCCAAACATCTTCTGACGTTCAGGACCCGCATCCGGCTGTTGCAGGATAAAAAACTCCGTAAAAAGGTCCTGATCACGACCGGAACAATCAACAGTTTCAGCCGCCAGAATATCAAGGTCAGGTTTAGGGAGTTCTCGGAAAAGCTTAAAATGCTTCAGAATGACCCCGAGTTTTCGGAGTGGCTTGAAAAATTTGAAAACTATGTCAGAACACCAAAAAAAATCGTTATGAGCCTGGGCGGCAGAGTTGACGGGGCTGAAATCGTTTTTGACGTCAATTATGCCAAAAAACTTTTTAGCGATGCCGAGCGTCTTGTTCAAAACGGGTTTGGCGTTGTTTTTGTCAACAGCCACAGAACACCGAATGAAGTAACGGACTTTATATACGAAAAGTCTTTGCATCATCCCCGGATTATATTTCAGAACTGCAAAAAAATTGCCGCTGACAATGAAGAGCGCCAGCCGCAAAAATGGTGTGTTTACTCCGGAAAAAATGAGGAAATATTCAGAAAATTTGAACAGATCGGCAATATTTACCCGGCAGTGCTTGGATATGATAACACGCTGGTTGTTCATACTTTTGACAGCTATTCCTGTTGCGAAACGGCTACGGCGGCTATTCCGACGGCAATCAGCAGTAAAGGATTGTATATTGATCCGTCTTTGCGCTACGACTGCTATAATCTGCAACAGTTGATGTGTCCGAAATATGCGATTGACTGGGACGATTTTGTCGCTCTTGCCTGCAATATGAAGATTGAGCCGCAGAGCCTTAATCCGCAGATCTTGTCAAATCCGCTGCGTGTTTTTGCCGAAACGGCGATCGACATGTTGAACCAGATACCAATGGCCGTCAGGGCTTCTTCTGCGGTTGCGGCATGTATTTTTTTTGTTTCTCCGCCTTTATCAAGTTTTATTATCAACTGGTTTGCAAGATAATCTTCTTTGATTGACAGTTTCAGATAAGACAGCGAAGCGATGTCTTTATACATGTTTTTAAAATCTTCCTGATACAGCCGGATAACGTATTTGATGCCGATTGTTAGAGCCACGAAGGGTTTATAAGCGGCAATCGCGCCGTCATAGTCTTCGGTTTTAAAAACGACGGCTTCCGTCCGACTTTGTAAAAAACACGATTCCGTAAACAGGGCCGCGGCCAGCCAGTTGACGGAAAATTTCTGACTTGCGTGGCGCACAATGATAATTTGGTCATTTTGATAAGCGGTCAGAATTTCTCTTGCCACAGCCTGTAGTCATCCCAGTTTTCTGTCTTCTGCTGTTTTATGCTAAAAACAGGTCTTTCTTCATTCAAAAAGGTATCGCCGGGATTGCGATCAAAAATAATTTCTATCATTGTCCTTGTTTCCTGTTCAGAATATTATCTTTTTATTATATCCGCCAAATTTTAACAATTGCTTATTTTTTGCGTTTATTCTGCCGGTCAGTCAAATAAATTATGTTTTTTTATGTTGGTGCCGGGCGGAAAAGGCGCTGTAAAACCGGTTGCGGAGACGGCAGAAGACATATGATTATTTTTCCGATGAAAGATTTTTTAATCATTTTCGTTCATAAATAAAATATATAGTTTCCCTGTCCGTAAAGGAAAAAGTTCTGAACGGCGTGTTTGAATGGAGAAAAAATGGAAAACGGCTTGGTTGAGATTTCGGATCCTCATTTCATTGTTGAGCTGATGTATGCCGGAACAGATCATAATATGACGGGCTGTCCGGTTTATACGGAGCTTGGTCTTGGCAACCGCGCTCTTATTCGCCGGGAGCTGTGGCAGGCGCTGCAGCGGTTAATTCCTTATCTAGAAAACACGGGCCGTCGGATGAAAATTTATGATGCCTGTCGTCCGGTTGAGGCGCATAACCGTTTGGTCGGTATAATTCCGCGGGACGGTTTTTTCGCTCCGGAAGCTTCGTCTTCGCCGCATTGCCGAGCTGCGGCGGTAGATGTGTCCCTGATTGGGGAGGACGGCAGGGAACTTATTTATCCGACACTGGTAGACGCTTATGATCCCGCATATGCGCGGGAGGTTCAAACTGGCCGGTTTGATAATTTTTTTACCTATTTGAAAAAAGCCTCGCATGCTTACCGGGATGAAAATCGCCCTGAGACCGTCCGCAACCGCGATGAATTGCGAAAACTGATGGAACAGGCGGGATTGGTGCCGCCGCCGAGACTGCATGAATGGTGGCATTACGAGCTTCCGGACGGTCGTTCGGAGAAATATCCGCTGATTTATATGAAAGATATTTCCAAAAAAGCATAAAGAAACGGTAGTTTCAGCCACTTTGTCTGAAGGCGGAATCAGCTTTTAAAACAAACCGGAAATAACGCCGTTTTCATCCACGTCAATCTGCTCTGCCGCCGGAACTTTGGGCAGCCCCGGCATTGTCAGGATATTTCCTGCCAGGGCTATGACAAATCCCGCGCCGGCGGACAACCGGACATCGCTGACTTTAAACTCATACCCTGTTGGAGCTCCTTTCAGGGAAGGATCGTCGGAAATCGAGTTCTGAGTTTTGGCAATGCAGACCGGAAGTTTCTGATATCCGGCGGCAGTATATTCTTCCAGTTTGTTTGCGGCCTGATCGGAGTAAGATACTCGGCCGGCCCGGTATATCTGTTTGGCAATTGTTTCGATTTTTTCTTTCAGGGACAGCTTATCGTCATAAAGTGTTTTGAACGAACCGGCGGATTCTGCAGCCAGAAGAGTTTCTTCCGCCAGTTTTACGACTCCCTGTCCGCCGTTTTCCCAGGCGGTTGCCAAAATGGCTTTAGCGCCGTTTTGGCGGCATAAGTCCGTCAGTATGCGGATTTCTTCCTCGGTATCGGATTCAAAGCGGTTAATGGCCACGATTGCGGGAACGCCGAACCCGGCAATATTTTCAATATGGGTTTTCAGATTAGCGAACCCCAGTCTGACGGCCTCGGGATCCGGTTTCGTCAGGTTTTCTTTTATTATGCCGCCGTGCATTTTCAGGGCCCGGACTGTCGCGACGATAACGGCGCAGGAAGGTTTCAGACCGGCAATCCGGCATTTGATGTCAAAAAACTTTTCCGCGCCGAGATCGGCGCCGAACCCGGCTTCCGTTACGACATAATCGGCGAGGCGCAGAGCCGTTTTGGTGGCAATAACGCTGTTGCAGCCGTGGGCAATATTGGCAAAAGGTCCGCCGTGCACCAGGGCCGGAGTTTTCTCAAGAGTTTGAACCAGATTGGGTTTGAGAGCGTCTTTCAGCAGCGCGGCCATGGCGCCGGCCGCTCGGATATCTCCGGCCGTAATATATCGGCCGTTGCGGGTTTTGCCCACAACGATTTTTTCCAAACGCTGCTTAAGCTCCGTCAGGTTTTCGGCAAGGCACAAAATAGCCATGACTTCGCTGGCAACGCTGATGTCGAAGCTGTCTGCGCGCGGTGTGCCGTCTGCCGGGCCGCCCAGAGCAATGCGGATATTTCTCAGCGCCCGGTCATTAAGGTCAAGGCAGCGGTGCCAGCAGATGCTATCCGGATCAATATCAGGTTTATTTCCCTGTTTGATGTGGTTGTCGATCATTGCCGCCAGAAGATTATTGGCTGCCGTAATGGCATGAATATCGCCGGTAAAATGCAGGTTGATATCTTCCATCGGTACAATCTGGGCATAACCGCCGCCTGTTGCGCCGCCCTTGAGGCCGAAGCAGGGGCCGAGCGAAGGTTCTCTTAAGGCGAGGATAACGTTTTTGCCGAGGCTTTTCAGAGCGTCGGCCAGACCGATGGATATGGTGGATTTTCCCTCTCCGGCAGCTGTCGGCGTAATAGCGGTAACCAGAATCAGTCGTCCTTTAAGCGGTCGGGACGAAAGCTCCTTGAGTTTGGCAAAAGTAATTTTTGCCTTGTATCTGCCGTAAAGTTCAAGGTCATCGTCGGTAAGACCTGCGCCGGCGGCGATTTCTCCAATCGGCCGGAGTTTGTTTTTCTGAGAAATTTCAATATCGCTTGGCATAATTCTCTCCATAAGACGGAAAATGATAACATTATTGATAATTTTTAATGAATTGCAACTGATTTTAATTTCTGCCGGCAGTCAAAATTTATCCAAAAAATCGGAAGGCAATAAAAATTTGACAATTTTTCAAAACAAATCTGTCGTAAAAAGTATGACCGAATAAAAAAAGCTCCGGTATACCGGAGCTTTTTTCAAAAATCAGTTTTCGAAACGGTCAAACAGTTCCTTCAGCTCTTTCAGTTTTTCATCCCTTTCCCGATCGGAAGCAAAAGACTGCGCGACGCAGGACTGCAGATGATTCTTCAAAATACTGCTTTCCACGGCGCGGATTGCGGAGCGCACGGCTCTAAGCTGAATGAGGATATCCGGACAGTATCTATATTCGGATATCATTTTTTTTATACCCTCCAGCTGGCCGATAGCCCGGTTAATCCGTGGAATTTCGACACTGTGATCGGGGCAGGGATGGGATGTTTTGTCTGTTTCGGTCATCTTGTTTCCCAGATAAAGGATTGCCTATTTGCAATGACAGCCGTCTTTGCAGGTGCATTCCTTGTTTTCATCGCTGCAGCCGCAGTTTTCGCTGCACTGGTGGTTTTCATCGCATTTGCAGTTGTCGCCGCAGGTGCAGTTCGGATTCTTGCATTTCGGATTATTACAAGCCATTTTATCAATCTCCTGAATTAAGTTAAATACCCTCATGGGGTATTAAAAATATATATACCGGCAGGGGGTATAAGTCAATATATAATTTATATATATCCGTAAAGTCATTTGCCGGTCGGTTTTATTTTGTTGGGCATAATCGCCGCCAATCTGCCGGAAAATATCCGGACGGCATATCCGGCTGTTCGGCCATGGTTGCCGCCGTAACTCGTTTTTTCGGGATGACTGACCCTGGGTAACTCTGAAATAAAAGGTTCCGTAAGAGATATTTCCGCATGATTTTCAGTAAAAACGCAATAAAAAAAGGCGGAAAATCCGCCTTTAAGTGCCTTTTGAATTTATTCCATGTCAATAATGTTTCGAATGGTCTGGAAGTCATTGACTGTTGTCCGGTTAAGGGATTCCTGCATCAGGGCTGAAATAACCTTCCGACATTCTTCATCCTGACAGCGGTTGTACATTTTGCTCAGCCCGTTGCTGAAAAAGGCAGATTTTTCCGCTCTCAGTTTATCCCCGAACGAGTTGATCTGCTTTCTCAAAACATCAAGAATGCCGAGATTGATATACTCGCTGTTGAAAATGAGCTCAATGAAGTCATCCGCATGTGGTGGCCTCAGAGTTTTCATTTCTGCGCAGCAGGGAATCTGCAGAGCCGGGCAGGAAGCCTGAACCTTCAGATAGCAGCGAAATTCGTGAAGTTCGTCATGGCACGATTTTATCGTGCTGATAAAACGCTCCGCAAATTCCGTCCCGTCCTGCGGCATGTCGGCAGCAGCCGTACACATGGCGTCGAGGAACGTCTCCAGAAGCAGACTGCCGAAATCACCCAGCCGGAGCAGGGGCGAAGGCGTTCGTAGAATATAATCCGCTCCCGCCAATATCAGATTTTTTTGATAATCGGCATTTTCCCTGTCCCTGATCCAGTTCAGATACAAAGATTTTTCCACCAGGACTTTCTTCCGTTTTTTTCCCAGAAACAAATCCAAAATTTCTTGATTTGCATTATTTTCCATAGATATCAGATTTTATGGATTAAACATATAATTATACATTCGGATAATTCTTAAAAAAGTGTTGAAAATTTAGCACAGGCCGCGCAAAAGTCAACCCGAAATTACTGTTCGGCCTCCATCCTGCCGAGTTCGTCGTCGATAATTTCCTGCACGTCGTCGACGCAGGCGCCGCAGATTGTGCCGGCGTCATTAATACGCTGCACGTCCTCGAGTGTTTGGGCGCCGGCGCGAACGGCTTCCCTGATATCGTTGACGGTTAAATCCAGACAGGTGCAGACAACAGCCTCATCAGTCATGTCCATTTTTTTCTCCTTATCAGTTGAAGTATACTGCCGGTGATAAAGTATGTGTTCTTAACCAAAATACAAGGAATTGATGCTAAAAATAACACTCAGTGCCAAACAGCGGAAAAAGAACATGACTACGCGTATTAAATTTGTTTTGCTGGCAGCCGTATTTATCGGTGGTTTTTCCAGCCTGTCTCTTGAGCTGATCGTTCTTCGTCAGCTGAGCGGATTTGTGGGGTCGACGGCAATAACGACTTCTGTCGTCATCGGAATTTTTCTGGCTTTCATGTCTTTGGGATATTATGCCGGTTCCGAAATGAAAATTGCCCTGAACAGCATCCGCCGCACGGTCGCCCGGGATTTTTTACTTATAGCGGTTATGGTAATTCTGGCCTCAAGTTATATTTTGCTTGATATCTATTTTGGTCTGCTGGGAGCGGCCGGAATAAGGTCCAATGTGATAAAGACGTTTATTTATTCTTTGGCTTTTCTGTCGGTGGCGCCATATCTGTTTGGCAAAATAACGGCGCTGCTGAGCCGTTATCTGCACCGCTACAATCACAATTATACCGGAAAACTCATGGCGGTCGACACGGTCGGCTCGGTGCTGGGGTCGATTCTGACAACTCTGGCGGTTATGCCTTTTATCGGCGTCAATTACACGATTGTGGTGGTGGTTGTGCTGACGGGCGCTGCCTCCGTTCTTCTGAGCCGGCGCGCCGGATATTTTTGGTTTGCCTGGGCTGTACTGGCGGCGGTTTTGCTCAATCGCGCCAGCTTGCTGCATGAACTGTATGATATTGTGGAAAATAATGCCGTCTCGACGATTTCGATTCTTGACACCGATAACGGGCAGGCGCGGGCGATGGTCATTAACGGCGGCAATTCTTCCAAAATTTCGACCGATCGGAAATATTGGTTCGGCTATGTCCGCTATATTCAGGAAAACTTTATCGAAACTTTGCCCAAAGACCGGAAAAAAGACGTGCTTATTCTGGGAGCTGGCGGTTTTACTATGGGCGAGGGTGACGCTTTTCATAATTATACTTTTCTGGACATAGACCGTTCTCTTCTGAAAATTTCCGAAGAGAAGTTTCTAAAGCATAAGCTGACGCCGAACAAGCGCTTTGTTGTCGAAGATGCCAACCAGTTTCTGAAAGACAACGCGCAGAAATATGACCTGATTGTGCTGGATACCTATTCCGGTATGGGCATAATTCCGATGGACTTAATCACTAAGGAATATTTTACCCGTGTCAAAAATAACCTGAAAAAAGGCGGCATCGTGGTAATGAATATTTTAACCAGCCCGAACTTCAGCGATGCTTTTGCAGTCAATCTGGACAATACCATACGTTCTGTCTTTACGCATAGCTTATCCAGACAAGTCATCGGCAATTTCAACGCTTGGGGGCAGCAGCGCGCCAATGTTATTTATGTTTACTATGATATAGCGGACGAAGGCGGCATATATACTGCTGACAAAAACGCCGTCTTTTATGATATGTAACAAAAGGGCTATGATGCGAGTAGGTTGGAATATGTTTAAGTGGAGCTTGGTTTGTTTAATCAAGCTCCACAGCATAAGTGCTTCTTTTATTTATAATCTTTAATAAAACTAAATGCGCTGATTTGTTTTTCAATTTGTGATAATAATGTCTTAATATATTGTTTTATAGTTTTATTAACCGGAGTGTTTTTTTCTTGTTCACAAATATTACCTGATGGAATGTTGTATTTATTTAAACAATAAGCAACACCATAAACCGCAGAAGTTGATGTAACGTAATTTTGATAAGTATGAATATTATTTTCATAGTTATAACTGTAAAAATGTTTCATAATATTTTGTGTAAGTTCATCCATACAATTTAATTGACTATCAGAGCTGATGCATTGCTTTAATTCATTTTTGTACTGAAGTAATAAAGAATAATCGTCGATAACTTCCTTAATTTTATCTTTGCTGCTCCAGTCGCTTTGAGCAAAGACGTTGTCTATGTCAATACCATGGTATAATTCAGCATTAACATTCAGGCTGAACAAGAATGTAATAACAAATGCAAAAGCAACTTTTTTCATCACCCAAACTCCCAAAAGATTGCATTTTAGTGTAAAACGCAAAACTGAAAAAAGATTAAGTATAAAGGGAAGATTCTTTTCCTAAAAATTATTGATAGCTTCTATTATGACTTAAAAAGGCGCTTGTTTTTGTTATAGAATAAACATCACTTGCCGTAAGTATATTCAAAAGTCCGAAGATTTTTAATCTTCGGACTTTTGATTGTTACAAAAATAAAAGCCCTCCGCAAAGAGGACTTTTGTAAGACTCAGTTTCCGTTATAAGGAATGACGCGCGCCCGTTTTCCGTACAGGACCAGACATCTCTGTCCCGGGTTAAGCAGAACGTCGTTGCCTTGGGAAACGGTAACCATGCTGCCGTTGTCCAATTCGATGACGTACTCGTAGCCGCTTTGTCTGGACAAGCCCTCCTGAGCCGCGTTGCCGGCAATTCCGCCGACGACGGCGCCGCCGATGGCTCCCAGAATATGCGCGGTGTCGGACCCGCCGATCATGGAACCGGCCACGCCGCCGGCCGCGCCGCCGATGAGCGTGCCCGCGCCGTTGTCGCTGGATACGGATATCGCCCGGACGGAAACAACGGTTCCTTTCAGCGCGCGGCTGACATCGCCGACGGCATCGGTGTCATATTGGTTGGCGCCGATATTGGAGGTGCAGGCGCTGATGATTAAAGCCAGAGGCAAAAGTAGCAGAATGGCGGATTTTTTCATAAGATTTCTCCCAAAAAAGTATTTTAATTAAGGATATAATTATACATAGATAACCGTTTGTCAATGCTGGACAATTAAAGTTAAGTGATATATAGTCATTAAGCTTTTATTAAAGGCAATAATAAAAATAATGAATAACTGAGGAATTTTAAGATGTTGAAGAGAACTAAAATAGCCGCTCTCCTGGCGTCGGACAAACCCGTTGCCGAAGTACTGGTCAAAGGCTGGGTCAGAACCCGCAGGGATGCAAAAGATTTTTCATTTGTCGAGCTGAATGACGGCTCGTGCCTTAAAAATATTCAGGTTATTGCCAATAATAATTTAAGCAATTATGACGAAGTCAAAAAACTGACGACCGGTTCTTCCGTTGCCGTAACCGGTGAGCTTGTTGAATCGAAAGGCGGCAATCAGAAATATGAAATCATCGCCGAAGAGTTTCATATTTATGATGTTGCCGACGAGGATTTTCCGTTGCAGAAAAAGAAGCATACCGATGAGTATTTGCGCAGCATCGCGCATCTGCGCCCCCGGACCAACAAATACGGGGCGGCGTTTCGCGTGCGTTCGGAGCTTGCTTTTGCCATTCACAAGTTTTTTCATGACCGCGGTTTCCGTTATGTGCATACGCCGCTGATTACCGGTTCGGACTGCGAAGGGGCGGGAGAAATGTTTCAGGTAACGACGCTTGATCTGAACAATGTTCCCAAAACCAAAGACGGCAAAGTCGACTATTCTCAGGATTTTTTCGGCAAGGAAGCGCATCTGACTGTTTCAGGTCAGCTTAACGGCGAAATGTATTCCATGGGACTGGGCGATATCTATACTTTTGGTCCGACGTTCCGCGCCGAGAACTCCAACACTACCCGCCATGCTGCCGAATTTTGGATGATCGAGCCGGAGATGGCCTTTGCCGACATTCATGACGATATGGATCTGGCGGAAGACATGGTTCGCAGTTGCGTCAGACATGTTATGGAGCATTGCGCCGAAGATCTGCAGCTGTTTGACAGGTTTGTCGAGCCGGGCCTGCTGGATAAGCTGAATAACATTGTTGAAAACGGTTTTGCGCGCATTACATATGCGGAGGCTATTGAGATTATGAAAAATTCCGGCCATAAGTTCGAATATACGCCAGAGTTTGGCATCGATATGCAGACCGAACATGAGCGCTATTTGGCCGAGGTTCATTTCAAACGTCCGGTAATTGTCCGCGATTATCCGAAGGAAATCAAGGCGTTTTACATGCGTTTGAACGATGACGGCCGCACCGTTGCCGCCATGGACGTTCTGGTTCCCGGTATTGGCGAACTGATAGGCGGTTCCCAGCGTGAGGAGCGTTATGACGTTCTGGTCCGCAAAATTCGTGAGATGGGAATGCATGAAGATGATTATTCCTGGTATCTCGATTCCCGCAAATACGGTTCTGTGCCGCATGCCGGATTCGGCCTAGGTTTTGAAAGAATGATGATGCTTGTTACCGGCATTGGCAATATCCGCGACGTTATTCCTTTCCCGAGAACGCCGAATTCGATTAACTTTTAAAGGAAGCTTAATTTGTTCAGATACTGCGTCATATTGTTTTTGAGTCTTACGGCATTGCCGCTGGCGGCGGCCGAACAGTTGTCTTCGGAGACGATGTCCCCGAATGAGCCAGCCGGAACCGTAGCGGCGGCCGCGGCTGATACAGCTCCGGTTGCGGCTGAGGCTCAGTCAGACGCCGTTCCGAACGCGGATGAAACACCTGCCGAACGGGAAGCTGCCGCGCCGGCTTCTTCGGAGGTTTCCGATGCTTTTTCGGGCGATAACAATAAGGAGAAGACATTGTTTGCATTTCCCGAAAATGAGTCCGCAAAACCGGAATGTGCGGACCCGAAACTGGTTGACGCGGTAATGAACAAAGTTCGCGAATATCAGAGGGAGCATCCGTCGGAAATGATGATCAACCGCCGCCGGGATGCTCTTCTACTGAAAAATCTTCCGGATTTTACGGAAGTTTCGCCGGCCGGTTTTACGTCCAAACAGGATTTCAACGTTGCCAATCAGCTGATTATGACCAAAATAAACAAGGGAATTGACGAAGCGGATATCCGTCTCTGCCGCAGTCGCGGGCGGGGACGGGCTTCTGAAATTTATCTTATGCTTTATCCCATCGGCGACAGCTGGGTCGTAAATGTCATAAATTTTCTTCCGCCGGCTCCGGAAATGCCGTCGCTTTCATTCATATATGAAAATTAAAAAAATATAATTGATTCCTGATTTAAATCGCGGTAATATCTTTCTCCGGAAAAGTTGAAATTATCCGTATGGATAACTAAATACTAATACAGCATATGCTGATTTTACAAGAAAGAAGGTTAGAGAATAATGAGTCAAAATTCGGAAGTTGTGGTAGTCAGGAATGCGACAAATTTGCCTCTGGTTATTGAAGAAAACAGCCTGTTTTCCTACTTCGAAAAAATTAAAAAATTTCCGGTTTTAACGGAGGAAGAGGAAACGAATCTTATCCGGGATTTTCAATACAACGGGAATATTGAGGCTGCTCAGAAACTGGTTACATCACACTTGCGTCTGGCTGCAAAAATAGCTCTGACATACCGCCGTTACGGACTTCCTATGGCCGATATCGTCTCTGAAGCCAACATCGGGCTAATGCAGGCGGTTAAGAAATTTGACCTGGAAAAGAAAGTGCGTCTGGCCACTTATGCCATCTGGTGGATTAAAGCCGCAATTAACGATTATATTCTGCGTTCGTGGTCTCTGGTCAAGATCGGAACGGTTGCCGCGCAGAAAAAGCTGTTTTATAATCTGAACCGTATCAAAGCGCGGCTCGGCCTTTACGAAAACAAAGAACTTGAGCCGAGCGTCGTCAAACAGATTGCCAAAGAGCTGGTTGTTGACGAAAAAGACGTCGTCGAGATGAATCAGCGTCTTGGCGGCGACAGATCGCTTAATGTTGCGGCAACGGATGACGGTGATGAGGAAAAAGTTGATTTTCTTATTGACAAAAGACAAAATATAGAAGAAAACTTGTCCCGCAAACAGGAGCGGGATCTGAAAGCGCAGATTCTGCAGAAATGTTTGTCTTCCCTGGCCGAAAGAGAGCAGTACATCATCAGAAACCGGATGCTGACGGATTCTCCGGTTACGCTGGAAGAAATCGGCGAAAAGTTCGGCATCAGCCGCGAGCGCGTTCGTCAGATAGAAAAGAAAGCGTTTGAACGTCTGGCTTCATTAGTAAAGCTTGAATTAAGTTCAAAAATGTGTTAAAATACAACCAGAAAACGGAGACAGACGTTATGGATAACGTAAGGGAAAATACGCCTGCGGAAGGCTTTATATTCAACGGGAGTTTTTCAGCCAGTCTGGAGATCGCTCCGATGCTGAAGCGCATGGAAAAACGCCTGAGCGATATCCGCGGTGCCAAAGACAGCGGAGAAGACATGTCTGCCGCTTACGAGGCTTATCTGCAAAAGAACAAGCGCCAACACAGCTAAGGTTCTGCCGCTGCGAAAGATGCCCGTTCGGGGCATTTTTTTTGCTTTTTGTTGCAAAAATATTTTTTTATGCAATGATTGCCTCAGAAATATTTTATACGGAAGAAGGTTATGGATTTTGAGGAACTTGTGCGGGCTCTTGCCGGCGGGCATATTGCGTCTCCGCGGCTCGAGGCCGGAATGATGATGCAGGCGGCTGCCGACGTGGCTCCCCGCGAACAGAAGCACCTGCTGGAAGAAATGCTGGAAAAAAGGCTGGCGCATTATCCTCTGGACAAGATTCTCGGCCGCCGCGCTTTCTACAAATATGATTTCGAGGTCAGCGAAGACGTTCTTTCTCCGCGCCCCGATACGGAAACTCTGGTCGAAGCGGCGATTGATCTGGCGCAGAAAAATGATTTTTCCTCCGTGCTGGATTTGGGAACCGGTTCCGGCTGCATTCTTCTGTCGATTCTCGGAGATTGTCCGCAAATGCGCGGGGTTGGGGTTGACAAATCGCGTCCTGCTCTGGAAACGGCCGCCCGCAATGCGCGCCGGCTGAAGCTGGAAGACCGGACGGCATTCAGGTGTCTGAGCTGGTTTGATGATAATTTTGTTTCGGTGCTTGGCACCGGGTTTGACCTGCTGGTTTCCAATCCGCCTTATATTCCGAGCGGCGATATTCCGGGACTGGATGACGAAGTCAGAAAGCATGATCCTCTGTCGGCGCTGGACGGCGGAACAGACGGACTGGAACATTATAAGAAAATTGCGGAAATAGCCCCTTTAATCCTGAAAGAAGGAGGTTATATTCTTTTGGAAGCCGGTATCGGCCAGGCGGCCGACATCAGGCGGATTTTTTCCGAAGGCGGGCTTTCGCCGGTTTCTGTCCTCAAAGATCTAGCCGGCATCGAAAGATGTGTTATTTTAAAAAAATAATTTGCATTTAACGAATTTATCTGTATTATGACAAATGTTAAGCGCCGTGAGGTTTTTAATTGCGCTTTTTTCCAAAGAACTTTTTATTTTTTGTTTTTTTGAGTTTCCGTAAAAGAAAACTCTGTTTGATGATTGTGGTATAAACGTATGAAAAAAATTAACAACAAATTTCGCAGCAACAACAATAACAGCAACCAGATTTATTCTCTGAATTACAAGTTTGACAGTACCAGTATTGCCGGAAAAGTCAGCGGTACGGCGCTGGATTTGATAAAAAAATACAATGAACTGGCCAAGGAAGCGCACAGCAACAACAATTATGTGGAGATGGAAGTCTTTCGTCAGTACGCAGAGCATTACCGCAAAATCGTAACAGACATCAATGAGAAGAAAAATCTGCGCAACAACGCCTCTCAGCGCCGGGAAGAAAACGCTCCCCAGCCGGAAAACGAAGCTCCCGTAAGCAATGACAACGGTGCTGAAGTTATTGAGTTAAAGACGGCGGCATCCGAAAACGCGGCGTCGGACGGAGCTGTGGAAGCCGTCTCTGCCAGAAAGGAGTTCAAGGTCATCGAGATTTCCGCCGCCGAAGCCGGCAAGACGGAAGCAGAGGCTCCTGCAGTCAAAGCCAAAAGGGTTTATCGTAAAAAAGCTGCGGCCGTATAATTTTTATACGGCTTTTTTTCGGATAGAACGCCATGTACTTTTTTGTTGCTTCGATAATAATCGCCGTCGCCTGTTCCGTCATTACCATCAGGACTCTGGTCGGCTATACGTCGATGAAATTTAAATACAAACTGGCCTGTAGCCTTTTGATTCTTGCCGGATGGTTTGCTCCAGCGCTGGTCGGAATATTGCGCCGCAGCGGTTTGAACGGCTGGCTGTACAGTTTTTTGGCCGATACGGGATATTTTTTGTTCGGCGCGGTCTTTCTGCTTTTTTGCCTGCTACTTTTGCGCGACATACTATGGTTTTTGCTCTATGCGCTTTATAAGCGCTACCGGGGCGAAAACTGGGCAATTCACCCCAAAAACATCAATATTCTGGACAAAGCCAATTTTTTTACGGTTGTTTTGGCCGCCTTCCTTTCTTTTTACGCCTTGCTTGAGGGGACAAAACTGCCCGAGATAAAATACCTCAATTTATCAAGCGCTAAAATAAGCAAAGATCTGACCATTGCCCATGTCAGCGATCTGCACATTAACCGAGCAACCTCTGTCGGTAAAGTCCGGAAAATAGTGGATATGATAAACGGCCTGAATCCTGATGTGATCGCCTTGACGGGAGATGTTATTGACGACAGGGTCGAGGCGGTTCTCCCGCAGATGGAAGAGCTTAAAAATCTGAAGGCCAGATATGCCGTTTTTGTTTCTTTCGGCAATCATGAATTTTACAACGGCCTGCTTCCCTGGCAGTTTAAGTTTAAGCAGATGGGATTTTACATCATGTTTAACCGGGGCATAAAATTTCCCGACAGCAACGTTTTCATTGCCGGCATTCCGGACAGCCATACGGCGCGCCTCAGCGATGTCTGGGTTGTCGATTTTGTAAAGGCTTTGAAAGGAAGCCGTCAGGAAGACTACCGGATTTTGCTGTCGCACACGCCCGATTTTGTGGATTATCTGACTTCCGACGCGATAGATCTGCAATTGTCCGGGCATACTCACGGCGGACAGATATTTCCGTTCCACTTGCCGGTAAAATATGCCAATCGTTATCTTGCCGGCCTTTATGATGTCAACGGGATTCAGCTTTATGTATCGCGCGGCGCCGGATTCTGGGGACCGCCGATGCGTCTGTTTGCTCCTTCCGATATAACGCTGATTACGGTTAAGGCAAAAGATGAAGAAGAACCTGCTTATTGACTGTGATGGTGTTTTGTATCCGACCTCTCAGCTGTCGACGGCTGAGATTGTCAAAGCCATGAATGATACGGTTCGCGATTACGGCATTGACAAAGACGCCTACGAACGCGCGTCGCAGCGGGCAAAAGACGCCAATGCTCTGGGAATTTTCAACTTTATCAAAATTTTAAGCGCGGAAAACAGGTTTGAATTTAAGAATTTTTGCCGCGATATGGTTGAAAAAATCGACTATTCCCGCATTACCCGGGATGATCATTTGTTATCGCTGCTGCACAGAACATCCGAAAAATATAATCCGATGATATTGACCAATAATTGCCCGGAGCATGTGGAAAAGGTTTTGGCGCGGCGTTTCGGCAGAATGCGGCAGACTTTCGGCATTCCCTGTTATGATATAACGTCCATGGAATACAACGGCCGTTTTTATTCCAAAAGGATGGAAATCGGGCTGAAAATGTTTTGTAATAAGATCGGAATAAACCCGCGCGACACGACGATTGTAGAGGATACCCCGGGAAATATAGAAATAGCCGAAGCTGTTGGCATGTCCGGTGTTTTAATCGGCGGTGAAAAAAGCCTGAACGTTTATTTGGAGGCGCTTTTGTCCCGACCTTTCCCGGAAAGGGAATTTTCCCGTTAAGCGGCAGTTTTGTCTGTTTTTTTATGGCAAAAGCTTGATTTAATACTTTTATCCCTCCTATATATTATATTAGAATATGTAATATCGAGGTGTATAAAATATGGATTTTGAAAAACTTACCAGTAAATCTAAAGAGGTCATTGAGGACGTCATCAATCTTGCTGTCAGGGAAAAGCATCAGTATATTTCTCCGCTGCATCTGTTAAAGGTGCTTCTGGACGAACAGCTGATTGCGGACCTGATTCTGAAATCAGGCGGGAGCCTCGGTTCAGTCCGCAGGGATGTGGATTCCGAATTGGCCAAAATATCCAAAGTAGAGGGAGCATCGGTTCAAAGCCTGATGTCGCAGGAATTTACCCGGGTCATGATGGAAGCCGAAAAGCTTGCGGAAAAATCCGGGGACAATTTCGTAACCGTCGAGCGGATCTTTCAGGCTCTGTCCATGACGGACGGTACGCCGGCCTATGACATCTTAAACCGCAACGGCATCAATGCCGTCAGGTTAAATCAGGCGGTCAATGAGTACCGCAAAGGCCGTGTCGCGGATTCCGAAACGGCGGAAGACAATTTTGAGGCTCTGAAAAAATTTGCGGTGGACATTACGGCTAAGGCAAAGGAAGGCAAACTGGATCCGGTTATCGGCAGAGATCATGAAATCCGCCGCACAATACAGGTTCTGTCGCGCAGAACAAAAAATAACCCCGTGCTGATCGGCGAGCCCGGCGTCGGCAAAACAGCCATTGTTGAAGGCCTGGCCATGCGCATTGTCAATAATGATGTGCCGGAAAGCCTGCGCCATAAACGGCTTCTTGCCTTGGACATGGGAGCGCTGATTGCCGGTGCGAAATTCCGCGGCGAGTTTGAAGAACGCCTGAAAGCGGTTCTGAAAGATGTAGAGGCTTCAAACGGAAGCATCATTCTTTTTATTGATGAAATGCACACGATTGTCGGCGCCGGAGCGAGCGAAGGCTCCATGGATGCCTCAAATCTGCTGAAGCCGGCTCTGGCAAGAGGAGAGCTGCATTGCCTGGGCGCGACGACCCTGTCCGAATATAAAAAATATGTGGAAAAGGACGCCGCTTTGGCGCGCCGTTTCCAGCCGGTCTTTATTTCCGAACCGAGCGTGGAAGAAACCATTTCGATTCTCCGCGGCATCAAAGATAAGTTTGAACTGCATCATGGTGTCCGGATTTCGGATTCGGCGCTTATTGCCGCGGCGACTTTGTCAAATCGTTATATCAGCGACCGTTTCCTGCCCGACAAGGCCATCGACCTTATGGACGAGGCGGCTAGTTCGCTGCGGATGACGATTGATTCCAAGCCTGAGGAGCTGGACGAGCTCGACCGCCGTATATTGCAGCTGAAAATTGAGCGCGAAGCTCTCAAAAAAGAGACCGACGAAAAGTCAAAATCCCGTCTGGAGCTGATCGGCTATGAAATTTCGGGACTGGAGGCAAAAGCCAAAAGCCTGGAAGACAAATGGAAAGAAGAAAAGCAGGGTCTGGCAGACCAGACTGACCTGAAGGACAAGCTTGATAAGGCAAAAATCGAAGTCGAAATCGCCAAACGCGAAGGACGCTATGAGCGCGCGGGCGAGCTTCAGTACAGCGTTATTCCGCAGCTGGAAGAAAAGCTGAAACGGATAGAAAACCGTTCCAAAGAATCTCAAAACCATATTCAGGAAGTTGTTACGGATCAGAGTATCGCCGCCGTCGTTTCCAAATGGACGGGGATTCCGGTTGACAAGATGCTGGAGGGAGAAAAGGAAAAGCTTGTGCATATGGAAGACTTTCTGTCCAAACGCGTCATCGGGCAGAAAGATGCCATAACGGCCGTTGCCAATGCGGTTAGACGGTCCCGCGCCGGAATTTCCGATCATCGCCAGCCGATCGGGTCATTTCTGTTTCTTGGTCCGACGGGGGTCGGCAAAACGGAACTGAGCAAAGCTCTGGCCGAATTTCTGTTTAATGATGAAAGCGCCATGCTGCGCGTCGACATGTCCGAATATATGGAGAAACATTCCGTCGCCCGTCTGATCGGTTCACCTCCGGGCTATGTCGGCTATGAAGAAGGCGGTGCCCTGACTGAAGCGGTTCGCCGCCGTCCGTATCAGGTTATTCTGTTTGATGAAATAGAAAAAGCTCATCCCGATGTCTTCAATATTCTGCTTCAGGTATTGGATGACGGACGTCTGACGGATGGCAAGGGTCGCACGGTCGATTTCAAGAATACCATAATTATCATGACCTCCAACCTTGGTTCCGAGATTTTGTCAAATGCGACGGGAGCCGATGATCCCAAAAAAATAAGGGCCAGGGTTATGGATATCGTCAAGGCTTCTTTCCGGCCGGAATTCATAAACAGAATTGACGAAATAACCATTTTCCATAAGCTGGATAAGAACAATATCAAAGATATTGCCGAAATCCAGATAAGGAATATTGAAAAACGACTGGCCGAGAAAAACATCAAACTGAATGTCAATGAAGCGGCTATGGTCTGGATTGTCAACAATGGTTATGATCCGGTTTACGGAGCGCGTCCGTTAAAGCGTCTGCTCAAAAACCAGATTGAAAACAAACTAGCGTTAAAAATTCTCAACGACGAGATCTGCGAGAATGATACGGCGGATATAATTGTTTCCAACGGACAGCTGGATATTGTCAAAAGCAAAAGGACCAGATAATGTCGGATTTATATCAGACAGCCAAAAAAGCGGCGGAGGAAATGGACGTTTCCACGCCGCCCGACAGCATTGTTTTATACAGCATCAGCTTTTTACCGACAACTCAAAACCGGGACAAAGCTTTTGAATATGTGAAGAAAAACCCCGGAAAGCAGACGATTGAACAGACGGCGTGCGGAAAACGTCTGATAGAGCTGGGATTGTACAATAAGCCGTATTCTCTGCCGTCCGAGCAGGTCGCGGAAATTTGGGGAATAGCTTCGCGCCGGTTTATTGCCGGTGCCGAAGGAAATGTCGCCGCTTTTGTAGAGCAGGCTGACGCGCGCAGCGTCTTCCGCCGCTTTGAATTGCCGGCATTGCTGAACAATCCCCGCGTATCTTCAATCAACGGTATGAATAAATTTAAGTTTGCGCAGATTTTTCAGAATACCGCGCAGAATTTATAGAGCCTGTTCCGCGGATTCTTTCGCGCCGCCACACGGAGAATTGCGCTTTTAATAGACGCCTGTGTATATAATATAATTCAAGGAAACATAAGGCGGCATATTGTTGTGAGCGCCGTTTCCTCCTGTATATGCCAGTTGTGATTGCCGGGGATAGGACCATCGATCTCCCGTCGGCCGGTCATCCTTTGAACCGTTAGGATAACCATTGCCGTAGTCACCGGTATAGCCGTGCGTATGAGAAGGCATTTCATTGACAGTCAGGGTATGGGTTTCTTCTCCGCCGGTTGTAGCCAGCGGATAGGAGGAATAGGCGCCCACGACAAAACGTTTATAGAGCAGGGGGAGTTTATATGTTGTGGAATTTCCGCCGAAGGCTGCGCCGATAGCTTCGTATAGTTTGGGATGAGAAGCCCGATCCACGCTGACAGCTGAATATGCGGAGATAATTTTCCAGCCTGCGGGAGCGGATCCTCCGGCATAAAGTCTGACTTCGCCAATAATGCCGTCGTTGCAGAAATATTTGCTCTGATCAAACGGACATTTAAGAGAAGCTTTGCCTTTGCAGTTGGCAGCGGTCATCGTAAAGCCCATTTCCTGACAGGAAGCGGCTTTTGCACAAACGGCGGCTGGCTGGCTTTCCTGAGAAAAGGCGGGCTTGGTAAGCCATAAAGCCAGAGAAAAAAGTACGATAGAACATTTCATGACAAAGCCTCCTCAGTAAACGCCGGTAAAAATGATATAATCAACAGTCAGAAAAGGCGGCATATTTTCATGCGCATTTCCGCATCCTCCTTCAATTCCGCGGTAAGACGCTTCAACGGGAAAACTGCGAAAAGTGCCGATTGTGCCGCCCTGATTGTCCTGATCATCAGGGTTGCCGTTGCCGAAGGTGCCGGAATAGCCATGAACATGGGAAGGCATTTCACTGGTGGTCAGGGTATGTTTTTCTGCGCCGCCGCGGGAATCTCTTGTCGAATATCCGTAAGCAAAACGGCCGGACAGATTGGGAAGTTTAAAAGAGGACGAAGTTCCGCCGTAAATTGTGCCGATAACATTGTAAAGTTCCCTGTAAATCGAACTGCTTAAAGAAGAGCCGTCAGCTTTTTTCCATCCCGGCGGAATGGTACCGTTGACATGGGGTTTGACTTCGCCGATCAGGAATCCGCCGCAGAAAACTTTGGCGTTATCCATCGGACAAACAACGTATTTTCTGCCGGCGCACTGGGCGATGCTCATATTATAGCCTAAAGAGTCGCAAGTCGGAGCTGTCCCGCAACTGTCGGCGGCGAAAGAAGGAGAAGGAATAAAAGCAGCTAAAAGAACCAATTGAAGCAGTTTCATGATAATCTCCTAATCTAAATATGAACGCCGGTGTAAATGATGTAGTACAGAGCCAGATAAGGCGGCATATTGTTATGCGCCGCGCTGCCCCCGCTGTAAATTTTATTGGACTGGCGGGGAAAAGAGCGGTAATTGCCTTCTCCCTGTCCCGCGCAGCTGTCTTTTGAGCCGTCAGGAAAACCGTTGCCGTAAGCTCCGGCATAGCCGTGCGAGTGACAGGGAAGCTGATTACTGCTCAAAGTAACCGTTGCCGCGCCGCCGGTTTGCCCTCTTGTATGGTTCGTGCTTCCAGTTGTGCCGCTGTTTCCGGAACCGAGAGGCATTTTTCCCCGAAGGTCAGGGATATTAAATTCCGATGTGCTTCCGCCATATGTCGTGCTGATGGCCTTATAAAGATCTTTATAGGTAGAGGCAGGAAGTCTTCTTCCGTCGGCGACGATCCAGCCGTTGGGAATTTTGCTTTCCGGACCGGCAAAAATGCGAATTTCGCCGACATAAGCGTCTATACAGCTGACTTTGCTGGTGTCATAGGGACAGCGGATGACGCCGGAATAACACTGACTTTCTTTCATCGTATAGCCAAGTCCTTCGCAAGTCAGGGTTGACGGATCAACCTCGGCACCGGCCGCGGAGAATGAAGTCAGAACAAAAAGGCCCGCGCTGACGATAAAGGCGGAAAACTGCCGGATTTTATTTCCAGAGCCAAAGTTCCCGCTGCCGGAAGCAGCTTGCCGGGACGCGGAAAATCCTCGGATTTTATTTCCGATACCACCGGGTTTCCTTTCGGAAAAAGCTTGTTGCGCGGAAGTAGTGTTATAAAAAGGTTTCCTCATATTTTTGTCCTCCGTTATTCTGTATCGGAAACATCGGGAAGCGCAGCAGCCTTAACGAAATATTTCATCCATTCGCAGCTGCTGACCGGCGTATAACCTGCGGCGCAGCCGGAAATGTAATATTTGAGGGAGCAGAGCTCGAGCATACATAAATATCCTTCCGGGCAAAGATCGAACTGTCCCTGGTTAGCGCAGGTTTTGCAGTGTTTTGGCTGATAATATTTCGTGCCTTCGAGCAGGCAGTAATCCTGTTCATGTCCGGAAAGTGGTCCGAATTCGTAGCATGCGTCGGAATAAGCGGCTTTGCATCGGCATTCCTTATAATATTTTCCTTGGCAGGGTTCGCCGATGCCTTCCTGATTTTTGCCGCAGATAACATAATCGTCAGGGCATTTGCATCCGGAGTAATAGGTTGTTGAGACGGCATTTCCGGAAGCGTCGAAGGAGATTTCGCGGCAGGTATCATTTGGATCCAGAGGTTCTTCAGGGTCCGAGCACGCGGAGACGGGAAAAAGTTTTTTGTCGCAGAGACATTTGTGTTTACCGGAACAGTTGTCTGAACTGAGATAATTAGGATAAGAACAGTTAGCTGCAGTATAATTGTAAGCCTTGTTGCAGCATCTGTCATAGAAACTGGAGTTGTATCCGCAGTAAGCACCCGGCTGTTCGTCCGGTTTGCAGCTTCCGGATTTTGTAAAGCCCGCTTCCTTGCATAGATTGTCGGAAGTAGAGTAGTCGCCGTCATCGGAGCAGTCTCCGCCGACAAAACAGACGGAAGCGACTTGGAAAGAGTTGTCGAGAGGAGCAGGCTTCGGTTCAGCAGGTGTGTAAGTATGTGTTTGTATGTGTGAGCCAGGAAAAGAGATATCAGCCTCGGCCGAAACAGTTCCGGCAAAGAAACATCCGGCCGCCGCCAGAAACATTCTGAAAACGTAAAGCATCATATCACCTCTCCACAGCAAAAGAACCTAAGCCTGCATAGAGGTGGCAATAATACGCTTCGCAGAACAAAGCCTGCGAAACGGTTTCATAACGGGAAATGCAAAGACACACCCGGTATAATTATCACGCACCTATCAATTGTCATTATAGATGAATTGCACAAAAAGTCAACCTTAAATAGGGGCGCCCTTTTTTTCGGCTATAAAAAAGCCCCCTGAACGGGGGCTTTTATCAGATTTGTCCATGACAATGTTTGTATTTTTTTCCGCTGCCGCAGGGACAGGGATCATTGCGGGAAACTTTTCCCCAGGTTTTGGGATTTTGGGGATCAAACCTGTCTTTCGAATATTGAAAAGGAAGCTGTTTTTCTTCTTCGCGGCCGCCGTTATTTCCGCCAACAAGAGATTCAGGCGTTTCATGAATAGCCTGAATGTTACGGGCCGGGCTTTCGGGCATCGGCAGATCTTCAACGTCATTGGTCTGGATCTGAGCGCGACAGATAAGAAACGTTGTTTTTTCGCGCAACATGTCCAGCATTGCCGAAAACATGTTAAACGCTTCCTTCTTATATTCGTTCAGCGGATCTTTTTGTCCGTAGGCGCGCAAGACAATAGTATGGCGCATCAGGTCCAGCGTGGCGATATGATCTTTCCACAGCTGGTCCAGAACCTGAAGCAGAATATTTTTTTCAACCAGGCGCAGAACATTTTCGGGAACATTGCGGTTTTTGTCTTTCAGGCGTTCCTCGATTTCGCCGAGAATTTTTTCCTGCATTTTTTCCGCGTCGATTTCCGGTTCGTTGGCCCAGTTGCTGATGGGAAGAACAAAGCCGGTAATCCGGTACAACTCGTTTTTGAGCTCTTCCTTCCGCCATTCTTCAGGCGCTGTTCCGTAGGGCAGATAATCGGAGATAACGTCAGACAGATATTCCTGGCGCATGTCAAAAATGGTTTCGGAAACATCTTCCGTTTCCATTAGTTCTTTGCGCTGTTCATAAATGACTTTGCGCTGGTCATTCATGACATTGTCGTATTTCAGCAGATTTTTACGAATGTCAAAGTTTCGTTCCTCGACTTTCTGCTGCGCTTTTTCCAGGGCTTTTGAAATCCAGGGATGAACCAGAGCCTCGCCTTCGGGCAGACCGAGACGCTGCAGCATTACCGACATCCTTTCGGAGCCGAAAATGCGCATCAAGTCATCTTCCAGCGACAGGAAAAATTTCGAGGTTCCCGGATCTCCCTGCCGGCCGGCGCGGCCGCGCAGCTGGTTATCGATACGGCGGCTTTCGTGCCTTTCCGTGCCGAGAATATACAAACCGCCGGCTTCCAGAACTTTCTGCTTATCTTCCGCCACCTGCTTTTTCAGTTTAGCCTTGATTTCTTCAATCTGTTCCGGCGTTTCGTCACCTTTAAGCACTTCCTTCAACTTCATTTCAACATTGCCGCCCAGCTGAATATCCGTGCCTCGTCCGGCCATATTGGTCGCAATGGTGATTGCTCCGGGAACGCCGGCCTGAGCGACAATGGCGGCTTCTCTTTCATGATGGCGTGCGTTCAGAACCTCAAATTTGACTTTGGTTCTGGCTTTAAGCATTTCGGCCACCAGTTCCGATTTTTCGATCGAGGTGGTGCCGACCAAGACTGGCTGCCCTTTGTCATGGCATTTTAATATCTCGTCAATAATGGCATTGTATTTTTCTTTTTCCGTGCGGTAGATGACGTCATGTTCGTCGATTCTCTGTACCGGGCGGTTTGTCGGAATTTCTACGCAGCACAGGCCGTAAATATCTCCGAACTCCGCCTCTTCCGTCATTGCCGTGCCGGTCATGCCGGCCAGTTTTGGATAAAGACGGAAATAATTCTGAAAAGTAATTGAAGCCAGTGTCTGGTTTTCGGACTGAATGTCGACATGTTCCTTGGCCTCGATAGCCTGATGCAGACCGTCAGAATACCGACGTCCTTCCATCATACGGCCGGTAAATTCGTCAATAATCATGACTTTGCCGTCTTTAACAATGTAATCGACGTCTTTAATATGCATCTTATGAGCGCGCAAAGCCTGATTGACGTGATGAACCAGCGTAACGTTGGCAATATCGTACAGGCCGCCTTCCTTAATCAGCCCCACCTGTTTAAGCAGCTGCTCGACATGCTCCATGCCTGCTTCCGTCAGGGTAACCGACTTCTGCTTTTCGTCCTTTTCATAATCGGCGTCGGTCAGCATCGGAATAATTTTGTTGACCTGAATGTATTTTTCCGAAGAATCTTCGGCGGCGCCGGAGATAATGAGCGGCGTTCTGGCTTCATCAATGAGAATAGAGTCGACTTCGTCAACGATGGCATAGTTGAACGGACGCTGCACCATGTCTTCCAGGCTGAATTTCATGTTGTCGCGCAGGTAATCAAAGCCCAGTTCGTTATTGGTGCCGTAAATGATGTCGGAATTATAGGCGGCGCGGCGTTCGTCGTCATTTTTGCCGTGAACGATGTAATCAACGGTAAGGCCAAGAAAACGGTAAACCTGTCCCATCCAGTCGGCGTCGCGCTGCGCCAGATAGTCGTTGACGGTGACAATATGCACGCCTTTGCCTTCCAGAGCATTCAGATAAGCAGCCAGCGTGGCAACCAGCGTCTTTCCTTCGCCGGTTTTCATTTCGGCGATCATACCCTTATGCAAAACAATGCCGCCGATCAGCTGAACGTCGTAATGTCTTTGCCCGAGCGTTCTTTTGGCGGCCTCGCGGACAACGGCAAACGCTTCCGGCAGCAGATCGTCAAGCGTTTCGCCGTCTTTAAGACGCTGTTTGAATTCCTGCGTTTTGGCGCGGAGCTCTTCGTCGCTTAATTTTTCGATTTCTGGTTCAAGGGAGTTAATATGTTGGACTATTCTGTACTGTTTTTTAACAAATCTGTCGTTGGCGCTGCCGAAAAGGCACTTAGCTAATTTACCTAACATTATAGTTTACCTTATTATATTTCAATTATCCTACATTTAGTGTTTATAATAAATAAAGTCAATACTTTGAACTTAAGTTATAAACCAGGCGCCAAAAAATACTTGGAATATTATGCTTATCTATTATATTACTAATGAAGTTAAATTTTATTTGGAGGTTTTAGGATGCAGAACAAATATGCGGCAGCAGCGGTGCTGTCTTTGATGATTGCGAGCCCTTTCTCCGCGATGGCCGCCGGAAACAACGGCGTTGCGGCGACGGTTAACGGCGAGAATATCACGGTTGCCGAAATGCGCGAAGGCTACGAAGACAACAAACAGATAAAGGACAAAGTATCTTTTGATGACTTCTATGCCAAGGCTCTGGACATTTATGTCAACGGAAAGCTTTTGTATCAGGCCGCCGTTGCTGCCGACGTAACGGAAACTCCGCAGTACAAACGCCAGGTCGAGCAGGCCAAGGAAGAAATTGCCCGCAAGATTTATCTGGAACAGAAAGTTGAGAAAAAAGTAACCGACGCCGAAGTCAATAAGCTCTATGACCAGTATAAGGCAAACTTCAAAGATCAGAAGGAAATCAAGGCTAAGCATATTCTGGTAGACAGCGAAGCCAAAGCCAAAGAAGTTATCTCCAAACTGAAAAAAGGCGGAAATTTTGATGCTCTTGCCAAGGAATATTCCAAAGAGCCGGCAGAACTCGGCTGGTTTACCAAACAGATGATGGTTCCCGAATTTGGCAATGCCGCTTTTGCCATGAAAAAAGGAAGCTATTCGGACAAACCCGTCAAAACACAGTTCGGATATCATGTTATTGAGGTTGAGGACATTCGCGATGCCAAACCCCTTTCCAAGAAAGATGCTGAACCTCAGCTGAAAGCTATGCTCACTCAGCAGGCCATCGGGGATGTCTTTGTCAGCCTGAACAAGGCAGCTAAGATTGAAAGATATTCCCTCGACGGCAAAAAGCTTCCGGATGCGCCGGCCGGACAAAATCTCCCGGCGGTTTCGGGAAAATAAAAAAACAGCCGGTTAAACCGGCTGTTTTTTTGTTATGCTTACATAAAGTTTCAAATGCAAAAGGCACCGCCGCGCCGTCGGCGGTGTTAAATTGTCAGCTTTATGGCCGTCGGAGTTTTACCGGGGCTGGAGTTTCTTGCCTCCCTTTCAGCGGGGATAAATAATCAGATGTCAGAACCACTGCTGCCGTGTCGGCGGCTGTGTCAACCCCGGGTTTTGCGGAAAATGCCGCGGATTTATTCTTTTGTTCTGAATCGTTTGGCGGGCGGACAAGATTTGTGCGCAGTTAAAAGCCGGGGCGGAAAGAAAGTTTTCGATGATGCGGAAATAAACGGATTTTTCCCGAGTTAAATACCGTTTGCGGAAAATCAGATTTTTTTGTTGCGGATACGGCGGATTTCATCAGCCTTTTTCCGGGCGTATTCCTGTTGTTCGCGGGTTTTATGCGGATTTGAGGCATATTTTTCCAGCTTTTCGATGATGTCCGGAGCGTATTTGTCTTCATTGACAGCTATGCCGGCCAGCTGATGGACGGCAGCTCTGAAAATCTGATCTTCTTCAATTTGCAGCTGTTCGACAATTGCTTTGTACGGCGGTGTAAATTCCTGTTTTTCTTTCTGATGGCTTAAATCATAGGCAGATTTCTGAATCTTTTTGGCGATGGCTTCCGAAATTCCTGATTCCTTTTTCGGGCGAAAGAATTTGGTCGGATTAATGACCATACGCTTTATTTTTTCGATTATGGCCAGCTGTTCTTTAAATTGATTCATGACAGATCCCTTTTTTCATACAATCAACATAATCAATGACAGACGAAAAATCCAGAAAATTTTTCGGTAGAGAAGAGAATAGGGTTAATTCCGGGCTTTCGCGGCGTCTGTGTCCGGAGTCTGTTCGGAGGAATCTTCAATAAAATACAGAATTTTCCGCCACCAGTTGTTTTTTTCTTCGCAGATTTTTTTCTCCCGGTTCCAGACGCGGCCGCTTTCTTCGCAGGCGGCGGCTTCCCGGTTGGAAAAATGATAATATCCGTAAAGCGCGGTGCCGATCAGGACAAGAAAGACGAATATCTTGAGCAGATATTTGGAAATAAGCCACAGCATCCACAGAAAAAACGCGGCAAGCAGCTTTAATTTATATAAAAAAGAACTGTCGTTGACGACAAAAGCCTGAACAGCATAATAAACAACTGCCGCCGTTAATAGAGAAATGATCGGTGATCTGAGAACAAAGATCACCCAACGAAGCAGCCAGCTGTGTTTTTTTTCTTCAGTCATGAAAATCTCTCCGGTATCTGTCGGTATCTTATGCCGTCCGCGGCATATTTTCAAGCGGCAAAATCTCAGATGTCCTCAGAAGCCGCGTTATGATCCGTCCGGCACAGGCCGCAGCGTGAACAGCCGTTGCAGATAAGCCGGCTGCCGCAGGTCCGGCACTGGTCTCCAAAAAATTTTTTATAGAGGCAGAAATTCCCGCCGAAAAGATCCTGCTGCGGCGGACTCAGACGGAAATCCGGCTCTTTTCCCTGAAACTGCAGACCCGATTTGAAAGCCATGCGGCTCTGCAGCCTTTTATCGGGAAGAAAATAAGTCTTTCCGTCCTTGATAAATTTTGTGCCGGTTTCAATAAAGCAAAAAGTAACATTAGACGCCCTGCATTCTTCATAGAGCTGTTTGACCCAGTCATAGGACAAAGGCCGCGAACCGTCGTAGTTTTCTCCGCCGGCGATAACCTGTTCGATTTGTCCGGAGGAAAGGTAAGGTTTGAGCGTCAGGGGACCGATAAACGGAGCGGCCATAATTCCCTTATGCTTAAAGGGAAGCTGCAGCAAAAGCGGGATTCGTTCGTCGGCTCTTTTCTGGTTCTCGCAGGTAATGTTAAAGAAAATGTTTTCCCAGCCGTCTCCCCAGTCCCCGGGCAGACTGGCGGCAACCCGTTCCGGGCGTTTGGTCAGCAGAAAAAATATCACGTCCGGCCGTTCTTTCATAATTTTCCAGGCATCGTCGCGCCACTGGTCAGCTTCCTCCAAAAAAAAATCCGAAGTCATGCAGACGCGGATTTTTTCGCCGCTTTGGATCTTATACGCGCCGTTTTTGGTTTTCTGCAGAGGATAATCAAAGTTGTTTTTGACTTTAAAAATATGTCCTCCGTCCATGTTTCTCTTTTTATCCAGAAAAAACATGTAACAATTTTCGCAGCCTTCGCTTTTTTTCACGCAGCCGTGCCAGGGATTCCAGATATCATGCATTTTTTTTCGTCCGTTCAATCAGAACAATTTTGCACCGGAAAATGAAAAATAGCAATAACCGTCCGGACTTATACCGCAAATCATTCAGAGTCTTTCCTGCTGGCAAACACGGAACCGGATGTATCCCGCAATCAGCGGGATTTATTGTCTGCTTCTGATAAAAAAAACCGCCTTGGTGGCGGTGTTTTAGATGGCGGGAGCGACGAGGCTCGAACTCGCGACCCCATGCGTGACAGGCATGTATTCTAACCAACTGAACTACGCCCCCATCAATTTCGAATACCCTTATAACCAACAAAAAATATAAATGCAAGAACTTTTTTAAAAAATTATACGATTATTAATAAAATCCGTGATACATTTCTATTTATACACATAAAACTAGAGTTGTGTTGGCTTTTTGTTTTTAATGCCATAATATTCTTGCAAATAAATTTTAGCAGGGGCATAGTGCTTCGGTATTTTAATTTTAACAGTGAATTTAGATCAATGAACGTGAAAAAGTTATTAAAGCTTAATTTAAAGCGCAGGAACAAGCACAAGGTCATGGCCGTTGGATATGCTTTGTCAATTGCCTTTGCCTTTGTCCTGTCCATTACCAATAACAACAACGTCAGCGCCTCGGTTTCCAAAAAAGATACCTTTGATTACATGCTGCTGGAAAACTCGATTCAGAACGGCATCAACGACCCCGAGACAATTTATCCTGAAAGTTCGATTGAAAATATCAAGTCTTTGTATGAAATCGTAAATTACGGCAGCAGGGAAAAGACCGTCGAGCAGGAGATTGAAGTCTCTAGCGGCGACACGTTTTTGAGCATTCTGTCCGATCTGGGCATGGATTATGACGAAGCGCATGATATTTTTGTAAAACTCAAAAAAGTTTATGATCCGACGTCTCTGAAAATCGGTCAGAAGATTGCCATTACGACGACAATCGATTCTAAAGAGAACAAGCTTCTGTCTCTGGACAATATTACGATTATGCCCTCTCTCGGACAACGTTATATTGTCGAAAAGACAGCCGATACCGGATATACGGTTCGTTCTGAAAAAGACGAGCTGCTGGAAGAGGTCAATTCGGCAAGGGGAGAAATCAGCGGCACATTGGCTGCCTCTATGCAGAAAAAAGGCGTTCCTCACCGGGTTATTGCCAACTTTATTAACATTTTTTCATACAGCGTTGATTTTCGCCGCGACGTCCGCAAAGGCGACAGTTTCGAGATTATTTACGAAAACCAGATTACGCCGGACGGTCAGACCGTCAAGTCGGGCAACATTCTTTATGCCTCGCTGACTCTGAGAAAAGATAAAATTGCCCTGTACCGGTTTAAGGATAAGGCCGGCAATGTTGATTATTACAATGAAAAAGGGCTGGCCATGAAGAAAACGCTGGACCGCAAGCCGCTGTCCTTCCGTCAGGCGCGTATTTCTTCGCCGTTCGGCCGCCGCCGCCATCCGATTCTGAAAGATATCCGGGTTCATTGGGGCGTTGACTATGCGGCGCCGAAGGGAACGAAAGTTTTTGCCGGGGGCGACGGAGTGATTCAGATGGCCCGTTATAACGGCGGCTACGGCAATTTCATTAAGATTCGCCATAATTCGGAATATTCGACGGCATACGGACATATGTGGAAATTTGCCAAGGGCATTCGTCCGGGTGTCCGTGTCAAACGGGGACAGGTTATCGGTTATGTCGGCAGTACCGGCCGTTCGACCGGACCGCATCTGCATTATGAAGTCATCAGAAACGGCAAACGGGTTAATCCGCGCACGATCAAGGCCGCTGCCGGCGAAAACCTGAAAGGAAAAAATCTGGACGCTTTCAGGCGTCAGGTAGCCATGCTGAGGGAAACGCACAAAAATATGTTTGCCGCGGCGGATAATGCCAAACTGGCTTCGGCGGAAAAATAATAAAAAAGCTCCGGTTTCGGAGCTTTTTTATTAGGCATGGCCTGTATAACAGCAAAGCCGGTCAATGTCGATGCCGATGGAATCCATAGCTCTCTGCCATTTGTCTTCATCTTTGGTCCGAAACACCAGTTCCGGGGTTGGCGTTGTAACCAGCCACGAATTGTTGATGATTTCGCTTTCCAGCTGTTTGGGAGCCCAGCTGGCGTAGCCCAGGGCAATAAGATTGTCTTTCGGTCCGTTGCCGAACGCGATGTCGGTAATAACGTCAATCGAGGAAGAAACGGCAATCTGCCCGTCGATAACAACTGTGTCGGGCTTGATGTAATCGGTGGTGTGTAGGACGAAGCCCCGGACTTTTTCCAGAGGTCCGCCCTGATGGAGAGCCAGAGGCCCAATCGGCCGAAGGGTGTTTATCGGCAGCTGGTTTGCTAAATCGGCAAAGGAGAACTCTTTGATTTTTTTGTTGACGACAAACCCCATGGCTCCTTCTTTACTGTGTGAGCAAATATAAATCAGGGTTTGGGAAAAACGTTCGTCTTCCATGTTTGGCGTGGAAATAAGGCATTTCCCGGTCAGGTAATTGTTAGAAAACTGTATCATTCCGCAAATTTCCGCATAATTACTTTTTATTTACTCAACAGATGTAGTATATCATATAATTAAGTATTTTAAAAACATATTTTAAAGAGCCGGATATAAATTAATGAAAAAATTTTTATTTACAGCCGTCTTTTGTTTTGTCCTAAGTTTCGGTTCAACCACGTGGGGGAAACAGGGGAGCGTTGTCCTGGAGCCGGCGGCGGACGAACCGAAAACGCAGGAAATAACCATGCCCGTGTTTATCCGCTCGGTTATTGAACTCGGCAAATATTTCAACGAAACTTATCCCGGCGGTAAAATTAACGAAGATTTTTCTGATGACGTCGCCCGGCTGTTTCCGTCCCTGAGCAGGCAGGAAGTGTATGACCGGGAGCAGAATATCCGCGATGCCATTAAGGTATACCGTTTTTTCTCCGACGTATACCGGAAGGTCAAGGAAAAAATGCTTGTTCCTGAGGCGCCACCGCTGGTGGTGCCCGATGAGGATTACGAAGTTCCCGGCAGCGGTCCGGAATATGTTGAATCGGAGGATCTGGTCGTTGTGCAGGATTTTAAAAAAGTTTTGCCTTACGGCAGCAATCCACGAGATTTTAACGCATATGCTGCAAAAATAGAACGTGAGTTTCAAAAGCAAAATCCCCGGGACGATTTTGAAAAACTCGGCAGGCTTTTCACAAAACTGGATTGGAAAAAACTTCCTTTTTACGGCATTATTTATGAAAACCCCTTTACCGGCGGCAAAGGCGGCGGCGCCTGGGATGAACGACAAGGCGTCAGGGTTCGTCTCATAACGGAACATAGTACGGTTGAAAACAAGGAGCTTTTAGGCGCCGTCCACGTGATTGTTCCCGAAGACAGATATATTCTGGCCTCTCCGACTGACGGTCTGCAGGCGCCCGCATTTTCTTTCCGCGATTCTCAGAATTTGGATTCGGTACGTGTTTATTATCCGGTTCCGGCAAGAGTTATGAATGAAAAAGGAGGGGATCGCGCCGCATATTACGGCAACTTTGCTTTTCCCGTGCGCCTTGCGGTCAAGGACAGCGGCAAAGAGCTGTTATGGAAAACGGAAGTGGCTCTGACGATCTGTTCGGCCGCAGGAGAATGCCGCCGCGAAATCTTCCGCCCGGAGCTGACGCTCGGAACAGGAGAGGGATATTTTACGTCGTTTAACAATTTTATCATCCAGAGTTACAATCTCTCTCCGAAAGAAAACAACCCGTCTTTCAGCCTTGAAAAAGCCGTTGCCGATGAGACGGAAGACGGCGGACAGGTATTGCGGCTTGAATTTGACGCTGACGAGCTTCCTTTGGGTTTTGATGTGTTTGTAGACGGTCCTTCGGACATAAAATTCAAACGTCCGAGAATTGCGGTCAACGGCAGCCGGATTGTCGCCCGGCTGGAAACCTGGGAACCCGGCGTCCGGATTGACGGACGGGAACTTACGGTTACCGCCCGGCTCAGTCCTTTGGAGAATTTGCGCCGGACGGTTGTTGTTAAAAAGGCGTCACCTTTCGATTTTGCGCCGGAAAAACTTTCCTGGGGGCTGATCTTGTTTGGCATATTGGGCGGGCTGCTGCTTAATTTCATGCCTTGCGTTTTTCCGGTCCTTTCCGTCAAAATTCTTTCCCTGTCAAAATTTGGGGCGGAAAATGACCGTTCTGTTCGCCGCAATTTCATGTTTACGGCCGCCGGCATCTTTTTGGCGCTCGGCCTGATAGCCGTTGTGCTGGCGGTTCTCAAGATGCTTGGCCGTACGGTCGGCTGGGGCATGCAGTTTCAAAGCCCTGTCTTCCTCGTCTTTATGATGTTTGTCATTGTCGCCTTTATTGCTGTTCTCAGCGGAAAGATTACGATTCGCGCGCCGGGCTGGCTGGAACGTCTGGATACCGGCGCCAATGGTTTCATGCATTTCCTAACGGGAGTTCTGGTTGTCCTGATGGCCACGCCCTGTACGGCGCCTTATCTTGGGACTGCCGTAGGATTTGCCTTGGGAAGCGCTTATGTGTCGGATATTTTCATCATTATGTTTTCCGTTGCGCTGGGACTTTCTCTGCCTTATCTGCTGCTGGCGCTTATTCCGGACGCGGCTTTTCTCTTTCCAAAACCCGGAGCCTGGATGCGGCGTTTGAACGCGTTTATGGGCATTATGCTGTTTCTGACGCTGGTCTGGCTGTTGAGCATTCTCTACGCTCAGAGCAGTTTTGGCGTTTGCGCGCGCCTTTCCGTCTGCTTGCTGCTGTTTTATCTGCTGATTTCTCTGCGCCGCGTGTTTATGGAGCATCTGGACTATCAGAAGTTTGAGCTCTGGGTCAGAAAAGGCGTGGAAAAGCTGATTAATATCAGCGCGGCGGTTCTTTTTGCTCTGCTGTTTGCTTTTGCCGTCTGGGATGCGGTTTCCGGTCTTTCCGGTGTTCAGAAACAACGGATGGAAAACCGGGAGAAAGTTATAGATTATGACCGGATTTCGCAGAAAGTGAAAAGCGGTAAGATGGTGATTGTGGCGGTGGGCGCTGACTGGTGTCTGACCTGCAGGTATAACGACATAACCGTATTTTCAAACCTTGCGGTGGAAAATCTGCTGAAGCGGTCCGGTACGGAACTGATAACCGTAGACTGGACGGAGTATAATCCCGAGGTTCTGGAATTTATGAAAAAATACGGGCGGTTCGGTTTGCCTTTTTATGTGATTTTTTCTCCGATGATTCCGGATGGCATGGTTTTGCCCGAGGTTTTGAGCGAAAGGGAGCTCAGCCGCATTCTCAAAGATATGGAAAATTAGGCGCAGTTAAGATATTTTCCGAAAAATCTGCGGATAATGCCTTTCGGCCTGTCCTGAAAAGCAGAAAATCTGATATGTTTTTCCGCAAGTTCTGTGGCGGAGGGCTTGCGCCCGTTTTCCGCAACCAAACAGTTTTCCGTCATCCCGTAAATATTTCCCTGAACTTTCGGCAGATCTTCGATCCTTATTTTTCCGGCGCGCCACAACAGATTGCTGCGAACTTCCAGATTTTGCAGGTTCATATCCTCCAGCCGGGGCAGTGTCAGGTTACCGTGGACAATAAAACGGTTTTGCTTTCGGCTGTATTTGCCGAAAGCATTTTTTTCCAGAAAGGCTTCAATATTTTTTGGCATGGGAATATCGCCGCTTATGCCGTCTGAGGTTGTGGGCAGTTTGGCATAGTCCGTAACCAGTTTTTTCTGTCCGTCATTGATAAAGATGAATTTATGCGCCTTAATACGGCTCCAGTCCAGATCCTCAACCACATACGTTCCGTCAACAATCACTATGCCGTTGATGAATTTGGTGCGGGTCTTTTCGTCATATTTTTTCTGAAACTCGCTTAAGATATTGTTCTTGATAAGGAAATCGAAATATTCGTGTACTGACTGGCATTTTTTTTCAACTTTAACAGCTGCATGAATAATTCTGCTCTTCTCTGCGTTTTTATCCATTCTTGCCATCCCGACTTTTATAACCGCAAGGGTTTAGGTTGATGTTAGACAAATGTTATCAATATTATGTCTAATTGTCAACATATTTCGAAAAAATGTACGAAATAACAGAAAATAAGCCGGATTTATGAGATTTTAAGCGTTTGAATAGCCTCTCGCGCCAACTTATCGACTCTCTCGTTTTCCGGGTGTCCGTTATGTCCTTTTACCCAAACCCAGCGTATTTCATGCCCCTTGATGAGCGAGTCGAGTTTTTGCCAGAGGTCGATATTTTTAACTTCGGACTTTTTGTTGGCCGTTTTCCAGTTGTTGTTTTTCCAGTTTGGCAGCCATTTGGTTATTCCGTCCATAACATAGCGGCTGTCGGTGTACAGAGTAATGTTGCACTCTTTTTTCAGGGCGGACAGGGCTTCGATGACAGCCGTTAGCTCCATTCTGTTATTGGTTGTTTCCGGCGCGGCGCCGCTTAGTTCTTTTTCCGTATCCCGGCAGCGCAGAATTGCGCCCCAGCCGCCGGCGCCGGGATTTCCGGAGCAGGCTCCGTCGGTAAAAATTTCGATTCGTATCATGGCTTACTCGCTAATAAAAAAGTCGCCGAAAAATTCTTTTTCCAAAGTTCCGGTTTCCTCTTCCTCGTGCAGAGCTTTGGCCGTAAAGGAGCGGAGTCTGTTTTTGGGAATGAAAATCCGAAAATCCTTGGGCGCCGTGTTTTCTGCGCCGATGACGCCGTCCAGTCGGAAGTCTTCGTCCGTATAGGGCGAAAAAATGAGCTCAATATTGGCAAAACGGATAATTCCGCGGGGCGGCAGCCTCAGTTCCGGCCTGGAAATCAGGTTAAGCTGTCCCTCAATTCCCGGAATGGAATCCATCTGGTTATAATTTGCAAAGCGCACCTTGTTGTATTCGCCTCCTCTTGACGAAACCGCGCAGGACAGATACATTTCGCGGGCAATAACGCTGCTGTCGTTTTCGCCGCGGATTGAGAAGCTTATTTTGATGTATTTTTCGGGCGGATTGTCTATTGATGACGGGTAAAGAACGTCTTCGTCAATGTTTTCAAGAATTTCAAGCTTTTTATCGTCGATAAGCAGTTCCAGATTAGGCTGCGGCCGCCGTCCGAACATGCCGGCGATAACGGAATAGGGTGCGGGAACATTATTGGAACCGGAGCGGATATATATCGTGTTTCCCGTTGTGGTCATCAACGGGGCAATATCTGATTTCGGAATATAGGTCGCGACAAATCCATCGCCGTTGGCGTCGCAGCTGATAATATGGTTGCGGACTTTGTTATGGCTGGGAATGGTGCAGCCTGAAATGGCATTCTCAAGCCAGCTCAGAAAGCGGTGCACGTTTTTGACCTTGACTTTGGCCTGCGCCACGTCGCCGATTTCGGCATCCCGGCAGCATTCTACACCCCAGACGATAACGCCGCCTTCGGAGTTTCCAAATCCCGAAATGCCTTTGGCCAGGTTTTTGCGGTCGTCCCGGTGCAGGGAGTTTCCTTTGTTTCCCGCCGAAACAGCCTGTTTGAAGTCCAAAAACAGCTCTTCGGTCTGCAGATTGATTAAAAACTCGTCAATAGCGTCTTCGCCAAAATAAACGAGTTTCTGAAAAATATCTTCGGCGCGAGACATTTGTTTCCCTCACATTTTAAAGTTCACGTTCTCTTTATGAACTATAACATGATGAATGTTAATTTTATTATAACGTTTCCGGAAACAGCCGATAAGCTCCTCCACCAGATATTCGGGGGCGGAAGCACCGGCGCTGATGCCTATCCGCTGACCGGCTCCGATTTTATCCCAGTCCAGTTCGGACGCGTCGTCAATCAGAAACGCCTCTTTGGCGCCGTATTTGAGCGCTGTTTCTTTCAGTTGTTTGGAATTGGAAGAATTTTGGGAACCCAAAATAATGACGGTGCTGCACAGAGCGGCCAGCTCTCTGACGGCTTTCTGACGGTTGGTGGTTGCGTAGCAGATATCGCCTTTGGGCATTCCCTTCAATTGGGGAAAACGCCGGTGCAGAATATCAAGAATTTCCGCGGTGTCATCAGTCGACAAGGTTGTCTGCGTAACAACGGCGACGGGAATATTTGCCGGCAGATTGAGAGAAGTGGCTTCTTCTGGCGTGCAGATAACATGGACGCGCTGCGGATTTTCCGCCTGTCCGACCGTACCGACGACTTCGGGATGTCTTTTTTTGCCGATGACGATGATTTCCGCGCCGCTTTGGCTGTATTTCCGCACCTGCTGGTGAACTTTGGCCACAAGGGGGCAGGTTGCGTCAATAATGTTGAAACTGAGGCTTCCGGCCTCTTCAGCCACTGTTCTGCTGACGCCGTGCGCGGAGAAAACAAGCGGCCTGTCCGGAGAAGCCTGATCCAGTTCTTCAATAAAAACGGCGCCTTTCTTTTCCAGATCGGCAATCACGTGCTTGTTATGGACAATTTCGTGTCGCACATAAACCGGAGCGCCGTATGTTGCCAGCGTTTCTTCGACAAGACCTGTCGCGCGGCGCACGCCGGCACAAAACCCCCGAGGCTCTGCTAGATAAAGGCTGATACCATCGTTAATAGGCGATTCGTCAGACATGGAACAGCCGCTCGACTTCATCATAATCCGGAATGGATTTATATGCTCCCAGCGCGGCATAGGTAAGCTTGCTGGAGAACACTCTGTTGGCAGCGTCCCGGATATCGTTCAGCGTAACGTTTTCTATCTTTTCGACGGTTTCCTGTATGGGAATCGTATGGTTGAAGAAGATCATCTGCCGCGCCAAAACTTCCGTGGATGAGGAAGAGCTTTCCAAAGCCATGAGCATGCTGGCTTTCAACTGCGCCTTGGCGCGGTTGAGTTCCTTGATGTCAACAAGATCGTTGCGGATTTTGCGGACTTCGGTTCCGATGACGGGAAGAAGTTTCTCCAGCTGGTCATGGGTCGTTCCCGCATAAATGCCGGTAATGCCGCTGTGCGTCAGCGAGTGAGTAAAATTGTAAATGGTATAGACCAACCCGAGTTTTTCCCTCACTTCCTGAAATAGCCGCGACGACATGCCGCCGCCGAACAGGGTCGAAAAAAGCATCAGGGGATAATATTTCTTATTGTCATAAGCCGCTCCTTCAAATCCGAAAATGAGATGAAGCTGTTCAATGTCTCTTTTTTCGCAGATAAAACCTCCGGTATATTTTTGCTCTGGTTTGACGAAAGAGGATTTAGGCTGATATGCGGACAGACGTTTTTCAACCATTTTGACAAACGCGTCGTGATCAATGTTGCCGACTGCGCAGACAACCGTATTGTCTGCCGCGTAATGCGTTTTCATATAGTTTCTGAGAGCGGCTGCATCAAAGGAGCGGATATTTTCCTGCGTTCCCAGAATACTTCGTCCCACGGGCTGTCCGGAAAAGGCTTTTTCCTGAAAATAATCGAAAATGACTTCTTCCGGGCTATCGTTGGTTTGTTTGATTTCCTGAATAACCACATCCTGTTCCCGGGCGATTTCATCTTTGGGAAACTGCGGACACGTAACCAGTTCTGCCAGAATATCCAGCGCCAGTTCAGCGTCATTTTTCAGCATCTTCGCGTAATATGCGGTAATCTCTCTTCCCGTATAGGCATTGTTCTGACCGCCGACATCTTCAATTTCCTCTGCGATCTGCAGAGCGGAACGGCTTTTGGTTCCTTTAAAAACCGTATGCTCGACAAAATGGGAAATACCGTTGATTTCTTTTGTTTCATAAGCGGCTCCCGTATTGATCCAGATGCCTAAAGAAACGCTTTCAAGCTGCTTTCTTTCATTGGTGATGATTCTGAGGCCGTTGGGAAGAGTTGTAATTTTTGTTTGCATGAATAGAAACCTTGTAATAGTTATTACAAAATAAACCTGAGTCTTTACAAAACAGACCTGAAGGTTGATATAATAAAGCCATTATATAAGTAATCTTTATTAATGCAATCATAGAAATTAGTACAGGAGAAAGTAAACATGAATGCCCCTAGGTTTGCAATAGTATTATCCGGCTGCGGCGTTTTTGACGGAAGCGAGGTTCACGAGGCCGTCTGCGCCATGCTGGCGGTAGACGAGGCTGGATGCGCGTATCAGTGTTTCGCCCCGAATACCTGGCAGGCCCGCGTTATGGATCACTTTACCGGCGAGGCGACGGCGGTTGCAGGCGATGCCGACAATCGCAATGTTTTGGCTGAATCAGCCCGCATAGCCAGAGGCAATATCCGCGATTTGTCCGGATTCGATCCGCGCGATTATGACGCCGTCATTTTTCCGGGAGGATTCGGAGCCGCGCTTAACTGGAGCGATTTTGCCGTCAAGGGACCGGCCTGCGGCGTAAATCACGAGATTGAAAGGGCTCTGACAGCAAGTTATGAGCAGAGGCTGGTTATCGGAGCAATGTGCATTGCGCCGGTCGTTCTGGCAAAAGTTCTCGGAAAGCATAAAATCCGGGTAACGGTCGGCAATGACAAAGACATAGCCCTCGGCATAGAAAAAATGGGCGCCGTTCACGAAAATAAATCGGCTTCAGAAGTCTGTGTCGATGAGGAGCACCGGATTGTTACGGTTCCCGCGTATATGCTGGGCAAAAGGATTTCCGAAATCAGCGCCGGGGCGCATAACCTTGTCAGCGCCATGCTGGAACTGATTGAAGAATAAGTTTTAACGCTCCGTTCTCCGGAGCCGTTCGGCTAATCGTTTTTTTCCGCAAAAAATTTCTGCGCCTTGTCCAAAATGCCGTCATGAGTTGCCAGTTCATGAAAAGCATGGGTCGGCGCGGTCGGCAGAGGCGTGGTCGGCGTAATGCTGATGTATTTGATATCCGGTTTTTTGCGGATATGTCTGACGGCAAAAACGATAAATAAAACGGAAATTACGAAAAACGACGCGATAAAGAACCAGTTTCCGAGGCTGCTCATGGCGACGGAGACAATAATCGGCCCCGAAATCAGTCCTATATTTTGGGACAAAATAAGCAGACCGCTGGCATGAACGCGCTGTTCGTCCGTAACCAGGTCATTAATGTGCGATACGGAAATCGGATACAGCGTAAAGATGCAGCTTCCGACCAGCATAGCGGAAATAATGAGAGAAAGACCGCCGCGTGGCGCAAGAAAATATGACAGAGGCGCAAAAATGCACAATGCTGCGCAGATGGCTATCAAAACATAGCGCCGGTCCGTCATGTCCGAAATTTTGCCTACCGGAAACTGTGCGAGCAGCCCGCCGATAACTCCGAAAAACATAAACAAGGAAACATCTTTAATACTCAGACCGAGATTGGAGGCGTAAATGGTTCCGAGCAGATAAAAAGTTCCGACCAGCAGACCGCTGGCAATGCAGCCGACAAAACCGACCGGAGAAATCTGGTAGGCTTTTTTGTAGGGCATAGATTTGTAAATCTGAATATTGGGCGCGGGAAGGGCGGTCAGCGAAACGGGAATAAGCGCGACGGAAAAAATAATCGAAATCAGAATAAAGATGAGATATCCCGTATGGTCCGGAATATTTAAAAAAAGCTGTCCCAGACTGGAACCGAGATAGGTTGTTACCATATACAGCGACATGATGACGCCGCGGTTTTTATTATTGGCGCGGGTGTTCAGCCAGCTTTCCAGACACATTGAAATTGTGCCGATGCAATAGCCTTCGCTTAGACGCAGCACAGCCCAATAGGAATGTTCGGCGGAAAAAATATGCGTCAGGACCAGAGCGGACAACAGAGAGGTAAAAGCCGAAAATGCGCGGATATTGCCGACTTTGTTAATGAACCGCGAGGCTGTCATGGATGCCAGAACGCTGCCGAGGTAATACAGAGCCAGAATAAAACCGGAAACATACAAAGGAGTCTGGTCCTGCGAAAGCCGCAGGGCAAACGTTGAGTTAAGGGAGGCGTAGCCGCAGCAGACAAAAGCCGTGCCGGTCAGAAATGCCGATAAAGGGGACACGGCGGCTTTCAGGGATTTCAAAGAGGCATAAAATATTTCCATGGCGGTCATCCGGGGTTAGTTAAGCAAAAAGGCGGGATTTCCCGCCTTTTATATACGAAATTGGTAAATAAATTACCAATTTTAATCTTTATCAAGATGGTCTTTGATTTCTTTTATGTCTTCTTTCATTTCCTCATGGTCTTTGAGGATATCTTTGTGTTCGTCCATAATTTTTTCATGATCTTTCATGATTTTTTCATGTTCGTCCATAATTTTTTCATGCTGATCCTTGATTTCTTTCAGTTCGTCCTGAATATCTTCAATCAGATCTTTTAAATCATCGTTGTCTGACATTTTTTCCTCCGTTTTAAAATGATTACGCCCAAGATATACTTCTTGAAAAAAATCTATCAACGTTATAATAATCAAAACTATACGAACTAACTAAAGGAAAGAGCTATGAAGAGAGTCAGCGCCGGTCTGGTTTTTTGCGAAAATAAACTGTTGATAGCCCAGCGAAAAAGGGGAAAGCCTCAGGAGTATCTGTGGGAGTTTCCCGGCGGCAAGCTTGAAGAAGGAGAAACAATGCCCCAATGCCTGGCGCGGGAACTCAATGAAGAATTTGGCATAAATGTCAAAGTCGGCGATTTTTTTGCCAAATCTGTTTTTGATTATGAAACGGGTTCAATTTCCCTGGAGGCTTATTTTGCCGAATGTGCTTCGCAGGATCTGCCGAAACTGGAGGCTCACGAACATACGCAGTGGATAGATGTTTCCGAGCTTTCCCGTTATGAATTTGCCCCTGCCGACCGGCCAATTGTCGCAAAGCTTCAGGAAAAGTTCATTTTCTGACACTTCGGAGCCGCCTGCCGCCCCGGAAATTTCTCCGGATTCCGATTGTGGGATCTTCGTTCTCTTCGTCCGGTCGTTCTTTTGTGCTGGCAGAGGCTTTCTTTTTACCCTGTCATCTGTTTCAGTGCCGGCAGTTGCATTCTCTTCGTCCTGTCGTCCTTTTTGAGCAGGCAGCGGCTTTATTACTGAAGAAGCAGTGAAATTGCCGCTTTTTCCAAAATTTCCGGATTGTAAAGCAGCGCGATTTCCTCATCGCGGGTAAGGTCCATCTCCCGTCGGTGATTTATATAATTTTCGAGTTTTATTTGCGCCGTTTCCAAAACCTGTTGCGAAATTTCGGGAGCCGGTCCGTTGACTTCAAGCATATATATATGAAGTGCGTTCATAAGGCGGTCCGTAATAATCAGTTCGACGCCCTGCGGCAGGTTTTCATCCCTGTTCAGAAGCTCGGCGTATTTTTCTTCTTTCCGCATTATCTGCGGAACGTCGATTTCTTCCGGAATAACAAAGAAATTGTGCTTTTTTGCGCTTAAGCCCGTGCTTTCTCTCGAAGTCAGAACCGATATCGGAATAGACAGCATCAGACCGAGCGTAATCGGCAGCATCCACCAGAACAGCTGCTGCGTGTACAGATAGGTAACGACGGCGGTCAGCAGTCCGAGAAGGGTGTGCCAGAAATGCCGGCTGACGGCTTCCCGCCAGCTTGTGCCTTTGCCGCCGCGGTTTTGCGCATTCCAGCCCACGGCATGCCCCGTAAAGATTTCAAGGACAAATTTGCTTTGAAACATCATCATGATCGGTGCCGAAAGCGCGCTGATGATTATTTCCAGCAGCGTGCTTTTCAACGCGCCGCCGGTCTTTTTGTTTTGCATATAATAGACGATAAGCCCCAGAATTTTGGGAAGAACCAGCATGGCCATGGACAGCACAAACAGCGAAATTGTTCCGATCTTGTCAAAAATCGGCCAGGTCGGAAATAGGGTATGGACTTCCGGAAAATAAACCGGCGGAAAAACAACCCGTCCGAGCGCGGCCATCAGTCCGACCAGCAGGAAGCACAGCCAGATCGGCGAAGACAAATAAGACATAATGCCGATAATGAAATGGATTCTACTGACGGGATGCAAATGCTTGGAAATCAGCACCTTTAAATGTTGCATGTTTCCCTGACACCAGCGGCGGTCACGGCAAGAAAAATCTATCATGGTCGGCGGCGGCCCCTCATAGCTTCCCTTGAGTTCGGGAAGTAGCCAGGCTGCCCATCCGCCGCGGCGGATAAGAGCCGCCTCGACAAAATCATGACTGAGAATATGCCCGCCGAACGGCGCTTTGCCGGACAATACGGGCAGTCCGCAGCATTCTTTGAAGGCTTTGACGCGGATAATGGCGTTATGTCCCCAGTAGTTGCTGTCTCCGACCTGCCAGTAGGCCAGACCGGCGGCAACAATCGGACCATATACTTTGCCTGCAAACTGCTGCATGCGTGCAAAAAAGCTGGTGCCGCCCACGGTCATCGGCGGCGCCTGAATAATTCCGGTATGCGGATTGGCTTCCATCAGTTGCGACATTCGCAGCATTGTCTCTCCGCTCATCAGGCTGTCGGCGTCCAAAACGATCATAAAATCGTAGCCGGCCCCCCATTTGTTGCAGAAATCTTCTATATTGCCGCTTTTGCGGGCTGTGTTTTTCGAGCGGCGGCGGTAATAAAGGTTGATACTACCTTTGATTTTCCTTTTAGCCTCAAGCCAGAACCTTTCTTCCTCCACCCAGACTTGGGGGTTGGTCGTGTCGCTCAGCACAAACATATCGTAAGCTTCGCTCTGTCCGGTTTCTGCCAGATCATCGGCCATTGCCAGCAAACCGGCAAAAACATCCCGGGAGGATTCGTTATAAACCGGCATCAGAATGGCGGTTTTGGTCTGCAGTTTTTTGTTTTTGTCGGGCCATACGATTCCCGGCACGCCTCTTTTGCGCACCAGCTCCAAAAAACCGAAAATGCTGGACCAGAAAAAAAGCGAAATCCAGGCAAACGTCATGATGAACAACGCGATCATCAGAGACTTAGTCAGCAGGGATGAATCTGTCGGAATAACATAAATCCATTTGATTGTTGCCAGCAGTGTGCTAACGAACATCAGGCCGAAAACTTTTAGCCGGCGGCGGTAGATCAATTTGGGATTGAGATTATAAAGAATTTCCGCTCTCATTATTTACTCTTTCTGAAAGGGTGCAGTATTTTTGAAAAAAGACTGGCTGCGGCAGACGGGACAATCGGCTGCGGCTTCATGGCCTGAAAGGAGCTGGTCGGCGTTTGTCTGAACGGGTTTTCACGCAAAGCCCCGGCCATTTCGGAACTTATTCTGTCCGGCATGAAAATTTCCGTGCCCCATCTGGCCGGGCCGTCGTTCAGCATGTAAACCGCTTTGACGCGGGCAACGGCCGCCGCTTTTCCGTCCGGCATGTCCGGAAAAATCTTTTCGGCCGCCTGCAGCAGTTTTTTATCCAGATATTCTATAATTTCGTCTCCGCTTTTCTGCTTTTCCGAAAGCAGCTGCACAATCCTCGGCAGGCCGCGTTCAAGCGCCCTATCGTCAAATCCGGCCTGTTTTAGATAAGCTGCGGCAATGTCTTCGGCGCTCTGAATTTTTATGGTAACCATTGATAACTCCATGTTTCGGAAATGGTTTTGCCGTCTTTTTTGAGCAGGACCCGGAGTTCCGAAGTCTTGCCGTTGGGCTCAAAATCTATATATACGGTCGGTCCTTTGGTTACCGGATTGTAAATCAGGTGGGTTCCGATGATTTTTCCTTCGGAGGCGGAAACTTCGGGCACGATTTTTCCGGCCGCAATGTCTTTTTTGGATTTTGGTAGTTCAAAGTCGATTACAAATTTGCGTTTGCCGGTTTCCAGCATGCCCGAAACGCCGCCGATGCCGGTATAAGTGGAGATTACTTTGGCCGGAGAGGTTTTCTGAGGCAGGCCGTGGCTCCAGTAAAGACGGTATTTATACACATATTCCTTTCCCGGCTCAAGAGGTTCCTTGGGAATCCAATAGGCCACGATATTATCGTGAATTTCCTGAATACTAGGAATTTCGACCAGCTGCACGGTTCCTTTTCCCCAGTTGTCCAGAGGTTCGACCCAGGCGCTGGGGCGCTGCTCGTAATTTGCTTCAAAATCCAGATAATGAGCGGCGTTTTGATCCCGCTGCATCAGGCCAAAACCTTTCGGGTTGTTGTCCTCGAAAGAACTGATGCGCAGATATTTTGAATTGTCGAGCGGCCGCCACAGCATTTCGTCATTGCCGTTATGAATGAGCAGACCGTCGCTGTCATGAACTTCGGGGCGGTGGTCGTCAAATTTGTTTTTTGTGTTTTCGCCGAACAAAAACATGGAGGTAAGAGGGGCAATGCCGGTTTTTTTCATGGCTTTGCGCGGATACAGAACCGCCTCCACATCCATCACCGTGTTTTTTCCGGGCCTGATGTCAAAAGTATAGGCGCCGGCAATGCTGGGACTGTCCAGCAGCGCATAAACTCTGACGCTTTTGGCGCCGCGTTTGGGGCGCTCAACCCAGAATTCCTTGAAAATCGGAAATTCTTCGCCGGTTTCTTCGGCGGTATCTACAGCCAGACCTCTGGCGGATAGGCCGTATTTCTGGCCTTTTCCGAGGCCGCGGAAGTAACTGGCGCCCAGGAAAGAAACAAGCTCGTCATAATAAGCGGGGCTGTTGAGCGGCGTATGCAGCCGGAAGCCGGCATAGCCCAGATCTTTGGCATACAGTTCTTTAAAATGGTTTTTTCCATAGTCAAAAAAATGCGGGGAATACTGAATAGGCGAAGATTTTCCGTCTGTAACCTCGTTAATCGGCACGGAAATCTGGAAAATGGACCCCAGATGGAAGAACTGAATTTCAAAAGGCAGCTTTTTGCCGTACCACGGGCCGTTTTCGCGGACAAACCGGATGTCGCGGTGTTTATCGTAATCAAGTTCGGCCAGTTCCGCCGGAATTTTGTTCTCCGGCTGTCTGTAATCTTTGCCGGCAAGCTTGCGGGCCTTAGCCTTAAGGATTTCGAGATTAAAGTCTTCGCTGATGATAATGTCAGGAGCGGGTTTCATTTTGTTCTTTTCCGTATAAAAGTAGATTCCTCCCGCAATGACTGCCGCGGCAGCTAAGAAACTGATAAAAATTAAAAACTTGCGCATTCCTGTACTCATTCCGAAATTAATATCCAAAATATAACAATTCAGATTCTGTCAAAAGTCAAGCCAATAATCAGGAACGGAGTATTTTGGTATGTATAATTTGTAAGAAAAATCAAAGCGTTGTTTGTTTTATTCTCTTTGCAAAAAGTTTGGGAAACAACACGACAAGCGTCCGGACCGGAATGAGAAAAAGACGCTTTCTGTTGAAATAATGCTTCTTTTGTGCAAGACTAATTTACAGATTACTGATTTAGCCGAATTTAACATACTTTTTTATAAACATTGAAAAAGAAAGGATCTTGATAAATCCGCAGGCTGTTCATACTTTACAAAGAAACAGAATGGAGCTCGGTTTATGAATCTGGATTGCATAGTTTCCGATGATATGGCGGAAGTCGTTTTGAGCGGTGATTTCATCGGTTATGATGATGAAGGATTGAAAAACGCCGTTTACCGCCGTTTGTCGGAAGCAAAAATCAGAAAAATCAAATTTTCGGGAGCTCTTCTCCGCAAATGGGATTCGTCTCTGGTCGTTATTTTGTACAGAATCGCGCAGGATGCCGGTGTTCGCAAACAGGAGCTTGTTTACGACCGGATACCGGACAATCTGCAAAAACTCGTCAGGCTGGCGCTGTCAGTTGACCGTCAGCCGGAAAAAGGCGTGGTTCGCCCCCGCTCTTTTTTGGAGAATGTGGGAGCCTGGGGGATTGAAATCTGGCGGGGAATTAAAAAAGGGCTGGATTTCATCGGCCACACGATGAGTTCGGTCATGCGTCTTCTGACATCTTCGGCTGTTATGCGGCGGGTGGATTTTCTGTTTGCGCTGGAAGACAGCAGCTATAAGGCTGTGGGCATCGTATCGCTTGTGAGCTTTATGGTTGGCCTGATTTTGGCGTTTGTCGGCGCAATCCAGCTTAAGACTTTCGGCGCTCAGATTTATGTGGCCAGTCTGGTTGCCATCGGCATGACGCGCATTATGGGGGCCATCATGGTCGGCATCATCATGGCCGGACGGACAGGCGCTTCTTATGCCGCCGCCATCGGAACAATGCAGGTCAACGAAGAGCTTGACGCCTTGCAGACAATGGGAATTTCCCGTTTCGACTTTCTGGTGCTGCCGCGGATAATCGCGCTGACGATAACCATGCCGTTTCTGACCATGCTGGCTGACGGCATGGGAATTGCCGGCGGCGCTTTTGTCGGAATAACCCTGTTGGGCATTTCTCCGGAAGAATATTGGAAATACTCATATGACGCCCTTGACATGACAAATTTTCTCGTCGGTATTTTTCACGGGTTCGTTTATGGGTGGATTATCGCCGTTTGCGGCTGTTATTACGGCATCAACGCCGGCCGGAACGCGGACAGCGTGGGTCTGGCAACGACAAAGGCCGTCGTAACGGGAATAGTCTGGATGATTGTTGTTACCGGCATTCTGACAATGATTTTTGAGGTCTTGGGCATATGAAGCAAAATGAGGCGCAGATAAAGGTCAAAAATCTGACGGTGGCATACGGTGATTACGTTTTGCTTAAAAACATAAGTTTTGAAGTATGCCGGGGCGACATCTTCATCATCATGGGAGCCAGCGGCGGCGGAAAGAGCAGTTTGCTGCGGGTTCTGACCGGACTGATGCCGGCCGCCTCTGGAGAGGTTTTTATTGATGGAATAAATTTCTCTTCCGCCACTCCTGAAGAGCAGAAAAAAATCATGAGGCGCTGCGGAATATTGTATCAGAGCGGCGCGCTGTTCAGTTCAATGACGCTGGCGGACAATATCGCTTTGCCGCTTCAGCAGTATACAAATTATTCTCCGGCGCTCATAAAAGAACTGGTTTCGCTGAAACTGGCGCTGGTCGGTCTGCGCGGTTTTGAGGATTTTTATCCTGCGGAGATCAGCGGCGGCATGAAAAAGCGCGCCGGTCTGGCCCGGGCTCTGGCGCTGGACCCCGAAATCGTTTATTTTGACGAACCGTCCGCCGGTTTGGATCCGATCAGTTCCAAACTTCTGGACGATTTGATCATAGACATAAATCAAAGTCTGGGAACAACGATTGTTGTTGTTACTCATGAACTGAACTCAATTTTCGCCATCGGGGGAAATTCCGTCTTTCTGGATGCCAATACCAAAAGCATCGCCGGCTGCGGCAATCCGAAGGATCTGCTGAAAAATCCGCCTAACGAAACGGTTCTGAAATTTTTAACCAGAGGGGAAAAATAAGATGCATAAAGAACCTGACGAAAAAATGATTGGTTTGTTTATGATTGTCGCAATTGGCATTTTCATGGCCATCATTGCCGTTTTTTTCAAACAAAAGCTTTTTTCCGGCAACGATTCGATGGTCGTTATGTATTTTGATGAATCCATCAAAGGCCTGAACGTCGGATCGTCGGTTGTCTTTAAGGGGGTCGAAATCGGCAAGGTCGCCAAGATTGACCTGCTGGCCAATGCGGAAACCCTTGACTTCAGCATCCCCGTTTATGTCAAGATGGAAACCGGACAGCAGATAAATGCCGGCGAAAGTTATGATACCAAACAGGCGGTTTTGGATGCCCTGATTGAGAAAGGTCTGCGGGCGCGGCTGACGACGCAGTCGTATCTGACCGGTCAGCTGATGATTGAGCTCGAAATGCTTCCCGATACGAAAATCAGCTTGAAAAATCATGATGTCGATGACCATATATTGGAAATCCCCACCGTTTTGTCGCCAATGGGAGAGCTGTCGCGCGGCATTCAAAATCTCCCGGTCCGGCAGAGCGTGGAAGAATTTAATGCATTTTTTGAAACTTTAAATAAACAGCTTCCGATATTGCTGCCGAAAATTAACCAGACAGTCAACGGTCTGAATAAGTTTGTCGGCGACAATTCCGATGCGTCCGCCCGGGTTCTCAATAATCTGAACAGGGCGATTCTCAATGTCGGCGAAGCGGCGAAGGCTTTTCGCAATTTTTCCGACTATATTGAGCGGCATCCGGAGGCTCTTTTGAAAGGCAAGACAGGAAAATGATGAAGAAACTGGCATTTTTTGCGGCGGCATTGTTTGTGGCCGGGTGCGTGGGCACCAGCCGGCCGTCCCGTTTTTATAATCTCAACAGTGTGCAGTCGTCTGACGTTATAGTAACCTTTCCGGGCAAATACCGCATTGCCGTTGATGAGGTCAAAATTCCGAGTTATCTGGATAAACCGCAGATTGTAACGGCTGTTCCGAACAGCGGGCAGCTGGATATTTCCGAGTTCAACCGTTGGAGCGAACCGCTGTCGACAATGCTTCAGCGCACCATAGCCGACGATATGTCCATGTATCTGCCGGGGTCTATGGTAAAACCGCTTGCCCTGTATCAGGAAAAGTTTGATTATATCGTCAATATCGAAGTCAACAGGTTTGAAGGCAGCTTTGACGGTAGAACGGTTTTGGATGCCTGGTGGACGGTTATGGATAAACGGCAGAATGTTGTCCTGAGCGAACGCAGCGAGTTCAGCGAAGAAACGGGAAAGGGCTACGATAATCTGATAAAAACCGAAAGCCGCTTGGTCGGCAGTCTGTCCCGGGAGATCTCCGAAAAAATTGCCGAGCTGAAGTAAAGAGTCCGGTCATATAAAAAACAGCTAAAAGTCCATATGGACTTTTAGCTGTTTTTTCAGATTTGCGGAAAGGTTATTTTTCCGAACCTGCCGGCTTTTTGCCGGAAGCTTTCGGTTTGCCGCCGGCTTTAGTGGTCGCGGCCGGCTTTTTAGCGTTTTTGGCTCTTTTTACAGCCGTTTTGGCATCTTTTTGGGTATCTCCGGTCTTGACAGCCGATGTCCGCCGACCCTTTGCAGCGGTTTTTTCGGCAGCGTCTTTTGCGGGAACAGCCGGTGCGACAGATTCGTGCTTGGGCGTTAAGGCTTTTTTGCCCGGAGCCTTTTTAAGCGGCGCCTTTTTGAGCGGAGCTTTCAAAACAGGAGCAGCCGGCATTTCGGACTGTCCGGCTTTTTCCGGCGCGGCTGCCGGCAGAGATGGCTCAACGGCGGCGCGCGGGTGGGCCGGAAGTTTATAAATAACCAGCCCCTGAATAATCAGAACGACAAGGAAAAATGCGAAACGCCCCATGCCGAGACCGGCAAAGTCCAGAAGCCAGAAGATAATATAGGCGGCAATCAGGGACAGCGCGCTCAGACGCATTCTCTGATCAAACTCGTACCGCCGGCCGGCCACGGCTGCCACGGCAATGGCGCATACGGCGTAAAACAGGCTGAGGATAAAATAAAGGAAGAAAAGCATTGCCGTCGCAAAAACAAAAAACAAAACAATGCCCCAGTTCAGAAAGGATTTGAAGGCCGCCGTATAATCGCCCTGTGGCAGATACATATTGTCTTTGAGTTTGACAACGCGCACTTCATTATTGTTGACAGTATACAAGGTTGTGCGGGTCATATATACGCCTTGTTTCAGCCCGTTGGTATCTAAGGTATCGTAACGGGTGTCGATTACCAGCGGCAGGGTAAATTTGTCCGAGCTGTCGTCCAGCCGGATTTTTGCCGTTTTCAGGGTATTATACGGTTCGACCACAATGCCGTTTTCAATCCGGATGGGAAGCATTTGCTCCGCCACGTCCTGCGCATACGGAACCAGCAGGTCTCCTCCGATTTTCAAAATAACGGAAATAATCAGGGCGGAAAGAAGCGCAAAGGCGGAGAGGTATTTGAGCCCCATGCCCTTGCCGTCGATAATGTAGTTCCAGACTTTTTGCATAATCAATACTCCTTAATGGCAATTAGCTGTTAAGTCCTTTTTAATCTGTTTTTTTTGAAATGTATAGCAGGAATTTACGCTTTTCTGCGGACAACAACCCGGAAACCGCCGTCCGTATTTTCAAAGCATACGCCGCAGCCGTGGATTTCTGCAATCCGTTTTACGATGGAAAGTCCCAGACCGCTGCCGCTTTCTTTTTGTCCCGGCGGCCGGAAAAAGCGTTCGCTCAGACGCCGCAGATATTCTTCTTCGACACGGGCGCCGCCGTTAAAGACGCAAAGTTCGCCGCTGCCGAGACTGACGGATATTTCCGCGCCGTCCGGGCTGTATTTGACGGCATTATCCAAAAGGTTCCGCAGCAGGAGCGAGCAGAGCAGGGCATTGCCTTCCGCAAAGGGGGCCGTGCCGTCTGCCAGCGCCGTGGCAATGGTAATATTTTTTCTGTCAGCAGCTTCTTTTTGTTCTTCCGCAGCTTTGTCGGTCAGAGCCTTCCAGTCAAGCGGATTCTTTTCTTCCGCATAGCCGGAGCTTGCCGCTTCCAGCCGGGACAGCGCCAGCAGCTGCTCCACCAGACGTTCCGAACGCTCGATGCCCTGGTGCAGATTGCTGAGAGCTTTTTTCAGGGTTTCGGGATCATTCTCGGATAACATGGCGACTTCAAGCTGAACTTTCAAGGCTGTCAGGGGACTGCGGAGCTCATGAGCGGAATCCGAAATAAAACTGCGTTCTTTCTGCAGCATTTTTTCGAGCCGGACGAAAAGGCCGTTCAGCGATTTTACAAGTGGGGCGACTTCCAGAGGAATATTTTCGGTTTTCAGCCCGGACAAGTCGTCCGGTTCTCTCGCGGACAGTTCGCCGCTGATTTTTTTGAGCGAGCGGAGACCGCTGCTGACCAGCCAGAACGTTGCCAGCATCAGAGCTGTCAGCCCGGCCAGCCACGGCAGCAGCGTTTCTTCCACAATTTCAAGAGCTGCGTCGTCCCGGTATTCGATTTCCTGTCCCACGGCGATCGTATATTGTCCGTCCGCGGATTTCAGCCAGACAATGCGCCACATGTCGCCCTTCCGCCCGATAGGCTGGTCGATAAAGCCCGAAACAAAAGAATTATAGGGGAAACGTTTTCCGTTTTCGTTGTCGTTGAAAATCATATTGCCCTGATTGTCAAAGACGGCAAAGCCGAGGGCTTCGTCTTCCTCGTCGCCGTCATCGTCAAGGTCTTCGATCAGCCTGTCTGTTTTCTTTTGAGCGTCGCTGCGCAGGTTCTGCCAGTCTGCGGTTGCCAGCTGGCGTCCGAGCAGGAGCTGATAAGTGTCGAAAAACTCGTCCAGCTGCTCGCGGTTTTCTTTCCACGACAAAATACCCGCCGTCAGCCAGATAACGGAGGAAACGAGAATAAACGACAGGATCAGTCTTATGCGCAGGCTCTTTATTTTCATACGTCCCCCAGAATATACCCGATTTTGTTAATTGTTTTTATGATATTTTTGCCCAGTTTTCGCCGCAGATGGTGGACATGAACTTCGACGGCGTTGCTGGAGACCTCGTCATCCCAGGAATAAAGCTTATTTTCAATCATTTCCTTGGACATGACCTTGTTTTTGTTCATAAGCAGCAGCTCCAGCAGCAACAGTTCGCGCGGGGCAAGAGAAATTTCCTTTCCGTCGCGGCAGACGGTTCTGCTTTCCGGACGGAAGGTAATGCTTCCGTGCGTGATTTCCGGCTCCATTCTGTCGTTGCACCGCCTGATAAGCGCCTTGAGCCGCGCGGCCACTTCGGCCAGAGCAAAAGGTTTGGCCAGATAATCATCGGCACCGCTCTCCAGGCCGATAACTCTCTGGTCGACGTCGCCCCGGGCTGTCAGGATGAGGACGGGTTCCTTGCGTCTGCCGAGCCGCCATTCCTTTAAAATAGACAGACCGTCAATTCCCGGCAGCCCGAGATCCAGAACAACCGCGTCGTACGGCGCCTGCAGCAAGGCCTCGCGGCCGTCGTGCCCGTCGGTAAACCAGTCAACGGTAAACCCCAGTTTCCCGAGGCCTACCGTTAAGCCGTCTCCGATGAGCGTGTCGTCTTCTATTAAAAGAATGCGCATCTGCTCAACCTTCAGAATTTTATTTCTTTATCACTCTGTCGACGTCAATTTCGAAGCTGGTGAAATCTTTGTCGACTTCGCCCTGAATTTCAACGGTATCTTCAGGTCCTACATTAACACCGTTCCAGTCGTCGTTGTCAATATCTAAAGTAACGCTGCCGGTTTTGTCTTTGAATTCGTATTTTTCGCTGCCGAGGCTTCTGACGATTTTTCCGGTCAGAACGACAGGCGTGTCGTCGCTGAGTTTTTTGGCTTCGCCGACGCTGATGGCGCTAATCGTCGGTCCGGTAAATCCGCCGGCCGGCTGCTGATTATAGCCGCCTCTTGCGAAAGCTTCTCCGGATAATCCCAAAACAAGGGCCAAAGCGGTAACGGTAACGATTTTTTTCATGGTATTCTCCTTTGCTGTGTGTTGACTGCCGCACCCTGCGGCTTTTGTTTACAAGGTCAGTACACCATTGTGAACTTAAGGAACGCTTAAGGCATAATAATTTTTTTGCCGCGTCCGGCACTTAATAAATTTATTATGTAAAAACAATAGATTAAAGTAATATGTTTATTGAAATTTTTTTTTGCGCGGCAAGTTTTGCCGTGTTTTCTGCGTAATTTTTAAGGATGAGAATACCCAAAGGAAAATCTGCGGAATTATCAGAAGGCAGGTTTGAAAATCCGCAAATCATGATTACATCAACTCATGATTTTTAATTTGAGAAGGAGAATTCTGATGGCTGATATAAAAACCGGGCATTCCATAGGCATATGGCATCTTTTGGCAGGCGTCCTTATGCTGATTTTGGGAATTTATGTCTTTTTTCATCCTGTCGTAACCATGGTGGCGCTGGCTCTGTATTTGGGCATTATTTTCATAGTTATCGGCGCCGGTTATTTCATGACGTCTTTTACTTTCGATTCGGGGTGGTACATGCTGGTCGGTCTGATAGATATTTTTGTCGGGGTCATCTTCATCAGCAATCTCGGCGTAACCGCGGAATCCATGCCGGTTATTTTTGCCTTGTGGTGTCTGGCGGTCGGCGTTATCCAGCTGGTTGAGGCTTTTCGTTTCCGGCAGGCGGGATACCCCTGGGGCTGGACGCTGGGCGCCGGTCTTGTCGGGATAATCTTTGCCTTTTTGATTCTGGCTTATCCAGTTTTGGGAAGCGTTACGATCACGGCGCTGATGGGAGCATATATTGTTCTCTACGGCATTATTGAGATTGCCGAATATGTAACCGGAAAACGTTTGATTGCCGCGTAACGGAGGAAATTATGGCAGGAGAGGATAATAAAATTGGTCTGCTTCCGGCAACTCTGATGGTTGCCGGCAACATGATGGGGTCGGGCGTCTTTATGCTTCCGGCTAATCTTGCGGCAATCGGCAGCATCGCCGTCATCGGCTGGCTGATTACCATTGTCGGGGCTATTGCGCTTGGTCTTGTCTTTTCCAAGCTGACGCAGATTTATACGGCGGCCGGAGGCCCGTATGCCTATGCCCGCAAAGCTTTCGGCGATTATATGGGATATCAGACAAATCTGGTTTACTGGCTGGCAAATGTTGTGGGCAATGTGGGGCTGGCGGTTGCCGGGCTGGGATATCTTACCTCGTTTTTTCCGGCTCTGAATGATCCGCTGGTAATGGCTTTGGCGCAGATATCCGTTATCTGGCTGTTTACCTATGCCAATATTCTCGGTCCGAACATTGTGGCGCGCATCCAGAGCGTTACGACGACGGTAGCCCTGTTTCCTATCGTCGGCATGGCAATTTTCGGCTGGTTCTGGTTTAAGGGCTCTACTTTCATGGAAGGGTGGAATGTTTCCGGAAAAGGCGACATAACCGCCATAGGCATGACTCTTAACTTTACGTTATGGGCCTTCATCGGCGTAGAAAGCGCTTCCGTGTCGACGGCGGTTGTCCGCAATCCGGCGCGCAACGTGCCTATCGCCACGGTTTCGGGCGTTTTGCTGGCCGCGGTCTGCTATATTCTGAGTTCTTCGGCGATTATGGGCATTATTCCCAATAAGGAGCTGATTGCCTCTTCCGCGCCGTTTTCAGATGCCATCAGCATCGCGCTCGGCAGCGAAATCGGTAAAATCGTAGCGCTTTGCGCCGCCGTAGGATGCCTCGGTTCGCTGGGCGGCTGGACTCTTCTGGTCGGTCAGACGGCCAAAGCGGCGGCGGACGACGGATTGTTCGGCAATGTGTTTGCCAGAGTAAACAGTCGGGGCGTTCCGTCTGCCGGTTTGGCGATCGTTGCTGGCATCATGACGTTGCAGGTTCTGGCGACGACGTCTCCGACAGCGGCCGAGCAGTTTGGCAAAGTTGCCTCTATAGCCGTTATTCTTACGCTGCTGCCGTATATTTATTCGTCGGTGGCCATCAAAATACTCGGTCGCGATAAAATGGACCGCAGTCAGAACATTTTTTACACCTTTGTCGGTTTGGTCGGCGCTTTTTACTGCCTGACCGCCATGATCGGTTCGGATCCGGAACAGACCCGCTGGGCGCTGATGTTTGTTATTGCCACCATTATCTTCTATGAACTTGCGGTCAGTCGCAAACTGGACATCAAGGAAGAACACATCAGGCCGGGCGGCTGTGTTCCCTGCTGGGTGCGCCACCTGACTTTAATTATAACCATATTTGCTCTGATAGCGATGTTCTGGGTTTCCATCGGCAGATATGACAACAGCCGCGTTCACCCGCGGTTTGGTTTCCCGGATTTCGGTGTCAGCGATGCCAACAACAAATAAAGGAGGAGTTTATGCAAGATTTGAACAGTCCTTTTGCCATAAAACTTTTAATGGTTTATGAGGGAATCAATAACAATACGGCGGCGGCAAGAGCTATTAAAACGCTGAAAAAAGACTTGGAAGACAGCGACGTCAGGGTCGAAGTGGCCGAAAGTTTTGCCGATGCCGGTTCGATCATTGTCTCGGATCCGACGTTGCAGTGCATTCTGCTGAAAATTGATGAAAAAAATCAGGAATGCTGCGCCAATGCCGAACAGGTTCTGAAACTGATTCGGTCGCGTAACGAGGACGTGCCGGTCTTCCTGATGGCGGGAAGAACAACGGCCTCGGAGGTTCCGTCAGACATCCTCGACAAGGTCAACGACTTTATCTGGATACTGGAGGATACGTCGGATTTTATTTCCGGACGTATTCTGGCCGCGATAAAACGGTACCGCCGGTTTATTCTACCGCCGATGTTTAAGGCTCTGGCAAAATTTTCCAAAGTGCATGAATATTCCTGGCATACGCCGGGGCACACGGGCGGCACAGCCTTTTTGAAAGCGCCGGCCGGCCGCGATTTCTTTGACTTTTTCAAAGAGCCGGTTTTCCGCTCCGATCTCTCGATTTCGGTGGGAGAACTGGGATCGTTGCTTGATCATTCCGGACCGATAGGCGAAAGCGAAAAGTATATTGCTCAGGTTTTCGGAGCAGACCGGAGCTATACCGTAACCAACGGAACCTCGACTTCCAACCGCGTAGTCGTCATGGCCAGCGTTACCCGCAATCAGGTAGCGTTATGCGACCGCAACTGCCATAAGTCCGTCGAACACGCGATCACTATGTCCGGTGCTGTGCCGACATATCTGGTGCCGTCCAGAAACCGCTACGGCATTATCGGCCCCATATTTCCCGAGAAGATGACCGGAGAAAGCGTTCAGAAGTCCCTGCGGGACAATCCACTGATAAAAGACGGCGTTGATCCCCGGCCGGTTTATGCCATCATCACCAACTCCACTTACGACGGACTGTGCTATAATATAAAGCGCGTAAACGAGCTTTTGGGGCAGAGTGTCGACCGCCTGCATTATGATGAGGCCTGGTACGGATATGCGCGGTTTAACCCGCTGTATCATGATCGCTTTGCCATGAACGGCAGTCCGAAAGATTATGATCGCGGCGGTCCGACGGTATTTGCCACCCAGTCGACCCACAAACTGCTGGCGGCATTTTCTCAGGCGTCAATGATCCATGTGCGCGAAGGCCGCCGTCCGATAGACCATAAACGCTTCAACGAGGCCTTTATGATGCATGCGTCGACATCGCCGTTTTATCCGATCATCGCCTCCAACGACATCAGCGCGGCCATGATGGACGGAGCCGGCGGAAAATCCCTGACCGATGATTCTATCAGCGAAGCCGTCTCCTTCCGCAAAACCGTATCGCGCCTGAATGCAGAATATAAATGTGATGACGACTGGTTTTTCAATATTTGGCAGCCGGACTATATTTACAATAAGGATACTCATGAAAAAATACCGTTCTGCGCCGCGTCTGAAGAACAGCTTGCGACGGATCCTGATTGCTGGATTTTGCATCCCGGCGAGCAGTGGCACGGTTTTGGCAATATTGAGGACGGCTTCTGTATGCTGGATCCGATAAAGGTATCCGTAACGACGCCCGGCGTGCTTCCCGAAGGCGGGCTGGACAGCTGGGGTATTCCGGCGGCCGTCTTGACGGCATATCTCGACAATAAGGGAATTGTCGTGGAAAAGACCACTGATTTCACGATTTTGTTCCTGTTTTCTCTCGGGGTTACCAAAGGAAAATGGGGAACGCTGCTTAATGCCCTGTTCGGTTTCAAACAGGATTATGACGACAATACGCCGCTGGAAAGAGTGCTTCCGGCTCTAATCAAAGGTAATCCGGGCCGTTATGAGGGGATGGGGCTTAAAGATTTATGCGATTCGATGTTCAAAGCCATGTCGGATCTCGGAACGACAAAAGCGATGGGCGAGGCGTTTTCTCTGCTGCCGCATCCTGACATGACGCCGGTTCAGGCTTACGAAAATCTGGTTCTGGACAATGTTGAATCCCTGACGCTGGACGAGATGGCGGGCCGGACTGTTGCGACCGGCGTTGTTCCGTATCCTCCCGGAATTCCGCTGCTGATGCCGGGTGAAAATGCCGGACCGGCCGACGGGCCTCTTCTGGGATATCTGAAAGCCCTGGAGGCGTTTGACGAACAGTTCCCCGGCTTTACCCACGATACGCACGGCGTTGAGGTTGAAAACGGAAAGTACCGGATTATGTGCCTCAAACGCATGTCCTGATAAAAGAATGAGAGAAAGCCCCGGTTACGGGGCTTTTTTTTGTTCTTTCGGCCGTATTCCGCTTCATTTTTGATTCAGTTAAAATTAACGTTTGGGCTTTATGATATCCAAAAAGGAGCCTGAAATGAAACGTTTTCTGAAAGATGCGGCTTTGGTCCTTCTTCCGACGGCAGCCATTGTCGGAGCTTATGCGGCGCTCGATAACTGGAGCCGGACGCCGCCTGCGGCTGTGCCGCCGCCGGTACGGCGGAGCGACGTGAAACTGCTGCCGAGAAATTATATTACCTTCAACGGCCATGAAATAAACGAGCGTAATTATATGAAGGTTCTGCTCCTTGATCTGAACGGCGACGGTATTCGTTTGTACGGTCCTGAAAAGAACCGCTCTCTCATGAGTTTTTTGTTTGATTTCAATAATGATGACTTTTCGGAACAGGCTTTTCTGCCGGGACCGGACGATGCTTTTCTGTTTTACGGCCGTGAAGATTTATGCAAGAGCAAAAGCCGCGAGTTGGACGGCGGCAAAATTCTGGGCAGCGGTCTGTCGGGATATGACGGCGGCGATATTTTCGAAGAATTGCGCCGGCTGAACGACGGCCGGGAAACCATAACGCCGCAGGACGACCTTTATGCGCGGCTGACGTTTTGGAAACCGGGCGCGGCAATGAATTTCCGGGAATCTTTTCAGGACTGCGGAAGGGGAACGCCTCTTTCCGAAAAATATTTTTCAACGCCTGAAAAAGAAAGAATAGCGTCGATCAGTCTGACGGCGGAGCCGGCGCAGCAGGTCGACGGGCACGGCAATGTTCTGGGCCGGTACGCCGACGTGGTGTTCGCGGACGGAAGACATACCCGTCTTCGGGAAGTCTGGCTGAATACGAATAATATGCTGGGCACCTACAAAATGCTCCCGGTTTCAGAAGACATAAAAAAACTTCCCGATATACAGGGTATGGGCGTCGTATTTTCTCTGCATCAGGCAATGGAACGCGATGAAAGCCGTAAATTAAGGGATCTTGTCGTAAAATTTACCGAAACCGACGATTTTCTCGAGCAGCTTGGGCTGGTAAACGACATCGTTTATTCATGGGCGGGGGTTGCCGATGCCGATCCCGCTTCCAGAGTATCCGAAGACGGCGTCAATTACATAGGAGATGCGCGCAAGCTGCTGGTTCTGGAAAAGCTGATGGGGCAGAAGTTCCGGGGCACCCATACCGGCAGCGAGGAGACAAATGCGCCGCATTTTCAGTCGGCGCCGTATGTTCTGGATGCCTATGACGATTTTTACGGGCATGTCTGGCAGACGCTTCTGGCGGAAAGCGGCGAATTGCAGTCCTGGCTGGAATCAATCCAGATTATATGGAACAGCGAAAAGAAGGAATGGTCATCCGATGTCTCCGCTTTTTCCGAAAAGGTAAAAGCCTATTATGAAAAGAACGGCCTCGGCAAAACCAAAGTGATGATGTATTTGCTCAGCAAAAAACTGGATTCCTTTACTCCCGAAAAGGATTTTTACGGCAATGTCGGCCAAAGTGTCAGAAATAATCTGAACGAGCTGGGCGAAATTGTTCCGGACATCAGGTTTGCGGATGCGGAGAAGCTGATTTTAAAAGGAGCGGGAAAAATCGACACGTTGACGGGCACTTCCGGAGACGATCTTATCGCCGGTCTGGGATATAATGACGACTTGCATGGCGGGCTTGGCAATGATGTTTATTTTTACCGGCTGAACGACGGAATGGACGCGATCACGGAAACCGGCGGCGTGGATACGATTGCCTTCAGCGGCGACATCCGGCCTCAAGACCTGGAATATTCCGTCCGGAATCTTGATCTGTCCGTCGGTATCAAACAGACGCCGGGGCAGGGCATCGTGATCAGAAATTATGCCTTATCTCCGGAAAACCGGGTTGAAAGACTGCTGTTTGCTGGGGGAGAGAGCGTCAATCTGGAGGCCGTGTATGAAGAGATGCTGAGTAAAGACTGGAAATTGAGGCTGAAAACCCGTTTTCGCGCCATAATCACAAAACTGGGGCTGTAATCATGAAAAAACGCGGATTTTTTTGTTTCCTGACCGTTTTGTTTCTTGCGTTTCCGGCATTTGGCAGCAAAGAACCGGCGCTTTTGGAGGTTTTGTCCGATGTCAACCGCAACCCACGGCGGGTTATGGAACGTCTGTCGCGGATGCAGACGCCGGAAGCGCAGGCGGAATATGCTCTTTTGCTGCTGGTATACGGTGATGAAGTCGAAAAGAAAAAGATCATTCCGGAACTGGTGGATAAGATAGCCGCGCGGCACGGCGGGCTGGACATGCATTCTTCCTGCATGGAGGGAAATTCTCCCGCCGACTGGAGCATTTGGGATTTTTCAAGCTGCATGGGCGGGGCTGTTGACCGTTCGCGGCTGTATCTGCCGTGCAAAACGGCGCTGGATCTGAAAATTGCCTTTCTGAACAATACCTGCCGGTTTGACGATAAATTCAAAATACCGGATGAGTTGGAAGAATATATATCTTTTGCCGTTCCTTTGGGAACGGGGTCAAATGCTCTTTACTATGACAATGCCGCGCGGTATTTTCCCTATTTCAGAATACAGGGAAGAAAAAACCGGGTGCCGAACGGAATTATGATGCTCGCCGGTTACGACAGTCTGAAAAAGTATCGGGAGTTTCTGACGCACGGCATAGGTTTTGAGGAGGCCTCGCGCCGGCTGCAGCGGCATTACCGGAAGCTCCGGACAAACAAGCCGCTGAAGTCCGACGCCGCAAAGATCGTTTTATCGTCAAATCTGCCATTCGAAAAAGATCCTGTTCCGACGGACATCCTCCGTTATAAGATAGCTTCCGGAGCATCCGCCGCCGATATTAAGACTTTTCTGGAAGAGCACCGCGATAAGGGAAAAATCATCCGCGAGCCGGATCTCCGCCCGCATCCGATGGATCCGATTTTACACTTTGCGGTTTTTCGTCCCGATATTCTGGAGTTGCTGCTGCAGTTTTGTCCTTACGAAAAAAACTATGGGTACTGTCAGGAGCTCTCAACCAATCCCGACGCGCTCAACGCCAAAGGCGAAACACCCCTGATTACGGCTGCTAGAAACGGTTTTGCCGACAGTGTGGCGGTATTGCGCAGGTACGGGGCTGACGAAAAACTGGCTGACCGCGACGGCCGGACGGCCGCTTTTTACCTCTCTTCTTCTCGGCAGGATTCTGTCCGGGAATCGTCTTCGCAAAAACCGGCGCTTCCTGTCCGGGAGATGCCTTTACGGCCGGAATCTGCACTCTCCGATAAAAAGGCGGTTCGGTCGGAGGATGCGGCTCTGACTAGCGGGAAGAAGAATTTGTCGCAAGCTGCTGTTCATCCGGATGAGCGCGGGATTCAGCCTCAGGCTTTGTCCCGATCCGGCGAGCAGAATCTTTCGCCGCGGAAAGCTGCCCGTCCTGATGAACGAAAGGCGTTGCGGCAGCCTCGGGAAAACAGTGAATCACCCGTTGCGGAAAAGGGATATTGATGTTGTTCTCCCTGAATTTGTTGACGATGTTTTCCCGGATGCGGAAAGCTATCCCCGACGCGCTGTATACGTTGGCCGTAAAGCAGTTCAGCTGAAAATTCAAACTGCTGTCGCCCAGATCGGTAAATGACAGAGACGGCGGCGGAGAAGTCAGGACTTCCGGATCATTTTTGGCGATATCAAGCAGAATGTTTTTAACCAGATTGATGTCACTGTCGTAATCAACGCCGACTTTGATTTCGACCCGGCTCATCAGGTCGCTGTAAGTCTTGTTAATCAGGCTTTTGGACAGAATGTCCGAGTTGGGAATGATAACATTGGACTTGTTCCATGTTTCAAGCTCCGTCGACCGCATATTGATTTTTTTCACAATGCCTTCCTGTCCGTCTATAATTACCCAGTCTCCGATCTTGACCGGCCGTTCGAACAAAATTGTTAGGCCGGCAACCAGGTTGCTGACCATATTCTGCAGGCCGAGACCGGCTCCGAAAGACAGGGCGCCGGCAATAATGGCAATGCTGCTGAAGCTACCTCCCATGACGGCGATAGCCAGAACAGCCGAGAAAATCAACCCGATAAAACCGATCGCTGACACCAGAGAATTGCGGACGCCGGGATCCATGTCTATTTTGCTCAGATTGCCGCTGTTAAAGCTGTTTTTGAGCATTTTGAACAGAAACATGGAAACAAAAAAGGAAATAATGCCGAGAAGAATGGAGGTTATCGAAATTCTGACACCGCCGATATTAAAGCCTGTCAGAAAGTTTTTGATCTGCGCCAGCATAATATCAACGGCCACACCCCAGACGGCCAGAAGAACAATAAGGCACAAAATGCCCAGTACCGGCGTCAGAAAGAAACCGAACCAGAATTCCGTTTTGACCAGCGTTCTGCGATTGATGCGAAATGTGGTAATCCAGAACTTAAACAGCAGGATCCGGTGAAAAACCACGCGCAGCAGTTTGTCAAAAATATAAAAAATGCCGATAACCGTTACCGAAATAATAAAGCGGTTGATGATAAATTCCGAAAGCCTGATGTAACCGAGCAGCGACAGGGCGAAAGCTGCCGCCATCAGAAAAGAGATGAACAGGCTGACTTTTGACGATGTGCTCAAATCGCCGATATTGTTGCCGTCTTTGATTTCTTCGTCTGTCAGCGATTTGCTGTCATACAGGAATTTGCGCGCTGTTATGATAATGCAGAAGGCTTTAACCGCGTTGGCAAAAATTTTCAGGGAATAGATGATGTCCTGGTTATAATCCATTTGTCCGGCCATGCTCTGGAAAAAAGAGACAATGCAGATTGCCGCCGTGGAGAAGATAAGAGCCCGGCTCGTGCTTTGCGCTTTTTCGTCGCAAACCTCTATAATTCGCCATTTGCTGTTCGAAGGCGTAAAGATGACCCGGACCAGCGCCTTGATAAGATAGTAATACAGCAGATAGACGGCGGCCGTATGCAGCAGAATACCGAAAGAACCGTTGTTGATAATCTGGTTGTTTTTCTGCCAGAAGAGAAAGGCGCCGATAATCGCGGCCGGGATAACGCCTCTAGCAACGGTCATCCATAAAGCTGCACGCACTTTTTGAGAATAATCGGGACGCTCGATGCCGGATTGATACCCGAACCATTTGCGGATATACAGGCTTAAATAAACGGCGGCGGCCAGAGCGGCGAGCATGACGACGATGACATAGACGATATTGCTGTTGACTTTTTCCTGATCTTCCGTTGACAGGCTTTTATACCACGTAAACGGCGATTTAATGATTTCAAACAGGAAACCGCTGAAACTGACCAGAGATTTTGCAAATTCTTCCGGGTGGAAAATCGAGCTTTGTTTGGTCAGAATATTATTCAGAAGTTCCTGATTGCGGATTTTTAAAATCAGATTATTCAGGTCTTCTATTTTTGTTTTGGTAAGGTCTGCCTGCGCAACGGCGGTTTTGAGCATGTCTGCCGTTTTGTTGAACTCTTCGCGCTGTCTGGCGATTGCCGCCGGCTCCTTTTCGTCTTTTTCGGGAGCCGGCCCCAGGGCATTGAGTTTTTTGCGAGTGTTTTCCAGATCGTCGTTGGACTGCTGGCGCGCCAGATTGACGCTGTCCTGAATCTGGTTGATCTTTTGCAGATATTCTCCGGTTTCCTTGGCGGAAACTTTTCCCGAAGACAATTTTTTGCTGAGAGTGTCCAGATCGTTGTTGATTTTTGTATAATTCAAAGCAGCCGCCTTTTCGCCGGTGCCGGCATTTTGAGCGTCTACTGTTCCGCAAAGACAGAATGACAAGAGTAAGATAAAAAGATATTTATACATATGCAGCTCCCCTGAAAAACTGCGCTTTATATAATCAGCCATACGCTTTTATCAAGGGAAAGCGGAACCTGAATAAAAAAGGACTGTGTCTTTTGAGTTCCGGATATTAAAAAGAGGGGCTTTCGGCGCAGAAAATTCTCAAGCCCCCCATTTTTCAGGATGCGCAGCCGCCGTTTTTTTTGCCTTTCGGGCTGTTTCTGACGCCGGGTTCTCTGAACCTGCGCATTTTCTTTCCAAACGCGTTGCCGCCGGCTCCGCGTTCCCGTTAATAGTTTTTTAGAGAAGAATTTTATTTCGCAAGATTTTTCTTCGCATCCATAAGCTTATGCACGAAATCCTTGGCTTCCGTCGTTTTTCCCTTCAGGGGCTGAACAATGGACTGCCTGCTGTGCGCCGAGATGATTACCGAATGTTTCCGCGTAACGAAAAAGCCGATGACCAGCAAAATAGCCGTTAGCAGTAGGGATGCGTTGGCATCGCTTAAAAAGACAACAAAAAGCAGGCCGGCCAGAATCAGTAGGATGGGATAGGATTTATACCCGAATTCAATAAAACTGATGTCTTTAAGGTAGATTGACATATAATATTCCGTTCCCCAGCTTTTTCCGGACTGAAAGACGTAGTCTTCGGTCAGGGAAGTGCTTCCCAGCTTTTTGATGATATTTTCGTTTTTTTCATTTTTAGGCATTGAAGTCTCCATTTGGTTATCGATAAATGCTTTACAATCATAAAGTGTATCAGTAATCAAAAACAATTCAAGATTTTTGTTTTGACGGAGACTCAAAATGGAAAAACTTAGTCATCAGCCGGCTTTTTTTCTGCCCGGTAAAATTTGTTGAAGTAATAGATGGCGGCCAGTCCGGCCAGCGTTAGAAAAATTCCCGGAAAAGCCGAGTATTCCGCCGAATATCCCAGGCTGATGGGTAGCCCGCCCAGAAAAGCGCCGATGGCGTTTCCCAGATTAAAGGCAACCTGAGCGCCTGAGGCGCCGAGAATCTCGCCGCCTTTGGAAGTTTCGATAATCAGATATTGTTCCGGTCCGGAAACGCCGAACAGGCCAAAAGCTCCCAGAAACATAAGCGCCAGAGCCGCATAAGGATAAGGCGCCCAAAAAACCATCAGCAGCGCGGACAAAAACATCAGGCAAATCATGATCATTGTCAGACGGACCGGCGTAATAAAAGACGAAAGCTTTCCGCTGGCATAATTGCCGAGAACCATGCCCAGACCGGCCAAAATCATAATGCCTGCCATGGAATAAAACTTAAAGCCGGCGACGTCGACCATAATAGGGTTAATATAGCTGTACCAGCAGAACATGCCGCCGTTTGCCAGCATAATTGTCGCCAGAAGAAGCCAGGGGAGAGGCTTCTTCAAAAAGCCGAATTGCGATTTTATGCTGTTGTTTTCTGAGCGAAGCGTTGCTGGAACCCATTTGATAATAGACCAGATTGTAAAAAGTCCCCATAGGGCAACAAGAGCAAAAAGCATGTGCCACGACATAATATGCGTAATATACGAGGCCATGGGAATACCGATTAAATTGGCGACCGTCATGCCGGAAATCATAATGGCGACAGCTTCCACCTGTTTGTTTGGAGAGGCTATTCTCTTGGCGGCAATTCCAGCCACGCCGAAATAACCGCCGTGCGGCAGTCCGGAAATAAAACGGGCAAAAAGCATAAAATTATAGTTCGGAGCGATAACTGCCAGAAAGTTTCCGATGCACATAACGGTCATCAGGCCGATCAGCAGTGATTTCAAAGGCTTTCCCTGTGACAGAAAAACCAGTCCGACAGCGCCGCAGCAGACGCCGAGCGCATAGGTTGAGACCAGATGGCCGGCCTGCGGTATGCTGATGCCGAGTCCTTCGGCGACAGTTGACAGAATACTCATCATGCCGAATTCGGAAATTCCCAGTCCCAGTGTTCCGAAAGCCAGAACGATTAAGCTTTTTTTCATGATAAATTCCCCGTTTCCAAAATGATTATTGGTTTAAGTCGGAAATTTTAAATTTCAATATTTATTCGGGGAACAGCGGGATATTTTTGCAATTTTGTTTAATATTATCCGTATAAACCACACTGTTTTGCGCCGTTTTTTTCCGCTGCCGCTCTTAATAATAGGATTTTTTTGCGCAGTTCCCTGCCAGACTGAATTATGTTGCCTTTTAGAGAAAAAAGAGTACAATTTTCCGATAATGAAAAGAGAAAAACAGGAGGCGCAGATTTTATGGAAGTTACAGATAGGAAAGATGCTTCGTTGTCTATCGTCGAAGATACGGTAAATCATAAATTTTTAATGATAAGGCACCACCGTGGCATTAATAAAGGGTGTATTAATTTTCCGGGCGGCAAAAAAGAAGCGGGAGAAACGATGGAGGACTGCGTCATCAGAGAAACTTTTGAGGAAACGGGAATTACAATCAAAAATCCCGTGCAGGTCGGGTATATTGAGTTTCCTCACGTTAATTTTTATGTTCATGTCTTCAAAAGCACCGAATTTTCTGGCGCGATAAGGGAAAATGAGGCGGAGGTAAACGCTTTTTGGCAGGACGAAGACAAAATTCCCTATCGGGAAATGCGTGAGGCTGATCAAAATTTTTTACCGGAAATATTAGCCGGACGCTTTGTAAAACGGCGTTATATTTATGACGATAATTTCCACATTAAGGAAATTATCGACTTGGATTAACAAAACAATTTCTGTAACAAACTATTTTGCTTCAAGATCAGAATGGAGATGTCTGTTAATGGATATGAATGAAAACGGTTTTATCAATCTGAGCAATAATCTGGCCGAATGCAAAATTTCTCCCTGGGGGGCCAATATTGTTTCTTATCGTCCCGGAAAAGAACGGCAGGATATCTTCTGGCTTGGAGAATTTAACAAATTTGACCGGATCCACGCAATCCGTGGCGGTATCCCGGTTTGCTGGCCGCGTTTTGCGGAAGAAGCCCTAAACAGTCATTTTCCGCGCCATGGTTTTGCAAGACTCTCAAATTGGGATTTAAAAAACGTTTCTGTTGACGAGAGCAGAATAGAAGCTGCGTTTTCTCTGGTTCCTGACGCAAAATTCGGCATTGACGTGTCGGCGGCGTTTTTCATCAAAATTACGGATGTGCTCGAGTGCTGCCTTGAGACTGTCAACAACGGCGACGAGACTTTTAGGTTCAGCGAGGCTCTGCATGCTTATTTTAACATTGGTTCAATTGATGAAGTCGAGTTGCGGGGGTTGTCCGGTCATCAGTACAAAAGCTCGTTAGACGGAAAGACATATGATTTGGAGCAGAATTTGAAAATCAGAGGCGAGTTTGATGCGGCGTTTATAAACCATACCGGAACCGTAGAAATAGTGGATCCGGTATTAAAACGCATTATATCTGTTGAGAAAAGCGGTTCAAACACAACGGTCGTGTGGAACCCGAACAAAGATCTGGCGGAAATGAGTCCGGGACAATATAAAAAATTTATCTGCGTCGAACCGGCCAATCAGGGAGATTCTTTCATTAGCCTGAAGCCGAAAGAAAAACATAAAATATCCATGAAAGTAAGCGTAAGAAGTTTGGGTTTATAGTGATATTCTTCTCGTAGATGCGGAGACCCGACATCTCCGCAGGCTGCCGGGAAGGTCGTTTCCCTTGTAAACTCCGGTATAAAGTAAAATCAGAGTCGCTGCTCCGATTTTCAGTCAGTCATACCATCCCATACGTTTGATAAATCTTCGTAACGTTATTTTCTGAACTCCCATAATTCGGGCAATTTGTGCTTTCGGCACTTTTTTATCCAGTAAATTTCTTATTTTTTTAGTATTTTTGGATAGTTTCAGTTTTTTGCTTTCCGCGCCTATCGGCCTGCCGAGTTTAACGCCCGCTGCTTTTTTGGCGTCCAACGAACATTTTGTTCTTTGAGATATCAAATCTCTCTCAATTTGGGAAGATAAACCGAAAGCGAAAGCCAGAACCTGCGATTGTAAATCGTTGCCTAAATGATAGTTTTCTTTAATAGTAATAACCTGACATTTTTTAGAAATCAGGGTTTGCAAAATTAAAAAAGTTTCTCCAACGGATCTGGAAAGGCGGGAAATTTCACTGCATATGAGACAATCTCCCTCTTGCAGCTCTTCCAGCAGTTCTCCCAGTTTTCTTTTTTTCAGCTCCTTGCGGCTGGAAATGCTTTCTTCAATCCATCTGTCTATTTTAAGAGCATTTTTCTTTGCGAATTCGTTCTCGTATTCCTGATGTTCAAGTGATTATTTATCCGTACTTTTTCTGATATATGTGATAACCGACTTTTTTGTATTTATTATAATTTTAAAAAGTTATGATAAAATAAAAAGCATTTTTAACGAAGGATTAACGGAGATTTTATTCTGCTAATAACTTTTGTTATTAGAGGAGTGTAAGAAAATTTTCTAAAAGTTGTTTATGTATTTTATTGTGTCTTGCAAATTGTATTTAATTTTGTTATATGAGATTTATCACTTGGGATAAGTGTATCCAAAATCCGAAGATTAAGTTCTTCGGATTTTTTGTTTTAAAAAAATTTGTAAAGGAAAAACGCATGTCTAATTTAATTCAATACATAATTCAAGACGACCCCGAAGAAGAGCTGAAAAAGAAACAATCTCAAACTCTGCTTTCAAGAGAGCTTTCTTCCCGTCAAGATACAGATAAAAACTATAAATTTAACTCTCGTCATTTGTTGGAAAATGATTTTTCTCACCTTCAATCTAAACCAGCAACCACGGCTCGTTCTTACCTATCGCAAGCATTAGCTAAAAATGTGGCGAAAGAAGGAAATAAAGTAAGCTCTGCTTTATCACCCAAACCAATCGGAAATAATTCCGCTTCTTACAAAATCGCTCAAAATACAAAAGGGAATGTGGTAAATGATGCAAATATTCCATCTGGTAAGTTTTCCGATAAGGAGTTGAGTGAGCGGATGCTTCCAGTAATAAAAGATAAGGAAAAACCTTTAGACTATGTCTATATTGACACAACATGGAATAAGACAACGGGTGCCGGTGCCAATGTTGACGATTGGAATACTTTTAATAAAGTAAATTGGGAGGTAAACGGACGTCCACCGACGGAAGCAGAAAAACAAGCCGCGTTTAATATATTTCAAAATGAAATTAATCAAGGTCGCCAAAACAAAGATTCTAAAGGTAATATTATAAAGAACAATAAAAAAGCAAGTTCATATATTAACTATAGTCAATTTAGGTTAGCTAAAGGTGAAACAGATAGATTGCTCCGGAAACACATAACAGAAGATATAAAATATCTTCAGAAGGAGTTTCCAGATTTTGCTTCATATCCACCGGAATTGCAAAATGTGTTATTGGATATAAAATTCAATACAGGAAATGTATCTCAAGAAAATTGGCCAAAACTCAGAAAGGCTATTGCCGAGAAAAATTTGTTTGGCGATGAAGGTATTATCTATAATGTGCATCGTAAAGATGTTGACCTAAAACGGAATAATTGGGTAGAACAACAAATCCGAAATATCAAATCTTGGTAACGATAAAGGGGCAGTTCTTACTGCCCCGTATCTTTTTTATCTATAACAAATGTTCCTATAGCACTACCTGATTCATTTTCTAATACACGCCAAGCTCCCCCGTAACAATATTTAGTTTTTTCATCACATCCTTGTAAAACATAACGAACAACAAGCCCATATGTTTCTTTAGTTTCTTCTTCATAAAATGAACAATCTAATGTCACAAACATCGGTGTATTTTCAAGCATTTTACATTTTCCAATATCCTCTTTCCCATATAAATCTATAGTCGTAACGGAGGTTGGCGTCAAAAAGGTTGGCCTTGAACCTCGGGATATTGGCGATAATTTTTTATAAAACAACGGATTTACAAATTTGTCTTTAGGAGCATTTTCAGATTTTGAAGGAATGATATAAGTAAGCGTTTCATCAAAATATTTGTATGGCTTAATCTTTTGATAAACCAGCCATCCCCCTTCATCTAAGCAAAGGTTTTCTTTAGTGCAGGGTTTGAGCGTGTATGTGAAAACTTGTGTTTCTTCTTTTTCGTTTTTGTAGTTATACTTAAAACATTCCAAACTAACCGTATCCATTTGGTTATTGATGAGTTTGCAAGTATAATTATACTTAGAGCTTTCACTGGAAAACATATAAATACTGGTTGGTGTTAACTGTACTTCAAAATTTGAATGCGAAGCAGAAATCATTTTTTCATAAAAGACCGGATTAACAAATTTTTCTTCTTCACTTTGATTAAACAAAACACAAGATGTTGTCATCAAAGCAATCACACCAAATATCCAAAATTTTTTCATCATCAACCTCCAAAGATTAAGATATTTTGAGTATAATATGGAAAATTGAAAATATGGTTAAATAAAAAATTGAGGGTATCTCCTGATGAAATAGATAAATTGCTCCGGAACCACATAACAGAAGATATAAAATATCTTCAGAAGGAGTTTACTGATTTTGCTTCATATCCACCGGAATTGCAAAATGTGTTATTGGATATAAAATTCAATACAGGAAATGTATCTCAAGAAAATTGGCCCAAGCTCAGAAAGGCCATTGTGGAGAAAAATTTGTTTGGCGATGAAGGTATTATTTATAATGTGCATCGTAAAGATGTTGACCTAAAACGGAATAATTGGGCAGAACAACAAATCCGAAATATCAAATCTTGGTAACGATAAAGGGGCAGTTCTTACTGCCCCATATCTTTTTTATCTATAACAAATGTTCCTATAGCACTGCCTGATGCATTTTCCAATACGAACCATTCACCACCAAAGCAATATTCTTTTTTCTCATCACATCCTTGTAACACGTAACGAACAACATAATTTCTCATTCTTTTTAAAAAATCACTGTAATAAGAACATTCAAGAGTTACAAACATAGGGGTATTTTCAAGCATTTTACATTTTTCAATATCTTCTTTTCCGTATAAATCTATAGTCGTAACAGAAGTTGGCATCAAAAAGGTTGGCCTAGAACCACGGGATATTGGCGATAGTTTTTTATAAAACAACGGGTTTACAAATTTGTCTTTAGGAGTATTTTTAGATTTTGACGGAACGATATAGGTAAGTGTTTCATCAAAATATTTATATGGTTTAATCTTTTGATAAACCAGCCATCCACCTTCATCTAAGCAAAGGTTTTCTTTAGTGCAGGGTTTAAGAGTATAGGTGAAAACTTGTGTTTCTTCTTTTTCGTTTTTGTAGTTATACTTAAAACATTCCAAACTAACCGTATCCATTTGGTTATTGATGAGTTTACAAGTATAATTATACTTATAGCTTTCACTGGAAAACATATAAATACTGGTTGGTGTTAACTGCACTTCAAAATTTGAATGCGAAGCAGAAATCATTTTTTCATAAAAGACCGGATTAACAAATTTTTCTTCTTCACTTTGATTAAACAAAACACAAGATGTTGTCATCAAAGCAATCACGCCAAATATCCAAAATTTTTTCATCATCAACCTCCAAAGATTAAGATAACGGAAAATGAAATGACAATTTAGTTACTTTACTATGTCACATTCATCTATTAAAATAAATTTTTTGTTTTCTTTCGCGATGTCTTTCAAATGTTTTGTAAAGCCGCTTTTAGAGAATATGCCGTAGGTTAAATCATATCCTTTGAAATCGTTAACTTGGCATTTTTCCGCCAGCTTTGCGTAAACATTAACGTCAATCGGCTTGTCATCTTTGTAATATTTACATTCAGCCGCAAAAATACGCCGGTTGCTTTCATCAATGGCAACCAAATCTATCTCTTCATTTTTGTTCCAATATGCGCCGATACGAGAAGGAACAAAATCGATTTCTTTACTTTTGCATAGTTCTGCAAATATGTTGCGGCAGATTTCTTCATAAACAAATGCCGCGTGATTATCAACAAAATTGGATTTCAGCTTATCTTGTACAAAATTCAGATTATCCAGCTCAAGCTCTCCTTTATAAGGAAAGACAAACATAAACCAAAAGCGGATAAATATATCTCGGATAAAATATAATCCTTTCCGGCTTTTTTCCGGTTTTTTTTCGGTTACCGGAACACGTTTTTCCAATAAGTATAACCCCTGCAAAGTTTCCAGATAGGGACTTAATTTGTTGCCCTCCGTGGACATTGCCGAGGCTATCTCTGATAGTTTGTGATTGTTTTGAGCTATTGCTTTCATAACCGAATAATAGTTTACCGGTTCTTTAACTTCCTTATTGAGTAAAAACGCCGGTTCTTCGTACAAAAAGCCGTTTTTATTAAGAATGACACGGGAGATATTATCCATTAAAGAATTTTTGTTATCAAAAAATTCCAAATATTTCGGAACGCCGCCGGTCACGGAATAAAGCTCAACCACATCGGAAAAAGACTTATAGTGATAATGTTGTCTGATATCAAAAAAAGGAAGCGGCGCCAATCGGATTTGAGATGTACGGCGACCATACAAGGGACTGTTTTCGGCCAAAACCTGTTTCATCATCATATTAATGTATGAACCGCAGATAATGACCATAATATCTTGCTTTGATAAAACTTCATCCCATGCCTTTTGAAAGATTGAAGTGAAAGCGGGATTTGTGTTGACCATGTACTGAAATTCGTCAAGAACAAGAACTTTTGTATTTTTGCTTGGAACAGCCGCAAACAGTTTGAAGAGCTCAATCCAATCATCAAAATTAGCCTTGGCAATAAATTCCTGATTGGCAAATTGCGATAAACTCGAAGCAAACCGCTTCATACTCTGCGGTTCGGATTCTTCTGTCGCCAAGAAGTATAGGGCAGGCTTGCCTTTAATGAATTCTTGAATTAAAGCAGTTTTTCCGATACGTCTGCGACCATATATAACAACAAAGGAATGTTTATTATTATATTCTTGCTCTAAATCACTAAGTTCTTTCGTTCTGCCGATAAATTCCATGCCATCACCTGTATAATCACCTTATTTAATATAATATAGATTAGACTAATTTAAATTATATTGCAAGAGAAATTTTTCAAATATAAAAAATATCGAACAATGCACATTCTTTAACATTTTCTTTGAAATAGGCAGAAAATATAGCGGTTTGATTTTGGTTAAAAGAGCAGGAATGAAAAAATGTTAAACTTTGTATGAATTTGCAGGAAAGTTTAACATTTTGAAAGAAGTTGCATGGTAAAATATTCCAACACGCTCTTTTCCGGAACAATACTTTCATCAAAATTCACTATTCCCTTAAATACGCAATTATAAAACCCGACACCCGCCGGTGGCATGTCAATTCCAGCATCTATTATATATTGGACAATCCCTTTCATTATGGTGAGATGAAAACCAAAAGAGGAATTATTAAACATGTTTATCCGCCGCTGATTTCGCAAGAGCTGTGGGAGCAATGTCAAAAGCAGAAAACCCTTAACAATCATAACGGTGCGGGGCTGAAATACAGCCAAAAGCCTTTTGTACTGAGAGGTTTAATCACCTGCGGAAGAACTGGAAGGGTTTGTCCCTGCGAAGATCAACTTCTATTCGGGTTTCCGGGCTCAAAAATGATAATTGAAACGACCTCGTTTTAGTTTTTGCAAAAGCATCATTTATTGGGGCTTTCAGCTTATTTGCCAAAAAGTTAAACATCAAATATATTTACATATGTAATATATATAGTTTATTTGGAATGAATAAATTCTTTTATTTTCCATTGTCTTGGAGCTGGAATATTATAAGCAATATTGGGTGCTAAAAACCAATCAATACCTTTAAATTTTTTATTTTCAAAAAAATCTTTTAATTCATTTTCTATGGATATATGCTAGATTCAGTAGCTTGATGTTGGGTATAATTAACTCCGATTAATACAACGATGGTATCAGTTTTGCTCTCGCATTTATCTAATACGAAAAATTGTCGTTGATAAACACCGTCTATCCTATAGCATTCAATGCCGTCAAAATGAGGAGTCCGTATAGATGTTTTATATCGATACAGCTTTTCAAGCTCAACTAATTCTTCTTCAAACATTACGCACCTCATCCATACTAATCTACATTATTCTAAATATTAGTTTATAAAAATATAATTACCCCTCATTTAACTATTAATTTATGATATAAAGTTTATTTCATATTTAGGATATTAGAATATAATTCATGTTTACTAATTTATATTAACTTATGTCTCCTTTGTTAAAAATATATAACTGGCTGATTGGGATTGGTGCCATGATGCTTTTTATGGAAACCGGATTTAAAGATCTATCGGAAAAAACAATATTAAACTTAGTAAAGTTCTTACAATACTTGGTTGGGGTATATTTTCATTTCGAAGTTAAGAGCACGACATTTTAATTTGCATTAAGAAAGGGGAGATTTTCTCCCCTTTCTTAATGGATTATGGGGCATAACTTATTTTTTTAAAAAATTTTTTATCAAAGCAATAAGCTTTTCTTTTTGCTTAGGATTTTTCATAAGATAATAGCCCAGACCGCCGAGCAACAGCAAAGAAACCACAACCCGTCCCGCTGTGTTTCCACCTTCTTCGGACGAATATTCATCTTGCAAATCCTGCACAAACTCTTGCATCTCGGCATCATTTGCCGTCAGGCTCAGGGGGGTTTGTCCGAAGCTGTTTTTTTGCAAGACATCGGCACCGGCTTCTGCCAAGAGTTTAATAACCTCTTTTTGCAGCTTCTTGTCTTTTTTCAGATTATCAGATTGTAAGGCAATCATGATATATGAATTTTTGTGTCTGCCATTATAGCTCATGTCAAAGCCGATATCTAAGAGCTTTTTAACACCGTCAAGAGTCGGGGCCTCATTCATACTGAGATAATTTTCCAAGACTGTCTGCTCTCTGTTGTTAAGAACATTGAGGTCAGCACCGTTTTCTTTTAAGAAAGCCAGCATATCCCAATCTCCATTAACCAACCAAATCGGGGCTTCCCAATCGACTTTGCGTGCATTAACATCAGCGCCGTTTTTAATCATCTTGGCAATAATTTCTTTTTTGTCGGCCTGCGGAATATTTTGGTTTTTCAAAACCTCGACAATCGGGCTCTTACCCTCATCAATTGAGGCCAGACCGGCTTTCAGTAACAAAAGGCGCACATCATCGCCAAGGGTGTTATAAAGTTTGGGGCCGTCAATATTAACGTCGCCACCTCTTTCAACAAATTTTTTAACGATTTCGGTATTGTTCGGGCGTTGTTTTAAGATGTAATATAAAACACCGTGTCCGTCGGGGTCTTTGGCCTTAAGGTCGGCCGCGTCAAATAATCTGTCATCAAAATTATTAATATGATAAAGCAAAACAGATTTTCCGTCATTATCAACAGCAGTGGCATCTGCGCCCAAATCCAACAACAGGTCACGATTAAAGCTCGCCACCATCAAAGGGGTTTGCCCATAAATATTTTTATGGTTAATATCAACGCCTTTTTTAACAAAGAACTCAATCAGCTTGGGGTTATCTTTTTTAACAAGATAATGCAAAATATTATTCCCCTTCGCATCCGTGTCATTAATATTCAGGCCGTTTTTAAGCATAAAATAAAGGGCAGTGTTATAATCTACGGGGGTTGCCGCCATTAAAATATTAACACCTTGCAAATTTCCTTGATTAAATTTTGCGTTAATATCAGCGCCGTTTTTGACCAACCATTGCAAAAATTCGCTGCTGTTAACGGTCAAGCCGTAACGTGATTTTTGAAAAATCATGTTCATCAGAAAAGAGGTGTCGGCACCGGCCTTGATATAGCGTTCCAGCAAGGCTTTTTCGTTCGGATCTGTCGGCATTTTAACATCATCATAGCCGAGGCGATATTTCTTCATCAAAATATCAGGGCTGATTTTGCCGCCGTGCGCAATTAACAAATCCAAGATTTCAGGATTTTTGGTTTCTGCCATTAAAGGCGTGGGGTCAGCACCGACCTCAAGCAAAATACTGACAATCTCCTTGTCGCCGCGTCTGTCGGCATAGGCTAATGCGGGAACACCGAGGGTGTCACCGGCTTTTACATCGGCACCGGCGGCAATAATTTTTTGAATAACCGCAGGCTCTGCACCCGTACCAATGGCCAAAGCCAAAGGAAAAATACCAAAATTACCGTTAATACAAGGAGAGGCCAAATTCGTTTGTGATAAAGCCTCATCAATATTTTGCGGGGTTAAGTCGCCGGCTTGTTCGCAAATTCCGGCCATAGCCGTAGATGACAACAGGAAAGAACAACCGATAGCGTAAAAGATTTTTCCAAATTTCATAGTTTTGCTCCTTCTTAATTATGTTCGGCCGGAGTTGATTGTGCATTTGCATTCAGGTTATGACTGTCCATATATCTTTGAACCAAGTCAAGCCAACTTTGCTCATGAGAGGTGATTCTTTGCAAATCGTCAAATCTGGTTTTGAGTTTATTACAGATTTTTGTCGGGTTCTTGGTCTTGTCGAGCAAAAAAGTCAAATAGACATCATTTTTAGCACTGTAATGTTCGGAGTTCATTAAGTCCCACAAAGCTTTTTCAATGCTTTGGTCAAAGCTGGCTTGTTTTTCGGCAAAGGCTTGAAGCATTTTTCCGAACTTTTCATTATCTCTTTCAAGGCTAAAGATAAAAGTCGGCGCAAGATTAAGAATATAATCTAACGGTTTTCTCGTCATGTATTGATGAATGCTGTCTTGAGCGCTGCTGACAATAATCGGTTCAAAATCAGCCCCGTGCGCGGCCAACAAGTTAACGGCTTCTGCAGATTTTACAAAATACAAAGCAGAACGTCCTTTGCTGTCAACAATATTTGGGTCTGCGCCTTTTTCTAGCAAGCTCTTGACAGCATCAATATTATCAGCCTGCAGGGCGGCTTGTAATAAAGTAATGTCTTGATAAAGCGGCAAATTAACATCAATTCGCTCAAAGAGCACATCTAAAACGGCATTATTTTTTGCCACTTCTTCAGGGCTCAGTCCGTTTGTATTAACCATATCAAGCAATAAACGTTCCGCTTGTTTGGCATTGGCGCCTTTTTGCAGCAAAAAGCGCAACATTTCGGCATCTCTTTTGGCCAAAGCAATTTCCAAAGGCGTATGCCCGCGAAAATCTTCGGCATCGACATCAGCGCCGGCCTCAATTAAAACATTGGCAAACTCGATTCCTTTATTGTTGATGATAGCCAAAGACAAAGGCAAAGAACTCTGAACACCCATAGGGTCAAAATTAGAGCAGCCGTTAATATCTTTTGCATAAGTATTAACGGCGGCTTTAAGAGCCTCGATATTAAGATTGGCGATGTTATCACACAAACTTTGCGCCCGCACTTCTTGATAGCAAAGCAGCAAAGCACCGGATAAAACTGAAAAAATAAGGCGTTTGATTTTCATTTTTCCTCCGTAGAATGCTGGTATACGAATAATGCAAAGAGTGTAACAAATTATATCTTTTGTCAATCAATGAAAGCAAAGAGAGAACAATAAATTATTCTTATATGATATATAAATTATATGATATATAAAAAAATGAAATAGATGAATAGTGCGAGTGTAAAGATCTAAAATATGAATACAGAATTAGTAGAGAAAGAGTGTTTGCTAAATCCGATAATCTTGAACTGAAACATCTGTTGTTAAAATTTGTTTTTAAGGAAATGATATTAACGGAAGGAGAATTGACATATGAGCTGAATTTTCCGTTCAGCGAGTTTGAAAAAGCGTATTTTTACGAAAAAAGAAACAAATTTTTACAAGGCTCGCAAAACGAGGAAAACCAAGACCTTGAGGATAATAAAACAGATGAAAACGCAAAATCGTTCGGGCCGAAAATTGCTTTTAAAAATCAAAGAGTTGCGTCAAAAAACGCAACTCTTCTCCAGTCTGGCTGGAGACGACGTGCAGAACCCGAACTATTTTTTTAGCAAATTATATCATTTAAGGTCATTTTTAACTTAGTTACTTTGATGACATGAGGTTATTTTAGAAAATGCCTAATTAAGATATAAAAAAAAGCCTAGAGTATTCTCTAGGCTTTTAGTTGATATGGTTAACGAGAATATTTCAATTTATTTTTGATTTGTTGATTTAATATTTTAGATTCATTATTTGAATTATCTCTAATAGTTTTATTAATCAAAGATTTAGTTTTGTCAATGCCATATACAGCAATAAAAGTTCCCATTCTAGGACCTTCTTGTTGTCCTAACATTGTTTCATAAAGCATTTTAAAATAATCCTTAAGCTTTTCTTGCCCATAATGTTTTTTACCAATATCATATATTAGAGTTTCAATATCTTTTTCTGATTGTTGTTGTGCTTGAATAATAGTTAATCCATCAGAGATTTCATTTAGTACAACTTTTTCTTCTTCCGTAGGCGTTCTATATTTTTTATTTGGTTTTACAAAATCTTGATAGTAATTAATTGCATACCCAGCTATTTTGTCAAGAGCAGGAGAGTTTTCTGGAGATAAATTCTTATTATAAGAACTAATATAATTCCACAACTCTTCTTTAGATTCAGCATTAGCTACACTTGCTAAATTTAGTAATAAATTATATGACATTGGCAAACGTTCATTTGGTAGCTCATGTTCTCGGTGAATATATCTTACAGGATTGTTGAGACTTTGTAATTCTGATTGAGTCTTACTAGCTCCTAAGTATTGATAATATTCTTCTACATGTTTGGGAATAACATCAAAATGTAATTTTTTTTGAGAAGTAGGCTTTTTATACATAAATAAGGCCAAACTTTCAGGATTGGCATATCTCAGCCATTCTTCAATGCTAATTCCATTGCCAATAGATTTTGAAATTTTACGTCCTTGCTCGTCTACAAATAGCTCGTATGATAAGCCAACAGGAGGTCTTCCTCCTAGTCTTGAGGTTATTTTGCTTGATAATCTTACTGAATCTAATAAATCTTTACCAGACATTTCGTAATCTACGTCAAAAGTGGCCCAGCGCATAGCCCAATCGGCCTTCCATTGTAATTTTGCATTTCCTTTTAATACACTTTGTTCAACTTCTCTTCCGTCAACGTCCTGAAATACAATAGTGCCTTTTGATGGATTTACGTTTAAAAGTGGAACTTGTAATACTTCACCAGTTGATGGAGATATTGGCATAATTGGACTGTATGTTTTTCTGCGTTCTTCTCCGAGAGTGGGTAGCATAATGTCCATAATTTTATTATAGTTTTCAAGAACGCGAATTAATTTTTCATCAAAAATACCGCTTTTGTACATATCAGTAGAGCTTTTAAATTCATAATCAAAACCATATGAATCTAAAAATTTTTGTAACATATTATTATTATGTTCGGAAAAACTATTATACTTTCCAAAAGGGTCAGGAATTGAAGATAAAGAATGCCCTATATATTTTTGCAACATATCTTGGTTGGGGACATTTGTTGGAACCTTTCGTAAAGCATCCATGTCATCAGAGAAGGCATATAATTTTGTTGGAATATCAGACAATTGTTCAAAAGCATAACGTACCATACTTGTTCTTGCAACTTCTCCGAAAGTACCAATGTGGGGAAGTCCAGAAGGTCCATATCCTGTTTCAAATAGTACAAAACCTTTTTCGGGTACTTTATTTCCTAGTCTTTGTAAAATTTTTCTGGCTTCTTCAAAAGGCCATGCATTTACTCTATCAAGCTCTTTTTTATCAAATTTTGGCATAAAAAATCCTTATAGTTTACACCCTATAAAAAATATAGGCTGGTTATGTATAAATCTTGTGTGCAATGTAATAATTTAACTCTTTATTAACACAATAAACAAGCGATGTCAACTTTTTCGTGTATCTAATAATTATATAAAGTTAAAAGATAAAAATATAAGAGCTTGCAAATTAATTTTTTATAAAAAAACATTTTTGTGAAAATAATTGACAAATATTGCAATTTATGGTATGTAACACATTAACATATAAAGCTACAACTTGTTAATAAATAAAGAAAAATCATATGAAAATGCAAGATAGTAAAAATTCCGATAAAAAAGTCTTAAAAATAAATTTTTCGGGAGCTTCAAGTACTGGTAAATCTACTATCAGTGAATATTGCGCAAAATTATATGGCGAGCCGTATTCTCCAGAGTTTATAAGAGAGTTGATGATAAAAAGAGGTATGGTCGTTACAGATATTCAGAATGAACTCTTTTTAGAAGCTCTAGAACTTCAAGAGAATGATATAAAAAGAAAAGAACAAGAGGCTAATAAATACTTATTTATTGATAGTGGTCCTTTAATATTTTATTTAGGTAATAAGTATTCTTTTGGTAGAGATTTTCCAATATTGAAAGAAAAAGCTCTTGCTTTTTATAAGGAACAAGATCTTGTATTTGTATGCGATAAAAATATAAAATTTGCATCACTTGCTACACGTGGAGATGAGGGTACCAAAGATATTTTACATTATGAAATTCTAAAGTTTTTAGATGAATATTCTATAAAATATACAATGATTTCAGGAACTGTTGAAGAACGAGCTGAAGCTGTAAAAAAACGTATTGAAGAATTTGAAATAAACCAAAAATCTATATCTGTATTAAACGCAGAAACTATAGAAAATTTGCCGGGAAGTTTAAGATTATTGGCAAAAGCATATTTTGAAACAGATGCTTCATATGAACAAAAACAGGAAGCCATCAAAAGAATTTTTGATGCTTATGAATATTTTAACGCTTTGAAAGAAAATAAAAATGCAGAAATCTATCCTAATATTAAAATTATTAAAGAATTGAAATTATTGCAAGAAAATGGTGCAGTAAATAATGAATTAAATATACAAAACACCGAGCTATTTAAAAAATCAAACATCGTAAGATATTCAGCTGGGCTTGGAACTTTTAAAGATTTAACTCAAACCCCCTCAATGAGAAAGTGTAACTCTATTCAAGCAAAAAATATAAGGAAAAAAGAGAAAACCAATGAATAACAAAACAATAGTTGCAGTTGGTGGCGGTGAAATTGGCAGAATAAAAATTCTTCCTGACGGGACGGCTTGCCAAACAGAAATAGAAACAACAATAATTGATAAATTTATTGTAGACGCATCCGGTAAAAAAAATCCTAAAATGCTTTTTATAGGAACAGCATCAAATGATAAAACAAGCTATCTTGATGTAATAACTACTCATTTCAAAGATAGATTAGGTTGTTCCTGCGTAGAACCTTTAAATCTGATTGGAACAAATATTTCTTATGATGAGATAAAATACAAAATATTTTCAGCTGATATTATATATGTTGGTGGAGGGGATACCACTTTCATGTTAAAGATATGGAAAGAGCTTGGTGTCGATAAACTTTTATATGAGGCTTACAACAAAGGAATTGTTCTATCTGGTATCTCCGCGGGTGCAATATGTTGGTTTGAATATTACGATAATATGGATGATATTGAAAATATTGAACAACTTGACATCGTTCCCGGTTTATCTTTTGTAAAAGGTTTTGGTGTTCCGCATTATAATTGGTTAACTCCGGATGAGAAGAAAAAAATAAATGATAGACTTAAAGATAAAAATATAAAAGGCTGGAGCATTGATGATTGTGTTGCGATAGTTTTTCAAAATGATGAGTTAAAAATTATTTCGTGCAGGTCGGATCGTACAGCAACTCAAATACCTTAGTAATATAGTTGAGGTTGATATTGAAAAAAATTTGTAGAGTGTTAAACATAAGAAAACATAAATTAGTTGTATTTGTAGATGCATACACAAATAGTGGCAAAATAGAACAAATAATGTTTGATAAAGGTATTTTTAGCAAGAAACCTTTAAAATCTGGAGATTGCTTTGCAATAGATGGATCTGTAGCAACTAATTTAAAAGGTAATCAAATATTTAAGGCAGATAAATGTCTTTGGATTAGCCCTTGTCAAACTTGGGAAACGGGAAATCATATTCAGCCAAAAGATAAAGGGTATTTAAAATATGCACAAATAAATGCTAGAAATGGTGGCAAACAAATTAATTTATATAAATTAAAACAAGAATTTATTAAGAGGTTGGCTACATTACTTGAAAAAGAAAAGTTTGAAAATGTAAAATGTAGTGTTTTAGAAAAAGAACGAACAGGATCAGCTATACCACCTTTCCAAACAAAAGGAGCTTCTGGTGAAGATATGTTCTACTTGCGAATAACACCAGAAAATCAGCTAAAGCAAACCTCTGCAATATTATTAAAGTCAGTATATACAATAGATAATGTTTTTTTTAATAAAAATCCTGATGCTAAACATTACCCAGAAATGTGTACTTTGGAATTTGTTGCCTTAAATTACACAAATCAGAAAATATTAAGATTTATAACAAAAGTAAGTCAATTAATGGGTTCTCTTGGTAAAAAATATGGATTTGAATCTGAACTTATGGGGGTGCCTGAAATAGTAGATTATAATAATCTAGAAAAATTGGGAATAAAATATCAACGAAGGATACCTGAATTTAAAAATACAATCTTAATTAATACACCGGTGCGCAATCCTTTGGTTAAATCTAATGCCAGAGGTCAACGAACAGAAATACGATGGTATGTCAATGGTGCATTTACAGCACATGGCTACCAAGATGAAACTGATTATTCTAAAATAAAAGAAGCATTACAACAGCAAAAAATTGATAATAACTTAGAAAATGTTGATGAAATGTCATATGTTAAATGGGGTTTACCTAAATCTACTAGCTTTGGCTTAGGTGTGGACGCACTTATTTGTAGATATTTAAACTTAGAACATATGGCTTTAGTTTGTAATCCACTAGGTATAAACTATAATTTTCATGAGAATAATTTAAATAAAAACAATGTTCAGACTAATAAGGGATTTTTTATTACTTTTGAAGGAATTGATGGTGCTGGAAAAACATCGCATGCAGATGCTCTTGCTGCGTATTTGATTGGTTGTGGATATAAGGTATTTAAAACATCTGACCTTAAAGCTACTCCATATGCTTTAAAAGTTAGAGAAAATATTGTTAAAGAAAAAGAGAGTGGAAGTTTTTCTCCTCTAAAACAGTGCTTAGATGCAATGAAAGCTCGGGCAGATACAGTTGAAAAAGTTTTCAAACCAGCTCTTGATGATGGAACAATAATAATCTGTGATAGGTTCCTTGATAGTAGTTTAGTATTTCATGGATACGGTGAAGGTAATAATGCTGTGTGTATGCAGTTTGATGATATTAAACAAAAATATTTAGGAGATTTTCAACCAGATTTAACTATAATGTTGGATGTCGAAGAAGATGTTGCGCTTAGCAGAGTTTCAGAAAGGGGAACCCCAGATGTTTATGAAAAACAAGGAATAGAATATTTTCGTACTACTAGACAAGCTTTTTCAAATATTGCAGAAAGAAATAAAAGTAGATGTGTTATAGTTAGTAATATGGGAAATTTTGAGTTGGTAAGCTCAAAAATAAAAGGTATTGTTAATAAGTATTTAAAAAATAATTTGCATCAAATAAGTACCATACTGCCCAAAAATAGTATGGAAAGATGAAATATAGTATTTAATTATATGCACGATATTTACATCTTCTCTATCATCAGCACCATCTTTTTGAACTCTTTTAAGTGTTTGATTAAGTTAATCAACCATCTATGGAGATTCTGATGTCTGCACCAATTTTATCTTTTACTGACGTTTTAAATAAATTTAGAAATGAGTCTTTTTCAGAAAGAGATAAAGGCACAAGATTTGAAAGATTAATGAAATCATATTTGATGATTACTCCTAAATATACAGGAAAATTCAAAGAAATTTGGCTTTGGGAGGATTTTCCATATAGAAAAGATTTTAGTGGTAAAGACACAGGTATAGATTTGGTTGCTTTAACAACAGATAATGAGTATTGGGCAATTCAATGTAAGTGCTATGCAGAAGATGCAAGAATTAATAAAGATGGTGTAGATAGCTTTTTAGCAACATCTAGTAAAGAATTTTACAATGACCAAATGCAAACCACAAGATTTGCATATAGATTAGGTTTACAACTTCTCGGTAAGTTGGAAAAGAAGTTAAAATATCTACTAAAAACGCATACATCTATTTTAAGCTTGCACGTAAAGGGTTCCTTCAATTTTGACTAATCATTTTTAAGCTTAGCCGATGTGTGGCAGAGGATAGGCATATCCCGACCGGAGAGTACAGGTGCGACAACCAGCAGACCAGAGCCGTATGCTGTAACCTCTGGGGCTAGCCGCCGGAGCCAAAATAAATCGTCGGTAACGTCAAAAACTTTTATTGTAGGCAGGCTTCAAATCCGGCTTTGGATAAATGATAATCCCAAAAGGCTATGAAAGAATGCCTTTAGTTAAGTTATTGATTTTTAATGAAAGTCATAAAAAGTAGTCCGAAGATGATTCATATTTAAGCCTGTAATGATATAAATTTTCGGACTCGGTTAAGTTGTTGATTTATAAAGAAAAAATCGCCATTTCTGACGATTTTTGAACTGTGGCTGGGGTGGCTGGAAGGCATAAAACCCAAAAATCCAAGTCAATGAAAAAACGCCATTTTTTCAGGCTAAAGGGCGGTTTTTCCGAACTTTAAAACACACCTAACTGTCTCACCCTTTTAATTGATTTATAACTACCATACCCCACCGGTTTCTATAGTCAAGAAGGATTTTTTTAGGATGTGATAAATTACAGATTGAGATAAAATATAATCTTTACTATAATTTTAGAAATTAGAAGACATAATAATAGCCAAGAATCAATGTAAAGTTTGGGTTAAAAATGAGCGATTTTGAAGAATATAAAAAACAAGGCGAACCAGATAAGCAAAAAAAAGCAGAAAATTGGGGCGTTGCCATTGGTTTGCAACAGGTAGACGGATTGTTACCGTCAAAATATTTGATAGAAGTTGCCAAAGATAATATTGAAGGTAAGATATCTATTGATGAAGCTGCCGAGCAAGTAAAACAATATTATAAGATAAATCCGGCAATAACGCTAAAAGAACAAGGAGAGAAAGAAGCCGATGAAGTTTCCGCTCGCATAGCTAAAATATTAAGCACACATACTTTTTCTTTTAGTCCGATGGAATATATTTCTATTCATAAAGCCTTATTTAGTGGCATATTTGATGATGAAATCGCCGGAAAGTTACGAACATATGACATTACCAAAGATGAACCTATTTTGAATGGAGATACGGTTATATACGGACGTTCAGATAGTCTTAAAGAAACGTTGGATTATGATTTTCAAACTGAGAAAAACTTTAATTATATGGGATTAAGTAAAGCTGAAAAAGTTGCTCATTTAGCTAAATTTATTTCCGGTATATGGCAGATACATCCGTTTGGTGAAGGAAATACCAGAGCCACAGCAGTTTTTACAATTAAATATTTATATACTCTTGGTTTTAAGACAAATAATGATTTATTTGAAAAACATTCGAAATATTTCAGAAATGCGTTGGTGAGAGCAAATTATCAAAATTTGGAAAAGGATATTCCATATACAATGGAGTATTTGAATAAGTTTTTTGGTAATTTGTTATTGGGAGAAAATAATCTGTTGGATAACAGAGAAATGCAAATTAAAGATATTTCCCCCCAGAAAACCACCCAGAAAAGTCCAAATTCCACCCAGAAAACCACCCAGAAAATTCTTGATGTGTTACGTATTGATCCCAAAGCCAGCAGAAAAGAACTTGCCAAACGCCTTAATACGACAGAGGATAGCATAAAATGGCATTTAGAAACCTTGAAAAAAGAAAACAAAATACGTCGTATCGGAGCTGCTAAAGGTGGTTATTGGGAAGTGTTGTAAATTGATAAATGAAGCACTTTAAGACAAGTAAACAAAATATAAGAAAAATATGCAAAATTAGCTCAAGAGCACCGGTAAGAAAAAAGAACATTTTGCTGCAGAAACATGCTTTTAAGAACACTTTGAAACACTAAGGCTGGAAGCCGTAGTCTTACAAAAGCCAACCTCATGAAAAAGCATGATTTTTTCTTCTGGATGTGCGGTTTTTGCCGAACTCTGAAACACACCCAACTGTCTCACCCTTTTAATTATTTTATAACCACCATACCCCACCGGTTTCTATAGTCAAGAAGGATTTTGTATTGCTCGGGAAAATGGTAACAGAAATATAGATTTTTCATTATCAATAAACTTCATACTTTTATTTTTATGCAACTATGAAGTATTGATTGACATTTGGGACTTTGAGGTTTATAGTTTATAAATATAAAAACCATGAAGTATGAGGCCGTCATGCAGGAAATAAGATCAAAAATAGAAGAAAATAAAGCTATTTTGCAAAAGCTATTGAAAAATAAGGATAATCAAAAGGTTCTTGATAAATGGCTGAAAACAGAGCTTGCTTATACTTCCAATGCGATTGAGGGTAATACCTTAACCCGAAAAGAAACTGAGATGGCCATTGAAGAAAGAATTACCTCCGGAGCAAAGCCTATCAATGATTATCTGGAAGCAATTAACCATGCAAAAGCCTTTGAATTTATTCAAACATCTGCGGCCAAGGCGGTTAAAATTGATGAAAACTATATCTTGCAGATACACAAAATTATTTTATCGGGCATTGATGATGGTAATGCCGGTTTTTATCGGAGTGTCCGAGTGAGAATATCCGGTTCACAAACAATTCTTCCAAACCCGCTTAAAGTTCCTGATTTGATGAAAGAGTTTTCTGCTTGGTTGTTGCAAAAAGAAGATGATATGCTGCTCAAAGCGATTGAAGCTCATTATCGTTTGGTAACAATCCATCCATTTATTGATGGTAACGGTCGTACGGCAAGGTTGTTGCTTAACAGTATGTTGCTTGAAAGCGGATACGCTCCGATAATCATTCGTCCTATTGATAGAAAGAGATATTTGAATGCTTTGGAAACATATCAAACAAGGGAGAATAGCGAGCCTTATTATAAATTTATGCTTTCGGCATTGAATCGTTCGCTTAAAATGATGATTGATTTGTTGGATGTTCATAAGCAAGAACCTAATAAATCATTGCTTACCATATCTAAATTTGCCAAGTTGTGCGATGTTCCAACTTCAACCATTCGTTATTGGATGAAAGAAGGAAAATTAAGGCCAATAGCATTTACCCCGTCCGGCTATGCCTTGTTCGCCCAAGAACAAAAAGCCGAAGTTCAGAAAATCATGATGGAATAGTCGGACGTGTATTGCTTGAAGAAAAAATTATGTTTTGTAAAGAGGATAGTAATGTTATGAAAATAAGCATTTTAGATCAATTTAATATATTAAATGAGCAAATCAAAGACATATATGGTTTAATATCTAGCGTTCATAAATATTATAGTGCGTTATGTTCTTCAATAGTTGGCATAGCGATATTGCTTTATTCTAATGATGTTAAGCCATCAGAAAATTTCAATTACTTATATTATATAGTGATGCTAGTATATACTTTATCGATTGTCTGGTATCGCAATTTACTGGTATATTTGCACGATTTAAACAGTATAACTGATGAATATAATAAATTTATTGAAATAAACCATATTATAAGCATGTATCGCTTATCCTATATAATAAATGTAAGAAAATTAAATATAGTATTACCATTTGTTGTAGGTGGTTTAGCTTGTGTCATTTTATTGAAATATAGTGTTTATAATACACTTTATGATTATGTATATGCAATGATCTATCCTTTATTATTTGTTCTAGGGTTTATTTGGAAAATTGATTGGCGGGTACTAAAATCGTTATAGATTTTAGTATCTATTTTATAAAGATAAAGGAGGCAAAAGCCTCCTTTTTTAATATTGTTGTATGAAACTACAACTGAGCGTAACGCGGCAGAGATTGCGACATTGTTTCTTCAATCAAAGAACTGGCTGCTGCAATTGTGCGTTTGGTTGCTTCTTCCTTTTCTTGTTGCTTTTTGAGTTTACGACGTTCCAAAGAAGCTTTTCTGCGTTTTTGTGAGTTTTCAAGTTCTTGAGATATGAAATTCAAAATCTCGGTATCAAACTCATTATTGACAATGCTATCGTAAAAATCAGACAAGAAATTGAGCTTTTCTCGGTCATTTAAGAGATAAAGAGAATATTTGATTATTTTCTTGCCCCCTAAACGCAAAGTAAAGATTGAATTGGTTTCGGTATCAACAATCAACTTGTTCATACGGTTTTTAATGTTCCAAGAGTTGTTTTTGATGTGTTTCATATTCTCATCAAGCATTTTTAAGATACGTTTTTTGCTACTATCAAGGGTTAATTTGCCTTCGTCTTGAGTGTTTTCAAGCTTTACGGCATTATATTTGTTCAAAAAGTTTTGCATTTTAATTTCCTTTCAAAAATGAATATTAGTTAAAAAAGAGCATAATAATTCTGTTTGACAAACAGGCTTTCCTGTCGGTCATTTGAGTTAAAACGGTTAAATTTCAGGGGTTAAATAAGGTTTAGGTTTTATAAACCGAAGTTAGTATGCAAAGCCTGCAGCTCTGACAATGTTTTCCATGCGTTTGGCTTCTTTTTTAAGACGGTAAGCTTTTACCAAAGAAGCTATGATATATGCTACAACAGTCATCGTTTTTCCTTTCGTAATTTTGTTAACCATGGGTATTGCTACCTGACAAGAACAGTATTGGCTCAAAACAAAATGTAAGTCAACACATTGTTTTTCAATGATTTTATGCTTTGTAGGTTTTAAATAGATATCAATAGATATTGATAGATTTCTTAAGGTAAAAAGTTTTGCAAGATTTGTGAGAAAATGGAAATATTTTGTTTTAGATGTAAAGGAATCGCAATTTTTGAGTGTTAAATAAAATTAAATAGATATATGATAATAATCGTTTTAATTGGTTTTTAGGGGTAAAAATGATGAATTGGAATAATATTAAAGATTATCAATTTGAAAAAGATACTTACATAAGTGAGGCCAAAGTTGATGAAGAAATCCCTTCATTAAACCAACAAAATATTGAAAATTTTAGTTTTGATTTTCCTAAGAGTTGTCTTGATAGTGTTTTAACGAGAGAATATGCCAAAAGCCTCGCAGCTCCCATACAACAATGAGAATATATATACTGTGATAGTATGGAACAGCTTAAAGAATTTTGCCTACTGTATATGATGAGATTGTCAGATGTTTTTTTAAGATTAAGAGAACCGGATATTGAAAATGCCGGTAGTTCCATCAAGGATTTAATGGCTCAATATGATGAGTATATAAAAGAAACAGGAAATAATTATAAAGTTTTTCAATCAGTAAAAAATTTTCTTTTTAGCCTTCCTTCTAAAAAAGAAGCTCCAATAAAGGTAAAAAATGAATATTTAGACCAATATTACCCTTACTATGCAGATGCACTTAAGTCATTCTTGTGCATTTTAGCGACAATATTCAATTACAATTTAAAACAACCTGATTTGCCGTCCGAGAAAGTAAAGTTATACGCCCAAAGAGGATATGATCGTAATTTTATAGTAAAGGATGAAGCTAAATTAAAAAAGTTTTTGGAAAACTTTGAGGAAGAGTATTGTTTTGCAGAGCAAGAGGTTCGGTCTGTTTTTGAACCTCCTTTTTCTGATATAGAATTAAAATCATTAGGATTTAATAATTTGTGCTTGCATTTGAAAAATATGAATATTTCTTCAAGTGAAGAAAATGATAATCTTTTCAGATTTATTGATTATGTAGATATCAGAACAGTAATTTTTGAGAATTGTGCTTTCAGCGGAGCTGAACGTTTATTTTTAAGAGATAAATCATTTATGTTCAAAAATTGCATTTTTAATTGTCGGGTTAGTTATTGGAAAACGGGATTAAATAGAAATTTTCAAACAGTAATAAGTTTGTTAAAGTTTGAAAACTGTATATTCAATGGTAATTTTGAGATTGATAAAATACAAAAAGGGTGTTATTCAGCTCTTATTTTAAGAAATTGTACTTTTTCAGAACAGGCAAATTTTTTATTATCTAATATATCTAAATTGAAAATTATATTTAGCAATACAATTTTTGGGGGTAAAGTATCCTTTTCTGATGTAAACTTTCATTATGGTCAGATTGTTAATGTTATATTTTTGAATGAACTCAGAGTTAAGAATATTACATTTACAAAACATGTTAATTTCAAGCAGATTGTATTTTCTGCAAATGTTGTTAAAACTATGAGTAATTCTATTCGCTCCTTTGTAAAGGCATTAGAGAGTAGTGGGTTTAGTGATTACGCCGCAGAATTATCAGAGTTTTATTTAAATGACCTTGATAGTGCTAAAAAACAAGAAGCATTTGATATTGCCGCTCGTTCAAATTGGTTGAATATTAAACAAACCGCGGCATTTTTAGGCATATCTTATACAACCTTGCTGGCTATGCGAAAAGAAGATAAAGCCGGCGGCGTCAGAAGAATACCATATATAGGAGAAGGCAAAAATTCTCGCTACTATCTCCCCTTGTTAGAAGCTTACAAAAGCCAGAACTGGAAACTCGTTTCCGAACTAGCCAAGGAAATGGAAGGGAAGTAAGGAAAATATTATAAAAAGGCTTAAATCAAAATATTTTTATACAATTTAAGATAATATAAAGAATATTATATTAACTTTTCCAATAAGAAAATATTTTTGGAGGTTTTTATGGATAGGTTCTCAATTATAAGCTGTGTTGGTAGTGAATGTCATGTGCCAAATATAGAAGATGGCGAATATAGCTATGTTGTAGCTGCGGGTTCAAAGGAAAAATTAGAAAAATTATTAGGCCGTCCATATAAACATTTTAAATTAGATATTCGTTTTAAAAAAGAAGAAGTTGTGGTTTTAGTGGAAACCAAACAAAAGTTTACAAAAAAAGATGAGGACCAATTAAGAGAGTATCTTGAAGAAGAAATAGCCGTTAATAAAACTAAAAAAATTGTTTGTATTTTAGCGAATACAAATGATGATAAAATAAAAGTATGGAAATCAGCTATGGATGATGAACATCTTTTAAAAGAAGAAACTGTTTTAGATACGTTTGATCACTATGCTTCATTATTTCAACTGAATAAACAAAATGATCGTGAAAAAGTATTAAAAAATACTTATGCTCTCAATGAATTGTTGCATAAAAAAGATATTGCAGAAACTTTAAGGAGTCAATTTGTTGGAACAGTTTTGTTATATGTTAAAGACTTATTGAAAAAGTTTGTCGCAACAAAAATTGATGAGGCTTTAAGAAAGCAGGTCGAAAATTATTTAAATTTAAGTTCAGAAAAGGAAATTATAGCTGGTATTGAAAATACACTTACAAATCTATTAGATGGTTCAGATAATAAAAGTAAAAAAATTGAATTATTACAAAATAGCGTATTAAAAGATCAAAAAGTAAGAGCTCTCAAACAAAAAGATTGGGTCGAGATTATTGATACTATCCTTATGGATATTTATAAATATATTGATGTAAATAGTTCAGAAGGCCAGGATATTTTGAATTTATTCTTTATTGCTTTTAATAAATATACAGGTAAGGCAGATAAGAATCAAGCTTTTACTCCAGACCATATTACGGAATTTATGTGTAGGTTAACAGAGGTTGATCATACAAAGGTTGTACTTGATGCGACATGTGGTAGTGCTTCATTTCTGGTGCAGGCAATGGTTAAAGAGCTGGCTGATTGCAGAAAAGGGCACACAGAAGAAGAAACTAAAAAGCTACAGCAAAAGGTTAAAAAAGAAAATATATATGGTATTGAGGTTGAAGAAAAAGCTTTTGGACTTTCTGTTACAAATATGTTGATCCACGGTGATGGAAATTCTAATATCAAATTAGGAAGTTGTTTTGACCATAAAGACTTTATCAAAAAAGCAAAACCTGACATTATTTTAATGAACCCTCCATATAATGCTAAACCCATTAGCATTCCAAATTCTTATAAAAAAGAATGGGGAAAAGCTAAGGATGGAAAAGAAGATCCTACTAAAGGTTTGGTCTTTATCCATTATATATCAGATGTTATAAAAGAGATGAATAGTGAGTTAGCAAAAAATGGAAAGTCCACTAAACAGGTAAAATTAGCAGTGTTGCTTCCTCTGGCTTGTGCTATTGGTTCTAGTTCTCTTATTACCGAAGAAAAAAGAGCTTTGCTTGAAGATAATACATTAGATGCCGTTTTTTCATTGCCGGCAGAAATATTTTATCCAGGTTCTTCTGTCTGTGCTTGCTGTATGTTGTTTACACTTGGGCAGCCGCATGTAAAATCTGATGGTACAACAAGGAGTACTTTTTTTGGTTATTGCAAAGATGATGGTTTTACAAAAAAGAAAAATTTAGGCAGGGTTGAGCAATTTACTAAAGATGATAAAGGTAATTTTACTATTTCTAAATGGAAGAAAATAGAAACAGAGTGGCTTGATTTGTTTGAAAGAAAAGCCGCAGTTGATGGCAAGTCTGCTGTAGAAAAAGTAACTGCTGATGATGAGTGGTTGTGCGAAGCATATATGAAAACCGATTATACAAAATTAACAGAAGCTGATTTCCAAAGAACAATAAACAATTATCTCTCTTTTTTGGTTAAGGAGGGAAAAATTTATGAGGCTTGATATAAAAGAATGGCAAGAATTTAAATTATCCGATTTATTTGATATGAAAAATGGCTATTTTAATAATAAACCAGAAACCATAGAAACATTTCCATCTGATAATCCAATACCATTTTTGGGGGCTACGGCAGAAAATAATGGTGTTACCGATTATTGCGATATAGAAAGTATTAAATTGAGCGATAAAACAGGGCAAGATGATAATACACTAGAAGGTAAAATCTTTGAAGGAAATTGTATAACAATCACTAATAATGGTTCTGTTTGTAATGCTTACTATCAGCCAATTAAATTTACCAGTAGTCACGATGAAACCATTTGTAACCCCAAATTTGAATTGAATTTTTTTAGGGCTATGTTTATTTGTTCCATTATAAACAGAGAACGCTACAAGTGGTCTTATGGAAGAAAATTACACGATTTGAATAAATCAAAAAATATTATCATCAAGCTACCAATACAATATGATGATGAAAAGAAGCCAATAATCAATACATCTATGGGATATTCCAACGAAGGATATATTCCTGATTGGGAATTTATGGAAAATTATATTAAATCTTTACATCATAAACCAATTACAACAAAAATAAAAAATAACACAAATAAAGAGCTGAATATTGAACAATGGGAGGAATTTAAAGTTTCTGATTTGTTTACTATGTTAAATGGCAAAGGTATTACAAAAGAAGAAATAGAAGAAAACAAAGGCTTGCTTATCGCTGTTCAAAGTGGTGAAGAAAACAACGGTGTCTTAGGAAAGATAGATAAAATATATTGTCTAAAAAAAGGTTATGTATTAACAGATAAAATGTGCTTAACTGTTGCAAGGACGGGGTCTGCTGGTTTTGTATCTTTTCAGTCAGAAGGATGTGTTGTTGGAGATTCTGCCAAAATATTATTATTAGCAGAAGAAATAGCAACGAAGTCAATTTATCTATTTTTACAAACAATACTTTTAGCAAATAGATTTAAATATGATTATGGAAGAAAAGTTACAGAAGAAAAGTATTTGTCAGATATTCTCCGACTACCAATCCAGAGAGATGAGACAGGTGAACCAATTATAGATGATAATCACACTTATTCAGACAAGGGCTATATTCCAGATTGGCAGTTTATGGAAGATTATATCAATTCGCTTCCATATAGCGACAGAATATAAACAATTAAACTTTATTTATAAGGTTACTTAGCTTTATACATTAGCTTTATCTGTGTTAGTTCGGCAAGAAGTCTGTCGGCTCGTGCTTTTTCAAACTCGTATTGTTTTTGGAAGTATTCGGCGTCTCGTTGAAAGTTCAGGGCTTCTTGCAATATAATGCGTTTATCAACGTTGCTTAAATCAACACAAGCGATGGTTAAGTATGGTTTGTCGGATAATTCTAATATTCTGCGGCCGTGGGTATCCATTGATTTGATAAGATACCCTTCACGGATAAGTCCGTTTATCATCACTTTGGCGGAATTTACCGTTAATCCCAAGGCCATGGCGATTTTATCATTCCCCATAAAGAATTTATGATTGTTGTTTGTTTTATATTTAATGAAGTCCAATAATAGACGTTCGGTAATAGATAATGTAGCTTTACTTTTGCTCATGTTTTCTCCTTATAAACTTTTGTCCTGAAAATATTTATTTGCGGAGAATACGAGATTTTAAATTGAACAAAATTAGGGGCGGAAATCGTTATTTCCACTTATAAAGCTTGCGGAAACGGTTATTTCCGGAAATTCAAAAACGGAAATCTATATTTCCACTTGGGGAAGTCTATATTTCCAGTTCCGGAAACCGTTATTTCCGCCATCGGAAAGCTATATTTCCTCATTAAATTGCTCAATTCCTTATCAGACAAGGATTTTAGAGCAAATTTTAACCCATATAATAGTATTATAATAGATATAAAAAAGAACTATTATAATAGAACCAGAATTAAAATAGCTTTCTTTTTTCTGAGCTTAAAATAGCCCTCAAATAAAACAAAACAAACCTCTGAGGTGTGATTTAATCATCTGGGAATTAAAAAGAAATCAGAAAGCCGTCCGCCGTGTGCTGTCCAACAAAAAGAGGTGTCATGCTCGCACATCACACCTCACCCCAGACAATTCGTGTTTATAATCGAAACATAGCCATCAGCTACATAGGTATTTATCTAGCCAAAGTTTGTTTTTTGCCAAATCACAAAATAGGTTTTATTTCCGATAAATATCCTTGTAAGAAAAACAGACAAGGAGTGAAAATGTTAATGTATAATCCCGAAGATAAAACTTATTCTAAATTTATTACCATTGAAGAAATGGCAGAAGTCCAAGAAAAAATCAAACAAATAGAAGAGAGATTAAAGAATACGCCGGTTAATCCGCCGTATAATTTTGAAAGCGAAGGTAATATTGATATCAATTCGGTCAGTGAGTTGAAAAAATTGATTAAATCCAACAATTTTAATCTAAATGCCTCAATCAATCGCCGCAGAGCTAGTTTATTTTTGGTGGCTTGTTATTTCTGTATGGAAAAAGAGCCTCTTGATTTTCTTATTGCCGAGGGAAGCGAAGTCAATAGAACCGATATATTCGGATATAACGCTATTATGTCCGTTATTTTGAACGAAAATATGGAAGATGATACCAAATTACAAACTATTCAAATGTTGATAGATAAAGGTGTTGATGTGAATTGGCTCAATATCCAAGGCGAAACCGCCTTAACCTTAGCCTTGGAGCGAATAGAGCTTGATGTTGCCAACCTATTGCTTGATAACGGAGCGGTGCTTTACAAAAATTGAGAAGACTTGACATTCGGGGGATTATTTAACATAATCCCCTTAAAAGTGAATTTATGCCAACTTGTCCCACTTTAACCAAACGGACTAAACAGGAGAAATATAATGACAGTTAAGTTTTATGTTCAGGCGGCCACGCCTGATAAAGAAGTGTTGCAAGCATTGTTTGATAACTTAGACTTATTGCAACGACATCAAGATTTAATCTTATCCAATCCCAAATATTACAACATTCATATTCAAGGCAGCGGGGTTTTTGCCTTATATATTCCGACCTTTTCTTTGTGTTTGGGGGAATTGTTGCTTTTGTGGCAACATACACCATGGAAACAAGAAGATACCTATTTTTATTGCATCACCGGAAGTCCGCTTTCAGGTAGCAACACATCAAGATATTGGAGCAAAGAACAAGGTTTTGCCAACAAATATACACCGACCTTCGGCAAACAAATCAGCTCGGCGATATTTGTCCGCCGCACCGGTAGCCCGATTTATGATGAACATAAACCAACTCCGGTTTCCGTTTCCAAGCTTCAAGCCTCAGATATGACAATCTTTGAACTAATCGAAGAATTAAAACAAATCTAAACCTTTGGCATAGATTCACTTCATAATGTGAGCTTATTTAATTTGTTTTCAACTTTTTGTTGTGAATAAAATTGTTTATCTTATAGGCAATAAAAAACATCATAGTATAATTTTATATATATAAGAGGGGTGAAATAATGTTTAATGAATGTGAACCTTTAATCTGTATCAAAGTTAAATCAAGTAACGAATCTGAAGAAGAAACAAATAATGGATTTATTTATCCAGTCTTTTTTGATGATGAATATTGGAGAGTTGTACCTCAAAAGACATTTCCAAATAATGATTTGTTAATAGTGTATCCAAATTATAAAAAAAATGTTTATTTTTCAGATGTTGTTGATCATTTTGAAAATATGGAGCTGTTTTCAGTTTCATATTTTAGTGAAGTAAATTTGATAGATGAAAGCAAACCAAACCTTTCAAAATATTGTGTTTATACTAATAGTATTTCAGATTATAAAGTTAGAAAAAAGTATAGAAATTGTTTTATATTAGATGCTTTAAATATTGATACAGCAATTGTTAGATGCTTTTCTCCTTTTAAGCCAATAGATAATTTTTATTTTATTCGAAATTCTGGTTTTATTTATGGGCCTTTTAAGGTTGTTTCTCAAGAAAAAAATACCAATGGAACTTATGGTTATTATGTAAATTTGGCAGCGGAAGAGAGACTCCTTCCTTTTGTTAGTAATAAAAATTACAATAATTATTTTGTTTATAAAATAAAAGAAGAGTTATGCCAGGAAGATATCGTATCAAGCGAAATATCATTCAATGATGTAAAAATGAGAAATGAATGGAATGGAGAACGTTTTTCTTATGTTAGAGATGTGTTTTCTTTAATAGAGAAAGAAAAAGGTATTTGGGTTGATTTTATTCCAGATGATGCCCTTCTTTCATGGGGAATAAATTTAGTTCAAAATAAGGTTTCGCAATCTATTTCATTCAATCAGCGTAGAGAGTTGCTTGAACAGTTAAGGCGTGTTAATGATGCCGACAAAAATAGATTATCGAAAATAGTTTCAAAATTGTCATCTATAGAGAAAGATGAGCATGATTTAAATGAGCAGATTTTTAATTACGTTTGTAAAAAAGAAAATATCAAGTATCTTTTAAATACAGCGGAAGCTGAATTTATTAATGTAATAAATTCAGATAATACGTTAAAACAGAAATTTGGCGGTGATGATAAGAAAAAAATCAAGGAATTAGAAGAAGAATTAAACAAAAAAGAGATGGTTGGGGATGTCTCAAAAAGCTTATCTGAAGTTCAAAAATTGTTAGACATAACCAAACAAGAGCTTTCTGAAAAACAGAAAAAAGTAGAAGAGTTAAATATCAAAATATCTTTTACCAATATAAAGGATGAATATGGTAAATTGCAGAAAGAATTAAAGAAAATTAAGCTTGAGTTAGAAGAGAAAAATTCGGAGCTAGAGCGGTTAGAAGATATTAAAAATAAAATTTCTCAAGAAATACCTAAAGTAAAAAAAGAGTATCGAGAAGAAATATATAAACTGGCTCCTATAGTTAAGATGTTAACAGAAGCTGATTATATTAATGAAAGATATGAAGATACTTATGATACCAATAAAGGGCAAAATCTATCTTTACAAGAAATTGTGAATCAAGTGTACACGTATTTTGAAAAACAGAATAGATTGTTGCAGAGAAAAGATATCATCAATTATTTGGTGTCATTAGTTAACAATTTCTTTTTAATATTTTATGGAAAGCCAGGCGTCGGGAAGACCTCTTTGGTCCAAAATTTAGCGAGTAGTTTGGGAGCTAATTTTAATAAAATTTCTGTTAATAAAGGGTGGTCATCATCAAAAGATTTAATAGGCTATTATAATTCATTGACAGGACATTTTGTAGAAGCAGATACGGGGTTAAGAACATTTTTAAAAAAACAACAATCTGATAAGAATAAAGGATGTTTATATTTGTCTCTTTTAGATGAGGCTAATTTAAGCCCTATAGAATATTATTGGTCTAATTTTTTAAGTATAGCAGATGATGAAAATAAATTTATAAGATTACAATCTGAGCGAGAATTAGAGGAAATTCAAATTTTAGATTCTATGAAATTTATTGCAACTATCAATATGGATGATACAACAGAAATATTATCTCCTCGGATTATTAATAGAGCTTGTGTGTTTTATCTTCCTAATAACGACTTGAAACAGGTAGAAGATAATAAAACACAAACGGTTGTTCCTATATCATATACAGCATTGGAGAATAATTTTGGCTTTCGACAAGTTGCAAAAAATTTGGCGGCAGAAAGTTACGGAAATGATAAACTAGAAACAATTTATGATATCCTTTCTAAAAATAGAAATGGAAGATTCATTTCGCCACGAAAACAAAAAAATATTCGAAAATATATTGATGTTATGACCAGTATAGGTGAGCAAAATGATAATTTTGAATACGATAATTCGGATGTTTTAGATTATGCAATTGCTCAATTTATTCTTCCTGAAATATGTGGTGATGGAGAAAAATATTTGAGTATACTAAAGATGTTGTATGATGAATTGTCCTCATATACAATCTCTAAGAATATAGTTCAGAATATAATTGAGGTTGGGGAATATAATTATGGAAACTACAATTTCTTCAACATCTAAGTTTATCAAATCTTTTGAACTCATAAAAAAAGACAATAAAGAGGAAAAGGTAATAAAATTACCTAGAGAAATAGATTTTCAAGCATTGGAAGAGGCGTGCATATATGATACAGATAAAATATCATTTAGAGCCGTATTAAATGTTAGCAATAAATCTAATATTTATTTGCAAATTGGGGATATAACCTTGAGAGGAAAACCGCATCTGGAGAATGAGGTTATCTTTGATATTGATAAACATATTTTTGAAAATTTTTGTGGCTATTCTCGCTTAGTGTTATTTGTTTATAACGGTCTACAGCTAGAAGAAGAATATTACTATCTGCAAATAATTTCTAATAAGTTAAGTTCTGAATATATAGAACAATTATTATTGTATTTAGATAGCAAGATAAAAAATATCTCATTTACATATATATCAACAGTTTTTAGTCCTAAAATAAAAAATTGTGATATTTCTTTTCACCAGTCAATCCAACAGATATGTATGGCCGAAAAGTTGTTAATGTATTTTAAAAGTCAAGGTATTAATTTTATAAAAAGAAATCATTTAATTATAAAAAAAGAAGTTGTGGATATAAGCAAGGCAACTTTTCTTGATCGTAATTCAATCGATTGGTTATCTCAAAACTCATCTGAATTAAAAATATCCAAAGAAGCAAATCTTAAAATTCATAATAGATTATATAAAATTGAAAACATATTAAATAATACATTGGTAAATAGCTTTGAAGTAGAAGAGAATTTGCTTATATATACTTATGTTGTTTCTGTAATAAAAACGATAGATAGTATATCTGAAAAATTTCAAAAAATAAAAGATTCATTATGCAAAATGAATGAACAAGAAAAAAATAATGCGTTTGTTTACGTTTGCAAACAATATCTGATAAAAACTTATGAATTTTATTTGAAAAAGTGTAATAAGATTAAAAATCAATTGATGTCTTTGAGATTTTGTTTGTCTACAAAATTTAATATAAAAAACATTTGTAAAGTTTTACCAAGACCACGTCTTACGCCTATTTTCAGGTATGATAAGAATTACAGACAACTGTACCCATTGTTATTGCAATGGTGGTTTCTTTATCATAATATTGACGAAGTATTTAGCTATTTACCGTTAGATAATATTGCAAGATTATACGAATATGTGTGTCTGTTTCAGATTTTTGATGCAATTAATCAAATCTATTCAATAGTTCCGACCCAAGAGGAAAGTTCAAAGCTATTTGCAGAAAAAAAATATTTTTGGAAAATATCAGCGGATGAAAATATTACCCTTTATCATGAACCTAAAATTACGATTACAGAAAATGATACAGATCTAATTCGTGTATCTAAATTTAAAGGTTCTTCTATATATAATTATTATACTCCTGATTTTTTAATAAAATACCATTATAAAAATCAAAATTATTTTGCAATATTGGATGCAAAATTTTCAGATCAGTCTGTAGAAGGAATAAAAAAATATTATACAGAAATTACAGATAATCAGTATCAAAGAAATACGATTATGTTAGTTTCAGTTATTAAGCCTGTACAAGATACAGAATATATTAGTTTAAATATAAATGATATTTTTTCTGAACATCCTGTTTTTCCTGAATTCTCGGATATAAAATTAATAAATCCAGACTTCAAAGTTAATAAAATTAAAGAATTATTGGATGTTTTTTTATATGTTTCTAAAATGAAACAACAAAAAAATATTTTCACTACAACCCTTTGAATTTAAAATAAAATCATTCAGAATCAATAAGATAATGTAAAAAATGTTATAAAAAGTGCTTGACTTTAGCATTTTTGAATGCTACCCCGGGGACCATCTTTTTTAAATAATTCATGGAAAAACATATGGTTAATGAAGAAAATATACTGATGAAAGCACTTTATGATATGGATTTGGAACGTATCAAATCTATCTTAAAGCAAGGTTTTGATGTTAATGAGCCCTACAACAAACACGGTTGGACGCCGTTTATGTTGGCGTGCAAAGAGTTTTATGAGCCCGATATTATCAAGGCGTTCATTCAAGCCGGCGGTGATGTAAAATCTCGCAATCGCAATGGTGAAACACCTTTTATGATTGCCGCGGTTAAACGCAGTTCGCCGCAAACTCTGGCGGTTTTACTTGAAGCCGGAGCCGATATTAACGCTCGCGATAAGTTTGGTAACACTTCTTTTATATATGTGGTTCGTCATCCCCAAGCTTTAATGCGAATTCGGATTTTGGACTTTATGATTGATAATGGAGCCAACGCCGACATAAAGAACAATCGCGGCCTTTCGGTTTGGGATTATGCCGCCGAACAGGAAGGTCTGACCGAATATCTTTGTATCAGATTGTTAGAGGAAAGCGAGCATGAATAATATCGCCGCAATCGCCAAGCTCAATGATGATTTCAGAGCCAATCCATCTTTGGGGACTTTTGTTTTAACGCCCGGAATTAGAGCCAACAGTTTTAATGATATTGAAGTCATTTTGAAAAAGGTTCGCCATTTTGATGATTTCAGTGAAGAAAACAATCCCTACGGCGAAAAGGATTTCGGAGCATTTAGCTTCAAGGGTGAAAAGATTTTTTGGAAGATTGATTATTATGACCGCAATTTTGAATTTGCTTCGCCGAATGCCGCTGACCCTAGTCAGACCAACCGTGTCTTAACCGTGATGTATGCTTATGAATACTAGGGGGAGATTTAAGGTGAAATATGATGTTTTGTGTTCGGAAAGCTTGGATAATCTGATTGAATATGTGAATGCGGCTCTTCAAAACGGTTGGCAATGCCAAGGCGGTGTGGGGATTTTGACCCAAGGTTTAAGTTATAAGGTGTTTTATCAAGCCATCATTAAAAACTAGGATTTCCTTTCAATATTATTATGTCTCCTTTCAAAATGAGTATAAATAAGTTAAAAAGAGTAAAATCAATGGTAAATGACGTTTTTGTAGATGATAAGAAAATTAAAGATATTTTGACCTATATCAGCGGAATGAAACACGCCGAACAAATTCGGATGATGTTTTTATGTTCGCTAAACGGCATGCGTTCTATCAATTTTTGTTATCTTCAGGTTAAGGATGTTTATACCGAAACACTGAAAGTCAAAGACGCCATTTGCCTAGATTATGATAAGAACAAAGGCAAAAATAAATGTTCCTACTATTTGAACTCGCAGATTAAGAAGGAATTTGCCGAATATTTGAAGTATCTGCAACAAACACGAAGCAACTTGAACCAAGAGAGCTATTTATTTACATCGCAAAAGCAAAACAAACCCTACAATCGCGTGAGTATCAGCCGTTTGTTTAGTTCCGTTTATCGCAAATTCAGCATAAAAGGAGCAAGCCACCTCGGCCGACATTTGTTTGTATCAAAATTGGTAAATTCCGGCGTGAATATCTGTTTGGTGCAAAAGCTGGCTAATCATAAAAATATCTCAACCACGCAAAGATATTTTAATTATAATGAACATATGCTCGCAAATGCGGTTGAAAATGCGAGAGTATGATAGTAAATTAACTCCAAATAAAAAAGCCTTACATTTTTTGTAAGGCTTTTTCTTTTGAGTAAAATTAAAAAAATCAAAATTTCAAAAATTAAAACTAGGGTCGTTAGAGAAGAATAAGCTTCTTGAATGAATTGATACCAAGTCAAACAAAGGAACAAAATGTTAAGAAAAGTTATTAAAACTAACAAAGTTTAACATTTTTACCTTGCCACCCTAGAGGCTTAAATAAAATCCCTAGCAATTCCAAGCTTTTCAAAGAAAATGTTAAAGAATGTGCCTTCTTTAACATTTTTTATTGAATATCCAAATTTTTTATGCATAATTAAAGCCAGTAGTTTTCAATAAGGAAAGAGACAGCAGAAGGAAGCCAAATATCCCAAGCCGTCAATACATCCGAGAAGTCAAGAACAAGGACACAAGTCCAAGAACTTGACATAGGTCTAGAGATAATATCTACTACACC
>CALXTQ010000019.1 GCA_944391485.1 uncultured Alphaproteobacteria bacterium | reverse complement strand
ATTGACCTTCAGACCGGTCGACAGCCGGTTGGAGGTCATGTCCTGAAGCTTTGAAGTCTGCTGAAGACTGAGAAGATTGGCGCGCATGGAAGCATTGAGGGAGACGTTATGAAGCATAACGGCCTCCATCCATGGGGATAAAGCGGCGTTTAGCCGGAATAAGGACCCTCGTTAAGACCATACTGGTAACAATCCGCACATGTATTAAGTGTATACACAGGATATAATACGCGCGAGAATGTTAACAATTCCTTACCCTCACTATTTTTTTTCATAACTTAAGAAAAAAATCAATTCTTCAAGAAACGGTAGCGTCCTGGTCAGAACATTATCCGGACAATTATAAAAATCCCGCAGACTGCGGCTGAATTCAAACTGCAAAATCTGTGGTTCTTCAAATTTTTTCTGCAATCTGGCCGTAAAAGCCGTCATTTTGGCAATCCCCGAATACTGCGGATGATTAATTCGGTATGAAATCCCCAGTCGGTCGGCTGTTTCGGATATAAAAGCCAGTTCCCGCGAATACTTTTCGCAGGATAAAAGACCTGTTCCCACGGCTAGTTCAAACTCGCCATTGTCTCTCATGCCGTGAATGTCCAGAAAATAACCGTTTTTCAAAACTTCTCCGTCAAGAAATTCATCCGCAAGATACTGCCGAGGCAGATAAGCCGTCCGGATAAGCGTCGAAATTCCGTTTTTTCCTCCCAGATATTCGACAAGAGCTCCCGTATACAAGTCGGAGGCCTTAACTCGTCCGCCGACAAAAGTTTTGGTCGCGTGCGGCGCTGACAAAATAACTCCCGACTTTCTGTCCGTAAATTCAAATCCGGCGGAATTGCAGGCTGTTCCGTAAAAATTATTGCCGGTATATTTTTGGTTATAGGATTTGAGTTTGAGAAGACTCATGTTATATTCCTTAAAAAAACAAGCCCGTAATATGACATACGGGCTTGCAAAATCAAACTGCGGATTTATTCTTCATCATCTGCCGCAACTTCCTCAACCGGCTCGTTTTCCGCTTTCTCAACGTACAAATGCCATTTATCCGCTCCGAAAGCATTGCAGTTCGGGCAGACTGAGAACCAGTGATCGCTGCTGTATCCGCATTCTTCGCAGACCCACTGAGAATCTTCCGCGCAACTTTCCGCCTTGGCTTCCCATTCTTTGGCGGCGTCTTTGTCATTATTGGAATAATGTTCAAATTTGGCAATCATTTTAGCCAGCTTTTTGGTTGCCGGATTGTTAATCAGAAACTGCTCTATTTCCGCCCTTGCCTTGCCCCAGAGTCCAGCTTCGGAAGCCAGCTCGGCCAAAATCATATTATTCAGCGACGGACGGATGGCATTGGTCAGCGCAAAACTTTCCATTCTTTGGATTCTTGCCGTAATATCATCTTTCGGATAAAGTTTCAGATACTCGTAAGCAATCTCGTCAACCGGATTTTTAACCCAGGCGGTGCTCAGAACCTTGGCCGCTTTCCTGAACTGATTGTCATTGGCGACATAATATCTGGCCATCGCGATTGCCGCGGGCACCAAAGTCTCATCAGCGGCAATTGACTGGCTGCAGAGACGGAAGAAGTTGACATCGTCGCTCTTTTCCTGTGCTTCTCTGGCCATTTCGTACAGAACAATGGCTTTAAGTCTCTTATATTTGTCGGCCGGTATAATTTTTTTCTTCAGGCCCGAATCCAAAACCTGCATGGCTCCGTCCCAGTCCTTTGCGCGGGCTCTCAACTCAAAAGCACTTTCAATAACCCAGTACAGATCCTGACGCAGTTCAAAAGCCTTGTTGGCTGTTGCCAGCGCTTCGGTAAACTCTTTTTTCTGCATCTGAGCCTCAACGGCCGCTTTCATACCGACAATCTGAACGCTTTCGTTTTTCATGATTTTGGCAGAAAGTTTTTCCATCTTGTCAAAATTCTTTTCGCCTTTGTAAATTTTCATCTTCAGCAAATCAATAATCGGGTCATTGCCGATAATCTTTTTCAGAGCCTTCAGATTTTCGCGCGCTTCTTTCATGTCTCCGGCCGTAACTGCCGTCATAGACTTCAGAACCAGCAGCATGGCCTCGTCAAACTCATGCCGGCCGATAACGATTTTTTCGCTGATTTTGCTGGCCAGAACGTCTATTGACGCGTCTTCTCTGGGTGTGCCGGCATTATATCCGTACGCTTCTTTGACCTGCGCCCTGAGAAGTTTTCTGAAAATACGGTTCAGAAAATCGACCACCGCCACAAAAACCAAAACCAAGAGCATGGCCTCCGGAATGGAAAAACGGCTGACCATTCCGCGCCAGTCCACCGTAACGACGCTGGTTTTGTCCGACATCCACATGGCAATTGTGAAAATCAAACCTATAAAAATAAAGGTTGAGATTTTTCTAGTCATTCTTGGTCTCCTTTTTAATATGATTAACCTTCATGAGTGCCAGTGAATAGGTCGAAATACGGCTGACTGCACTGTCCACTTCGTGCTTGGCCTCAACATTTTTCAGCCACCCGGCCAGACCGGCATCCGCCGCCAGATCCGCATTTTCAGGGGATTCCAGCAGAGCCGCCGCTCTGAAAATTTCTCCGTCGTCAACCAGCTGTCTGGCCTTTTCCAGCGCTTTGTCGGCCTGAAACTCCGGAGCCTCCTTATTGACCCTTTTTACCTTAATAATTTCGTTAAGCTTGCTGTTCAGCCGGTCTTTCCAGTTTTTTGCGAACTCGGCTTTCTGCTGTTTCAGCAAAGCGGCATATACTTTCTGGAACTCGTCCTGCAGATATGCCTCAGTATGAACTCCCGCCTTTGAATATTTGGTTAAAATTTCCACGGAATCTTTAATTTTTGCATTACCTTGCGCCAACTGGCTCAAAACCTCTGCCTCATACTCAAAGCTTCCGCTCCGGTCTGCCGCCTCCTTCACCATCATGGCCGCGCTCAGAATAAGGGCGCCGTCATCGGTAACCTTGCCCAGGGCATCAAGTTTTTCTTCGGCTCTGTCCAAACGCGTAATCAGCCCCAAAACCGTAGCAACATCGGCTTTGGAATCAATCACATTTAAATTCTGTTTTTCAATCGCGTTAAAGCGTTCTCTAAACTCCGCCAGCTCCGCGTCGTCAATCATAACCGGAGCCGTCTGGCTTATTTCGTTCATCCGCATGTTCAAATCGGCAATCTGCCGATACAGTCCCCGAACCTCTTCGTTAAGAGCGGCAACCGCGTTATCTTCCGCCGGGTCGGCGTCAAACCTGATGTTCTGAATTTTACTCCAGACATCTGTCGCAATGCGCGGATTTCGCAGAACAAACAACAGGGCCAAAATCAAAAACAGCCATATACCTGCCCGAAACGGTGAAAACTTGAATTTTGCGGTTTTGGGTTCCGCAGGATTTTCCTGCTTCGTTTCCGGTCCGTCTTCCTTGCTTTTGACCATGTCAATTTCCTTTATGATAATTCTTGGCAACATTTTTTTTATAGTGTATATAATTTAAAAAAAACTTCAATAGCTTATTGGAATATTCAGATGATAGTTTTAGGGATAGAAAGCAGCTGCGACGAAACGGCCGCCGCCATTGTCAACGACAAAAGGGAAATTCTCGGAGAGAGTCTGCTTTCTCAGGAAGAGCATAAAATGTTCGGTGGCGTCGTCCCCGAAATTGCCGCCAGATCTCATTTGGAACATATTGACGAGATAATTGAGCTCTGCGTCAGACGCGCCGGCATAAAAATGGAAGACATCGACGCCATCGCCGCATCGTCCGGTCCCGGGCTTATCGGCGGCGTCGTTGTCGGCGTAATGGCGGCAAAAGCTCTGGCTCTGGCGCTGAACAAACCTTTTGTGGCCGTCAACCATCTTGAAGGTCATGCTCTGGCTGCCCGCCTGACCTCAAACGTCGAATATCCCTATCTCCTGCTTTTGGTTTCCGGCGGACACTGCCAGATTCTGATTGTCAAAGACGTCGGAAACTACGAGCGGCTCGGCACGACAATTGACGACGCCGCGGGAGAAGCTTTTGACAAAGTCGCAAAAATGCTGGGACTGGGCTATCCTGGCGGCCCGATGATAGAAAAAATGGCCGCTGTCGGCAATCCCGACAGATTTGTGCTGCCTCGTCCGCTGATTGGCTCCGGCGACTGCAATCTGTCGTTTTCGGGACTTAAAACGGCCGTGCGTAAAATCATAGAATCTTATTCTGAAGACGGAAACATCGAACATGCGATTATGCGCAAACGCGAGGCCGCGGATATCTGCGCCGCTTTCCAGACCGCCGCGACAGACTGCCTGACGCGCAAACTGGAAAAAGCCGTGCGCTATTTCAGACAAACCTGCCCGCAGGGTAAAGATCTGGTAGTTTCCGGCGGCGTCGCCGCAAATACTTTTCTGCGTGAAGCTTTAAAAAAACTGGCCGAAAAAAACAATCTGGAATTTTCCGCGCCACCCATCCGTTTTTGCACGGACAACGGCGTCATGATTGCCTGGGCCGGCCTGGAAAGGTTTCAAAAAGGTTATGTCAATGATTTAGATTTTAAACCGCGCCCCCGCTGGCCGCTGGATGAAAACGCGCCGAAAGCCGCCGGCGCAGGAGGAGTAAAAGCCTGATGAGAAAGCCGGAAGAAATTTTGAAGATCATGGCAGTCTTTAACGAAAAAGATCCTGATCCCCGCTGTGAGCTGACCTACAAAAACGCTTATACTCTTCTTGTGGCGGTCGTTCTGTCCGCCCAAAGCACGGATAAAGGCGTTAATAAGGCGACAAAAGACCTGTTTGCCGTTGCGGATACCCCGCAGAAAATGCTTGATCTGGGCATCGACCGGCTCAAAAACTACATAAAAACCATCGGCTTATACAACAACAAAGCCAAAAGCATTATGGCCTTAAGCAAAGATCTGGTCGAAAAATACGACGGCGAAGTGCCTCATGACCGCGCTGCTCTTGAAAGTCTGGCCGGTGTCGGCCGTAAAACGGCCAATGTTGTTCTCAATGTCTGGTTCGGCGAACCGACGCTAGCCGTTGATACGCACGTCATGCGAATTTCGCACCGTCTGGACTTCAGCCGAGGAAAAACGCCTCTTGAAGTGGAAAAAGATCTCCTTAAAGTGCTGCCCGATAACTACAAAAAAAATGCCAACCACTGGCTGGTTTTATTCGGGCGCTATATCTGCAAGGCCCAGAAACCGGATTGCGAAAACTGCCCGATTGCAGAATTCTGCCATTGTACTGACAAAAGGATTTAACAGTTTTCTCCGCTTTTAGGGAATTTATTTCACGCAAACATCCGGAGCCCGCAAATATAGCGGCTTCGGAAAATCTATCACCTTGTTTTTGTATTTTTCAATTCCGGCGGCAGCCAGCTGTTCTATCGGCGGAAAAGCAAGCATTTTAATCACATGCAAACTAAGTCCGCTCGGTTTGAACAGAAAACGTTCCACACCATCCCCGACAAGAGTTACCTTAACATCGCGCAGTTGGGCAATAATGTCTTCATATGTCCCCGCTGCCGGTTCCGTAATTTTTTTCATTTTCTTGTCAAACAACTGGTAATAGAAATCCTCGCGTTTTGTCTCAATAATCACGGCGTTTATATCAGCAAGCTCTTCCGGCTCCAGACTGCGGAGATAAGCGTCAAAAGCCGAAACGCCCAGCACCGCGACACCGGGACATGCCAGTCCGAAAGCGCGGGCGGCGGCAATGCTGGAACGAACGCCCGTAAAAGACCCCGGCCCGACACAGACAACCGCCAGCCCCAGATCTCTGAACTCCAGATTCTCGGCCTCCAACATATCCCGGATTTCCGGAATAAGCACCTCTGCCTGGCCAAAAGCCATTTCTTCCTGATATTCGTCGACAATCCTGCCATCTTTCAGCAGCAGAACGGAACAGCAGCCGGCCGTCGTATCAAAAGCTAACGTATACATTTTATTCACTATCCCGAATTAATGGTTTGTTTATTTGCTTTTATATTATAGAATTGGAAAACAAACAATAATTTTAAACAGTTGTCATAAAAAATGAGCCGCGCCCTATTAACTGATATGTTTTACGCCGCCCCCGAATTATGGTATTTCCTGGGCTTTGTTTTTGCCGCCATGCTGACCATTCTGGCTTACGCTGGCATCAAGATCTTAAAACTCCGGCAGAAAAATTATTTTATCAACCGCGACCGCGAACGTTATGCCGAAACTCTTTATGCCTCCAAAGACGGCTATTTTGCCTTTATTTACCCCGATGAAAAAGTCAATGATCCGCGAAAAACAATCAAAGAACGCTGCTCCCGCCGGCTGGCGGTAATCCTGAATCTGGAAAAAGGAACGCAAACCGGTTTTGAGGAAATTCTGAAATGTTTTTATAAAGACGACGCAAAGAAAATAGCCAAATACGTCAGCCTCCTGATGGAAGAGGGCGTTTCTTTCGAAGATGAGTTTATTCTCAAAAACAACAGCAAAAACATCTGCCTGTCCGGCTGCCGCATCAACGGGTTCGACGGCAATGTCTATTGCGATATGATCTGGTTCCGCGACGTCAGCCGCGAAACCGGCCAGATATCCCGCCTGGAAGAAGAAAAAAACCTTTCCGGCGCAAGGATTATCCTGCTTGAAGACATGATAGACAATCTTGCTTATCCTGTCTGGCTCCGGGACGAAAAGCTGAACCTGTCCGTGGTCAATAAAAAATATCAGGAATTTGTAAATCAAAAAAGCAAAGACGCCATTCTTGCCGCGCAGACGGAAATTCAGAATACTTCGGGAGAAAGCATATCGAAAAACCTGGCTCTCCTCGCCCATTCCGCCAACAAAACAAAAAAACAGACCGTCAGCCTCACCAAAAACGGCGAACGCCTGTCTTATGAGGTGATTGAAACGCCGTTTCACGCCGACCAAAGCCTTGACAGGATTTATTCCGTCGGCGCCATGATAGACATTACCGAGCTGGATGAGCTGAAACGCAACCTCAAACTCCACCAAAACTCCCACCTCGAAATCCTGGGCGCTCTGGGAACGGCTTTCGCCGTATTTGATGACAGATACAAACTGGCCTTTTACAATAAGGCTTTTTCCCGTTTTTGGGAACTGGAAGATGTCTGGCTGGAAAGCGGTCCCGGTTATGCTGCTTTTCTGGACCTGATAAGAGAAAAACGCATGCTTCCCGAAGTTCCTGATTTCCGTGTTTATAAAAATGACGAACTTAAAGATTTCCAAAACATTATCGAAGCGCGGGAAGACATGCTACATCTTCCCGACAGCAGAACCTTCCGCCGCATCCGCGCTCCGCATCCGATGGGAGGGCTTATTTTTGCCTTTGAAGATGTTACCGACCGTCTGGCCACGCGACGCGCTTACAATTCTCTTTTATCCGTGCAGAAAGAAATTCTGGACAGCCTGTTCGACGCTGTTCTGATCTTTGGTTCTAACGGCCGTTTAAAATTTTATAATCAGGCATATCTCAAACTATGGTCGGCAGAAGAGCTTTTCCTGCAGAAAGAGCCCAACATTTCGGAGCTGATCGAATCTCAGAAGCCCTTTTTCGGCAATGCCGAAAACTGGAACGCTCTGAAAACAGATATCATCAGTCATATCACCGATGCCACGACCAAAACCTTCAGCCTGACGCGCGGCGACAGAGTCTCTGTCGAAGTACAGTCGTCTTCCTTATCGGACGATTCTATTATGATTACCTACAAAAAAATCTGATCCGGTCCGGCAGACGCCGCGCCGGGCAAGGCTGCCCCGGATTCCTTGTTAAAAATTTGACAAAAAAGCTTTTTTGTGCCATTTTAGAAGAAGATTGTTAAAAACGAACAGCCCTCAGAAAAGCAGGCGTAAAACGGAGTAATGTATGAAGAACGAATCTTCTAACCCCAATATTGAATGGAAGAAACCCGGTTTTGACAATAAAGAAAGAATAACGCTGAAAGTCAACCTCAGGGAAGCCGTCGTTTATGACGCTACCAGAAAAAACGGCGCTCCCAAAACCTTTACACCGTCAATATCGGAAAATCTTCCCAACGGTCTGAAAAAAATCCGCAAAAAAATCCGCCGTGATTCCTACGACGAGGAAGACGAGGAAGAAGAGAGTTTCCAAATCGCGCCTTCCGAACTGGCTCTGAATGAGGCCAATTCACTTATGAACGCCTTAAACGATGAAGAAAAGAAAATGCTTCAGCAGCAGCAAAATCTCGAAACCATGAAACTGCAGCAAAACGCCGGAAAAATGGAAGCCGTCTCCATTGCCGGAACGATCGCGCAACAGGCCGGACTGAAGGGACTGGATAAAGATATCGTCAATCGCAACATCCAGTCTGTCGCGACGCCCGAAGAGCTGGCGCAGCAGACATTGAAAGACATTCTGCAGGAAAAGGAACACATTAAAGGCGGAAAAATCACCGACGGCAAACAGATACAAACCCTGCGAGGCGCCAAACGCGTCAAGGAAATGGGCGGAAACGAGGCTTTGCAGGGAATGAATCTGTCAGATCTTCAAAAAGCCGGTGAACAAAATGCCGACGAGAAAAAGATTGCAAAACTTATCCTTGAAAAATCGGGACAAAAAGCCAAACGCAGAAAAATCAACCGCTCTTCCGAAAATAAAATGAAATCAAAATCCCGCGCGTCCGTCCGGCGGAACCTGTCGCTGAAAAATCTCAACGACCGTTAGCTTTTCCGCTTTCTGCATCGGAACGCGGCAGATAACACAGGATAATCAGCCCCGGCAAAGACATAAAGGTCGTAATGACAAAAAAGATACTCCACGGCACCAGCGCCGCCAAATATCCCGAAGTCGAAGCAATCAAATCCCGCGCCAGACTCATAAAGGAAGAAAGCAGCGCATACTGCGTTGCCGTATAAGCCACGGTGCACAAAGACGAAATATAGGCCACAAAAGCGGTCGTGCTCATGCCGCCGGCCAGATTATCAAGAGAAATCGTCGCCGTCAGCACGTAAATATTGTCTCCCGCATACGACTGCGCCACAAACATCAGCGTTGTCAGTCCCTGTAGAAGGCTTCCCGCCGCAAGGCTTTTGATAATTCCCCAGCGGCTGACCATTATCCCGCCGACAATACCACCGGCAATCGTCGCCGCCATGCCGTAAAATTTGGTAATAAAGGCAATATCCATTTTGGAGAAACCCATATCCTTGTAAAAAGGCATAGTCATCGGCACCATATAGGCGTCACAGAGTTTATAAAGCATGACAAACAGCAGAATCAACCCCCAATGCCGCCGGCCGGCAAAATCTGCCAGAGGATTTTTGACGGATACGGCAAAAAACCGCTTCAACCGCTCAAACAGGCTGCCGCCTGTGCTTTCGCCCCCGGCCTTCATGTCTTTGGGTTCCGGCGACAATGCAACTGTTGCTATACCGACAATTACTCCCAGACTCATCAAGACATAAACCTGATTCCAGGTCATAAACTCCGCCAGCAGCAGCGCTACCGCTCCGGAAAAGATTGAACCGATACGATAGCCCAGTATAAACACCGCAGCGCCGGCGCCCTGTTCCTGATTTTCAAAGCTTTCGACCCTGAACGCGTCCAGAACAATATCCTGCGTTGCCGATGCAAAAACCACCAGAAAAGACAGCAGCAGCATCAGGCGGATATTCTCCTGTGGATTAATAAAAGACATGCCCAGAATAGCCAACAGCAGCAGATTCTGCGAAAAAAAGGCCCATCCCCGGCGGCGACCGAACCGGCGGAAAAAAGGCAGCTGCAGATTATCGACCAGCGGAGACCAAAGCCACTTGAAACTGTACGGAATTTTAACCAGAGCAAACAAGCCTATAATCTTCAAGCTGATTCCGGCGTCGGCCAGCCACAGACTCAGCGTGCCTCCGACCAGCAGAAAAGGCATGCCGCTGGAAAAACCAAGCCCCAGCATGGTGAGCATTCTGCGGTCCCAATAGATACTGCCGGCTTTCAGCCATTGTTTAAGCATAAAAAATCTCCTGTTTAGTTATCAACTATCCCAAATAAGTTAAATATTTCATAATACGGCGGATTCTGTGCCGCCGGTAAAAAGTTTTTTATATTAATAAAATTTTCATTTACTTATCATAATACACTAGATATAGTTATTTCAATTTTTAAAAACACAATATATAGTAAAAAGGCAGTAAAATAATGACAGAGATTCAAATAGTTAAACGCAGCGGCGCCCGAGAGGATTTTAACTTTGGCAAAATCTGCGCCGTTATTGACCGCGCCGTCGACGGCTTCAGCCTGGACACATCAGAGCTGAAAAACAAAGTTCTCGACTTTGTAAAAGATGGAACAACCACGCAGGAAATAAGCAATTTTCTGATGCTGACGGCCTTAAGCCTGACCACGGTTGCCGATCCCGACTGGAAAAATGCCGCCGGCCGCCTGAAACTGTTTGACCTTTACAAAAAAATAGCCCAATACCGCCGGACAAACAAAACCAGAAAACCTGTCTATGATTATCCTGCCTTTTTGGATTTTGCGACCGAAAACGGCATTTATTCGTCCCGGATAAAAGAGGTCTATTCTGCGGAAGAAATCAAACAGGCGGCGGCCTTCATCCGTCCGGAGCTGGACCTTGTTTATGACTATGCGGGCATCAACCTGCTCATCAAACGTTACTTATGCGAATATGATGACACCATCGTCGAACTGCCCCAGGACATGTTTTTGAGCATCGCTTTGCTGATAGAACAGAACGCGGACAAAAGTACGCGCTTACAGCAGGTCAAAGACACCTATGAAAAGCTGGCTGACCGAAAAATCTCTCTGGGAACGCCGTTATTGATGAACCTGAGGCGGCCGAACGGCAACCTAAGTTCCTGCTTTATAACGGTTATGGACGACAACCGCGATTCAATCTTTTATGTCATCGACCAGATTTCGGCAATCTCCAAATTTGGCGGCGGCGTCGGCTGCAATATTTCCCGCGTCCGCTGCAAAGGCGCCCGCATCAAAGGCATCAAAAACTCTTCCGGCGGCGTCATTCCCTGGATTCGCATCATAAATGACACGGCTGTCGCCGTCAATCAGCAGGGCAAACGCAAAGGCGCCGTTACCGTATCTCTGGACATGTGGCATCTCGACATTGAGGATTTTCTGGAACTCCGCACCGAAAACGGCGACCAGCGTATGAAAGCTTACGACATCTTTCCGCAGGTCGTAATCCCCGATTTATTCATGAAAAAAGTCGAGAGCAACGAAAACTGGCTTCTGGTCGATCCGCATGAGGTACGCAGCAAATACAACTGCGAAATCGCAGACCTTTGGGGAAAAGAATTTGAAGAATTATACGCCCAGCTTTATCTAGATGCTCAGTTCGGCAAACTCGAAATGTTCAAATTCGTCCCGGCCAAGGAGCTGCTGAAAAGGATTATGAAATCGCAGATAGAAACCGGCATGCCTTATATAGCTTTCAAAGATACCCTTAACAAATACAATCCCAACAAACACGACGGACTGATTGTCGGAACCAACCTCTGCACGGAATCTCACAGCAATGTCCGTCCGACAAAATTCAATAACAAACGTCTTGAGGGTGAAAAAATAATTTCGGAAGCTTACAACGGCCTTGTCCACGTCTGCAATCTGGTCTCCATAAACCTGGCCAATGTTCAGGATGATGACGAGTTGGAAAGCATTTGCCGCACATCTGTCCGGATTCTGGATAATGCCATCGACTTCACTCAGGTTCCGATCCTGGAAGGCAGCCTGCATAACCGCCGCTATAGGACAATCGGCGTCGGTGCCATGGGCCTTGCCGATTATCTTGCCAGACGCGATATTCCCTATATTGCCTCGGCGGATTATGTGGACGACCTCTTTGAAAAAATGGCTCTGTACAACATCCGCGCCAGCATAGACCTGGCAAAAGAAAAAGGCGCCTTTGAGGCCTATCCGGGGTCCGATTGGGACAAAGGGCTCATTTTCGGCCGCCGGCAGCTGGAATTTAATGTTTCAAAATACAAAAATCAGTGGAACGGTATTTTTGCCGACCTGAAAAAATACGGCATCCGCAATTCGCAGATCAGCGCCATTGCTCCCAACACCAGTTCGTCTCTAATTCAGGGATGCACGGCCTCCGTCCTGCCGATTTACAGCAAATTTTTTGTTGAAACGCACGGTAAAGGTAGTATTCCGAACTGCCCGCCGTACATCCGGGATAAATTCTGGTTTTATCAGGAAAACAAGAACATTAACCAGAAAATTATCATTGACGTCATGTCGCGGATCAACAAATGGATTGACACCGGCATATCCATTGAGCTGATGTATAATCTCAACAGAAACATCCGCGCCAGGGACATATACGACACCATAATGGACGCCTGGAAAAAAGACATTAAAACCCTATACTACACCCGCACCATTCAGAAAGACGGCTCCTCCGCCGAAAAGTCGGAATGCGTCAGCTGCGCGGGCTAACTCTTAAGGAAAAAAACATGCAGAGAAAAATCTTATTCAATGTCAACGGCAACGACGAAATCATAAACCGCCGTATGATAAAAGGAAACGTAACCAACCTGTTTAACCTCAATAATGTTAAATACCAATGGGCAAACAAACTCTATCGTCTGATGATGGAAAATTTCTGGATTCCGGAAAAAGTTTCGCTGTTTGACGACAAGAGAGCATACAATGAACTGACGCCGGCGGAACAGAACGCTTACGACGGCATCCTTTCCTTTCTGGTCTTTTTGGATTCGATACAGACCAACAACCTGCCCAACATCAGCGATTATATCACCGCGCCGGAAGTCAACCTGATTCTGGCCATCCAGACCTATCAGGAAGCCGTGCACTCCCAGAGCTATGCCTATATCATCGAAAGCATCATCCCGGCGGAAAAACGGGCGTTTATTTATGACCGCTGGCGAGAAGACAAAGTTCTTCTGGAACGCAACAAATATATTGCCGAAATTTATCAGGACTTCATTGACGAACGCAATGACAAAAATTTTGCCCGCGTGCTGATCGCCAATTTTCTTCTGGAAGGCGTCTATTTTTACAACGGCTTCAATTTCTTTTACAATCTGGCGGCGCGCAGTCTGATGATCGGCACCGCGGACGAAATCAAATACATCAACCGCGACGAACTGACGCACTGCGTTATTTTTGCCAACATAATCAAAGAAATCCGCAAAGAACATTCAACGTTTTTCAGCGATGACGAAATCCACGAAATGTTTGCCAGAGCCGTTGAACAGGAAATCACCTGGAGTAACCATATTATCGGTGACAATGTCATGGGGATTACGTCGGAAACCATAGAAAAATATACCAAATATATTGCCAACAAAAGACTCAGGGATATCGGCATGCCACCTCTTTTTGAAGGATACGATGTCAATCCCTACCAGCATCTGGAAAAAATATCCGACACCAACGGCGAAGGCAACGTCAAAGGCAACTTCTTCGAGGCAAATGTTTCGAGCTACAACCAAAGCACTGCCGTCGAAGGATGGGATGAAATCTGACCGGTTGTTTCACCAAACAAAAACCGATTGCGGAACAAACCGCTGCGATATTTTACCCCGCTGGTTTGTCTCCGCAAATAAGTTTTATATACTAAAAACCCCGACTTTCTTGCCGGGGTTTTGTCTTATTTTTTATTCTTGCGGTTATTGTACATCGTTACAAAATCTATCGGATTTATCATGAACGGAGGCAGACCACCTTCTACCAGCGAATTTGTGATAATAGCCCGCGCATAAGGGAAAATCAGCCGCGGAATCTCAATCATTAGAACCGGTTCCAGATGCTCCTGAGGAACATTCAGCGAAACGACACAGGCATATTCCAGCTCCACAATAAACAGCTTTTTGTCATTGGCATCGCCGTCCATACGGATATTCAAGGCTACGTTGTAATAATTGTCGTGCATGTGTTCCGACTTAACGTCAACATCGATATTTACCTGGGGAGCAGCTTTTATTTCCCGGAAGATTTCCGGAGCATGGGGAATTTCCAAAGATAAATCTTTGATATATTGGGTATTCATAACAATAGCCGGATTCTCCTGTCCGTCTGCACTTTTGTTTTTTTCGTTCATCAACACTTCTCCTTAAGTAAAACAAATTATTTAAGCATTACAACAAATATTCCTCGCCGTCAAATATTTATAGTTGATAATAACGCGATTTACGCTATATATTAAATGGGAAAGAATATATTTGAATTCAATGAGGATGACATGGGTGCATATTTAGACATTATCATTTTGCTGGTTGTGGTTTTTCTGGTATTCGGCAAATTGCGCAGCCTCCTCGGCACGCGTCCGGATGAAATGGAAAAAACCAAAATTTCCGAGGAAAACGCCGCCAAAATTTTTGACCTGATCATCAAGGAAGCACAGAAAAACGCCGAGAAACAGGCTGAGCCTCAGGCTGTTGTGGTTGATGAAAAAGATTTGAGCGAAACCGACAAGGTTCTGCTCAAGATACCGGGGTTCAACAGGGACAAATTCCTCAAAGGTGCACAGCGCGCCTTTGAAATCATCGTTACGGCTTTCAGCAAAGGCGACACCCAGACTTTGGAAATGCTGGTCAGTAAAACCCTGTTAAAGAAATTTCAGGAAATCATTGAAAAGCGCAAGGCGGACGGCATGACCGCCGAAACCGATTTCATCGGCTTTGAAAACACCGAAATCACCGCTGCTAAAATAACCAAAAACGACCTCGCCAAAATCACCGTAAAATTTGTCAGCGAACAGGTAAACATTCTCAAAAACTCCGACAACGAAGTCGTTGAAGGCGACGAAAACTTTATCCAGAACATTACCGATATCTGGACTTTTGAACGTTGTCTGTCTTCAACCAATCCCAACTGGATTTTAGTTTCTACAAAAAAATAATGAACCGCGTATTATACATATTGATCCTGATGTTCCTACTTTATGCCTGCGGGGAAAAACAGGAAAAAAAGGAAATGCCTCAACCGGAACCCTCCGCGGAACAGACCGCCGCGCTGGAACTCAGGCCGGCCGGCTTTTCTGAGCTTAAAAACTGGCGCCGCGACAATATGGCGGAACTGCTTAAGGCTTTTGCCGCCACCTGCCGCCGCCTTGAAAAAGAAAACAGCCGTTATCTTTTCGATGCCGAAATAAAGCTGCCGACGGCGCAATATCAAAAAATATGCCGCGGCTTTGCCGCCCGCGGCATACAAAACAGCCGTGATTTCAGGCTTTTTATCGAACAGAATTTTCAACCCTGGCTGGTCATCGGCAACGGCAGTGAAAAAGGGAAATTTACCGCCTATTATGAATCTGCCCTCAATGCTTCTTTTCACAAAACGGACAAATATAAATATCCCGTTTACGGCCGTCCCGATGACCTGATAGAATTTAACATTGCCGACTTTGACGACAGGCAAAAGCCCAAGCGCTACGTCGGACGCCTGCAGAACAACCGGCTGATTCCCTATTATACCCGCGCCGAAATAGAAGCCGGAGCGGGAAATGCGCCGGTTTTGCTTTGGGGAGACGACCCCGTCGACATCTATGTCATGCAGATACAGGGATCTGCTGTCGCCGATCTGGACAACGGCACACAGGTGCGGATAGGTTACGCCGACAACAACGGCCACACCTTCAAGGGCATCGGCAGCATTCTTCTTTCCAAAGGGCTTATCAAACCCGGAGAGGCTTCAATGGGAAAAATAAAAAAATGGCTGAAGCAAAACGGTCAGACGGCTTTGGAGAACATGGCCGAAAACAAACGCTTCGTTTTCCACCGTCTGAGCGCGGCGGAAGGTCCCGTCGGCGCTTTGGGAGTCCCGCTCAGCGCGGGACGCAGCCTTGCAGTCGACAAACATTATATTCCGCTGGGTTCTTTGCTTTGGCTTGAAACCAACGGCCCGGACGGAGAGCCTATCGAAAAGCTGGTCATCGCTCAGGATATCGGCGGAGCCATCAAAGGCGCCGTCCGGGGAGATTATTTCTGGGGCTCGGGAAAAGACGAGGTTTTGGATAATGCCGGAAGAATGAATTCCGAAGGGCGGTATTTCATCCTGCTGCCCCGGACACCGGAGGTTCGATAATGATCAAAGAACACAAAAGAATAAGCAAGGCTGACATGCTCATTTACAGAGCCCTGAAGAAAGCCGTTGCCGACGACAAGCTCCGTATTTATCTTGATTACGGCAAAATTAACCGGCCGGGTTCTCCTGTTTATGATCCGTGGGAAACGCTGCTCCCTATTCTCATACCAGTCATGGTAGGACTGATTCTCATTCTTTCGGTCGGCGTCATGTTCGGGCTGCTGTTCATCATCGCCATGATTCTCGTTTACAGTACTTATTTCAAAAAGAAGCTTTACCGCCGACTGATTGAACGCACCAAAAACTACATTACCTATGATTTTGAAAACTGTAACAGTCTCTGGAATTTCGGCGGCATCGTCTTTGTCAACGCCGAAAACAAAAAGCTCGGCTGCGTTTCGCCGGACGGCGACTGGAAAGATTTCGTTGTTTTGAATTTTTCGGAATATATGACCGAAAACAAAGAAGAAAAGAACAATGAAACAGATCCGGCAACCTGATGACGAAGACCGCCTTTTCTGGTCTGAAATCACGCAAAACATCAAAAAAACCCGGCAGCCGGAAACTGTTCCCGACAAACCGGTAATTCTGAAAAATATAAAATCGGACACCCGTTTTCATGAAATTTGCGGCGGACAATCATTCCAGGAACTCTCCGCCGGCATTGTGGACAATATTGACGCCAACACGGCCCGCCGGTTCCGCCGCTGCGAATTTCCCGTTGAAGGAACACTGGATTTGCACGGCTATACGGAAGAAAACGCTTTTGACGCCGTCCATTCTTTCATAACCTCCTCTTACCTGCAAAACAAACGCTGCGTTCTCATAATCACCGGCAAAGGCCTCGGCCGCGAAGAAACAACTGACGTTTTTGCCGCCCGGGGAATTCTGAAAGAAAGAGTGCCCCAGTGGCTCAACTCCAGAGAACTTCGTCCTCTGATTCTGTCTTTTGTCCATCCCTTGCCGCGTTTGGGCGGCAGCGGCGCATTATACATCCTGCTGCGACGTAAACGCTGATTATCCAAAAAAAGGATAGGGGTAAGGAATTGTTAACATTCCCGCGCGTATTATATCCCGTGTATACACTTAACACATGTGCGGATTGTTACCAGTATGGTCTTAACGAGGGTCCTTATTCCGGCTAAACGCCGCTTTATCCCCCTGAACGGAGGCCGTTATGCTTCATAACGTCTCCCTCAATGC
>CALXTQ010000018.1 GCA_944391485.1 uncultured Alphaproteobacteria bacterium | reverse complement strand
TACAACCGGAGGATATAGTCCCAACTATTAAGAGTCAATAGCTGAGTTACAGAGCTATATCCAGACTCTGCTTGTGTATAAGACGAACGTCAATTCGTCCGGACTATTTTTAGCCCATCGATAACCGTGTTGCCACGGTTATTGTTAACTTCAATATCTTTTATTTCTCATAATAGATATTAATTTTAGGTACAAGATATTATAATTTTTCATACATGCCAACATAAAAATCATAAGATTTTGTAATGGTTTTATAAATATAATAATGTGATTATACAATTTATCATGTGTAAAGAAGAAATATATAAACTTGGAAGGCGTTTCGCAAAATTCAGAAAAGAAAAAGGTTTGACGCAAGATGATCTTGCTGAATTATCTGGAAAAATGAAGCATACGATTTCCAATATTGAAAAAGGAAGAGCTGATCCTCGGATATCTTCATATTTTTCTGCTGCAAAAGGCTTGGGTATAAACTTAGGCTTCATTATTTCTGAGGCAGAATATACGCCGGTTATCTATTCTCCTACTCTTGAAAATCTCATCAAACGCCTTCAGCATGAAGATGAAAAAACAATCAAAATCATTGCAGATATTGCCGATAATATTCTTTCCGCAAAGAAAAAATAATCGTCCTATCGCCTGTGCCTCCTGAAAAATCTTCAAACAAAGTATCGCCGCCGGAAAAACGGCACACTTTTTTGTATAATATGCAGATTTTATTAAATTACTAATTGACGTTTATAAAATTTAGGAAATATAATCGGATAGTGAGATAAGAGCCGCCACAGCATTATCTCAAAAAATTAAATAATCCATTCATTTTAAAGTGAGATACAGAATCTTGAGAAAGTTTTTAAAACACAGACGCAAAGATTCCGGAATGTTCTCCGGGATTTTGATAACAAGATCAATTATGCCTCTGTCATTTGCCTGCAAACTTCAGCGGAACGAAAAACGCTTTGATCCGGGCTGGATTTTGGATGTTGTCGAAGAAATTGATTTTGATACCGAATATCCTATCTCTCCGGCGACGAAGACAGAACAATAACTTTTAATATTTTCGGGAACACAGCGGCGGGCAGAAATGCAGCGGCAAAGAGGCAAGAAGCACGGCGACCGACAGAAATGTGGCAGCAGTAAAGAAACACAACGATGGTCAGAAGCGCGGCACAGTCAGGAACGCGGCGACAGCAAAAACGCGACGATAGTCAGGGACGCAGCGGCGGGCAGAAATGCAGCGGCAAAGAGGCAAATGCGGTCTGCGGCGCAAGGAAGTTTTGCAAAAACAAATTCTTCCGAGGATAAATCCGCTATGTTTTCCGAGGAAAAGATTTCCGGCCGGGAATACCAACAGGCAAACGAAATACGGAAAAACAGAATTTTTTACTCTCTCTTCCCGTCTTTAAAAGACAAAACCCTCAATCTTTATCTTGATAAAGTGAGGGAGTTCAAACTGTCATGCATCAGCCTGCTTATTCGTCTCCAAAGGGAGCTTATTTCGCAGCTCCCTTAGAAGAGGGTCTTGTACATGAGAGTTTGAAGCCCGCCGGAACTTCTTCCGTTAATTATACCTTACAAGCTCAGTATAAAAGCTGACTGAATATTACAAGAAAAAATTTTAAATTACAACTAAAATTTTAGATAATAAATATAACAGCCTAAATTTTTTCGAAAAAAATACCGCCTTTCCGTCTTGGCAACAGCAACGGACAGCGCAGAAAGAAAAAGCCCCCGAACGGAAGCTTTTTCCTGTTCCGGCAAAATCCGGCCGCTTTTTTCTTATTCACATAAAAACCGGCAGCGAGATTTTGCCTTTAATTTATACGGAAACCGGCTGCTGATTTAATTTATAAAAATCCGGCAGCGGGGCTTCTTCTTATTTATAAAGATCCGGCAGCGGGTCTTTGCCGCGTTTGCCGGCGGTTTTCTTTTTATCGACGCTTTCGAAAGTTTTGATAAACTTTTCGCTGTCCCAGCCGGCCGGATTATCTGAATACAACTCGGCAACCAGAAGCTCAATCTGTTTCTCAAACTCCTTGCTGTTTGCCCGGGCAACAACATCCTTCATATTGGTTATGCGGCTGTCCTTGTATTTGTCCGCCGCCCAGGCCAGAATTGCGTCGCGCAGCGCGCGGAAGTCCTTTTCCCGGGCGCAGCGGATGACATATTTTCGATAATCGCCGATGTCCGCCTGTCTGTCCGCCGTTTTTTTCGGACGCAGAATCAGCCAGCTCAGCAGCAGGCCGAGGGCAAACGCAACTGCGGCAATCAGATAGACGCCGTAACCGCCTGCAACCGCCGCGGATGGAACAGACGCCGGCGCAGCGGCCGGAGCGGCCGCGTTTTCGGCTTTTGCAACAGGAGCTGCCGCCGGAGAAGGTTCGGACGCCGGAACGGAAGCTTCGGTTCCGGGCAGCGGCGACGCCGTCGGGGTTCTGCCGGGCAAAACCGTGATATTTACAGCCGGAAGAACGGCCTTTTCCGCCTGACCGGTACGGACGTTAAACCATTCCACCTCCACTTCGGGAATGGTCATGCTGCCCGGCTGACCGGGAATATAAACATTGGAAACTTTTTTTACCGAAACCACGCTGCCGCCCTCAATGCTGTTTTGGGTAACGGCTTTTTCGGGATACTGCTTGACCCCCACCACCGGCTTGAACGTGATGCCCGGCAGCTGGCTGTCAACTACGCCGGCCGCCTTGAGATAAATGGTGCGGTTGATGGCTTCGCCGACCCGGAACACAGGGTTTTTGGGCTCCCACTCGGCATAAAGCCTGACGCTTTCCGCCGGGATCCACCAGCGGCCGTTGTAATTCTGCGGCACCGGACGCACTTTGACCTTGACCGGCTTGGCAGTCAGCACTACCGGGTTGCGCGTGGCAAACATGTCGGTAAAGCCGATGCCTGCATCAAACAAACCACCGCCGAACAGCTCCTCAAAGGGGTCGGACCCGTGGCGCGACTGCGTCAGGTAATAACCGTTAAAACGGATTTCCGGCGTCTCCAGCTCGCCGCTCTTTTGCGGAAACAGCGCGTAATGAAACTTTATTTCGCGGATGGCGCGGCCGTTGATAACTTTGCTGTCTATTTCCGGCGACCCAAGGCTCTTGATAATCCAGTCATTGCGGCCGTTGTCCATAAACTGCGGCTCCGATCCCTGCAATCCGCCCGTATCATAAAGCGTGAGCGTATAATCTACCTGCTGCTGGACATACGGCGTCTCGTTGTCTACCGCGCCTTTGATGGCAAATTTCGGCCGCGCCTGCGCCGAGGTGCTGCCCGGATGCGCCTGATATTTGCCGGTGTTGGCTTCCATGACGTCCGCCGCGTCCAATACCCTGACCTTTACCGGATTGCTGGCAATATTGCCCAGCTTAACCGGCGGGATTTCCACCTCCGCCGGCGCCGACGCCTTCGGCATCAGCCCGATCTGCCACTGCCGCGTCTGCGTGGTTACGCCGTTGACATAATTGGACCGGAAAGAATTGGACACCGAATAGATCGTAAAATCCTTGTCCAACACATTGAGGTCGGGAACGGCGTTAGTCGCGTTGCCGTCATAATCCAGCGTCAGAAGAATGGTTTCTCCTTCCGGCACTTCGCTGCGGTTGACCCGGGCCGTCAGATTTTGCGCCCAGGCTTCCGTCCAGACCGTTAAGCTCAGAAATAAAGTCAAAATCAGTTTTTTCATCTTTTTTAATCCTTATATCTGTTTTTTGCGTGCTCTTTTGCGATAAATGCCCGCAGCAGCCCGCCCGGGTCTTCCGGAATTTCACGGTACTGCAGTTCGCGGGCCTGAACCTGCTCGTCGTATTTCTGTTTGTCGTCGCCTTTCTGCACAGCGGCAGCTCCGGCCTGCGGCTGTTCCTGCCGTTCTTCTCCATCCCGCGGTTCCGGTTCTCCGGCTCCGCCGGCAGCCCGGCCGTCCAGACGCTTTTCCTCACCGCCGTCAGTTTTGCCGCCCTGTCCCTGCTGCTCCTGCGGTTTCTGCTCCTCTCCGGCAGAGGCGCCGCCGCTGCCTTTGCTTTGCTCCTGCCGCTCATCCTGTCCGGCGTTTTCCTGATTGTTCCGGCTGTCGCCGTTGTTCTGGCTATTTTGCTCTCCGCCGTTCTCCGACTGCTCATTCCGCTGGTTCTGCTCATTTTGGCCGCCGCCCCGGTTGTCTTGCTTATCCTGCTTGTCCTGACCGCCGCCCTGCTGATTCTGCTGCTGTTGCTCCTCCTGCTTTTGCTTCAGGTATTCCAGATTAAACTTCGCATCCTCATGGCCGGGCACCAGTTTCAGAACCTCTTCATATTTCCCGACCGCCTCTTCGATTTTGCCGCTTTTGGCCAGCGCATTACCCTGATTATACAGCGCCTCGGCGCCCTTGCCCCTGGCATATTCCCGGTATGCCTGTTCATATTCGCCCCGGCGGTAATAGGCAGCGCCTTTCCACTGCGGATTTTCAAACTTTTCAGAAGCCGCCGCATAGTCCCCGCTGTTGAATGCCCGCAGCCCCTCCTGATTGTTGTTGAGGAAAAATCCGGCCTGCGCCTGCGACGCGCCGGCCGCCAGCAAAACCACGACGGCAATGCCGCGGCGGAAAAAATACAGGCAGCACAGCAACGGAATAATCACCAGATAATAACCGTAATCTTCCCAAGTTGAGCGCAGATTCTCGCTGATTTTGAGCTCGTCGCTCACATCGGCGGCAATCCGTTCCGCAATCTGCCGCACGTCGGCGTCGTCGGGGCTGATGAGCGCGTATACACCCCGCCCTTTCTGCGAAATCAGCCGCAGTTTTTCATTTGCGGCAGACGCCACATCCACTACGGAAACGCGGTATCCGGCCGCCGCGGCTTTTTCCGCCTCTTCCAGCGCCAGGTCAAAACGCTGCCCGACGTCCGAGCTGAAAATAACGATATTTCCGTCCGGATAGCCGGCGTTCCTAAACTTTTCGACCGCAAGAGCCAGCGCGCGGTCCAGACGGTCGCCGTTGGAAGGCATTATCTCAAAATCCACTGCCGGAAGCAGGTTGCCGATCAACCGGGCATCGTCCGTGATCGGGCTGATTAAGTAAGGTTCGTCAGAATAGACAATCAGTCCCGTCTGCACATTGCGCAGCTGCGACAGCAGGTCCGAAATCTCGAACTTGGCGCGGGACAGGCGGTTGGGGGTGATGTCTTTGCCCGCCATATCCGTCGACAGATTTAACAGCAGCATGACAGGGTTCTCCGGCGCAAGGCTCGGCACCTCCTTTTTCTTCCAGGACGGGCCGGCCAAGGCCAGCACCGCGCCGATAATGCCGGCGTAAGCCAGATAAACCAGCGCCTTACGCTGTTTTGAGCTGCCCTTTATCAGCAAAAAGCCGAGCAGATTTCTGTCGACAACGCCCTCCCAGGACGACTTGTTCTTTATGCCGCGGAAATATCTCCAGTAAAAAAACAGCGGCAGCGCCAGCAAAAGCAGCGCCCAGGGACGCAGAAAATGAAAATTTGCCGCAAACTCCGCCATTATGCCCTCCTCCGGCTGTAATAAGCCAGTCCCGAAGCGGCCAGCAGCGCCAGCAGAAGCGGCCAGTAAAACAGCTCCTTTGTCTCCTGCACAAACTGATCCTCATTTTCGGAAGGCTCCATCTTGTCTATCAGATTATAAACCCTTTCCAGCGACGCGGTGTCTTTGGCGCGAAAATAAGATCCCTTCGTCTCGTCGGCAATACGCTGCAGGCTCGCTTCATCGAGATCGGGGCGTCCGCCCATCAGGTTGTAGCCGAAAATGGACTGCATCAGCGAGCTGTCCGAGCCTACGCCGATGGTATAAATTTTGACCTTTTCCTCTTTGGCCAGATTGATGGCCTGCGGCAGCGTCAGACTGCCGTCGTTGTTTTCGCCGTCTGTCAGCAGGATGATGATCTTGCGGTCGGGATTGGGACTGTCGCGCAACGACTTCAGGGCTATGCCCAGCGCATCGCCGATGGCTGTGGAGTTTCCGGCCATTCCGGCCTCCATCGACCATAAAATTTCTTCTACCGACTTCTTGTCATAGGTTATCGGCGCCTGAACATAAGCCCGGGTTCCGAACAGGACCAATCCCATGCGGTCGTCGGCGCGTTTGCGGATAAATTCCGACGCCACTTTTTTGACCGCCGTTAGACGGTCGGCCCGGCGGCCGCCGACAACAAAATCCGGCTCCAGCATCGAGGTTGAAATATCCATGACAAGCAGAATGTCGCGGCTGTAATTTTTGACGCGCACCGGTTCCCCCGCCCACTGCGGCCGCGCCAAAGCAACCACCAGCAAAGCCCAGACAACATAGAGCGCCCAAAACAGCGGCGATGTTCCGCCCGTATTTTCGGCCGAAAGTCCCCACAGACTGCCGGATTTGATGTTTATTTTGGCCAAATCCCCGATAAAGGGAATGCGCAGCGCGTCGCCGTGCAGCCCTCTGACCGCCGGCACCACCGCCCTGAAAACGAACGGAAGAAGCAACAGCCAGAAAATTTCGGGATAAGCAAAGCGCGTCATAAATTTTCTCCGATCCAGTCTTTGCAGAAACGACGCAGCTCAGCGGCGTCGGTTTCCGAATAAACCCGGCTTGCGGGAGAAACATAAGGAGCGTTCAGAAGCAGATCGGCCGCTTTGCCGCCGATTTTGCTTTTGCCGCGGCTGTTGAGAAAATCTATCCAGTCCCGTCCGAACAGCGCCGCAGCCTCTTTATATTTGAAAACACAGATCCGCCGCAGAATCTCCGACATCCGCACGGCGGCCGGCACGACCCCGCGTCCCTCCGTATTGTTTAACAGCCTGAGAGCGTAAAGCTTTTTGCTCTTGCGGCGCACCAGAATGAAAATCTCCGCCAGGACAAATGCCAGCACAACACCGCCGAGAATAACCCACCACCCGTATGCCGGCGGAAAAACGGAAACGCCGTCGGGGAGATGTATGTCGCGAAGCTCGGGCAGATTATCCATAAAAACTCTCCTTAATTAACTCTATAAATTTAGGAGTTTCTAATCCAAATATCAAGACTTGATTTCGGCTTCCTTTTCAATCCGCTCCGTTTTTCCGTTCCGCGCCTTTGGCCGGCTTTTTGCACAAAAAAGGCCGGCAGCCAAAAAACTGCCAGCCCTCATTACTTGTTAACGACTTCCATAAAGCTTTTTGCCGTTTATCAGGAAAGTCGTCCGGACTTCGCCGTCAACTTCCTCCTGACAGAGGGTTATTTTGTCGCCTTTGCGCGGACGGGGAATTGTTTCTCCTTTTGCCCCCAGCGGCGGCCGAAAATAACAGCGTTTCAACTCGATGGTTACCGTGTCATTTATCACGCAGGTAAACTCCCGGTCGCTGATAATGACATCCTTTACGGTTAATACTTTTACCATAACAAAAAAATTTTTAATAATTTATATTTAACAATCCCTTTCAAGGGACTTTTATATTTCATAATTGTAAAAAAGCGCTTTAACAATTATCATATTTTTAGACAAAAATCAACTAAAATAAGCCCCGGTTCGGAGCTTATTTTTTCGCAAGGGGAAAAACCGTTATTTTTTCTTCTTAAACTGAGCGTTGTACAGAGCCTGATAAGCGCCTTTTTCGTGGCTGAGAAGTTCGGCATGCGTTCCTTCTTCCACAATCTCGCCGTCATTGACAACCACGATTTTATCGGCATTCTGCACCGTTGACAAACGATGCGCGATAACAAACACCGTGCGATCCTGCATCAGATTGTCTATCGCCTTCTGAACAACGGCTTCTGCTTTATTATCCAAAGCGGAGGTCGCCTCGTCCAAAATGACTATCGGCGCGTTTTTGACAAAGGCGCGGGCAATTGCCAGCCGCTGGCGCTGACCGCCGGAGAGCAGCGTTCCCCGCTCGCCGATATCCGTGTCCAGACCATTTTCAAGGCCGGCGACAAAGTCGTCCAGATACGCCATTTTTAACGCTTTTTCAATTTCGGCTTCCGTGGCGTCTTCCTTGCCCAGAACAATATTGTCGCGGATGGTGCCGGAAAACAGGAAATTATCCTGGAAAACCACGGCAATATCGTTGCGCAGGGATTCAAGAGTCAGATTTCTGATATCCGTACCGTCAATACTGATGCTGCCACGGGCGACATCGTAAAAACGGGGCAGCAGATTGACCAGCGTGGTTTTGCCGCCGCCGGAATTTCCGACAATCGCCACGGTTGTTCCCGCCTTGACGTCCAGATTGATGTCTTTCAAAACCGGGACACCTTCATTATACTCAAACCAGACGTTCTCAAACCTGATGCCTTTTTTGATTTTCTGCAGCTTTTTGGCTTTGGGAGAATCGACAATCGACGACTTCATGTCCAAAATGTCGATTACGCGCTCAATCGCCAGAAACGACACCTGAACATTATTGAAGTTTTTGCCGATGCCCTTGATCGGCGTATACAGAAGAACAAGCGCCGTAATAAACGATACGAAGTTGCCGCTCGAAATCGTGCCGTTGACAATCAGATAACTGCCGTAGCCGATAACGCCGCCGATGCCCACGGAAACAATAACATGCATCAGAGGCGTCATCCAGGCGGTTTTCTGAATCATTTTCATCATCAGCTTAAACATCGTGCGCAGGTTACCGTCAAATTTATCATAGAGCCGCCGCTGAAGATTGTAGGAAGAAATGGTCTTGTTGCCGGCAAACGTCTCGTTGTAATGAGTCAGAATTTTGGAGCCTTCTATCACATTTTTGACAACAACTCCCTTGATGCGGCGCTTGACCGAAGCCAAAGGCATCAGGGCGCAGACCAGCACAATGATGGCAATGATGGACAGCTGCCATGAATTGTATATCAGAACGCAAATGAGGGATATTGAGGAAAAAAGCCGGGAAATAAAGACTTTCAGATTATCCAGCAGACCGTTGCAGGAAACATCCGCATCCGTGGAAAAACGCTGCACGATAAATCCGGAATTGTTGCGGTCATAAAAAGAGGTTTCCAGGCAGAGAAGCTTTTTGAACAAAGCGCGCTTCAGATCATGATTGATTTTTGTCGCGACCCAGGTATTCAGATAAGTGGCGGCATAGTTCAAAAAACCCTGCACCGTCGTAAAAGCGACGATAAGAACCGGAATATAAGCCGGCGACTGTTCAGATTTATCAACAAGCACAATATCCATATACGGCTTCAGAGCCAAAGCCACGACAGAATCCAGCGCGCCGATGGGAATGCAAAGCAAAATACCGAGAAGAGCTCTGACCCAATAGGGTTTGACAAACGGCCACATTCTTTTGTAATGTTCACCGAAATTAATTTCCTTAATACCTTCAATCATAGTCTAGTCCGTCTAACACAAAGTTATGCCCATAATAACGGCTGAAGCAAATTATGCAAGCCCAAAACTAAATCAGCCGCAAAAACTTCAGGATGAAGTAAACGGCCGCGGCCTGCATGAGCAGCACAAACCAGAACATGGACTGATAACTGCGTTTTTTGTTTTTGTGGTGAAACAGACGCTGAGCTAGCAAAGCGCCGCTCCAGCCGCCCAAAAACTCCAATGTATGCAGATTGATTTCCGGCACGCGCCAGGCGCCGCGGACAGCGGCGCGTTTATCGACCCAGTAGGCCAGAACGGTAACAAGGTTAATCGAAACAAACTGAAACACGACAAACAGCAACAGCGTTTTGGGCGCGAAGACAGAAGCCCGGAAATAATGCGTCTCAACATAATAAGCAGCCAAAATCACTATCGCCGTATGCAGCATGTAGAAGTTGTTTTTTCTGAGCGGGCGGAATAAAAACAGCAGCCCGATCAATATGACCGAAAAAGTTAAAACCATTTAAATCCTTTGCTTATGTCTTTTTTGTCCTGAAGGTGGGCATTGTTTCTTTCGAAATCGGGAACCAAGTCATGTTTAAACGCCTTTTTGAGGTCGATTTCCTTGGCCGTCTCTTTCAGCAGAGCATACCGCAGCTGCGGCACGGGATGCGTGTCGCCGTCCCGATAAACGCTCCAGTAATCGCGGGCAGCCAGATATTTCTGGATTTTTCCGGCGCTTTTGTAATCATACCCGGCGCGCGCCAGATAGTAAAGAGACAGATAATCGGCCTCCATCTCAAATTCTTTGGAATAGGCTCCCGCCCCGATTTCTGCGCCAAGGACGGAAACCTCCCCGTTGCTCCGCGTAAAAATATCAGTCAGGGCACCGATAAACATGCCAAGCCCCATATTGGTCTGCTGCGCTTGATTATGTCCGAGAGTATTATGAGCAAGCTCATGCGCAATAACCGCGGCCAGAGCGTCGTCATCCCTGACGTAGTCTATCAGTTCCTGCGTTACAAAAATACGGTCGCCGTCGGCAAACGCATTAATGGCTCCGTAGGAAGTGTCTATAAAAATCTTATAGGGACAGATCATATCGGGCTGGATTGAGAAACTCAGTAGCCGCCCGTTTCTTTCAACCTCCACGTCCACCGGCAGGCCGTCTTTGGAATGGCGGATCATTAAATTATTTATCTTTTCAAAAACTTTTCCTTCAACCGGTATGTCGACACCATACAGCCTTACCAGCCTGTCGCCTTTTTTCAGTCCGGCTTTCGCTGCCGCCGAATTTTTGTAGACATTCTCAATCCAGACATCGCCGACATTGCGGTGATATATGTTTTTGACATCGTCATGCTCGTCTTTAAGCGCCTGATAGTTTGGATTAAACCAGCGGCTGGCTTTCAGCCTGTTAAGGCGCATCAGGTCTACCCCGATATCGGGCAGCAGTCTGCGGTCGCAGAGTTCCTGACCCGTTGACTTCATCAGATTGTAATGAACATTACTGATGCGGTAACGCCGCTCGTTTGACGCCTGATGAGAAAAACCGACAATCTCACGGCGAATCTGCCGCATGTCGCTGCTGTCCAGAGAGGGCAGAGGCGGATGCCTGGTCGTGGGACGCATGCAGGCGCTTAGACACAAAACCAACAGGAGCGAAAAAGAAAGTTTTTTCATAAAAAGTTCCGTTTGTTCAGATTATTTCTGATATGTAACCGATTTTTTTGAAAAATGCAATTAGTGAATAACTTAAAAAACATAATGAGAATTTGTTTAAAAGTCTTTATATTGAATAAAAAATGACTGCAAAGGAAATACGACCATGAAAAAACAGGTTACTTTAACGGCTTTGCTCCTGCTCGGCGCCTGCACGGTTCTGTCCACTGAACCGCAGGTCAGATACGTTATCGACACGCCTTACGGACAGCAGGAAATCTATGACGACATGATTATTCCCGATGTCTACGCAATCGCCGCAACCAGGGCAACCAACCGCATGCTTGACCAGACTGCCGAAATTTTCGAGCAGAATCCGGCGCCGCGCCTTTATATTAAAGAGGTGAAAAAAGAAAGCGAAAGCCTACCCGACGGGTTTTATTATGCCAAAGAAGTTACAAAATCCATTATCGAAGGATCGCGGACCTTTACCAGAGTCAACAATATGAACGACGCGGATTACAATCTCGAAATTACCGTCCGGGAACTGGCCGACCCGAACCGCGACACGCCCGTTATCGAATACAAATCCACCCTGTTTGACAAAAACAATGCCAAAATCAACGAGTGGGTCGAAACCATCCGCCAAATCCAAAATGATGACCGCAGCTGGTGGTAAATGAAAAAATTACAGGCAACAGCGCTTTTTCTTCTGGGCACCGTTTTTCCCGCCGCCGCGCAGGAAACCGGAAATGTTGCCGTCGACACATTCCCGGAAGACGACGCGATTGCCATTTACGGCAGCGCCTGTGAAAACATCAGCGGAGGCGAGGCAAAATCCACCGCCCGGGTCAGAGTTACGGACAAAGCCAGTTTTCAGGCTGTCAGCGCCCTTGACGCCGTCAAAGATTATAAAAATGATCTGAATGAACATGATTTTAATGTTTTTGTGTATAATCTGGTAGACAATTATATCGAGGATATGGCCGTGCGAACAACCAAACAGGACAACGCGTCCATTTGCGTCGAAGTTACGGGCTATCTGCAGAAAGCCAATATTTTTCCCGCCGTCAACGCGCTGCTGGAGGAAACGGAGGCGGCGTCCGCTTCCGCGGAAAAACAGAGCATGAGCGAAATTGTCGACGAGGTCAACAAGGAATTTTCCCTGCAGCCGAACGCGCCGAAAGAACAAGGCGCTTTTATCCAGCCGACAAGCGAAGAAGAGCTAGAAAAATACAAAGTGCCTCCTGCTCCCGCCAAGGCGGAAGACGATAAAAAAGCTCTTGTCTATATTGCTCCTACGGAATTTTTTGACAACAGCCGGTCGGAAAAACATGCCGGTATTCTGAAAAACCTCTTTGCCCGAAACGAATATCTTTATGTTACGGATAAGGAAGATCTGGCCGATTATGTTGTTTCTTCCAAGGTTCTGCGCGCCAAAATCGATCCGATCAACAGCAGTACCAGCCGGCTGCAGATGGTTGTGGCGGTCGGCGTCCGGAATGTCGAGGAAAAATCGGAAATGACGGAGCATCAGAACAGGTTTGTCGTTTTTTCCGAGGGCGAAAAAGAACAGGACGTCGCTTACAAACTGATGAAAAAACTTTTTGAAAAAGCCGGCGGCGTTATTCTTGACAGGATTGAACAGACAGAAAGAAAAAAAGCTCCCCGCGACAAGTTGCCGCCGATTATCACGCCAGCGGATTCTGCGGCATAAGTCCCCGGTGTTCCGCAATATCGCGCACAACAAACCCCAGATTGTTGAGAACCTGAGTATTTTTGGCAGCGCAGGCCGAGGCCATCTGCAAAGCTATTGTCTCCTGAAGCCCTTTTCCGTCATGCAGGCCGTTGCCCGTAAAAATGCGGATTTCCACATCCGTAAAGCCCCGGTCCGTATATAATGCAAAATCAAAAGCGCAGACCGTATCCTTAACGCTCTCCAGCACCACCCGCATGATATTGCGGAAAGCCTCGGCATAATTCAGAAAGCGATAGACGCCGATAAAATCATAAAAGGCATTTCTGATGCCGCTCTCCGGCAGCAGCAGCGTAATTCTTTCCAACAGGCTCAAATTTCCGGAAAGCAGCGCGTATTTATAAAACAGCAGATAATGCTCTTTCAGATATGAAGGCAGATTTTCAAAATACGGCTTCAGCAAAACCGAAGCCATTTCGATTAACCCCAGATTTAACAGGCCGTTTATATATACCTGTTCAAAATCGGCTGCCAGACTGCCGCCGATTTCCCATATCCGGTAGGCGACGGCTTTGGCTTTCTGAGCGTTGCCCAGCATGATTTCAATCTGCATCAAAACAATCAGGCCGCCGGTATTCTGAGGCTCGTTTTTCAGGAGATTGTAGGTCTGCTGCTCAAGTTCCCTTAATCTGGCGGTGTCGGCAAACGACGTCTGCTGCAGCAGTCTCAATATCCCGGAAAATTCAGTCGGCGTCTGCGGCGCCAGTCTTTTCAGAACTTCGTTTTCCGGTAATACAGCCGTCTTTTCGTCTTCTGCCATTTTACTTCTCCAACATAAAAGTTACCGGCCCGTCATTGATCAGCGATACCTGCATATCAGCCTGAAAAATCCCGGTCTGCACCGGAATTTCGTAACCGGCCAGACTATCCGCAAAATATTCGTACAGCGGTTTTGCCTTTTCTGGCCGCGCCGCGGTTTCAAACCCGGGACGGTTGCCGCGGCTGGTGTCTCCGGCTAATGTAAACTGCGACACGACCAGCGCTTCGCCCCGGATATCAGCTACGGAAAGATTCATTTTTTCCCGCTCATCCTCAAAAATGCGCAGGCTTGCCGTCTTTCTGGCCAGATACTCCGCCTGCGCCGGCGTATCGTCCTTTTCGACGCCGACAAAAACCAGAAGCCCCCGGCCGATTTCCGCCACCGGTTTTCCCCCGACTTCAACAGAGGCTTTCTTTACTCTTTGGATTAATACCTTCATAGTTATCCCAATATAATCCCGATTATAAAACCAACAATAATAGTATATTGATATTAAGTTTAAGATATATTAACATTTGCCGCAGAAAAAAAACACTGCGAGGCAAAATGAAAAGATTACTTATCCTGTTTGCGGTTTTTGGCATTGCCGGATGTTCTTCTTTCGGCAAAGGCATGATGGAAGCCATTCTTGACAAAGGAGAGGAAAAAGACACCAGACAATGCGAAATCCGGGGCGGCAACATTCCCGGCATTGACAGTTATTTCGCCAAAGGAAATACCGTCAAGGTCATGATGATCCACGGGGTCGGAACGCACGAACCCGGCTATTCAACCCGGATTCAGGAAAATCTAGCCAAAGATCTTAACCTGACTATCTTTTCAAAACGTTTTAAGGATATTACGCTGTTGAACCCGGACGACGGTGAAACGGTTATCGGCAATCTGCGGGTTTCCAGAATGCAGAATGAAGACAAAACAAAAAACCTGCTGTTTTTTGAGCTAACCTGGTCGGATATCACGACGCCGCAAAAGAACATCCTGGCTTACGATTATTCCGGACAGTATGACTACAAACGCGCGGCGTTCAACAACACGACCAAGCGTTTTATCAACGACACGGTGCCGGACCCAATGATTTATCTTATTGACCGGAACGGTCTGATTCTTAACTCTGCCAAGCAGGCAACCTGCTGGATGCTCAGCTCAAAATGGGAAAACCTCGATTACAGGCAGAAAAAAGTCTGCAGAGTCTCCTCCTTTAATCAAATCAGGGATCTGAACAGGGAAAATATTGTTTATATCACCCACAGCCTGGGCAGCCGGATTTTGATTGACAGCGTTTCCGACATCGTGAACGAGGTCGGCCGCGAAGATCTGAGACGCAATAAGGAAGCCAGACTGATTATTGACGAAATGCGCACCAAAAACATGACAGTCTATATGCTTGCAAACCAGCTGCCGATGCTGCAGATCGGCCGGAAAAAACCCGCCGTGCACAACCAGTACGACTCCTACTGCACGCCAAAAGGAAAAAAGCACGGGGAGCGCGTGTTCAACAGAGTCAACGTCGTTGCCTTTAATGACCCGAATGATCTGCTGAGCTATGATATTACGCAGGAATTTGTCGATGAATACATAGACTCCCGCATGTGTCCGGCCGTAACAAACGTGAACATCAACGTCGCGAAAGAAATTTCGGCTTTCGGGGTCGGCGTGGTCAACCCGATAACCGCCCATACCGAATATGACAACGACGAAAGAATTATCGAGATGATCTCCCACGGCACAAAAGACATCAAAAACAATCCGGCGCTTGCAACCCGGTGCAGTTTTATCCGTCTGGAAGACTAGTTCTGATAAAAGACATAGGCCAGGCAGACAGCCGCCGTAATGCCGACAAAATCGGCAAAAAGGGAGCAGGCCAGCGCGGAACGGATTCTGGTAATTTTTACGGCGCCGAAATAAACGGCCAGAACATAAAACGTCGTTTCCGTCGACCCTTGTACGATTGACGATACAAACGCCGGAAAACTGTCGGCTCCGTAAGTCTGCATCGTTTCAATCATCATGGCGCGGGCGCCGCTGCCGGAAAGCGGCTTCAAAATCGCGGTCGGCAGAGCCGGAACAAACGCCGTGTCCAGACCCGCGGCCTCAAAAATCCGTTCAAAGGCCAGAACAATCATACTGAGTACGCCGGAGCTGCGCAAAACCGCAACAGCCACCAGCATTGCCACCAGATAGGGAATTATTCTGACGGCAATGTCAAACCCTTCTTTCGCGCCGATGATAAACGTTTCATAAACATTTATCTTTTTCAGCAGCCCGGCCAGAATAAAACCGATAATGAAAAGAAACAGAATGCAGTTGCCCCAGGCGGCCGAAGCGGAAAGACGTTCTTCCGGCGGCAGAGACAGAAAATACCAGGCAATCAGACCGACAAACGCCGCGAACCCAAACAGATATCCGAGAACAACCCGGTTGAAAACATTCAGCTTCTGCACCCAGGCAACCGCCAGAAAACCACCCAGCGTGGACAGAGAAGTCGCAAACAATATCGGGATAAACACCGCGGCGGGATTGGAGGATCCAAGCTCCGAACGATACATCAGAATCGTTATGGGGATTAACGTAACCGCCGAAGTATTGATGACCATAAATAAAATCTGCGCGTCGGAAGCCGTGTCTTTTTTCGGGTTGAGCTCCTGCAGTTGCTCCATAGCCTTGAGCCCCATGGGCGTGGCCGCGTTATCCAGCCCTAGCATATTGGCGGCAATATTCAGAATCATGGAGGACAGCGCCGGAGAGTTTTCCGGAACCTCTGGCATAATGCGGCGAAACAGAGGATAAAGCGCGCGGGACAATAGCCGCGTTATCCCGGATAATTCGGCTATTTTCAGCAGGCCGAGCCACAGGCAGAGGATACCCGTCAGGTTTAGCGATATGCTGAAGGCAGCCTTTGACGACGCAAAAGTCGAACTGATCAGCTCAGTCCAGACAACCGGATCACCAAGAAACAAACTGCGGTATACCGCCATGGCAAAAGCGGCCAGAAAAAAAGAAATCCATATATAGTTCAGCATTGCTGCTCCTCCCGATAAAAGGAGGATAAATCAAAAGATTAAAAATATTGCTAACGATTTTCCGTCAATATCGGAACCGGCGGCAGCCTTCTGTCGGCAGCCTTCATTTTTCGACAACGGCGCCCGGCAACAGAGCTTCAGCCTTTTGCGGCAGCCGCGGCGCTTATAAAAACCGGAAGGACCGCCGTTTTACGGCATAGTCTGCATTTTTGAGCCTGACAAGAGAGAAGACCGGCCTCAGGACTGCTCCAGCCGCAAAAATCCCTGCGACTGCATGTCATAAAAACCATGGTAAAGCCCTTTTCTGCGCAGCAGCGCCTCATGGGTCCCCTCTTCAACAATCTTTCCCTTATCCATAACCACAATGCGGTTCATTTCTTTCAGCGTCGACAGGCGATGGGCAATGGCAATGACCGTTTTTCCCTTCATCAGTCCGGCAAGGGCATCCTGTATGTATTTTTCGCTTTCGCTGTCGAGCGCCGACGTCGCTTCGTCCAAAATCAGAATCGGCGCGTTTTTCAGAATGGCGCGCGCAATGGCTATCCGCTGGCGCTCGCCGCCGGATAACATGACACCCCGTTCGCCGACCCTGCTCCGGTACGCATCAGGCAGATTCATGATAAAATCGTGGATATAAGCCTTTTTGGCCGCTTCATAAACTTCTTCATCCGAAGCTTTCAGGTTTCCGTAGCGGATATTTTCCATAATTGTGCGGTTAAATAAGCTCGGATCCTGCGGAATCAGCGCTATGCTGCGGCGCAGGCTCTCCTGCGTAACACGACTGATGTCCTGTCCGTCAATCAGAATACGGCCGCCCTGAATGTCATAATACCGCGAAATCAGCTTTATCAGCGTCGATTTACCGGAGCCGGAGCGGCCGACCAACCCGACCTTTTCGCCGGAACCAATTTTCAGGCTGAAATCCCTGAACAAGGGCTCCGAACTTTTGTAATGGTACAACAAACCGCTGATCTCTATTGCGCCGCCGCTGACGGAAATTGCTCCGGCACCCGGCGCATCAACAACTTCCACCGGCCGCGCAAGCAGAGCCAGGCCGTCGCGGATACCGCCGTAAAGCTTGAAAAACTGCATAAAATTCATGGAAAGCATATTGTAAACATTGCTCAGAACGGCAATCAGGGACTGAATCAACACAAACTGGCCGATGTTAATCTCGCCTTTGTACCAATACCAGACCGGCAAAGCATAAAAAACCGCCTGAAACAAAGCCCGCAACAGACCCTGCGCAACAAAAAGAACGCCAAATTTGCGGTTTTCGGCCATGTCAGCCCGGGCTGCCTTTTTCATCTGGCGAAAATAGTGTTTTCTTTCAAACCTGATATTTCCGAAATTTTTGACAAGAGCGGCATTGGTAATGCTGTCCACCAGCACGCCGTTGGCTTCCGACATGCTTCGCGCTCGGGCTTCGGAATAAGGAGCCAGGCGGCAGCTGAGAAAATACAGCGCCCAGATCAGCAGGGCATTCAGCCCCAACATAATCAGCGACAACGGAATGCTGACGTCGGCAATAAAAAGAAAGGTCAGAACAATCGACAGCGCGGGAGAGAAAAATCCCCATAACAGATTGTAATAAATCGAATAACTGTTATCTATAATCGTTTTTATCTTTCCGGAAATGTTGCCGGCCATTTCTTCGGCAAAAAAAGCCGTCGAGTGTCTGTGGGCAAAATTAAACAGATCTTTTGAAATGCGGCTCATAAAAACCGGCAGAAAACGGGCCTCGATGAAAATAACAACATTCAGCAGCAATCCTTTGCCGAACAGGAAAAACGCCGCCAGCCCCGCATAATAAAGAGCGCGGTACATAGCTGCTTCCCTTTCGGCAGAAGCCGAAGACAGAACCTCGATGATCTCCGCCGCATAATACAGGGAAAGACGGACAAAAAATTCGCCGACCAAAACGGACAGCAATACGCTGAAAAACAATATTTTCAGTTTCGAAATATATTTCCAGAGAAATTTCCAGACAGACGTTGTCATTTCAGTCCCCTTCCTTTATCAGAAAATATGCGCCGACAGGAAAGACTGACGCGCGTTTTCGGCAAAAACAGACCGGAGGCCGGGCAGACTGAGCGCTATTTGGTCTGAATTTTCCGTTTCTTGAGTTTGGTCAGTTTGTCGCTGACAATTGATGTGTCCCGTCCGGTTTTTGCCAGACGCTCATACATACGCTCGATCTCTTTTTCAAGATACGCCTGTTCTATTTCGCGGGCCAGCTCCTGCTTTTCTTCCTCGCTGCCTTCCCGTTCAACGCGCTCCATATTTTCGATGATATGCTCCACAAAAACGGTGTTATCGACTTTCTTTTTTAGAAAATAGGGGAGTTCATAAATCAGCTGGCGCGTGTTGGCATAAGCTTCCGCGGTCGTATGCCCCTTTTTATAGCGCAGTTTGAGCAGGCGGAACACAATGCTGATCTCATCGCTGTTATCAACCACAATAAACGGAATCGGATCGGCAAACCCCTCAAAGGCAATTGCCTTCATATATTCCAGAAGATGATGAAAATAACCGTTGATATTGTACAGAATAAAAGGCTTGATCTGCAAAAAACCATCCTGCATCGCCACGCAGTCATAAGCCAGTTCGTCCAGCGTGCCGACACCGCCCGGCGCAAAAACCACAAAATCGGCGTTCAACAGCTTTTGTTTCCGTTCTTCCAGAGTTTTTGCCAGAATCAGGTTCTCCATCTGGGAAATCAGCTCGTCGTCGCGAGGATACAAATCATAGTAAGCCTGCGTGGTTACCGCCTGAATCGGGTAGCCTTTTATCGTGCACTGTTTTTTGTTCCAGCCGTCCAGAACGCCGCGGGCCACAGCTCCCATTATGCCCGAATTGGAAAGGCCGAAATCCAGCTTGAAATCCATCTTGATAATCTGACGGCCAAGATTATAAGCCTCTTCAACATATTGGGGATCCGTTCCCGGGCGGCTACCGCCGGCGACAAAAACCCGAAGCCCGTCCTGCTTGTTCTGCTCCGCAAAAGAATCGACGATTTCATCCATACTGTTGTTGCATGTTTCGGCCATTCTACACCTCTTCAATATCTCCTTTGGCCTGGTCCGCATAAAATCCGGCGGCAAACTCCTGCAGACTGTCGTCCTCGATGGAGCGGCGTATTCCCTGCATCAGGCGCTGATAATAGCGGATATTATGCCAAGTCAGAAGCATTACGGCAAGCACTTCATTGCATTTTTGCAGATGATGAATATAAGCCCGGCTGTAATTTCTGCAAAGCGGGCAATCGCATCCTTCCTCCAGCGGACGGGGATCTTCGCGATGACGGGCATTGCGGACATTAACCGTGCCGTAACGCGTAAAGGCCTGCGCCGTCCGGCCGGAGCGGGTCGGCATAACGCAGTCAAACATATCGACGCCGCGCAGAACAGCGCCGACAATATCATCCGGGCGGCCGACGCCCATCAGGTAACGGGGCTTGTCCTCAGGCAGCATTCCCGGCGCATAGTCCAAAACCTCAAACATAACCTCCTGCCCTTCGCCGACGGCAAGGCCGCCGATGGCGTAACCGTCAAAACCGATTTCTTTCAGCCTGTCCGCGGAAATTTGCCGCAAATCGCGGTAATTTCCGCCCTGCTGAATACCGAAAATGCCGTATCCGTCACGATCGACAAAAGCCGCGCGGCTGCGTTTGGCCCAACGCATGGACATTTCCATCGATTTTTGGACAATGTCGTGCGGCGCCGGCAATTTGACGCACTCATCCAGACACATGGTAATATTCGAATCGAGCTTATGCTGTATTTCCATTGATTTTTCGGGACTTAAAAAATGTTTGCTTCCGTCGACATGCGAGCTGAAGGTTACGCCCTCTTCCGTCAGTTTGCGCAGTCCCGTCAGGCTCATAACCTGAAAGCCGCCGGAATCCGTCAAAATCGGCTTATCCCAGTTCATAAACTTGTGCAGGCCGCCCATTTTTTCGACCAAATCGGCTCCCGGGCGCAGCATCAGATGATAGGTATTACCCAAAAGAATCTGCGCTCCCGTCGAGGCGACGGATTCCGGCATCATCGCCTTTACCGTCCCGCAGGTTCCGACCGGCATGAAGGCTGGCGTATCGACAACGCCATGCTTTGTATACAATTTTCCGCGGCGGGTTTTGCCCGTTGTTTTTAATACTTCAAATTTCAGTGCCATTTTACTATCCATAAAAAAATTATAATTGCCGATATTGCACTATTTCCGAACTTTTAGCAAGAGCGTAGTTGAAGTTGACATAAATTCTATACCGGGTAAGGAATTGTTAATATTCCCGCGCGTATTATATCCTGTGTATACACTTAACACATGTGCGGATTGTTACCAGTATGGTCTTAACGAGGGTTCTTATTCCGGCTAAACGCCGTTTTATCCCCCTGAACGGAGGCTGTTATGCTTCATAACGTCTCCCTCAATGCCTCCATGCGCGCCAATCTTCTCAGTCTTCAGCAGACCTCAAAACTTCAGGACATAACCTCCAACCGGCTGTCGACCGGTCTGAAGGTCAATTCTGCCATTGACAATCCCTCCGCATATTATACCGCGCAGTCCCTCTCTGACCGGGCCTCGGACCTCAATGCCCTGCTGGATGCCATGTCTCAGGGGATACAGACCCTTAAAGCCGTGGCCGAAACCATCGACGCCGCTGCCGGGCTTCTCGCTCAGGCATCTTCCACCGCCCTCCGGGCTCTGGAAACATCCGCCTCTCTGCCGGAAAAATCATGGTTTGAGGAACAGGTCGGTCCTGACGGCGCCGTTGTCGAAACAGCCGATGAACTGAAGGCGGCTGTTGCCGCCGGCAAAAAAACTATCGTCATCTACGGCAAAATAGTTTTTTCGAATGATGACAATATTGAACTCAAACAAGGCCAGAAGCTTGTCGGCACCGAATATTTTTCTACCCAAAACCCTAATGCGGCTTACAGAAACGCTGACGGAACAAAATTTTCGGAACTGAGTTTCGAAATGACAACGGCAAAATCGGGAATTGTAATGCAAGACGGCTGTCTGGTTTCGGATTTAAAAATAAATTATACCAACTCTTACTCGGCTACGGTGAATGCCGGCGCCATTTACGCCGAAGGAGACAACATCCGAGCCCAAATAAGCAATGTTGACATCTCGCTGACAACTTCCCCGGCAAACGGTTGGGGCAAGGTCGGTATCTACGCGCACAAGGGAGCCTGTCTGGATGTTGCGGGCAATATCAACATCCGTGGCAACGGTCGGAGAGCTTACGGAATTTACAGTTATGACGCGGCGCAAATACATATTCTGTCCGGAGCGAAAGTTAATATTCAGACCTCCGGTGAATTGTCTTATGGCATGCAGAGCTTAACCCGCGACGCGGCAATTACTCTGCAGGAAGGCAGCGAAGTTACCATCTCAACGGATGGGGCTTCAAGCTCGGCCCTTTTTAACGATGGACACGGAAATTTTAATATTTACGGAAAACTCAATATTCTACTGAACGGAAAAAACTCCTATGCCATGATAAATTCGGGAGCGGGAGCGCGCATTGAGATTGGTTCCGCTGCAGATATTTATATTGAAAACCGTACCAGCCAGTATTCTTTTTACAGTTCGGACAGTGGCGCCCTGAAGATAATGCAGGGAGCAAAAATCTCGCAAAAACACAACGAAAAGACTACGGGTATAAAAGCGGACAATGATTTCAGCAATTCATCATCGGGGGCGTTTAATCCCGCGTCCTCTCCACAGTTTTCGGCAACGACGCCTGCACCGGCTCCCGAGTGGGATGTCTTGTTTAACAGCCGCTTTCCGGATGACACGAGAAAAGAGGCCGTTATCGGCTCGGACGGAAGCGATTTCAACGAAATTATCGCGCAATATGATGCCCTGATCAGAGACGGGAGCTATAAAGGCATTAACCTTCTTCTCGGCAATAGCCTGAAAGTCAGCTTTAACGAAGACGGCAGCTCCCGTGCCGAAATCTGCGGCGTTGACACCTCAGCCCGGGCTCTGGGGCTATCAGAAACCGCCTGGATTACCGCCGCAGACATTTCCCGATCCTTATCAGAGATATCTTCCGCCCTCAGCCAACTCCGTGATTATTCCGCACAATTCGGTACCTATAATAATGTTCTGACTACCCGGCAGAATTTTACCGAAGCAATGATCAATATTTTGGAAGAAGGCGCCGACAAACTGACGCTGGCCGACATGAACCAGGAAAGCGCAAATATGCTTGCCCTGCAGACCAGACAGATGCTCGCCGTCAATGCCCTGTCTCTCGCCTCTCAGGCCAGCCAGTCCGTCCTCAGACTCTTTTAGCTTTATTTCTTAAATAACTGCCGATCCGTCCTGAAGCTGTTTTAAATTCGGATTGACAAAGTTTGCGAAACTCCCATAATCAGAACAGATTTCGTCGGGTACCCCAAAATCCGGCATTTTCGTTTTGCCGCGGGAAAATACCGGTTATGGCAGATGCCCGCATGTTTTTAATTTTACGGCTGAATTTATGAAACCAAAAATATCAATTCTTGACAACGGTCTGACCGTCGTTACGCAAAAGCGTCCTTATTCCAGTTTTTTCAATGCCGGAATCTGGGTAAAAACAGGTTCCCGCCATGAGGATGCGCAGCACAGCGGACTGGCGCATTTATGCGAGCACATGACTTTTAAGGGAACACCGGCCAGAAGTGAAATCGAACTGAACGACGCCATCGCGGATATCGGCGGCAGCTCGGAGGCCTGGACAGACAGCAGCGCAACGTCTTTTTGTCTGGAAGTTCCCTGCGAAAGCAGAGAATTTGCCGTCAGCCTATTGGCAGACATCATTCAAAACTCCAGTTTCAGCCCGGAAGACATCCGGCTTGAAAAACAGGTCATCCGTCAGGAAATGATTGAAGACGAAAATGACGACGAAGACCTGTTTGACGACGAATTTTCCAAACTTGTTTACGGCGCGCAGAGCCTGAGTCAGGATATTCTGGGTACGCCGGAAACTCTCGACAGTTTCACCCGGCAGGATCTGACCGCCTTCCGCGACCGAAATTACGTCGGCGCCAATATGGTGCTTTCCGCTTCGGGCAATATCGCACATGAGGAAATTACGGCTTTGGCGAAAAAATATTTTTCAAACCTGCCAAAAGGACAAGCTTCCGTCTATCCGCCGGCCCGCTATATCGGCGGATTTAAACATATCCGCCAGGAAGACGAAAAGGCAAAAATCCGGCTGGGATTTGATCTCAATCCCGGCGGCAGACATATGGATATTGCCAAAGTTCTGATGGGACAAATTTTTGGCGGAGAAGAAAATTCGCGTCTCAATACAGAAATCCGCATTAAAAACGGTCTAGTTTACAGTATTGACTGCGATATCGATAACGAAACAGACACGGGCTGCTTCAGCATCACGGCAGAAGCGGACGCCGCCAACATCAACAAAATAATGGATATCATTATTTCAGAAATCCGGAAAATCCGCTCCGACGAAGTCAGCCAGCGCGAACTGCACAGAGCTCAGAGACAGCTGATCAGTATTCTGACCAAGAAAAATGAGGAAAATGACTCCTGTTACGTCGTTGCCGCCGAACAGCTCGTTAATTTCGGCAAACTGCAGGATCTGGGCAAAATAAAAAAGAGAATATCGGCGACAACGGAACAAGACATCATGAAAGCTGCGCAGGAGATTTTCTCCAGCAGACCATCTTATCTGGCCTTTGGCAAAATAGACGGTCTTTACGGTTATGAAGAGATCGTAAAAATGCTCCGCCCTTGAGGCCGGACAGCAGAAACCCGCGCAAAACCCTTTCTGTCTCTGACAGTCGAAAGTTTTCCGCAACCGAATTTTTAAGGAAAATAAAAAATCTCCGACAGAATCGGACGCTATCCCGGCCGACGTTTATTCCGGCGTTTCGCCCTCTTCTTCGCCGCCGTCTCCCGGAGCCGTATCTATCGAGTATCCGGTCGCACGGACGGTTCTGATATAATCGGGACCGTACTGATTCAAGGATTTGCGCAGACGTCGAATATGAACATCGACCGTGCGGGATTCAACATATATATTATCTCCCCAGACCGTTTTAAGCAGCGTTTCGCGGGAAAAAACCCTGCCCGGCGTTTCCATCAGCATCCGCAGGAGCCTGAATTCCGTCGGTCCGAGATGGATATAATTTTCTCCGCGGAATACTTTCTTTTCCACCAGATCCATCCGGATATCCTCAAAGACAAACTCCTTATGCTGCACCAGCTCGGGAGCGCGGCGCAGGTTTGTTTTGACCCTTGCCATCAGTTCCGGAACGGAAAAAGGCTTGGTTACATAGTCGTCGGCGCCGGCCGAAAGCCCTTTTACTTTATCTTCCTCTTCGCCTTTGGCCGTCAGCATAATAACGGGAATGTTCTTAATATCCGGCTTGCTGCGGATAAGCCTGCATATTTCGACACCGGACATCTCCGGAAGCATCCAGTCCAGAAGGATGACCGACGGACAGTTTTTTTCAATTTCCGCCAAAGCTTTGCTGCCGCGGGATTCCCACAGAACCTCATAACCTTCCTTTTCCAAATTGTATTTCAGGAGCAGGGCCAACGCCTCTTCATCCTCGATGACCATAACCAATGCCATTGTTTTTCTCCCAAACAGAGCAAATCCGCCGTCATTATATTCGCGGTGTCTTAAAATTACCTTAAAGCTTCAATGTTCTTTTTATAATCGCCGCCGGCAAAAACCGAGGTGCCGGCCACAAGAATATCGGCACCGGCCGCAATGCATTCGGACGACGTCAGCGGGTTGATGCCGCCGTCCACCTCAATGGCGATATTTCTGCTGCCGCGCATTTCCTTTATATTCGCAATCTTTTCCAGCTGGCTTTCAATAAAGCTCTGACCGCCGAATCCGGGATTTACGCTCATGACCAAAACCAAATCGATTTTATCCAGCACATAAGAAAGAACGCTTTCCGGCGTGGCGGGGTTCAGGGAAACGCCGGCCTTGATTCCCAGACTGCGGATTGAGGACAACGTGCGGTCCAGATGCGGACAGACTTCCGCATGAACCGTTATGATATCGGCTCCCGCCTCAGCAAACCAGGGAATCATCTCATCGGGATTCTCCACCATCAGATGCACGTCAAACGGCAGCGACGAATACGGACGCAGCTGTCTGACAACCGCCGGGCCAAATGTCAGGTTCGGAACATAATGACCATCCATGATGTCCATGTGTATCATGTCGGCGCCGGCTTTTTCGAGCGCTTCTATCTCGTCTTTTAATTTGCCGTAATCGGCGGATAAAATACTGGGTGCGATTTTTACCATTTCCGTCTCCTTTTGCCTGTTACTGAAATAATAACGCATGCCGGAATTAAAAGCCAGAAAAATAATCCCGGCGGCGGCGTTGTTTTTTTTCACTTTGACATTATCTAAAAGCAGAACAAGAACTTAACCTTACAGTGTGGAGAAAAAATATGGGAGAAATGGCTCAAAAAATCAGCAAAGTCGACCATGACGAACTGTTGAAAGTATTAAACGAAGCTTTGTCCGAAGAATGGCTGGCCTATTACCAGTACTGGGTCGGCGCCCTGGTTGCCAAGGGGCCGATGCGTCCGTCCATCGTCGAAGAGTTTATGGAACATGCGCGGGAAGAATATGACCATGCCAACAAACTGGGAAAACGCATCATTGAACTGGGCGGCACGCCGGTTCTTGATCCCAAAGAGTGGACAAGTCTGGCCCGCTGCCGCTATGACGCGCCCGAAAACGACTGGATAATGGAACTGGTCAAACAAAATCTGGTTGCCGAACGTTGCGCTATCGCCCGTTATCAGCAAATCTGCGAAATGACTTTTGGCAAAGATTACGAAACCTTCAAAGTTTCGGCTAAGATTCTGAAAGAAGAAATCGAACACGAGCAGGAAATGGAGGATTTTCTGGCCGATTACAACGCCGCCGTCGACCATGCGGGCGAAAAAGCGGAGGATCCAGCCGTTCATTGACGGCTATAAGGTTTCCGTATTTCGTTTCTGCCAGAAGGCGTAAATTTATTACTCATTGCCGCCGCCGGAGTTTCCGGCGGTTTTTTTTGCCCCATTTTATATTGACAAATTTGTTAAAAAAATACAGAATAATGACAAATTCGTCTAACCGGAGATTCGTTATGGAAGAAAAAAACAAAAAAGAATGGGTTTCTCTTTATGATCAATTCGGGAAAAAAATCCCCCCGCTGCCACCCAGACCCGTTTCGTCCATAACTATGGAAGAAATTAAACAAAATATTCTGCAGGACCTGTCCAAAGAAGACGATTCCTCGCCGTGGAAAATTATGATGGCCGAAACTTTTAATCAGGCGGCTGCCGCAGAGCTGGATAAAAAGTATCCGGACGGCATTCCCGAAGACTGCAGCGATAAAGTTTATCTGTCGGTAGACCATCCTCTTGTCGACGCTTTTCTTAATTTTTACATTGACTCCAAGCTGAACGACATCAAGGACAATGCCTTTGAACTGGACGGCGGAGCTCTGGACGACGCGCGCACGGAACTGGCGCTGCTGGCCGGCATCAACGATGTGAAACTTTATGATTCCGAAGGCACCTACATCGGCGGAGATCCCCTGCTGGAGGTGAGAATCGGTAAAGATCCCAAACTGCGCGCCGCTAAAGACGCCCTTGACCTCGGACAGGATATTTATGACATTTTCAGCATGGAATCCAAAAGCGTTTTCACAACCGTCAACATCAGCAAGCTGGTTCAGCGGCTGGAAGATATGGCGCCGACCCTGGAAAACGAACAGCTGGCCAAAGGATATCACAACTTTTCCAAACTGTATCGCAGTCTTATTCTGGAAAACAAGCAGGAAGACGCCCATAAAAACAACGACGAAAACACCTGCCTGAAAGAAGCCCTGAAATATACCAGCGACATTAATATTATTTCCGCATGCGCCAAAGGGCTAACCGGCAGCCAGGAACTGGTGCGCGCCGCCTGCGAACGAGCTCTCAAAAGCACGGATATTCCGACGGATTTGTATAATATTCATAAAGTTTATGCCAACAGTTATCTGGGCGGAAACGATATCAGTATCCGCAAAAATGAAAATATCGCAAAATTCCGCTTTGCCGAATATCATCTGAAAAAGGCCTATAAATACGCGCCCAATGTTGCAAAAATCGGCTCTTTGAAAAATCTGGCGAATATTCAGAGACTTTTTGACAAAGAGGAGTCTTACCGGACGCTGTTTTTTATGGCCATGAAACATATGAAAGGCAAAGAACGCTGTCAGGAGCTCATGAACATCGGCGGAACAATCAACAATCCTGAGCAAAGTGCTCTGCTTTATGAAAAAGCCATCGCCGAAGCTCAGAAAGCCAAATTGAAAAAAGAAGAAAAATATCTGATCATTTACGCCGCGGCAGAAAAACTGAAAAAAATATACACATCCCCCGAAAAGAAGCAGAAGCTGCAGCAGACTTTAGAAAAATATGCGCCTGCCAAAACGCAAAACGGTTTTGTCTCGTCCTTTTTTACTTCTCAGAAGGGAAAAAGTCTGTAAAGATTTCTGAACACTGACTAACTCCGAATAAATAAAAAAGTGTTCAGGATAAGAGACCCCTGCAGACAACCGTCTGCAGGGGTCTTTCTTCAGCAGCCGAACCATCTGACAGAATCAGAGTTCACCGTCGGCATAACGTTTGGCCATTACGGACATCGGAACAACTTTAATGCCGTCGGCATGACCGGCCGCTCCAAACGCGATATAGCGGTCCTCACAGACTTTCTGCATTTCTTCAATCGCGGGCTTGAGATATTTGCGCGGATCAAATTCTTTCGGGTTTTCGGCAAAAACTTTGCGGATTGCGCCGGTAATCGCCATACGGCAGTCCGTATCAACATTGACTTTGCGGACGCCCGACTTGATGCCGCGGACAATTTCCTCGACCGGAACGCCGTAAGTCTGCGGAATGGCGCCGCCGTAAGCGTTGATCAGATCCTGAAGCTCCTGCGGAACAGAAGAAGACCCGTGCATAACCATGTGAGTATTCGGCAGTTTTTTATGAATTTTTTCAATAACGTCGATTGCCAGAATTTCTCCGTCGGGCTTACGGGTAAATTTGTAAGCGCCGTGCGATGTTCCGACGGCAACGGCCAAAGCGTCAAGTTTGGTTTCGGCAACAAAACGGGCCGCTTCGTCAGGATCGGTTACCAGACGTTTTTTATCGATCGTTCCTTCTGCGCCGTGGCCATCTTCTTTGTCGCCCTTGCCGGTTTCCAGAGAGCCGATGACGCCGAGTTCGCCTTCAACGGAAGCGCCCACCGCATGCGCGCGGGCAACGACTTCTTTGGTAACGCGGACATTATACTCAAAGGAAGAAGGAGTTTTGCCGTCAGCTTCCAGAGAACCGTCCATCATGACCGAAGAATAGCCGTTGACAATTGCCGACTGGCAGATATCAACCGAAGCGCCGTGATCCTGATGCAGACAAATCGGCAGTTCGGGGAACATCTCAATACCGGCTTTAACCATATGGCGGATCATCGGATCTCCGGCAAATTTGCGGGCGCCGGTCGACGTCTGCAAGATGACGGGGGCGTTGACTTTTCTGGCGGCCTGCAAAACAGCCAGCACCTGTTCCATATCATTGATATTGAAAGCCGGAACACCGTAATTATTCTCGGCGGCATGGTCAAGAATCTGACGCATAGTAACTAAAGGCATATTAATCTCCTTACCTGTTAATGTTTTAGCTATGAGCAAATATATTCCAACCGGGAGGATTTGCAACATTTTTTTATGAGTTCTTAAACTCCGGAAAACTTTTCCCGGCAACCGGGAAAAGGCTTGTTTTCAGAGCTTTGCCACAGCGTAAAAAAGCCTGTTGTAATCCTTCTTAATTATGCTATAATTTAGATATTGTTGTCAGCACATTTGCAAAGGGGGCCGAATGCCGCATACAGGAATGGCCGCAAGATATCTGAACCGCACGAACCCGGCTCTGTTGATCGGAACCTCGCTGGGCTGGGGAAGTTTGGGATCCGTCAGGAAAGACGACGAAAACAATGTGCGGCACAACAGTATTTACACGTCAAAATCCCTCAATCTGAACAATTCTTCCGATTTTAAACAGCATCTTCTCGAAATCCGCCTCAATGATCTGGCTCTCAAATTCTGCGCACAATACGGCATGGTCTCTCCGGATATTGCGGTCGTGAGGAAAACCGCGGCCAGAAATCCGGCTCCGGATGAAGCAGAGGACGGTCTTCGCGCGGATTTTCCGCAAAGCAGCCTGCTGTTTCAGAAAAACGGCGTTGTCCGGACAGAAGTTTTCGTTTACGAAGCTCTTCCGTCCGGAACTTCCGGCAGTCAGGAAATTTTGAACAAAAAGCTTAATAATACAGTCAAAATCGAAGCCGCCCTCAAAACCTCTCTCTGGCAGCATATTCTGCTCGAAAAGCTGCGGCAGAAAGGAATTACGGCGCCTGATCTCGGCAATTTGACTCTGATTGACACCCTTAACGTATATGACGCTCTGGAACGCTCCGTTTTGGAACAGAAATTTTTGGAGCAGCGCAAACTTTATGTCCGGACGCGGGATCTTAACGCAATTGACGACAGATTTCTTTTTTACAAGCGGGCCTGCCGCGACAAAGTCATCCAGCCGGCGGCAGAAACAGCCGACAGCGACGAGATACGGTTTATCGCCGACGGTATTCAGGAATTGCGCAATTCCCTGAAGCCCGAAGCTGACCTTGAGAAAAAAATAAGGTTTATCCGCAGCATCCGCTCAGGTTTCATCAGAAATTCCTTCTCATCCGCGGCTGACTATTCCCAAAAGCTGAAAGATATTTATAAAATCTGCGGAGAACACATTATCGGCGGCAAAAGCGTAAATTTTGACAATTTCCGTTCGACCGAAAGCAGGATTTCTTCCCAGACCATTGCCCTGCTGAGGGATTGTCCGGAAATACCTTTCCGCAGGGAAGACGAAGACGCCATCAACGGTTTTATCTATCAGGACGGCAAAAAAGAACTTCAGCAGACCGTCAGCAGCGTCAAAGACGCCTTTGTGAGATTTTACAAAAACAAAGAATATCTCAAACGCTGATTTTCTGTCAGTTTGTCGCAAAAAACAAGGCTCGCCGGCGCGATGCAGAACAATCCTATAAACGACTGCGGCGGCGGTATCGCAAAATCATTGCCAGGACGGAAAAAGAAAAAGCAAAGCAGACGGCGTTAAAAACTACCATCTGATAAGATTTCAGGTAAGCTCCGTAAACAACCCAGCCCAAAACACCGAGATTGTAAACCGTGTAGGTCAACGCGGACAATCCCGCCACATTTTTGGTGCGGAACGTCTTCAGCGACTGGGGAACAAAAGAAACCGCCGTGCAAATTCCGGCCAGCCACCCGATAATTTCAAATGTCATATCCATAGTCATCCCCTCATAAAATTCCGTTTTATTATAAAAATATTTTTTGGGGGAGCAAGCAATAGTGCCGATATATCCGCAAAAACAACTCCGGCCGGCAAAAGGCTTTTCCAACCGCTCAGCATAAACATTTTTCCAAAGAGCAGTCATGCCGGCGCTTTCAGACAGGAAATCCGCCGACATTTTTAAGACAGGAATTTGACCGGGGTTTTCAGGAGAAAAGCTGCGCCGACGTCTTTCAAAAACAAATCATGCCGGAACTTTCAAAAGGCGCCTTTGCCGGCATTTTCCGGAGAGAAGCCCTTCGCCGCCGCAACAAGGAATTGCGGCCGTCTGCGTCGGACCGCATGGTCTGCAAAAGAAAAAAGCCCGGCTTTTGGAGCCGGGCCCGGAATTATTTTTTCAGAAGATTTTTGACGCTGTCGACAATTTCTTCGACCGTGATGCCGAAATGCTCGTACAGCTGTTCGGCCGGACCGGAAGCTCCGAAGCCGTCCATACCAATGATATCGCCGTCAAGCCCGACATATTTTTCCCAGCCGAATTTGGAGGCTGCTTCAATGGCAATGCGCGGCGCCGCGCCCAAAATTTCTTCCTGATAGTCAAGCGGCTGCCGGTCAAACAATTCCGTGCAGGGCATTGAGACGACCGCCACCTCTATTCCTTCCTCTTTTAGCCTGTCGCGCGCGGATACGGCCAGAGAAACTTCCGAACCGGTCGCAATCAGCGTTGCCTGACGGTTGTCTTTGTCGCCGCGGATAATATAACCGCCGCGCGCGCTTTCCAGAATTTCGGAAGATGTTCTGAGCAGCGGCAGCCCCTGGCGGGACAAGGCCAGAATACTCGGCGTATGTTCAGATTCAATTGCCAGCTGCCAGGCTTCCGCCGTTTCGACAACATCGCAGGGACGAAAGGTCAGAATGTTCGGCATGCTGCGGTACGAGGCAAGATGTTCGACCGGCTGGTGCGTCGGCCCGTCTTCTCCGACGCCTATGGAATCGTGCGTTAAGACATAAATCGCGCGAATCCCCATCAAGGCCGCCAGACGCATTGCCGGACGCATGTAATCGGAGAACACAAAAAACGTTCCGCCATACGGAATAACGCCGCCGTGCAAAGACAGGCCGTTCATTACAGCGCCCATCGCATGCTCGCGGATGCCATACATAATGTTGTTGCCGTCGTAATCGCCTTTCACAATTGTTTTCATTCCGTCAACGAGCGTCAGGTTCGACGCGGCCAAATCCGCCGAACCGCCGACAATCTGCGGCACATGCGGAACTATGGCTTCCAAACACATCTGCGAGGCTTTGCGGGTTGCAACCTTTGTCTTTTCGGCAACGGCCTTTCTTTTGAGTTCTGTCAGCGCTTCAGTCCAGTTCGCCGGAAGCTTATTGGCAATATAATCCGCAAAGGGCTGTCCCGCTGTCTGGGCTTTCTGCTCCCAGACTTTATAAGCATCCATACCGCGCCGACCGGCATTCCGCCAGGCCTGCAGAATATCTTCCGGCACCTCAAAAGGTTCGTAATTCCACTGCAGGGCTTTGCGCATGGCGGCAACCTCTTCCGCTCCCAGAGGCGAGCCGTGGCATTTCGACGTTCCGCATTTGGTCGGCGCGCCAAAACCTATTTTGGTCCGGCAGGAAATCAATGTCGGTTTATCCGACTCCTGCGCCTGACTTATCGCCTTTTCAATCTGAGAATAATCGTGTCCGTCGACGTCCAGAGTATTCCAGCCGACTGCCCGGAAGCGCATGATCTGGTCCGTTGAATTTGCCTTGTCTACCGTACCGTCAATGGTAATATTGTTATTGTCCCATAAAACAATCAGTTTGTTTAGTCCCAGATGCCCGGCCAGAGAGATCGCCTCTTCGGAAATTCCTTCCATCAGGCAGCCGTCGCCGTTGATGACATATGTATAATGGGAGCAGAGCTCATCGCCAAATCTGGCATTGAGTATCCGTTCGGCCAGCGCCATTCCGACAGCAGAAGAAATTCCCTGCCCCAGCGGACCGGTCGTCATGTCTATTCCGGCCAGGTGTCCGTATTCGGGATGTCCGGCCGTCTTTGCGCCGAGCTGACGGAAGTTTCTGATATCGTCAATGCTGATGTCCTTGTATCCCAGCAGATACAACAGCGAATAAATAAGCATCGACCCGTGTCCGGCGGACAGCACAAAACGGTCGCGGTCAAACCAGCGGGGAGCTTCCGGATTTAATTTAATAAACTTCGTGAACAAGACGGTCGCCACGTCCGCCATTCCCAAAGGCATGCCCGGATGACCGGATTTTGACTTCTCAATCGCGTCCGCCGTCAAAAAGCGGATGGCATCGGCCATTGATTTCAGCTGCTTGTCATGATTAAACAAATTCATATTTTTTCTCCTGTACAAAATCCGGCTGCTTTTACGCACAAAATCCGGTCGATTATCATAAACAGTCCTGCCCGCGGCGGTTTAATCCATGCGGTAATTTATATCAAAGGTGCGCCGGTTGTATTTCAGTTCCTCCGGGCTGAGCACCAGCCCCAGATTGATATCAAAGTCATATTTCATCCCTTCGGGAACTTTTACTTCGACCTGCGGAGCCGTATATTCCATTTCTTCTCTGTCCGCAGGGATATAAACGTCGGCATAATATGTTTTCTTGCCCAGGTAAGCCGGCGGTCCCTTAACCGTTTCGGTAAAATAAGCAAATGACACGGCATTTTCATCGCCCGGGCGGACCCGTCTTATCAGGAAGACAGGCTCAATTACGGCTTTGGTTCGGTTGACCCGCTCATCCTTGTAGCAAAAACCGTTGTATCCGACCAGAGATATCTGGAACTGCTCCTTATAATTTACAATCTGGGTCTGATAGGCCGTTTCCCGCGGAATGACGACGCGCGGACATATTTCGGCAACCTGCGGCGTTACACAGGCCGATAAAAACAACAAAACTGGCAAAACAAACAACTTGTGCGGCATCTCTCTTCCCCTGCGGCTGAATTTACTATACTTTATCACTTTTGCTTTGTAAATAAGGCGACCAATTCGCTGTGGTTAGAATAAACAAACTGGTCAACCATGGTTATTTCCTCTATCCGGTAACCGGCGCCGGTCAGGACATTGGCATCATTGACAAAAGTCCGGGGATTGCAGGAAACGGCTATTATTCTGGAAGGCTTATCCTCCGGCGGCAGGACGGCAAGCTGCGCCACCTGAGCCGACGCGCCGGCCCGCGGCGGATCAAACACCACGGCATCAAAGCCTTTCAGCTCGCGTGTGTCCAGCGGATATTTAAACAAATTTCTGGTTATAATTTCAATATTGGAAATCATGTTGCGATTGACACTTTGGCGAAAACCGTCCAACAGACGCTGCGAGGAATCGACCGCCGTAATTTTTGTGCCGGAGCATGCCGCCAGAGGGTAAGAGAATGTTCCCACGCCGCAAAACAAATCTGCAATCCGGCCCCGGATACCGTCCAAATATTTCAGGACCAGGCCGACCAGCGCCTGTTCCCCGTCTTTGGACGGCTGGAGAAACGTCCCGGCGGGAATATAAACATCCGCAGACGCTATTTTTACGACCGGCCGGATTTTTTCCGCAACCGGTTCGGCGGCCTCATCCGCGCGGCGGCGGTGCGAAATTCTGATGATGCTGCCTGAGGCCTGCGCCTGCTCGAAAATGGCCATCCGGTGGCCAAGCTCCAACGCCGCGTCAAATTCCAGCACAACGTCTATGCCGTTGTCCGCTTCCGTCAGCCAGACGTCTCCCTCCGAGATGTTTGCCTCGGCCGCTTTTTTGTTTTTGCGCCGGACCGTTACCGGAATCCTGCCGATTTCTTCCAATAGACGGCGCAGCTGCGGCAAAACGGCATTTAATCCCGGCGTTAACAGCGAACAGCGGGCACAGTCGATGAGCGTTCCGCTTCCTGCCTCGTTAAACCCCAGGGAAACCCGGCCTTTTTTTATGCGAAAAGCCAGAGACGCCCGGCGCCGACGCCCGTCCGGAATAAAAACGGGACTGCCGAAGCTGATGTCTTTCTGCCGCAGGCCGGACAAAACTTTCAGAAACCCTTCTTCCTTTTTCCGGCGGTATTCTTCTTCCGGCAGGGAACGGTAAGCACAGCCGCCGCAGAGATCCCGGTATTCGCAGCTCATCCTACTTCAAATCCTCATCGTCTATGCCGAGAATCGGGTAATAACCGTCGTCTTTTTCCTTTTCTTCTATATTGGTATTTTCCTCGGTGATGTGGTTGGCGCCGATGCCGTCAAGCAGCGAGATTTCCTGATTTTCCTCCTTGGCGAAAATCGGATGAAGCTGGCTGGTCTGATCTTTGTGCGCAGAATTTTCATCCGCATGGAAATTGTCCAAATCGGCTCTGGTAAAAATTTCGCTGCGGTTGCGGCCGTTTTCCTTCGCCCGGTACAAGGCCTCGTCTGCCGTTTTTATCAGCATGTCAATGTTGTCTGAAACCTCGGAGGACGAAATGCCGATACTGACCGTAAAATGAATAGGCTCGTTGTCGTCGGAATAAACAACGATTTTTGCAATCGTTTCGCGCAGGCGGTCAGCTACAGTTCTGGCTTTTTCGGCATCTATATCCGGCAAGAAGATGACGAACTCCTCGCCGCCATAACGCGCGACAATATCATTATCCCGCAGAGCGCGTTCACAGGTTGACGACAGTTCAATCAAAACCTTGTCGCCAATTTTGTGGCCGTATGTATCGTTGACTCTTTTGAAGTGATCGGCGTCAATCATGAGAACGCTGTAACTTCCTCCGGTTGTCCGGGCCTGCCCGATTTTTTTGCTGACTTCCTCTTCAAAATAACGGCGGTTGTACAAAGATGTCAGCGGGTCGCGGATAGCCTGATTTTTCAGCAGAGCCTCGCGGTTTTTGCGCGACGTGATATCCTGAAATGCCGCGTAAAGAGCAATATCGTAATTATAATCAATGATATTCGCGGAAGTCAGGAGCCAGAACGGTGTATCCCCGTTGAAGGCTTTGACCAGAATTTCAAAATCCTGAACTTCCTTCTCCTGTTCCAGACGCTCGTTCAAAAGCTTGCGGTTTTCGGAATCGGCAAAAAAATCTTTTAGACGGTATCTTTCTATTTCCGTCGGCTGAATGCCGAAAAGTTTGACCGCATTGTTATTGGCCAGAATCAGCCTGTCGTCGCTCAGTCTGGAGATAATAATCGGGAAAGGAGACGATTTGATGATCTCCTCAATACGACGGTTGTACTTTTCGATTTCCAGTTCGCCGGCCTCTACCTTTTTGGCCATCATGTCAACTTTCATCATCATAACCGCGACGGCCAGAGATATATACGTCAGCGCCGGAAGATACCACATCTTGAGCATGACATACTCGACTCCGACAAGCTTCAGACCGATAAAGAACGCCACAACGGCGGTTATGACGCCGGCCGTTATGAATCCGGCATTAAACTGATGCGACTTTTGAGACCAGAAACTGGCCGATATATAGGCAAACCCTGCCAACGGAAAGATAAACCGCATGTTGGCAACCATATTGCCGTCCGGGGTAATAAACACAAAGAAAACGATTGCCACCAGTCCGATGACCGTTATCGCCGAAATAACGGGAACCTCGGGAACATTGTTAACCAGTATCTGGGAAGCGGACAAAGCCAAAAATATCATGGAGATCAGAAGCATCAGCAGCTCGAGAAAAACCAGAAAATTAATCGAGGCGCCGGCATTGTAATATTCGGTAATTTTGAAACCTACCCAGGAGGTTATAAATTCAAGGAAAAGGCCGGAAAACAAAAACCACAGTCCTTTACCTATCTTTGAATCCTGACCGGCGTAAATAACGGCAAAAAGCAATATCAGCAACGTGATAAAAGTCGTCATAAAATTGGCGGTTGAACTGAATATTTCAATATTACCCATAACAAATTCCTTACTTATTTGCAAAATCTGATTGTAATATTATATCCATATTGTTAAAAAATAAATTAAAGCTGATCGTATTTTTATAAAAAAGGGTCGATTATTTTTAAAATATGATATAGCATACCGGAGAGGATATCTCAGGATACAAACGCCAAAGCCAAAAAGGACGGACAAACATGAATTACAAGACTCCCAGACATTACAGCCACAGCTATGCCCTGAAACTGGACAGCCTTCCGACCAAAAAGTCGGACAGAATCGCCCTGCGCTTTCTTTATCCGGGAATGATTTTCGGTGCTATTCTGGCTTTTTTGGGAATTTATGAGCTGCTTAACGGTATGACTCACACAAAAACCGATTTCGATCTGATGCTCAGCGAAGGCGCTTTCGACTATCAGCCGCTCATCAGCGCCGCTTTTTTTGACTCTGTCATTATTTTAATTGGGCTGGGCATTATTGTCTCGCTGCTCTTTTCATACATCCGATACAGAAAAATCATGTTTGATGGAAAGACTGTTACGATTGTCTCGCGACCCGTGTTTGGCTCCAAAAAGGTTTTTAAGGAAGATATCGGCCGCTATGACGGCGTTTTGTTCAGAATCGAATTCTGCCAGCTCGGCTTTATGACCAAAAACAAATATATTATCGAGCTGCACCACAAAAATCCGGACAAAGCCGCGCCGCTGTACATTTCAACCAGCAACAAAAACATTCGTAAACTCTGGGAATATTACGCCAAAAAGCTTAATCTTCCGGCGCTTATCATCACCGACGAAGGCCTGATAAAAAGAGAAATAGAAGACTTTGACAAAGACATCCGGGAGCTGGTCAAAACAGGAAAAATCGTTAATGCCTACAATGATAATGACCCGCTACCTCCGTCCATTGATTATGTCCGCAAAAGAGACAAAACCGTTATCAAATCGCGCAAAATCTTCTGGGACGCCTATAATATCATTGCCTGGATTTGCGTGCTGCTGACCGGCGGGCTCATGATTTTCGCCAGCCTGAATTTTGAACAGTTTAAAGCCGCCGCGGGACCGCGTTCCGTCGCCTGGTTTTATGCCCTTACCGGCGGCGCGGTTATTGCTGCAGTTTTCGCGCTGTTCCGCAAAGACAAGATCGTCGTCAAAAAAGACAAGGTCGTCATTGTTCATAAATTCATGCTCTTCTCCCGCAAAAACGATGAAATAAAAAAATCCGATATCGAGGCCATCGACGTAACCGTCAATCCGGCTACTGGCAGATATTACCTCTCGATCATCTCGGATGAAAAAAGCGTTGTGTTCGGGAAAAAAGTACCGATTGAAGATCTGCGCTGGGTTAAAAAGTTTTTAACCAACGAAATCGTCAAAAACTAACAACAAAACTGGTAGTTCTTGCGAGATTTGATTTGCCAAGCTCCAGTTTTAAGCTATAAATATATTAGCTTAAAACCGTATAATGAAGGATGAGTGTAAATGAGAAAACAGATTGATGCCGACGAACAGGACGCTTTTATCCGGGAAGTCAGCGAAGAAGTCAAAAACGACAACCTACGACAGCTGTGGGAAAAGCACGGGCTGCTGATTATCATTCTGATTGCCTTGGCTCTTACCGCGGCGGTCAGTTTCGAAACTTTCCGCAGCTGGAAGCTTAGAAAAGACCAGACCTGGTCCGACACTTACGCCTATGCCCTGAATCTTCAGGTTCAGGGACGTTATGACGAAAGCCTGAAAGTCTTTGAAAACATCGAAAAAGAAAATGGCGGTATTTTTGCCGATATTTCCAAGTTGCAGACGGCCAATATCCTTTTTGAACAGGGCAAAAATGACGAAGCCCTGAAAAAGCTGTCCGACATCGTCGCCGATACATCCGTCAACGGTAAGCTGAGCAATGTTGCGGCGATAAAACTGGCTTCTTACAAGCTTGACACGGCTCCACGCGAAGAGATCGACGCCCTGCTGCGCCCATTGATTGAGGAAAATGGAAGCTGGAGCAACATCGCCAGAGAAATGACGGCCATGGCCGCTATTCGCGACGGCAATACCGAGGAGGCCCGCGCTTTGTATAATACCCTTCTGCAAACGCCCGACCTACCCGAAAGCATGAAGCTGAGGGTTCAGGACATGCTTTCCGTCTTAGATAATGCTGACTAACTGAGTTATGGAGAATCCAATGCCTTTTCATATGTTGAAAAAAACAGTTGTATCGGGAGCGGTTTTACTTACGGCCGCCTGCGGCCTTTTCAGCGAGGAGAAAATTCCTCTGGAAGGACAGAGGATTTCCGTTTTGGAAGGCAGCGGCGTCTTACAGCCGGATTTTAAGCCCGGCGAAATCAAAATCACGGTGCCGGCGCCGGTCATGAATTCGTCCTGGAGTCAAAACGGCGGCAATTCCCGGCATTTGATGCAGAATCCCTATTCTGACAACAAGCTTAAGGAAGAATGGAGCTCCAGCTTCGGCAGCGGAGATTCCAAACGCGACTTTCTGATTGCGGCACCCGTTGCCGCTTATAAGGTCGTTTTCGCCATTGACGCCGACGGAATTGTCAGCGCATTTCGAATGGACAGCGGCAAAAGAATTTGGAAAAGACGTCTGAAACCTCTTATTAAAGACGATCAGTCAACTTCTATGAAAGGCGCAGGCCTGGCTGTTATGGATAAAAAGGTCTTTGCCACGACCGGGTTCGGCGGTATTTTTGCGCTGGATATGGTTACTGGTAAACAACTGTGGCGCTACGATACCGGCATGCCCATCAGAATTGCCCCGACAGCCGGCCACGGTGTTTTGTTTGCGCAGACAATAGACAATCATCTCTATGCGTTTAACTCTGCGGACGGTTCCGTTTTGTGGGATTATAAGTCCGTTTCAGAAAACACGACTCTGGTCGGCGGCGCAAGCCCCGCATACAGCCCGAGTCAGGATGTGGTTATCGCCGCATTTTCCAGCGGTGAAATCCGCGCTTTTAAGGCAAGCACCGGCTCACCGCTGTGGGGCGACGTTCTGGTTGCACGCAGAAGAACAAACTCCCTGTCAAACATTAACGCCATCAAAGCCAATCCGGTTATTGACGGCGATGTCGTATACGCGGCCGGAAGCAGTAATATCATGGTTGCCATAGACCTCAGAACGGGTGCCCGCATCTGGGAGAAAGAGATCGGCAGCACCAACATGCCCTGGGTTGCTGGAAAATATCTGTTTGTCCTGTCCAATAATTTTGACCTGTTGGCCATGGAAGCAAAAAGCGGCAAAATTATCTGGAATATCAAAGTTCCGGCAGGACAGGATGCTGAAGAAAAAATCGGCGTTTCTCTGAACGGACCAGTTCTGACCAACAACCGCCTGCTGGTCGCAACTTCCAGCGGCTATGCGTTCGCCATTTCGCCTTATACAGGAAAAATCCTCGGATTTGTTACGCTGGATGACGGCGTCGAAATTTCTCCGATTGTTGCCGGAGGCTATGCTTTTCTGACAACCAAGGACGCGGACTTAGTCGCTTATAAATAGGACAAGAAATGATAAAAGTAGCAATCATCGGCCGGCCGAACGTCGGAAAATCGACTCTTTTTAACCGGCTGGCCGGTCGGAAAATAGCCATTGTTCATGACAAACCCGGCGTAACGAGAGACAGAAAGGAAGCCTCCGCCAAACTGCGGGATATTGATTTGCTGGTGATAGATACGGCCGGCTACGAATATTCCAAAGAAGATTCTCTGGAAAAAAGAATGTGGGAACAGACACAGCGCGCCATTGCGGAAGCCGACGTCTGCCTGTTTCTTTTTGACGCCAGAGACGGCGTTCAGCCTTATGACGAGCATTTTGCAGACCTGGTCCGCCAAAGCGGCAAGCCGGTTATTCTGCTGGCTAACAAATGCGAAGGAAAAATACAGGAAGACAGCATTCACGAAGCTTACGCTCTGGGACTGGGAACGCCTATTCCCTTTTCGGCGGAACACAGTCTGGGACTTCAGGATTTGTACGACGCGCTCAAGCCTTTTGACCAAAAGCCGTCCCGCACCAAAGCCGGCGAAGATGACGAAACTGAAGATGCCGCATATAAAAAGCGTCCGATTCAGCTGGCGATTGTCGGACGGCCGAATGTCGGAAAATCGACACTGGTCAACGCTCTTCTGAAAGACGAGCGCATGCTGACCGGACCGGAAGCCGGCGTTACACGCGACGCAATAACCATAGAGTGGAGCTGGAAAGGACGGCGGATTAATCTGGTAGATACGGCCGGACTGCGCAAGCAGTCCCGCATTTCCGATTCATTGGAAAAAATGTCGGCGGCCAGCACAAAACACGCGGCTTTCATGGCGCAGGTCGTCGTTCTGGTTCTGGATGCCGACGCCGTTCTCGACAAGCAGGATCTGACAATAGCCCGACAGGTTATTGACGAAGGTCGGGCTCTGGTGATTGCCGTCAATAAGTGGGACATTGCCAATCGGCAGGAAGCTTTGCAAAAACTCAATGACAAACTGGAAACGTCTCTGGCACAGGCAGAAGGCGTGCCGACAGTTACGATATCCGCCCTCAAAAACGAAGGACTGGATAAACTTATGAGCGCGGTTTTAAAGGTTTATGACCGCTGGAACACCCGTATTCCGACCGCACCGCTGAATAAGTGGTTTGCCGACATGATTGACAATTATCCGCCGCCGCTGGGCAAAAACAAAAGAAGGATCAAATTGCGTTATATTACGCAGGCCAAGACCCGCCCGCCTTCTTTTTATATTTTTTCCAGCAATCCGGAAGGACTGCCAGATGCTTATCTCCGCTATCTGGTCAATAATCTGCGGGAAACTTTCAATCTGGGGGGGATTCCGCTTAGAATTACCGTTCGGAAAACCAGTAATCCTTATGCCGAGAAAGACAAGTATCACTCCAAATAATCCGATCTGAAAAACTTCTCGGACAAAAAACAAAAATAAGGATGCAATATAAAAAAGGCTGCCGGTTGGCAGCCTTCAGCATTTTATATGCTCCGTTTCAGATATTCCCGCTTTTCTTTCAAAAAGACCAGAATTCCTACCGGAATAGACAACGCGTACAGCGCCGTCATTATTCCGAGCGTCAGCCACGGCTGGCTGATGATAAAACTGGCAAACAATGCCACAATCAGCATCATTGGAATAAACATATAAGTCGGCACTTTCATCTTTTTGGTTGAAACCGTCGGAATCCGGCTGACCATCAGAAACGCGACAATCAGCATTAACGCGCTGCAGAAAATGTTGGACCGCAGAATATATTCCAACTCGGGAAAATCAAAGGTCATCATAATCGGCATAATTGCCAGGGCCGCCGCCGCGGGAGCCGGGACACCGACAAAGAAATGATGCCAGTATTCCGGCTGCGGCTCTTCATCCAGCATGGTGTTGAAACGGGCCAGACGCATGGACATGCCTATTGAAAACAACAGGCAGAAGAACCAACCGAACTTCGGCAGGTCAAATAAAGTCCACTGAAACATCAGAATGGCCGGAGCAACGCCAAAACTGACAAAGTCCGACAAAGAATCCAACTCTGCCCCGAATTTTGTGGATCCTTTCAGCATCCGGGCCACACGGCCATCCAGGCCGTCAAAAAACGCAGCTAGGAAAATGCAGATAACTGCCAAAGTCCAGTTTTCGGCCACTGAATAGCGAATGGACGTTACGCCGGCGCACAAAGCCAGCATGGTAACTATATTGGGCGCAATCTTCCGAAAAGGAAGGCTGGTCAGCTTCTGTCTGGAAAGACGAAGCTTGTTGTTGATTTTTTCCATTATCTTACCACTCCCTTCATCTGCGGCTGAGCGCTGTTCAGATTGGCAATCACCGATTCACCGGCAATCATTGTCTGGCCGAGGCATACCTGCGGCTCAACGCCTTCGGGGAGATAAACGTCCAGACGGGAACCGAAACGGATCAGGCCGAATCTTTCGCCGGCTTTATAATCCTGACCTTCTGAAGCTTCGCACAAAATGCGGCGCGCAATCAGCCCGGCGATTTGAACAAAGGCGATGTCCTTACCGCTCCTGGTCTTCATTGCCAGCAGCTGGCGTTCATTGTCTTTACTCGCCTTATCCAGGGTTGCGTTAAAAAACTTGCCGGGAACATAGACGGATTTGGTAATTCTGCCGTCGGCCGGAGAACGGTTGACATGAACATTAAACACGCTCATAAAAATGCTGACTCGGGTAAATTTCTGATCTCCCAGTCCCAATTCTTCCGGCGCCTTGACTTTGGCGATCATCTGGACGGTTCCGTCCGCAGGGGAAACAACGACGTCAGAAACTTCGGGCGTAACGCGCTCCGGGTCGCGGAAAAAATAAAAGCACCAGACGGTCAAAACCAGTCCGACCCAGCCCAGAGGCTGCCAAATCATTGCCAATAACGCTGTTATTGCAGCAAAAATTCCGACGAACTTCCAGCCTTCGTTGTGAATATTCGGCAAAATATACCGCCGCCAAGAAATATCAATAGTTTTCATTGTCTTTATCCTTATTTAAAGAATTCTGCTGCCGGGACGCTGTCTCCTGCCGCAGCAAAATATGTTAGCAACATCAGTACCTAAGCATATTTTTTGCTAATATACAAGATGTAAGTGCTTTTTCCAGGCAAAACGCGGGCAGTCAGAAAACAAAATCCGTCCCCGAAATACAAAAAAATACGCTTGCCTTTATCAAAAATTTTGAGTATAAACTTTCAAGATGTTATGCGCTTGTGGCGGAACAGGTAGACGCTGCAGACTTAAAATCTGTTGGGAGCAATCCCGTGCCGGTTCGATTCCGGCCTAGCGCACCATTTTAAAAGCTCTCGGACCGAGAGCTTTTTTGCTAAGAGGAGACACTGGGATGAAAACGGGACTGGTTTTGGAGGGCGGTGCCAAAAGAGGTATTTATACTGCCGGAGTACTCGATGTTTTTCTTGAAAACGGCATTACGGCCGACTGCGTCATCGGCGTTTCGGCAGGCGCTATCCACGGCTGCTCTTATGTCTCGGGACAAAAAGAGCGCAGCATCCGCTACAATATCAAATACTGCAATGACAAACGCTTTATGAGCCTTTACTCCCTGTTTACGACGGGAGACCTGGTCGGCGTCAAATTCTGCTACCATGACCTACCCGAAAAACTTGACCCTTTTGACAACGAAGCTTTTGAAGCTTCGCCAATGAAGTTCTACGTTGTCTGTTCCAATCTCGAAACAGGTAAACCGGAATATATTCATTGCGACAATCTACGCGACAAAATGGATTATCTGCGCGCCTCGGCTTCCCTGCCCTTTTTATCCCGTATTGTCGAAACCGGCGGCAAAAAATTCCTCGACGGGGGCATTACGGACAGTATTCCGCTCCGGGCTTCAATCAATCTGGGCTGCAGGAAAAACATCGTTGTTCTGACCAGACCGGAAGGCTATCGTAAAAAACCGGCGCATAACGGCTGGCTGGCCGGGCTGGTATACCACCGCTATCCTAAATTTGCCGAAGCTATCAGACAGCGGTCTTCCATGTATAATCAAGAACTCGATTTTGTGTCGGAAATGGAAAAAACCGGCACGGCTCTGGTTCTGCGGCCCAGCAAAACCGTCCGCATCGGGAAAATGGAACAGAATCCGCAAATTGTTCGGGAAATGTATGACCTCGGACGCTATGATGCCCTGAACAACCTGCAAAGAATCAAAGCATATCTGAACGACTGAAAAACTTTTGGCGGACAGCATCTTTCGAATTTTGGGAAAATCCCAAAACAAGCAGAAAAGAACTGTGAGTACAGGTGTGTTTGCAGTTTTCACTTTCCGCTTGCAAAATCCGGCAACCGGATTATGCTTTCTTAAAAAAGAAGGAGAAAACAGATGTCTATGGAAATCAGAAGCCACGAGACAATTCTCTCAGAGGTGGATTTCCACTGGCTGAGTTATCTTTATACCGGTTTTTTTATGCTTATCGGACTAAGCTTGTTTATTATCGGCTTTTTTTACATGAGCCTTTATCTGTTCATCATCGGTTTTCTGACATCTCTGCCTTTTTATTATGTTCTGATGTCCAATAAATACAAACGCTATATCGTTACCAACGAGCGTATTTTTATCAGAAACGGGATCGTCTTCTGCCACGAAAAAGATATCCCCATCGCGAAAGTCAACGACGTGCAGCTCAAACAGGGAATTCTGCAGCTGCTGTTCGGCGCAGGAGACGTTATTATTCAGGTCGGCAATGATACGGCAACCACAATCCATGATGTGGAAAACGCCAAGGAGTTCAAAGAAGCCATTATTCTTGCAATTAACATGTATAATTCGACACACTGAGTTTCAAAACAGAACTTTACAGCAAAAAACCGGACGCAAGCGCCCGGTTTTTTTATTTCAGAGTTTTGTCCGCTGAAAATTCAGAACAGTCCGAAGAAATTCCGGTTCTGACATATTCCGCGTCTGCTCCATCAGCTCGCGGGAGGTCAATCCCTGGCTTTCCAGTTTCTCAGCCGTTTTTTCCGCATACCATTGTTCCTGTTTGTCCATTGCGGCGCCGCTCATGCCTTTGTCATAACGGCAGAGCATAAGGTGCCGGATGATTTTCATTACCCTTGCAACATCTTCATTCTCGCCGCAAAGTTCGGCAACGACATTAGGGTAAGAATATCCCAGAAACATGACCGCCAAACGCTGAAACATTTCCGGATACTCCTTCAGCATCGGCAGCGCAAAGCGCTCCGTACCTATCCCTCGGAAAACATGGGCGCAGCAGTTGGCCAGACTTAAATCGGCAAGCTGCCATTCCGGCTGATCATAACTCAAAACACGGTAATCGTCGTATGTTCCCTCGCTTCCTTCCGCTTCAATATATTGCTTGGTCGGAATGTCGGCAATGGTGATATAACAATCAGGTGCCTCCGGGTTATGCGACAATCCCCAGGCAAACTCGGTGGCAGTTCGCAACTGATATACCGGATAACCGATAATTATCAGGTTGCATTCTTTGATACCAAACCGGCGTTTGATTGACGCGGTTACATCAATATTCTGGAAAGTGTCGGTATCCGTCGGGCAAATCCACATTTTACGGGTTACGCTTTTGGGAATTCCCATCGCCTCTTCTTCGGAAGCATAGGTATCCGCCTCCGAGTATCTGCGGAATTTAAATTTTTCGTTAAACTCCGTGAGGTTCTGGTTGTCTTCCAGCCCGGTATGGAACACGCCTTCGGGAAGCTTGCCGTTATGATCTATATAATTATATATCATTTCGGCTGCTTTAAAGCCTGTCTGCTGATGCCCCGAATAAACCAAAAAGATATCGGGACGGCCGCCGACATTGGCCTTGATCAAGCGGTAATCTACCGAAAGCACGCTTTTTTTCCTGCCCCGGTCCTCATACTCAAGAACTTTTCCCAGAGGGCCGCTCCCAAACTCTTCCGCCGTCAGGATTATGTTAATTTCATCCTCCGTAAGACGATAGCGGGGAACTGGCGCCTGCGCTGCGTTGACCTCAATATCCGACAAGCCCGCCGCCGGATTTTTTATTCCGAATTTTTCTGCCGCAGCATGAAATTTCTGATAATTTATCCCGTTGGGACAAGTTACATATTCCAGCATCCGTTGCGCATATTCTTTCTGCGTATTCGGGTTTCCCGGCATATTGCGGACTATGTACAATGCCATTCTGACATATTTTACATAATCGTTGAATGCTTTCTCGGAATGGCCTCTTTCGGCAAATTCAGGATACATTTCCCAGTGAGGTTCTTTGCCGTTCACCAGATCATACACAACCTGTACGTAACAGGTTCTCTCTTTTTTGTTCATAAAAAATTATTTAAAGTGAAACAATTACATTATGCAAGCATATGACCAAGAACATAAGAACAGCGGATTAACTCCCTTAATAATTATACTCTTAATGATATGCTTAACGGAATTGAGCATATCATATTTTATGAAAGCGCACAAGACAAAAAAAATAAAAATTTTTGTCCAATCATCTTAAGGGAAAATCAGCCGACCAAGCAGCCTTTCTGATAATTCTGCTGAAGCAGAAATTGGTTGTTGGAAGTATCGTAAACATAAAGGTTATCAACAATTTCTGTGTAGATCCGAAGATATTTTCCAACCAAAGAGGCGCGCTCCGCGATCATTTGCGGCGGCGTATGGCGTTTTGTGTTTTTTTCGCGGCGAACGGCGCGGCGGCTGGCAGTCTCCAGATTGCAGGTAATAAAATACATTTCCGTATCATAGCCGAGCTTTTTCAGACTGTTGACGAGCTGCACATGGGCATGATTAACGCCGCTGTGCTCCAAAAAAATATCACTCCGCTTCATTATAGCGCGGCGCAAGATCTCGTATCCAACTATCCGGGCAGGTATTTCCCATTTTCTGAAACTTTCCGCATGTCCCAGCAAACAAAGATCTTGTCGATAGCCGGGCAGGCTTTCCATTATCGCGTCAAAACTAATAAACAATTGACGGTTCCAATGGTGGTTTTTACAAAAGGTTGTTTTGCCAGCACCGGGAATTCCGCCAACCTGAACAAATTTTGGATGCCAGGACGGCACAGCTTTCTGCAAACAGCGCCCGATTATCTCGTCATACAACGGACATTTGATCGCGTCGTAGTCGTAAGGGATCAGATCCAAAATATCAGGCATCAGATTGACAAGTTTCATAAAAGCATCCCCGGGATTAATTCCCAGGTACTATAATGTAAAAAAATAAATTTTCAAATCTTTTTTGTTTATATTTTCGACAAAACGGTTTTAAAATGATTGATGACGGCCCGTACTCTCGGAATATCCTTGATATTGCGATGCGCAAACAGATAAATGGGAATGTCCAGACTATATTTGATGTTGTCCAGACAAACCAGTCCCTCGTTTTTATACTGCGCCGGCAGCAGCCCTATCCCCAGATTATTTCTGATAACTTCAGCCATCGCAAAGCTTGAATTGGTCGTATAACAGAGAAAACGCGCGCCTTCCAAATCTTTGTTTATGCCCTTTGCAAAACGATAATAACTTTCCTTGTTTATAATACGATGGTTTTCAAGCATATCCTCAAAATCCAGCGGATATCCGTGAACCGCCAGATATTCGGGAGACGCAAAAAAGTAAAACTTCAGCGTTCTGTTGTACAAAACGACGGCTTCCGAACCGGACGGCTTTTCGTAACCGATGCCGATATCAAAAGACAAATCGCTTATATTTAACGCATCAAAGTCTGAATGCATATTGATGCTGATTTCCGGATACTGATCATATAAATTGCAGATGCTCTCCGCAAAAAGATTGGCATTGAGGCCAGCGGCCATGCCGATCCGCACTTTTCCCTTTACCTCTCCTTCTTCGGAGGCCGCAACATATATTTCATTCAGAATATTTTTGATCTTAAGGGCGCTTTCCGTAATTTTTCTTCCGTTTGGCGTCAGTGTCGTTCCTCGGCCGTTGCAGTTGACAAGCTTGGTTTTCAGCGTCTGTTCCAGATTATCAATATATTTATTAATCGTATCCACAGAAGTGCTGATGGCATCCGAAGCCCTACGCTTTCCTTCGTGCTGCGTTACTGCCAACAGGAGAAGCATGCTCTCCAAATTCATGATATCTTTTTTGCTGACCGCCATAATTTTCCTTTCATTAAAAAGTTACACGCACAAGATCTAAACAGCTCTCGGCAGCAATATATTATTGTATTTACTAAATTTTGCAAGTATTAATAGAAATTATCTTCCGAAATTATGTTTGCACATCCGAAAAAACTGTTTTAATGTATGCCGGAAATCAACTTAAACCAAAGGGTGAAGAATAATGACAAAAATAACATGGAAACCGGGTACAATGCTCTCTCCTCTTCCTCCGGCAATGATCAGCTGCGGCACATTGGAACACCCTAATGTTATGACCGCCGCCTGGACCGGGATTATCAGCAGTGAACCGCCCATGACCTATGTTTCTATCCGACCGTCGCGCTTTTCTCATGGTCTTATCAAAGAAAGCGGTGAATTTGTCATTAACCTTCCCACGCTCAGCCTGATTACGGCCTGCGACTATTGCGGCGTCAAATCCGGCCGAAATACCGACAAGTTCAGAGACATGAATCTGACGCCGGCTCCCTGTTCGCAGGTTAAGGCCCCGCAAATCGAAGAAAGTCCCCTGTCCATGGAGTGCCGGGTCAGAAGCATTACAAACTTCGGAACACACGACATGTTTCTGGCCGAAATTATTGCCGTCAACGTCGATGAACACTATATCGACGACAAAGGACGTCTTGATCTGGAAAAGGCCGGGCTGGTCGCTTATGCGCACGGACATTATTATACATTGGGGCGAAATCTCGGATATTTTGGTTTTTCAGTCAATAAAAAGCGTCTGAAAAAACAACAAAAAGCGCAAAAAGCCAAAACCGAAAGGCCGGCGGCAAAATCTATCCGGAAAATAACGGCGGCCATGTCGGCCGGCAAAGGAAACAGGCCAACAGCCGCAAAAATGCCGCGTAAACATTACGGCAAACAGAAATCAGCTCAAAAAGCATAAGAAAAGAGGCGTTTTAACGCCTCTATGATTAAGAGCGGAAAGCAAAATCCGGAAAACTTTCGCGCAGATACCGTTCCAGCGCCTTGTCAGCAAAAAACTTCTCGCATTCCGAATCCGGCGTGGCATCGCCTTCGACCTGTCGATAACGCTGCAGGCGATAAGTTTTTACGCCTGTTTCTTTAAGAGAATCAGCAATGGCATAAATGTCCCTGAGGTCAAGAACCCGCGGATCGCAGGTTGTGCGGCACTCAAAATCAACGCCGCTTTCAAGCAACACGCTCAGACTCTGCCGAATATTATCGACTTTATCATAACCGCCAGTGGACTTCCGATAAGCTTCCGCGGTCAACGGCGCCTTAATATCCAGCCCGACCCAGTCCAACCGCGGCAAAACACCGGCCAGAGCTTCCGGACGGTAACCGCCGGTATGCAGTGCAACCTTGTACCCCATAGATTTTACATCATCTATGGCATCTCCTAAACTATTTTGCACCAGAGGTTCGCCGCCGCTGAAAACAACAGCATCCAAAATCCCCCTGCGCTTTTCCAAAAAATCGAGAAACTTTTCCCAAACAAAATCCGTTTCGACATTAACCGGCTGCAGCGACGTATTATGACAGAAAGGACAACGCCAGGGACATCCCTGCAAAAAGACTACGGCAGCCATATGTTCAGGAAAATCGACGGTGCTGAAAGTTTCAACACCGCCGACCTTAATTTTTGCACTCATCGCAAAACGCTGTCTGAAAATTATTCAGCCGCAATATCCATGTGGTCGCAGCAACCACCGCAAACAGCTTTGCTTTCAGAGAAACATACGCGAGAGTAAAATTCCGACTTTTTGCCTTTGTTAAATTCGGAAACCGGACGGAAATATCCCATTACGCGAGTCCAAACTTCACAAGGTTGTCTTTCTTCGTCGGTTAATTTAATATCTTCAAAATTGATTGTTGTCATCTTTTCTTTCTCCAAAGTTAAATTTTACTCTATGCAACTTCTTTTCTGGAAGCTGCGGCTCTTTTTTCTGCTTTCTTCTCTTCGTCACAGATTGGGCAGTATTTGTGTTCTCCCGAGATATATCCATGCTTGGGACAGATGGAGAAGGTCGGGGTTATGGTAACGTACGGTAAACGATAGTTGGTCAAAACCTTGCGGACAATGTCGCGGCAGACTTTGGCCGAAGAAATCCGCTGCCCCATATACAGGTGGAGAACTGTACCGCCTGTGTATTTGGTCTGCAGATTAGACTGTAAATCCAAAGCTTCGAACGGATCATCGGTATAGCCGACGGGCAGCTGCGAAGAGTTGGTATAATACGGGTTTTCTTCAGTTCCGGCCTGAATAATGCCTTTGAAGCGTTTTTTGTCTTCACGGGCAAAGCGGTAAGTGGCGCTTTCGGCCGGCGTGGCTTCAAGGTTGTACATATGGCCGGTTTCTTCCTGAATCTTGACCATGCGGGCACGAATATAGTCAAGGAACTTCTCGGCAAAAGCCTGTCCCCACTGGTCAGCAATATTGTGCTCGTCGTTGGTGAAGTTTCTGATCATCTCGTTGATGCCATTGACGCCGATGGTCGAGAAATGGTTGCGGAGCGTACCTAGGTAGCGTTTGGTGAACGGAAACAGGCCGTTGTCAATCAGACGCTGAATAACCTTGCGTTTAATCTCAAGAGACGTGCGGGCAATGTTCATCAGTTCGTCAACGCGAGCAAACAACCCCGGTTCATCGCCTTTATAAACATATCCTAAACGGGCACAGTTAAAGGTAATGACGCCGATAGAACCGGTCTGCTCGGCCGAACCGAACAAGCCGTTGCCACGAGCCAGAAGTTCGCGCAGATCAAGCTGCAGACGACAGCACATCGAACGAATCTGACCGGGCTTCAGAACCGAATTGATAAAGTTCTGGAAATAAGGCAGGCCGTATTTGGCGGTCATTTCAAACAAAAGTTCGGTATTGTCGTCTTCCCAGGGGAAATCCGGCGTCATATTGTAAGTCGGAATCGGGAAGGTAAACGGACGCCCTTTAATATCGCCTTTCATCATAATCGTGATGTAGGCTTTGTTAATCATGTGCATTTCTTCTTTGAGGTCGCCATAGGTAAACGGCTGTTCGACACCGGCAATAATCGGATGCTTGTCGCGCAGATCTTCCGGGCAGACCCAGTCGAAAGTGAAATTGGTAAACGGCGTCTGAGAACCCCAGCGGGACGGAACGTTCAGGTTATAAATCAGTTCCTGAAACGCTTGTTCGACCTGCTCGTAAGAAAGATTATCGACACGAATATAAGGCGCCAGATAGGTATCGACCGAAGAAAAAGCCTGAGCGCCGGCCCATTCGTTTTGCAGCGTGCCCATAAAGTTGACCATCTGGCCAACGGCTGCCGACAGATGTTTGGCCGGACCGGCTTCGGTCTTGCCGGGAACGCCGTTAAAGCCTTCGTGCAGCAAATTTTTCAGCGACCAGCCGGCGCAATAGGCGGCCAGCATATCCAAATCGTGAATGTGAATGTCGCCGTTGCGGTGCGCTTCGCCGACTTCGGCCGGATAAACATGGCTCAGCCAGTAGTTGGCGGTAACTTTGCCGGAAACGTTCAGAATCAGACCGCCGTTGGAGTAGCCCTGGTTGGCATTGGCATTGACGCGCCAGTCGAGTTTTTCAAGATATTCATTGATGGAGCTTTCGACGTCGACCATGACTTTTTTGTCGGAACGAGCGCGGTTTCTTTGATCGCGGTACAGAATATAGGCTTTGGCCGTAGCGAAATAGTTGGCGGAAATCAGGACCTGTTCGACAATGTCCTGAATCTGCTCAATTGACGGCAGGCTTTCCGCAAACTTATGCTTCAAAACTTTCAGGACCTGAGCAGTTAACAACCAGCTTTCCTGTTCCCCGAATTCCGAAGTCGTGGTTCCGGCCTTGAGAATCGCATTATAAATGCGGTTGCTGTCAAACGGAGCCAGTGTACCGTCTCTTTTGGTTACGCTTTCAATGGCAATCGTTTCATTTTCAAGCGCCGGCATATTATATTTAGTATCTGACATTTCCTGCTCTTAATCCTTTTAATCTTTTGTGTTTTATACTTTTGTTCAGTTTTATCAAATTTGATATTTATATACCATATATAGTATTAAAATTTTGTAAATATTCTATATATTGTATACACAATATTTTTTACTTAACAAAAATTTTTGTGATTTTTCAGGGACGAACCATCCAAAGCATCCGTCTAGTCCCGGTTCAATATTGCGTTATTCAAATACACATAACAAGAGCCTAAAAGGCAATTTTTGCTATTGACATCACTATCCCTTTATAAATCAATCAAAAAATATTTTTCGGCGGGTGGATAAATTTCTTAACAAAAAAAATATATTTTTATTTCATGCAAAATCAATATGTTACACAAAAGTTAAAATCCACAGTCTTGTCCACAGCCCCGGAATAAAAAACAAAAAAAACGGACCCTGATTCGACCGGATCCGTTTTAAAACCAAAATCACAACCGCTGGCTATAAGCGAGGAGCTTTTTCTACCTCCTCACCAATGACTGTTTCTTCAATATACTCATCGGAACATTGCGGCCCGATGCACCTTTTCAGGACAGTCGCCTTTCTTCCCGGCGTCAGGCCGCGGACGCGAATCGACGGCACAAAGACCTCGACGATTTTAATCTTAAATGTCAGGTAGCCTATATTTCCTTCTTCGTCCGTAATATAAACCTTGATATTATATTCCCCGACATCGGAAGGCATGGCGATTCCCTCAAAAGTATGGGTTTCTTCATTATACCTGAGCCATTTCGGCAGCGGAGAATCGTCGATCAACCCGGCTTTGGAAGTAACTTTGCCGCGGAGGTCCATTTTATCGAAAACAGCCTGCGGAATCTCAACATATATCCGTTGTCCCGTTTCCAGATTCAGATCCGGCAGAAGTTTCGGAGACGACAGGTTGACCGGCGGGCGGCGGCCCGGAACATCGAGCAGATACGGACGGTTATCGGGCAAAAACTCACCCTTGCGCCATTTTTGCAAAACGTTACGCAGATAAACCGCAATCTTGGACGGCTTTTCATCCAGCATAAAATACGGTACGGCATCCAGCCCGATAGTTGCATATAAATTGCCGAGAGAATCCTGAACGTCGGCATAAGCGGCGAAAGCCTTGGCCTCATCTTCTATGGCCCGCGCCGCCTCTAACTGGCTTTTTTCGGCCTTGCTGCCATCCATAATCGTCGTATCTTCGGCAATATTTTCCGAAGTGTCGGCAATTTCCTGGCTGATCTGATAATCTTCGACGGCAGACATATACTGCGCCCAGGATACATAAACCTGACTCAGAATAAGGGTTGTCATCCGCTGGCGGCGCAGAGCCTTCAGATCTTTGGCGCTGAGATTCTTCGTATTTTCAAAAACCGTCATGCCGACTTCGCGTGCCTTTTTCGACCACAGGCGGTTATAATAGTTCGGATCGTTTCTGTATTTGCTGACGCCGGGATCCTGAAACTCCTTAATACGGATTTTCAGCTCGGTCGAATCCGTCATCAGGTCATGAATACGGAGTTCGGGACGGTTGGTCAGAGCCAACCATTCCAGCTGAGCCAGATCGCTTTTCAGGGCGGGAAGCTCAAAATTGCCGTATTCCGGGCCGACCAGCCTGTATTCCGTCGATGGGTGGAACCCCATCATACTTGCCAGGCGAACTTCGGCGGTTTCCATATCGCGTTTGAGAATTGACAGATTCTTGACCGCTTCCATATATTTGCGCTTTTTAACGAGGTCGGTCATCGGCATGCTCTTTCCCTGCTTGGCCAGTTCGCGCGCCGAAGCGTTCATCTCGTCCACTTCCAGAGTCATATATTCAATCATGCCGTCAATCGTCGGCAAAAGTTTCTGCGCCTCAAGCGTTTTCCAGTATAAGACACGGGTTTCCTGAAGAATATTGTGAATAACCTTGCGTCCCTGCTCAAAAGAAATGCTGTTTTTGTAGCTGCTGTCGAGGCTTTGGTAATATACGGTGGAAATATCCAGAATATTCCAGGCTACTTTCAGGTCGGGGCTGAGATTGACCGAGTTATTCGTGTTGATGTAACCGGCGTTGCTCATGATCTCCGGCAGTTTGGAAAAAGACGATTTTCCGGCTTTGATCATACTTTGCTCGTAACTGACCATCCGGCGGGTATAATTGTACTTCAAAGCCAGTGCCATCGCCATATACATGTCAATCGGCTTTTCGATTTTGCGCGGGCTGCGGACAAACATGTTCTGCATGTCCACATCGGCGCGGATCGCGCGGTCCCAGTCCGAATAATAGGCGGGAGCCGGAGAATCCCCTTCGGTACGGGAACAGGCGGAAAGCATCAAAATACCGCTTATCAGCGACAACAACAGTTTTTTCATTTCTTAAAAACCCTTTAATATACGTATATATTAAGTATGTTTATATCAATATTTTGAATCTGAACAGTATTTATTTGCTTTTATTCAACTTTCATGTATAAAATATTATGAGAATAATTCTTCCTGAGGCAGAACCCCCGCTATGTTTGAAATATTTCATACCATATTTAAATATAAAGAAAAGAAAAGCCCCGACGAGCTCGGCCTGTATCCGGAAAGCGTGCATATTGAGGCCATGCCGGAACGCCGCTATCTCTGGGCGTCAAGGGTTCTGGTCATCATTGCCTGTCTGAGCATCTGCTTCAACATGATGCTGGCCAGCGGCATTTATCTGATGCTGCCGCAGCGCACGGTCATGCCGAAACTTTTTCAGATAAATAAATATTTCAGCATGCTGGAACAAGTGCAGCCGGCAGAAATCAACTTTCCCGTCAGCGATCTCATTACAGAAGAACATATAACGGAATATATTATAAACCGTTACATCGTTACGTCCGATTATGATGAACTGATGAGCCGGTGGGCCAAAGGCTCCACGTTATACTGGTATTCTTCGGGGCCGGTTTTTGACGACTTTGCCAAAAACGACGCGGAATACAACATTATGCAGTTTCGCGAAAAATCTTTGCAGCGCGATGTCGAAATCGAGTGGATCAAACCGCTAGCCCGCGGTCTGTGGCAGGTGCAGTTCAGAACAATCGACTATACACCGGACGCAGCGGAGCCGGCAGTTACCATCTGGCGCGCCACGTTGCGCGTCGCTTATGTCCGGATTCCTTTTCCCAAAAAAGAAGACGGTATTTTAAATCCCTTCGGTTTTCTCGTTACCAATTTCTCTCTGGCTTACCACGGCACGCCGGAAAGTTCGGCGCATTATCTGGAAACCGCCAAGAAAGTAACCGAAGAAGCCTTCGGACAATAAGGCGAAGCTGAAAAAGGACTACCGAAAGACATCGCGCCGGTAACCGACAAAATATTCCGGAAGATTAGCGCACCGGGGCCGCAGCAGAACATCCCGGGAAATGAAAAATTGGCGGCCTAGCGGAGTATTCCGGGAAATAAGACAGCGGCCGCGGCACCAGCAATATTCCGGAAAGCAAATGCCTGGCGGTCGCGAACAAGACGTCTGCCACCATAAAAAGATTTTCCGAAGAATAGGAAAACGCCTTCCCGACACGGCACGACGAAGAAAAAACCGCCTTTTTACAGGCGGTTTTTAAGATTATAACTTCAGCTTTTTATCCAATTCCTCCAGCTGGTCTATATAGCCGGAAATCAGGCTCAGCCCCTTGTTCCAGAAATCCGGATCATCCGGGTTGAGGCCAAACGGCGCGAGCAGCTTGTCATAATCGGTTATTGCCGTTTTGGACAGCATATCCAAATACTTGTCAGGGAAGTTTTCAACCGTGCCTTCCCGGCTGACCTGATACAGCGAATTTACCAGGCAGTCGGCAAAGGAATAAGCGTAGACATAAAAAGGCAAAAAGAAGAAATGTCCGACCTGCAGCCAGATATAAGCGCTGTTTTCATCAACGTTTACAGAATCGCCGAGGCTGGCGCGCATTTCCTCAAGCCAAATCTCCGTCAGGCGCTGCTCAGAAAGCTCGCCGTTTTTGCGCTCCTCATGGCAGCGGGTTTCGAAAAAGTGAAAGGCAATCTGGCGAATAGCGGTGTTGATCATATCATTGACCTTGGACGCAATCAGACATAATTTGGCTTTGTCATCCGTCAGCTGCGACAGCAGGGACTGGAATGTTATCATCTCCCCGAAAACGGAGGCGACTTCTTCAGAGGTCATGCGGCTGTATTCGTTCAAATCACCGTTTTTGGTCCGCAACTGATGGTGGCAGCCGTGCCCCAGCTCATGCGCAAGGGTCAGGACGTCATTCTGTTTGCCGACAAAGTTCAGCATCAGATACGGATGCATCTCGGCTGTCGCGCTCGCGCAAAACGCGCCGCTGCGTTTGCCGTCGCGGGGCGGAACATCGATCCAGGCATGATCAAAGAAATCTTTGGCGATGTCATAAAGTCTGGGCGAGAAGCGTTTGTAAGCGTCCAGAACAATTTTGACACTTTCTTCCCAGGAATAATGCGCGTCTTCGCAGAAAGGCAGTGGCGCATTGCGGTCCCAGTACTGGATTTTATCAACGCCGAGCCATTTGGCTTTCAGCCTGTAAAAACGATGGGCAATGTTCTTATAATTCTTACGGACAGTCTCCGCCAGCGTTTCGACGGTCGAATCCTTGACGTTTTCTGCCATATTGCGCTCGGAAACCGGCTGCCGGAAACCGCGCTTGACATCTTCTATCGCCTTGTCCTTAATAACCATGTTGTAAATCAGCGAAAACAACGGTGCGTTTTCCCGGCTGACGCGATTGAGCTCTTTCCCGGCCTTAGCCCGGATTTCGGGATCTTTGTCCAGCAGAAGCTTGGAAATTTCGGCGTCGTTATATTCCTTGCCGTCCACATAATATTTGAGCCGCGATGAGGTTTCTTCATATAAACGGACCCAGGCCGAAGAAGACGTTACGGATTTTTCGTGCAGAATCTCCTCAACTTCCTCCGACAGTTCATAATCTTTAAAGCGCCGGGTCTTTTCCAGCCAGGGTTTATAAAACGCGACTTTATCATTCCGCAGCCATTCGGCAATTTTGGCATCCGGCAGCGCGTTGATCTCCAGACTGAAGAATATGGCAGGCTTGCTGTAATCCGTCAGCTTTTCGCTGATATTCTGGTAAAAGCCCATCGCCTCCGCATTTTTCATCTGCGTAACCATATTCAGATAAGCAAATTCTCCCAGCCTGGAAGCCTTAACGGACAGATCCTCTATTTTTCTGACCGCCTGATAAAATTCTTCTGCCGTCAGGCTGCCGACCCGACCTTTATAATCGGCGGCAAATTTTTCCATGCCGTTTTTATATTCATTCAAATCGACCTGAATTTCAGGATCATGAATATCCTGATAAAAATCCTTCAGGTCCCATGCGGGAAGACTATCCCTGCTGCTCTTGTTGCTCATCTTTCTTTTCCTCTTGTTTTTCGTTTTGATCTTCACCGGTATGCCGTTCTTTTTCCGTCAGGTTCTCTTCCCTGCCGATGTTTTCTTCCAGACGGCGGTTCTGCTCCAGAAGCTTTTGCATCGACAGGCCGACGTCCGGAGTCTGGTCATAAAATTCGCGCAGCTCCTCATCGTCCGTCTCCGCAGAAGCCGGCAGTTCCGGCGTAAAATAATAGTTGGACCACGGCGCCGGCTGACGGCCTTTTATCCAGTCTGCGAAACCTTCATAAATGACGCCGGCGTCGCACCAGGTGTTTCTCATGACGGCTCCCAGCATGCAGACCGCTTTGTTTTCGGAACAGGACAGAAGCTCCCGCGCCATAATCTCCGTACACGGAATGAAACCGCGTTTCTGAACATCCTGCCGCGGCGCAAACAGCACGATCAGAAAAACCAGAATAAATGCGGCGACAATCAGCGAAACAATAAAACCGAACCAGCGGCGTTTCAAAAAAGACATTACTTTCCTTTTCTTTTGTTTAAAAAACTTTCCAGAAGAGCCAGTTCCTCACGGGTGTTGGCGCCGGCAACCTCTTCGGCGGAACATTCGACAACCGCGCATTTCAATCCCATTTTGCGGGCAACGGCTACGGCATCAGTAAGATAATACTCGCCGGCGGCGTTTTCATTACCGATCTGTTCCAAAATCTCAAACATACGGCGGCCGTCAAAACACATACAGCCCGAATTGCAGAGATTGATGGCTTTTTCCGCATCCGTCGCATCTTTGAACTCGACGATTTTTCTGAGTTCGCCGTCTTCTACGATCAAACGACCGTAACGCGCCGGGTCTTCAGGACGAAAGCCCAAGACAACCACGGCATACCCTTCTTTCAGTTTATCCGCGGCCATTTTGTATGTTTCTTTGGTTATGATCGGATTATCGCCGAAAATCACCAGAACGGCGCCGGCGAAACCCTGCATCTGCTCTTTGGCGGATAAAACGGCATGTCCCGTTCCCAGCTGTTTTTCCTGAATACAGCTCTGATGCGGCGCAACTTCGCGGCGGACAAGTTCTCCGTCCGGCGCCGTTACGACAACGATTTTTTCGACACCCATTTCCTCAAGCGTGTCTATCGGGTGGCGAATCATCGGTTTTCCGCATAACGGCATCATGACTTTGGGCAGATCGGATTTCATGCGGGTTCCTTTTCCGGCACCGAGAATAACAGCGGCGATTTGTTCAGACATAGTTCAAGCTCCTTAAAATTATAATCTTTTCTTAATAACTGTAATTTATACTATCAAATATGTTTTATTTGTTAACAAAGGTTTTGAAGTTATGAATAAACTTTTTCTTGCCATATATTTCAGCCTGATTACCCTGATTCCGGCGGAGACCGCCGCCCGCGCCGTGGAAGTCAGCGATATTGAAGAGGCAAGAAAACAGGAGCGGGAACATGTCCCTGCTCCCGAAACCATCAAAGATCCGCGCATTCCGTCCGCCGATGATTTCAAAGCTCTGGAAGAATTTATTAAGGAACGCCTGAAAACCGTTGTCATTACCGAACTGGACGAAAACGAAGACCTGAACGCCACCAACTCCATGGATGTCCAGCACAGCGCCGAATATATCAAACGACAGCAGGATGCCAAAAAATCCATTTTTCAAAAAATATATGACAACGCCATTGACCGGATTTCAGAAAACGGCGGCAGAGAAGACATTGTCAATCCCGGCGAAGGCGTCTACTATTATATGCGCGACGATGTTGAAGCCCGGAAAGAACAACAGAAATGGGAAGCTCCCGATTTTGACGTCGTCAATGTTCTGCTTCCTAACGGCGAAAAGATTCTGGCGCCGGCCAAAGAGCATATCGCCTATCTTTTCAGCAAAATAGAAATTCTGCCCAACGGACTGACGAACATGACGGAAACCATTACCGTCGTCGCCAACGGAGATAAACTCAAACACGGGCTGACGCGCGTTATTCCCAAATATACCACGTCCCGCAGCGGCGTGCGCAGCAAACTGGATTTTGACCTGATTTCCGCTTCCGTCAACGGGCAGGAAATACCTTATAAGGCAGAAGAAATCGGCAACAGAATTCTTCTTACGCCGGCTGAAGATCACATACTGGAACCCGGCGTTTACACCTATGAATTTAACTATCTTCTCGACCGGCAGCTCTGGCATTATGACGACTTTAACGAATTTTACTGGGATATTGCGGGAAGCTCCTGGGATCTGGTTATTGTGCGGATCGGAGCTTCCGTCAGCATTCCGGGAAGGGAAGTTCCCCTGAGCCAGAATGTCTTTCTGGGGTATCCAAATCAGCTGCGGACCGAAAATTCCTTTATTGCCAAAGGCGAAAACAACACTTTGGGCTTTGCTTCCACGGTTCCCCTGTTTCCGGGCGAGGGCATGCACGTTATTATATCCATTCCCAAAGGCAATTTTGAAGAAAACGGTTTTAACCGTTGGTTTTCGGATTTTATCGGCGAATACGGCGACATTGTCTTTATCCTGGCGGGACTGGCCGCCATCCTGATCTCATATATTTTATCATGGAGGCACATTTCCGCCGGAAAATCAGACCTGAAAAGCAGTCTGAGGAAAACGGCGCCGGTTATGCGCATGCTGACAAAAGGCGTTTTTGACAAAACTTCTTTCGCGGCATGGCTGCTTGAACTGTACCGCAAAAACATCATAGATATTGCCGAAAGCGGCGATGATATTCTGCTCATAAAAAAGACAGACTTTCTCGGATCCTTGAGCAAAAACGAGAAAAAAGCTCTCAATAATCTCTTTCCCGGGAAAGAGTCCGTTTTGACGGTCAATCCGCAGAATATGCTCAAAATCCGCAGAGCCAGCAAACTGGCCGAAAAAGAAACAGCCAACAAAATCAAAAAGATTTCTTTGTTTTTGAACTCGGGCTATCTGTTTTTCAGCGTCGGCATGCTGCTGCTGTCGGAACTGGCCGTCGCGGCTCTGGGCATTAATCCCGGACAGCTGTTTGTGATTTTGGTTTCCTGCACGATTACCATGGCTTTTTATGTCTGGATTTCGAAACTTTCTTTCAAAAATCCTATTCTGAAATACGCTGTCAGAATTTTGGCGGCAGTTATCATCCTGTTCACGCTGATGGTTATGGCCGTTTATATCCACCCGGTCAGCGCGCTGCTTATTTTGGGCATGATCTATATCATCTTTGCCTATACGGCGATTTTTGCCAAACGCAGCGGACTGCTCAAAGCTAATATCAAGGAAGCCGCCGATTACCGCGATTATCTTCTGAGAAACAGGGAAAATCTGGTTCTGGGCAGGGATTTTCTGAGCCAGCAGGCCAATATTCTGGCCTTTGACATAGCCGATGACTTTAAGATAACGCCCAATATCCGGGATTTTTACAAACTCGACATTATTCGCGATCTGATCCGGAGGATATAGCTTTCGCCTTCTGCTGTTCGCTGTATAAAAAATACTGGTAAACATGCGCGAGGAAAGAACCTTTGAAGCATCCTCCCAGAAAAACCATCGCCATCAGCACAAGGGAAGACAATATCTTAAAAGCCGGAGTGTCCTGTTCAAGAATATAAGACAAAAATACCTCAATAACAATATCTATAAACAAAACAATCAGGGCAATCAGAAAATATCCTCCCAGCAAGCGGAAAGAATTGCCACGCGTCATCACAAACGAACGACGAAACGTCATGGAAGCGTCATCTACGGCCGCCGCCGGCAAAATCAGCGTCAGTCTCATTCCGACAACAATACCTCCCAAAACGATCAGCAGATCGAAAACATCAAAAAGCTCTGACGGCCCGCCAAAGTTTTTTCTCACCAAGCCGGCAACTCCTCCGATCAAAAGCATTATTAATATGCTGACCACCACTATTCCCATCATCCGCAGACAGTAGATCAGCTCCCGCTTTCCGAAAACAAACCCTCTGTAACCCTTATTTTCCCCAAGAATAATCTGCCGGATAAAAGAGACCGAAACAGAAACATAAGCTATTGTCAAAAGGAGAGAGGAAAGACTGCCGCGCCAGCCACCGGCACACTTTTCCTCCGGATAACAAAGCGCCGGAAAATCCGCCCATATTTCATACAGCAGCAGGGAAAACCATACTGCGGCAATTTTCCAAACCGCGTTCAGGTTCATAAAAACATACGCCATGCTGCGGCGCAGCGTCTCCCGGAACGGAAGAACCGTCTGTTTTTCATTCCGCATCGGCATTATCTCCAAACAAAAGCTGTTTCTGAACGTAAGCGTGATTAACCAGCAAAGACAACAGCATCAGAAAAACCGTATCATAAACAAATTCTCCGACAACGCCGACATAATTGACATATCCGTCTTCAATATTTCTTAGGCCGGCATACATATTTATCAGAATCATCATCATTATTACGATAATGACGAACAGAGCAAGAATAATGCGGAAATTGTTGCCGCTGCCGCGCCGCCATATCAGCTTCAGCGACGGAACGGGCTCGTTGCCGAGAAACAGGGCAAATACGGAATAAAACCGCATGACGACAAACGGAACCAGAAAACCCAGAGACACAAAAGCAAAAAAGGTTATCTCAACAACCCAGTCCGGATTGGGAACCCTGACATACAGGACATAAAAAGACAACGCGGGAAACATGTTCAGCAAAATAAACAAAATCAGCAGCGCCACAGTCTTAAACGTTTTGGCATCCACCCGCAAAAGCTCCGAAAAAGAGAACGGTCTGCCTAAAAACGCTATTTCGTACCATTTCTGGATAAACAGCGCGATAAGAAATGTTTTCAGACACAAATTCAGAAGATACGCGGTCTCGGAACCGGAACAAAAGAAAAACTGCGACGATGTCTCCAGAGACATGCAGGCATAATTAAATCCAAGCAATGTTGCCAGAACAGCGGTCAACAGTCCTAAAACGCCGCTGACGGCGACCAGCAGGCGAAACTTGTCCGCAAAAACGGCGAATGGCCGGAACAAAAGCGCCATTATCGGCATCTTGGCCGCAGTTACCCGCCCCGGTTCGGCACATAAGTCATAAAAACATCGGCAGCATTTGCAGTTTTTCAGGGACTCGTTGAATTTAGAGATAAAATCTTTCATCGCCTATATTTCCTTTACAGTGGTTACGCCGGGAAGACTGCGGATTTTGCTGAGGAAATCGTCTCCGGCAAAGGCAAAGCCTCCGGCCAGTTCAATACGGATATCCCAATCGTTGTTTTCCGGTTTTATATATATTTTATTCCGGCCGTTTCTATCCCGGCCCAGAATTTGTTTGAGTCCGCCGACGGCGCTGACATCGTTGATGCAGATTTCCAGGCCGTTTGCTACCTCCGATACCGCCTTGTCCAGCGTTTCGACCAGATTTATCATCACGCGGGGATTCATTTCCTCCGACTGCTTGTCTATGGTTACGGAAACCAACAGAGGCAGTCCGGAATTGATAACCTCCTCATAACGGTTCAGAACCTCGGAAAACAAAATTCCTTCAAAGCTGCCGCTGGCGTCAGACAGCTCCAGGAAGGCATATTTGTTACCGGTTTTGCTGATGCGCTTCTGAAAAGAATTGACACATCCGGCCAGCTTGGCCCGGATATTGTCGCCGACCCGGATATTGCGGAAGACCTCCGAACAGTTTTTGACGCCGAGACGCTCCATGCCCCGTCCGTAACTGTCCAACGGATGCGCCGACAAATAAAAGCCGATGGCTTCGGCCTCCAACTTCAGCTTCTCGAGTTCCGGCCAATCCGGTTTCTCGGCCAGTTTTACTTTGGACTGCAATTCCTCATTGCCAAAAAGCGAACTCTGTTCGCTGGTTTTCAGTTCGGTTGACGAAGCGATATGGCGCATGATCGTCTCGATATTGGCGAACAACCGGCCGCGGTTCTTGTCCAGACAGTCAAATGCGCCCGCCTTAATCAGCTGCTCCAGCTGACGGCGGTTAATCTGTTTGGCATCCGTCCGGTGAATAAAGTCCGAAATGTCCTTATAAGGCCCATGAGCCAGACGCTCTTCGGTTATCGATCGCATATTGGCCTCACCGACGCCTTTTACCGCTCCCAGCGCATAACGGATTTTGCCGTCCTCAACCACAAAGTCCGATCCGGACTTGTTAATATCCGGCTTCAGCACCTCTATGCCCATTTTTTTGCACTCGTCCTTGAAGAAGAGAAGCTTGTCCGTGTTCGTAATATCCAAAGACATTACCGCGCACATAAATTCAACCGGATAATGCGCCTTTAGATAAGCCGTCTGATACGAAATCAGAGAATAAGCCGCGGCATGCGATTTGTTGAAGCCATAAGACGCAAATTTTTCCATCTGGTCAAAAATCGCGCCGGCCGTCGCCTCCTCAATGCCGTTTTTGACGGCGCCCTCCATAAACATTTTGCGCTGCTTAGGGATTTCATCGCGCATTTTTTTACCCATAACCTTACGCAGCTTATCCGCGCCGCCCATGGTATAACCGCCCAGCGCCCGGGCAATGTTCATAACCTGCTCCTGATAAATCATGATGCCGTAAGTTTCCTTCAAAATCGGCTCCAGCATCGGGTGCAGGTAAGTTATCTCCTCTTCGCCGTGTTTCCGTTTGATATAGCTCGGAATATTGTCCATAGGTCCCGGACGATACAGAGACACAATAGCGATCAGATCTTCAAAACGGTCCGGCTTGATCTGTTTGTGAACGTCTTTCATACCGGCCGATTCAAACTGGAAAACGGCTGCCGTATCGCCGCGCTGCAACAGCTCGTATGTGGGTTTGTCATCCAGCGGCACATTGTCCATGTTAAGCTCTATACCGCGTTCTTTTTTAATCCAATCGACAGCCCGCTGGATGACCGTCAGGGTCTTAAGCCCCAGAAAGTCAAACTTGATCAGTCCCGTTTCCTCAACATATTTCATGTCATATTGGGTAACCGGCATATCGGCGCGGGGATCTTTGTACAGAGGCACCAGCTGGTCCAGAGGCCGGTCGCCGATAACCACACCGGCGGCATGAACGCCGGAATGGCGGTACAACCCCTCCAGCTTCATGGCAATGTCGAACAGCTTGTTAATCTGCGGATCGGAAACACGCATTTCTTCCAGCTCGGGCACCTGGTCCAGCGCCTCCTGCAGCGTCGGGTTTTTGCCCTGAACTCCGGGCGGTATCATCTTGGAAATGCGGTCGGCCTGCGAATATGGCATCTGCAAAACGCGCGCCACATCGCGGATGACGGCTTTTGACTGCAGCTTTCCGTAAGTGATGATCTGCGCCACATGGTCAAAACCATATTTATTCTGAACATATTCTATCGTCTTGCCGCGGTTTTCCTGACAAAAATCAACGTCAAAGTCCGGCATGTTGACACGTTCCGGGTTTAGGAAACGCTCAAACAGCAAATCCAGTTTCAGAGGGTCCAGATCGGTAATCTTCAGAGACCAGGCAACAATCGATCCCGCGCCAGAACCTCGGCCCGGTCCGACGGGAACCCCGTTGTTTTTTGACCAGCGGATGAAGTCCGATACGATAAGAAAATAGCCGGGGAACCCCATCTTTTTGATAACGCTCAGCTCGTAATCCAGACGCGCGTAATATTTCTCGTCGATTTCCTTTTTCTGCTCTTCGGTCATGCCCTCGAAATAGACCTGAGCCTCCATTCGTTCTTTCAGCCCCTTATAAGCCTCTTCCGTAATGAACTCGTCCTGAGTTTTGCCGTCAGGACATTCAAAAATCGGCAGCAACGGATTTACTTTTTTGCTCAGGAAACTGCAGCGCTTGGCAATAACAACCGTATTACTGATCGCCTCCGGAATATCCTTAAACAGCTCCACCATTTCCTCCGGGCTGCGCAGGCGGTTGTTGGGAGAAAACTTTTTGCGGTTTTCGTTGGCGACATATTCTCCGGCGGCAATGCAGACCAGCGCATCGTGCGCCTCATACATATCGGCCTCAAAGAAAAAAGCCTCGTTGGTGGCAACCAGCGGAATCTCATGTTTATAGGCCAGATTGATGAAATCGTCTTCCGTTTTGGCCTCGGCTTCGGTCCCGATGCGCATCAGCTCGACATACAGACGGTCGCCGAAAATCTGCTTCAGCCGAAGCAGAAACTCCTCAGCCTCAGCCTTGCGGTTTTCCAGCAGCAAGCGGCCGACGGGCCCCTCTACGCCGCCGGTCAGGGCAATCAGCCCCGTATTCAGTTTTTCGAAATCGGACACGCGAAGCTGCGGCTTTTCGTTAAATTCGGGATTATCCAGATAAGAAAGTTTCATCAGCTTCATAATGTTGTGATACCCTTCGTCGTTCTGCACCAGCAGCACGATTTTGTCAGGTTCAACCGTGCGCCCCTTGCATTTCAGCAGATCATCCGCGTCGGGATTGCGCAAATAAAACTGACAGCCGAGAATCGGCTTAATACCATTGTCCGCGGCAAAATGCGACAAAGCTTTCGCGCCAAACATATTGGCCGTATCGGTAACAGCAATTGCCGGCCACCCCATCTCCCGGGCTTTGGAAATCAGGGCGGGAACTTTCATCGCCCCTTCGGACAAGGAATAAGCGGTATGGACTCTCAGGTGTACAAATTCAGGCTCAGACATTATGATTCTTTCAGATTAATCCGGCAGTAATTATAAAACATTAAGAGCGTTAGACAATCAAAAAATAAAAGATGTTAGACCGGGAAAAAGCCCGAGACTTCCGGCAATCCCGCTTCTGCCCCGGGAACGGGCGGTCTGACGCCGGCAGCGTAAAAAAGCAGGGCCGAAGCCCCGTTTTTAATCAAGTTCTGAAAGCCGCTGCGCCTGATCCTCGGTAATCAGAGCATCAATAATCTCGCCCAGCGCCTCTCCGGAAACGACCTCGTCCAGTTTATAGAGAGTCAGGTTAATCCGGTGGTCGGTTACGCGGCCCTGCGGATAATTGTATGTCCTGATGCGCTCGGAACGGTCGCCGCTGCCGACCTGCAGCTTGCGTTTTTCCGAATAGCTGGCGTCAATCGCGGCTTTCTGGTTGTCATACAGTTTGGCACGCAGCTGGCGCATGGCCTGCTCCTTGTTCTTAAACTGCGAACGCCCGTCCTGACACTGCACAACCGTGCCCGTCGGAATATGGGTTATGCGCACGGCGGATTCTGTCTTGTTAATATGCTGGCCGCCGGCGCCCGAAGCGCGGTAAACATCAATTTTCAGATCGGCGGGATTGATGTACAGGTCCACCTCTTCCACCTCAGGCAAAACGGCAACCGTTGCCGCCGACGTATGAACGCGCCCCTGAGATTCCGTTACCGGAACACGCTGCACACGATGCGCTCCGGATTCAAATTTCAGTTTGGCAAAAACATCTTTGCCGGTAATGCTGGCCGAAGCCTCCTTATAGCCGCCCAAACCGTTTTCATTGGCGTCCAGTACCTCAAACTTCCAGCCCTGAAGCTGCGCGTACCGCCGGTACATTTCAAACAGCACCGCCGCAAACAGCGCCGCTTCGTCGCCGCCGGTGCCGGCGCGAACTTCGAGAATCGCGTTTTTCTCATCATCTTCATGCTTCGGCAGCAGCAGAATTTTTATTTCCTTTTCCAGTTCCGGCAGCCGGTCGCGCAGTTCGTAATACTCGGCTTCCGCCATTTCATACATTTCCTTGTCCAGAGACGAATCCTGCATCATGGCCTGCGCATCATGCATGTTCTGCTCAACTTTTCTGTAGTTTTTTACGGCTTCGACAACCGGTTCCAGCGCCGCCATTTCCTTGTTCATGCGGACCAGTTCTTCCGGACTCAGGTTCGGAGAAGCCAGCAGAGACTGGATCTCCTCATGACGATTGACGACATTCGCTAATTTTTCCGCAAAAGACATTATCTTACTTCCTCTATTATCTTATCCAGAGATACGGTTTTCTGGCTACCGCTGTCCAGATCCTTAACCGTGGCCTCGCCGCGCGACAACTCGTCCGAACCGATGATGACGGCTTTGACGGCGTTGACCTTATTGGCCTTCATCATGCGCTTTTTCAGATTGCCGCTATATCCGTGCTCAACGCGAAGCCCGGCTTTTCTCAGCCGGCAGGCGATTTCCAAAGCCTTGTCATTTACATCTTCGCCGACGGGGATAACGGCAACCGGCCGCGGCAGGGAAACATCTTCCTCCAGCAGCATGCTCAGCCGTTCCACACCGCAGGCCCAGCCGATGCCAGCCACTTTGCCGCCGCCCATCTGCTCGACCAGACCATCATACCGGCCACCGGCCAGTACCGTCCCCTGCGCGCCGAGTTTGTCGGTTACCAGTTCAAAAACCGTATGAGAATAGTAGTCCAGGCCGCGGACAAGACGGTCATTCACCTTATATTTTATTCCCAGCAAGTCCAGACCGCGGAGAACATCGGCAAAGAATTTTGCCGACGCTTCGTTCAGGCTGTCTTTGTAGAGCGGCGCGCCGGCAACCACCGCCTTGTCGCATTCCTCTTTCGAATCCAAAACGCGCAGCGGGTTTCTCTCCAGACGCGTCCGACTGTCCTCAGAAAGCTCCTCATAGTGCCCTTTCAGATAAGACACAAGCTTTTCCCGATAGGCATCGCGGCTTTCCTTATCTCCCAGCGAATTGATTTCGACGGTTACCTGTCCGGCCAGCCCCAGTTTCTCCAAAAACTCATAAGCCATGGCAATGACCTCAATATCGGCCTGCGGCGCTTCTACGCCGAGCAGTTCGCAGCCAAACTGGGTAAACTGGCGCTGCCGTCCTTTCTGCGGGCGCTCATAACGAAACATCGGCCCCGCATAATAAAGCTTGACGGGCAGATTCTGCTGCATGCCTTCCGAAATAAAAGAACGCACCACGCCCGCCGTTCCCTCTGGACGCAGCGTCAGACTTTCGCCACCGCGGTCTTCAAAACAATACATCTCTTTGGTAACTACATCTGACGTTTCGCCCAGATTGCGCGAAAAAACTTCCGTAAATTCAAAAATCGGTGTTTCTATTTCTTCAAACCCGTATTTTTCGACAACGCCGCTGCCCGCGGAAATAACGCGTTTGGCCTTGCGCTTGGCTTCGCCGTATAAGTCATAAGTGCCGCGGACATTTTGTAATTTTGCCATATTATCCTCACAGTCTTTCTACATAAACAAAAGAAAACAGCAGGCAGATACCTGCTATTTTCTTATTAAAACGCTTACAGCTAATGATTGGCCGAATCCAAAAAACCATCCAGCGGAATATTGGTCTTTTTGTTCGGTCTGACAACTTCCGTCAATTTGCCGTCAATAAATACATCAACTCCCTCGTATCTGCCGACGGATAAAATCATCCCCTGTCCTTCGGGAACATTATAGATGTCTCCGTCGTGAAGAACTTTACTGATGTACAGTTTTTCGGCATCTTTAACTTCTATCCAGGTATCGCCGCCTTTTATTCTGACCTGCACGCGGGACTGCGGCTTTTCCGCCGCGGCCGGCAGAGCTCCCGGTTCTGCGGCAGCGTTCTCGACAGCCTGTGTCTCAACATAACTTCCTTCGTTAACTTTTATAACTTCGGGGGCTTCCGTTTTCTGCTCTTCCACCGGCTCGACGGTTTCTACCGGCGCCGGTTCTTCCGGTTTTGTTTCGACAGACACGGCAGTCTCCTCGGCCTCGGGCAGGGTCTCTTCGACAGAAACAAAATCTTCTACCTGCAGCGGAAATTCCGTAACCATGCCCCCGTCAGACGCCGTATAAACATCTTCGTCAACCGCAGTTTCGCCGCTGTTGCGGTTTTCATTATAAATAATCCAGGAAAAATAGACCAGAAAGATCGCCAGCAAGCTTATCAGGATATATTTTTTATTCGGCGCGGTAACTTCGGCCTGCGGCTCCATAACGTAGTAATCCCCGGCGGCCTGAGAATTGGCAGCTGTTTCTTCCTTGTAAAGCTGGACCATGCGAGCAGAATTCAACCCCAGATAATTCGCATAGGAGCGGATAAAGCCAATACCGTACGGAGCTTCCGGAATTTCGTCGTAATTGCCGGCTTCCATAGCCTCAAGATAAGACCGGCGGATGCACAGATCCTTCGCCGCTTCATTTATTTTCTTTCCCAGTTTTAAACGGGCGTCATGAAGCATGCTTCCGACTTTTCCTTCATTGACGAGAACTTCGTCATCTCCGGCGCGGGAGGCATTTTTGTTTCTGACCTCGTCTTTTTCACTGACGGAGGCTTTCTCTTTCTGCGAAACTTCGGCCGCAGCGGCTTCGGCTTCTTCTTTCTTTAATTTTATCTCTTTTTTCACTGCTCAATCCTTCATAAGAATATGGGGTAATGTTAATTAATCATATATTTTAATAGATTTCAATACCGTGATCATAAGCATAAGCCATTAATTGCGGGCGTAAAGTCCTTTTTTGCGATTTCAAGAGAGATTTTACATAATCCGAGACCTCTTCCACATTGACAGACCTTATCATCGATTTTACCCGGCCGTAAGACGCTCCTGATGAGGACAGATTCCGATAGCCGAGGCCGATGAGAGCCATTGCTTCGATGGGATTGCTCGCCATCTCCCCGCAAACGGAACAATAAACGCCGGCGGCATCCGCTTTGGCCACAATCTCGCCCATCAGCTTCAGAAACGGCGAGGACAAAACATCATATCGCTCCGTCAGCCTCGGATTGCCACGGTCGCAGGCAAAAGTAAACTGCGCCAGATCATTTGTGCCGATGGAAATGAAATCAGCCTGTTTCAAAATATCTTCAAGCTGGAACACCACCGACGGCACCTCAATCATCAAACCGACATTGACCTTAGATGGCACAGCACCGCCGCGGCGTTTTTCCTTTTCCAGTTCTATCAGCAGGGTCTCTTTGGCTTCCTCAAACTCAGACAGATCCGAAATCATCGGAAACATGACGTTCAGCTCTTTACCTTCTGCCGCCCGTAAAAAAGCTCTTACCTGTTTTCTCAGAATCGCCCGGCGGTCCAAAGTTATGCGAATCGATCGCCAGCCAATCGCCGGATTTTCCTCGCTCATGTTGCTCCAGTAGGGCAGCAACTTGTCCGAACCGACGTCCAGACTGCGGAATATAACCTTTTTATTGCCGGCGCGGTCCATCAGTTCTTTATAATAGGCCATCTGCTGCTCGACATTGGGCATGACGTCGGAAGCCATAAACGGAATCTCCGTGCGATACAGCCCGATGCCGTCGCAGTTTGTTGCTTCAATATAGTCAAAGTCAAAAGCCAGACCGACATTGATATATAAGCCTATTCTGACGCCGTCCAGCGTTTTGGCCGGAAGTTTTTTCAGTTCCGCCAGTCTGGCCTGCAGCTTTTCCTTTTCGGCGATTTTTGCCTTGAACTTTTCCTGCACGGCCGGAAGGGGATTGATATAGACATAGCTGTCATTTCCGTCAACGGCTATCAGTTCTCCGGTTTTGATTTCCTCAAAAATGCCCTTGATTTTTGCAATGACCGGGATGCTCAGCGCCTTGGCGACAATTGCCACATGCATGGTTGGCGTGCCGTCTTCTATAATCAGCCCGCGGATTTTGTGATAGTCATAATCCATCAGGTCGGCCGGCCCCATGGTCTGGGCCACGACTACGATATCCTTCCAGTTTTTTACTTCGTCCCGGTTTTTAAAATCGCCGCTCAGATAGGACTGCAGCCGGTCGGCAACATCCCGGAGATCATGCAGTCTTTCTTTCAGATAAGAATCGTTTGTGCCGGAAAGACGGTTCCACATATCCTCATAGGCGCGCTCGACGGCAGCCTCCGCAGTGAGACCGCTTTTGACATTGTCTTCTATTTTTTTGTACCAGCCCTTATCCTTGGCAAACATTCTATAGGCGTCAAGAATATCTACATGCTCGCCGATACCAAGCTTGGTCGAGGTAAATTTCTTGTCAAGGTCCTCATTCATCTGCCGGTGCGCCGTTTCAAGACGCTGCAGCTCTTTTTCCTTATCTTCGGCAAAAATCTTTGTTACGCTCTGGCGCCGGCGGTGTACGACGGCATTACCAATACCATAGCCTTTGCTGAGGCTCAATCCCTTAATCCGTTCTCGGGTCGCGATCCCCCGTTCCTTAATCAGCGTTTTTTTGTATTCGGTCATTTCTTCGGAGACAAGAACTTCCGACAGAACCATAGCGATCGTTTCGAGAATATCCGTCTCCAGCCGGGAATATTCATGGACTTCTTTGTTTTGCAGCGTTAAAACACCGATGGACCGGCTCCAGCGGGTCAGCGGAACGCCGAGAAAGGACTTATATTCCTCTTCCCCCAGCTCGGGTTTGTATGAAAATTTCGGATGCGCCCAGGCATCGGTTGCGGACAGAGAACGATTGTTTTTGGCAACCTCGCCGACCAGCCCTTCCCCATAACGGAGCGTTACCTTGTGCGTGACATCGCCGTTAAATCCGTAAGAAGCGAACAGCTCAAGATAGCTGTCATCAACGGCAACATAACAAGCCGCGGCGTCCGCCTTCATCTGTTCGGCAATAATGCGGATGATTTTCGCAAGCTTGACGGGAACGTCGTCTTGCCCTTCGGTAACCTGACGTATCAGCTTCAAAATATCCATCGCCTGATTTATGGCCGGTGATTGCATATTTTTTCCATAATTCAAAATTCAACTTGCGCTTTAAGTTATATTGCCTATATTCATTTTCATCAAGTATAAACTTTCGTTAAGGAGCAAAAAAATGGCCAATAATTACAAACGCGGCGACAAAGACACCAGACCCTGGGGAACATGGGAAGTTCTGGTTTCCGGAGACGGCTTCTGCGTCAAAAGAATCTGCGTCACGCCGGGAAATATTCTGTCTCTTCAGTCGCACAATTTTCGCAATGAACACTGGATTATCGTCAGTGGCGAAGCCGTTGTTACTCTGGGTGAAGACAAGATCAGCAAGAAGGCCGGCGAAAACGTGTTTATTCCGGTCAAAATGAAGCATCGCATCCAGAACAACACTGACAGGAACATGGAGTTTATTGAGGTTCAGACCGGCGAAACTCTTGATGAAAATGATATTATCCGTTACGAAGACAGCTACGGACGTGTTAAATAAAAAATAACGGCAATAAAAAAACCTCCGCCTGTCGGAGGTTTTGGCTTATCCGCGGAAAGACTGCCTCAAAATTCTCCACACAAACGCGGCGGCCGAATCAAATTACATATTTGCGGATAATCTCCTTGAATTCGGGAGTTCCGGCCTGTTCCAGCCACTCAAAGATAACCATTTCCGACGTAACAATGTCTATGCCGTCGCCCGACAGGCGCTGTAAAGCGACAATACTCTGCACGGGATCGCGGGAAGAACAGGCGTTGGAAACGACAAAAACTTCGAATCCCATCGCCTTCAGCTCAATTGCCGTTTGAACAATGCAGATATGCGTTTCAGCGCCAGCAATGATTATCTGTTTTCGGCCATTTTGCCGGATTGCTTCCATTATTTCCGGCTCGCGCGCGCAGGAAAAATGCATTTTCGACAGATAACGGGCATTTTCGCCGGCTTCGCGGCGCAAGTCCACCATCGTCTGGCCCAAACCGTGGGGATTTTGTTCCGTAATAAGAAAAGGAACGCCTAGCTTTCCGGCAACGCCAAGCAGTCTGGCGCAGTTGTTGATAATCTCGCGCGGGCTGTCCATAACCGGCGCCAAACGCTCCTGCACGTCAATAATCAGCAAAAGGGAATTGTTTTTATCCATCAACATCGAGGTAATCCTGACAATATAAAGGTTGACTATGTCTTATAAACTAAATAATATCGAAAAAAATAAATTTAACCAGAATTTTAGAGAAGAAATAACATGAATTTTTCAGATTTGGGATTGAGCGAAAAAACCGTACAGGCAATCGACGAATACGGTATTAAAGAACCGACTACCGTTCAAATAGACGTCATCCCGTCCATCCTGCAGGGAAAAGATGTTTTTACCATTGCCCCGCAGGGCTGCGGAAAAACCATTTCCTATGTGTTTCCGCTGATTGATATTATCAGCAATTCCAACGCCGACAAAAACAGCGCCGGTATCAATATTTTGATTATTACCCCGGATTCCGAACAGTCGGTCAAAGTTTCGGACAGCCTGGCCATTTTCAACAAATATCATGAAATCAATGAAGCCACCGTCAAAGACCGGGACGAGGATATTGACAACGAGGCAAATGTTCTCATCGCTTCGCCCGATCTGCTGATCGACATCGTCAATGAAGGGAAAGTCGATCTGTCCAATACAAATATTCTGGTTGTTGATGACATTAACCTGATTAAGAAAAAGAAACAGCTTGAAAATCTGGAAAAAATTCTGGAACTGCTGCCGGCTGATAAGCAGAACATTGTTTATACCAACAGACGGTCGCGCGAAACGCAGGATGTTTTGGACAAGATTCTGAAGGCGCCGCAGGAAATCAAGGTCGACAAGACCAAAGAACAGGAAGCCGCCATTACGGCCAAGACAATCGAAGCCCGTGAAAAACCGCAGGGACGGCAGCGTAGCAGCCGTATGGCAGCCACACAGAAAGACGATGAAGCTCTGGCTCTGGCGCAAAAATACAATACCTTTAACGGAAAAACGCCGGAATTTCTGTTAAACAAAGGCATAATCGTCGATATCGACTAACGATGTCCTGACAGAAGACATCAAAGTGTTTTATGTTTGTTCAAGCCTCATTTGAGGCTTTTTTTATGGCCCGAACGACACCGGCGGAGAGGAATTGTTCTTTCGGAGTTTTCATCTTCCGGTAGACCGGAGGCTATAATAGCAGCAAAGCTTACGGTTTGACTGCGCTTACCGATACTGCCTAACACCTCTGAGATTCGAGTAAAATCCGGAGCTTTCTATAAGATATACAAAAAAAAGAAGCCCCGTCATCGACGGGGCTTCAAGAGGCTAACGGCTAAGAATTAAGTCCTTTCAAATCACTGTAATACCAGTACTTTTCATTCAAAGATCCCTTGTTACACGGTCCGCTGTTAACAGAACCGTATCCGGCCCAGCCATGGCGGTTGTTATCGGTATTTTTATTCCAGCCGCCGTCATTAGCGATTGACCAGGGGTTATCTCCGGCATTCAGATAGAACATACGCATGCCTTTTTCAATTTCCTGTCCAAAACCGTAGCATCTGGTTTTATATTTTGCATTGTTCCATTTATCATAGGCACACATATTACCGCAGTCATAATTTCTATCCGCACCATCAGGACATACATAACAATGTCTCCGCCAAAGGTTGTATAAGAATCTGCATTCATTCTCAGTTTGGAACGCGGGTTAATGTATGTTGTACCGTTAACTTTTAGATTGGCCTGTTGATATACGTAAAAGAATGAATAAGACGAATATCTAGTGGACCCCTCACCTAGAGCCAAAAGGCCTCTAATTGTCGTGGTTCCGGTAGTTGCATGACCTCGGCCACCGGCATAGGTATAGAAGTTGCCGATATTTGCCGAAGACAATTGGACATTGCCATAAGCCCTGACAGTCTCGACATTTCCGGAAGAAATGTAAGCCTCGCCTCCCGCTTTAGCATAACAAAAAACGGACACTGCCTTGCAATGTCCGTTTTTTTATCTAGTCAGCTATTATCCTCCATAAGTTTTCAGGGTGCTGTAACTCCATGACTTGCCATACAGACGGTCATTATCACAGCCGGTTGATGATCCATGGAAGCTGTCATTAGCCCAACCGTTACGGTTGTTATCGGTTTTCTTGCCCCAATTCAACCCTCCGTTAGCACCGCCATCACCTCTAATCTCACCGCAGTTGATGTGATACATGCGGGAATTATATGTCCGCATATCTCCTTTGTATGAGACATTACTGTCTTTGTATGCACACAAGTTACCCAAACGCGTTTCCTTTTTGGATGAACAATCTGACGGTTTCGGCGTTCCATAAAGCGTAACATTCGTAAAATATGTTGTTGAACCCTGATTCATTTTTATTTTTGAATACGGATATACTTTCGCAGTTGTAATTGTTGTGGTTATGTTGTCGTATACATACAGGTTGGCAATAGATGTTGAGGAAATGTAGCTCGTGTTGCCATAGCCGACATATGCCGTTTTAATCGTATTGCCTCCCGCTGTTACATGCGCGGCACCGCCGTTATATACTTTCAAATCATTGACGGTATTTCCATATTCCAGCTTCAGGTTTCCATAAGCATAGGCATAAGGAACCGTTGAAGAATAGAGAACACCTTCCCCGCCCTTCTGAACAACAAACATGTCTTTCAGAGAAACGCTCGACAGCGAGGCATAACCGCCACTTTTAACTTCAATATTATAAGGCTTTGACCCGCTGGACGCATATAACTTACCGCCCGAGTTAACATATATTTTTTCTCTTGTATTAATATTTGCGCCGCTGTTCAAGGTCAGAGATCCGCCGCTGTTGACATTGAACGAACTATATGTAAAGGTACCGGATCCTAAAGAGAAGCTCGTTCCCAATTTAACGGTTCCCAGGTTCAGATTCTTGTAGGCATACAGGTTAGACCCAGAGTTTGCCGTAATCGTTGACGATTTCTGCGCACTGCCACTCGTCGGGCCGTACAAATACAGCTTGCCTCCCGAGTTTATTGTAAAGTCTGGCGCATACGAGCTGGAATAGAACGTCGTGCTGTCCTTGATATTTACATTACCGCCGCTGTCGATCTGGATATACGGCTTATTCGAGCTGCTGAAACGAACATTCGTCCAGGTCGCGTTCTTGTTGATTTTATAACGGCTCGACGAGGATGAACCCAATGTCTTGACGTTAAGATTGTTCAACGTCTTATTCAGCGAGTTCGCGCTGTTCGACAGGTTTGCCGTTACCGTCGGCGTTGCCAATCCCTTACATTTTGAGAATGATGTCAGGCTCGCCGGGCCGTTGACCGTATTATAGTCCGCTCCGGAGTTCTTGCTGTTGGATATCGGCATGTTCATATTGCCGAGAACATATGCCGTTGTCGGCGAGCGTTTGCTGAAGATGACGCCGGAATCGTCCTCGTCATAATTTTTAGTCATCAGCATTTCCGTCCGGCAGGTCAGTTTGCAGAACGACGTGCTTTCCGGACAGTAATAATTTGAGGCTCCCATCTGTTCCGCTTCGGTCTCGCTGCATATATTCGATTCAAAGCCCAGACCCGCGCAATAGTCTTTCAGCGTCTTACATTCCGTGTAGAAATCCCCGCCGCCGATCGAACATCTTTCCGCGTTGGTCGTTCCCCCGTACTGGCAGGACTGGAACCTCTCCGGACATTTGCATGACATATATTTGCCGTCGCATTCCGCTCCGACGCCTACCTGCGGCGACGGACAAGTCTCCGAATATTCCGACGGACAGGTACAAGCCGAATACAATGTGATCGTCGTGCTTGAGTTCAGACGCGAACCGTCTTTGTAATAGTTCTGCGCATTACAGGTGTCGCCGTCCAGAACATGCGGATAGGCGCAGGTCTGAATGCCGCTGCCCGAATAGATGCTCGGGCTGCTGACCTGACTGGCATTGGCAATATATTTGTATTTGCCGGTATTGCAGACGCAGACCTTGTTTCTGGTTGAGGCGCAGGAACGAAGGGCATAAGAGCCGCCGAGACACTGGGTCTCGTTGACGGCAGAATCGACACAGCATTCCTTATAAAAGCCGTCCATGAACGGACATTTGCCGGCAGGGGCGGTCTTGACCGTTGCGCTCAGAACGCTGATGTTCTGTCCGCAGGAAGTTGTGCTAAAACCGCTTTTCTTACATTCTTCGGAGGCGTTGTAACCTTCCTTACTTGAAGAGAAGCCGGAATCATCGGCGCAGTTTCCTGACCCGGCAAAACAGACCGACGCCAGCTGATAGGAATTGTTCAGAGGCGCAGGTTTCAGTTCGATAGGTGTGTTCGTGTGTGTGTCTAATGTGGGCGAAGCAATATTCGCTTCTGATCGGGAAATACAAATAAGCATTCCCCAGCCTAAAAACAAAATAAATTTTTTGAAATTTATCATAATATCACCTCGCCAAAGTTTAAACCGAAACCTGCTTTAATGAGGCGGTGATAAATCAGACTAGCATTGCCTTAAAAATATGAAACCTCTAGAGATATCACATAAAACACATTCAATCTTTCATCACTCACCACCTTATTATGATAAATCCAACTTATTTTATTGTCAATAATTGATTGGTCTCAATTTTTTTTGGGCAATCTGCATGACTGAGCTCTTGGAATAGGCTTTTATTACCGGAAACAACTAATAATCAGAAATAAATGGAAAAAATTCAACTGCAGAAACTTTGTTGTCATCAGGCTATTTGATAAAAATTTATCCGGAAAAAGATTTTCCGGATAACAAAACAAGATATGTCGATTTAGTCTACCACTGAACGCCTTTTATGCAGCGATCCGGCTGGCGGTCGCAGATATCCCGCTCATGTCCCATTTCATGCAGCCGGGTGCGGTTTTCGGGAAAATCTCCGACTTTGCATCCGAATAACGTAAACAGACAAATCAGTAAAAACAATTTTTTCATAGTCATATTCCTTAAAAAACCGAAGTCAAACTGAAAAAGACGATGGCTGCCATTACCAGACGCGAAATATGCCGCAGCCACAAACTGCGCTCATACTGGGCAGAACTGCGCCATGTTCCTATCATCACGCTGATGCAGTAAAAGATAAAAATTCCCAGTAAAACCAGATAAATCACCGTCAGCAAAACCATACCCGTATCCATTTTCAGTGGGTTAAAATATGTACGATAATAGTTCAGGATCGTAACGCCGTTTAGTTTTTGGGCAAGCATGCTGCCAAAAATACGCAACAACAGGTGCAGAAAAAAAATGCCCACAATTCCGAACTTCCAGAACGTATCCTTCAACGTCAATTCGCCATCCAGCATTTTTTTAAACATATTAATCCGTCCAGCAATAAAAACTTTTTCTTGCTGTCATTAAAGGCTAATTCCGCGGTTTTAGCAAGCGGTTTTTATGAGTTTTCCCTTAGCAGTTCGGAACATTAACGGCCAGGCCGCCGAGAGAGGTTTCCTTATATTTGTTGTTCATGTCGCGGCCCGTGTCGTACATTGTTTTGATAACCTCGTCCAGCGGCACAAAATGCGTTCCGTCGCCTTTCATGGAGATACGCGCTGAATTGACCGCCTTGACGGCTCCCATCGCGTTGCGCTCAATACAGGGAATTTGAACCAAACCGGCTATCGGATCGCAGGTCAGCCCCAGATTATGCTCCATGGCAATTTCCGCCGCATTTTCAATCTGTCGCGGCGTACCGCCCATGGCCGCCACCAGACCTCCCGCCGCCATTGAGCAGGCAACGCCCACTTCTCCCTGGCATCCGACCTCCGCCCCGGAGATGGAGGCATTTGACCTGTACAGGCTGCAGATACCAGAAGCCGTCAACAGAAATTTGACAATGCCGTCTTCAACGCTGTTCAGGGATTTATGGGATGCAAAGCGTTCAAAATAACGCATGACCGACGGAATAATGCCGGCGGATCCCATCGTCGGAGCCGTTACAATCTGCCCGCCTGCGGCGTTTTCTTCCGCAACGGCAAAGCCCCACAGATTGATCCAGTCGATCATCAGCAGCGGATCATAGTCGTTGTTGCGGAATTTCTCTTCCAGACGGCAGTAAATCTCATGCGCCCGACGCTGCACGCCAAGTCCGCCCGGCAGCGTTCCTTTCGACTTCATGCCGCGGTCTATTGAATTCTGCATAACACGGTTGATTTTCATAATCCCCTGCATGACCTCGTCATGAGAACGCAGAGAACATTCGTTGATCATGACAATGTCGGCAATAGACTTGTTTTCGCGCTCACAGATTTCAAGCAGCTCCTTCGCCGACCCAAAATCGAAGGGAACATCATAGGGTTCGCGCTCCATGCGGCGCGAGATTTCGTCCTGACGGGCAATGGTGCCGCCGCCGACCGAGAAGTAAACTTCCTCCAGCAGCAGTCCGCCATCGGCATCAAACGCCTTAAAACGCATACCGTTCGAATGTTCCGGCAGAAATGTTTCTTTTTCAAAAACAACGTCGCGGCCGATATCAAACGCTATCGGCCGTTCCTGCCCGAGATGGAGGATCTTGTCTTTCTCAACGGCAACGACATATGGCTTTTCCGGGTCTATCGCCTCCGCCTCAAGCCCCATCAGACCGTAAATAATCGCCTTGACGGTGCCATGCCCGAAACCGGTCAGCGCTAGCGAACCGTAAAGCGTTATCTCGACATGCGCAACCCGTGAAAAAAGCTCCGCCTTGTGAAGATTGTCAAGATAGCGCTTGGCCGCACGCATCGGGCCGACAGTGTGAGAGCTTGACGGGCCGACACCAATCGAAAAAATCTCAAAAAAACTATAGTACATTTCTAAAAATGATCCTCAATCCAAATATAATTCCTGACCCCGAGCTCTTTCTGAACTTCGGCAATATGACGGGAATATTTACCCCAATTTGTATATTTATCAATAAAAGCTTTTGCTTTTTCCGACGATTTTGATAGCTGTACTTCCACAGTCTCCGCCAGCATGGCAAAAACAACATCGTGAAATTTGTCAAAGTCGATTTTCAGTTTGTTTTCAGCGTCAAAATAAAACGCGCCGCGGTCAAGAAGGAAATTGAAATGTATCAGCTCGCCGACACGATGGGCTTCCAAAGGTTGAGCTTTCAGAAACAAACGGAAAGCAACCCAGGTGGTGTAAATCTTTTTAAGCATTTCGGCATCGATGACGCCGGCTTTGACATATTCCGGCATAAAGGAAATCGACACAACGTCGGCCTTTTCTTCCTCGATCGTACTTTTGCAGAGCCCCAATGCCCGCTGATATTCGTTGTCGGGTCCGAGAGAATGCCCGTTCTCATGGCCAATAACAAACAGATGATCGGCCTCCACGTCGAAATATTTGTGAAGCTCGGGCGAAACCAGTTTTTCCAGCAGTTTTTTATTGCGTTCCCGGTCTATCGACTGACGGACCTGACGATGATAAACATTGCGGCGGCCGCCCCCGGTTTTGACGGACAGTTTATCATTGTTGGGCAAATTCTGCGCCGTGGTGATCGCGCCGCGGCAGCGCGCGTAATCTCCGGTCAGAGCCACAATATCCGCATCCACCATTGTTTGCTTTAATTCCTCTCCGGCCGAAACGGACTGATGATACCTATCGGCATAAGGCATCAACCGGGCCAATTCCGGCATATGTTCCTTAAAGCGCAGGATCAGGTCCGTTCCCTCTTTGTTGATGATTCCGACGCGCACGCCCAGCGAATCTTTGGGGTTGACCTCTATGTTTCCGACTTCCAGCTTTCTGATCAGTTCCGGATTGTCATAAACCGTCGGGGTCAGCTCATCGTCATAACTTTCCCGGCCCAGCGTAAATTCCAGCTGATTTCCGTTTTGCAGCACGGCCCAGTGTTTGTCCGCCAGCATGTCCATGTCCTCGTTGTTCTGCAAAAGCGCCTGCGCCTGCCAGCCCAGATAATCCTTAAAATCCCCGTCAGTCGTATAATGGGCGGCAACTTCCAGTTCGTTGGCCGCTTTTGAAAAAGCGGCGGCAAAATATTCGGTATAATCTATAGCCTTCAGTTCGCTGCCGCTGCGGCGGACCATCGTGCGCGGGCTGAGAATTTTCCTAACCTCTTCGGTCTTTCCCTCATCCAGCATCCGGCTGATGATACTGTGAAACTCCTCGACGCCAAGATCCGCAGGATAAAAATTCCGACCTTTGCTGCCTTTGATGCCCCTGAAAATTTCCACCGGTTCAAGATCTATGCCGTTGTGTCCCTCTACTCCCTGAAAAGACGTAAACAGCTTCAGTGCCTTGGCGGCATGACTGCTGGCGGGAGCCGCTTCCTCCAAAGCCTTTTTCATAGACAGATTCAATTCATGGTCTTGTTCCAGGGCAACGTCCGTAAAATACCGAGCGGCGGCAACCAGATGCTCAAGCGCTTTTTTGTTTCCTTCCGTCAAATTTTTATAGCCTTCAAAATCGCGGCCGATCAGTTCTACCTTACGCATTTTATTGTTAATAATGTCATCAAGTTCCGCTTCGCTGAGCGCTATCTCATAACCATTAATTTTCATCTTCTTTAATCTCCAAGGTTCTAAAACGGTATACTTTCATGTTGTCCGACCAGTAGCTCGGGCTCAAACCTGCTTTAAGCTTCAGATTTTCCAAAAAGCTTTTTCTGTCGGGAAGCTGCTCCCAGACAGAGGGCAGAAACAGTCCCTGTCGGTCGCCGTCGCGGATGATCAGCCCGTCTGTTCCCGGCTGCAGCTGCCGCAGCAGATCTTCTTCTCCAGAAAAGCTGATCGGCTCAAAGCTTGTCAGCAGCGAGATACTGAAGCGTATCTCCGGCAGCTCCTCTTTGGTCACGGGCTTAAAACGGCTGTCCTGCAATGCCGCTCCGTATGTATTCCGGGCAACATCCAGAGCAACGGCCTGGTTGGGAACCACCGTGCCGATACAGCCGCGCAGCTCGCCTTTTTGGGTCAGAGTTACAAAGGCGGCTCCTTTATTGAAAACCGCGTCCGGATAATCGGAACGGGAGGGCGAATACTCATTCCCGTTCAAAACCGCCTCCTCAAGGCTCCGCCGGGCAATTTTCAGCAGATCGTCACCGTAAAAACGGGTAAAATTCTTTAAATTTTGCATTTCCTGTTCCAGAGGCGGCAGTTTTTCCGCTTCCGTTCCGTCATCAGCGCCGAAAGACCAGGCTCCGTACCCCACAACGCTGTCCCGGCTGCCTGACGTATCTCCCGAATTGGCCATTTCCAGCATCTCGGGACGAAGATGTTCTGTCTTTGCCAGCAGAACCGCCGCATTTATCCCCGTTGCCCCGCAGGACATATGACCGGAGATATCCGCCTCTTTATTCCGGATTTTATCCGCCGTCTCCGCGTCAAGCTCCCGGGCTTTTTCATAATTGTAATAATGAGACAAATCGGCGGAGAAAATAATAATGGTGCCGTCATCCGCCAAAAACGGCCGCAGCGCGTCGGCCAAAACCTGCGGCGGCACCTGCCCGTAAACCAGCGGAACGATTTTAAAATCTTTCAGCACCTTTTGTAAAAACGGCAGCTGTACTTCAAGACTGTGCTCTTTTTCATGCGCCTGCTCAAAAACCCCGATATGCGGATTGTTTTCCAAAAGTTTCCGAATCAGCGCTCTGTTGACGCCTATCTGCCCCAGAGGCGTTTTAAAATAAGCGGCGCCGGAAGCGGCGATACCGTTGAAAGCAACATGATGCGACGGCCCGACCAAAATCACGTTTTTTATATTTTTGGAATATTTTTTCAGCTGCAGGTATGCCTGCGCGGCAACCGGAGCCGAATACCTGAAACCGGCATGGGGAACAATCAGTATTTTCGGACGGGTCAGAGTCCGGTTGAAATCCGCGGAAAGGTAATGAGCGATCTCCGCCTCAAGCTGCTGCCTGTCCCCCGTATAAAATATTCCGGCAACGGCGGGATCGCGCGTTTTTTTCATTTCTTTCTCCGTGATCTGAAAATCCGTTATAATCTGGCTGTTTGAAGACATATGCTTGCGCAGGGAGCAATAGTTCAGCCAAAGAACAGACAGAACAACCAGCGCTATCAGGATATAATAGGCAATTTTTTTATAATCAATGTCCGAATCTTCGCCGATAGCCATACCCAACCTCCCCGATGCTTATTAAAATCAGGCAGAGTATATGACACAGGTACTTAAAATTTTGCTAATTATCGGCGCTGTGCAACAGACGGCGGTAAAAATCACCAAAATCCCTGTAATAAATGATTTTATCGCCGTGTTTTTCGTCATCCCCCCATATGGACTCGCCAATGCGAATTGGCAGAGCATTAATGCCGCAGGCGCAGGATGAATCCTGCGGGCTGTCGCCGATGATCCATACCGTTTCGGGAGAAATGTCCTCATCCTTTATCAGCCCCCGCAGGGTATATCTGGCATGCTCGGGAAAAGGCTTGTCCCGTTCGGCCTCATGTCCGCATACTATTTTGATAAAAAGCGTTCTGTCAAAAAGCAGCGGCAGTTCAAACTCCAGCAGCCGGCGGTCTTTATTGGTCATAATTGTCATCAGGATGTGATGGTCGTGAAAAAAACGCAGCACTTTGTCCGTGTTCTTAAATGTCGAAATCAGTCCGGCTACGTTATTCAGATAAATCTCGACATATCTTTCGTAAGCTTCTTCAGCCTTTTCGCCGAATATCCGGGGAAAATTGTCGCGGAAAGACAAATTGGGATCTCGCAGCTGCTTGGATATTTTCCAGTCCGGGAGGCCGTATTCCTCCAAAACGCGGTTAACGGAATAGATCAACGGCGTACGGGTTTCCGCCAGCGTATTGTCCCAGTCAAAAACGACTATCCTGAGATTGTCTATCCGCAGATTTTTATTCCGCATTTTGCGATATTCTCCTTTGATATGCTGATAATCGCCTTTTCCAACTCCGTCAAAACAGGTTCGTTTAACTCTCTGACAAGCGGTTTTTCCGTTACGGCGCAGCGATAGTACCAGTCTCCGTTTTCGCAGTCCGCCCAATAACGGACGTCTCCGTCGGAAAACCGGTTGGCCTGCAGGTTGGCTTCCAGTTTGTCCAGACACCAGACAATTTTGGCCTCGTCGGTTTCTCGCCGCTCATATTCCATAAATAGGTCATAAATCTTTTCATTCAAGGGTGGCGGCAAAATAGATTTATAATATTCCACGGCTTCGGTCTCCGCCTTTTTCTTTTGTTCTCTCAGCGCGGGATTTCCGACCTGCGCCGACAGAGAATAGTCTCCCGAACGAGCCTCCACCATATCGTGGACGAGGGCCATTTCCAGCATTTTGACATAATCGACTTCCCGGATCAGATACGGCCGCAGAAACATAATCAGACAGGCCAGTTTCATAATATGATCGGAATCGGTTTCCCGGCGCCCGCCGCTCATCAGATTATCCCTCTCAATCTGACAGAGGTTCTCCACTATTTTCATAAAACCGATTATTTTTGCAACCTGCTCCATGGCTTTCATCCTAAAAAACATCCCGGCCGAAACCGGGAATGTTCTTATTTTGCATTTTTGCCGATAAATTCTTTTCCGCCCATATACGGTCTGAGCTTTTCGGGAATTCTGACCGTTCCGTCTGCCTGCTGATGATTTTCGAGGAACGGAACTAGAATACGCGGCGTTGCGACGCCGGTATTGTTCAGGGTATGGACATATCTGACCTTGCCGTCGGCATTGTCCCGGTAGCGGAGGTTGGTCCGGCGGGCCTGCCATTCGGTAATGTTCGAGCAGCTGTGCGTTTCGCGATAGCAGTGCTGCGTCGGCACCCAGGCTTCCAGATCGTACTGACGGTATTTGGGTGCCCCCATATCTCCGGTACAAACCTCCAGAACCTGATACGGCAGTTCCAGATCCTGCAGCACTTCTTCAGAAATCGCCAGCAGTTTCTGATGCCATTTTTCGCTCTCGGCAATATCATTTTTGCAGATGACAAACTGTTCGGTTTTCATAAACTGGTGCACCCGCGTCAGACCGCGCGTATCTTTGCCGGCGGCTCCCGCTTCCCGGCGGAAACAGGGCGAAAATCCGGCATAAAGAATCGGCAGCTCGTTTTCAGAAAGAATTTCGTCCGCGCGCAGCGAGTTCAGAATCAGTTCCGCCGTTCCCGACAGATAAATATCATCTTCGGGCATATAATAAATTTCATCCCGGGAAAAGGGAAGATATCCCTGTCCGTACAGAGGCTTTTCCTTGGAGATGGAAGGCACGTTAATAATCGTGAAGCCGTTGGCGGCAAGCTTATCCAAAACCAGCATATGGACGGCAAGCTCAAGCTTGGCCAAATCGTTCTTAATCGCATAAGTTCTGGAACCGGAAACTTTGGCAATGCGCTCCATTTCGCTCCAGTCATTGAGCTCCATCAGTTCGACATGGTCTTTGGGTTCAAAATCAAATTTTGTCGGTTCTCCTACTTTGCGACGGACGACGTTTTCACTGTCGTCTTTTCCGACCGGGCTTTCCGGGCTCGGCATGTTGGGCATACGCAGCATGATATTATCAAACTTAGCCTGTTCGGCGGCCAGTTCATCCTGCTGCTTCTTCAGTTCTTCTCCTAATTCGCGGCTTTTGGCAATAATGGCCGGACGCTCGTCGGGCGTCGCGCTCTTGATGGAATTACTCAGCTTGTTTTTCTCTTCCGCCAGCGCCTGAGATGAGGTCTTGAGTTTGTTTATGGACAGATGCAGTGATATCAGCTCCGAAACGTTAATATCGGCGTAACCTTTTTTTCTCAATCCGTCTTCGATCAGTTCCTTGTTTTCGGCGATGTATTTAATATCCAGCATTTTTAATGTCCCATATTATTAATTTTTATTGATTTAAATCAGCGGTTAGAGTATCAATTTTACAAATAATTACAATAGAAAATTGAAGGATATAAGCGAAAATGTTTGAAGGAAAAGTTGTATTAACCGGCGTCAAACCAACGGGAACCCCTCATCTCGGCAACTATCTCGGCGCCATAAAGCCGGCTATTGCCCTCGGTCGGGAAGCTCTTAAGACCGGCGGCAAACACTATATGTTTATTGCCGACTACCATGCCATTAATGCCGAAAAAAATCCGGAAGTGCTGAACCAGAAACTCCGCGAGATCGCCTGCGTTTACCTTGCCGGCGGACTGGATCCCGCCCAGTCGGTCTTTTTCCGGCAGTCGGACATTCCGGAAGTTCACGAAATTACAACCATTTTATACGCTTATACCCCCAAAGGCTTTATGAACAAGGCGCATGCCTATAAGGCTGCCGTCGATAAAAACCGCGAGGCCGGAAAACCCGATGACGACGGAATTAATATGGGACTGTACACATATCCGACCCTGATGGCCACCGACATCGTAGCTTATGATTCAGACATCGTTCCCGTAGGCAAAGACCAAGTTCAGCATGTGGAAATCGCCCGGGATATCGCCGGCGCCATTAATGCCCATTACAACAAAGAACTTCTGCATCTTCCAACTTATTATATTGATGAACGCGTGGCCGTCGTCCCCGGAATCGACGGGCGCAAGATGAGCAAGTCTTACGGCAATGTTATTCCGCTTTTTGAAGACGACAAATCCATCAAAAAAGCCATTTTTTCCATTAAAACAGACTCGCGCCCGATGGAAGAGCCAAAAAATCCGGATGAAATTCTGGTTTATGAAATCTATAAATCGATCGCCACACCGGAACAGATTCAGGAAATGGGCGACGGTCTGCGGCAGGGAAAACTCGGTTACGGCCATATCAAGAACATGCTTCTGGACGCGGTTATCAAAGAAATTGGAGGCATTCGGGAAAAATACAATTATTACATGGCGCATTTTGACGAGGTCGAAGAGATGCTGGCTGACGGCGCCCGGAGGGCTCGGCCGGCGGCTCAGGCGACCCTTAAGCGCCTGAAAGACGCGGTTTTTGCCAGATAACAGTCAACAGCGCAGATGCCGGCCGCGTGTTTTCCTCAAGACCTTCCGTCCCAATATTTGGAGACACCGTTTCTTTAAAAAACTGCCCCGGCGATATGACTGAAGACACTGCGCAAGCCCCTCCGCTTCTCTTCCGGCAAAACAAAAAGGCCGTTGTTTGTACCCAAAAAATCCGGGAATTCAGTTCCCGGATTTTTACTTAAAGCAACATTTTTTCAAAACCGTCCACCAATTGCCGCCAGATATTTACAATTCCGGCAATAAGCATAGCGGGAACGGATAAGAAAACTACCGCACTGCGCGGAAAAATCATGAAAACGACGAATGCCGCATACTCGAGCCTTTCCAGGCAGCCGCTGACAATAAAGGCCGCCAGACACAGCAGATAGCAGCAAAGCAGCGCTCTTTGGTATTTTTTCCGCGGAAGGGCAAGCCCCTTGTTCAGCTCGAAAAAAACAGTCTCAATCATTTCTCCGAAACCGGTACCGATAAATTCGCCAACCAGAACACAGACAGCGCCCAGCCAGAAAATCGACAATACGGCTAAAAGAATCAAATTTGTTTCCATATAATAATAGATTTAAAATTGTTTTCATAATGCATATAAAAGATTATTAATCCCTAACATATGCCGATATAAAATACAATAGGATTCTGACATATAAAAAAGCGGGGAAATTCCCCGCTTTCGCGTTTACTCTTCGGTTTTGACCGTACCGATTTTCTTAAATATCAGCTCTTTGCCGCTGCCGTCGATCAGAATCAGCGTATCGCCGTCAAGACGGAAGGATTTGACCCCGGACAAAAACTGCAGATATTCCTGCTCGGCCTCCATAAGGTTTTCCGGCCCCGCCATCATGGTTGAGCCGGTAGCGCCGAATACCAGGCTGTTTCCTTCCTGCTCGTAAGGGCCAAAGTAACGATTAACCGCCGACTTGCCGTAAAACCGCTTCTCGGCGCCATCAAAAGAAATGGTAATTTCAGCGCCGTCCGGAGCCTCTTCCAGACGATACTCGTTTCCGGCAAAACCGGTGTCCCCTTTCTGACAGGCGGCCAAAAGCAGAAAAGCAAAAGCCGCGGATAAAATCTTTTTCATTCTCTATCTCCTTAAATTCAACTCTGCTTTATAAGATAAGATTTATAAATAAAATTACCAGTTTAAAAAACGAAAACCCGCAAGTTTTTATCAACTTACGGGTTCGTATTCTTTAATAATCTTCGGGTTCCAAGGTTCCCGAATCTCTGATCAGCCGGCGGAGAACACTGATTTTCAACTCGTCCCTCTCCATTTTGTTGACTTCCGCATTCAGCGTGTCTGCTAACTCGAAGATACTCATTTCCGAACATTCTTCTTCAAAACGTTCAATTCTCTGGGCGCGAGCCTCCTTATTCGACAAACGAATTTTTTCAGCGCTCTTTCTCATTACCGGAGTTCTTGGATTTCTTTTCATTTTATTTGTTTTTTAAGATTATCAATCAGCGATATGCTCATTGATGTGAAAAAATTATCTTCCGATGTAAACGGCAATATTTATATTGCTTATTACACTCTATAAAAATACAACCGCAGAATAACTTGTTCACGACTCTTGTATATCACATTTCTGCAAAGCCGTCTAGACAAAAATAAGACAAATGCAAAAAAAATACCGCGGCCCACAATCCGCGGTATAAATTTTTTGTTTTTTCGCAATTATAACTCTTTAAGCAGAGCGCAGGCCTGCTGCTGAACACCGCATAATATTTCCGCGCTTGTCTTGAGTTTTTGCATTTCTTCCGGCGACAGGCGGGGAAGCATTGTCCTGATAACGCCGTCTTTGCCGATAACCGTCGGCAGAGACAGACAAACATCGTGCAACCCGTCGATATTCCCGTGTCGGGCGCTGACGGTAAGAACTCTTTTTTCATCTTTGGCAATCGCCTTGCAAATTGTGCTCAGAGCGCCGGCAATGCCGTAATAAGTCGCTTTTTTGCCGTGATAAATCTTATAAGCAATCTGGACGACTTCCTCCGCGATTTTCTTTTTATTGGCATCATTCAGCTCTTTTCCCATGTCGCGGGCAAATTCCTCAATATCCATGGCACCGACTCTCGCCGTCGACCAGGAAACCACCGCCGAATCGCCATGTTCTCCCAAAACCAGCGCATGAAGAGATTTCGGCGATATGCCCAGATATTGTCCCAGCAGCGACCGAAAACGGGCCGTATCCAAAACCGTTCCGGAGCCGATGACCCTGTTTTCGGGAAAACCGGACAATTTCAGAGCAACGCTGGTCATGACATCAACCGGATTGGTAGTAACAATAATTATTGAAAACGGCGCATAGGTCGCGATATAGGGGATAATCGTTTCAAACATTTTGGTATTGCCGTTAACCAGCTCCAGCCGCGAATTATTGAAATTCGGCGCGCCGTCTGCGGTTATGATGACAACATCCGCGCCTTCCAGATCTTTATAATCCCCTTCAATGATACGGCAGTCCTGTTTGAATGCCGTCGCGTGCGTAATGTCGTCCGCTTCGGCCTCGGCGCGAATTTTATTAATATCTACCAGAACGATTTCGCTGGCGGTTCCCTCTATGGCCAGCGTATAAGCGGTTGTGCTGCCGACCAGACCGGCGCCGACTATTCCTACTTTCATCTCGTTTCTCCTCAAAAAATTCCTCTTTAACATAACCTTCTTTTTATGAAATTTAAGTCAAATATTATTTCTTCTTTTTACAAAAAAATCCCGCGGCACAAAACCGCGGGACTTCTGGAACAACAGCCTAAAAACCCATACTTTGCGTCAGCAGCGTCAAACCGACCAGCATAACCACGAAGACGGCCAGACCGACCAGAATATCTCTGACCGTACGTTTGCGGTATTCCGGATTTTCCTTGGCCAGCGCCGCCGCGCCGCGCTCAACCAGAAAAGCCTGATAATAAATATAATCCACCAAAACCAGCCAAATGATAACGCTGACGGAAGCGGCACGGGGAAATATGTCCTGAAGCTGGATCAGCTTTTCCAGTGTCCACCAGATCATGCCCAGCAGGAAAACCCAGCGGGAACCTTTTCTCATCCAATACATTAAAGGTATAATGAACGCCGTTTCAAAAATCATATCCAGATTTGAGGCAAAAAAACCTACCAATGCCGTGATAATCAGAATAAAAGCCGTCATGTAAAAAGCCATGCCGCGGTAAGTCTCCCGAAATGGAAGCGCATTATAGCCTTCCGTCTGCGCCGCAAGTTCCGCCGCATAGGCTTCCCGGCTGCCGAGCGCGTCGATCATTCTTTTGAAAAAATGGAAGAAAGCAAATGGCAACGCTACCAAAACAAAAAATGCAGGGATCGACAGAACAAAGGGCAGAACAGCCCCCGACAAAAAGGCGGACAATACAAGCAGCAGTCCGAAGAGACCAAATAAGCCGGCCAAAAGCCAGCAGATGATTCTGGCTTTGCCCTGCGGTTCCATAACATATTTTTTTATGCAAGCCTTTAGGCTTTCCTTTGACATATTCATGACAACGTCCTTTCGTTTTTTACAGCTTGTCGAAATAGTACCGCGTTAAGAGAAAGATGCACGCAAAATCGCAAAGTTATGAAAAGAATAATTTTCCGGCGGCAAAGACATTATCCGGAACCGGAGCGCCAGCGGCAGCGATCATTTGCTTTTCAGGAACGGCAGGATTTCCGTTCTCAGCGACATACACAAAAAAAACAGCCTCCGGCGGGAGGCTGTTTTTTTTGAAAGAATCCTTATTTTTTATCCAATTTTGCGGGGATGGACAAGACCGCCCGGGCAATGTCAATCGTAAAGTAGTATCCGATAAAGGAAACATAACCAAACAACGGCAGCAGAGCACCGCACATGGCATAAACCACCAACCCTGCCTCGCGGGTTATTTCATTGACATAATCGTACCTGACAAACATCATGGCAATCAGATCATAAGCCGCAAAAATCATGCAGCCGCAGAAAATAACCGGAATAATTTTCAGGGAGCCTTTGGCAAAAAATGTCAGCAAGCCGATAAACTCTTCGCCCGCGGAAGTGTCTTTAACGATTTCAATATTCAGAGATTCAGGTTTCAGAGCCATTGCCAGCCAATATTCGCAGATTACGAAAATCGAAAGACCGGTTATAAAAAACTGAAAACTGCTGGCTTTGATTGAGATAATCAGACCGCTCAGCAGAGCCACGACGCCGAAAATTCCGGCAGCCAGAGCGACAATATCCAAAACGGAGGTCGACGACAGCTTTACCGGCGTGTTGGATACCAGAAGATTAAGGCAGGGAATGGTTTTGGCCGCGATATACTGCAAAACGACGGCTGCCAGAAGGCCGCAAATGCCGGCCGCAAAGACATACCCGCCGTTCAGCGCATTGTATTTCATAATGAAAACAATTGAGACGACCAGAGACATGACCGATATAAAATACATCAGTCCGAGACCGACGCGGGTAAACCACTTCTCATTTGTTTCCAAAAAGTTATTATAGGCAGTCTTTTTCAGCCAGCAAAAAAAACCGTCAATCAGCGATGCCGTGAAAATTCCGTCGTTTTTAAGCGCTTTTTTAGTCATTGATACTCTCCTCAACAGTTGCATTATGCGGACAGCATAATAACATTACGTTAAAAATGGAAGCAAAAAAAGACTTTAACACATTTTGCAACGGAGACAGTCATGACTTTTTCTCCTCCGCGTCTTTTTTTGGACCGCCCCGGGAAGAACCGGCAAAATATAATCTTAATCTATAAGGCTGTCCCCGACGCCGGACGATATAAACGCGACAAATCGACGCCTTCAAGTTTCAAAAGCCTTATTTTGGCATCAAGACCGCCGGCATAACCGGTCAGGCTCCCGTCTGCGCCGACCACCCTGTGGCAGGGGATGATAATGGAAACGGGATTATGTCCGACGGCGCCGCCGACCGCCTGCGCCGACATGCTTTTCTTTCCGGTCCGTTCCGCAATCATTCTGGCAATGGCGCCGTAAGTCAGCATCTGACCGCAGGGAATTTCACACAAGATTTTCCAAACCATCTGACGAAATTCACCTCCTTGCGGAGCCAAAGGCAACTCGGAAATTTCCGGCTTCAGTCCTTCAAAATACCGATCCAACCAGGCAGACGTTTTGGCAAAAATCGGCAAATCCGGCTTTTTCTGCGCTTCCGACGGCAGAGTCTGCGCATAATATTTTTGCTTTTCAAGCCATACTCCGGTCAGATTTTCGCCGTCACTGGCTAGCAAAAGTTTTCCGACCGGAGACTGGTAATAAGTAAAATAAAACATTTTAATCGCCTTTGTTTCAAAAATTTTGCGAATTGATCGTTGCACATCTTCATAAAAATTTCAATTCAGAATATACATACAGACTAGTAAAAACTTATTTGTTTTGCAAAAGCACTGTCATCTTCTTATTTTAAAACCTTTCTCACAAAATTTCTGTAATGAAGAGACTTTATGGAGCATGATATTGTGTGTTTGCGTCAAATACAATTTTAATATTTTGTCAAATTTTGTATTTGTATTGATTGCAAAAATATGATATAATTATTTTTATAAAAAGCATTATTGTGTATTTACTGTTGAACAGGTGAATGTTTCATAATATGCTTAAGACAGAGTATTAATTAAAAAAATAAGACTATGAAAAAAATCGAAAAATCTCTAATTGAAAAAGCATATGAATTTGCAAAGAAACATCATGACGGAGAGAAATCCGGGCATGATTTTGAGCATATTAAAAGAGTTTTTGCCAATGCAAAAGCTCTGCTGAAAAAAGCGCCCGAAGCAGACAAATTCATCGTCGAAATGAGCGCGCTGCTGCATGACATTGACGACAGGAAGCTGAATCCCGACGGCAAAAAAGCCAGGACTTTTCTGCAAAGCCTCGGCTTATCCAGAGATATGGTTGATACAATCACAAATACGATTGCCTCAATCGATTTCGCGACCACGGGCAGCAAACCAAAGTTGGAAACACTGGAAATGCAGCTGCTGTTTGATGCGGACAAACTGGACGCAATCGGATCCATAGGGATTTGCCGGGCTATTCTGTTCGGTTCCTGGGTTCAGAGGCCATTATTTGACGCAGACTGTTTTCCTAAAAAAAATTTGACATCCGCTGAATATAAGGATCTGTCTCGAAAGGAAAACAACAGCATCAATCATTTTTTCGACAAGCTGCTGAAGCTGAAAAACGCGATGCAGACAGAAGTCGGAAAAAAAGAGGCGCAAAGACGCCATAAGACAATGGTAAAGTTCCTTTATGAATTTTTCAGAGAACAAAATTTAAAGGAGTGGATTGAGTTTCTGAAAAATTTTGAAAAGGAAAATGTATAGCAAAACCCTCAAGCCTTTCGGTCTTGAGGGTTTCTTTTTGCAATTTCCCTAGGACGTCAGGACTTTACGACAAACTCGACTTCATAGCATCCTGCCTTAAAGGAAGTGATGTTTTCTGTTATTATCTCAATAACGTATTTCTTCAAGAAAGCTATGTTATCTTCGACAGTCTGTTTGTGGGTAAAAAGAAAACCTGTCTGAAATGCCATTGTGTCAAGAACATCAGCAAAATAGAATTTCATCAGATTTTTATCATTTTCTTTCTCTTTTACATATAATGCCGAGGTTTGTTTCGACATTGCCGCTCCGTTTTGAGTAACGACATCAGTATAATTTACAAAACATCCCTCATACCTGCTGTCGATATCGAATTTGGGAAACTGTATCCCGTTCCAGTTTCTGTCTGCCTCCTCTCTCGGGGCATTTATGGGTCTTATTTCAATAAAAACTTCAGCAATTTTTTCGCGAATCATCTGTCAGTCCTTTCTTTTTAGATTTTACACCTAAAATGTGTATACAGCACAAAACAAAATATCGCAAGTTGCTATCGCCTAAATCTTTTATTTTATAAGATCCTTGTCAATAATATCCTTAAAAATCATGTAGTTCAAACTCTTCTGGTAAGATTATAAAAACAACTTTATTTTAGGCAAATACTATTATATAATACGGCTATTTCAGATAATAAGGAAAGGATCAGCATGTCTAAAATAATTACCATGATTCCCGTTCGTATGGCCTCAACACGTCTGCCAAACAAACCGCTTTTGGATGTTAACGGCAAAACAGTTTTGCAGCGGGTATATGAAAATGTCCGTAAAGATGTTCCCGGAGATATCGTTATTGCTGCCGGCGATGAGGTTTTGGTTAAAGAAGCGGAAGAATTCGGTGCCAAAGCCATCTTGACAGACCCAAGCCTTCCGAGCGGAACGGACCGTATTGCCGCTGCCTTAAAAGAGATTGATCCGGACGGCTCAAAGTATGATATTGTTGTTAATTTTCAGGGGGATGGTCTTAATGTGGACCCCAAAGTCAATCTCTCGCTGATCGAGATGATTGAGCGCACCGACTGCGATATCGCTACCTGCGGCATGGTTTTTAAGAATGAAAAAGACATTACCGATCCAAGTATGGTTAAAATCGTCATGGGTTTGAGAAATGGCGAACAGGAAGCACGCTGCCTGTATTTTACCCGTGCCGCAGCGCCGTTTATCCGTGATCCGCAGAAATGTGAAAACCACGATTTTTATCATCATATCGGCATTTATGTTTATAAAGCCTCTTCTTTGCAAAAGTTTGTCGGCCTTCCGGTCAGCATTTTGGAAAAAAGGGAGTCTTTGGAGCAGCTCCGCGCCTTGGAAAACGGCATGAGTATCTACGCCCGCATTGTAGACAACATCAAGCTGATTGACCAGGCTCCGGCTGACATTAACACGCCGGAGGAATATCAAACAGCCTTGCAATGGATTAAATAACCGTCATAATAAAAAGACACCTAAACGGTGTCTTTTTATTATTCCATTGTCGTATTAGCAGCCAGCCAGTCTTTAAGTTCTTCCATGCTTCTGACTTCAGGAATCCACTTAAGATCTTCCGGCAGATCCGTTGTAAATTCGCAGCGATAACGAACGGGATGCGCGCCGACATTGATTGTCGCGTATTGATTATAGATACGATCATCAACCAAAATTGTTTCATCCGCTTTTAAGCCGTATTTTTCAAAACAGCTCTTGAGCATATCTTCTTTGGCAGAATCATGCATAAATTTGCCGTGCTGCACACATTCAATTGTCAAAAAGTCCGTAACCTCGCCGAGCAATTGCTTTAGAAAGCGCTTTTTGGTTTCCACATCAAAAGTGGCAGACATCGTAAACTGACGATAACCTTTATCATGAAACTCCTTAAGCGTTTCAATCACATGCGGATAAAGCGGACGATTGGTAAAAAATTCCGGAGAATGGCAAAAATCATAGTCCATTTCCACGCCAAGTTCGGGGTGGGTTTTAAGCTCCAAAGCGCCGTATTTGGGAACAATCGGTAGAACCTCAGGCAATTCCTCCCATTTGATATTTCCGTATCTGGGAGCATATTTGGGATGTTTGGTCAAAAAATTATAATAGGCATAGTTTAAATTAGCCAAAACTCCGTCGACATCCCAAAAAATATTTTTAATAATCACTTTGCAACTCCTCTATATAAAATCTGAAGTAAAATTATAGGATATACCTTAGAAAAAACAAGCCTTAAACTTAGTTTTCATGTGAGAATATCCCGATATTAGCTTAGTGATATAGGCGTTCGTTTTTACCAACTATCCGCCCCGGACATTACTTCGTAAGTCCGCTTCTAACCTCGAAACAACCATTAAAAAAGCCTCCACAAGGGAGGCTTTTTTAATGGTGCGCGATACTGTGCGATTATCGGACTGAAAACTATGAAGAGTTTAAGCAATTAACAAGAAAAATGGAGGTGGGTGCAGAAAACTTCAATCTAAATCAGGAAGAGCGGAAACAATCACGAAGATTTCAATAAAAATTAACAAAACCATTACCCCCAGATATCTAAACTTTTCAAATCGTTTTATTCTTTCCGGAAATTTATGGGTAAAGATAAGAATTGTAAAAACAACATACGCAGCAATGAATAAGTAGCCCGAAATTTCAACAAGACGTCCCATAAAATAATAGAAATTTCCAGTATTTATAAAGAAAAATACCCCCCAAAACATTAAGCAAATTAACAGAAAAAAGAAGAACGCCCAAAACAATAAAGATTTAACTTTAGATTTCATGTGAGAATACCCCAAGCATTATAAGTATACAGAGATATTCTCACAAATTTAAAAAATCGTCAATTAAGGAAGTTTTCTTTCAAGCAAATTGACACATTTACCTTTATTTTCCAAGCCATAGTGTAAACCTTTCCAATTATTGGTTATGTCCTTAGCGCTATCTTTGAAAATATTGCCAACTCCGCCATAACGCCTTCTGGTCTCAGTGTTTGGAATCTTTTGGGCTAAGTCTTTAGCTTCTTTAATCAGTCCCGTACTCCAACCAATTGTTGCCTCCAACTTTCCGCCTTTTCCTGCCAGACAACTCATATACTGATGTTTATTTTCATCTGTCACACTATCATCAGCAAGCTTATTTATTTTGCTATATTCGTTGTACCAATTCTTAGTATTGTTCCAAGGACTGTTTTTTCTTGAGACAATTTTCTCTTCAGGATCTGCTTGGGTTATATATTGTATTAAATTCATAATTTTCCTCCATCGTTATTCATTTAAAATAAAAAAAGCCCTGAAGAAATTCAGAGCAAAAAAAATCACTTGGATACAAATATCCCAAGTGACAATTAATTTATGAGATAATTTTCCTAAAAAGTCAATAATTTGCATTATTGAGGTAAAAAGTCCGATGGTTTCGCAAAAATCATCAATTTCAAAACCACCAAAATCGGACTAAATAAGTGTTTGTTTAAAAACAAAAAATCCGCAATAAATGCGGAAATCTAAAAAATGGTGCCGCCAGTAAGAATGTAAATTCCCACGGCGGTGCCGCGGGCCCCTTTCGCGCCGTAAGGTTCAAACTTCACGCCTAACTAAGCTGCTCGCTAAGGTTAGGCGTTCGTTTTTACCAACTATCCGCCCCGGACATTACTTCGTAAGTCCGCTTCTAACCTCGAAACAACCATTAAAAAAGCCTCCACAAGGGAGGCTTTTTTAATGGTGCGCGATACTGTGCAGTTATCGGACTAAAAATTATGAGGACTTTAAGGATTGGGGTAGGATGATTGAGCTGTTTGAAGAGAAAGAATATATTTGAAAATCCAAATTTATTTTTGTAGTATACTTAAAAAGAGAGGTTACTATGAAAAAGTTTATATTAGCAACTATTTTGATGTTATTTGGTTGCACTCAAATGTCTTCCATAAATGTTTTGTCAGGTATGGACTCTGATAGAGAACAGAATCCTAATTGTATGGATATGAAGCGTTTTCAAGTTTTTCAGGTATTTGAAGATAATTATGCTTTAGCCAATGCTTGTACTGCAGATTGGGATTCCTCATACTGTAACGGTGCTGTTGTTTTATTAACTCCGCAACGCAATATAGAGTATTACGATGAAATGTATGTTTCTTCTCCTGAAAATAAGTGTGCTGTTCAAGATGGTGTTTATAAATATGAAACAAAAAATAAAACTCATAAAACTGTTCCTGTCATACGTTTTGATTATGAATTTAGTTCGTCATCAAAAGAGGAAGATTTAGAGCGTTTTTATGAAAAAATGGAAGATGTCCGCTATGAATGTAAATTGTCTGTAATCAACAATAAAAAACAAAATACAAAGGCTAATATAAACAAGTGTGATTGTGTTGTTGATTTTATTACAAATGAATTTATGGCTATAAGAGATAAAACAGCCGCAGAGAAAGAAAAATTTGAAAAAGAGCTGCCTAAAAGTATAGAAAAGAAATGCGGTAAAATTCCTGATTTTATGAAAAATTAAAATATGGAAATAATTTTATTTATATTTCTTGTTGTAGCAAGTATTACTTTTAGGATTTTTCAACCTAAAATTAAAGGATATTTGGGAGAGAAGAGTGTTGCGACAATTATTTCTTTTCTTCCTTCTAACAAGTATAAAATATTTAATGACCTGTTAATTGAATCTAATGGCAGAACTATCCAAATAGATCATCTTGTTATTTCTATTTATGGAATATTTGTTATTGAAACAAAAAATTATAAAGGATGGATTACAGGTTCAGATAATTCAGAATACTGGACTAAAAATATGTTTGGTAACAAATATAAATTTTATAATCCAATTAAGCAAAATAAAGCTCATATTTTAGCCCTAAACAAACAATTAGGAATTAGTTTTAACAATTTTATACCGATTATCGCTTTCTCAAACAGGGCTGATTTACGAGTCAATACAGCTTACAATGTAATTTATATCTCTCAGATTAATAGACTAATAAAAGAATATACTGATATAAAATTTCAGGAAAACGATATTCAAAAACTATATGACAAAATTTCGCAACTTAACATTGTATCTCCTGAAGCAAGGAGGCAACATATTTCAGAAGTACATAATATTATTGCAACAAAAGAACAAATGATACAACAAGGGATTTGTCCAAAGTGTGGGCATTCTTTAGTTTTTAGAAGTGGAAAATATGGAGATTTCTTTGGATGTAGTAACTATCCAAAATGCAGATTTACAAAACCAATTGAACGACGAAGTAACTATTTTTTGAATAAATTAGCAAAGAAATTTATAAAAAGCTTATTAAAATAATATGTTATCGGACGGGAATTTTATTTATCAAAACGCTTGATTTTCTTAGCCTTCGCACAAAAAGTCCGATAATTTTGTAAAAAATGCTCTTTTCAAAACCGCCAAAATCGGATTGGCTGGGAGGCTTGGTTTACATAACAAAAAAGCACCTTGAAAGGTGCTATCTCAAAAATGGTGCGCGATACTGTGCGAGTATCGGACTCAGGATTATGAGGATTTTAAGGAATTGGGAAGAAAAATTGAGGCAATTTAAAATCCTAATCAACCATTGCCAGACAGTAGTTTTTTAAATCTTCATTATTGATAGAATAACAATAGTTTTTTTCATTTTTTACAACGGCCAAACAAAATTGTTTTTTAGCCTGATTCTTTATGCTGTTACAATATACTGAATTATTCTTTTTTCTACTCAGGCAAAGATATTTTAGGTCATTGTCTTTTATATTATGACAATCATTCCCAAAACATTGCGCTGAAAATATTAAAACTATAAAAAATATGAAGTATTTCATTTTGTTGCCTAATTTGAATTGTATCCGAATTTCCTAGATAATAAAACTTCTTTCCAATAATTTTCTCGGGAAATAACATATTCATTTGAGGCTGTATTTAAAATTTGCTCTAGCAAAGTGTAATGAAAATTATTTTGTATATATTCAAAACCTTTATCTTTGATAATTTTTTTTAATTCTTTATTTCCACCATGTCCATCTGCAACATAATCTTTCCATCTGTTCCATATTCCACAGCCACCACACGCCGAGCCGACATATTCTTTACCATTATTTTTGTCTTTTATTAAATATACCCCGTAAATGTTTTGCAATGCCGTATGCCAGTCCGGTAATTGGTTATCAATAATAAATTTTAAATCTGCATAACTAACACTGACAGAATTATAATTTTTAAAATTTTTAAATTTAACAGGTTCTTCTAAAATAGTTTTTACATACATTTCATCAAAAACGGTTTCAAAATTTAACCGACGGTTTCTGCCGCAAAATTTCAAATTTACTTTTAACCTGCCAATAAATTCGTTATACAAAGGCATTTCGTGGATTACATACCTGTCATCTTTTATATCCGAAACTTCATAAATTCCGCTGAACAGCCAAGTGTCTTTTTCATAATACACATTTACAAAAGAAATAATATATTTTCGGTTAAAAGCATTAGTTTGTGGTTTATACTCATTCCATCCTATCCATCTCTTTTTATCAGTTAAAAAAATATCTAGAGGCTCACTCTGACCATCTGTTGAGGCAAGGTGTATTTTGTAGTCCTGTATATTTTCAAAATGTATAATAGATGATAATTTTATTAAGCTCGCAACCAATTTATTGCTCCTGATCATTTTAGATGAAATGCTATATTAGGATAATATGTAATTATTTAATTTAGATTTAATTGTCATCGGACTGGGATTTTATTTAGTAAAAAGCTTGATTTTCTTAGCTTTCGCTCAAAAAGTCCGATAATTTGTTTAAAATTGCTGTTTTCAAAATCTATAAAATCGGACTAAATAAGCTATTGTTTAAAAAGAAAAAATCCGCAATAAATGCGGAAATCTTAAAAATGGTGCCGCCAGTAAGAATCGGACTTACGACCCCGTCATTACCAATGACGTGCTCTACCACTGAGCTATGGCGGCAAAATAATCAACTTATTTTCCAGCGGCGACACGGTCGTGCTGACTGGTGTGAACATACATAGTCTCAAAAGAAAAATCAAGAGTTTTTTTATGTTTATTGCAAATATTCTTCCGCAGGATTTCCCTTTGTGAAGAACTCTGCCGCCATTCTGGCTTTTTAAAATTAAAGGGTTTAATATGTTTTGGCATTGATTAGGAGTTTTATCATGGAAAAAAACAAAAAAGCTTCCGAAATCCGCTTTGAAAAAGAGGCAAAGGCCTTGCAGAAAAATCTGGAAAAACGCAAAAAACAAACGGCGGAACGCGAAAGACTTAAACAACAGGACGAAAAGCAACATGGATAAAATTAAGATTAAAGGCGGCAAACGCCTGAACGGGGAAATTTACATCAGCGGCGCCAAGAACGCGGCTCTGCCTCTCATCTGCGCCAGCCTGCTCACAGACGAAACCGTTACCCTTACCAATATGCCGATTTTGTCAGACGTTAAATCAATGAATGCCCTTATGGAACAACTGGGCACGAAAATCGACAGTTTTGACGACTTCATCGACGGTCATGAAAGCAAAACCTATTCTTACCGAACCCCAAAGCTGGAAAGTCTGACCGCCCCTTATGACTATGTCCGCAAAATGAGAGCGTCTTATTATGTTCTCGGTCCGTTGCTGGCAAGAGCCGGAAAAGTCGAACTTTCCCTGCCCGGCGGCTGCGCCATCGGCGCCAGACCCATGGACATTCATCTTTCTTCTCTGGAAGAAATGGGTGCCAAAATCGAAATCAAAAACGGCTATGTCGACGCGGAAGTTGACGGACGCCTTAAGGGAGCGCATATCGTTTTTCGCAACGTTTCCGTCGGAGCGACCTGCAATATCCTGATGGCCGCCGTTTTGGCTGACGGCATTACCGTTCTGGAAAATGCGGCAAAAGAACCGGAAATCGGAGACCTGATCTGCCTGCTCAACAAAATGGGCGCCAAAATCAAAGGTCTCGGCACGTCTATTCTGACGATTGAAGGCGTCGACAAGCTGCACGGAGCCGTCCATAAGGTTATTCCCGACAGGATTGAAGCCGGTTCCTATGCCGTTGCGGCCGCGATTACCGGCGGTAAAATCGAGCTTATCAACGCGCAGCCCTCCACACTGAAAACTCCCATGCAGATCCTTCGGAAAATGGGAGTGGACGTTTCACCCACCGAGCGCGGTATTCTGGTAGACGCTACGCATAAAAAACTCGTCGGCGAGGATATCATTACCGAACCGTTTCCGGGTTTTCCCACGGATCTGCAGGCTCAGTATATGGCGCTGCTGACCGTTGCGGAAGGCGCTGGCATGGTTACCGAAACGATTTTTGAAAACCGCTTTATGCATGTGCCGGAGCTGATGCGCATGGGCGCCAATATCAATGTTCACGGCCATGCTTCGGCAATTGTCCGCGGCACGAAAAAACTATCGGGCGCCCAGGTCATGGCAACAGATCTGAGAGCGTCTTTCGCCCTTGTGCTGGCCGGACTGGCTGCCGAAGGCGAGACTGTGGTCAACCGTGTTTACCATCTGGACCGCGGCTATGAAAAAATCGAACAGAAACTGAGAGGCGTCGGCGCCGATATTGAAAGAATAAAAGAAACCGGCGAAGATTAAAAAAGCTGTTAAAAGCCCGGGACTTCCGGGCTTTTTTTTAGCAAAAATCAGCAGACACGCGCCAAAGTCAGCGTATCGACCGACCGGGCTCCCGCTTTCTTCAGGGCCAGCGCACATTCTTTTAACGTAGACCCCGTTGTCATGACATCGTCAATAAGAACAATTCTCCGGCCTTTTATTCTTTCAGGACGGCGGACCCGGAACGCATCCTTAACGTTTCTTATTCTCGCATGACCGGAAAACTCTACCTGCGGCCGCGTGCGCTTATGCCGGATAACCGAATTGTAATCAACCCTGACGCCCGTTAGTTTTCCAAGTTCTCCGGCCAGCAGCGCCGACTGATTGTACCGTCTTTTCAGCAGGCGGGTAAAATGCAGGGGAATTGGCACGATCAAATCAACGCCTTCCTTAAAAATATCAGCTCCGGCCGCTTTGAGCCACCGGGCAAACACAACGGAATTTTCCGTTCTGTCCATAAATTTGAAGGCAAGAATCATCTTTTTGGAAGCCTCGTCATAACGAAGCGCAGATCTGCTCAGCCGGAAAGGCGTTCTCACTTTTCGGAGACAGGAAGGACACAGACTCTTTTCTCCCGAAGGAACTTCTTCCAGAGGGTGCCCGCATTTCCGACAATACGGCTGGGAAATAAAATTCATTTCATTGAAACATTCCGGACACAATCCGGTGTCTCCCGTCAGGATCTTTCCGCAGGAAATGCAGCGAGGCGGCAAGAGAAGATCTATCAGACAGGCGAGAAAATTAGTCATTCCGCGGAAAAATTTTGTTCAGTTCAAGATGAATATCGTTGATTTTATCGACAACAACCATACCGGAATCCGTCATGACGTCTTTTTTGTCCTGCGCCGTAACATGGCCTTTGGTAATGACATCTCCGGCATAACCCATTTTATGACCGAAAGGAACGGCGTTGCCGGCCACAAAACCGATTATCGGCTTTTTGTCAGGGAGGCTTTTATAATAGCGGGCGCCGGCTTCTTCAAACGTGCCGCCGAGCTGGCCGATCATGACAACGGCATCCGTTCCGGGATCTTTCATAAACAAATCCAGAATCTCAATAAAATCCATGCCGATCAGCATATCATCGCCCAGACCGATGACCGTCGACTGCCCCAATCCGGCGCGGTTTGTTTCAATAACCGCTTCATAAGTCAGCGTCGACGAGCGAGAAACAATGCCGATGCGGCCGGGGCGGTGAATATTTTCCGGGAAAATACCCAGCCGGGCCTCACCCGGCGTAATTATTCCCGGCGTATTCGGCCCGATCAGCTTTGTTTTGGCGCCGCGAAGCATTTCCTTAATTTCCATCATGTCTTTGATCGGGACACCATCCGCAATGCAGACCGCCAAATCAAGTTCGGCCTCGGCGGCCTCCCGCACCGCGTCTTTTACAAATTTTGCGGGGACATACATAACCGACGCATTGGCGCCCGTTTCGCGGACAGCTTCCGCCACTTTGTCAAACACGGGCACGTTGAGATGCATTGTGCCACCTTTTCCCGGCGTAACACCGGCCACGACCCTGGTACCGTAATCTACCGAGCGCCGGACATGGAAAGACGCCTGAGTTCCGGTGATACCCTGGATAAGAACTTTGGAATCTTTATTTACCAAGATAGACATTAGTCGCTGTCCTCCATTGCGGCAATCAGTTTGTTAACAGAATCTTCCATATCGTCGGCAATGATAATCGGAAGTTTGGAATGTTCCAGAATATCTTTTGCCTCGTCTTTGTTGGTTCCTTCAAAACGGACAACCAGAGGCACATTCAGCCCGACTTGCGAAGCGGCGGCGACAATGCCGTCGGCAATCAGGTTGCAGCGCAGGAAACCGCCGAGAATATTGATCAGAATACCTTCCACTTTCGGATTGGTCATAATAATCTTGATACCCGCGGCGATCTTATCCTTGTCGACGCCGCCCTTGACATTAAGGAAACAGGCCGTACCGAAGTCGCCTTTAGCGCGAATCAGATCCATCGCGGCAAGCGCTATGCCGTCCCCGTTGACAATGCAGCCGATGCTGCCGTCGAATTCCGAATACTGAAAACCGTATTTGGACGCTTTCAGCTCGCGGTCCTCTTCCTCATAATCATCCTGCAGGACGCTGACATCCTTATGCCGGTAAAGCGCATTGTTGTCAAAAGACATTTTGGCGTCCAGCGCCAGAATAGAACCATGGCGCGTTACGCCGACAGGGTTGACCTCGATCATCGTCGCATCATAATCAACAAAAGCCTGATGCATGCCGTTGATAAATGTCTCCAGATTTTTGGCAACTTTCGATCCCAGTTTGAGAAATTCCATAATATTCTGAATCTGCTCCGGAGAGGCTCCGGTTATCAGATCCAACGGCACCCGGAGAATTTTTTCCGGTTTGTTGACGGCTATTCCGGCGATGTCTTCGTCTTTTGTATCGGCCACCAGCAGCGTTATAGCCGGAGCCATACGGTCTATCACCAAACTGGCATAGAAAATCTTGTCGACTTTGTTGTAAGCTTCGACATAAACGCGGCTGACCAGTTTCCCTTTCGGCCCCGTTTGAACCGTGACCAGTGTTGAGCCGAGCATTTTTTCAGCTTCTCTGACAATGTCGCGGCGGCTCTTGACAAGGCGGATGCCGCCTTTGCGCCCGGCTTTCTTATCCAGAAAATATCCTTTTTTGCGGGCGCCGGACTGAATCTGCGCCTTGAGCATCCACGGCCCGCGGAAAGAAACTTCCGAAGCGGCGCGTTTGGCCTCAAGCGGGGTATAGGCTATTCGCCCCTTGGGAATATTTATTCCGTACTGGCTGAGAATTTTTTTTGCCTGATACTCATGAATATTCATTTATTATTCCTGCACACTGTCGGCATAAAACCTGATTTTTTCGACCATAGAAAACAGCCCATTGCGCCGGCTGGGGCTTAAATGCTCTTCCAATCCCAGTCTGGCAAAAACACTTTCAACCGGGAAAGTCTTTATTTCCGCCGCCGTTTTACCCGCAAATATTGCAAAAACTATCGCTATCAACCCTTTGACAATCATCGCGTCGCTGTCGCCTCTGAAACGGAGGAAGCCATTGCTGATTTCCGGCACCAGCCACACCTGCGACTGACAGCCCCTGACTTTCCACTCGTCGGTCTTGTATTTATCCGCAAGCGGTTCCAGAGAAGAGCCAAGATCAATAATGTAACGATAGCGGTCTTCCCAGTCTTCAAGCATTTCAAAGTTTTCGATTAATTCATTAATATCCATGCTGCAAACACCTTCCGATTTTGCATAATTTTTAACACTTTAATCCGCAAACGTCTAGCGTTTTTTGCGGCTGTCCCTCGTTAAAACATACTTATTTATTTGACAAATTTTCGTTAAATGCTATTTTTATTTTCATTTAAGAAACATGAGAGAGAAGTTATGAAAGTATCCATCAGCAACCTGAAAAACGACCCGCAGATTATTGAACAGCTGACAACGGCCTACCGCAATTCATATAATACCTTGTCCGCCGGTTATAAAGCGCCGGAAGAAATGGCCCTTTATACGCAGGACTATTTCAGACAAAAAGTCAAACGTTTTGCCGCCGAAAACGAAAAAAGCAGCGTGTCGAGAACTTTTGTGGTATTTCTTGACGACCGGCCGGTCGGTTTTGTGCGGTATAGCAGGATCCCCGAATATTACAAGCAGAATCCGGGCGGCGAAACCCGCGACCTCGAACACGGCATGATGGACGGATATGAATACGCCTGGTATAGAAAAGTCAAGTTCGTCGACAATGTCAAACTGGACGATTCAACCATGATTCTGAACCAGATTTATCTTGACCCGTCCGTCCAGCGTCTGGGCTTAGGCACTTATATTCTGGCGCAGACCCTCCCGAAGATGAAGGAAAAAGGCGTCAGAAACCTGATTCTGGAATATAACGCCCAAAACAGCAACGCCGAAAAATTTTATCGCTTTTTCGGGTTCAAAGCTCTGGCGGATACGGAAGATCTTGACCATATCCTGCGCAAGGACAACCGCACCAGATTTTATATCAGCAAGGTCAAAATGGTTCATGTTCCGGTTGAGGAGGCCATGGCAAAAGCCAATGCGAAAATGGATGAAATCCGCCGTGTAAAAGCGCAGGGGCTCGGCCGAATTCTCATCGGCCTGCTGCAAAACAAAACCGCCAGGAAATAATTTATGGAAAAAGTTGTCGCCAGAGCGCTTGAGCTGATTAAAATTCCCAGCGTTTCGGGGAACCGGGAGGCAATCAGAAAAGTTATCGGCATCGTTAAAAACGAATTTGAGGGCAAAGGCTTTTTTGTAACGGAATATCATTTTGAGGGAGCCTATCCGGTGCTGCTTCTGGCCAATACGCCAGAGATGTCTTTTGATATTCTGACAATAGGCCATCTGGATGTCGTGCCAGCGGCGGAACACATGTTTACGCCAGTTATCAGCGACGGAAAGATCCATGCCCGCGGCGCCTGCGACATGAAATCACAGATTGCCGTCAATCTGGAAGCCCTGCTCTATGCTGCCCGGTATCCCGATCTGAAATTCGGCGTTCTCATTACGACTGACGAGGAAACTACCAGCAACGGCATCCGACAGCTGGCCAGACAAGACCTTCCCGACGCGCGAATCGTTCTGGACAATGATTCCGGATCTCTTTTCTGCCTGACCGAAAAATACAAACATCCGGTCAGCGTCCGGCTGAAAGCCCGAGGCGAAGCCGCTCACAGCTCCATGCCCTGGTTTGGCAAAAACGCGGTTATCGGCCTTATCGGCTGCATTAACGATTTGCAGAAACATTTTCCCTATTATGCGAAAAACGCGCAAATTCCCGGTGATACCTGGGTTGACACGATGACCGTTACGGCCTTCAATTCGCCGACAACATACAATGTCGTGCCGGCAGAGGCCGAAGCGCGGATTAACTTCCGCCTGACGGAAAAAACATCGCTGCAGAAGCTGGAAGAAATTCTGGCGGAGTGCGCCGAAAAGCACGACTGCTCTTACGAAATTCTGCTTTCCAGTTCCGGCGTCTATATGGATGCCAATCATCCGATTATCAGAAAATACCGTCAGGTCGCGGCGCAGGTTCTGGGCAGAGAGCTCTCCGTCGGACACAGCTGCGGCGCCACGGATTCCCGCCCTTTCGGACAAAAGTCGACAATCATCATGCATTCCGTTGACGGCGGCGACCTGCATGGAGACCATGAGTATGTCGTAATCTCATCAATTTTGCAGCTGCTGGAAATTCAGAAAAAATTTATTGACGAGGCAGCAGCCGGAAATGTCTGACTTGAGATGACGGCCGCGTCATCAAAATAAAACCGGATTTTTCTTCCGCTGGCAAAAGCCGTAAGCTTCCGCCGCCAGAACCTCAAAAAGCCGGGCGGCATTTTTGTCGCGATATTCGGACGCCAGATATTCCGGATGCCATTGCACGCCCAGAACAAATATTTTCTCATCTCTGGCTTCCCAGGCTTCGACAATTCCTTCCGGCGACACGGCGGAAATACGTATTTTGTCATACGCAGTTCCTCTGTCAATAATCGCCTCATTATGATTGGAATTAACCTCCAGTTCGGATTTTCCCAAAATACGATACAGGCGGCTGTCTTTACTGATCTCTACCTTATGAACATAATCTTCTTTATGGCCCTTATGCGTTTCCGAGACGGCGGTCTCTTCCGGAATTCGGGCATACATTTGCAGACCGGGCTGAAAAACGCCCGCCATCATCTGGTGCCCGGCGCAGATGCCCAAAACAGGCAGCCCGGCAGACAAAGCATAACGGCAGGCCGCAATATATGCCGCTGAACGGCTATTCAGACAATGATTTTTCAGCAATTCGGGATGTTTGTACCATTCTTTCGGAGAATCAAAAGAGCCGCCGGGAAGCAGCAGGCCGCAGACATCCCGCAGCTGGCTTTCCACATTGCCGTAATGTATAAAAACCGGTTCCATTCCAGCTGCCAGCATTGATTTAACATAAGGCTCGTCCGCCGTATAATTATCGCCGTCCCGTCCCATGAGCATGGCAACAGGAACCAGCTTTCCGTCTTCTCCGCCTAATGCGAATATATGCTCCGACCTGAGTTTCAGAACGGGAAGAGTCCCGGCAGCTTCAGCCGCCGCCATATTTTCATCCGAAATTCCGTAACCGTAACAGGAATTATTGCCGTATTTTTTCTTTTCCAGATATATGATCTTTTCCGCCGACATGAGCGCCCTTTCTTTTTTATATTTTCACAATATAAAAAACAATTGTTCCCGTCAATTAAAACAGAACAACCTTATGTTTTGAAAAACAGGGTTAAATTGTTTTTAAAAAAGCTCAATCATGGCGCGGGCGTCATCGCTGAGACGCTCTATGGTCCAGGCCGGTTCCCAGACTATGCGAACCTCGACCTTTCCCGTTCCTTCCACCATCGAGACGGCATCCGCAACCTGCTGTGGCAGAATGCCGGCCACCGGACAGCCGGGCGCCGTCAGCGTCATGGCGATGAAGACATCGCCGTTTTCCCTGATTTCGAGATTATAGATCAGGCCCATGTCGTAAACATTAATCATTATTTCCGGATCGCAGACGGTTTTCAAAGCTTCAATAACATCGGCCTCGGAAGCTCTCTTTTCTTCGGCGGGTTTCGGTTTTCCGGCCGTGGCGACAAAGTCCTTCATCTGCTCCTGAATATCCATCGCTTTCAGCAAAGCGGCTTCTGTTTCATTGATTGCCTCAATCTGTTGGTCAAGCTTGTCTTCTTTGGTTTGGTTTTCAGACATGTAAGTTCCTTTAGAAAAAAGTTTCGGCTTTTTGCAGCGCTTTTACAAAATTATCAATGTCTTCTCTGGTGGAATAAAGACCAAAAGACGCGCGGGCAACGGATTCAAACCCCATGCGGTGCACAAGCGGTTCCGCGCAGTGATGTCCGGTCCGGATCGAAACGCCTTCCTTATCCAGCACAAAGGCCAGATCCTGCGGATGTATTCCCTCAATATTGAAAGAAAAAACACCACCTTTGTCTTCGGCGTTGCCCACTATCTTCAGGCCTTTGACTTCCTTCAGTTTTTCGTTGGCGTACCTGACCAGCTCCATTTCATGCGCCTCAATATTTTCCATGCCCAGATCCTGCATATATTCAAGCGCGCGCGCCAAACCCACTGCCTGAACCATGGCAGGCGTTCCGGCTTCAAAACGAGCCGGCGGTTCATCAAACGTCGTGTGCTCAAAAGAAACGGTATCCACCATATCGCCACCGTACTGATAAGGCGGCATCGAATCCAGAATGTCATATTTGCCGTAAAGCACCCCGATGCCGGACGGACCATAGGTCTTGTGTCCCGAAAAGGCCATGAAATCGCAGTCAATATCCTGAACATCCACTTTCTGATGAACAATCATCTGACAGGCATCCAACATAAACAGCGCTCCCGCGGCATGAGCCTGAGCCGCCATTTTCTTTGCGGGAAATACCGTTCCCAGGATATTGGACATCCCGGTTACGGAAACAAGCTTTGTTTTGTCCGACAGGGCTTTCAGGTATTCTTCCTCAAGATAAGCGCCGTCATCTCCAACCTTGAATATTTTCAGAACAAAACCAAGTTCATCTTTCAAAACCTGCCACGGTACCAGATTGGCATGATGTTCTGCTTCGGAAATAACGACCTCGTCCCCGGGCTTTAAAAACTTTTTTCCCCAGGTTGCAGCCACCAGGTTGATGGATTCCGTCGCATTGCGGGTAAAAACGATTTCTTTCTCGCTTTTGGCATTGATAAAACCGGCGATCGTCTTCCGGGCATTTTCATAATCGGAAGTCATTTTTTCCGAAAGATAGTAGGAACCGCGGTGCACATTGGCATAATCGTGGTAGCTGACCTCTACCATGCGTTCGATAACCTGCCGCGGCTTCTGCGCCGAAGCCGCCGTATCCAGAAAAGTATTGGGCTTGCCGTTGATGGTCTCTCCCAAAACCGGAAAATCTTTACGCACCTCATAAACATCATACATGACCTGTTTCCTCATCTAATTCTGCCGGGAACCCGTTTTGACAATCCGAATCCCCGTTCCTCGCTTTTATTCAGCCTTTAAAGTAGAAACCCGAAAACCATTCTTCAACTTAATACTTCGGCTAAACGATTCTGCTTTTTTCCTTATGCCGTTTCGCGGGCAAACCAGCGCTTTCTTTCCGGCAACACCTAATTTCCGCACGTTCACCGCCGGACATTATTTAACCTGCCCGCGAAACCAGCCGCGGATTTCTTCGGGACCGATCTTATTTATCACATCCTCCAAATACGCGTCTATCAGAATCCGGCGCGCTTCCTCATAACCGATCCCCCGGGACTGCATATAAAACAGCATGTTTTCGTCCAGTTCGCCGCTGGCAGCGCCGTGAGAACATTTTACGTCATCGGCAAAAATTTCCAGCTCGGGCTTAACGTCTATTTCGGCCGTATCCGTCAGCAGAAGAGCCTTATGCAGCTGGCTGCCCTCCGTTTTGACAGCGCCGGGAGCAATATGAATTTTTCCCTGAAACACCCCTTTGGCATCGCCGCCGATCACGCCTTTGACCAGCTGATCGGAACAGGTGCAGGGAGCCAAATGCTCAATATCCGTGGTCGTGTCCAGAGTTGCCCAGCCGTGCATAACATACGCGGCGTTGACGCAGGCTCCGGCTTTTTCTCCGACCAGAGAAACTTTTGTTTCGTTGCGGCCGAGATTGGCGCCGCGCTGCAGAGCAAACGCATCGTAACGTCCGTCCTCTTTGACGCGAACGACATTCAGCGCCACATGCCCGGCCTTAAAGGCATCGTTCTGCAGCTTATAATGCCGCAGCTGCGCGCCGTGTCCGACAAAAATTTCATTGACGATATTGGCAAAATAGCGCGACTTCGGATCGCCGCCGTATTTGTAATATTCCACAAACTTCGCGGCAGCCCCGGCTTCAACGACTACAAGGTTGCGAATGTTGTAAAACAAGTTTTCGGCGCCGGTCTCGCTGTGATTAATGAAGACGACCGGCTTATCCAGCTCCACGTCCCGCGCAATGCGGATATATATTCCCTCTTCCAGGTAAAATGTATTGAGCGCCGCAAACGGATAGTGCTCCAAATCGACCAGCCGCCCCAGATACTCTCTTGCCTCATCCGTCAGAACAGCCTCCATCAGCGTCATAATCTCAACGCCGCGCGGCAATGCAGGATGCACAGGGATAAATTTGCCGTTTACAAAATGTATCTGGTATGCCTCAAAAGGCAGTTCCGTTCTCAGATCAAGCTCATGCTCCGGACAGCCGCAGTCTGCCTCATGTCCCTGACAACAGCCCTTTTCCTGCTCCGCTGAGCAGTCATGACAGCCACAGGAGCAGCCGGATTTATGAGAATGACCGCCGCAGGAACAGTTTCCGTCCGCATGACGGCAGCCGCCGGCTTCGTCAAGGCCGGCCCGGATTTCCGCCAGAAAATTTGACGGTTCGACAATAAAATCATCGGCATTCAAATCCCGCGGACGGGTATATTTCCAGGCCTCGGTTTTGGCCGTCGGCAACCCCTGTCGTTTGAAAGCTGCCAGACCTTTTTCGCGCAGCCCCTGGAGCCAGGGGATGTTTTCGCCGAATAATTTTGTTTCCTGAATTAATCCCGGCATCTTATTTCTCTTTCACAAATTCGGCATAGCCTTTTTCTTCAAGCTCGAGCGCCAGATTTTTGTCTCCCGATCTGACGATATGCCCGTCAGCAAAGACGTGGACGAAATCGGGCACAATGTAGTTCAGCAGCCGTTGATAATGCGTGATGACCAGCATGGAACGCCGACCGTCGCGCAAAGCATTTACACCGTCAGCCACAACTTTCAGGGCATCAATGTCCAGGCCGGAATCGGCTTCGTCCAAAATTGAAAAAGCCGGTTTGAGAATCGACATCTGAAGCGTTTCAAGCCTTTTCTTTTCACCGCCGGAAAAACCCACATTTACCGGCCGCCTGATCATCTCATTGTCGATGCCCAGCGCTTTTCCTTCCTCCCGCACCATTTTGATGAACGACGGCGTGTCCAGTTCCGGTTCTCCCGCATGTTTGCGCACGGCGTTGACGGCATGTTTCAAAAACGTCATGGTCGGCACGCCGGGAATCTCGACCGGATACTGCATGCACAGGAAAATTCCTTCGCGGGCCCTTTCCTCCGGAGCCATAGACAGCAGATCTTTTCCCCGGAAGCGGATTTTGCCCGAGGTTACCTCGTACCCGGGTTTGCCGGTAAGAACATACGAAAGCGTCGATTTTCCGGCGCCGTTTGGCCCCATAACGGCATGAACCTCTCCCTCGTTTATGGTGAGGTTAAAACCCTTTATGATTTCTTTATCACAAACTCTGGCATATAAATCTTCTATTTCCAATAATGGTGTTTTGCTCATTTTCCGTTCTTTCTTACGCTGTCTTTTTATCCCATTCGTTGAGGCGCTGTTCTATCAGGTTTAGCTTACCGGCCTTGTAGGCGGCAACTTTTTCTTCAATACCGTAATTGGCCTTCAGTTGCTCCAGCATGATCTCGACATCGGCCGTTTCCTCTATGATTTCCGCAATATTGTCTTTTTTGCGGTTGATGTTTTTTAAGATTTCCTTGGTTAATTCGGACATTTCTTCCACAACCATCAGCATCTGAGCCTGTTCTCCCCAGGTTCTCAACGCTCTTTCGCATACAGGATGAGTCATTATCCCACACTCCCTTCAAGTGAAATATTAATCAGTTTCGCCGCCTCAATGGCAAACTCCATCGGCAAATGCTGCATAACCTCTTTGCAGAAACCGTTGACAATCAGGCTGACGGCTTCCTCCTCCCCGATACCGCGCTGCAGACAATAAAACAGCTGCTCATCACTGATTTTTGACGTTGTCGCTTCATGCTCTATCCGGGCCGTTTTATTGCGGTTTTCAACATAAGGCACGGTATGCGACCCGCAGTTTTCGCCAATCAGCAGGCTGTCGCATTGCGAGTAATTGCGCGCGCCGGCGGCATTGGGCGCCACCCGGACCAACCCGCGGTATGTCTGGTTAGAAAAACCGGCCGATATTCCTTTGGAAATGATTTTCGAAGACGTGTTTTTACCGATATGAATCATTTTCGTTCCGGTATCTGCCTGCTGCCTATTATTGGTGATGGCCACGGAATAAAATTCGCCGACCGAGTTATCACCCTGCAGCACACAGGACGGATATTTCCAGGTTACGGCCGAACCGGTTTCCACCTGCGTCCAGGAGATTTTGGCATTGTCGCCGCGACACGCCGCCCGTTTGGTTACAAAGTTGTAAACACCGCCTCTGCCATCCTTATCGCCCGGATACCAGTTCTGCACGGTGGAATATTTGACTTCCGCATTTTTCAGAACCACAATCTCGACAATGGCGGCATGCAGCTGGTTTTCATCGCGCTGCGGCGCCGTGCAGCCCTCCAGATAAGAGACGTAACTGTCGTCTTCGGCAATAATCAGCGTCCGCTCAAACTGCCCGGTGTTTCTGGCGTTAATGCGAAAATAGGTGGACAATTCCATCGGACAGCGGACGCCTTTGGGAATATACACGAAAGAACCGTCGGTAAAAACCGCGGAGTTCAGGCAGGCAAAAAAATTGTCGGTGTAGGGCACCACGGATCCCAGATACTGCCGGACAAGGTCGGGATGCTCCCGGATCGCTTCGGAAATGGAGCAAAAAATAATGCCCATTTCGGCAAGTCTGGCGCGATAGGTTGTCGCGACCGAAACGCTGTCAAACACGGCATCGACGGCGACGACGCCGGCCAAAGCTTCCTGCTCTTTCAGGGGAATGCCGAGCTTTTCATAAGTTTTAAGCAACTCCCCGTCGACTTCCTGCAGGCTTTTCGGCGCAGCCTTCCGCTTAGGCGCCGAGTAATAATAAAGGTCCTGATAATCTATTTTGTCATAAGCAAGTTTGGCCCAGGAAGGCTCTGTCATTTTCTTCCAAAACTCAAAAGCTTTCAGCCGTCGTTCCAGCAGCCACTCAGGCTCGCCCTTTTTGGCGGAAATCAGGCGGATGATATCTTCATTCAGCCCTTTGGGCGCCGTATCCGCGTCAATATCGGTTACAAAGCCGTATTTGTACTTATCGCCGCTTTCATCGGCTATTTCGGGTTTTGTCGGTTCGCTCATAATTTTTCTTTCTGTCCCCGGAAACGGTTCAGGCACCGCCTGCCCGTCTTTTGTCTTGTTCAACTGCCCTTAAAATTAGGGTTTTTAAAGTCAAAATGCAACTCCTATTTAACTAATCCTTAGCAATTATGTATATAATAAAAGCCTTACTTTATCATTTTGCGGAGTTTCTTATGATTTATGCTGTTCTGCTTATCGCCCTTCTCACCGGATATGCCGCCTTTTTGCAAATCAGGCTGCGTAAAATCCAAAAGAATCTGAAAGAACTGATTGTCGAAAACGACAGACAGACGACTCAGGACAACGCCAAGCAGGACGGTAACATCTACTTCAAAACGGACCTCGACTTCAACATTACCTATGTTAACGACAACACCTGCAAAGCTCTGGGCTTCGGCGAGGAAGAGCTCATCGGCAAAAAAATCCTCGGAACCCTGATGGAGGACAATGAGGCAAATAAGGAAAAACTGAGCGAAAACCTGAGGCAGATCATCAATAATCAGGCCACGATCAACACGGAAAGCGTCCTCTGCCGCAAGAACGGCGAAAAGATCCTGATGCGCTGCCGCAAAAGGCCTATTTTGAACGAAATTCTAAAATGCGAAGGCATCAGCTATCTCTGCCGCGATATTAGCGAGACATCCGTGCTGCGGCAAAAGCTCAAAGACTACGCCAGCCGCGATATTCTGGCAGCCGATATTCTGAATGAAGACGCTTTTCTCAAACGCTTTGAGCATGATTTTGATCTTAACAAGCGTTACAACAACGATTTTTCGCTGATTGTTATTGAGCTGAAAGATATTTACGAATTTGCCAGCCGGGGAATCGACTTCGACACGGGAGACAGGCTTCTCAAAGCGGCAGCGGATCTCTGTACCAGAGAGCTGGGCGGCAGCCAGAACATCGGACGCTTTGACAAGACAAAACTCGGCATTATTCTCAATAAAACCCCGAGGGAAGAAGCCGCGCAGGATGCCGTCAAACTGCAGAAAATGATCATTGCAGACATCAGAAAACTCAACATTGACGCCTATAATGCCGAAATGTTTGTCATCTCATACACAGAACGCAAAAACTTCAACGACACGGCTGACAATATGCTGGGGCGGGTTCGCAGACATATCGCTACCGCCCTGAAAAACAGGGAATACGGCATAAAATCGTCCGACAGAAAATAAACCAGCAAAATCATCCGGCAGAAAGTAAAGAATTATTAATCTTATCGGCTTTAGAATAACAAAAACTAACTTTTAACAATGGAGCCGGTCGATTCAGGTTATGAGCAAAAAACCGCTTGCCTTAATAATGACGATAATATTTCTGGTTTCGGGCTGTACGCTCAATTCCGGCCGAATCCAGCTGATCAATTTCGGCAGCTTTTTCGGACGGCCGGATTACGTAACCGTCAGAAAAGGCGATACTCTGTACAGCATTTCCAAGCGTTACAACGTCCCCATCCGGGATATGATCGAAACAAACCGCCTGTCTCCGCCTTATACGCTCAGCATCGGCAGGGTTCTGAAAATGCCCAGCGCCAGATATCACATTGTCGCCAAGGGCGATACCCTGTACAGCATTTCCAAACGTTATAACGTAGATCTGACGTCTCTGGCCCGCACCAACCGGATTACGGTTCCCTATACGCTCAGCATCGGCCAGCGTCTGGCTCTTCCGGGCAGCGTCGGCGGCAGCAGTTCTTACGCGCCGCAGGCCACCCCTGCCAAAAGCAAACCGGCCGCCTCATCCCGGAGCTGGTTCAAAAGCAAAAGCACCCAGACGGCCGCGGCTAAGACTTCGTCCCGCAAACAGACCTATACGCCGCCGGCCAAGAACAGAAAAACCAAATTTGCCTGGCCGGTACGCGGCACGGTTATTTCGCATTTCGGCGTTATCGGCAAAGGCCGGACCAATGACGGCATCAACATCAAAGCGCCGCTGGGAACCGCCGTCAAAGCGGCGGACAAAGGAACCGTCGCTTATGCCGGAAACGAGCTGAAAGGGTTCGGCAACCTTATCCTGATCAAGCATGACGACGGCTGGATAACCGCTTACGCCCACAACGACAGGCTGTTTGTGAAAAAAGGCCAGAGAGTGGCCCGGGGCGAAAAGATCGCCAATGTCGGCAGCACCGGCGGCGTTAATACCCCGCAGTTGCATTTTGAAGTGCGCTCGGGCAAAAAGGCTGTCAATCCGCAAAAGTACCTGCCCTGACCCGCCCATCCTTCTCCCGGCAGACAACCGTCGGGGCGCCTGAGCCTAAAAAATTTGTTAAATATTCAATTTTTAAGTATTGTTAAGCCGTAATATTGGTGTATATTCAACCCAGTTTATTATAAATCTAAAGGAGAAAAACATGTTTATCAGTGAAGCTTTTGCGCAAGCAGGCGAAGCTGCCGCTTCTACTTCGGGTTCGTTACAGTCAACCTTTATCCAGCTTGGTCTTATCTTTTTGATTTTCTATGTTCTGCTCATTCGTCCGCAGCAGAAGAGAATCAAACAGCATGAAGCCATGCTGGCGGCCATCAAGAAAGGGGATCAGGTCATTACCGGCGGCGGTATTTACGGCAAAGTCGTCAAAGCCGAAGGTATGGAGTTGGTTGTCGAAATTGCGGACGGCCTGAACGTTACCGTCAACCGCGGCACAATCCGCGACGTGGTTTCGGAGACGCCCGCCCATCTGGCAAAAGCGGAATTGAAACCGGCTAAAGGTAAAGCAAAACCGGCCAATTCAAACAAAAAAGAAAAAACTAAAAAATAAGAGGCCAGAACATGTATAAATTATCCCGTTCCAGGATTGCCATAATCCTTGCAATTTGTTTTATCGGCATATTTTTCGCAATTCCGAATATGCTGAGCGACACGTCAAAACTGCCGAAATGGTGGCAGCCGGTCAATCTGGGTCTTGACCTGCAGGGCGGATCCAATCTGCTTCTGGAGGTTAAGCTCGACGAAGTTTTGAAAGAGCGGATGTCCAGCATTGAAGACTCCGCCCGGCAGATTTTGCGCGAAAACAAAATCCGCTATCAGAATCTAAGCGCCGGAAACGAATCGGTCAAAGTCAAAATCGACAATCTCAACAGCCGCAACAAAGCCCGCGGCCTGTTCAAAAAAATAGACACAGGTCTGGTTGTCGACGAGCTTGACAATGACACGCTTGAAATCAAATACAACGACGCGGCTCTCAATCAGCTCAAACTCAAAGTCGTTGACCAGTCCATCGAAATTGTCAGACGCCGTATCGACGAGCTGGGAACCAAAGAACCGGTTATCCAGCGTCAGGGCTCCGACCGCATCGTGGTTCAGCTTCCCGGCCTGCAAAACCCGGAATACGTCAAGACTTTGCTCGGCAAGACGGCAAAAATGTCGTTCCATATGGTGGACAGCCGCTCCAGCGCCGCTGACGCCCGCAGAGGGAAACTGAGCTCGACATCCCGCCTGATTCAGGGATCGGAAGGCGAAACCTACGTCATCAGCAGAAAAGCCGTCGTCGGCGGTGAAAATCTGGTTGATGCCCAAGCTTCTTTCCAGGAAGGACAGCCAGTTGTCAGTTTCCGTTTCAACTCTCTCGGCGGCAAAAAGTTCGGAGAAGCCACCAAAAACAACATCGGCGAAAAGCTGGCCATTGTTCTGGATAATGAAGTGATTTCCGCGCCGGTCATTCAAAGCGCCATCATGGGTGGCAACGGCATCATCAGCGGCAACTTTACGCTGGAATCAGCCAATGATCTGGCTCTGCTGCTGCGCTCCGGTGCCCTTCCCGCCCCGCTTGAAGTTCTGGAAGAGCGCACTGTCGGCGCTGGACTGGGGTCAGATTCCATCCGGGAAGGCGTTACGGCATCCATCATCGGTTTGATTGCCGTCGTGGTCTTTATGGTTCTGGCTTACGGGCTGTTCGGCGTTTTTACGACGGTAACCGTGTTTATGAACCTGTTTTTGATGCTCGGCGCACTGAGCATTATGGGCGCAACGCTGACCCTGCCCGGTATTGCGGGTATTATCCTGACAATCGGCATGGCCGTCGACGCCAATGTTTTGATTTTTGAACGTATGCGCGAAGAAGTCAAAAACGGCCGCTCGACCAAAGACGCCGCGGAAGCAGGCTTTACGGAAGCATGGGCGACAATTGTCGACTCCAACCTGACAACTCTGGTTGCGGCCTTTGTTCTGTTTTATTTCGGAACAGGTCCAGTCAGAGGCTTTGCCGTTACTTTGGCTATTGGTATCGCCACATCCATGTTTACGTCCGTAACGGTTACCCGGCTGATTATTGCCAGCTGGATCGCCCGTTATAAACCAACTAAGCTTCCCATTTAAGACGAGGTACTGAAATGATAAAAATTTTTAACTGGGTTACAAAAGACACGACCATCAATTTTATGGGCGCAAGAAAGTTTACCTATATCCTGTCGATTGCCATGTTTGTCTTATCCCTTGTCTGTATCGGGGTAAAAGGCTTTAACTACGGCATTGACTTTTCCGGCGGTATTCTGATTGAGCTGAAAAGCGACGAGATCATCAATCTGGAGAAAATCCGCCGCCAGCTGGAAAACATTGATCTGGAGGACGTCAATCTGCAGACCATCGGCGAAACGGGAACCGAAGTCATGATCAGAGCTCAGGCCAAAGGTCTGGATGAAAAGGAACAGATGGCAGCCGTCAACCAGATTAAGGCCGAACTGGGAACTGATTATGAATACCGCAAAGTAGAGCTTGTCGGTCCGCAAGTCGGCGACGAGCTTAAAAAAGACGGCATTATCGCATCCATAATAGCTATTCTGGCCATTACGGCTTATATCTGGGTTCGTTTTGAATGGCAGTTTGCTCTGGGCGCCATGCTGGGTCTGATTCACGACACGGTGATTACCGTCGGCCTGCTGTCGCTATCCGGCATGGACTTCAGCCTGACAACCGTCGCAGCCATTTTGACTCTGGCCGGTTATTCGGTCAACGACAAAGTCGTTACCTATGACCGCATCCGCGAAAATCTGAGAAAATACAAAAAAATGCCGCAGTACGACCTGCTCAACAAAAGCATCAACGATATTTTCTCCCGGACAATCCTGACCGGTCTGACAACGATGCTGGCCTCTCTCGCTCTGCTTGTCTGGGGCGGCGATGTTCTGAGAAGCTTTTCGTTTACGCTGGTCTGCGGTATTCTTATCGGAACATATTCCTCAATTTATGTTTCGGCCGTTTTCCTGAATCTGTTCGATTTGCGAAAACATCCTGACGAAAAAACGCTTAATCCGTTCGGAAACATAAACTAGGACTTCTTCGTCAACCAACAGGCTGTTATTAAAACAGCCTGTTTTTTTGCGAAAAAAATTTCAGGTTAATAGATTGTTGACAATTTTCGCAAATAATTCTATCATTGAAAATGGTAGGTGTGTAATAAATCAGGCGGGTTGTGTGTGTTGTCATCCCCCTTTTTAACCGATATGCCCGAACGGCATCGGATTTCTTTATTACTCATCTCATTTGCAGGTTTTGTTTCCACAACTGTCGTGAGGTGATATTATGGTTAAGTCTTTTTCTTTTAATCTGTTTTCAGCTCTCCTGTGCTGGATTATTTCCGCATACGGACCGGCAAAAGCAAATATTCCTCCCGACAGTTGTGGAAACAAAGCCTGCGCCTCATGACGCCTCTCAGCGGTATAAAGCTTTTCGGACGGCCGGCGTTTATTTTCTGCCGGACAGTTATGAAGACGCAAATATGAAAGAAAGAAGCACGGATATTAATGTCGATATCGACTATACCCAGATGTGTCAAAAAGAAGGATACAGTATTACTTTTTGCGAGCTTCCCTCATATGTCAGTTTTCCCTGCCCCTATGATTCCAAAATCTACCGGGAATGTCTGGAAGACCGTCCCCGCGCCTGCCGGGAAGCAGGCTACACGGATTCATGCGACAGTTCCCAGCAGCTTGGAGACACTGACCGCTGTCCCTGGGACGACAGTTTCGGAAAATGCTGCAACCGCTGCGACGGTTATGAATATACCGCGGAAACCATTCCTCAGGGATATATAGCCGACGGCGCGCCGTGTCTGAGCTGTCAGGGAAATAAATATCGTATAAAAATCAATCCCTGCGAAGGTTTTGTCGAATGCGATCTGGGCGGCGCAGCCGGCGCGGCGGAATGCGTCAGCGGCACCGTAAAGAAATACGCCAGCTGCAAAGCTTGTCCGGCCGGCTGCAGCGCTTCCTGCCCGGAAAACGCCGACTGTTTTCAATGTGACGGAAAATACTGTATCAGCTCCTGCCGCGAAGGTTTTATGAGCTTTGAAAACTATTACTGCAATCAGGCTCTGATGTGCCTGATTCCCAAAGATTAAAGGAGATTTAAAATGAAATATCTGTTGAAAAGCATTTTTATCTTAATCGGGCTCATATGGGCTTTGCCGCTCCGGGCCGCAGAAACTACCGCCTGCATAAAAGCCCCGTCCTGCGAGGAACTCGGTTATACCCGGGCCATTGCCAAATGCAAAGGCGTCAACTATCTGCACTGCCCTTTTGACTCGGCCAAAGTATATTGTATTCTCCCCATGAAAACCGGCGACATTCTTTATTCGGACTTTACTTATGATTCCGATGTCATCGCGGGAAAAACGCCCATCGGGGTTATTGTTGACCCGTCGCGCCGGCTGGCCGCGGCGTTGGAATATTCTTCCGGAAAACTGGCGATGGGCACGGGAAGCACAGATATATTCGGCTACAGTTCAGAAAGCTCTGCGCTTGCCAACTTTACCGGCGCCAGCAACACAGAAGAACTGCTGAGTGCTTTTTCGGGATCACCGTCGAATGCGCCGGCGGCAAATTACTGCCATAATTATTCCACGGCGGGAACCAGCGCCGGAGAATGGTTTCTGCCTTCTCTGGGACAGCTGGATCTGCTTACCTCAAATATCAGAACCATAAATTCCACCCTGCAAAAACTCGGCAAAAGAACTTATCCTACCAGAACCTCAGGGTTTGGCGGTTCCTCAAAAAGCCTGCATCTCTGGTCATCCTCCTCTTACTCTGCCTCAGGCGAAACTACAAGCTCGGCAGCCTATCTCCAATACCTAGATAAAAAAAGGTATGATGTTCGGTCATATTCGTATACCTACACAGCCAATGTCGTGCCTTTTCTGCAATTTTAGCAGGCTTCGGCCAGGCTGCCGGACAGCAGTCTGGCCGGGAATTCCGGCATATTTTCCCCAAACGGCAAATTTTGCAGATATCCGGGGTCATCCCTCTTGCAAACCGCAAAAATTTATGTTACATAATTTATACGGAATAAAAAAGTGGATGTTATGTCATGATCATTGATAGTAACAACAAACGTCAAAGAAGTATTTTGACTAACAAATGTTTTTATCAAACGACGGCACGAATCATGCGGGACTTTGAAGAGAAAGGCTATGCCAACTCCGCAGACGAAACAGCCAAGGTAATTGCCGCATACCATAATCTTGTCAAGAAAAAAACCAAAAACACGTACAGCGCTGACTACAACGCCGCTTTTCAGAGAATCGACAACGCTATTCAGACACTGGCCAACAAAGTTTTTTATGACTGCGACAAAAAGGCTCATGACTATGCTTATCATTCTTTTGAAGAATTTGACCATATCAATGCCATTGTCGGACGGCAGCACGTTAAAAAAGGCTCTTTTTAAGAGCTGTTCTTTCCTGTAACCATTTGAACTCAGAACCGCGCAGAATTGTCCGTGCGCGGGAAAACGTTGTTTATTTGTCCGCAGAGTTGTCTGTGTGCGGGAAATGTTGTTTATTTGCTCGCCGACTTTCTATTCCCGGGCGGATAATTTTTTATTCCGGAAAATGCCTTGCGCTCCAAACCTGTCCGGCCGGCAAAGAAAAAACCGCTGATATTCTATCAGGCGGCTTTTTCGGCAGATATCACGCTATAAGTTGAATATATCATATTTCCGACGCAAAAAATGTAAAAGTTATATGACATTTTTTTATTTCGATTGCCAAATAAACTGAAACGGGTATTCTGTCTTATTATCAACAACAGGAGACTGCAATGCCCTATATTACGATTGATACAAATTCAGACAAGGCTGCCACAAAGGAAATGCTGACCGAAGCCGTAAATCTGGTTGCCGGCATTTTGAACAAGCCTAAGGAGTTTGTCATTGTCAAAATAAACAACAACAAAATGATGTCAGCAGGGGAAGATCCCGTGAAGATCTGCGCTCTGATAGAGGTAAAATCCATCGGATACGGCGGCAAGATACCGGATCTGGCCAGAGAACTGACAAATTTTGCCATCCGGCATTTCGGAGCGGAAGGAAAGCTTGTCGGCATGCATTTTGCCGATATGCCCGCAACAAACGTTGCCCATGACGGCCGGACCATGGCCTGAAACGCTTGTGCGTTATTAGTCAAGCAAGATTGCAATCCGTTATGTTTTGGATTAAAGAATAAGATATTAGATTAACACATTTCGAAAAGGACTTCCCATGAAAAATATTTCGGTCATCGGGTGCGGACGCTGGGGCACTTTTCTCGGCTATTATGCGGCTACCTATGCCGGCTGCGGCAGAGTATATATGTATGACCTCCCGCAATCTCCCAACTTTATTGAACTCCGCGACACCAGAAAAAATTCTTATCTGACTCTCGCGGACAATATGGAAATTACCGACGATTTGAATAAGGTTCTGGAAAACGACACGATTATCATTTCCATCGGGTGCCAGCATCTTCGCGAACTGGCCAAACAGCTCAACGGCTATCATCTTGACGGCAAAACCTTTTTGCTGGCCATGAAAGGCATGGAAGAGCCAAGCGGTAAAATCCTGATTGACGTTTTTAATGAAGAAATTAAACAGAACATCCATGTAGCCGTTCTTGCCGGACCGGGACATGTACAGGACTATATGAAGGGCGTTCCGTCCTGCGCGGTGATCGACAGCTATGATCCCGAGACAAAAGAACAGCTGATCAAGATGCTTTCAAGCAATCTGATCCGTTTTTACATCGGTTCCGACGTGATCGGAAACCAGATTGGAGCCGCGCTGAAAAATGTTATGGGAATTGCCGCCGGCATTCTTGACGGGCTGGAATGGTATGGCCTGAAAGGCGCGCTGATGGCCCGCGGCCCGATTGAAGTCGGACGGCTCATCAAACTGTATGGCGGAAATCCGCATACGGCATACGGGCTGGCGCATCTCGGCGATTATGAGGCAACTTTGTTCTCCAAACATAGCCATAACCGCACTTTCGGCGAAATGCTGGCCAAAGGAGAAAACTTCGGCAAACTGGCGGAAGGTGTCGCAACGCTGAAAGCCGTCAAACTCATTGCCGACGCAAAAGGCATAGATATGCCTATCAGCCAGGCTCTGTATAAGGTTGTCTATGAAAAGGCGGACATCAAGTCAACCATTAAAGAAATGTTTGACCGAGACCTGAAAAAGGAATTTGAATATATCTGCTAAACAAAAGCCCCGGAAACGGGGCTTTTGTTTTAACTCCTCAGCGAATCCGCTCACGCACCGGAATATCCGGAAATAGCGTTTCCGCTACTTTCTGATAATGATGATTCAGACTGCTGACCAGAAACTGATAATCACTCCGACGCTCCAAGCCTCCGTCAATTTCCTGATGCCGGCGCAGATAATCGCGCAGTTTGGCTCCCATCAGTTCATCCTGGGAAATTACGCGGACATGCCGCGGCAGATATTCGCGGAAAAAGTTTTTGACCAAAGGATAATGCGTACAGCCCAGAATCAGGCTGTCCATATCCGCAAAGCGGGAAACATAATTTCTGACGATTTTCTCCGCTTCAGCAAAATTATTGTTTTCTATCGCAGGGACCAGCTCGGGAGCAGCAATCTCCCGGACATAAAGCTCCGGACGGATTTTTTGCAGTTCTATCCGGTATATCTGCGACCGAACCGTTGCAGAAGTGGCAATAACACCGACTTTTGACGTCGCGGGCAGGAGAGCCTCTTCCACGGTCGGGATCACGACCCCTAAAACCTTTACTGACGGCGCATAGGAAGGAATAAACCTCTGCTGAAGATAGCGCAGGGCAATCGACGTGGCCGTATTGCACGCCGTAATGATCAGGGAACAGTCCTGAGCAATCAAAAACCTGACGGCTTCCAGCGTATAAGACAAAATCGACCCCGATGTCTTTTCGCCATAGGGAAGATTTTGCGTATCGCCATAATAAACGTAGTCATATTCCGGCATCTCATTAATAAAAGCCCTGGTTATGACCAATCCGCCAAGGCCCGAATCAAAAATTCCGATTTTCATTCGTATCCTGTTTTATCTTTTATTCATGTTTGTGGGGCATAATATGGCGGATGAAACAAAATAGCAAGGTTAAAATTCGGAGGTCAAATGTCATTAGAAAACGCCAGAAATCATCTTAAAAAGTTCGGCAAGGACGCAAGAATACAGGAATTGGGAGAATCGAGCGCAACGGTAGAACTGGCCGCCGCCGCTCTGGGGGTGGAACCGGCACGCATTGCCAAAACACTGTCCTTTCGGGTTGGCGACGGCGCCGTTCTGGTCTTGACAGCCGGCGACGCAAAAATCGACAACCATAAATACAAAGAACTGTTCAAATGCAAAGCTAGAATGCTGTCGCCCGAAGAACTTGACTTCTTTGTCGGACATCCGGCCGGCGGAGTCTGCCCTTTTGGTATTAAAGACGCAAGCACTAAAGTTTTTACGGATATTTCGCTGAAAAGATTCAAAACGGTTTTTCCCGCCTGCGGAACCCCAAACTCCGCCATTGAACTCAACTGCGGCGAGTTATTTGAATGCGCCGGAAGCTCAGGCTGGATCGACGTCTGCAAAAACTGGCAGGAAGGCTGACAGTCATCTCCCTGTTAATAAGCCTCTGCCGCAAGAACAGGAATTTTGAAACAATTGAACAAATAATTTATCTTGCCATCTCTTTAAAATGTTTTATGCCGAGGAACAGCCGGACGAAAGTCCGGTCAGAGCCGAAAGGCTCGGAGTCTTGAACAACTCTATATAGTACGGTGCAGGATATAGGCATCGTTAACTGCCGCTTTTTATCATGACCGGCAGTGATTATATCCCCGACCTGGTCGGGGAGGCCCCGGTGTATGTACAGAAACTATGGTGTTTTAAAGACCGGGGCGATCATTTACTATATATGATTGTTCAACTCTCCGACCGCCTTCTCAAGGCGGTTTTTGTTGTATTAAGCAAAGAGAGGGACAATGTTATATTTATTAAATGTTTACTGGATTGTATTCATCGTTTTACTGCTGTTTTTCAATATTTATTGTTTTCATGCCTTTATCGTCAGCCGGTGGGGACAGTTTGCGCCGTTTGCACCTACACTCGGGCATCAGAAACATTTTATTATCGCCAAACTGGATGATCTTCTGCAAAAGGCTGACAAAACGATGGCAATCATTGATGCAGGCTGCGGAAACGGCAAGCTTCTCAGAGCACTTGCCGAACGGTTTCCGGCGCATCGATTTATCGGTCTGGAATGGTCTTTACCTTACTTCAAATACTGTGTCTGGTCGTCGGCCAAATACAAAAATCTTGTTTTCCGGCACCAAGATATGTTTCAATACGATTTTGGATGTGCCGATATTATTATTTGTTTTCTGATTCCCAAAATGGCAGGGAGATTCGGAGACAAGGCTCAACGGGAAATGCAGGAAAACTGTCTTGTAATCTCCAACGGACTGGAATTTCCGCAACTTGAACTGACAGAAAGAAGCGGAAAGTTCTCCGGAATTTTTCCTCAGGAGGTTTTTGTTTACAAAAAAAGACAGGCCGCGGAATAAATCCCTCCTGCAAACCGGGGGGGGAAGCCTGGCAAAATTTCCTCCTTACAACCGCCAGCTATCGACTCCGAACCGCTTCGCTGGTTCAATCTAGTGACACCATACCATAAAAAAAGCCCTCTTCCGAGGGCTCTTTTTATGGTGGGTGTGGCTGGGGTGGATATTCCCAAACTTTTAAAAGTTTGGGCCCCTTTCGTCCCGTAAGGCTCTGTTTCGGAGAAAATCTAAGCTGAAGCTAAAGATTTCCTCCTCACAACCGCCAACTATCGACTCCGAACCGCTTCGCTGGTTCAATCTAGTGACACCATACCATAAAAAAAAGCCCTCTTTCGAGGGCTCTTTTATGGTGGGTGTGGCTGGGATCGAACCAGCGACCCCTACGATGTCAACGTAGTGCTCATACCACTGAGCTACACACCCGTCTGACGACAGGTTTTCTTTTACAATAGCCGAAAGATTTTTGCAAGAAGATTTTTCATGTTTTTTAAAATTATGAAAAATTTAATAATTTAAATCTATAATAACGAAACCAGAAACGAAAGGATACACGGTGGCTGAAAAGCATTTAAATTTTAAGGTAGACTATAAAAAGCTGAATATCTTTGACGAATTCAACACCAAAGATATTAACAGTCCTTTGATTTTGTCCGTTCCGCATGCGGGCACCGTTATTCCGGAAGAGTTTCTTGCCAATACCGTCTGCACTGTCGACGAACTGCGCAGCAATGAGGATTCTTTCGTTCAGGATCTGGTAAAAGGCGCCGCAGAATCAGGCAACGCCATGCTCGTCATGAACATTGCCCGAGCTTTTGTCGATGTCAACCGCGACAAAATAGAAATCGATCCCGGCATGTTCTATAATCATCCGCAAAAGGATTCCCCCATGGGCACGAGGCGCTGCCGCGTGGGACTGGGAGCAATTCACCGAATCACGGCGCAAAACAAAAATATTTATGACGGTCTTCTGGATTACAACGAGGTTCTGCTCCGGCTCAAAAATGTTTACGATCCTTATCATAAACGCCTGCAGCAGCTGATTGACAAAGCCCTTAAAAAATTTGGTTTTGCCTTCGTTCTTGACTGCCATTCCATGCCGTCGAAAATCTGCTCCATCATGAATGACGGGACAGCCGTGGAATTTTGTTTGGGAACGCTCTTTGAACAAAGCTGCCCCGCCGAATGTTATGAATTTTTTAAGGAAAGCCTTTCTTCCAAGGGATACAATGTTACGTATAATTGCCCCTATTCCGGCGCTTATATCACGTTTAACTACTGTCAGCCCCGTAAGAAAATCTATACTCTGCAGCTGGAAACCAACCGCGGCCTGTATATGGAAGAAAATGTGTACAAAAAAAGCGCAGATTTTCAAAAAGTTAGCACAGATATCTGCTCATCCATTCAGGCGTTAACCAAATTTTTACTGGATTTTAAAAATTAACTGTGTTATAACCCCTCTTGATTTTGATATTTCAGGTTCTATATTTCTGAAGTATTTTTTAGTTTTTGAATTATAAACGAGGAATTGTTAGGGTAATTAACAGTTAGAGTTTTATATTTAATAACCAACCTTAAAACGTTTATTTCGTTTTTGATATGCCGTTAAGCAAACTGAAATTGGCACATTTGTTGCATAAGGGATGTTTGTGGCCGTTTTAAGGGAGCAGAGGGATGCGACTTTTCGTATCAAAAAATTTAATGTTTTTTGTTATATTGCTGATGCTTATTCAGCCGGTACAGGCAAAGGCTTATAAAGCTCCTGTTGATGATGCTTTTGTCTGCTTGAACGCAACAACAAAAATTGAAAAACAATATGAGATAAAAAAACATCTGCTGACAACGATTTCCAGCGTGGAAACCGGTCGTTACATTAAAGAGAAAAAGCAGACGCTGGCCTGGCCGTGGACAATCAACGCTCAGGGAAAAGGCATGTTTTTCAAGACAAAGGCAGAAGCCATCAGAGAGGCTAAAAGGCTCCAGGCTCGCGGTATCAAAAGTTTTGATGTCGGCTGCATGCAGATCAATATGGCTTACCACGGCGATGCTTTTAAAAATATTGAGGAAGCTTTTGATCCTGAGAAAAATGTTGCTTATGCCGCAAAATTTTTGAGAAATTTGTATGAAAACAAAAACAAGGACTGGGTAAAAGCCGCTATGGCATACCATTCCAGCGTTCCGAAAAAGGCTTTGCGCTATAAAAAGAAGCTGGCGTCGGCTTATGAACGCATCCGCCTGGCTCAGAATGATTTTGATTCACAGCTGTTCGGCAATGCGTTGAAACAGGTTCCGGAAAGAAAACCGGATCTGGCTCGGGTTAAGATCTCGCAGGCAAAAGAATCCGTCCGTCAGGCCAGAATTAACGCTCATGAATGGCGGGAAGCCAGACTGGCCGAATATAGGAAAAACAAAATAAAATAATTGCTAAACAGACGATAGTTTGCTAAACCGACTTTATTAAGGATAAAGTCGGTTTAGTTTATTATGGATAACAAAATATCAGAAGAAGGACTGTATTGGCAGCCGCTGGGCGGAAATAACATTGACCAGATCAGCGGCCATTGCTACCGTTATTCAGATCTTGTCAAAACCGACGGTGTCCCGTCGCAGACAACAATAATCGTCGATATCGGAAAATTTGACAACCATCAGGCTCTCGGCATAAAAAATTCCGCCGCGGCCATTCCGGACATCCGGCAATGGCTTGGAGCCGGCGAGAATCGCGCGCAGGCTGTTTTTATTACCCATTCTCATCCTGATCATCTTAACGGCGTCGTCCACTATCTGAAAGCCGGATATAAGCTTCCCACTTTGTACAGCGGGAAATATACTTTCATGATTCTGGACGACCTTTACGAATCCTTCGGGGTTCCGCCGCAGCAGCGTCCCCGGCAGATTGTTATCGACGACGGAGATATCATCAAAATAGGATCGCTCGAAATTGAGGTTCTGGCTTCTTCTCATACCTGTTTTGACAGTTTCGGCCTGATTATCAAGTCTGAAAATTCGACCGTTTACCATACGGGAGACATGAAAATAGACAGCAGTATCTATTTCCGCAAACCGACCAATATCAAACGCCTCAAACAGCTGTCCGGAAAAATTAACTTCTGTGTTGCTGATTTTTACGGCATATATGATGACGGTTATGCCGTCAAAGAGGTTGAAACTTTTAAAAAACTGGTGTCTTTAATGCGTAAAAGCAAAAAGGAAAAGATTTTCCTGCCGGTTTATCCGACGCATCCCGAAATGTATATCATTGCTTTCCTTGCAGCTCTGAAACTCAAAAAAAACGTGATTTTTTTTGGGAATCCGGATTTTTACAGTTATCTGCGGCGGATTATGGATTACGGTATTTCCTTTGACAAAATGGCTGCCGGACGAATTAAGGTTATTTATACCCACAACAGGGATGAAATAGCAACGCTCGGAGACAATTATGTCGTTATCGGTACCTATAATCATGTCTCGACAGCTTTTGATGCCAACAGCGAAAACTGTTATGGCATTATCACGGCCAAAACATTTTTCAATCCGCTGAAAGGTCAGCTAAACGCGCATAATATAAAATTTACCGATGTTACAGCTGTTCCGGAACTGCAGGGTTTCGGGCACGGTTTTCTTGGCGATTACGAATATCTTAACTTTATCCTGAACAGACCGGTTTTTATTCCGACGCACTGCCCTGTTTTTGTTATCGACAATTTCAGAGAACTGGCGGAATATATGAATATCCGCCTGACCGGCGATACGCCCCGCAACAATGAAGTATATCGCCTTAACGGCAGCAGCATCGTTAAGATTTCCGATTTGCCCGCCAAATGGCTGGTTGTTTTGTATAATGATGATTTTGCTTATCTGACGGAAGTTTTTCAGCATTCAACCTCCGGCATGGGCTTTCTCAAAAGAACTATCAGCAAAAGACGATGCATGAAAAGATTTAAAATGTATTTGCATCAGCGACGTAAGGGATTATGCGAACTGCCGATCAAATTTGCCAAACGCTGCTTTGATACCAAGGACCCTCAATAATAAAGGAAATAAATATGAGTATTTATAAGATAGAAAAAGAATATCTGATCCGAACTTATGAATGCGATAAAAATGAAAACCTGAGGCTGCTGACGCTGATGAATATTTTTCAGGATGTGGCGGATACGCACGCTTCGGATATGGGACTCGGCCTTGAATATTGTCTCAGCAATAGGTTGGCCTGGGTTGGATCGAACTATGAACTGCAGGTGCTGCGGCTGCCGAAAATGCATGAAAAAATAAAAGTCTTCTCATGGCCCGCCGTTGAGAAAAAGCTGGGTGCCGTCAGAGAATTTTTGGTTGTTTCCGAACCCGGGGAGATTTTGATAAAAGCGTCCAGCCAGTGGATATTAATCGATTTTAACAAAAAGCGTCCGGTCAGTCTGCGCGACAATCTGCCAATATACCAGATTATTCCGGAACGCGTTATTGAGACAGATTTTCCCAAACTAGAAAACCTCGGCAGAATCGACAGACAAACGGACTTCTGTGTCCGTTTTGACGATATTGACCTTAACAATCATGTTAACAATGCCGTTTATCCTCTTTGGGCGACGGAAGCTGTTGATAATAATTTCCGCACGACACATAATCCCGAATATCTGGAAATTTCTTTTAAAAAAGAAGGGCTGCTGGGCGAAAAAATCTGCGTAGAAACCCAGAATGACGGCAACATAACCTTGCACAGCATTAAAGCCCTGGGAGAAAACGAGAGAGAGCTGGCAAAAGTGCGAATCCGTTGGAAATCAATTTAAAGACATAAATATCTTATATAATAAATCCCCCGGAATATACCGGGGGATTTGTTTTTACGCGGTAAGATGTTCGTAAAGAACTTTACATCCCAGAAGAATCAATATAACTCCGGCCGTTATTTCCATATATTTCGTCGGTATTTTTCTGAAACAGCAGTTAAGATTGAAGCCGATAACCGCGCAGATAAATGTCGTTATGCCAATAACCGGTGCCGCAGTCCATATCGAAACATTCATAAAATAAATGGTAACCCCGGTAATCAGCGCGTCAATACTGGTGGCAACGCCAATCATAAATAAAAGCCGCAGAGACAGTTTCTGACTCAGTTGTTTATTTTCTTCCTTTTTCTCCAAAGCTTCATCAATTATTTTAAGTCCTAGGACCAAAAATACGGCAAAAGCTAACCAGTGATCGAAATTTTCTATGTATGTATGCACAGATCTCGTCGCATACCAACCGATAACCGGCATCAGAAACTGTCCCACACCTGTCGATATTGCCAGTTTGAACGCGTTGCGGCCGCGGTTCTGCCGTATTATCAGTCCATAGGAAAAAGAAACGACAAAAGCATCAACGGAAAGGGCTAATGCCAGAAGTAAAATATCAAAGAAATTCATATAACGATCCCATAAAATTTGGTTATATTCCGGTTTAAGACATTACAGTTAAAAATGCAATATCTTAATCTCTATTGCGGACGATTCAGACATTATTTCGGGTAATATTTTACTTTCGGCGGCATTGGGAATTGTTTTGATTTTATCTGTGAAACCAGCGATAATCATACAAAAGCTTGAAACCTGATCTATTTCAGAATCAAAAAAGGCTTCCTTTTTGAAAGGAAGCCTCCGCGAAGCTCAAGCTTCTCAGCTAATTATGCTTATGTTTCCTGCTGCATTACGGCCGCGATCATCATAAATTTCAAAATGAACCAATTGACCATCCATCAGACGGCGCAGTCCTGTTTTTTCCAAAGCCGTAACATGTACAAAAATATCCCTTGCACCACCTTCCGGTTGAATAAAACCATAGCCTTTTTTGCTATTAAACCATTTAACTACACCTTTCATACTACATTTCCTTATTTAATGAATTAGTTTATGGATTTGTAAATAAAAACTTGTACTTTGAAATTACAGGTAATTTTGTTTACATTTCCAATCATATGCTTCTATTTATCTTTAGTCAATATTTATTTTTAATTACTACTTTTGCTTGTATATAATTTTTTTATAATAATAAATAAAGAATACCCAATAATTAACGAGATTAAAAGATCACCAAGATCTGGGCTGCGGTTCTACCGCGATCGGAGAAGGTATCGAAGGAGACTCTGTGACCGTCGTCAATATTGGAGAGGCCAAAGCGTTTAAGTTG
>CALXTQ010000017.1 GCA_944391485.1 uncultured Alphaproteobacteria bacterium | reverse complement strand
CGGCGTTTAGCCGGAATAAGAACCCTCGTTAAGACCATACTGGTAACAATCCGCACATGTGTTAAGTGTATACACAGGATATAATACGCGCGGGAATGTTAACAATTCCTTACCCCTATCCTTTTTTTGGATAATTAGTTTTTGCGGTTGATGACGTAATCGGCCAAGTCTTTTAAAGAGCCGGCTTTAGAGCCGAAGATTTCAAGAATGTTTTTGGCGCTGTTGATGAGTTCCTCCGCAATTTTTTTTGCATTTTCCAGACCGTAGACGGTTACAAAAGTTACCTTACCCTGATTTTTGTCTTTTTGCAGGGCTTTTCCCATCAGCTTTTCATCGCCTTCGACATCCAAAATATCGTCGGCGATCTGGAAAGCGACACCGATTTTGCGGGCATATTCCGTCAGGGCGGAAAATTCACGGGCGGCGGCGCGGCCCAGAACGGCGCCGGCTTCGCAGGCAAAGCGGATCAGACGGCCGGTTTTCATTTCCTCAATATTTTTAATGAGCTGCTCCGGATTTTTGGGGCAGGGGATTTTTTCCGCATAAAGATCCAGCATCTGACCGGAAATCATGCCGTTGAAAGCTCCGGCGGCATTGCCGAGCATATTGACGAGACGGCATCTTATGTCAGCGTCGGGAAACGTCTTTTCATCGCTTAAAATCTCAAAGGCATAAGTCAGAAGGCCATCTCCGGCAAGGATGGCCGTCGCTTCGTCAAATTGCCTGTGGCAGGTAGGCTTACCGCGGCGCAAATCATCGTTGTCCATGGCCGGCAGGTCGTCGTGGACCAGCGAATAGGAATGCAGCATTTCCAAAGCGACCGCCGTGCGCAGAGACTGTGCGCGGGAGATGCCGAAAAGGCCGGCTGTCTCGGCAACCAGAAACGGGCGCAGTCTTTTTCCGCCGTTCATGACGGAATACCGCATAGCTTCGACGACTTTTTTTTCAGCGCCCTGAGGCAGCGGGAAAAAATTGTTCAGTTCATTGTTGAAATAGGCGGAATATCCGCTCAAAAGTTCGGTAACGGCAGTCATTTTCAGTCTTCAATTTTATCCAGGGGAACGGTTGTTGCTTCTCCTTCGGGGGAGAGTTCTATCTTTTCGATTTTAAGCTGGGCGGCTTTTAGCTTGCTTTCGCATAGCTGCTTGAGACTGACGGCGCGCTCGTAGGCGGCAACGGCGTCGTCAAGCCGGATGCGTCCGCTTTCAAGCTCGCGGACAATGTTTTCCAGCTGAACCAATGCTTCTTCAAAGCTTAAATCCTTAATGTCATTTTCTTCCATAAACAAACTCCTGTTTAAAATTTTAGACAATATTATTATAATATTATTCGAATGTAAACTTTATAATGACAGCGTTAAGTATATATAATAATTAGCTTTATTAGAACTGTTACAAGAACGCGTGATGTGCTAAATTAGTAAGAGTTAAAAGGAGAAATAAAATGAAGAATTTAGCAGTAGCGATGGGTTCTAAAATGCTTAAGGCTCTCGGAAACGCGAAAAGACTGGAAATTTTGTATTATCTGGCAGACAAGGAGCTGAATGTCGGCGAACTGGAGAAAATGATGGATTTGAGCCAGTCAGCCCTTTCGCAGCATCTGGCCGTTCTGCGGGCCGAAAATATTGTTAAGACCAGAAGACAGGCGCAGACCATTTATTATTCGCTGAAAAGCGATAAGGTCATGAAAATACTGCAGCTCCTTGATCAAATGTATAATAAGCACTATAAAACGGCGGTTGTTTAAGGATTTTGGAAACTTGTAAAAATACCGGATTAATCTCCGGTATTTTTTCTGATATCGATCGCTTTTTTTTCTTTATTGTAACTGATGCTTATCCGGCCCTGACGGAGGGCTTCCGCGTCTTGGCCGAAAATTTCGTATCTCCAGCCGCGGAGGATGGGGTTGTTTTTGTCTCTGAACGAGGCAAAATTTTTCAGATCATCGTCGGAGGCAATGAGTTTGGAAACGACGCCTTGTTCCTGGCTGCGTATCTTCAGGAGCAGGCGCAAAAGCTCGTAAAGAGCCGTCGCTCCGGTTGGAATTGGTTTTTCGCGTTCGATTTTGACGTACTGCTCCGGCGGCAGCTTTTGAGCGGTGGCGATGACGGCAAGAATTTCCGGAGCCAGTCGGCCGCAGACGATGTCTTTGCGCATGTTGCGGATGTTTTCCATTTCTTCGCGGGAAGTCGGGCAGAACGCTGCCAGATTCAGCAGACAGTCGTCTTTAATGATCATTTGTCGGGGGATGTCTTTTTCCTGAGCCCGGCGCTCACGCCAGGCGGCCAGTTCGCGGAGGATGGTCAGGTAGTGCGCGTTGTGGGAGCGGTGCTTCATTTTTTGCCAGGCGTCTTCCGGTTTTACGACGTAGGTTTCCGGCGCCGTCAGGACGGCCGTCTCTTCATCAAGCCAATGCTGTCTTCCGGTTTCTTTCAGCCGGTTGCGTAGAGAATCGTAGATTTTTACCAGATGCGTTACGTCGGAGAGGGCATATTGCAGCTGTTTTTCATCCAGCGGGCGCAGGCTCCAGTTGGAAAGCCGGCAGCTCTTGTCCAGTTCGATGCCGAGGATGCCGTTGACCAGATTTTCATAGCTGACGGATTCTCCGAAACCCAGAACCATGGCCGCAATCTGGGTATCAAACAAAGGCTGGGGAATAATGCCCGAGAGTTTGTATAAAATTTCGATATCCTGGCGTCCTGAGTGAAAAACTTTGGTAATCTGCGGATTTTTCAGCAGAGCGAAAAAATCGTCAAGTTCGATTCCCGGTGCCAGGGGGTCGATGATAGCCGCTTCGTTGGGGCTGGCAACCTGAATCAGGCAGACATGCGCGTAATAGGTTTTCTCCCTCAGAAATTCGAGGTCAATCGTTATAAATTCTTCCCGGCCTAGTTTCTGGCAGAGAGCGTTTAATGTTGTCGTATTTTCTATGATTTGCATTATTTGTATCCGTTTTTTTAACATTTTAGTTTCGGATTCATTAATTTTTTTTTAAGTTTCGAAAAAAATGGCGGGTTTTTTCTTGCGGAAAGGGCCGATATGTAGTATTAAGCATATCACTTAATATCCGATTATGAAAATTATTCTGTTAACCAAAAAATATAAAATTAAGATGAAAACACTGTTTTTTGTAAACGTTCCCTGGGAAGATATGAATAATTCAGAAGCAGCGAAGGTTATTATGTATCAGCTGACGCAGATCGGTGTGGCGGCAAAGGTTTATTCTGGCGTGCATATCTGCATGGATGGCGGCGAGGCCCGTAAATTTGCGGGCGGATGGGTTGAAACGGATTTGGTGTCCGAAAAGGTTTATGAAACGGTCTGTCGTCTGAAGGACAAAATAGGCGGAAACGATAAGATACTCCTCAGACTGCCGACGGCTGCCGAAGAAGATGTTTTTCCTCAGCGGGATAAATTCGCAGTCTGCCGGCAGAAATCCGATTTAAACCTGATCAGCACAAACTGGCTGAGAGATGCAGAGAAAATCTGCCAGTCAAGCGGTATTTTTGCCGAATGTTTCATGCAGTGCGATCCGGATGGGATGCTGAGAGCCTTCGGATATCGTCAGCCGGAAACCGACGCGCGGAAATGGAAATTTGTTGTCAGCGGCGTAGCGACGCGAGGCGCTTTCCGGATTCCGGAATTTTGCAGGGAAAAAGCGGTTGAACTCTGAGAAAATATTTTCCGGAGATTGGCGTCCCGTATTATGACGGGACGTTTTTTTTTATGTTTTTTCATAAATCAGTTGAAATTTTATACGGAGAGGTGCTAAATTAAAAAAATCGACTGAATTATTAATAGTTACTGTGTCAGACGAGTTTTTCGTCTTTTATGCTGTTGCTGAATTTGAGTTTAAACCTTAAATATATAATATATGTTGAACCAAAAATTTGATGCGGCCATGTTTGTGGCTTTTGATTCCTCCAAGGCAGGGGAATGCATCGAGAAGGAAAAAGAACAGCAAAAACTGTTGTTGGAAAGTGTCGGCAAGGATCATCCCGCGGGAATGACTGCCCAGACCGTGTTGGACAATCTGCAAAAATTGCAGTCGGAAGAGGAAAGAGACTTTTATTTCCTGAAACACGCTTTGCGCAGTTCGGCCGGAGAATACAGGATATTTTCCGCATACGGGATTGTGCCGGAGCGTCAGAAAACGCAAATTATCGGGGCCAGGCTGAAATACGGCTACCGTCTGGAATTTGTTAGAGCTTTTGAGCCTGGGTGCGAGCTGAAATCGGTTAAGTTTACTTTTAAGCATCTGCGCGATGTTTTTAAAATGTATGAGGCCGTCATTGAGGTTCCCGGCGTGAGACAGGCTCTTTTGACGGAAGAAAAGGACAGAAGAGCTTTTGCAGAATTGCCGTATATGGAGGTTATGCTTAACCCCCAAAAAACGGTAAAGGAGCATGCCCTGCGCATTTTTGCGGAAACGTCAGAATATCTGGGCAGCAACAAGATGCCTGTTTTTGGCTATGTTTACGAGCGCCGGACGGAAAACGGTAGTCCCCGGAAAGAGATTGTGTTCCGGGCAATGTGCCACAGCTTTATGCCGCGGGATTTTGAGAAGTGGCAAGAGCGCGCCGTTTTGCTGCTGCAGAAGCTGGACATTGATCTGTCTGCCGAAACGCGCTGGAGAATCGGCAAAGGCCGAGTATTGCGTTATTTGAACAGCGAATTTCAGCCCAAGCCGCAGAAATCGGTTGTTCAGGGATCCCGGAAACCGGCAAAGGCAAAGGTTGTGCATTGTGAAAGCAATGTCTGTGCCATTTGCGGCCGGCCGCTCCACCATTCCATGGAAAGCATGGGCGAGGAGCTTTGTCGCGAGTGTTCCGGAAAACAGGAGCAGATTGTAGACGAGCGTGTGCATATTGGTGAGGAACATCAGCACGGAACTTTCTGCTGACAATTAAAAAAACGTTTCTGATTGGTTTCAGAAACGTTTTTTGTTTTGGACGGAGGATTTCGGGGTTTTTGCTATTGCATTAAATGGAAATAAGTCTTAAAAATGAATCCTGACAGAGAATTAACTAAAAGAGGTTTTATATGAATAGCTACCGGACGCATACATGCGGCGAACTGAGAAGTTCGGATGTTAATAAGGATGTGAAACTTGCAGGCTGGATACACCGCAAAAGAAATTTGGGTAACCTTTGTTTTGTGGATTTGCGGGATCATTACGGCATAACGCAGTGCGTATTCGACAGCTCTTCTGATTTGTTTGAAAAAATCGAGACTTTGCGCGCGGAATCCGTTATCGGTATTTCCGGCAGGGTTATGATGCGCGAAAGTGTCAATAAAAATATGCCGACCGGCGATATTGAGGTCAGAGTTGAGAAAATTGAGGTTTATTCTGAGGCGGAAGTTCTGCCTATACAGGTTTTTGGCGAAGATGACAGTCCGGAAGAACTGCGCCTGAAATATCGTTTTTTGGACTTGCGCAAAGAGCGCATTCACAACAATATCGTTTTACGCTCAAAAGTTATTGCCGAAATGCGCCGGCTGATGACTGAAAAGGGGTTTACGGAGTACCAGACGCCGATCCTGACGGCGTCTTCACCGGAAGGCGCCAGGGATTTTCTGGTGCCGTCCCGCATCAATCCCGGAAAATTCTATGCTTTGCCACAGGCGCCGCAGCAGTTCAAACAACTGCTGATGGTTTCGGGTTTTGACAAATATTTTCAGATTGCGCCGTGTTTTCGCGATGAGGATCCCAGAGCCGACAGGTCTCCCGGTGAATTTTATCAGCTGGATATGGAGATGTCTTTTGCGACGCAGGAAGATGTTTTTGCCGTTATTGAGCACGCCATGGGCGGCGTTTTCAATAAATTTGCGGAAGGCAGAACAGTCGATCAGGCGCCGTTTCTGCATATCCCGTTTCGCGAGGCCATGAAAAAATATGGCTCGGACAAGCCCGATCTCCGCAATCCGCTGGTTATTCAGGAGGCAACGGCCGTCTTTAAGGATTCCGGTTTCGGTCTGTATGATTCCAAAGCGGCGGAAGGAAATGAAGTGCGAGCCATCGTTCTGCCGGGACAGGCAGAAAAGCCGCGTTCTTTCTTTGACAAACTGGATGCCTATGCCAAGGAAGAAGGTATGGGAGGCATGGCTTTTCTGGCCTTTGCTCCGCAGGGCGCCAAAGGTATTGCCAAACTGCTCAAAGCTGAAAAGCTTGATGAGCTGAAGTCGGTTCTCGGCGCCAAAGACGGCGACGCGATTGTGTTTATGACAGGCAAAGGAATGAAATTTGCAAAATTCAGCGGCAGAGTCAGATTGAAACTCGGCGAGGAATTGGGATTGGTCGAAAAGAATGTCTTCCGTTTCTGCTGGGTTGTTGATTTTCCGTTTTATGAAGAAAATGAAGAGACCGGTGCGGTTGAATTTTCTCATAATCCTTTTTCCATGCCGCAGGGCGGAATGGATGCGTTGCTGAATAAAAATCCGCTGGATATTTACGCTTATCAGTACGACCTTGTCTGCAACGGCGTGGAACTGGCATCCGGAGCTGTTCGCAATCATAAGCCGGAAATCATGTACAAGGCATTTGAAATCGCCGGATATGATCACAGCGTGGTGGACAGCAAGTTCGGCGGCATGATCAATGCCTTTAAATACGGCGCGCCGCCGCACGCCGGCTGTGCGCCCGGCGTGGACCGTACGGTTATGCTGCTTCTGGATGAGCCGATTATCCGCGACGTTATTTTGTTTCCGTTAAACGGCAAGGCTCAGGATCTGCTGATGCAGGCGCCGAATACGGTAACTGAACAGCAGTTGAAGGAATTGCACATCAGGGTTGTCGAAGACTGATGCAAAAAGGCGGCTTGTGCCGCCTTTTTCAGAATATAGACCAGAGAAAAGCGGGAGGAAATGATGTTCAGGCTGTTGGTGATAGCGGGATGTGTTTGGATTGCGGCGCCGCAGCTGCAGGCAGCTGAGCCGCTTTCTTCCGTTATGGCGATGGAGGAAGCTGCCGCGGATATTTCCGTCGGTGGTGTCTCCGTTGCGCAAACCGGAACGGACGGAAACGGGCTGCCGACAGGCGGAGAAGCGGAAAAAAACGATCCGGAACTGGAGGCCTTGCAAAAACAAATGCATGAAAGCTGTGAAAACCGTCTGACGCAGCTTGGTAGCAGCGAAACGGAAAAACGCAGATTCGGCGAAGAGCGGAAAAAGTGGCAGGAAGCGGTGGCTGCGGTTTTCAAAAGCGGTCTGTCCGCGGCCGTTGCGAATGATATCGCGAAGGAAGCGTATCGTAATAACCGCTGGTGCTCCAATGAAATATCGGGGATCTCAAACCGGGTTTATCTGGCTACGCTTGACCAGCTTAAGGATGATCCCAAAAAGGTTCTCAAAAGCATGCAGGCACTGGCGGATAAAAATAATTCGGCTGCCGCCGAATATTTGATCCTGAGCACTATTTATCAGCCGGAAAAAACGGACAGCGGAGAATTTGAAAAAATTGCGGAACGTCTGCATTCGGCGATTATGAAGCGTTATGAGGAACTTGTTCCGGCACGGCCCGCCTATGCGGAAAAACAGAAGAGATATCTCGGCAGAGTGCGGAACGGTTATTTGAACTGCTTCAAAAATACGGACTGTCTGGTTGAGGTTGCCGCGCATGAGTTCGGAGATATTCGAGTTCCCTGCAAAACGGCGCAACGTCTGAACTTAGCCGCTATATTGGATGAGGCGGAGGATGGCGGCGGTCCCAGAGTTTTTGATCTTTCCAACTGCAGGGATTTTCCTGAATACAAGTTTCCCGAAGACGTTGAGAAATATAAAAAATATATAGACCGCAAACTGGGCTATGCCGGGAGAGGAGCGTTCGGCAGTCTGTCTGCGGCACAGGACCGGTATAAAGATATTTTGAGCCGTTATACACCGGACTGGAATTTTGAGTATCTTGATTATCCGCAGGAAAACCGGGGCGCTCGGCCGTTGGAGGATTGGGCGATGGAGTCCTATTCGAATTATGCGGCGTTTACCGAAATTCTCGGATACGGTATTGGTTTTCAGCAGGCTGAGGAGATGCTGAAAGCGCATTATGAGGAGGTTTTTAAGGCCGATCCGTATAAAGCGCGGCTTTATGCCAATTTTGTTTTGACGCCGTCAGCAGCCGGAAGCCGTCTTGTCAATAAGAATACGCTGCGGTACAAAATACTGTCGGGAACCCCGGCGGAGGAAATCAAAAATATGCTGGAACAGGGAAAACTGGCAGGACAGCCGTTTGATGAACCGGTTACGCCGCATCCGGCCGACAGTATTTTGATGATTAGTGTTCATCGTCCGGATGTTTTGAAGCTGCTGCTGGAAATTTGTCCGAAAGAGGAAGGAAAACTGCAGTGCGCGGGGCTGGATACAGATGTCAATTCTCGCAATGCTTTTGGGAAAACGGCGCTGATGTATGCCGCGCAGCACGGTTTTACGGACAGTCTGAAACTTCTTGTCGAAGCAGGAGCCGACGTCAACATGCGGACAAATCCGCCGACTTTTGATGAGGGCGGCAAATGCGCTGACGATGTGTGCATGATGAACGGCGGCCGGACAGCTTTGATGTATGCCGCTCAGGAAGGACAAGCGGAAGCTGCCCGGTATCTGGTCGAAAAAGGGGCGGATCCTACGGCGGAAGATTCCCGCGGAATGACGGCTTATGATTATCTGACCGGCAAGGCGCCGCATTTAGGTGTCTTTAATGCCTCTCCGGCTTCCAAGGTTGTTCTGGAAGGAAACAGGGAGAAAGCGCAAAAGGCGAAACCGCGGTTTTCCGATGAGGTGATTGCGGAATTTAGAACAATTTTGCTGTCCGGAAAATAATTTTTTTAATTCGATAATAAAAGTTGTTGACTTGTGATATTTTTGGAGATAAATAGTTACTGACTTTTGATGATTGCTTCATCGTCTAATGGTAGGACAGCGGACTCTGACTCCGTTAATCTTGGTTCGAATCCAGGTGAAGCAGCCAATTCGTACAGGGTTGCATTTTATGAGTGCAACCCTTTGTTTTTACATGATTTTTTACGGTTCGAATTGAGGGATTTTCAAGAGATTTTAAATTGCCGCTTTTTCCGCTGTAATCCTTGCTGGGCAACGGTTCGCTGGAGATTTCTCTGTAGATGCTCTTATCTGCTTCTGCGGATACTGCGGGAATGATTATGATACCATTCGTAGCTGATAAGAATAATGCCGGAGATAATCAGCGGCAGCAGATAGTAGATGATGCGGTAAGCGATCAGGGCGCCAAACAGAAGCGCCGGATTGTGGTCGCCGGGAATGATGTAAAGAAAAAGTCCTTCAAAGACTCCGAGACCTCCGGGAACCTGGCTGAAAACTCCCAGAACCTGCGCAATAATAAATACGCCGATAAAAACGTCAAATGGGATATTCATAAACGGTGTCAGCGAGAAGTAAAGGACCATGGAGGCCAGCAGAATATCCGCTCCGCCGATGATGACCTGTGTCAGAGCCATTTTGAATGAGGGAATATCAAATTCGACATCTTTGATAATGATCGGTTTTTTATAAAACAATGAAGCGCCAAAATAAATGAGCAGTCCAATGGCGGATACGATTGTGATAACAACCGTTGTCATTTTGGAAACCGAACCTTCGCCGAAGGCATGATCGGGCGTCAGAAAATAGCCCAGAATGATGAGGAAAAAGCAGGCTACAAGATAGGTAAAACCCGAGAAAGTTACCATCCGGACAATTTCGGAACCGTGAAAACGCCAGCGGGTATAAAGGCGGTAACGGATGGCGCCTCCCGAAACAATTGCATGCCCGGCATTGTTGCTGACGGAAAACCCGATGAAGCCGGCAAAGATCCATTTCCAGGGCGCCAGCCTGCGGTGAATATAGCGGAGCGCCAGATAGTCATATGAGGACAAGGCGACATATCCGCCCAGTGAAGCCAGACAGGCCATGAGCAGATTGTGAGGCGGTATGCTGACAAGCGCTTCTTTGATATCATCCAGCTTGTATTTGGAGAGCTGATGATAAATCATATATGCGGCTACCGCAAAAAAGAACAGTCCCGACCATGAAACAATTTTTTTCAGTAATCTCTTGGTTTTGAACGCCATATGAATATTTCCTTGTTTTTTTCTCGTTACAGCTTAAGCCAATATGGTATATTTTTTATTAATTATCAATTGTAAAACCGGGTTTCTGAAAAGAATTTTTTTCTTGCATCTTCAGATTATATATAATAGGTTAGGCCATGCTTTGAGCAGGGTTTCCAGAAAGGAAAGGGGCCGTCGAAAGCCTCCGTGGTATTCGGTGTTGGATAGGCATCGTAAGTTGTTGAAGACAATAAACATATCCCCGGCGATCATAGGGTCGGGGAGCTTTAGCGTATGTTCAGAAAACAGTCTGTTGTTTTTAAAGGCTAAGGGTGTCATTGGAAAATGACTTGCGAACTCTCCGGCCACCTTGTTTCGTAAGGTGGCCTTTGTTTTTCAGAATATTGGGGAAACTGCCGGCAGTCCGGCCGATGTTTGGGATGAAACTTTATAACGGGTTTTTGCGCAGAGTATAAAAAAAAGCACCGTAAAGGTGCGTTTTTGTAATGGTGCCGACAGAGAGACTCGAACTCCCGACCCACTGATTACAAATCAGTAGCTCTACCAACTGAGCTATGTCGGCACTGACAGGAGGTTTTATAAACTAAGGAAAACCGCTTGTCAATAAAAATATAATCATCATACTGCGGCGGAAAAGAGGCTTTCTTCACAGTACTCCAGTTTTTCCGGTTAATGAGAAAAACGTGGGTTTCGGCCGGTGAACATCTTATTTTTTCAGCGGGCCGAAAATGCGTTCCTTTTCCGCGGCCAGACACCGGTTGCGTTTCAGAATGTCGATGCTGCCGAAAGCGACGGCTTCTGTATAATAGGCGATTTTGTAATTTATCTTTTCCATATGGCGCTGCAACTGGGCCATCTGCTCTTCGATTTTGGCTTTCTGCCGCTTAAACATTTCCAGCCGTTTTCCCAAAGTGGCGTCGCCTTCCCGGCACCAGTCTATATATTGTTTTATGTCTTTCAGGTGCATGCCTGTTCCTTTCAGGCATTCGATAATGACCAGCCAGTCGATGTCTTCTTCCGAAAAGACCCGCAGACCGGAAGCCGATTTTTTGACAAAGGGCAGAAGCCCTTCCTTATCGTAATAACGCAGCGTATGAACGGTTAACCCCATTTTTTTTGCAGCCTGACCGATTGAATATTCCATTTTATTCCTCCGTTTTCCTTACAATATGGACAAACGGGAAGATTTGTCAATATGATATTGTGTCCTAGAGTTACCTCTAATGTTGTATTTTTTTCGGAATCTTTTAATTATCGGCAAGTTATGCGAAAAAATTGAAAAAAGTCTTGACTTAGAGTTAACTCTAATTGTTATGCTGAAAAACAGAATCGCAATTGTTTGTTTTCGGAGCCATGAAAATGATAACCTGTTCGGTCATAACTTCAGTTCTAGGATGTATTGTTACCTCGTATCTGTTTTTCCGCTATACATGGTGCGCTGATTTGGGTTCGGCGCAGCGGGCAGCTGTTTTCGGCCTGTTCCTCCTGGCCGGATGCGTTCCGCTGCTTGTGTCTTACGGGTTTGAAAAAATCTGGGGCCGGTTCTATTCTTTTTACCGTTATACCTTATATTATATTTTTGTCGGCTGTATCCTTCTGTTTACCCTGACGCTGGTTTTTGACGCGTTGTTTTTTGCCTTAAGTTATACGCCGCTGGCCGTAAGTTTTAGTTTTTGCCTTTGGATGAATTACGCCTATATTCTGCTGGCGGCGCTTCTGGCCGCTTATGCTTTGTACGCGGGTCTGAGAGTGCCGGCCGTTAAAGAAGTTCTCATCCGGTCGGAAAAGCTGCGTTGTCCTCTGAGGCTTGTCCTGTTGAGCGATCTTCATCTTCACCGGGCGGTCAGTACGGCAAAAATCAGGGCGATTGTCGAGAAAACCAATTCTCTTAAACCGGATATCATTCTGCTTGGCGGCGATGTTATAGACGATGATGTCAGCTGTATTTCCGGTCTTCTGGAAATTCTTGGAAAGCTGAAGGCAAAGAACGGCGTTTATTTCGTTACTGGAAATCATGAATTTTATGTCGGTTATTCCGAAGCGGTCGGAGCTTTGCAAAAATTAGGTTTCCGGTTTTTGGAGAATGAGGGCGCTGCCGTGGGCGGAATTTATCTTGCCGGGATTCCCGACTTCTTTTCGGGAAAAGATTATGCAAAACTGCCGGATGTTGAAAAAGCTTTTGCAAAGGCGGCACCGGAGAAGTTTCGTCTGCTGATGTCGCATACACCGGCGGATTTCGGAAAGGATAACAGATTTGATCTGGAAGTTGCGGGGCATACGCATGGCGGGCAGATTTTCCCGTTTCATCTTTTATCCAAACTGCAAGGCCGCTGTCTTGCGGGGCTGTATAAAGCGGAAAACGGCGCTGAGATTTATGTAACGAGAGGAGCCGGACAATGGGGACCGCAGATGCGTTTTCTGGCGCCGTCGGAGATTACTCTGATAAATCTGATGCCGATGATGGGCAAGAAAAAAGAAAATCATGAAGTTTAATTTTGTTTTCAGGAAGGAGAGACGTTATGAAATTTTTGAATAAATTCGGATGCGGCCTTTGCGCGGCATTTATGACTGTTTCAACAATAGCAGGAGCGAACGATATGAAAAAAGCACCGATAGACACTGTTTTTAACCAGGGCGAACCCAATCCGTACGGCGATTATTTTACCGGGCAGACTTATCTGCAAAGGCTGAGCGCAAACGACAGCGTCTGGAATTCTTCTCTGGCCAATGTAACTTTTGAGCCGGGAGCCAGAACTAACTGGCATAAGCACAGCGGCGGGCAGATCCTGCTGGTTTTGGCCGGCGAAGGCCGATATCAGGAACGCGGCGGCAAAGCGCGGGTTCTACGCAAGGGCGATGTTGTCCGCATTGCGCCGGATGTCGAGCATTGGCACGGCGCGGCTCCCGATCAGTGGTTTACGCATATTTCCGTAGAAACCAATCTGCCCGATAACAAAACGACCTGGCTTGAACCGGTTGCCGACAGCGAGTATAAATAAATGAGATATTTGTTTGGGACAATTTTTCTGGCCGCCGCCGTGGTCTTTGCGGCTTGGTACGGTCGAAGCGCAAAGGAGGAAAAGGAAATGACGCGTCTGACGGTAACGGATCCCGAACTGGCGGAGGTGTGGAAAAATTTTATTAATACGGATGTCCGCCCGCACGGAAATCTGGACGAGAAAAGCCGCTATCTGGTTTTGCTGGTTTCGCATATTGCCATCCAGTCTCTGAATGAGTATAAACTGATTTTGAACGAAGCGCTGGATAACGGCGTCAGCCCGGGAGAAGCAAAAGAGGCTTTGTATCAGGCTGTTCCGTATGCCGGAATGGCGAAAGTTTATGATTTTTTAGAGGCGACAAACGAAGTTATGCGTTCCAGAGGAATTGCGCTGCCGTTGAAGGGGCAGTCGACAACGACGGCCGAGACGCGTCTGAAAAAGGGCATTGCCGCGCAAAGCGGCATTTTCGGCGCGGAACATATCAGCGCCATGCGGGCGTCGGCGCCTGAAGAACTGAAACATATTCAGGACTATCTGTCGGCAAACTGTTTCGGCGATTATTATACGCGCGGCGGTCTTGACGTCAGAACCCGCGAGCTACTGACTTTTGCCATTCTGGTTTCGATGGGCGGCGCCGAGCCTCAGGCCAGAGCGCATGCCAAGGCTAATCTGGCTGTCGGAAACGATCGTTCGGTTTTGTTTGATGCCGTTACGCAGCTGCTGCCGTATATCGGGTATCCGCGGTCGCTGAACGCTATTGCGGTTATTAACGAAGCGACCGGAAACTGATTTGGGAAATAATGCTGTTCCGGCGCGAAACCGCTTTCCGCCGGACAGACTTTTAACCGGGCGAAGGCCCATGAAATTTGAAAGGACTGAAATGAGCAAAAAAATATTGGTATTATCGGCCAGTTTCCGCAAACACGGCAACTCGGACATTTTGTGCGACCAGTTTGTCAAAGGCGCGCGGGAAGCCGGCAATGACGTGGAAAAAATTTATGTCAACGATAAAAAGATAAATTACTGCAGAGGCTGCGGCGTTTGCAATACGACGCATAAATGTATTCAAAAGGACGATATGCGGGAAATTCTGGACAAGATGGTTGCTGCCGATGTTATTGTTATGGCCACGCCGGTTTATTTCTATTCCATGAACGGACAGATGAAAACTCTGATTGACCGCACTGTTCCCCGCTATCAGGAAATCAGCGGCAAGGATTTCTATTTTATTGTGGCGGCGGCGGATGACAGTCATGCCAATATGAGGCGGACGCTGGAGGGATTCAGAGGATTTACCGAGGATTGTCTGGAAGGCGCCCGCGAAAAAGGCATTATCTACGGAACGGGAGCCTGGCAGGCGGGAGAAATTGAAACAAGTCCGGTTATGCAGGAAGCCTATGAAATGGGGCGTTCCGCATAAGGATAGAAAAAAATCCCGCTTCAGCGGGATTTTTTCTAGCGGAATCGGCGGTTGCTGTCCGCAGCTGTCGAACTGCTTTCAAAATCTTGGCAGTGTTTCTGTCGGAATCAGTAACCGTCCTGATTGCTCAGAAAATTGTCGACCTGTTCCTGAAAGTTTTCGCTGAAACTGACGGGATCGGAAATCTGATTTTGAAGATTTTCCAGTTTCCTGTAGCCGAGCGTTTCGCCGTCTTCGACGCGGACCAAAACGACCTCAAGTGGTTGGCTGAGGTTGTAGGTTTCAATAAAGTTATATTCATCGTCGTCTTCGTAATCAATGATGAAGAAGCTGTATTGCCCGGAGTAATTTTTGTTATAAATCTGCTCAATCAGTTCAATTGTCTGCGGACATTCGTAACAGGGATTGTCGTTGTAAAAAACGTAAATGATGGATTTGTTGTAGTTCGGGTAAGCCTCGTTAAAATATTCCTGCATGTTTTGCCCGGGATTATAGGCGCCCTCGTAGGTCAGTTCGGCATGCAGCGGAATGGCCATGGCAATCATGATCATGAAACTCCAAAAAATCTGCAACAATGTCTTTCTCCTTAAAAGCTGTGTGTTACAGCGGAGAACAGGCATCCTTTAACCAGATTTTTTCGTCTTCGTCCATAAAAGGCGAAAGCTGTCTGAAAACCGTTTCATGGTATTGATTGAGCCAGCTGATTTCTCCGCTGCTCATTAAATATTTATTAACCAATCGTTTATCAACGGGTGCAAGCGTTAAAATTTTGAAACGGCAGAAAGCCTCGCCGTTCTCGGTTTCCGGACAGCTTTCCGTCAGGGCCAGATTTTCGATGCGGATGCCGTATTGGCCCGCGAGGTAATATCCGGGTTCTATTGAAACGACCATTCCCGGCTGAAGCGGATAATATCCGTGATTCCGGCTTATGGACTGAGGGCCTTCGTGCACGTTTAAAAAGCAGCCGACGCCGTGTCCTGTGCCGTGGTTGAAGTCTTTCTGGTTTCGCCACAGCGGGTCGCGCGCGATTGCATCCAGCTGTGCGCCGGATGTTCCGGCCGGAAAGACGGCGGAAGCCAGAGCGATATGCGATTTGAGAACCAGCGTAAAGTTTTCGGTCATTTCGGCAGAAGGAATGCCGACGGCAACAGTGCGCGTAACGTCGGTCGTGCCGTCAAAATACTGGGCGCCACTGTCGAGGAGCAAAAGGGAGCCGTCGCGGAGTTCCGCGTTTGTTTTGGCATCGGGCTGATAATGGACAATAGCGCCGTTGGAACCGAAAGCGGCGATTGTTCCGAAGCTCTCGGAAAAAAAGTTTTGTCCGGCGGCCCGGAAATCGTGCAGTTTTTGAACAATGTCCAGCTCCGTTTTGGCGGCGGCTTTTGTATCCAGCCAATGCAGAAATTTGGTCAGGGCGACGCCGTCCCGCAGGTGCGCTTTGATGATTCCGCCGATTTCAACCGGATTTTTAACGGCTTTTTCGGCGAGGCAGGGGTCCGCTTCAAACCGGCAGCGGACTTTGGCGGCGGTCATGAGATCCGTCAGGCGGCAGGAAGCGTCTTCGGCGCTGACGCCGATGCCGCGGTTTTTGAATTTTTTCAGAATTTGGGGAATGTCGGCTGTGGACAGCAGTCTGATATTGCCGGGGAGACGGAAGTCAAAATCGAGATTGTCTCCGAACAGACAGACGCCCAAATTCTTGTCCACCAGAGCGTAAGCCCGGACGAGAGGGGTATCGGGCAGGCAGTTTGAGCGGATGTTCAACAGCCAGGAAACGCTGTCGGCCAGCGTGATGAACCAGCCGTCCAGTCCGCAGATTTTCATCCTGCCGGCCAGCCATGACAGTTTTTCCATGCGGTCTGTTCCCGAAAATTCGATTTTGTGCTCAAAAACGCGGCAGTTTTTTCGGTTGAGATTGTTGTCGAAGATTTCGGAATTGTCAGCGATAAACTGAAAATCGGGCAGAGCACGGCGCCAGGCTTCCGCCTGAGCATATGAGCAGGTCCAGGCGTTGAACGCGACGCGGGCGGATTTGCGCCGGCCGAGCCTGTCGGACAGGCACTGCTCCACGCGGGAACCGCAGACAACGTCCACTTTTGCCGCGTCGACCTGTCGGGGCGCCTGAAGTTCGTATCTGCCGTCGACCAGCAGAACGGCCTTATCCTGCAGAACGATCAAAGTGCCCGCAGAACCGCTGAAGCCGGTAAGCCCGAAAAGCCGGTTTTCCTCTTCAAGCACATCCTGGCCGAGAAACATATTGTTGCGGGTTACTATATAAGCGTCGATTTTGCGCTTTTTTAATTTTGCCTGCAGCTCTTCCAGCGTCATTTCCTTTTCTCCATAATAACAGCGCGCCAGTTATCGATTTTATAGGTTTTGACCTGAGATAGGCCGAGTTCGGCATGCGCCCGGACAACCCAGTCTTCCTGATCTTCGACAAAGCCCGAAAGAATACAGTACCCTCCCGGAGCCAAACATTGATATAAATCCGGTGCCATTTCGATTAAAGGCCGGGCAAGAATGTTGGATATGATGACGTCATAAGGGGCGTTTTCTCCGACCAGAGAGGAAGCATAGCCGTTGCTGATCGCGGCGGTAATGAAGTCCTGCAGGCCGTTGTCCTCGGCATTCCGCCGGGTTACCCAGACGGCTTCTTCGTCAATATCGACCGCGGTGATATGCGTTTTGTTTTTCCAGAGTTTGGCACAGGCCAGGGCAAGAATTCCCGAACCGGTGCCCATATCCAGAATTCTGGCGCAGGGAACGGCGAGCCTGTTCAGAAAGCTGATGGCTTCCAGGCAGGATTTAGTGGTCTGGTGTTCGGAGCCGAAAGCCGTGGCGGCATAAACGCGCAGAGCCAGTTTGTCGGTTTTGGGCGCTTCTTTTTCATGAATGCCGTAAATCAGAAAATCTCCGGCTTCCACCGGATTGAATTTTATAACGTAGTCTTTCAGCCAGTTGTCGCTTTGCAGAAATTCTTTATCGTAAGGCGGAAGACTGAGGCTGCGGCGGCCGGCCTCGGCGAGCAGATCCGCCTCGTCAAAGGCGGCGTTTTTATAGCCCTTATATTGTTCGAGACCGTCATCGGTATAATCTACGGCGACAACGTCAAAATATTCTTCCAGAAAGGCGCTTATTTCCCCGGGCATCTCCGCGCAGGGGGCAAAAGAAACCACCCAGCAGGCTCCGCTTTTGTTTTCCATAATTTTTCCCATAAGTTATAATCATTTATTTACTAAGTCGGTATTATAGTATAAACAATAGTAATAATGGAATAGTAAAAAAGAGATTATTCGATGAAAAAATTAAGCGCTTTGTTTTTGGTTTTTATTTTGTGTTCCTGCGTTTATGCCGGGAATAATGATGTTTTTCCCGAAAGGAACGAGTTTATCGAACTTTTTAATTCCTATCCGATAGATTTTTATGACGAGACGCCGGAAGCTCTGGTTAAAACCGAATATATCACGGAAAATAATTTTAAGAACAATGTCGTGCTGACGGCGTTTACCGGGTTTACGGTCGTGGATACCAAAACTTACCGCAGAGATTTTTACCGCAGCGATTATCTGAAACCGAATGTCAACGGCGTACTGAACTGTGGCTCGGTGCCGGTGGAATACGGCAGAAACGAAACGTTGCGCGCGTTGGGGTTGGTTGTTGTTGACGATGTGGAATATGTTCTGGTTCAGACCAAGCTTAAGGATTTTGTGGCTTTGGTCAACAAAAAAGGGGAGTTCTACAACCGCATCGGACAGATCCGCAACAAGCGCCTGGTGCTTTTGGATACGGATTTTATGCCGTATCCGGCCAATCTGCGGCTTTTCCCGGTAACGACGTCCCGCACTGTGCAGACGGAACCGGTTAAGGGATTTGACGTCAAATATGAAGGCGTCAAGCTGGATCAGATGCTGTTTACGGTGCTTGATTACAGCAAATCGCAGGGAGACAGTGGCAGCTTTGTCAATATTCGTTTTCCCAATCAGCCGGGGCTGATTGACATTAACGGCATCGGCATCAAAGTTCTGTCCGCCGATAAGAACAAGCTGGATTACATCATTCTCAATAAATAGCGCCCTTTCAGAAAACAGGATGCTTGTCATTGGAGGTTTGAAACGGTTTAAAAAGTCGGAAGCGTGCCATATGGAGGCTTGAACGGTCCGGATATGACGCACCGCGGGTTTGCGGGCGGTTAGATCCATGTGGGGAGGCGCCTGTTAATTTTTTTTCAAAAAAATCTTGCGGGAAATAAGTCTTTACAGTATATATGGCGTTAATAAGATGAAATCCAAAGATTTTTAAGGAGATGACGAGGATGTCAGGACATTCCCAATTTAAAAACATCATGTACCGCAAAGGTGCTCAGGATGCCAAAAAAGCAAGAGTTTTTGCCAAACTGGCGCGAGATATTACGATTGCCGCCAAAAGCGGTCTGCCGGAGCCGGATAAAAACCCGCGTCTGCGTCTGGCAATTCAGGCCGCGCGCGCCGAAAGCATGCCCAAAGACAATATTGAAAGAGCTATTGCCAAAGCCAGCCAGACTGCCGGCGGCAATGACTATGTTTCTGTCCGTTACGAGGGGTTTGGGCCGGGCAAGGTCGCCGTTATTGTGGAGGCCATGACCGACAATAAAAACCGCACGGCCGGCAATGTCCGCACGATTTTCGGAAAACGCGGCGGCGTGATGGGTGAAAGCGGTTCCGTTGCGTTTAATTTTGAGCGCATCGGTTTTATCCAGTATCCTCTGACGGCCGCCGACGCGGACAAAATGTTCGAAGCCGCTCTGGAAGCCGGCGCAAATGATGTTGTTTCGGAAGACGAAAATCATGAAATTGAAACGCTTCCCGATGACCTGAACGCGGTTACCGAAGCTCTTGAAAAGCAGTTCGGAACACCGTCCGCGTCGCGTCTGGACTGGAAAGCAACTGTCAAAACCGATGTTACGGATAAGGAGACAGCGCAGAAGCTTTTGGAATTTATTGATGCTCTGGAAGACGACGACGATGTTCAGCGCGTTTACCACAACGCGGAAATCGCCGAAGATATTCTGGCTGAACTGAGCGCCGAATAATATTCCGGCTGGAGCAGTTTTATCCGCGGCCGGACAATTTTCTGCGCCGCGGAATTTTTTTACGGGAGAGAATTTATGCGGATATTGGGACTGGATCCCAGTTTGTCCTCAACGGGATGGGGAATTATTGAGGTGGAAAACAACCGTATCCGCTATGTGGCGGACGGGTTTATCAAAACAGAGCCCAAAACGGCGCTGACCGACCGGCTGTCAATGATATATAAAACTCTTTGCGGCGTTATTGAGGCTTACAAGCCGGACGAAGCGGCCATCGAACAGGTCTTTCTAAACTCAAACGCCGTTTCGACCATTAAGCTGGGACAGGCGCGCGGCGTGGTCATTCTGGCGCCGGCCACATATCATATTCCGCTGACGGAGTATGAACCGAACCAGATTAAAAAAGCTGTTGTCGGTGTCGGGCATGCCGAAAAACATCAGGTAGAAACCATGATTAAGGTTCTGCTTCCGGGATGTCGTCCGAAAAACAATGACAGCGCGGATGCTTTGGCTGCTGCCATCTGCCACAACAGCTTTCACGGAACGCACAGCATTAAGGGTTTTAAATAAACATCAGACAAGACGGAAAACGGTTTCTTGGCGGGTGCCGGGCAAAGGCGGCGGAAAACGGTTTTTTGACGGGCGTCAGGCAAAACGGCTGAGGAGAAGCATCTTGATGAATGTCAGAAAATGCAGCGGGACAGGCTGTCCGTGCGTGCGGAAAGTCCGGCGCGGTAAGCTGTTCCGGACGCGGCATCGGGCGGGAAACCGAAAGATTGTTTACGGGAAGCGGAGCGCCGTCTTTTTCCGGACTGATCGGGTGATGGGTTAGGTTAAAGGCTGTTTTTATTTGTTCTTTTTTTGTTCTAAAACTAAAATAAGTAGTTGAAGAGTATTATATAATTGTATAAGCTTCTAAGAAAATCCGGTTATACGGCAGATTTTTCTTACGGAGTGAATGAAATAATATGATTGCTAAGCTGCGCGGAATTGTAGACAGTATCGGCGAAGATTTCTGCGTCGTTGACGTAAACGGCGTGGGGTATCTGGTGTTTGCGTCGTCTAGAACGCTCGGAAAACTTGCGACGGGAGCGGAAGCGGCGCTGAAGATTGAAACGGTGGTTCGGGAAGACAGTATTTCTCTGTACGGTTTTTATGACGCGTGGGAGAAAGAGTGGTTCTTAACGCTGACCAAGGTTCAGGGCGTGGGCGCCAAGGTGTGCCTCAGCATTTTGTCGGCGCTGAGCCCCAATCAGCTGGCGCAGGCCGTATCGGCTCAGGACAAGGCCTCGTTCACGCGCGCCAACGGGGTGGGGCCGAAGCTGGCCGCCCGTATCGTGACCGAGCTCAAGGACAAGATCGTAACAATTCCGCTGACGGCTGACAGCAAGGAATTTGCAAAGGAAATGAATAATATGGATGCCGGACAGGAAACTGAAAATTACGAGGATCAGCTCGCGGTCAGAGCGGAAGATCCTAATTTGATGGAAGACGCTATTTCGGCGCTGGTCAATCTGGGGTATCAGCGGCTGGAAGCCTACCGGGCGGTAAACAAGGCTTTGGCGGAACAACCGGACGCGGATGTTTCGGGTATTATCCGTCTGGCGCTGAAAGAATTTGCCAATAAGGAATTTTAACAAGGACTGGAACGATTATGGAAGAAAGACTGGTCAGCCCAAAGAAGCAGGCCGAAGACGAGCAGGGGATCAACGCGCCCGTCAATCTGCGCCCCAACAGCCTCTCCGAATTTGTGGGGCAAAAGCAGGTCTGCGAAAATCTGAAAATATTTATCGAAGCGGCCAAAAAGCGCGGTGAGGCGCTTGACCACGTGCTTTTATTCGGGCCTCCGGGACTGGGAAAAACGACGCTGGCTTCGATCATTGCCAAAGAACTCGGGGTCGGTTTTCGCGCGACTTCGGCGCCGATGATTTCCAAATCGGGGGATCTGGCGGCGATTTTGACGAATCTGGAACCGAACGACGTTTTGTTTATTGATGAAATTCACCGTCTGAACCCGGCGATTGAAGAAGTTCTGTATTCGGCGATGGAAGATTTTCAGCTGGATCTGATTATCGGCGAAGGGCCTTCCGCCCGCTCGGTGCGGATTGATCTGCAGCCCTTTACGTTGGTCGGAGCGACAACGCGTTCCGGCATGTTGTCTACGCCGCTGCGCGAACGTTTCGGTATTCCGCTACGTCTGGATTTTTATTCGCCCGAAGAACTTAAGTCCATTGTTATCCGGGGCGCAAACCTGCTGGGAATGCCGCTGTCGGACATCGGAGCGCTGGAAATTGCCAAAAGATCGCGGGGAACACCGCGCGTGGCCGGGCGACTTTTGCGGCGCGTGCGGGATTTCGGAGCGGTGGCCGAGGCCGGCGAAGTAGACAATAAAATCGCCGATATGGCATTGCGCCGTCTGGATGTGGATAATTACGGGCTGGATGCCTTTGACCGCCGTTATCTGCAATGCATTGTCAATAATTACGGCGGTGGCCCAGTCGGGGCCGATACGCTTGCCGCGGCGCTGTCTGAGGAACGCGATACGATTGAGGAAGTTATCGAACCGTTTCTGCTGAAACTTGGTTTTTTACAGCGGACGCCGCGCGGGCGCGTTATTTCGGATCTGGGCTGCGAGTATCTCGGCATTGCCAAGTTGAAGAAAAATATGAAGTTTATGCAAAATGATTTGTTTGACAATAACGGAGATGTCTGATGTTTGAAGATGTGTTGCCGCCGCAGGGCAGATTTTACGGCAGGATTTTTGTTTTTCCGGCAAGGGTTTATTATGAAGATACGGATGCCGGCGGCATCGTTTATTATGCCAATTATCTGAAATATGCCGAGCGGGTGCGCACGGAGTTCGTGCGGGCGCTGGGCTGCTGCCAACAGGACGCGCTGGAAGGAGATGACAGGTTCGGCTTTGCGGTCAGGCATCTGGAAATTGATTATAAGGCGCCGGCGGTTCTGGACGATGCCTTATATGTTACCTGCGAACTGAAAGAGGCCAAAGGGGCGTCGGCGACAATGCATCAGGATATTTTCAGAGGCGACAAGCTGCTGGCCAGTCTTGACGTTACCGTCGTGTATCTGAGCCTGAATAAAAAACGTCCGGTCAGGATTCCGGCGGAGCTGATCCGGGCGATGGAATGTTTGGAAAATAATCTTTAACAGACGCTTTTAGTTAATTGAATCTTTAATATTTTATGATATTTTGCCTGCAAGAATCAGGAAACCTTTATTTATGGATAAAAAGTGAGTCAAAAATGGAAACGCAAACTTTAACAGATGTTGTCAATACCGCCAATCAGATGTCTATGTGGGATTTGGTCTGGGCATCCGATATGGTTACCAAAGTCGTTATGATCGGTCTGATTGCCGCTTCGGTCTGGTCCTGGGCCATCATTATCGAGAAATTCGGAACCCTGAGGCAGGTCAAACAGCTGTCAAAGAATTTTGAAGAAAAGTTTTGGTCGGGCGGTTCTCTGGACCGGTTGTACGAATCGATTGGCAATCGTCCGCGCGATCCGATGTCGGCGATGTTTATTGCCGCCATGAAAGAATGGAAAAGAACCAATATTATGAAGTCTAAGACGGATCGCGGACTGCGCGGCGTTTCGCTGCAGCAGCGCATAGAAAAATCGATGATGGTTTCCATGGATAAAGAGCTGGACGAGCTTGATACCCGCATGGGATTTCTGGCGTCTACGGGGTCGGTTGCGCCGCTGGTCGGCCTGTTCGGAACGGTCTGGGGCATTATCAACAGTTTTAACGCCATTGCGACAACCCAGAGCAATTCGCTGTCTGCCATGGCTCCCGGTATTGCCGAGGCTTTGTTTACAACGGCATTTGGTCTGATTGCCGCCATTCCGGCCGTGGTCGCCTACAACAAAATTTCTTCGGATATTGACCGTTATGCCAAAAAGCTTGAAAATTTTATGGCTGAGTTTTCGAGCATTTTGTCGCGGGAAATCGACGATACGACAATTAAAGCCGAAATGGCGGGAGAATAGCCGATGTATATTCTGCCACAGCCGCCCAGACGCCAGCCGCGCTCTTTCCGCCGCAATGCGGATATCAATATGACCAACCTGATGGACGTCATGATGGTTCTGCTGGTTGTGTTTATGGTGGCGGCGCCTCTGATGACGACGGGCATTGCCCTCGATTTGCCAAAGGTTGGCGGCAAAGCACTGACGGGTGAAGAAACTTCAATTAATATCAGCGTGGATAGAGACGGATATTACTATATCGGCGAGAAAGAAGTTCCGGCTGATAAGATTATCGAGAAACTGAAAGCCATCCGCGACACCAATACGGAGCTGAGCGTTACGATTTCGGGGGATACCGGTGCCGAGTACGGCCGCGTTATCGGGCTGATGGCAATGCTGAAAGAGGCCGGATTTGACAAAGTCGGCCTGAAAACGGAAGCCAAACCTCTGGCCAAAAAGAAAAAGTAACGAAACTGATGAAAAACGCATTATACAAATCCCTGGCCCTGCATTTGGCGGCATTTCTGATTATTATCATAGATGTGCCATTTTTGTGGCATAGAAATATGACGATTAATCAGGTGCCAATTATCGTGGATTTGAATGATGTCAAAATTTCGGAAATGACTAATCTGCCTCCGAAAGCCAAAAGAGGCAAAGAGGAAAAGGCCGCAAGCAAAATCAAACGAAAAATCGAGAATAATTATACCAGGGAAGAAAAGCAGGAACCGGCCAGAGACACTGTAAAAACAATGGAAAAAGATGTGCCCGCTGCTGCGGAAAAAGAAGCGCCGGAACCCAAGCAGGATTTTCTTGTCGCGCCGCAGCCAAGAAAACCCAAAACCCCGGTAAAGAAGCCGGAATCGAAAGCCGCTCCGAAACCGGAGAAAAAGCCGGAAGTTAAGAAGAAGACGGAAAAGAAAGAAGAAAAAAGCCAGCCTAAGCTTGCCAATCCGCTGAAAAGCCTGCTGGCATCGGTGGATGCTCTGGAAAAAGAGGAAGGCGAAAAAGAGCAGACGGCCACCATCAAAGAAGACCTGGAAGTCAATAATATGGGCATTGAGGGCGGAACGGGCGGTTCTTATTTCAGCGAACTGACAATTTCCGAAACGGATGCAATTGCCGGACGTCTCCGCGCCTGTTGGAATCTTGATCCCGGCGCGATGGGCATTAAGGATATGATTATTGAAATCAGAGCCCGTCTGAACCGGGACGGCACTGTTCGCGAGGTTCAGATTCTGGATACGGGGCGTTACAATTCGGATACGCATTTCCGTTCTGTTGCCGACAGCGCCCGCCGCGCGGTTTATATCTGCCAGCCGTATTCCATTTTTGCGGAAAAATATCCTGAAAAGTACGATTTGTGGAACACAATGCTTTTGCGCTTCAATCCGCTTGACGGCGGCGTCAATTAGGCCGAAGCCAGAAAAGGAGAACTGTCGAGCGGAAAATTCCGGGTGGGATGCCAAGGTTTCTTATATGACGATCCATACCCATGAGCAGCATCAAACCGATTGGTTTTGATGCTGCTTTAGAACTCCCGTTTTACCGGAGGTATTATTTTCCGGCAGCCGATCCGGGCTTATATAAGAGACATGCACGGAAATACCGGTTTTCAGAGCGGTTAAGAGGGTGTTAATCTTTGGGTTTTATAATCTCGGCAACAAGAGCGTAAATTTATGCCGGACGGATTATGAAAGGTTGTTAAACAAATGGCAGAAGAAACGACAGACAAAGCGTTGCCTTTGATAAAGGTGTTTAAGGCCGCAGCCGATTATATCGAGGAATTTCCGGCAAGATTCAGTTTGTTTGCGGCCATAAACTGGCTGTTTCTGCTGATCGGCTTTGATTATATGGGCGGCTGGTCAAATCCGCTGTTTCTGGTATGGACAATATTTTATTACTTGTTCTGGTGTTTCTTTTTCCGGCTGCACTACGGCCGCAAGCCATATTTTTCCGCGGGAAAGATATTTGATTCGCTGGTGCCTTCGACCAAAATTCTGTTTATTACCCTGGTTTTTGTAACGTTGCTGGCGGTTATTCCTTATGCGCCGCTGTTTATGGGGCTGCCGCTGGAGTTTACGGATAAATATACTTATTTTCTCAAAAAGTATATGCAGGATTCAAAAATCGTCGATTTCGGTCTGAGTTTTATTTTAATATTTGTGTCGCCGCTGATTTTTTACCGTCCATTTTTTGCCTGGATATCTTCGGTGATCGGCAGAAGCGGTCTGCTGCGCACGGCCTGGAATAAAACAAAAGGGAATTATTGGCGCTTTGTATTGATCGCGGTTGTGTTTAACGCGGCGTTTTTCGCCGTTGAATATGCCGGCGCTGTGTTGGGAGCCGGATTATGGCTGCTTCTGCCGGCTTATGCGGTTTTGATTGTATATTTTAATCTTGTCATTATCAAAGCCTATGATTTCTTTTTTCTCGATAATCTGACCGAATAAATACGAAAGAATTTAGGAAAAGCCTTACCGGGGAAAACAGTTTTTATCCCCGGTTATTTTTGTGAATTGCCGGAATATAAAAAATACCCGCTGTCAGAGAGCGAAAAATTTAGTGGTTTCCTGTGATCTCTGTTTTGTGTCTGCCGAGATGATTTTTGCCTAAGAAAGCGACTGATTTTAATCTATTAAGTGTAATTACCTTGCTGTATGAATTTTTGATTGTAACATCTTGAATTTTCTGCACTTATTACCTTCTTGCCGGTCTAAATTTTGATTGACGGCATATACTATATAATATATGTATGATTATTATTTTACAGTAAAATTCAGATCGGACTATTTATGTTAAGGACTACCCAAAACGGCGAGCTTCACCTGATGGTTTTATGGGAGACGGCCCGTTACAAAGAAAATGAAATTCTGGCGGATATCAGGAATCATCTTAAAATCCTTGAGTGTTACGATATCAAATGGTCGGACAGGCTGGTCGAGGATAATTTTTCCCGTTTTTACGGTGTCAAGCTGGGCAGCAATTCTGCCAAAACCAGAGAATGCGGGCGCGGGCGTTTTCTGCTGCTTCTGCTTTGGGATGAACATCCCAGGTATGATTTTGTCTGTACGTCGCGCGGACATGAATATGTTAACGTTAATATTTTCGGGCTGAAAGAAAAATACCGCAAATGGACGAACGGCGGCAGCAAAATCCACGCTACCAATAATCCGCGCGAGACGAACCATGACCTGACGCTGCTGCTCGGAACCAATTATGAGGATTATCTTGCCAAGTTTGACAGGAACAGCAGCGAAGCCGTTCATAAGCTTGACCGCGATCTTTCGGGCGCCGGAGGCTGGAAAAGTCTGGACGAACTGTTTTATGTTCTGAACGCTACGGCGGAATATGTTGTTTTGCGCGGTTTTGAAAATCTGGAAGAGACTCTTGCTTCCAGGAAACACGGCGATATCGATATTCTGGTGCGCGATTATGCCAATACTGTTATGATTATCAACGGCAAAACCTGCTTTGCCGACCAGAGGCCGCATTATCTGACCAAAGTCGGCGATCGCGAAATCTATATGGATTTGTGGGACATTAAAAAGAATTATCACGATCCCAAATGGGAAAATAAAATTCTGGAAACGAGAAAACTTTATAACGGTTTGTATGTTCCGGATGATGAAAATTATTTCTACCTGCTGATTTATCACGTTACCATTCATAAGCAGCAGATTGTTGCGGATTATTTTCCGGTGGTCAAAGACCTGTTTTATAAAAACGCGCTGGATAAGAAATATAATCTGAGCGCGTATCAGTTTCCGTTTGATTTGTATTTCAAACTTTTGAAGGATTTCATGAAGGAAAAAGGCTATTGCTTCACCAGGCCTCAGGATCCGGTCGTCTTTTACAACGAGCGGCTGATCCGCGCGGATGAAATAACAGCTTTTCTCGAGAAAAACTATTTTCTGCGCGATGTCCGTCTGGTTATGGTCAACAGCGGTTCCTGCTCCGGATATATGTATCTGGAAGCATATCAAAATGATAAAAAGCTGTTTATCAAATGGGGCGGCATCGGAGATTCCTGTGTCAATGAATATAAATTTGCCCGCCGCCTTTATGACGAGAATCCGAAAAACTTTGTCGAACCGGTCTTTTTCAGATTCAGCGGGGAGCAAAAATTCATTGCCTATGAATATATTGCGGGACAATCTCTTGAAAGTCTGTCGGAGAAGGGGTTGCTGAAAAATAAGGATAAGGGCGCGATTGTCAGGCAGATTAAGGTTATTGCCCAGAATCTTCTTGCGGCTGACTGTGTTCACAGAGACGTCCGGCCCGCTAATTTTATTCTGACGCCGGAAGGCCGGCTGGTATTGATTGATCTGCAGTTTGCCGTTTCCGCTTCAAAATACAGAGAACTTCCCGTTTTGAAGAAAAACCGCGGCATGCTGAAATGTCTGGGCTGCGAATTTGCCCGGAATGATTATTCGTGGGACGATATGTATTCTTTGGCCAAGATGCTTGATTTTATCGGCAGGGACGAAGCTTACGGACGGGATTTTGACGACGCTTTGTCTTTTGTCCGGGAAAATATCGGCAAAAAGGCCGTTGCCTACAACATTAAGAAAGATCGTTCCAAAACAAAAGCGGTTATCAGGATATTGTCTTTACTGATCCCGGTCAAATCATGGCGGAAGAAATTTCGCAAAATGTGGGAAAATTAACTGAAAAGGGCCGGAAATTTCCGGCCCTTTTCAGGAAGTATTTACTGTCCGGTCAGGGACAGAAACTCGTCTTCGGTTAATATCGGAATTTCTAATTCCCGCGCTTTTTTTGCTTTGGAACCCGCGTCGGCCCCTTCTATGACGTAATCGGTATTTTTGGAAACGGATCCGGCGACTTTCGCGCCGTTGCCGAGCGCTTTGGCCTTAGCTTCCGCCCGTGTCATTTTTTCCAGAGTTCCCGTGAATACCACGGTCTTTCCGGCCAGGGGCGTATTATAATCCGTTGTGTCGATAAAATCTTCAACTTTTACTTTTTCCAAAAGCAGGCGGACGGTATTTTTATTATGTTCTTCTTTGAAGAATTCAACAATATCGTTAGCCATTGATTCGCCGATGCCGTCGATTTCAAGAAGCTTTTGCGTTTCGCCGTTGACCATGTCCTGCATAAAAATGCCAAAGCTGCCGTAGTTTTTGGCAATCAGCCGCGCCGTGGCCGTTCCAACCTGACGTATGCCCAAAGCATAAATAAAACGGGGCAGGGAAATGGTTGTCCGTTCCCGGATGGCATTGAACAGATTTTCAACTGACTTTTTGCCCCAGCCGTCGCGGCGTTCCAGATGCAGGCCGTTCTGGACCAAGGCGGCAAAAAGGTCATCGCCGCGGACCGGCGAGCCGTTGCGCTCTTCCAGCGTGAAAATATCCACCGGGCTGCGCAGAATGCCCTCGTTGTAAAACTGTTCAATGATTTTGCTTCCCAGGCCCTCAATGTCAAAAGCCTCGCGCGAGACAAAATGTTTAAGCCGCTCAATAGCCTGCGCCGGACAGGTCAGACCCCCGGTACAGCGCCTGACGGCTTCGTCTTCTTCTCTGATGGCATGAGCGCCGCATTCCGGACAGATCTCGGGAAACTTAAATTCGACAGAATCGGGACGGCGCTTTTCTTTCAAAACCTCGACGACCTGAGGAATAACGTCGCCGGCTCTCTGAACGATAACCGAATCGCCGATGCGGATGTCTTTGCGTTTTATTTCATCCTCATTGTGAAGCGTAGCGTGAGAAACGATGACGCCGCCGACGTTGACCGGTTCCAGATCGGCAACGGGGGTCAGGGCGCCGGTGCGGCCGACCTGAATTCGGATGTTGTTGATGCGGGTTATGGCCCGCTCAGCCGGAAATTTATGCGCTGTCGCCCAGCGTGGCGTTCTTGTCAGGTATCCGAGTCTTTCCTGCAGGGCCCGGCTGTTGACCTTGTAAACAATTCCGTCGATATCGTAAGGCAGGTCGGCGCGTATGGCCAGCAGATCCGTGTAACTTTGTTTGAGGCATTCGGTGTCGGGACAGAAACGGTTGTTGGGATTGGTCGGAAAACCCCAGCGTTTAAGCAAGTCAAAAAATTCGCTTTGCGACTGCCATGGTATTTCAGACAGTTCTCCCCAGGTATAGGCGAAAAGGCTGAGTTTGCGCTCTCTGGTTATCGAAGCGTCAAGCTGCCTGAGCGACCCGGCCGCCGCGTTGCGCGGATTGGCAAAAAGTTTTTTTCCTTCTCTGAGATTCTTTTCGTTCAGCGCAAAAAAGTCGGTTTTTGACATGTAAACTTCGCCGCGGATTTCCAGGATATCGGGAACTTTTCCTTCAATTTTCTGCGGCAGACTTTTAATGGTTCGCAGATTTTCGGTAATGTCTTCGCCGGTGGCGCCGTCTCCCCGCGTTGATCCCTGCACAAAAACGCCCTTTTCATATCTGGCATTAAATGACAGGCCGTCTATTTTGGGTTCTGCCATAAAAGCGATATCTTCGTCGGTTCCCAGAAAACGTCGGATGCCGGCAACGAAAGAATCGATCTCTTCATAAGAAAAGATATTGGCAAGCGAAAGCATCGGCACTTTGAGCTCTACTTTGGCAAAATCATCGCGGACTTTGGCTCCGACTTTCTTAGACGGGCTGTCATCGCGAATCAGGTGGGGAAAAAGTTCTTCCAGCTGCTGATTTCTCAGTTTCAGCGCGTCGTATTCAGCGTCTGTCAGATAGGGGGCGTCGTTTTGGTAGTAAGCAATGTCGGCTCTGGCCATTTCGGCAGCAATCCGCGCCATTTCCGCGGCGGCCTGTTCTTCCGTGATCGTGTCTGTTTCTGCCATGGTATCCTCTTTTTAGATTTTAATTATACATATATAGAATCAATACATAAAAAAAACACCTGCAAAATAACGGCAGGTGTTTTCTTGTGGACATATTCTCTTAGACTGGAGAAACAATCATCATCATTTGGCGGCCTTCAAGTTTGGGTTCGGAATCGAGTTTGATTAACCCCTCAAGGTCTTCGAGGATGTTGTTCAAAACTTCCCGGCCCATGTCGTTGGCGCTCATTTCACGGCCTTTGTAGCGCATGGTGAATTTAACCTTATTTCCTTGACTTAAAAACTTTTTGGCCTGTTTGATTTTGACTTCATAATCGTGAGTGTCAATCATTGGGCGTAATTTTAACTCTTTGATTTCAACGACTTTTTGATTCTTTTTAGCTTCGTTTTTGCGCTTTTGCACTTCATATTTGTATTTGCCGTAATCCAGCACTTTGCAGACGGGAGGAACAGCCTGCGGCGATATTTCAATCAGGTCAAGCCCGGCTTCGTCAGCTATTTCCAATGCTTCGCGAATCGAAACAATGCCCCTGTTTTCTCCGTTTTCGTCAATTAAACGAACTTCTTTTACCCTGATATCTTCATTAATGCGCGGTCCGTCATCTTCCCGTACTGGCGCATTGTTATTATCTTTAATTATTGGAACCTCCTAAAAAAGTTATTAAAATCGCTGTATATAATACAAAACTAATGGCTCTTGGCAAGAAAAATGTTGCGAATCTTCGTAGAATCTTAACTATGTATCATAGCCTTCCGATGGCGTGTTTGTGAATTATATACGGAAATTATATATACATATTCGTTAATTTTTTCTTTTCAATAGACCTTGACTCAAAAAAAGTTAACTGTTATTATCCAGATATATCAAGCGGTTATTTTTCATCAAAATAAATTGTGTATTTTTTTTGAAAAAAGTTATTGACATCTGCCAAGGACTGTCATATAAACCACATCGCCGACGGGGTGGAAATGTTAATGAAAAGTTAACTAAGCCGTGGCGGCGGACTTCTTAAAGAGAAGTAGTTATAAATAAAGTAGTAAATAAGGGAATAGAGAGGATACGCAGACGGCGGATATTATCTTTGGTAATATAGATGAAGTCTGAATGTATCTGATAAAGGAACCAAGCAAATTCTTTATGAGTAAGATTTAGACAGGATTGAGAAATCATTTTAATATGAGAGTTTGATCCTGGCTCAGAACGAACGCTGGC
>CALXTQ010000016.1 GCA_944391485.1 uncultured Alphaproteobacteria bacterium | reverse complement strand
TCCATGCGCGCCAATCTTCTCAGTCTTCAGCAGACTTCAAAGCTTCAGGACATGACCTCCAACCGGCTGTCGACCGGTCTGAAGGTCAATTCCGCCATTGACAATCCCTCCGCATATTATACCGCGCAGTCCCTCTCTGACCGGGCTTCGGACCTTAATTCCCTGCTGGATGCCATGTCTCAGGGAATACAGACCCTTAAAGCCGTAGCCGAAACCATCGACGCCGCTGCCGGCTTTCTGCAGCAGGCTAAAGCCGTTGCCTCCCAGGCCTCGGAAACAGTCTCTGTTCCGTCCAAAGAATGGTTTATTGAAAAAGTTGGCCCTGATGGCGTTGTTGTCGAAACAGCCGATGAACTGAAGGCCGCCGTCGACGCCGGCAAGGAAACCATCGTCGTTTATGGACAAATCAATCTGAATGACGACACGCGGCTGAAAGAAAACCAAAAACTCGTCGGCACCGATTACTATACCCGAAACTTTTCTTCTCCTGCCGGACAACATCGTTTTTCGCAACTGAATATTATTTCCGACGGAAACAACGGAGGGATTATCACCTCCGGAAACAACCTGATTTCGGATCTGACGGTTTCCTACAAAAATTATAAAAACATCATTGGCGGAACCGTTACAATAGAAGGCAGAAATAACATTCTGCAAAATGTCGACTTAAGTATGTGGGGAACCACAGACGGCGGATCAGTCCGCGGTGCCCTGCTGAATAACGGCGAAGTAACGCTGCACGGAAAAATCAGCCTAACCAGCATGGAAGGAAACAACGTCAACGGCATCGGTGCCTATCAGGGCAAAACCACAATTGCCGCCGACGCGAATGTTAAAATCAAAGTCAACAACGATTACAGTCATGGCATCATCAATTACACAAACTCCGTTTTGGACATTTACGGCAAGCTTTCCTGCGAAATTTACAGCAGCTATTATGCCGCCATTGCCAATAACAATCCTCCTTCCTATGCCGGAAATACGGTCAACATCCACAGCTCGGCCGAACTATATGTCAAAAACAGCAAAAATTCCCTGATAACAAATAACAGCCAAAACATTCTGACAATTTCCGCCGGCGCCAAACTTGGCATCGACGATAATTACTTTATTTCCGGAAATTTTTTCGATGACAACACCTCTTCTTCCGCCACAGATATTTCCCTAAATTTCATTCAGTCGTCCCCCGGCATATTCAGCAGCACCGGTGCTTTTATAATTTCCGAAACCAACAAAACACCGACCGCCGCAACCGCTCAGCTGACCGAAAATTATAACCGGATACTCAGTCAGTACGACATGCTGATCAGCGACGGAAGTTACAAAGGCGTCAATCTCCTGAAAAACGACAGCATGAAAGTCAGTTTCAACGAAGATAGGAGTTCTTATCTCAATATCGCCGGCGTCGACGCTTCTTCTCGGGCACTCGGCATCTGCGCCGCCAAATGGGACAACCTCGGCACCGTTACTCAATCCTTGGCCGAAATTTCTTCGGCTTTAAACCAACTCCGCAATTATTCCGCACAATTCGGCACTTACAACAATGTTCTGACTACCCGGCAGAATTTCACCGAAGCGATGATCAATGTTCTGGAAGAAGGCGCCGACAAGCTGACGCTGGCCGACATGAATCAGGAAAGCGCAAATATGCTCGCTTTGCAGACCAGACAGATGCTTGCCGTCAACTCCCTCTCGTTAGCTTCTCAGGCCAGTCAGTCTGTTTTGAAATTATTTTAGTTGCCAAAAAATTAAATCTTATGCTTTTTCAAATAAACGTGCAGTACCGAAATAAGAATAATCATAATCAGAGCCGAAAAATAAACGTCCGAGAAAAAATGGGCGCCCTGGGCTATTCTGCCCAGCCCGACAAAACAACCAAAGCACAAAGCCGAAAAAACCGCCGCGGCGCGGTATTTTTCCGGGGCAAGCAATGCCAGACTCACCGTCCAGAAAGCTGCTGCCGTATGACCGGAAACAAAGGAACAGTCCCAGGAACATTGATCGGAAATAACCCACGGCGCCGAAAAACTTTTGTCTCCGTCAAAAATATCCACGTCAGAAGGCCTGGCTCTTCCCCAAAAGCTTTTCAGAAGACCGTTCACTATCAGTCCCGGTCCCAAAATCATGCTTCCCGTCGTCAGCAGCATAACGCGGGTCGTTACGCTGACACTCTCCTTCCGGCAGCAAACGACGTCCCACAGCCAGACAATAAAAATACCCGCGGCGGTTCCGACCAGAATAACCGGAATATAAAAGCTGATAACGTTATTTAAAAATCCTGAATGAAGCAAAAAACTGCCATTTACATAAAAAATCCGGCTAACCGCAATATCCATGAACGGCGAAACAGCAGCCAAAACTGTCAGAAAAGCCGCAACCGCCCAGTAAAAATTCCGCATTGACATTACCCGTCTTCCAGATGCAGCAAAATCGACACGCTGATGAGGGTTGCGATAAGCGCCGGCGTCCAGGCCGCCAGAAAAGCGGGAATATAGCCGTTCAGGCCGAATGCAAAAATAACCTGAGAAAGAAAATAAACAATAAAACCTGTTCCGACGCCGCCGACAATCAAAAACATGACGCCGCCGCGTCGGTTATTGGGACGAAGAGCAAATAAGGCCGCAATCAAAACCATTGAGCAAAACAGAAAAGGCTGCGCCAAAAGGGACAAATAGCGCATATGGTGGCGCAGCGCGGAAAAGCCCGACATTTCATAAAAACGGATTGTCGCCGGCAGATCCCAAAACGAAATGGCCTCCGGATCAATAAAGTTTTCTTTTATACGCTCAAGATTTAACGTTGTCTTATACCTGACATTATTCAGCGCAAGCGTTGGCTTCCCGGCCTCAAAAACTTTCACATCCTTCAGTTCAAACTCGTCCTTGTCCAGAACGGCGGCAAAAGCCTCTACTCTTTTCAGCAGCTGGGAATTTCGGTCCATTTCCAGAATGCTGACCTCCCTCAGTAGCAGAATATTTCCCTCTTGCCGGATAGACTTTGCCTGGAGCACTAAAAACTTGTCTTCGTCAATGGCTTCCCTAATCCACAAACCTTTATCCGAAAACAAAACGGCTTTCGGATTTTTTGTTTTAAAACGATAATCAAGCGTCTCATAGGCTTCGTACATTTGCGCCGAAATCGGATTGATCACCGCAACGTTGATAACGCCCAGAACAAACACGGCAAACAGCACCGGCGTCAAAAAACCCCAGATAGACACGCCGGCGGCGCGGATAATTACAAATTCATTGCTTTTGCTGACGCGCCAAAAAGTAATCATCGCCGCAATCATCATCACGAAAGGAAGAACAAGCTCCAGGGTTCTCGGCAGTTTGGTAACGGCCATTTTCAAAACAAATACTGTATCAACGTCCGGACGCTCCGAAACACGGCGCAACAGCTCAATGATTTCAAACATAAAAACAATGCCCATAACCATCAGAAGAACGGCAAGGAAATTGAAAACAATCTGTTTGATCAGATAACGGCCAAGAATAGAACTAGGATTCATGTTTTATGCATTCAGTAATTTTTTTCCCAAGATAACGAAAAAACTTGCTCTTTTCAAGCTTAATCTTACCGCCGCCACAGCCTTTCTCAAAAATCAGTCAAAGTAGCCCAGAGACAAATATCTCTCTATTGCGGAAGCCAGAATAACCACAATATTTTTACCCTTCATCTCCGGTCTCTGTCCGACTTTTACAGCGGCAGCCAGAGCCGCTCCCGAAGAAATTCCTACCGGCAGCCCCTCCGTTTTGGCCGCCGTCTTGGCCATTTCTATCGCTTCGTCATCAGCAATGTCCACAACTTCGTCAACCAGACTTTTATCATAAAATTTCGGCACAAAACCGGCGCCTATTCCCAAAATTTTATGAGGACCAGGGTTTCCGCCGTTCAAAACCGGACTTGCGGCCGGTTCAACGGCCACCACATACAGTTCGGGATTGTAAGTCCGCAATGCGGAGGCAATGCCGCTAATTGTTCCGGCCGTTCCGACGGCGCTGACCAGACAGTCCACATCCCCGCCGGTATCTTCCAGAATCTCGATGCTTGTGCCGAATTTATGTGCATCCGGGTTAGCCTCATTTTCAAATTGTTTCAGCAAAATAACATTGCCGTTTTTCTCCGCCAGAAGCTCCGATTTTTTAATCGACCCCGTCATACCGTCTTCCGCGGGAGTCAGAATAACTTCCGCCCCGAAATGCCGGATGAGCTTAATCCGTTCCTGTGACATATTTTCAGGCATAATAATGACAAGCTTATACCCCTTCGCGGCGCAGACAGCCGCCAGACCTATACCCGTATTGCCGGAAGTCGCCTCTACAAAAACAGTTTCCGGATCGACGGCGCCGCTAGCTTCGGCTTTTTCGATAAGATTAAGCGCAACCCTATCTTTCACGGAAAAAACAGGATTATAAAATTCGCATTTTGCCAGAATATTGGCTTTTACCTTAAATTTTTTTGCCAGTCTCGACAATTTGACAATCGGTGTCTTGCCGACCATTTCGGTAACGGAATTATAAACTTTTCGCATCTTCTTCCTCTAATTTGTTCATAACGCAGAAAATATTCTTTTCTATGCTTCCGGCATTAAGTAGTATAAGCATAATATTAATTTATTAAAAATAAAGAAATGAATATAAAAAAAGCGCTTATTTTTACAGCCCTGGCATTCCTCTTTCAATCCGACCCGGCACAGGCAACCAGTCTGGATGAAATTTACCGCGACATCGTCCGCTCGGACAACCGCGGCTATCTGCCCATGTTTGTAAAAAACCGCAATGTTCCCGACTTTCTGCTGGAAGACGAGGCTCTCAAAAAATATCAGCAGCAGGAAGAAGTTAAAAAAGAAGATATAAAACCTGTCAATCTGGTTAATGAAAGAAAACTGAGAGAAGCCGAACTGCTGGCCCGGCAGCAGAAATGGCTCAACATTCTGGCCGCCGTCAAAACCGGACGCATAACCCCGTCTGACCTTGAAGAAATAAAAAAGAGAGTCGACAACAACGACCCTCAGGCTACGGAAATCTACGCCTGGATGAATGCCCGCGGCATCGGAATATCGACAGATCTGATAAAAGCATTCAACCTTTACCAGAAAGCCGAAAAACTGCAGGTTCCCAATGCCGCCTTAAACGCGGCAAAAGTTTACCGCGCCATGAAACCAGAACAAAGGCAGTCTCTGAACTCTTTCAAAAATTAAACCCGGGCTTCCGCGGCAAAAAGTTCTTTGAATGCCAGCCAGTGCGTATAATTCAGCTTTACGGCGCCGTCAAAAATATCCTTGATTTCCACCCAGGAGGCATAACCGTTTTCCGGCGTTTTCCACATTTCCTTCGCCGTGTCAAATCCGTATTTTGAAGCGTCATAAACAATAAAAGTCATGTCATATTTGCAATATTCGCCGTACGGTCTGGCATCTTCGGCAAAATAATTGATATTCTGCTGAAACTGTTTGTTTCCGCGGTCAAGCATAAACTCTATTCCCGTTTCCTCAATAAGCTTCCGGTAAAGACAACCGCGGAAATCTTCCCGGCGGCTGACGGCTCCTCCCGGAAATTCCGGAATCCGGACCATGGGAGGAAAAGTTACCAGAACTTTGTTGTCCTTGACCAAAACGGCAAAATACCCCTTTTGATCGACGGGAATAACATCGTCGGCATATTTTTCGCGGCCTTTCCGGTCGTAAAAAATCTCAACCATTTTCCGCTTCCCTGATCAGCTCGTTGACAAAACCTTTCAGCCCCACTTGGCGGACTCTTTTCATCCTTTCGCCGGAAATAATTTTCTGAACTTTTGTGATGGTTTCCTCAAGATCAACATTGACGATAACATAATCAAACTCATCCCAGTGGCTGATTTTATCCATAATAATGCTCATTCTTTTATTAATGACTTCCTGACTGTCGGTTCCCCGGTTTTCCAAACGGCGGCGCAACTCCTTAATCGACGGCGGAAGCAGATAAATAGACACAACATCGGCGCCCGCTTTTTCTCTCATTTGTCTTGCGCCGGCCCAGTCCATGTCAAACATAACGTCTTGACCGATATTGATAAAACTGTCCACTTCGCTGCGCAAAGTTCCGTATCTGTCGCCGTATTGGGATTCGACATGTTCATAAAAAGCATCCTGTTCCAGAAATTCATCATACTGTTCATTGGAAACATAGTAATAATCAACGCCTTCCACTTCATTATCGCGCTTTTTGCGCGTGGTAACGGAAACGGAAAATTTGATATTCTTGTCCCTTTTCAAAAGTTCTTTAACAACCGCGCTTTTCCCTGTGCCAGACGGAGCCTCGATGATAAACATCGCGCCGCGGCGTACTTTTTTCAATCTGTTAATAATTTCATCCATGTCGTTTACTCCATATTTTGCACTTGTTCGCGAAGCTGCTCAATCAGTGTTTTGAGCTCCATTCCCAGATTTGTAATTTTAATATCTGCCGATTTTGAACAGGCTGTATTGGCTTCCCTGTTCAGTTCCTGACAAAGAAAGTCTAGCCGGCGGCCGACTGCCTCATTTGCTGACAAAAGCTTTTCGGCTGTTTTAATATGGGCCTTCAGCCTGTCAATCTCTTCCCGGATATCTGCCCTTGCCACATACAAAACAACCTCCTGCGCCAGCCTTTCTTCGCTGATCTGCGGATTATCGCCCAAAAGCTCTTTAATCTGCTCTTTTAGGCGGCTTTTCAATCGGTCCGGCTGCTTGTCGGCAAGAACCTCTATTTTTCCGACGTCTGTTTCTATTTTGGCCAGAATATCCCTCAGGGCTCCGGCTATTTTAATTCCCTCCTCCTGCCTGTCTTTCTGCAGTTTTCCGCAGACCTTTTCAAAACTTTCTGTCAGTTCGTTTTCCAATCTTCGCATCACATCGTCGTCGATATCTTTTTCTATGGTTTCAACCACACCCTTTATTCCCATAAGTTCGCTGATTGACGGTTTTTCAAACTTGGAAGGATTTCCCTCAAAGACATCCGCCGCCTTTTCCGCTAGGCGATCCAGCAACGCGTCGTTTATTCTGACGGTCTCGCCGCTTTCCGATGAATTTATTTCCAGATAAACGCTGACACTGCCTCTGGCAAAATATTTCGCGGCCGTATTTTTCAAAACAACGGAAAGGCTCTCAAGCCAAACCGGCAGTTTGGTTTTTATATCCAGAGATTTCCCGTTAACGCTTTTAACTTCGAAAAACCACGAGTATTCGGTATTTTCGGTTTTAAGAAAACCTGCCTCGCGGGCAAATCCGGTCATACTGGATATTTTCAAAATAACTCTCCCTGTTATTTAATTTTTGAATTAGTATATTAAACAAAAGATTAAAAATAATTTACCACGGATACAGAAAATGACAACAAAAACCCTCAACATTCTGATTACCGGCGCTTCTTCGGGCATAGGCGAGGCTCTGGCGCTGTATTATGCCAAAAACAAAACATGTAGACTTTTTCTCTGCGGACGGGACAAACAGCGCCTTGACGACGTTCGTCAGCGCTGCGAGCAGACAGGTGCCGAAGTTCATGCCGAACCCGTAAACGTTGCCGACCGGCAGGCTGTTCAGGACTGGATAAGCGCCTGCGAAAAGACAGCGCCGCTTAATATTGTCTACGCCAACGCCGGCGTGGCAACTCTGAAGGAGACGCCGGAAAATATTTACAATACATTTAATATCAATGTTTTCGGCGTTCTGAACACGGTTGTTCCCGCCGTTGAAATTTTTAAACAAAGGCAGGATTCCGACAAAACAATCGTCATAACCAGTTCCATTGCTGGATATCACGGCCTTCCGTCCTGTCCGTCATACAGCGCAAGCAAAGCCTGCGTCAAAGCTTACGGCGAAGCAATTCGAAGCAGCCTGAAACCTTACGGCATAAAAGTCTGCGTTATCTGCCCGGGTTTTGTAAAATCCCGCATAACCGACAAAAACACCTGCCCTATGCCATTTTTCTGGCAGACAGACAAAGCAGCGGAAACAATTGCCGCCAGAGTTGAAAAAAATATCGGATTAATAGCTTTCCCCTGGCCCATGCGTCTGGCTTCCTGGTTCATGTCCGTTCTTCCCAACCGCATTAGCGATTTTATTTATTCCCGGCTACCTCATAAGGTTTAACCTTAAATTATCCAAAAAAAGGATAGAGGTAAGGAATTGTTAACATTCCCGCGCGTATTATATCCTGTGTATACACTTAACACATGTGCGGATTGTTACCAGTATGGTCTTAACGAGGGTCCTTATTCCGGCTAAACGCCGCTTTATCCCCCTGAACGGAGGCCGTTATGCTTCATAACGTCTCCCTCAATGC
>CALXTQ010000015.1 GCA_944391485.1 uncultured Alphaproteobacteria bacterium | reverse complement strand
CCGGGACATCGGCAGGTTTTTATTTTTGCGCCGGCAACGGGAAAAATACAGTTTGTCCCAGGCCGCGGCTCTGGCAAAAATAAAACCCGAGCATCTTGACCAGATAGAGCTGGGGCGGCGCAATCTGCGGGTTTTGGCAATTATGCGGCTGCTGTCCTTATACCGCAGCCATGTCGTTATTGATTTTGGCGGCCAAAAGCAGGAAGTTCCGCTCATGGACGCTCCGGCAGAGGATTTTCCGACTGTGGAAATAGAATAAAAACATATCCCGAACCCTCGGGGCTTTGCTCTGAATAAATTTCGGAGTTCTGCCGCGGGCGAAAGGGATGATTTTCCGCCTGAAAATCAATCCTCCCAACCCCCGGGAACTTTGCTCTGAATAAATTTCGGAGTTCTGCCGCGGGTGAAAGGGATGATTTTCCGCCCGAAAAATAAGCCCCCGAAAATCGGGGGCTTTCTTTTGAGCTAGGTAAGAGGCTTAAATTTTTTCGCTGCAAAAGATGATTTTTAAGGCAGGAGCGGCGACCAGGCAGGGTCGGACGCTTCCGCCGGAGTTACAATCATGCGCTCGTTATACCCGGTCAGGTCTATTGAATAGAGTTTGACCGGAGCATTGCGGCGCGCGGTTCCTTTGTCCTGACGGAAATACATCAGTACGCGGCCGTTGGGCGACCAGGTCGGCCCTTCAACCAGGTAACCGTTGGCAAGCAGGCGTTCGCCGCTGCCATCGGGGTACATGACCCCGATATAAAAGTTGCCGTTGGCCATTTTGGTAAAGGCAATATAATCGCCGCGGGGCGACCAGACTGGCGTCGCGTAGCGTCCGGCGCCGAAACTGATGCGCTGGATGTCGCTGCCGTCGGCGTTCATGACATAAAGCTGCTGATTGCCGCCGCGGTCGGAGTTGAAAACAATCTTTTCGCCGTCGGGCGAGTAGCTGGGCGAAGTGTCAATCGACGGTCCCGAGGTCAGCCGTTTGCTGGTGCGGCGTTTGAGGTCCATTTCGTAAATATTGGTGCGGCCGTTGTTGGCGTAGCTCAGCAAAACTTTGGAACTGTCCGGCGAAAAACGCGGCGCAAAGGTCATGCCCGGGAAAGTGCCGAGAAGCTCCTGCTTGCCCGTTTCAATATCCAGAATGTAAACCTTAGGCATGGAACCGGCGTAGGACATGTAGGTAATTTTCTGCAGATTGGGCGAAAAACGCGGCGTCAGGGCCATGGAGGCTCCCGAGGTCAGGAATTTGTGGTTTTCGCCGTCCTGATCCATGATCGCCAGACGTTTGACTCGTTTGGTGGCGGGACCGGTTTCCGATACATAGACAATACGCGTGTCAAAATAGCCTTTTTCTCCGGTCAGGCGCTCGTAAATCGCGTCGGCAATTACATGCGCGACCCGGCGCCAGTTGTCTTTGGTAGTGGTAAAAGACTGGCCTTTAAGCTGGTTTTCGGCATAGACGTCCCACAGGCGGAATTCGACCTTCAGGTTGTTTTGGTCAACCTCGCTTACCGCGCTTTGCACCAGAGCGTGCGCGTTGATCGCTTTCCAGTCCACAAAAGCCGGTTGTTCGTCAATGGACGTCAGTTCCTGAATGTAGCTGTTCTCGGGAATGATGCGGAACAGGCCGGACCGCTCAAGGTCGGCAATAACAACTTCGCGAATCTTGTCGGCAAACTGTCCGACCCAGAAGCCTTCGTGAATCATGGTCGGAAAAGCCAGCGGCAGCGGGTCGCGCATGGCGCCGTTAACGTCGATTTGCAGCTCGGCTCTTGCCGGGGATGCGAATAAACATAACACAAGGGCCAGGACATGTCTTAATTTCATATATTTTCACCTTAGATAAAAAGATTTTACTTGTCGAAAATAGTAGTATAATATCGTTAAAAATCAATTAGCAAATAAGCATTACTCTTATAAATAATGAGGTTTAGGTGAATATTAAAGAATTTAAGGAAAATTTAAAACCTTCCCGGGCGGTTCTGGGATTTGATTACGGGGCCAAACGGCTCGGCGCCGCCGTGTCGGACCTGCTGCTGACGGTGGCTACGCCGTACAAAATTATTAACCGCGGTTCCTGGGCGCAGGATGCCGCCGAGATCAAAAAAATCATTGCCGAAAAAGAAGTCGGCGGCATTGTTTTTGGACTTCCTTTGCAGATGAACGGCGAAGAAGGCGAAATAGCCGGAGAAGTCAGGGCTTTTGCCGCCAAGCTGGAAAAGGAAGTCAGTCTTCCCGTTGCTTTTTGGGATGAAAGGCTTTCCTCTTCGGCCATGGAAAATTTTCTGATTAAGGAGGCCGATCTTTCCCGCGCCAAGCGCCGCAAAGTTCTCGACGCGCAAGCTGCAGCTTATATTTTGCAGGGGTTTTTGGACGCGCTAAAGTTTGTCTAGAAAAACCTGCTCTGCGGTCATCTAATACAGAAACATCAGGATAAAATTTTTAATCACGTAGGTTTATCTACGCTCAAAAAATTTTTCCTTCGTTTCTTATTATCTGTCTCGCATATCGGGTTTTTATGGTTTTCCGGAGCCGTTTCATGCGGTCTCGAAAAATTCATGTACCTCTATGTACACTAAAATTTTTCTCGCCTTTGAAATAACTCTATAAATTCCACTAGCCGAACTTTTTGTTGATAAGTTTGTTTCTTCGTTTCTTATTATCTGTCTCGCGTATCAGATTTTTATGGTTCTCCGAAGTCGTTTCATGCGGTCTCGAAATGGTTTTTGGCGACTCTGACCGAAAAGGGAAGGCACTGTTTCGGGGACTTTAAACCTGATTATAACTGTAAGCGACGGCTTTCAGAGTACGGAGAAATTTTTCGCCGCGCAGCAGGCTTTTTTTGCCGACGGGATAGACATGGTTGACAAGGTGCCAGATATCGTCGTCCTTGCTTACTTCTTCCGGCAAAAAACGGCGGCGAAACGCATAGGCCGAGGCAATGGCGGTTTCTTCGTCATGCGTGTCGTAACCGATTTGGCTGAGCAGAACAAGCGGATCGTTTTCCGCAACCTTGGCGGCATTGCGCGGCTGGTACCATAGGCCGATGCCTTCTTTGGCAAGCTTTTTCCAAGGAAAGCAGATGCCCGGATCCGGTTTGCGCGCGGGGGCAATGTCCGAATGGGCGACAACATTGCGCGGGTCAATTGCATATTTGCGCAGAATTTTCTGGCAAAAAGGTATCAGTTTGTTTATCTGCCGGGGTGTGAAATCCTGCTGGCCGAGCGACGGGTTTCCGATTTCAATGCCGACGGCATGGGAGTTCAGATCCCTGTCTGTGCCGCGCCAATAAGCGAAGCCGGTGTGCCAGGCCCGGTCCTGCTCCCGCACCATCAATGTCAGGCGGCCGTCGAGGTCCATAAAATAATGACAGCTCAGTTCCAGTTTGTTCAGACTGTTGAAAACCTTTTGTGCGTCCGTATGAATGGTGGTGTGCAAAACCAGCATGTCAACCGGACATTTGCGTTCATTGTAATGGGACAGCAGCATTTCTTTCATGGAGATAACCTTTCAGGATTTCTTGTTGGCGTTTGAGCGAAATTTTGTGGGTCTGTTGGAAATTGTTCCAGATATAATTGCTGAAATCCAGCCAATCGGCAAAAGTTTTGAGCTCTTCAGTTTCTTTCCGGAAATTTCCGGAATTGTAAAAGATATCAAAATAACGGGCCAGGCGTTTGATTTGCTGGAGTTCTTCATAACTCATGTCTTTGGTCCGGATAACTTCGTAAGGCGGATAGCGGGAATATGTCATCTGATGAGTATTGGTATGTCTTTTGATCGGCGCGCCGCGCAGGCGTTTCAGAATGCCGATCTGCAATTCCGCAGGGCGGGTTTGCAGGAGTTTGTCGAAGTCCCGGCCGAAGGTTCGGAATGTTGCTTCCGGAATGCCGGCAACCAGATCGGCGTGAATGTCAGCTCCGGTCTGCTCAGTTATAAAACGCAGGACCTGAAGCGTTTTTTCTTCATTCTGGCGGCGTGAAAGGGCCTGCAGAGCCGGCTCGTAAAAGGTCTGAACGCCGGCTTCCAGATGAAGGCCGTGTGGCGGAAAATTCCTGATCTCTTCCAGCATGGCGGAGGTCAGACGGTCGGGAAAAATCTCAAAATGCAAAACTATTCCCTCCTGCCAACGGTCTCTGAAAAAATGCAGAATTTTCTGAACGCGCTCGAATTTGAGATTAAAAGTACGGTCCACAAACTTGAACTGCCGGACGCCGCGGCGAATGAGAATCTCCATTTCGTTCAGAAACTTTTCGAGGTCAAATTCGCGGACGCCGCCGGACAGCGACGACAGGCAGAATTCGCAGCCAAATGGGCAGCCGCGGCTGGCTTCTACATAGATAAGGCGGTTTTTGATATCGTCGTCCGAATAGAGATAATAGGGAAACTTGAGCTGCGTCAGGTCGCAGACCGGTTCGTTCAGGACCTTTTCTTCCGGTCGGCTGCCGTTGGACAGTTTTTGCACCAGATGGTAAAGCGCGTTTTCTCCTTCACCGGAGATCAGATAATCGCAGCGGGGCAGAAATTCATCATATTCGTAAGATACTTCCGGCCCTCCGAAAACAATGACAGTGTCGGGACGGACGGCGCGGACGATTTCGGCGGCGCGGATGATTGTTTCAATATTCCAGATATAACAGCCAAAGCCGACAATATCCGGATTTTGCATAATGACGGCCTCGGCGATTTCCTGAACCGTACTGTCGCCGGAAAATTCCATAATGTCCGTTATGTTCTCAAATTCGCGGAGGTTGGCTTTTAAGCAGCGCAGGCCGAAAGAAGTATGAGAATAGCGGGCATTGACTGTGGCAAGGATTATTTTTTTGATTCCGGGCATTGTCAGGCAGCTTTCCGGCTTTTCATAATCGCCTGATAGGCATTGTTTATTTCCGCCATTTTGAGCGTGTAGGCCTCAATGATTTCGGCACTGGCGCCGTTGGCTTGGGCGCGGTCCGGATGAAATTCGTTGATGAGCTCTTTCCAGCGCGCTTTTACCTCACAGTCGCTGGCTGTGCAGACAAGTCCCAAAATCCGGTAAAAATCGTTGATGGCCGAGTTAGATGCCCGAATTTCGTAATTGCGGCGGATGGCCTCAAAGTTCCCCTGCGGCAGCTCGATAATTTCGGCAATACGGCAGATTATTTTCATTTCCGGATCCAAGACTGTGCCGTCTGCCACGGCAATTTTGAAAAGGTTTTCGACGACGCTTTCCTGCAGGGAAAGATTGCCGGCCGTAATCAGTTTTATCTGCCAGGCAAAACGCTCAAAGCCGTCGGCGTCCTGTTTAGCCTCGTTGAAGATGCGGGCGATATGCGATGTTTTTCCTTCCGGAATGTCAAACAGCTTTTTGAAGGCGCGGATTTCGTTTTCGCTGACTGGGCCGTCCGCTTTGGCGACTTTGGCGGCCAGCCCCGCCATGGAGGAGATGAAGGAAACTTTGCGGGCCTCTTTGGAATGAAGCGCCAGTTTCAGAGGATTGATTCTGGACCAGAAACTGAGCAGGGCATTGATTTTGAATTTGCTTTTCCAGCTTCCTTCCAGCCGGTAGAGGTCGGCGAAGAAGCCGATGATCACTCCCGAAAACAGAATGATACGGCTGTGCAGGCTGAAACCGATGATACCGCCGAGGATTTTTCCCCAGTGGCGGTTCCAGAAATGTTCAAAGCCTTTTTTGAAGTCGCGGACATAGGCGCTGTTTCTGACGTCAAACAAAATATGCCCCAGGATAAACAAAAGAATAAAGCCTCCCCAGCCAAAAGCGGCGGCGCCGAGAAGACTGCCCCAGACTTTGCCGAACAGGCGATCGTCCAGACGGCTGTAATATTTGTAAAAGGCATAGGGAAGAAGCAGGCGGATGTTGTCGTCAAGATTGTTCAGACTCGTTTCGATCCATTTGATGACAAGCGTGCGGTCAACAAGCAGATGCCCCAGAAACATGCCCCAGAAAAAACCCGAAGCGCCGAACAGGCGGAGCCCGATTACCGCGAATGTAAATTTGCCCAAAGGTGCCATGAAATAAACTTCTTCATTATTGTGAAACAAATTCCATAATATTCTGTTTTTATTAAAAAATAAAGCCGTTATAAGGTTATAGTTGATAACTGTACGCCGAAGTCTTTCGGCATTGTCATCGTCCGGGTCTGACAAGCGCGCCGATAGCTGAAAAAGTCTGCGTTTTCGCGGGTGTCTATGCCTGAAAGGGAGATGTCTGAGATACCGCAGGCTTTCAACCGGTCGGCGATAAAGGTTTCAAGATCGAACAGAAATCTGGAGGCATCGGACGGAGCGGGGGAAAAATAAGCCGCGAAAGATTTGTTTTTGGCGGTAAACAGGCTGCGCATGTCGCCGCCGGCTTCGAAAGATTTTTGTCCGAGACAGGGACCTACTGCCGCGATGATTTGTGACGCGTCCGCTCCATGTTCCGTCATCAGCCGGACGGTGTTTTCGATAATACCGTTCAGAGCGCTGCGCCAGCCGCCATGGGCGGCGCCGATGACGCCGTTGCGGAAATCGGCCAGCAGAACCGGCGCGCAGTCGGCCGTGCGGATACCGAGAATATTGCCGGGAACCGTCGTTACAAGAGCGTCTCCGGTCAGCGTCAGTCCAAGAGGTTTGTCCGCAAAATTTGCAATGCCGGTAAAGCCTTGGTGCGACAGAGTCAGCGCCGCGGCCGGCAGATTGAAATATCCGGTGGCCACGGCAATGTTCTTTTCAATATTTTCCCGGCTGTCCAAACCGCTGTAGTTAAAGTTCAGGCTGGCGTAGTTTCCGGACGATGCGCCGCCGGCGCGATCGAAGAAACAATGCTTGTTTCGGGGCAGGTTGGGCGCAAAGTATCTCATTTCAGAAAACTTTCGCCGCAGGGCAGGGGCGCAATGCCTAAATGCTCGGCCACGGTTTGTCCGAGGTCGGCATAAGTCCGGCGCCGGCCGATGTTTCCGGGAATTATGCCGGGACCGAACATCAGCGCCGGAACCTGCTCCCGCGTGTGGTCCGTGCCTTCGTAAGTCGGGTCATTGCCGTGGTCGGCCGTGATGAAGAAAAGATCTCCCGGGCGGACAAAAGGAAGAATTTCGGGAAGGCGGGAATCAAAATATTCCAGCCCGCCGGCATAGCCTTTGACGTCGCGGCGATGTCCCCACAACATGTCAAAATCTTCAAAATTGGTGAAAATAAGGCTGTTGTCAGGAGCGCTGCGCAGCTCGTTCAGCGTCAGCTTCCAGAGGTCTTTCAGACCGGAACCGTGCACGGCTTTGGTGATGCCGCGGTGGGCGTAAATGTCGTTGATGGCGCCAATGGCTATGACGTTTTTTCCGGCGGCTTTCAGCCGGTCCAGCAGCGTTTCGCCGAACGGCTGGGCCGTGAAATCGCGCCGGTTGGCCGTCCGGGTAAAGGCTCCGGCCTGTTCGCCGACAAAGGGGCGGGCGATGATGCGTCCGATGTTGTACGGCCGGACATGCTTATAGGCAATTTCGCATAAGGCATAAAGCTTTTCCAGGCCGAAATACCGTTCATGGGCGGCAATTTGCATATTGCTGTCAGCTGAGGTGTAAAATATGGGTTTTCCGGTTTTGATGTGCTCTGCGCCGAGTTCCTGAATGATGACGGTTCCCGATGCGGCTTTGTTGCCCAATATGCCGGGAATGCCGCTTTCATCGCAGATTTTTTCGATCAGGCCGGCCGGAAAGGACGGATATTCCGGCGGAAAATGTCCCCAGCCTTTGAGGTTGGGCAGGCCGGCCAGTTCCCAATGGCCGGAAACGGTGTCTTTATCGGCGCTGATTTCCTGCATACTGCCGTATTTGACCGGCAGTTTTATTTGTGCCGGAGGCTGCGCCGCCAGCTGCGGGAAACTTCCCGAGGCCTCATAAGCAGCATCGCACAGCCGGAGCGCCTGCAGGTTCGGTATTTTGAGTTCAGGGCAGGAACGCACAATATGACCAAAAGTGTTGGCGCCGGCATTGTTAAACCTGTCAGCGTCCGGCGCTCCGCCGATGCCGAAAGAATCCATCATGAAAATTATAGCGCGCGTCATCTGTTTCTCCTCTTCTTTTGTATTTTTAGCGTTAATATCAGGGGCTCCTGAAAGCAATATTCGGCCGGCAGCTGTCTTTTCCGAAGATCAGGCCGTTATTTTTTCGATAATTTCGGGATGCGGGGACGGTTTCTCCGGGCTGAGCGAGATTGCTGCCGTCAGATCAGCCGCTGCCCGGGCGTAATCGTCTTCCGTCTGTGCGTGAATGAAAGCCAGCGGCGTTTGTTCGTCAACATAGCTGCCGATCTGGCAGAAGCTGCTAAAACCAGTCGCGTAATCCAGTTTCTGGTCGGGGTGAATCCGCCCGCCTTTCAGACCGATGACGCTCATTCCGATATCTCGGGTTGCCATGGCGGAGACATATCCGGCTGTCGGCGCAAAAACAGGGCGGACAATTTTGGCGGCGGGCAGATATTTCTGCGGGTTGTCGCAGAAATCGGCCGGTCCGCCCAAAGCGGTGATCATGCGCGCAAAAATTTCGAGAGCCTGTCCCGAATCCAGCGCTTTCCGCAGTTTTTCGGCGGCTTGAACCGCGGTTTCCGCCAGTCCGGCGGAAACCAGCAGTTCCGCGCAGAGTTCCATGTTTATTTTGTGCAGGCGCGGATCAATGTTTATGCCTTTGAGATAATCAACGGCTTCGGCAACTTCGAGCGCATTGCCGACATTATGTCCCAGAACCTGATTCATGTCTGTCAGGACGGCATTGGTTTTGGTTCCGGCTCCGTTGGCCACGCTGACAATCGAGCGGGCCAGGGCGCGGGCGTCCTCCTGATTGTCCATAAAGGCGCCGTTGCCGCATTTCAGGTCCATGATCAGACAGTTCAGTCCGGCAGCCAGTTTTTTGGAAAGAATGGAGGCCGTAATCAGCGGTATGGATTCAACCGTGCCGCAGACATCGCGTATGGCATAGATTTTTTTGTCGGCAGGCGCGAGATTGCCGGTCTGTCCGATGATGGCGCAGCCTGTTTCGGCAACGGTTTTGCGAAACAACTCGTTGGTCGGAACCGTCTGATAGCCGGGAATAGAATCAAATTTGTCGAGCGTGCCGCCGGTGTGTCCAAGGCCGCGGCCGGAAATCATGGGAACGTAACCGCCGCAGGCCGCAATCATCGGCGCCAGCATCAGGCTGACTTTGTCGCCGACGCCTCCGGACGAATGTTTGTCAACTGCTGGGCCGTTCAGTCCGCTCCAATCCAGAACATCGCCGGAATCGCGCATGCTCAGGGTCAGGGATATGGTTTCCTTTTCGTCAAGCCCGTTCAGAAAAATTGCCATGGTCAGAGCCGCGGTCTGACTGTCGGCAATGCTGCCGTCGGTTACGCCTTTAATGAAAAACGAAATTTCGTCGGAAGACAGTTTTTGTCCGTTGCGTTTTTTGCGGATGATTTCCTGCGGAAACATATCAGTAACCCCTTTCAATGACTTCTATCAGATTGTCCAGAAGAGAGCTGGCGCCGATGCGGAAAGTGTGCGGAGAAACCCACTTGGCTCCCATAACGGCCTGAGCGAGAATTAAATATTTTTTTGCATCTTCAATCGTGCGGATGCCGCCGCTTGCCTTGAAACCGATGTTGCGGCGGCCGGAAGAAATGGTTTCCAGCATGATGTTGGCGGCTTCGGGCGTCGCCGAAACCTCGGTTTTGCCGGTCGAGGTTTTTACAAAGCCGGCGCCGGCGTCAATGCACATGGCCGTCGCCTGGGCAATCAGCGAAGTTTTTTTGATTTCTCCCGTTTCGAGGATGACTTTGAGAGCGTGCTTTTTGCCGGTTTCCCTGACGGCGGTTTCCAAAAAGCGGCGGCAGGCGGCTTCATCGCCGTTCAGAAAATTTTTATAGGGGAAAACAGCGTCAATTTCGTCGGCGCCGAGTTCCAGCGCTTCTTTGATTTCATCCTGCAGTTTGGGCAGGTTGTCGCCGCCGTCGGGAAAATTGACAACGGTTGCCCGTTTGATGCCGGTGCCTTTCAGGAGCTGGCCGGCAAGCCGCAAAAATTTTGGGTAGATGCAGACGGCGGCGGTGTTGCCGTAAGGCGTCTGCGCTTTTTGGCAGAGTTTTTCTATGCGGGCGTCGGTGTCATCTTTGTTGAGCGAAGTAAGATCCAAAAGGTGGATCAGTATCTTTGCGGCGGTTACGTCGTCCATGTCGTTATTCCTCCCTGAGAAAAGCTTTGACGAGTTTTATGAGGTCGGCGCCGGCTTTTTCGCCCTGCGCCAGCGTTTCGGCATGGCTTTGGAAACCGTCGCGCAGCCCGGTGCCCAGATTGGTTATGACGGAAAAACCGAGAACCTGCATTCCGGAATGGACGGCGCAGATGACTTCGGGGACGGTCGACATGCCGACGGCGTCGGCGCCGAGAATGCGATAGGCCCTGATTTCCGCCGCAGTGTCAAAAGTTGGGCCGAGAACCATCAGGTAAACGCCTTCAAGCAGCCGGATGTTTTCTTTGCCGGCGGCTGCTTTGGCTTTTTGGCGCAGCGTCTGCGAATAAGCGTCGCTCATGTCCGGAAAGCGGGGGCCGAAACGTTCATCGTCGGGGCCGGCAAGCGGATTGGCGCCGCTGAGGTTGATATGGTCCGAAATCAGCATCAGCGAACCGGCCGGCATGTCTTTTGTCAGCGAACCGGCGGCGTTGGTAACAATAAGCCGGCGAATGCCCAAAAGCTGAAAAGCTTTGATAATGGTATTAATGCTTTGCGGGGCATGTCCTTCATAAAGATGGATTCTTCCCTGCATGCACAGAACGTTCCGTCCTTCGAGTTTTCCAGCTATCAGCTGGCCCTGATGACCGCTGACGGTGCTGTGGGGAAAGCCGTCTATTTCGGCGTAGGGAACAATGATTTTGTTTTCGATTTCGTCTCCCAGTCTTCCCAGACCGGAGCCGAGGATAATCAGGGTTTCCGGGCGCAGTCCGCCGAGGCGGCCGCGTATTTGTTCAGCAATGTGTTCAATCATTTTTTCAGTTCCGTTTCGTCAAAAGCGAGGGGCAAAAGATCGGCCAGGCGGACAGATTTTTCGATGCCTTGCGGACCGGCCAGGTGGATGAGTGTGTCGGGGCCGCCGAACTCTTTTATTCTCTGTCGGCAGGCGCCGCAGGGCGTTATCAGGCAGCTGCCGCCGGCGACAATCGCGATTTCCCGTATTTTACGGTCTCCTTCCGCCGCCATTGCGGCGATGGCGCCGGCTTCGGCGCAGGTGCCGCAGGGATAGGAGATGTTTTCCACGTTGCAGCCGGCGTAAATTTTTCCGCTTTCGCTTCGCACCGCCGCGCCGACCTTGAAGCCGGAATAGGGAGCATAAGCGTTTTCGCGCGCCCGGGAGGCAGCGGCGAAAAGTTCTTGTAAACTGTTCATATCTTGCATATTTGCCTTAAAAGTTTTATTAATTAATTTATGCTCTAATATACTATATGCAGTTTGCCGATTTAGCAAAGATTATTTTAATTTTTTGCATCATTATACAGGAGAATTCGTGTGAAAAAAGCGGTTCTGATCATCCTCGGAATAGTTGTCTTTGTCGCCGCCGCGCTGTCCGTTTATATCTCAATGATAGACTGGAACAAGCATAAGGATAAAATTGCCGCGCAGTTTTCAGAAGTAACCGGAAAAAGGGTCGTTTTTGAAGGACCAGTTTCTTTCACGCTGCTGCCGTCGCCGTATCTGACAGCCTCCAACATAAAAGTTTATAACGAAACCGGGGAAAACGCCCATGTCCCTCTGGCAAGCATCAAGAGTCTGGTGGCAAAGCTTTCTCTTCAGCCGCTGCTGCGCGGAAATTTCGAAGTTAAGATGATGTCTCTTGTAGAACCTGAAATTTTACTCGAAGTGCAGAGCGACGGAAAACTGAACTGGCAGTCGCCGCTGAGCGAAGAACAGAAGTTCAGTCTGGAAAACGTTGAGGTTACTCTCGACAGCGTCATGCTCGAAAAAGCGACCCTGAATGTGGTTGATCCCCGGCGGAATGTCGACGTAATGCTTGAAAACCTGAATGCGGAAGTTATCGCGCCGAGCATTTTCGGACCGTACCGTATTGAAGGAAGCTACATCAAAGACAATAACCCCGAGGGGTTTGCCATTTCTCTGGGACAGTTTTCGGAAAGTTTCGCAACGACGGTCAATTTTGTGCTCAATCATCCGACGTCGCAGACATTTGTCCGTTTTGACGGCTCCGTTCTGCTGAATAATGATGCTTTGAGCGGTAATCTGGTGATTGATTCCCAAAAACCGGTTGATTTTATTAACAAAAACTTCAAGTCCGCGTCTCTGGGGGCGGAATATGATTATCCGCTGGCGCTTTCTCTTCAGGTAGAAACCAATAAGACAAAAATAGACCTGAGCAATGTCGTGGTCAAATACGGCACCTCGGCCGGCGCCGGCAATATTCTTATTCCGCGGCCGGAGGAGCCCGAAGAAGGCGAGGAACCGGAACGCCGGCAAATCGAAGCCGCGTTTGAAATGACCGATTTGGATCTGGTTCCGGCGGTCAAAACCATTCAGCATCTGCTGAACAAGTATAAGGCGGAAGGCGCGGCGTATGAGCCGCGGGCGGAATTTGACCTGATTGCCGACGTCAAGTCAATCAATTCGACGTATAACAATCAGAATATCAGGGATTTTAATCTGAGCGTGGATTTTGTAGACAATGACCTGACAATCCGCAGCCTTTCGGCAACGCTGTCCGGCGATACAGGTTTTGAAGCAAGCGGCGATATTTTTTCCCGGAACGGCGAGTTGACATACAATCTTGATGTCGAATATACGACTGCCGATCTGCAGAAACTTGCGGGCTGGCTGGGGTACGGCCTGACGCAGGTAACGCCTTCGACTTATAAGCGAAGCGTCGGCTCGGCAACGGTAGCCGGAACACTGAAAACCGTGAAAATAGCTCCGTTTGAACTGACTGTCGACAAAAGTTCGCTCAAAGGCGAGGCGGGCATTATTACCGGCAGCCGGAACAATTATTATCTGGACGTAACGGGAGACAATATTAATTTTGACAATTATATCGGGGCTCTGCCGGAGGAAACAGCCGTGCAGGGACTGGCCGCAAGAATGGCTTACCGTTTCGGAAAACTGGCCTTTGTCAATGATGCCGACTGGGTGATAAAAGCGAATTTGGCTTTGGGTATATATGAAAATATTCCATTTGAAAATACGCGTTTTGACGGAAAAATCACCAACGGGATAATGGAAATCAATGGGCTTTCCGTCGGCAGCGTTGCCAACGCCAGGCTGGAGGCATCGGGCGTTGTGAAAGGGTTTGGTTCCGTTCCGCAGTTTGAAGGGGTGAAATATAATCTGAGCACTCAGGATATTTCCCTGATGCTGAACAAGTTTGACATTAACCGACCTGGCATTAATCTCAAAAATATAAAGACTTTATCGTCGCAGGGAACCGTGAGCGGCACTTTCGACAAGGTTTCTCTTAACGCCGTTTCTAAGATCGAGTATCTGGAAACCATGTATTCGGGGCAGTTGGCGGGACAGGACGGAAAACTGCAGTTTTCGGGAATCCTGGAACTCAAGTCCCCCGATTTTGTGAAACTGGTCAATGACCTTAATTTTGACTATAATCCCAAGGCTTTTTCCCTCGGGGTCTTTAATATGGCGGCCCAGCTGGCGGGAACGCCAGACAAGTTTACGGCCAGCCGCTTCAACTCGTTTGTTGGCTCAAACAATATCCGCGGGGCTTTTGCCTATGACAATACAGGCGAACGGCCGGGGATCGTGGCTAATCTGAAAATCAATAAATTTGAATTTGACCGTTTCTTTTATAATTCTAAAGAGGATAATAAGGTTATCTTCCGCGGCGGCAGCGTGCCCGAAAATGAGGAGTTTATCGCTAAACCGTTTCTGGATAAGACGAAAATCAACTATGCTTTTTACAAAACCTTTAACCTGAAAGGAAAATTTGACATAGATGATCTGACCTATAAGGGAGCCGCGGTTAAAAATGCGAAATTTAACCTGACTCTTCAGGACGGCAAGCTGGATATTAAGGATTTTAACGGACTTTACAACGGCGGAAGCATCAGAACCGATTTGGCGCTCGATATGCAGAATACGCCGGTTGTGCGGGGCAGCCTGTCCGCCGAAAACCAGCAGATTGACGAAGGACATTTCAGCGGTAAAAAATACGGCGTCAAATCCGGCGCTCTGACGTTCCGTTCCGATTTTAACAGCAGCGCCGTTTCCGCGGAGGATTTTGTCGACAAGCTGAACGCGCATATCGTGTTTGACATTAAGAGCCCGCTGGTCAAGGGGTGGAATATCCAGGCGATTTATGACGACCTCGGCAAGCGCGACAAAACGGACGGGCTGGCTAATGTGGTCAGAGATAATCTGCAAAACGGGGAAACGGTTTTTGACAGCATGTCGGGAACGGTGGACGTGGTCAATGCGGATTATGTGTTTAAGGACACTTCCTTCAAGGCGTCGGACTGGTTTGTCAGCATGAGAGGCAGCGGCAGTCTTGATGCTTGGGACATGAAGGCCGAATTTGAGCTGACTTTTCCAAAGCTTAAAATCAATCCGCTCGGCTTTGTGATGAGCGGCGCGATGATTGCGCCCGGACTGACTTATGACGTAAGCCGCATTACGGATGTTTACGATGCTCACTGGGCAAAGGTTGCCGCGGACAAAAAAGCGGCGGAACAGGCGCGGCTTAATTATCTCAACGGTCTGATGCAGACGCAGCTGGAAGAAATCAAAAAAACGCAGAACGATCTGTTGGAAAATGTTATTCCGGATTTGGAAACAAAGAAAAAACAGGCAGTTCATGACAATGTCAAGCAGAAATACGGAGAAATCGACGCCGTTGTCAAAGAGACGGTCCGGAGGATAGACGAATTGCTGGCATTGGGTCTGAGCACGGATTTTGACGAGAAGCTTCCCCAGTCCATGGGCGAGAAGAACGAAGCGCTCCGCGAACAGATCGGACAGCTTAAGAAAGATATTGCCACAAGTTATGAGAAAGACGTCCGACAAAGAATAAATGACGACTATAACCGCATTATGGATATTTATGAAAAATCGAAACAGCGGATAAACGAGTATCGCGAAGCGTTCGGCGCGTTTCCGACAAGGCTGGCCGGGATAAAGACTCTGTTTGACATCAACAAGGACAATACCATTCTGGAAATGAGAAAACGGATTGACGATAATTTCCTGGCGCTGGACGCCGTTAATACGCAGCTGGTGAAAGATTATATCATTATCCAGAACAGCAATGATATTGTCAGGCTTGAGGAGTATACGGGAATCATAAAAGAGATGCTGGAAAAATCGCTGCGGGAAGAAGCCGGAATGGAAGAAAACGTCAGCCGTCTCATGGAGCATGCCGAGATGCTGACGGCCAAGGAGGAAGCGGCGTATGCCCAAAAGCTGAAAGAAGAGGAAATCAAGAAGAAGCTTGAGGAAAATACCGGAAAGATTTCCGGAGCGCAGGGGCAGAGCGTTACGATTACCCGCGATATTGAAGAAATTGAAAAAATGGAAGCCGCCAAGGAACGCGAAGAGCTTCCGGTTCTGGATTTTACCGGCAAGGCTCCCAAGAGAGGAATTGTCAAAAAACCGGAAATAATCATTGAGGAAACCGAGCCTGCCGCAACGGAAAAAGACAGCGGCAAAGCTCCGGAAAAACAGGAAGAAAGTCAGAGCCTGCTGCGGAAACCGACAGGGGAAATCTCTAAGGCTTCGGGCGTTATCAAAAAAGTGGAATAGCCGTGGAGCCGAAGGGGCGGGGTGGCTGTAAGAGGTGAAAAAACGCGCCCGGGCATCCGGTTCAGTATTCTTTGCCGGGGTTTGTTTGCGCCTGTCTCGGCCTGCTCTGTCCGGGACGGATGGCTTGGAAGGAGTTGTCTGTTGGGGTTGGTTTGCTCCTGCTTTGTCCGGGACAGATAACCCGGACGGCGTTGTCTGCTGAAGGGCGAAACGGGTTTTCGCAAAAGGCAAAAAGAGACTGTCCGCAAATTGAGAATCCCACTTGTCGAATCGTTTTTTTATGTTATATTTCAGTTATTGTATTAACCTTATATTATTAGGAGTTTTTGAATGATAAAAAAACCTGAAGTCTGCATCTTGCCGGTAGCAGGTCTTTCGACGCGCAACCTTCCGGCAACCAAGGCTCTTCATAAAGGATTTTTAACACTGGACAGCCGTCCGATTATTCAATATGCGGTTGATGCCTGCGCAGAAATAGGCATTAAGGAAGTGGTCTTTATTTACAGCGATCAGTCCTGCAAACATTTATTTGAAACTTATTTTTCTCCATATCCCTGGCTTGAAAATCATCTGAAAGAAAAAAACAAACTGGATCTGCTGAAAGCGGTTCAGGAGATTATTCCGCAGGGCATGAAGTTTTCTTTTGCCGAGCAGAAAGAGCCGAAAGGGAACGGGCATGCCATTCTGATGGCCAAAGAAATTGTCGGGGATCGCGATTTTATTGTCATGTGGCCTGACGATGTTTACATCAATATTCACGGCGACGGAATTTTGAAACAGCTGCTGAATGTTTATGACGAATATGGCGGAATGGTCGAAAACATTATGGAATTTCCCCGCGAACAGATGACGCGCTATGGTGCTCTGGTCGGAGCGGTTCGCGACGGCCGCGTTGTGCATGCCAAAGGTTTGGTCGAGAAGCCGAAGCTGGAAGAAGTTCCGTCGAACTATGCCAGTATGGGGCCGTATATTCTGCCGAACATCATTATGGATATTCTGCCCGAAGTCAGCAAAGGCTCAAACGGCGAGATAAACCTGACCGACGCCATGAATCTGGCGGCAACCCGCGGCGTCAAACTGAGCGGCGTTTTGTGTGACGCGATGCGTTTTGACTGCGGCACCAACAAGGATCTGGCTTTTTCTGACCTCAAGCTTAAGCTGATGCGGAATCCGGACATGAGGGCTTATGCCAAAGAACTGCTGGACACAATGTTTGTTTAAAGCTGTTCCGTAACGTAAAGACGGAAAGTTCTCCGGAACTTTCCGTCTTTTTTATTATTATGCCTTATAGAAAAAATGGAATTACCCGAATTGTCGAGCTGAGGAACAAGACAGCTTCAGTCTGACAAGCGTGGTCGAAGCGATCGTGGATATCTATATTTTTCAGGGGGAAATTTTGAAATCAGCAGCTCAGAATCTGTCTGTCAATATCTGCCAGACGGGAAGCATGATTTCTTCAGAGCAGGGTGCCAAAAGACTGGAACGGCGCTGCTTTGTGCTGTCGACATGATTTGGTGGCAAATACAGAGAAAAGAGAATATCCGTTAAAAGGTTTGGGTAAGAGCGGCGGGATTTGCGCCGCTGGGATAAATCAGGAGGCCGGAGCTTGGGTGTCGGGCCGGGGAGTATCGCCGGGATTTGCGAGGGGCGGCGGAATTAAGAAAAACCGGTTGGCGACAGGCAGAGAATATGAAAAAAGAGCCGTTTGGAAGCCAGCCGTTTCGGGGTTTATCTGAGGGCAAAACGAGAGGCAGTAGTAACGTGCCGGCAATTTTCCTAAAACAGCTTCAGGACGGATTAGCTGTTTTTTAAGAAACAAAGCTAAAAGAGTTTGAGGACGGACTGGCTGGCCTGAGAGGCGAGGGCCAGGGAGTTGACGGCAAGCATCTGTCTGGTCTGCAGAGCGAGCATGTTGGCGCTTTCTTGGTTCATGTCGGCCAGCGTTAGTTTGTCGGCGCCTTCTTCCAGAACATTGATCATTGCTTCGGTAAAATTCTGTCGGGTAGTCAGAACAGAGTTATGAGAGCCGAAAATTTCGGCATAGCCGCGGAGCTGATTTAGAGCGGAGGAAATGTCTTCCAAGGTCCGGGATATATCTTCCAGAGTGCTTATTTCTCTTTGGCCGAGACCCAGCGCCTGAGACGATGCATTTACTCCGGTAATGTCGAGATAAGAACTCCGATCCTCATTGAAGCTGACTTTGAGGCTGTCGCCGCGCAGCAGGTTGACGCCTTTGTAATTTCCGTCACTGATGAGGGCGTCATATTGGGCTAAAATTTCCTGATACTGTTCTTTGACTGCTTCGCTGTCGATGCCGCTTCCGGCATTGCCGCCGGTGCTGCCGTTCGGGAGGTTGGTGTTGCTGACAGTTATGGTTCCTTTGGTTTTTGCTTCAGCCAAAAGCTGGGCGGACGGAAAGTTGGTTACATCGTCGATATCTTCGGTTTTGGCGGTGGAATCAGTTGTCCAGCGGGTATAACCAACGGAGCCGTTATAAGGATCGTCAGGGTTAAAATTTCCGGCCTGATCGGTAGAACTGAAGCGCAGGTCTTTCAGATTCATGATTTTTGCTGAGGTTCCGTCTTCGGAGACCCAGGTTACAACACCGACGGCTGTTTTACTGCCGTCATAGTCATCGGCAGAACCGTAAGTAAGGTCGGAGTACATAATGTCGCCGATTTGCGGAGCGGCTTCGCCGCTCACCGCATCGCCAGCGCTAGAAGCGCCGGCGGAAGAGTTAAAGGGAGGAAAGCAATTTTCTAAAAGCTGGAAACACCTGACGTAATTGGTGCTGCTAGACTTATAGTTGTAGTTCCGGTAGCCATTACTTGCGGAAAGGTACAAAGAATGGTTAGAATTATACTCGGAAGACGACCAGTAGTACCCATTGCTTAAGGCAGAAGCAATCTTGCTGTCCTTTCCGGCAAGGGTTGTCAAAGCAGTATTAATCTTGTTTTTATTATCTCCAACCGCACCGGAGGTTCCATATCCGCCAGTCATGCCGGAAGCATCTGTTCCATACATGTCCATTAATTCACCGATGGAGGGAAGATACCAGCTGCCCTGCCCAAAGGTTCCGTGCTTGTCGGTTCCCGGCGCGTAAAACTGGTTTGCCGCACTGGCCGCCAGACTATCCGTGCCGATTTCTCCGACAATGGCTTGCGTATTGCTTTGTCCGTCGTAGAGTTCGGCGTTACCGTTGACAAGTTTTTGCGACCCGAAGCCGCTGACGCTTATTCCCTGCGCGTTGTCCAGCTTCAGCCCGCCGCCGTTGGTTACTCTGACGCCGTAGGCCCGTTTGCCATCCGCTTTTAACGTCAGATGCGAAATATCCGCCGAGGCGTCCGCGCCGTCTATGAGAATTGCCGAACCGCCGTCGGCAGCGGAATAGTTAAAACTGATGTTGGTAATGGTTGTGTCGGAACCTCGAACGGTCAGCATATTGTTACTGCCGGCATAGCTGATTTTGTAGCCGTTGCCGTCTATGGTTACATTAGCGGCATCTATGCTCAGTTTATCATCCAAAACAATGTCTCCGGACAAAACCAGCTTAGCTCCGTCGGTCAGAAGCGCCTGTATGGACGCGCTGTCCATATCCGAGCTGATGACGGTGTAGCCTTGTTTCTCGTATTCTTCTATGGATTTGTGAACAGCGGCCGTTCCGGTTTGCGTATATGACTGCGTCAGAACAGCGGCGGCCTGTCCGAGAAAAGCCGAAGCTGTTTCAAGTGTTTTTGATACGGTTTTGAGAGTCTGTATCCCCTGAGACATGGCGTCCAGCAGGGCATTAAGGTCCGAGGCCCGGTCGGAAAGGGACCGAGCGGTATAATATGCGGAGGGATTGTCAATGGCAGAATTGACCTTCAGACCGGTCGACAGCCGGTTGGAGGTCATGTCCTGAAGCTTTGAAGTCTGCTGAAGACTGAGAAGATTGGCGCGCATGGAAG
>CALXTQ010000014.1 GCA_944391485.1 uncultured Alphaproteobacteria bacterium | reverse complement strand
CCACGCAGGAAAGACTTTCCACCGGTAAAAAAGTAAACTCGGCGATAGACAATCCGTCCTCGTATTATGCGGCGCAGTCTCTGACGAACCGCGCTTCGGACCTGAGCGCCTTGTTGGACAGCATGGGTCAGGGCATTCAGACGATTAAGGCGGCGGACGAGGCGATTGAGGCGATTACTTCATTTGCGCAGCAGGCAAAAGCTATTGCTAATACCGCTCGCGATACCGCGCCCAAAACTGTTGCCAGTTCCGGAACGTATACGGCTCCGACCGGGGCAGCAGGTACGATTAAAATCGATGTAACGCTTGAAGACGGCACCAAAACATCTGTTTCGGCCAGCGTAGCGGAAGATGGCGATATTGATGCTGCTGCAGCGGCTCTTGAAACAGCCTTAAACGCGGACAGAACCGGTGTCGCCGATGCAGACGGAACCATTGTCAAAGGTTTCAAAGTTGAGGTTGTTGGCGGTCAGCTGAAAATTAGCAACAGTGGCAATGTTAAAGCAACCGTCAGTAATACCGATACGGCAGGAGCAGGATTGGGATTATCTTTCTCCGGAACTGTCGATAATACGGATCGTCAGAGTTCGCTGAAGCAGTACAACGACATTTTAAGCCAGATCGACCAGTTGGCCAAAGACGCGTCGTATAAAGGCGTCAACTTGCTGGGCGGTAAGGAACAGACTTTGAAAGTCGTTTTCAACGAAGACCGTTCGTCGTCTCTGACCATTCAGGGCGTTGACGGCAGCGCAGCCGGCCTCGGCATGACCGAAGCGAAAGACTGGAGCACGAACGAAGCGATAGACGCATCGATTACGGCGGTAGACGGAGCGATATCCAAACTTCGCAACTATGCGTCCGAGTTCGGTAACAACTACTCTGTAGTCCAGAACCGCGAAGACTTCACGGAGAACCTGATCAACGTTCTGGAAGAAGGAGCGGACAAACTGACGCTTGCGGACATGAACGAAGAGTCTGCGAACATGCTTGCGCTGCAGACAAGACAGCAGCTTGCGATTAATTCGCTGAGCCTGGCTTCTCAGGCCGCGCAGTCAGTCTTGAGCTTGTTCTAATCAAGACAGATAACTGGGGGCGGCGATGAAAATCACCGCCCTTTTTTTACGGCTTAAAGAAAGATGGGTAACACAGCCATGGATAAAAATTTTTTCGACGAAGATACCGTTATAACGGCAAAAGACATCCGCAGATTATCGGAAGAACAGATTTGCGAAATCCAAAGAAAAAAAGACAGCCGTAATATTCAGGAAATTTATGAGGCCTATTACAAAAGCCTGATAAATGAAGAAGAACGGGATTACCTGCTGAAATATTACCGTGACGGGATGGCATCCTATCGGGAGGTTTACCGTGGTATGTACGAAACCTTTGGCCATCCGGAGCGGATTGTCTGCATAAATCCCGAAACCGGAGAGGTTGAGACCCATATTAGAACATATACGGATAAACGGACCGGAAAAAAACGCCGCAAAACGGTTGAGAGTGAATACCGGTTTAAGGATGTAACGCCTTTTACCTGCATGCGCGTCGAATATCGTGATTCGGAAAATAACGGCGTTTATATAATTCTGCCCGTGATGAAAAAACCGAAACGGGCAATTCAGAAAATAATAAGTTACCGTGTGGACTACGAGGAAGATCTGCAAAAGATTCGGGAAGATTATCTTCGCCACGGAGACAGGGAGCGCTACGAACGAGAGATTGCCGCTGTTAAAAAGCCGCATGAGCGCGTTAACGATATTCTGCGCCTGACCGTTACCCGCAAATATTATTCCGGTGTAGAAGAAACAATGCAGGATTTCAGGGCCTGTAAACGCCTGAATATCAATGATGAGGAAACCCGCACTTCTTTTTATGAGCTGGATATGGAAAAAGAAGGAAATGAGGAAAGATACCGGAAAAACAAAAAAAGTTATTATGATGTCAAAATGTTTCTGCACCTGAAAGTCAATGCGGGTATGGACGGAGATCAGATTAAAACGGACACCCTCAGCGCCGAAGCGCAGATAAAAATTCATATGTTGTATTATAAGGCGGATTTGCTGACGCATCATGATTACGAGCAGATCAGGGTTCGGGAAGAATATCTGGCCGAAAATCGGGATAAAATGTCTCCAGAAGAGATCCGGCAGATAGAGGCTTTTATTGACATCAAAAAACTTGGCATGCAAAAAACAAACAAAAAAGCCATTCATGAATATAACATGCAGGTTCTGGACAAGGTTCGCTGGATAGAGGAAGATTTCAAGGCGCTGCGGATTCCGGCCGATTATCCGGACGATACCTATGAAATTTGCCGGAATTTGATAAAAAAAGACTATATGGTTCGTCCGTTTAAGATTCTGGATCTAGACAAGGAGTTTTCTCCGGAAGATCCGCTGAACAGGGCGGCGGCTTCCGACAACGGTTTCGACATCGGCAGCCTGTATGAAATTTCGCGCCGCTATGCGCCGTTTATTGCCAAAAAATATCATAAGATAAGGCAGTATTACGCGGATGAAAAATTGCAAAAAGATTCGTCGCTGCTGAATGCGGTTCCCGGAACCAGATACAATCCGGCGGCCGACCGGAAAAACTGGGATGGATACGGCAAGGCCAAAAAGTTCCGCGATCTGATGAACAAAAATATCTACAAGGACAATTATGCTGGAAATTACTGGCAGGACTACGATCGGGCCGTTGCTGAGGCTGCCGGACAGAAAAAAGGAAAGCGCACCGGCGATGAAAAGCGTTTGACGAAACGCGAGATTGCCTTATATTATAGAAAGCAGAGGTTAAAGGCCACCAGGTCGGGCCGTTAGGTAATAATCCGTCGGGAGAAAGATAAAATGCGGAAATATATGTGGGTGTTTTTATTTTTGCTGGGAAGCGTTTCTGCCGCCGCGGCGCAGCCGCAGCTTGATATCGGACAGAACGATAATAAGCAGGAACTGACGCTCATGGATGCCGTAGATTCTCTGAAAGAGGAGAAAGAAAGTGTCTCGGCGGACAAAGAGGATGAGGATAAAGGCATTTTCTCATTCATGAATTTCAGTTTTGGCAAAAAGAAAGAAGCGCCGAAAGTAAAAGCGCGCCCCAATGAGGGAAAGGAAAGTTTTGTCGAGCGGGTTACCCGTCAGGCGGAAGAAGGCGATGTCAACTCCCAGCTGACTTTGGGATATATGTACCTTTATGGTGAAAACGGCGTTTCCAAAGATTATGAAAAGGCCTTTCGCTATTATTCCATGGCTGCGGCCCAGAATGACAGCATCGCCGTCAATAATGTGGGGAGCCTGTATTACAGCGGTATCGGCACGGAAAAAAATTATCTGAAAGCTGCCGCCATGTTTGACCGCGCAGCCAAGCTCGGAAATGTCGAGGCGTCCGTTAATCTGGCGTTTATTTATCTGAGCGGCGAGAATGTCGGAAAAAACAGCCGGGCAGCTATGGAGCTGTTTAAGCAAGCCGCCAGAAAAGACAATCCGACCGCCAAATTCATGCTCGGCTATGCCTATTATAAAGGGTTTGTTGTTCCCAAAGACTATAAGAAAGCCGTATCTCTGATTCGCGAGGCGGCGAATGTTCATTATGACGATGCCGAATATGTACTGGCGCTGATGTATCTGAATGGCGACGGCATTACCAAAAACTATGGCAACGCGGTGCGTTTTCTGAAAATGGCCATTAATCAGGGGCATGTCGAGGCCATGACGCAGCTAGGTGATATCCTGGCAACCGGTAGCGCCTTTCCGAAAGACATTTACCGGGCGCATGTTCTGTTCAACATTGCGGCGGTTCGGGGAGCGCCCAAAGCCGCCGAAAAGCGCGACGCTCTAGAAAAGGTTATGAAAATAGACGAGCTGCTGCAGGCGCAGGCTGAAGCGGAAAAATATGCGGAACATCCGACGGAGCTCACCAATTACATTAACCAGACATTTGGCCGGACTGTCCGTCATTATGTTGACGATAATCTGCGTAAGGCTGCCGTGCCGGCAAAAGGCTCCGGCAAGTAACATATTAACATGTTCTAATCTTTCTCCCTCGGGACGGGAACTTGATTCCCGCGCAAAGCGGCTGTGCATTGCTAAATAATTTTTGCAAAATTTTAAATTTCGTATATCTTACACAAAGAAGGCTGTTTTAAGACACAGCTTTCAAGGTTCTTGTAAAAGAATCGGGGCCCTGAGAAGCCTTTAATCTATGGCGGTGGCAAGTTTCACCGAAAGCACAAACCTTTAAATACTTATGCTAGAGGCTTATGTGTAAAACCCGACAGATTATAAATGGTCGGGGAGATTTTAGCGGATGTTCAGAGGAATTTCCTTAAAGGCTAAAATGTCATTTCTATAGATGTGATTTCTCAGCTCTCCGACCACCTTTTACAGGTGGTTTTTGTTTTTTGAGATACTTGGAGGTGTGTTGTGTCAAAAGTGGGAGAGATAGATATCGAGCTCGGCAGACGCCTGCGTTATTTTCGCGAGCTCCGGAATTTCAGCCAGGAAAGGCTGGCCAAAGAAATAGGCGTTGTTTTTCAGCAGGTTCAGAAATATGAGGCCGGCATAAACCGGATATCCTGCGCCCGTCTGCTCAAAATCTTAAGTGTAATGAACATATCCGTGGTGGATTTCTTTGCCGGCATAGCCGTTGAGGACGATATTCTGGTAACGGATGAGGAAAAACAGCTTCTGAACTGTTACCGCAGCAAGGACAAAAATGTGCGTAGCGCGGTGCTGACGCTGCTTCAGTAACAAAATCTTACAAATTCATACATTGAAACATCTCTTATTTTTAAGTGATTTGTTTTTTGCTACGCCGATTGATAACCTTGTTTCATAATGTGAAACGGAGGATATCATGAAACACGGAAAAAATTTTGTTTTGGGCGAATATGTAGTCATCAAAAAACCGGATCTGGTTACGGTCGGAGATAATGTGCGTATTTCCGACTTCTGCCGCATATCCAGTGCCTGCGAGATCGGGTCTGACTGTGAAATCGCCGCGGGAGCATATATTGCGGGCGGCGACGGAAAACTGACTTTCAAAATGGGCAGTTATTCCAGCCTTGCCGCCGGCGTCAAAATCTGGCTGTCCAGCAATGACTATGTAAACGAACTGGTTACGCATTCCGTTCCCGATGTGCCGGAAATAACCGGCGGAGTAACTCTCGGAAAATATACCGGCGTCGGCACCAATTCCGTTATCATGCCCGACAACGACATTCCTGAAGGGGTCAGCATCGGCGCTCTGAGTTTTGTGCCGCCGCGGTACAAGTTCGAGCCCTGGACTGTTTATGCCGGCCGGCCGATACGCCCGCTGAAAAAGCGCAATAAGGAAAAAGTGCTTGAACCCCTGCGCAAACTTGGGCTCATTTAAAAACAATTAGCCAAAAAGACAACACGCCCCATAAATAGTTGACAAAACGCTCTATGATCTGTATCATGGAATCATAGGCTTTAGTTCAATATGATAATTATGGGGTGTGTGCCATGATTGCTGTTTTTAAAATCTTTTTGTTTTTTGTTGTGATTTTATTGGCCGGTCCTGGCAACGCCTCTGAGAATCATATCTTTACAGACACACATATATACACACCTATCGGGCTAAAGCCTATCCAAGATTCTGATGCCTCTTATCAGCTTGCGCGCGTCTGCTTTGTCTCAAATGGGACTTGCGGCACTGAAAGCTTGGATTCTGACGATTATAATGTCAAGGGGCAGTGTGCCAAAAACGGCTTTACAATACAAAGCTGCAGCAGCAGTTTTTCGGTTTTGTCAGCTTCGGGAATTTCTTCCGAGCCGGTCGGCGAATGCGGTTTGGAAAGCGGCTACTATAAAGAATGCTGCTTATCTTCTTCGGTAACGGAAAAGTCCTGTACCGGCGGAACTTATGCCGCCAATACCTGCGCGGCGACGGGAAACAAAATTTGCGTTTGCAGTCCTTCAACCTATAAATACATTGCCGATGCTGCCGATATTCCTTCCGGAGGCATTTACAGCGGCCAAGTTCAGAGCTGCATACAGCCGAAAATCCTGAAAGGCAAAAGCTGTATCAGCAATAACTTCTTCAAAAGCGGCGGCCGGCTGAATGCCACAAGCAAGGTAATTTTGTACAGCGATTGCGGCTGTCCGGATAATTATACCGAAACCTGCGTCAATAATCAGGTTGGTATCGGCGAGGAATGCGATGGAAAATATCAGGCTTGCAAATGTCCTGAAAATTACAGGGACTGCGATTATGGCCCGGCAGTTAACGCCTCGTCATGTACGATAGACGGCGTTACGACATATAATGAATGCAAAAGCGTGGCCGATTACTGTTCGGAACAGGGATATACGTCGAATATCTGCACAGCCGAAGAGGCGAAAAAATTCGGTTCGGATTATTATTGTCCGGCCAGCACGCAGTATTGTAAAGCCAGCTGCCGTACGGAGCTTTTGACTTCCGGAAAATTTGCCGAAGATACCAACGGCACCATTTACAGCCTGTCCAACAAAGCCGAGGCCTATATTATTGAAGACGGAAAAATGCCTTTCCAAAACACTTCCTGGAAAGATGCCGCTTGCTCGGACTACCGTTATATTTACGGCCCGTCGAAGCTGACGGCTTATCCGGCCTGTGCTTCCTTGTCGAAACCGACGGTAACGGCTTCGTCGGTAGAAAGCGCTTATCTTCTCAATAAAAGCATTGACGGCGTAGATGTCATGCCGTCTGGTTCAAACGAATTTCTGGTCGACTTCCAGGCCAAGTGGGACAATGTTACTTTCAAGGATACGGGAACGGTAGTGATTCTTGATAAAGGAAGCATAACGATGGGAACCGGAGCCAGTTCCGCAGCCAATAAAGGATTTGTTTTTAAGGTTTATGATGGCGGAACTTTCAATGTCAACGGGCTGACCAGCGGCAATCCGGTTTACAAGGCCAAAACCATTGCCGTATGGGGCAGCGCGGCGGCAACCCTCAGCGGCAATATCAAATACGGCGATTTGGACAGTTCATCCGTCTATCTGACGCTGAAAAGCGGCACTTATGAAGGGCCAATTGTTGCTCATGCCGGAAGAATCAGTTTTGGCAGCGGCGTAAAAATCAACGGAACGGTAACCGTTGACAATGCAAATGTCGGCAACGGTGCGGCAACCAAGGTTACTGTCAGCAAAGGGGCGACTTTGTCGACGCTTTATATTAAAGACGGCGCGGAGGGCGATCTTACCGGCGGAACAATTTCGACTCTGGACATCAGCAATACTTCCGTTGTTCAGATTCACCCGTACAGTTCGGGAGATTTAAAAATATCAACGCTGAATGTCGGTGAATGTTCTTCGGCGCATGTTACCAAAGACGCGACGCTTGGCGGAACAATCAATCTGAATCAGAACAATACTTCGGTTAAAGGCCCGGCCAACCTGTTTATTTACCATATGGCGATACTGGATGTTAACCGGGTAAATATCAACCCGTCCGGCAAAGTAAGACTTCAGGGACACTCGCAGCTTTATACGAATTATATGAATATGTGCTACGAAAATAGTGGTGGCTGGAGGAGCCAGATGTGTTTTGGCAGGAAACTCAGCGATGGTTGGGAACCTCGTATTCGTCTCGGTGGTACGGATACAAAGGGATCAACCCGAAATGTTCGAGCTAAAAAAGGCTGTAACATAATCAGCCCCGGTTTTGGTACAGATAATAAAAATGATAACGATTATTATGACTGCGACTGGGACAACAAACACGGTAACTGCGGCGGTTCTTCATCATCCTGGAGTTACAGCAGCATCAAGTCCTGCTATCTCTGCCAGTATTAACAAACAGCCCCGCTGACTGCGGGGCTGTTTTATTGCGACATTGCGGAAAACCATAACAGGGATTGAAACATTGCTGCCGCCACGCTGGCAAGCGTAGATAAAACTTAAGATTTATCTTAGGATAGGATAAAAAAATCCCTCCGCCAAATAGCGGAGGGATTAAATATCGCCTGAACCGGCTTATTCGTGCAGATGCGGCATTTGGGCTTCTTTAACCAGAGCGGTCACAAAGTCATCCAGCTTCATAACTTCCTGCTTTTCGGAACCCAGCCGGCGGACGGTAACCGTGCCGTTTTCTTTTTCCTTGGCGCCGACAACGGCAATGACCGGAATTTTGGCAACAGAATGTTCACGCACTTTGTAATTGATCTTTTCGTTGCGCAGGTCTGCCTTAGCATATAACCCGGCGTTTTTTAGCTTTTGGGTTACCTCTTCGGCATAGCTGTCATAATCGCTGACAATCGGGCAGACGACAACCTGTTCCGGAGACAGCCACAGCGGCAGTTTTCCTGCGTGATTCTCGATTAAGATACCGAGAAAACGCTCAATGGAGCCGAACAAAGCGCGGTGCAGCATAACCGGCTGGTGTTTTTCTCCGTCTTCGCCAATATAGGAAATATCAAAACGCTGCGGCAGGTTCATATCTACCTGGATCGTGCCACATTGCCATTCGCGGCCGATAGCATCGCGCAGGATAAATTCAAGTTTCGGACCGTAAAAGGCGCCTTCGCCTTCATTGATTTCAAACTTGTAACCGTGCGAATTGAGCGCGTTGGCCAGAGCGTTTTCGCAGATATCCCAGATTTCGTCCGAACCGATGCGGTAAATGCTGTCCGGGCGTGTCGACAGATAGATTTTGACGTCTTCAAACCCGAAGTCCTTATAAATATCCAAAATCAGCTTCAGCGTGCTGATGCACTCTTCTTCCATCTGTTCCGGCGTACAGAAAATATGGGCGTCGTCCTGCGTAAATTCGCGGACGCGCATCAGTCCCATCAGCGATCCCGAAGCCTCATAACGGTTAACTTTGCCGAACTCGGCCATACGCAGCGGCAGATCGCGGTATGACTTTATACCCTGTTTATAAACCAAAAGGCCGCCCGGACAGTTCATGGGTTTTACGCAGAACATCTTGCCGTCTTCGGTGCTGCCCGAATAGTTGTGGGCGCCGTATTTGTCCCAGTGCCCCGAGGTTTCCCACAGACAGCGGTCCATAATGCGCGGCGTCGAGATCTCGCAGTAGCCGTTGTGCTCCTGACGGTTGCGCATGTATTCAATCAGTTTGCGGTAAATCTTATAGCCCTTGTCATGCCAGAAGACCGCGCCGGGAGCATATTCCGGCTCAAAATGAAACAGGTCCATTTCCTTGCCAAGTTTGCGGTGATCGCGTTTTTCGGCTTCTTCCAGCATTTCCAGATAAGCTTTAAGGTCTTTTTTGTCCACCCAGGCCGTTGCATAAATACGCTGCAGCATTTCCTTGCTGGAATCGCCACGCCAGTATGCGCCCGCCACTTTCATCAGTTTGAACGCATCGCCGATTTTGCCGGTGGAGGGGACGTGCGGTCCGCGGCACAGATCGGTAAACGATCCCTGGCGGTACAGCGAAATCGTTTCGTCTTCCGGAAGGTCTTCGATAATTTCGGCTTTATAATGTTCGCCGAGATCCTTAAAGTATTTGATTGCCTCGTTGCGCGGCATGACAATACGCTCGAGTTTTTCGTCGCGTTTGACGATTTCGTGCATTTTGTTTTCGATTTTTTCAAAATCTTCGGTTGTAAACGGTTCTTTGCGGGCAAAGTCATAATAAAAGCCGTTTTCAATGGCCGGGCCGATGGTAACCTGAACGTCAGGCCAGAGTTCTTTGACCGCCTGTGCCATAACGTGCGAGCAGGAGTGGCGCAGGATATGCAGGCCTTCCTTATCCTTACCGGTAATGATGGTTACGGTTGCGTCGGTAGTGATGGGAGTGCTCAAATCCTGTGTTTTTCCGTTAACAGTAACAGCCAAAGCGGCTTTGGCCAAATTCGGACTGATCTTGTTCGCGACGTCAAAACCGTTGACCCCGCTTTCCATCTCTAAAATACTACCGTCAGGTAATTTTATCGCAACCATTTTAAAATTTTCCTTTGTTAAATTAAATTGTTTTAATGTTTATCAAGAGCCATAAGTTCTTTATAAACCTTGATAGTTTTATCACACATTATTTCTTTTGTGAAGTTGTCTTTTACGTTTTTGACCGCCGCTTCGGAGATTTTTTTCTTTTCTTCTTCCGGCAGGTCCAGCGCCCAGTCAATGGCATCGGCCAGAGATTGGGCGTCGTTGCTGGCAAACAGGCGTCCGGTTTTGCCGTCGATCAGATTGTCCAGAGACCCTCCGATATTCGAGGCGATAACGATTTTGCCCATTGCCTGCCCTTCGACGGCAATGCGGCCGAAGGCCTCGGGTTCGATTGCCGTCGAAAGAATAATGTTCGAAACCATCATCAGCGCCGGAGCGTCGCTGTAAATTCCAAAGAAGCCGACGCGATCCTGCAGATTGTATTTGCGGGCCAGGTTTTTGATGTGGTTCAGATAATCGGTGCGGCCCTGTTCCGCGCCGGCGATAATGCAGTAATAATCTTTATGTTTCATCAGGTGCAGCGCTTCAATCAGCAGGTGCTGACCTTTCCAGTGCGTAATGCGTCCGGGAAGTAGAATGACGGGTTTGTCTTCAGCAATATTGTATTCCTTGATTTTTTTGATCATCCGTTCCTGGGATACGGCTGCCGGATTAAACTTTTCAATGTCCGCGCAGCGGAAGATGAGCCGGATTTTGCCGTCATCCGTTTTATAGTTTTTAATCATATGGTTCCGGATATGGTTGGAAATGGCGATAACTCTTTCGCCGTAGGTCATAACCCGGTTATAAAGCTTCTTGATGCCGAAAGGGCCGAGACCGTATGTGCCATGAAAAGTCGTCATAAAATGGACGCCGGCGCGCTTTGCCGCCCAGTAGGCGCTCCATGCGGGAGCTCTGGAGCGGGCATGAACAATGTTGATGCCGTTTTCGCGGATGACCTTTTCCAGCTTTTTGGCGTTGCTGAGCATCTTGAAGGGGTTCTTGGTTTTCAAGGGCAGCGTAATATGCGGGACCTTGGCCTTTTCCAGATCATGAACCATGCGTCCGCCCTGAGACGCGACAAAGTTTTTTATGCCGTGCTTTTGCAGTTCGCAGGCCATTTCGACGGTTCCCGTCTCCAGACCGCCGGTTTCCAGTTCCGGAAGCACCTGCAGAACCACAGGCGCGGTATCATTGTTTTTTTCCATGTTCAGAAAATATTCCTCTTGTTTGATTGACAGTGACCGGACCTATGTTCCGGCACAAATTTAACATCAAGTTTACAACGGATTTTGCTTACAGCAAAGAAAAATATTAAAAATCCCACAGTTTTACCGTCAGCAAATTCGCCGCCACTCTTTTTTCTCCGTCAGCCGCCAATGTGCCGTGCTTCTTCCCGTCTGTCGCCAACGCGTTGTACTTCTCTCCGTCTGTCATATCAGGCCGGCCGTCGGAAGTTTCGTCAGTCGCCCCGGCTTCTTTTCTCCGCTTTTTGAGGACCTTTTTTTCCGGGAAATATTCGTATGTTGCATTCTTCCGCCCGCATAAAAAACAATCTTTTGTCTGTACTTGAATTAGAACCAATCCCCATTATTTAAACTTTAGTCATAAATAAAAAGTTTAAGAACGGGGATTTGCAAGATGCAGCAGAAAGAAGAAAAAAAGACTTACGGCGTTTTGTTGTCGGTATTGGCTATTATTGCCTTGATTTTGGCATATTTTGCCTTGCGGGACAGGCCTTCGTCCGAAAATGCTGCCGCCGTCGGCCGGGACAAGGCCGAACTGACGCTGAACGTGGCGCCTCTCGACATAAGAGACATGACAGTCGAGAAAAATTACATCGGTTACGTAACGCCGATTAATGACGTCAATATTCTGCCCTATATAAACGGCTTTCTGGAGGATATTCTGGTTGAAGGCGGACAGGAGGTCAAACAGGGCGACACGCTGCTGGTCATCCGTCAGGACGAATACCGCGCGCGGATGAATGCGGCCAAGGCGGCTGTTTTGCAGGCTCAGGCCGACTATAACAATGCCCGGATATATTATCAGAGAGTTCGGAATGCCGGGGAAAAGGCCATGTCTAAAACCGAAATCGACAATGCCAAGGCGTCCTATCTATCTGCGGAGGCACAGCTTGCGGAAGCCCGGGCCAATTATGACCTGGCCCGTGTAAATTACGAATATACGGTAATTCAGGCTCCGATTTCCGGTATTGTCGGCAATGTAACCCTGACGCGCGGCGATTATGTTTCGCCGTCGTCCCAGCCGCTGCTGCGCCTGATTCAGTTTGACCCGATACGCGTTGTCTTTTCCATCACGGACAGGGATTACATTGAAGAAATCGGAAAAGGGCAGCTTTTTGCCGGCGAAAAAATAAAATTAAAGCTGGCCGACGGCAGTCTTTTTGAAAAAACCGGAACCTATCAGTTTGCCGACAACGAAATAAACAGGGCAACAAGTTCGATCGCCGTCTTTGCCGATTTTGAAAATGCCGATAAAAAGCTGGTTTCAAACGCATATGTCGATGTCATTGTCGAAAAAAATTATAAAAACGCGGTCCTGATTGCGCAGCGGTTGGTTAATATGGAATCCTCGGGAAATTTTGTATACATTGTCAACGGCAGCCGGCTGGACAAAGTCAAAATAGACATCATTTCCTCCTCCGGAGACAATTATCTGGTGCGCAACGGCTTCAAAAAAGGAGATTACATAGTTTTGGACAAGGTCGGGCAGATTTCCCCGGACCGGAAAATAAAGGTCAGACTGGCCGAAAACGCCAAGAGTTCCAGGGAGAATAAATAATGTTCTCTGAATATTTCATTGATAAACCGCGTTTTGCGGGCGTTATTTCCATTATAATGATTCTGCTCGGCCTGTTGTCGATTGCTGTTTTGCCGATTTCTCAGTATCCGCAGATCACGCCGCCGCAGATTGTGGTGTCGACCACCTATCCCGGGGCAAGCGCTCAGGTTTTGGTCGATACGGTGGCTGTTCCCATTGAAAACCAGATGAACGGCGTTGAAAACATGCTTTACATGTCCTCGACGTCGGACGACAACGGCCAGTATACGCTGACAATTACATTTGATGTCGGAACGGATCCTGATATTGCCCAGGTAAAGGTGCAGAACCGGCTGCAACAGGTAACGTCCCAGCTGCCGGCGCTGGTCAATCAGGAAGGAATAGACGTCAGCACCCAGATGTCCAACATCCTCGGCATGCTGGTGCTGCGCTCTCCCGGCAACACTTACAACGACCTTTATCTCAGCAACTTTGCTTACACCAACATCAAAAATCCTCTGGCCCGTGTGCCCGGGATAGGCGACGTGTCGATTTACGGGCCGCAGTACAGTATGCGTATCTGGCTGAATACCGAAAAAATATCGTCTCTCGGCCTCGACAGCACGGATATTGTCAAAGCCGTTTCATCACAGAACATTCAGGCCTCGATTGGCGAAATCGGCTCGGCGCCCAGTCCGTCGGATTCTGGACTTGTGCTGTCGCTGACGGCCAAAGGGTTGCTGAACAATGTGGACGACTTTGAAAATATTGTCGTCGCCACCTCGTCCGACGGCGGCATCATCCGCCTGAAAGACGTTGCCAGAATAGAACTCGGTGCCGACACTTATAATATGAATGCCCATTTTGACAATGCCCCCGCGGTCATCATCGGCCTGAGTCAGACGCCCAATTCCAACTCTCTGGACATTATGAATAATGTCCGCAAGGAGATAAAGACATTAAGCGAAACTTTTCCCGATGATATGGAATTTAAGGTAGCCTACGATTCTACCGGCTATGTTCGCGCTTCCATCCAGAGTATTATCGAAACGCTGTTTATCACGTTTTCGCTGGTTGTGCTGGTAACTTACGTTTTTTTGCAGAAAATCAAAACAACCCTGATTCCGCTGATTACGATTCCCGTTTCGCTGATTGCTACTTTCGCCGTTATTTATATTCTGGGATTCGACATTAATATTCTGACTCTGTTTGCCATGATTCTGGCCATCGGCCTGGTTGTAGACGACGCGATTATCGTTGTGGAACGCGTCCAGTATCTGATGGTTTACGAAAATATGGATGCCAAGTCGGCATCGGTCAGGGCGATGCAGCAGATTGCCAGCGCGATTATTGCCACGACGTTTGTTCTTCTTTCGATTTTTATTCCGGTCGGACTGATGGCCGGCATTACCGGAAAAATTTATCAGCAGTTTGCCGTAACCATTGCGACGGCAGTTGTTTTCTCCGCCTTCAATGCCCTGACACTGAGCCCGTCGCTTTGCGCCATTTTCCTCCGCGGCGATCAGCGGGAAAATCCGCGCGGTTTTTTCAAATGGTTCGACGAAACGGTTGATTTTTTCAAAAACAAATATCTCGGCGTGGTCGGCTTTTTTTCGTCTTACCTGAAAACGACGGCTCTGGTTACCGTGGGAACCATTGCCGTTATCGGCCTCGGATTTGCCCTGACACCGACATCTTTTCTGCCGGAAGAGGATCAGGGAATTATTTTTGCCAACATTCAGCTTCCCGATACTTCGGGCATTAACGAAACCAATGCGGTCATGAATGACGTAACGGCGCGCGCCCTGAAAATCAAAGGTGTCAAATATTTTATTTCCGTGGCCGGCTATTCGCTTTTGGGCGGCGGCGGAGAAAACGTGGCGCTCGGTGTCGTGGGGCTGGACGACTGGTCGGAACGCAAGTCAAAATCCTTGTCGATCGAGGCGCTGACCAGTCGGCTGCTGGAAGAATTCGGCCGCGATTCCCGGGCTGAAATAAACTTTTTTGCGCCGCCATCCATTCCCGGCATCGGCAAAAGCAACGGTCTGTCTCTGGAACTTCTGGCGACAAACGGCGATATTACGCCTCTGGAGCTTTACGGAGTCATGGAAAAATTTTTGGGCGGTCTCAACGCCTCGCCGGAATTGTCCTATGCTTTCAGTACTTTTACGGCAGACACGCCGCATGTTTACCTCGACATAGACAGGACCAAGCTTGAATCTTACAATATTCCGGTATCCGCGCTTTTTGAGGCGCTGCAGAATAATCTCGGGTCGCGTTACGTCAATAACATAACTCTGAGCGGACAGATAAACAAAGTCATCATTCAGGCGGACTTCGCTTACCGCCGTAGCATTGAGGACGTTGAGAATCTCTATGTGCGGTCCAATACCGGAAACCTGATAAAGGTCAAGAGCTTTGCAACGGTAAAAACTTCTGTCTCTCCGAAGATTATTTATCGTTATAACCAGTATACGGACGCGTCGATAACCGCTCAGGCCAACCCGGGCGTGAGCACCGGAACCGCCATCGATGCCATTCGCGCGTCGGCGGATAAGCTTCTTCCCAAAGGATTTTCGATTGCCTGGACGGGATTGAGCCTGCAGGAAGTGGAAGCCGCCGGTCTGGCAACTTTCCTGATTATTCTGGCGCTGGTTTTCTGCTACTTGTTTCTTGTCGCGCTCTACGAAAGCTGGATGCTGGCTTTTGCCGTCATGTTTTCGACGATATTTGCGATACTCGGCGCTCTGATAGGCCTGCACCTGATGGGACAGTCACTCAGTATTTACGCCCAGCTGGGACTGATTATGCTCATAGGTCTTGCCGCCAAAAACGCGATTTTGATCGTGGAGTTTACCAAAGCTTACCGCGACGACGGCGATACGATTTTGGACGCGGCCAAAAAAGGAGCCGGCGAAAGATTTCGGGCGGTTTTGATGACGGCTCTGACCTTTATTCTCGGCGTTTTCCCGATGATTATCGCCACGGGAGCCGGTGCGTCGAGCCAGATTGCCATCGGCACTTCGGTATTTTTCGGTATGATTGCCGCCACTTTTGTCGGAATAATTTTTATTCCCGCTTTGTTTGCGTTGTTTGAGACCCTGAAAGAATGGGCTGGGCACGGCCGGGATGAAGCCGCGGTACAGGCCGAAACAGCTCGAAAGGGCAACCCGCTGGGGATAAAACTCGGCCGCAAACCGGCTGCAAAAAAAGGAAGCGTAAAAAATGAAAAATAAATATTTGCTGATGATTCCCGCTTTTTTGCTGGCTTCCTGCACGGTCGGCCCCGATTACCGGCGGCCGGGGTTTCTGACGGAGCAGCAGATCGGCGAATCTCTGGAGCTGAAAGACGGAACCAAAAGGGTTATTCCGCAGGACTGGTATAAACAATTTAACGACGAGACGCTGAATTATCTGATAGACTGCGCAATTGCCGGCAGTCCGAATGTACGCGTGGCGGTGCAGAAACTCCGCGAAGCGCGAACGGTTCTGAACATTGATGCGGGGCAGTACCTGCCGGTTCTTGATGTCGGAACAAAATACGATTATGCCAAACCGAGCAAAAACATCGGAATGGCCATCAAAACAAATTATTATCAAACCGGGCTGGACGCCAGCTGGGAATTGGACATCTGGGGTGCCGGCCGTAGACTGACGGAACAAAACCGCGCGCTGTTTGAGGCGGCGGCGGCCAATCTGGACAATGTCAGGGTTACGCTGGTTTCCGAAGTGGCGGGAACTTATGTCAAACTGCGCATAGCTCAGGAACAGCTGCGCATTGCGGAGCAAAATCTCCGGCTTCAGGAGGATATTTTCGGCATTGTCGCAGAAAAACGCAGTTTTGGTCTGACGGACGACATAGCTTATAATCAGGCCCAATATGCCGTAGAAACGACCAAAAGCCTCATTCCTCAGCTGGAATACCAGATTGAGGCCGACAAAAACGCTCTGGCTGTGCTTACCGGCGTTTTGCCGGGACGGCTGGAAGTCCAGTTGGATCCGATCCGCCACAATCTGGTCAGCGGCCGTTTCGATTTTGAGATAGACACGCTGTTTGAAATTCCGGCAGAGATCGTCCGGCTGCGGCCAGACGTCAGGGCGGCCGAGCAGAATCTTGTTGCCCAAAACGCGGCGATCGGTCAGGCGGTGGCCGAGCTGTATCCCAATGTCAGCATCAGCGCTCTGTTCGGTTATCAGTCAATCCGCGGCACTTCTCTGTTTACGCCCGCGAGCGAAGCCTTCAGCTATACGCCGGCGATTTCTCTGCCGGTTTTCCACTGGGGGCAGCTGGTTAACAATGTGCAGCTCCAAAAGGAAACGGCGCAGGAATATGTCGAGCTTTACAAAAATACGCTGCTGAATGCGGTGGGCGAAATAAAAGATGCCATGGTGTCGGTTGACAAGGCATACCAGAAAAACAAATCCGATTATCAGTCCGTGGAGAATATGAAAAAAGTGATGCGGTATACGCTACAGAAATACCGCCAGGGACTGATCGAATTCAGCGATATGCTGACGGCCGAACAGGATCTCCTGAAAGCCCAGACGGAACTGGCGGCCGGCAACGGAGCCATCTACCAGAGCATCATTGCCTATTATAAAGCTGTCGGCGGCGGTTATCAGTCGGAATTTTATGAATTTAGTATGCGCCGCCGTTTATCGGATCATTCTGCAGAACGCTCTGCGGACGGTAAATAAAGATGTTTGTAATGCTGGGCAGGTTGTATGTTCTGTGCCAGTAACCGCGATCTTCCATGCAGAGGCGGTATTTTTTCGGGCTGGAATCATAATCGTTGCGCAGGCTATTCACCATAACCGGCATGGCGCCCGGATAGGGAACATAACTGGCCCAGATACCCTTTTCGGAGTGCCAGTCCGCGCGGATGTTCATCTTGACCTCTTCGGAAAAGAACCAGGTGCGCACGTCCGGCAGCAGTTTGAAGTCTTCCGCCTGCCGCATGCATTCCGAATGGTCGCGGGCAAATTTTTCGACGCCGGTATTTTCTCTTTCCCAGTGATAAATGACCTGTCCTTTTCCCTCCTGAAAGGAAGTGCAGGCGCAAAGAGCGAGAAAACTAAAAATAACACAAGTCTTTTTCATTTAAAAATCCAGGTTTGCATAGTGTTTTGCGGGAAGTATGCCTTTGATGTTATCTCTGAGGATATCTTTAAAGCTGGGACGGGACTTGATTTTGGAGTACCACAGTTTGGCGTTTTTATAGCTGTCCCAGGGGATGTCTCCCAGATAGTCAATAACCGACAAATGCGCTGCCGCCGTTATGTCCGCAAGCGAAAAATCTTCCCCCGCAAGATAATTCTGGCGCTCGGCAAGCCAGTCAACATATTCCAGATGAAAGTTCAGGTTATTGATACCGACTTTCAAAACTCTGGAATCCGGCGGGTTTCCCGAACCAAAACGTTTATGTACTTTTTCCAGAACAATATTTCTGTAAACTTCTTTGTAAAATTTTTCGTCAAACCATTCCATCAGGCGGCGTGTTTCGGCCCGCTGTCTGGCGTCTGCCGGCAGAAGGCGCACGTCGCGGCTCACTTCCTCCAAATATTCGGTAATGGCATAATTTCCGGCGATTACGTTGCCGTCGGAAATAAACACGGGCACTTCGCCCGACGGTGTCAGCTTATACATGTCGGGGGAGGGATTCCACGGCTCTTCTTCTTTCAGAACAAAGAGCATCCTTTTCTCGGCCATTAGAATCCGCGCTTTTCGCGACGCCGGAGAGACCGGATGATGTATCAGAAGTACCATATTATGCCCCTTGTTTTTACGGTTGTTTTGTCTCCGATTTTAACAATTACATTTTAAAGGTCAATAGGATCGCCTTTTATTTTTTCGTATAGGCGGGAGGAACGACGCCGATATAGTCTTTTTCGGCCTGCATGACCATATCGCGCAGTCTGTTATTGATATTGGTGCGCGTTTCCGGTTTTTCCATAAGGGCTTCCAAAGTTTTTATCAGCATTTTCTTATTGCGGGAAAGTTTGGAAACCCCGATGAACATTGGCATATTCCATAAAGCTTGTTTGGAAAAGCTTACTTTACTGCGCAGGCCGAGTTTTGAAGTCTCGATCATATTAAAATAAAGACTGCCGAGAACATAATCGGCTTTTCCGGTAAAAAGCTGTTCGTAAACGTCGACGGACTTGTCAAATTTCTTTATATTGTAGCTTTTAAGTTCTCCGGCGACATAATCGCTGATATGTTCGTGCGCGTTCATGACACCCCTAAGCTTTTTCAGGTCGCTTTTGGTCGAAACCTCGTGTATCCGTCCCGGAAGCATAATGACCACAAGCGGGTTGTTGACAACGGCGGGAAAAATATATTCGAGACCGTTATAAATTTTCGTTTCGTGGTACATGCCCAGCAGGACGTCTATTTCGCCGCGTCTGACATCGCGAACCAGCACGGGATAGTTTTTATTGATAACGTAAGCGAGTTCAAAATTATGTTTGGGAGCATATTCTTCAATAAGAGATCTGAATACGGAATCAAACGTTTCGCGGTAAGGCGGGTTGGCATAGTTGCCGAAAGGCGGATAATCGAGAAAAGACGTAACTCTCAGTTCTTCTTTAGTTATGTTTTTTTCTTTTTTTATTTCAACCATAGCAAAAGCGCTGGCAGAAAACAGCGTCGCCAGAAGAAAAAAGACCGTGCATTTTGCAAATTTTGTCATGACGAAACCTTAAAAAGTTTGTAATTGGCCAAAATATATTCTAGAATATAACCATAATTTAACTAAATTATATTAAAAAAGATTTTAGATTTAGTTTTTTTGGGTAAAGATTATGAATGTATCGCAGCAATATTCCGCAAACGACGTGCTTTCTCTGGGGCAGAACGAACTTGAAAGCCGCGCCCTGATACGAACGGCCTCCGCTCTCAACCTGATAAAGGAGCACTGGGAGGAAAGAAAACACGAACTTCCGGAAGCTTTGGAGAAAAACCGCCGCCTGTGGACGATCATTGCCAGCGCCATGAAAGAGAGCGACTGCCCCCAGCCAGCCGAAGTTCGGGCCAATATTATGAATCTTGCTCTGTTCGTGTTCCAGCGGACGGTGAATGTTTTGGCGGAACCCAATCCCGATAATCTGAATATTCTGATTAATATCAATATGAATATTGCTAAAGGTTTGACCGGCGGTAAAACCGATAATCTTGCCGACAACGGCGAATGAGACGTTCCGTCGTCTTAAGATTTTGCTTTAGGCGCCCGGCAGGGCGCTTTTTTATGCGTCGGAAAAGTTCTTGCCGTTTATGCTCCGGAGATGAGGCCGGTTCAGAGAGTGCCTTGCCTCTGCTAAGAAAAGCGGAAATGCAAAGATCCGTTGCGCGGTTCTTATGTTTCCGTGGCCGTATTCTTTCGGTATAAAGATATTTTTTTCATTTTTTTAAATTTGGCACGCTGTTTGCATATATTCCTTCAGGTGAAAATTTGTTTTGGAGATGGTTCGCCATGGAAATCAAGGAAATAAACAGCAGTATCGTAAACCAGTTGTTGGGCAGAATAAATTCCGCCGATGTGATCGGGGAAGGTTTTGCCCAGCTTTTGGCTCGCAATGAACCGGATCAGACTGTTTCTGCACAGAAGGCGGAATCTTCTTCCCGCCGGGCGGAAAAGGCGGACAGTCGGAATAATGACGGAAATGTGCGTGAAAATACCGGCGCGGATAAAAAATCCAAAGCATCTCGGGAAGATAAAAACGACAAGACAAACAGCCGCGGAGAAGCTTCCGCCGCCGCAGCCGAAAAATCTCCGGCTGAAAAAACGGACGGACGTATTGAAAAAGACAACGCTCCAGTAAAGGAAAATGCTTCGCAAAATGATAAGGAAAGCGCTGACGTCGACGCTGCCGGGCAGGATGTGACCGACCGGGCGGAAAATGTGGCGAGAGTCATCTCGCTGGCCGAACTGGCGGGAATGGGCATTGTTAATGTTCTGAATCCCCTGACCGGAAACATTGAGGCAGTTGACGGCGCCGAACTGGCCGCCGCGTTGTCTGAAGAGCCGGGGCTGATGATTGTGTCGCCGGAAGGCGGAGAACAGCCGCTGCAGATTATTCCCGCGAATGAAAACCGGAAGAATATTGATATTTCGGGAATGCTTCCGACAGAAGGAGACGATAGCTTTGACGCTGTTCTGGCGGCCAAGGCCGGCGCTGCTCAGCAGAAGGAAGTAAAAGAAGCTGTTCTGCATAAGGAAATTTTAGGCGCCGCCGCCGATTCAAAAACGGCGGAACAGGCCGCTAAGCTTTCGGAAGTTATTGGCGCTGAACAGAAAATGAAAATTACGGTTGAAACCCGCGAAGAAGAAGTTTCCCTGAAATCGGCTCGCGATCTGCTGGCTGATGTCAAAGCCGTGGAAGAGGCCGCATTGGTCTCGGAAGGAACGCCTGTTGCCAAGACGGCTGTTCAGTCCGAAAATACGCCTGCGAATTTAAATAAGAGTCAGTATCAGATGCAGCCGCAGGCTGCCGCCGTTCAAGCAAATGTTCCGCTGCAGCAGCCTGCCGGTTCAGATGCCGCGCCGGCTCAGGCGCAGGTTTCCGCTGTTGTTGACGGCGCTTTGTCGGCATTGCCCCACGCGGCGGCCGGAAGTGAATTTGTTCAGGCGGCAAGGGCCGAGGCGGCCAATCAGAATACTCAGACCTCTTTCCGCGACGTTTACAAAGGCATGAGCCGCGAAGTCGTGGAACAGGTAAAGGTCAATATTACCAAATCGGCCGTTAAAGGCGTTGACAAAATCGACATTTCGCTGAAACCGGAAGATTTGGGACATATCGAAATCAAAATGCAACTCGGCAAAGACGGAAAGTTGTCGGCGCATATTATCTCCAGCCGTCCGGAAACAATGGAGGCTCTCCAGAAAGAAATGCAGTCTTTGGAAAAGGCATTCAACGATGCCGGTTTCCAAACCGATGAGGGGTCCTTTAGCTTCAGCTATCGGGATCAGGCCGGCCAAAATCAAGAAAGAGAAAACGGCCTGCGTAACTTCATCGGAGACATTTTCGAAAAAGAGACAAGTATTGATCTCGTAAGCGGAGATATGTTCCAGCCCCAAACCTGGGACGGAAAATCTGGACTCAACATCAGAGTTTAAGGGAGATGAACGATGACGGATGTAAACTCTATTAACGGTTATTACACGCAGTCAGGAATGTCAACCGCATCTGCCGATTCTCAGCAGTTGTCCGCAGATATGAATACATTTCTGACCTTGCTGACGACCCAGCTCAAATATCAGGATCCTCTTGATCCGATGGATACCGCCGAATTTACCAACCAGCTGGTTCAGTATTCGAGCGTTGAGCAGGCCATTAAGACCAATACCAAGCTGGACAGCCTGTTGTCGATGAATATTGCAAACCTGGGAGCCCAGGCCGTATCCTACATTGGCAAGGTTGCGCAAGTTTTGGGTGACGTTATGCCGCTTGAGGGCGGAAAAGCCAAAGCTACCTATACGTTTGAGGAGAATGTAAAGAGCGCGGTCATTACCGTCAAAGATATGAACGGCAAGATAGTATATTCGGAACAGGGAAAAATTACGGCCGGAACACATGAATTTACATGGGACGGCAAGGATTCAGACGGCAACCAGCTGGAAGACGGTGCTTATCAGATTGAGGTAACTGCCAAAGCCGAGAGCGGCAACGGAACCCCCAGCGTCATGACGACTGTCTTCGGCCGCGTAACGGGTGTCGCTAGCGACTCAAACGGTGTTTACGTAGGCTTGGGCGATGCCGTAACCGCCAACCTGAACGATATTTTGACTGTCAGAAACGACGATTATTTTGACAAAGACGATACCAAACCCGGCGATGAAGTTCCCGGTGATGGCGAAGGCGGAGATGACAGTGAAACAACCCCTCCTGAAGAAGAGGGCGGCGTGGCAGAAGCCGTTGCCGATTTTGCCGGAACCGCGGCCGCAGCAGCATTAAAAGCCGCAGCTTTCGGATTAATATAATGGAATTTTAGGAGATAAAAAAATGAGTATTTTTGGTGCAATGCAATCCGGTATTTCAGGTCTTGCTGCCCAATCCAGCGCGATGGGGGCTATTTCTGACAATATCGTGAATGTAAATACCGTGGGTTACAAAAACACCAATGTGGCGTTCCAGACCCTGGTAACAAAACAAACCAATTCAAGTTTATATTCCCCGGGCGGCGTGCAGTCTGTTCCCAAACAGGGCGTAGATGTTCAGGGCCTGCTGTCTTCGACCTCTTCGTCGACGGACGTGGCCATCAGCGGCGCCGGATATTTTGTGGTCAACCAGGCGGCCAATCCGGGAGAAGGAGACCTGTGGGCCTATACCCGTGCCGGAAACTTTACCGTTGACGAAAACGGATATCTGAAAAATACCGGCGGTTTTTATGCTCAGGCCTGGTCCCTGCTGCCTTGGGACGGCAATCCGAATGCGACGGTTGTCAATGTAAACGGCATTAACTATATGAAGGCTTATTACGATGAAAACGGCAATACGATTTACATCAACGACAATATTGTCGATAACCGTAACCTGCGTCCGGTAAACCTGTCCAACATCGGCGGTACGGCTACTCCGACGCAGCAGATCAGTCTCGGCGCTAACCTGCCATCATCGGATCCGATTTATGATCCGAACAACGCGTCTGCCGGCGGCAAACGCAAAGTATCGGCTCTGATTTACGACAGCCTCGGCAATGCCAGCAACATGAGCCTGGAATATACCAAAACCAGTTCCAACGGCTGGGCTATGTCCACTTCGATTCCGAGCGGCGCGGCCAATGTAACATTGTACGGCAATTCAGAAAACTCCGGAGATACCACGTCGGACGTTTATTATGCGGCCGGACAGCTGGAATTTACCTCCATTCCGCAGAACGGTTCCAGCATTGCGATTACGGATGCGGGTACCGGCATTACCTATAACTTTATTTTCACAAACGGCACGGCCACCATTCCGCCTGATGACGGAACAACCAAGAATATTGCCGTCAATATTGCCGACAGTATTGTTTCGACCAGCGACTTTACCAAAGCGTTTGAAACGGCTCTGAAAAACAACATGCCTTCGGCAAACCGTTTCAGCGCGGATGGAAACAGCATCCAGATCGTGCAGTCTGTGGCCGGTTCCGAACTGACGATTAACGCCAGCAAGACCCTTGCCTGTGTCCAGAGCGCTGCCAATCCGCGCCCGGATACCGGAATTCCGACAGGTATCTTTACGATCCAGGCAATTGATGACGACATCAAGAATACAGCCCGCATTGACTTCAAGGATACGACGTCCGCGGCCTATGTCGGCCACACCCTGACTATTGATGGTAAGAAATATACCTTTACCGACGGTACCGTTGCCGGCGGCGATGAGATCACCGTTGACATCCATGACGCCATCAGCGGCGGCAATGTGGATGTTGCAAAAATGGTCAGCATTTTGGGCAATGTCCTGAAACTGAACGCCAGCGAACCGGATCGGTTTGTCGCCAGCGGTTCGTCGCTCGAAATTATGCCTACGGCCACCGGCGGCGATATCACGATTGATACTCAGGGGCTGGGCGAGGCAATTGACGGTACCATCCGCACCGAAACCGGCTGGGAGTCGATAAAGAACAAGGAAGCAACCTTAAAAAGCACCTTTATTGTCAACGAAACGGAAGTCGAACAGGGTGCGGTTGTTCCGGCTGTCCGGTTCAATTCCGACGGTACGCCGAAATACTTCAATGTTGACGAAATGGCCATTGAATGGGCCAACGGCGCCGAAAACATGGACGGCGATCCCGACCAGGGAACCAGAATCAAGCTCGACATGGGTAATATCGGCACCAATGATGGTTTGACCAACCTTTCCGGTTCGTTCACAACCAACTACATTAAGCAGGACGGCGCGAAGTTCGGAAGCTACTCCGGTGTCAGCATCAGCGAAAGCGGCGTTGTAACAGCGTTGTTCGATAACGGCGAAACCCGCCCGATAGCGATTTTGCCGGTGGCGACTTTTGCCAATCCAAACGGCATGAATTCTCTGACGGGCAACTCCTGGATAGAAACAGATGCGTCCGGTCAGGCTCTGCTGAAACAGGCCGGAACCAACGGCGCCGGTGAAATCACCTCCAAGGCGCTGGAATCATCCACCGTGGATCTGGCTACCGAGTTCTCAAACATGATTGTAACCCAGCGCGCGTATTCGGCCGCAACCAAAATTATCACCACGGCCGACGAGATGCTGGATGAACTGACGCGGATGACCTAATCCTGATCGGTAATATTATTGAGAAACTCCTAAAAATCCGCCCTGCCCAGAAAAGGCAGGGCATTTTTTGACACAAATTTTATTCAGACGTAGATTTTTTCTGCGATTCCCGGGCTGGAAACCTTCGTCATGAACATACCTGCAGTCAACGCCCTTTCTCTGACAGCGCGGGCCGGCCTCTCTGTCCTCGCGCTGTTCTAGTCCGGTTTCCGGTTGTGAATATCTCAAAATATCGTTTCAATAAAAGCAAAATTAAGTTAATAGATAAAGTAATTAGGGAGTTTATATTCAAAATATTTATAGATTGGGGAATCTAGTGAATAATTTTTTGCAGAGTATAAAGAACTTGTCGCCGGGGCGTCTGGCTGCAATTTCTGCCATTATCATTTTTTTGATAAGTTTTTTTGTTTATCTGGCCACCAAGATGAGCTCGGCCGATTACGCGGTGCTGTACACTGATTTGGAACTGGAAGACGCCAAGCAGATCGTTAATAATCTGGAGGCCGCGAACGTTAAATTCAAATTAACCAAAAACGGTACGGAAATACTTGTTCCCCAAGATGAAGTCAACAAACTCCGCGTGGATACGGCGGAACTGGCTCTGGCCTCAAAAGGAGCCAATGTCGGTTATGAGATTTTTGACAATACCGATGCGCTGGGATCAACCAATTTTGTTCAGAACGTCAATCTGATACGCGCTTTAGAGGGAGAACTGGCGCGGACGATTCGTTCGGTCGACAACATCAAATACGCCAGGGTTCATCTGGTACTCCCCAAACGCGAAATGTTTTCGCGCGAAGAGCAGACACCGACGGCCTCTGTGGTCATAAAGACTCAGAGCGGCAAACTGAACCTGCAGAGCATTCAGTCTATCCAGAAGCTGGTAGCCGCAGCCGTTCCCAAGCTGGATGTCAAGAATGTGGCCATTGTTGACAATGCCGGCAATCTACTGACCAACAATTTTGAGGATGAAGAAGCGATTTCCGCCGCCAATAACGAGATTTTGAAGCGCGAGCAGGAGCGTAAGATGTCGCAGGAGGTCCAGAGCCTTCTCGAGCGGACGGTCGGAGAAGGAAAAGTCCGGGCTCAGGTCAATCTGGACATGGATTTTGACCAGATTGTTACCAATGAGGAAATTTATGATCCCGACAGTCAGGTCGTGCGTTCTCAGGCAACGGTTACGGAAGAAGGCACCAACAACACCCGGGAGTCCCCGGTAACGGTGGCGCAGAATATTCCGAACGGCGACAATGTCCTGAACAATGCCGGAACTTTTTCCCAGAATTCGCGTACGGAAGAGACGATTAACTATGAAATATCCAAAGTTGTCCGCAACAAGGTCAAAAACACGGGAACGGTCAGAAGGCTGAGCGTCGCTGTAATGGTTGACGGCATTTATGAAAAAGACGCTGCCGGCAAGCTCGTTTATCGCGACAGAACCCCGGAAGAAATGGATCAGATCCGCTCTTTGGTCAAGTCGGCGGTAGGCTTTGATGCCGACCGCGGCGATATGGTGGAAGTCGCCAATATGAAATTTATTAATTTTGCGCCTGATGCCATGGATATTGAGGAAACGCTCATTTTGGGCTTTACCAAAGACGAGCTGATCCGCATAGCCGAAGGTATAGGCGTTGCAATCGTAGCGATTTTGGTTATTTTATTGGTTATCCGCCCGCTTATCAACAATGCGTTTGACACGACGCGCCAGGGCGGCGAGGGCCGTCTCCTCGGCGACAATGCCGAAGAGGACAATCTGCTGCTGTCCAACTTCCTCAATGATGAGGACGGTGAGATAGAAGAGCTGATTAATATGAACAAAATCGACGGGCGTATTAAGGTTTCCTCGCTCAAGAAGATCAACGATATTGTTGAGAAAAATCCTGAAGCGGCGGTCAGCCTTATCCGCAGCTGGCTTTATTCCAATGATAACAATTAAGGTTGGGACCAGAATATGAAACAAAATGTGATAGATGATTATAATCTGATTTCGGGACAGCAGAAGGCGGCCATTTTAATGATGTCGCTGGATGAAGACAAGTCAGCCCAGATATTTGCTCTGATGGATGACGAGGAGATCAAGGAACTTTCTGTCATTATGGCCAGCCTCGGAAAAGTAAACTCCAATGTTGTGGAGCAGTTGTTTCAGGAATTTGTGGAAAAGGCTTCCAACACCGGCGCTCTGATAGGAACTTACGAAAGCACCGAGCGCCTGCTGTCCAAGGCTCTGGACAAGGATCGCGTTTCCGCGATTATGGAAGAAATCAGCGGACCGGCCGGTCGTACGATGTGGGACAAGCTCGGCAACGTCAACGAACATGTTCTGGCCAATTATCTGAAAAACGAATATCCGCAGACAATTGCTGTCATTCTTTCAAAAATCAAGGCGGAGCACGCAGCGAAAGTTATCGCCCTGCTACCGGAAAATTTTGCCATGGAGATCGTCATGCGCATGCTTCGCATGGATTCCGTTCAGAAAGAAGTATTGGACGGATTGGAAAAGACTCTCCGCAAAGAGTTTATGTCCAACCTTTCCAAATCGACCCGCCGGGATTCTCACGAACTCATCGCCGATATTTTCAATTCTTTGGACCGCAATACCGAAACGCGCTTTATGGAAGCTTTGGAAGAACGCAACCGCGAGAGTGCCGAACGCGTCAAATCTCTTATGTTTACGTTTGAGGATCTGGTCCGCGTCGACGCGCAGGGTATTCAGATACTGCTTCGGAATGTCGATAAGGATAAACTGGCAATAGCCCTGAAAGGAGCGTCCGATACAATCAAGGATCTGTTCTTCAACAACATGTCGTCGCGCGCCGGAAAGATCATCAAGGAAGATATGGAGGCCATGGGCCCCGTGCGTTTGCGCGATGTTGAAGAAGCTCAGCAGTACATTGTTACGACGACTAAGGAATTGTCCAATGCCGGCGAGATAGTCATCAGCGAAGGCAAAGACAACGACGAGCTGATTTACTGATTTTAGGTTTGGCAGATGAGCGAGCTGAAGAAATTTTTGTTTGATAATTTTGTTGTTGGGGAAAACAAAAAAAACAAGCTGGAGCCGGCGGAGGAACCGGAAGTTTTTTTGCAGCCGTCCGAGCCAGAATCCTCAGAGCCTGTTGATGCCGACTTTGCGGAGCTGCCGGCGGAGGAACCGGAAGTAAAAAGCTATACGGAAGAAGAGGTTGCCGACAGAATCAAAACTGCCGAGCAGGATGCTTACGAGCGCGGCTTCAAAACTTCTCAGGAGGGGATTGACGCGACTGTTTCGGCCCTTTTGGAAAATATCAGCCAGAAACTGACGGCGCTGGTGGCAGACACGTCGTCGGCCGAAACCGAAAGGGAAAAGCAATCCATGGAGCTGGTCAAGACAATTGTTGAAAAGCTTGTGCCCGGGCTGAGCGAAGAACATGCCGTAGAAATTGTCAACGGTTTTATCAGCGAAAATTTCAAAAATTTTAAAAATGAAGCAAAATTGTCTTTCTATATTCATCCCGATATTATATCATACGTGCAGGAAAATATTGCAAAGCTGGCAAACAGCCATGATTTTGAAGGCAAGATTTCTCTGCATAAAGATGCGTCTCTCGGCAAAGCGGACTGCAGGGTTGAATGGGAGAACGGCGGCGTCGAGCGCAATACCGGCAGACTGGTTGAGAAAGTAGAGGAACTTTTGGCTGATAAATAGGCCGTGTTTAATGGAGAAAAACGATGAGCAAAGATTTGGAACTGGATGAATTGAGCGAAAGCTCCGCGATGGAAGATGATCCCGTATTGAAGAAAGATAACGGGATGGATGATTTTGACATTCCGAGCTCGGCCAGCGATTTGGAAGCGGTTTATGACATTCCGGTAAAAGTGTCCGCCATTTTGGGCAAAACCAAAATGAAGGTTAGTCAGCTGCTGAAATTAAACAAGGGCGCGATCATAGAACTGGACCGCAAAGTCGGCGAGGCGATAGACATTTATGTCAACAACAATCTGGTTGCCCGCGGCGAAGTTGTTGTCGTGGACGACAAACTGGGCATCACGATGACCGAGATTGTAAAATCGGTTACCAAATAAACCGGAACGGAACGGCAGAGGGATAAATGGAATTATTGATTGTTGGAACATTAGACGGTCAGATCGGTGCGGCGAGCAAAATTGCCATCGAGCAAGGCGGGCATGTTTCAATTGCCGACAAGATAGAATCCGCGCTTGATATCCTGCGTTCGGGAAAATCCGTAGAACTGGTTATGATCGATGTCAAGCTTGACGTGCACAAATTTATATCCAGCCTTGAACAGGAGAGAATTAACGTCTTGGTCGTAGCGGCCGGTGTGGCCAATGATCCTGTTCTGGCGGTTCGGGCAATTAAGGCCGGAGCCAGGGAGTATATTCCCCTGCCGCCGGATCCGGAGCTGATCGGAGCGGTTCTGGCCGCGGCCACAAGAGAAAACCACGCGCTGATTTACGGCGATAAGAAAACCGAGCAGGTTTTAAAGCTGGCAAAACAGATCGCCCCCTCGGAAGCAAACATTCTCCTGACGGGAGAGTCGGGAACCGGTAAGGAAATTTTCTCGCGTTTTATTCATGACAATTCAAAACGCGCCAATAAGAAGTTTGTGGCCGTCAACTGCGCCGCCATTCCCGAAACCCTTCTTGAATCAGAGCTGTTTGGGTATGAAAAGGGAGCTTTTACCGGAGCGGTCGCCCGCCGCATCGGCAAATTTGAGGAGGCTTCTGACGGCACGCTGCTTCTGGATGAGATTTCGGAAATGGATATCAAAATTCAGGCCAAGCTTCTGCGCGCGATTCAGGAAAAAGAAATCGATCGCATCGGCGGCCGTGCGCCGGTAAAGGTCAATACAAGGATTATCGCGACGTCTAACCGCAATCTTGAAGAAGCCGTAAAAAACGGTACTTTCCGTCAGGATCTGTATTACCGTCTGAATGTCGTAAATATTAATATTCCGCCGCTGAAAGACCGTCCGGGAGACATTGTTGTCTTAGCCAAACATTTTGCCAAAAAATATTCCGAACTGAACGATATTCCCCTGAAGCCGATTTCAAAGGCGGCGGAAGAAAAGCTGATGAATTATCTCTGGCCCGGAAATGTCCGAGAACTCGAAAACACCGTACATCGCGCCGTGCTGCTCGCCGGCGGGACAGAAATCGACGATGACGCCGTTATCCTCAACAGTCCCGACGCCGTTATCGAAAAGGCCGAAAGCGCTTCGCCGGCGGACGGATTTTCAGGAAATACGCTGGCCAGCATGGAACGGAATTTGATTATAGACACGCTGAAGCATACTTACGGCAATCGCACGACGGCGGCCAATATTCTGGGTATTTCTATCCGGACTCTGCGCAACAAACTCAAACAATATCAGGACGAAGGATTTGATGTTCCGGAAGGTCTTTAGGAATAAAAAATAAACATGGCTAAAAAACCGCAAAATAATGCCGCGATGTTTGGCGGCAAGTCTTTTAAGGATCTGTTGGTTTCCTCTACCAAAAGGGGGGATATCTTTTTTGCCCTGGCCATAGTTTTGATGCTGGTTATCCTGATTTTGCCGATGCCGGCCTGGCTGCTGGATATTGCCTTGTCCTTGTCCATCACGATGGCCTGTATTGTGCTGATGACGGCGATTTTTATTGAAAAGCCCATAGAGTTCAGCGCTTTTCCGCTGGTTTTGCTGATAACCACGATGTACAGACTGGCTCTGAACCTGGCTTCAACCAGACTGATTCTGGCCAACGGGTATATGGGACCCGATGCCGCCGGTGAAGTTATTGAGGCGTTCGGCGGTTTCATTATGGGCAACAGTTTTGTCATCGGCGTTATTGTTTTCTCCATTTTGGTCATCGTAAACTTTGTGGTCATTACCAAAGGTTCCGGCCGAATAGCCGAGGTTGCCGCCCGCTTTGCGTTGGATGCCATGCCCGGCAAGCAGATGGCGATTGATGCCGACCTCTCCTCGGGGCTGATTACCGAAGAAGAGGCACGGTCCCGCCGTGAAGATCTGTCGAAGGAAAGTTCTTTCTACGGAGCAATGGACGGTGCGTCGAAATTTGTCCGCGGAGACGCCATTGCCGGTTTGATTATCACTTTTATCAACGTTGTTGCCGGCATTATTATCGGTATGGTGCAAAATGGCATGAGTTTTTCCGCCGCGGCAGAAACCTATACCAGACTGACGGTCGGCGACGGTCTGGTTGCTCAGGTTCCGGCGCTGATTATTTCCGTAGCCGCCGGTATTCTGGTATCCAAAGCCGGTATGACGGATGCTACGGATAAGGTGCTGTTTGATCAGCTTGCCAATTATCCGAAAGCCTTGGGAATGTCGTCTTTTATGGCATTGGCTCTCGGAATGCTGCCCGGTACGCCGGCTTTTCCGTTTGTTCTGCTGGCGGCTCTGACGGGCGCGACGGCCTATTACCTGAACAAACAGCAGAAAATCGCTCAGGAAAAAGCCCTCGAGGTTATGGAACAGGAGCAGAAGAAAGGAACAGCCAAGGCAGCGGCCGACGAGCCCATTGCCAACGCTCTGCGCATTGACCTCATCCGTCTGGAAATCGGCTACGGCCTGCTGCCGTTGATCAATGAGGAGACAAACCGGAAACTGACGGATCAGATTAAGGCTCTTCGCCGGGCTCTTGCGTCCGAACTCGGGTTTGTCATGCCATCCATCCGCATTCAGGACAATATGCAGCTGGAAGCGAACGAGTATAATATTTACATCAAGGAAGTCAAAGCCGGGCGCGGCGAACTGCGGCCGACGCAGCTACTGGTCATGGATCCCCGCGGCGAGCCGATAACCCTGCCGGGAGAAAATACCACCGAGCCGACATTCGGCCTGAAAGCCATGTGGGTTGACCAGTCGTATCGGGAAGAAGCAATGTTTCGCGGCTACACGGTTGTTGATCCCTCGACGGTTGTTACGACTCATATTACCGAACTGGTCAAAGACAACATGCCTGAGCTTCTGTCTTATGCGGAAACGCAGAAGCTGCTGGACGAGATGGACAAGGAACAGCAGAAGCTCGTCAAAGAGCTTATTCCGGGCAAGGTCAGCCTGGGCGCTGTTCAGCGCATTTTGCAGAACCTGCTTCAGGAAAGAGTTTCCATCCGCGATTTGCCGACGATTCTGGAAGGTATTTCCGAGGCTGTTACGACAACCCACAGCCTGATGCTGATTACGGAGCATGTCCGCACCCGTCTGGCGCGGCAGCTGTCCAATGCCAATACCAACGAATTCGGAGTAATTCCGCTTGTAACGCTGTCTCCGGAATGGGAGCATGCCTTTGCGGAAGCAATCATCGGCGAAGGCGACGAGCGCCAGCTGGCTATGGCGCCGACGGCATTGCAGGGGTTCATAACCAAGGTGCGCAACACTCTGGAAGAACTGGCCATAAAAGGCGAAAGCGCCGTATTGTTGACCAGCCCGGGGATTCGTCCTTTTGTGCGTTCGATTATCGAACGTTTCCGGCCGCTGACGGTTGTCATGTCGCAGAATGAAATTCATCCGAAAGCCAAAATCAAAACAGTCGGACAGATTTAGGAGGTAGCGGATGAAATTAAAAAATTTTACCGCTTCCGACATGGCAGAAGCCTTTGCTCTGGTTAAAGAGGCTCTGGGCGCGGACGCCGTCATCATTTCTCACGAAAAAACGCCTGACGGCAGGATTTTGCTGACCGCCGCCGTCGAAGATGACGAAGAGCTTCTGTTCGATGAGCGGGAAGAGTTGGAAGTTTGTCCCGCCCGCAGGATTTTTAACGATTCCGTGATCCGGGAATGTCTGGACTATCATGGCGTTTTGGATGTCGTCCGCGATCGGATATTGTCTTCCGCCCGCCGTATAAGCGCCGAAAAGGGTGTCTTTGAGGATCGGAAGCTTCTGGAACTCTGTTTTGCGGATATTTTTTCCTTCAAAAATATTTTGGATTCGCAAATGCCCGTAAAATTGTTTATGGGCGTGCCTGGGTCCGGAAAATCGACGGCAATCGCCAAAGTGGCAACCAGGGCAAAACTCCGGAATATCAGCTGCTGCATTATTTCGGCGGATAATGTCCGGGCGGCGGCCGGAACACAGCTCAAGGCCTTTGCGGATATACTCGAAACGCCTTTTTTTGAGGTTGCGGGCAGCCGCGGCCTGTTTGACGCGGTCAAAAGCCTGAACGGCCGTTATGACCTGACGCTCATAGACACGCCGGGCATCAATCCTTTTTCCGAAGCGCAGGTCGACAAAGTCAGCGGCTTGTCCGAAGCGGTGCGGGCGGATGTCGTCCTGACTATGGATGCCGGAAAAAATACGCTGGAAGCCGTAGAAATTGCGGATATCTTTTGCAATATCGGCGCAAAGCTGCTGCTGCCGACGCGGCTGGATCTGACCCGCCGGATAGGGGCGCTTTTGTCGGTGGCTTCCTGCTGTGAAATGAGTTTTTGCGCTGCCGGGGTCAGCGGCAGCATAGCCGCGGGATTGGCGGAAGTAGACGGCAAATCTCTGGCAAAACTGGTGCTGGCCTGATTGAACGGGGAGGAAATATGGTGGAACAGAATACGGAAGAATTAAAGACAATGCCCAGAGGCGTCGCGCCCCGCAGCACGAGGAAGGGCCGCAACATGATTGCCGTTGCTTCGGGCAAAGGCGGCGTGGGAAAAACGTGGTTTTCCATAACTCTGGCGCATGCGTTGAGCGGTTATCAGCAGAAAACGCTGCTGTTTGACGGCGATTTGGGGCTGGCAAATATTGACATTCAGCTGGGGCTGATGGTTCGCAGCGATCTCGGCAGCGTGATATCCGGCGCCATGAGTCTCAATCAGGTTGTCTGCCATTGCGACAAAGGCCATTTTGACGTTATTGCCGGCCGCTCCGGTTCCGCTGGTCTGGCTTCCATGCCCGTCGGCCGACTGCAGATACTGGGAGAAGACCTGTCGATTCTGGCTTCGTCTTATGATAAGGTCATTTTGGATATGGGAGCCGGCGTGGAAAAACCGGTGCGGATTTTGTCGGGCATGGCCGAAAAGATAATTGTGCTGTGCACGGATGAGCCGACATCACTGACGGATGCTTATGCCTTTATAAAAATCATGACAATGCAGTATCCGCGGTGCAGCCTCAATGTCGTGATAAATCAGGCCAATTCTCTGCGCGAAGGGCAGCGCACATATGACACACTTCTAAAAGCCTGCCAAAATTTCTTGAAAATCTCGCCGGAGCTATTAGGTATAATCCGCAGAGATACCCGGGTGCGGGACGCCATTCGCAACCAGACCCCGCTCATCAGCCGCTATCCGACTTCCGAAGCGGCCGAAGATGTCATCGCCATAGCCAGGAAACTGATAAATGGATAGTCTTCTTCCGCCTCTGACCGGCAGTGTTCTTCCGCCTTCTTCCGCCGATACGGGAATCAGCGGAACATTGGAGGAACTGCCGCCGGAAATCAGGGAACAGATAAAAAGCGGCGACAGCCTGATGCTGAAAGCCATGATAGAAAACGGAGCTGTCAAAATAAACAGCCTCAACGGAAAAATTTCTTTTTCCGTAAGCGGGCAGACGGTAGAAATTCCGGTTCGCCTGAAACTTGGCCAGGCGCTTTCCCTGCCTGAAAATGGAGAAGTGTCCGTCGGCCTGAAGGCCCAGGGCGGCGGTGCGGCCATCAGGGTTCAGCTCGGCAGCATCAATAACCAGCCGCCGGAAAAGTTTTTGTTTCAGCCGGCCGCGGCAGCGCGGACAGGATATTCCGCCGCCGTAGTCAGCGAAACGGGAACCTCGCTGCCCAAAACGGTTCTGAGCCCGCTTCGCCTGGAGGCTTTTATTGAAAACATCGGTCGTGAACTGGAGATTCCGTCTCAGGTTGTCAAACCTCTTGCCGATGCGTTTCGCGGCAGTTTTGCCGAGTTTTCGCTGACCTCTGTTTTGGGCGGGGAAAATAAGGCCGCAGAGTTGAAAATGCCTTTTGAAAATGCGGCAGAAAGGATCAAACTGGCCGTTAAAAATTATTTTTCGGCGCACACAGTTGACTTTCCGAATACTGACGGCATCCGCCGTCTGGCAGATATGATAAAGATGGAGCTTCTGCCGCTGAAGGGCCACCAGCTGCCGGGCGAAGCCGTCATCAGGGAAGGCGGCGGTCCGTTGTTTTTTAAGACGCCGTTGGGCGACATCTTGCCGCAGACGCCGCTGAAACTTGAAAACGGCAGTATTATTCTGCTGGACACGCAGGATTTCATAGAAAGAATGTCTGACAATATTCTGCGATCAATGCAGCTTCCCGGAATGCGGCAGGTTTTGGCGCCGTCTGCGCGTCAGCCGAAAACGGAAGGACTTCTCGACAATTTGCTGAAAATGCTTGAGCCGTTGCGCGCGTCAGGCCAGAATGCCCTGGCGGCGGCTGTTATTGACCGGCTTCCGGCCGGAAACGATAAACTGCTGTCCAATTTGTTTTCGTATATGAAAGCGGTTAGCCGCCATGACGTGAACGCCTGGCTGGGCAGCGATCTTGCGGATAAGCTGTCCGTTACGGCGGAGGGTAGGGAAGTGGCGGCCAAACTCGGCAGTCTGTTTGCCGGCGCTCGGCAGGATTCCATAGCCTGGAGAATTGTGGAAATTCCCTATTACACGGGAGAATTTATCAGCAAAATAAGAATTGCCGTCAGGAATCTAGCGGATGAAGAAGAGGAAAACAAAAAAACAAAACGAGAAAAATACGGCACCCGCTTTGTTGTCGATACGGTTTTCAGCAGGCTCGGAAACTTTCAGTTCGACGGATATTCCTTGGAAAAGGACCGCCGTTTTGATCTTGTCGTCAGAACGGAAAAGAACATTGGCGAAGATCTGATAGCCGATATCATGAGGGTTTTCAAAACCACGCTGCGCGAAATGGATTACAGCGGCACAATCCGGGTGAACGTTAAGGAAAAGTTTATTAAAATATGTGATGATAAAACCGGCAATGAACTTTTGAAAAACGGGATTTATATATGAGCCGCAGCGAAAATAAAACCTATTCATATGATCCGAAAGGCTATTACGCCGCATTGGGCGTATCTTTTGACGCTGACGAACATATGATAAAAATCAATTACCGTGATAAAGCCAAGTTCTGGCATCCCGACCATAACACCAGTGAAGAGGCTCTTGAGAATTTTCAGAAGCTATCTGTTGCTTATGATATTGTCAAAGACGATGTTTTGCGCCTGACATACGATTTGCTGGCGCAGGCCTACCCGGCGGAGACTTTTCCCGATATGTTTTCCCTGAAAATTTATAAAAGCCGGAAAGGCGGCGAGGAGGTCTCTCTGCGAGCACTTCATCTGCGTCAGGTTATCGGCAGGCTGGTCGGTTATTCCTATTCAGACGAGCAGGAAATCTGCAGCAGCCGCGAAGCCGGAGCGGCGGTTTTTCAGACATCTCTCATTAACTGGTTTTTGGGATGGTGGAACCCGACGGCTTTCAGGCTTTGCCTAAGGGCTGTTATTGACAATATCAGAGATCTGGACGATAACCGTCGGGAAAATTTCAGGCTTCTGGTTCATAATGCGCTGGCCTATTATCAGGAGCAAAAATTTTCTCAGGCTTATCTTTCGGCCTTGCAGGCTCAGGAGTTTGCCGATGACTATCAGAAAAAACTGCTCCGCCGTTTTATGGCGCTTGTCAATCCGGGGCCCGTCAGTCGTCCGCAGCCCTGGAATTACCGTTTTTTGAAAATTCTGCAACTGATCATTCCCGGTCTGATAGGGGGGACGATTATTATTGCTCTGTCCCGAAAAGTCGTAACGGAAACGGAATTTATGAAGAACTTTACCAAAAGCGACGAGATAACCTATTATCAGGAAGTAAAATTTCGCACCGGCGGTGAGACGGTTGATGATGTCGTTGTGTCAAAAATACTGGAAATTCCCGCCAATACGGAAGATCTGAACATGCTTTATCACGTAACCGGCAAAGTGAAGGTTATGTACGGCCCGTCGGATGATTTTGATGTTATGACAGAGCTTCCGGCCCGGAAAACAGTGCGCCTGACCGGTTATACGCCGGACAAAGTCTGGAGCCGCGTCATGATAGATAACGGCGAAATGGGTTTTGTGCGGATGGAAAAGATAAAAAAAGGCATCGGCGCCAAAATCCCGGACGACAGCAAAATCTACACCGGCCTCCGCTGAGGAGGCTGTGCGGCCGAATTTTTTTCGCCGCCGGCAACGGGATAACCGCATAGCGGTTTTCGGATTTTGTCAGATTTTTATCTGAACAATGCTTTGCGCCAGACCCGTGGTGTCGTCGGTTTCGACATAAATGCCGAACAGGGTGCCCGGACCTTTGGCTGGCACCAGTCTGCCGCCCGTATATTTGCGTGTCAGGCGGTTGACGGGTTCTTCCGTGTCAAAACCCAGGACGGATTCATAGTCGCCGCACATGCCGACGTCTGTAATATAGGCGGTTCCTTTGGGCAGGATTCTCGCGTCTGCGGTCGGAACATGGGTATGTGTCCCGGCCACGACGGAAACTCTTCCATCCAGAAAATATCCGGTTGACAGTTTTTCTGAGGTTGCTTCCGCATGAATATCGACAAAGATAGCGTCGATATTTTTGCCGAGAGTATAATTTTTAAGCAGCTTCTCTATGGCCTGAGCTGGACAATCGACCGCTTCCATAAAGAGCCGTCCCAAAAGCTGCGTAACCAGAATTCTGCGTCCGTTGGGAAGCTCGACTTCGCAAAATCCCGCTCCGGGAAGATTTTCCGGATAATTCAGCGGCCGAATAATCCTTTTGTTTTCCGCCAGAAAAGGGATAAGTTCTCTTTGCTGCCAGACATGGTTTCCCGTTACCAGAACATCAACACCTTTGTCCAAAAATTCTCTGCAGATTCCCGGAGTAACGCCAAAACCGTGAGCGGCGTTTTCAACATTAACGATAAGGATGTCGGGATGATAAGTGTCTTTCAAAGTGTCGATGTTGTTCAGAACAGCTTCTCTGCCGGCCCGGGCGACAACGTCTCCGCAGTATATAATTTTCACGTTTTTCTTCCTGAATTTAAAACACAAAAATCCCGCCTGGGATTTAAAAATTTGGAGGGTGCCGTCTCAGCCGTACCTTAACATTCTTATCGAACCGCTTCTCATAAGGTGGGCGCCATATAACAGGACCTCGGTCGTGTCAGGGACGGCTCCCTGTAAAATAACGTTGGCTCGGAAGATCTGCGGATATTACGTACCGGACAGCTCACCCTCTATGCGATAAGTTTACATTGATTCGATTTTTTTTGCAACAGAATTTATTTCTTGTGCGATTTGATTTATTTTTTCTGCCAGACCGGCGTCGATTTCTTCGCTGAGTGTGGCATTAGCGGACTGGATTTCGACCGGGGCTGGTGCCGCGCCGTTTTTCTTGAGCTCGCTCAGTTCATCGGCCAGAAGCAGTCCGACCATGGCCAGAAGCATGTTTTCGTTGACCTGGCCGCTGGCTTGGGTCAGCAGTTTCGCTTTCTCGTCAAGAAGGCGGGCCAGCTGCAGAATGCGGACTTCTTGTCCATCCTCGCAGGCAACCGCATATTCGCGGGAATTAATTGTTATTGTTACCTGTGCCATCGTTTTCCAAAACTTTATCCAAATTTTCTATGATATGATCAATCTGCGCCGAAATTTTTTCTGAAGATGCTTTAAGGATTTCCAGACGTTTTTCGCGGTTTTCGATTGTTTCGGCCGTCTGTTTGTTCTGTTTCTTCAGCAGTTCCTTTTTGGCGTCGGCCGCCGCGTTCAGCTTGAGAAGCGCTTCGCTGAGGCTGGCCAGGGCATCCTGTGTTCTGGTCAGATTCTGATTCTTTGTTTCCATCACAGATTTCTCTTTCTTTTCAAAGATTCTTCCACTATAGTGAGTGCATATTATATGTTCTTAAATTCAATTACAAGCGGCAAACAGAGATTATGCAAAAGTTTATTATCAAAATTACCGAAGAAAATGACGCATTGATTCAAGACGATGCTCTGGAATGTTATCTTCTGACTTCAAGTCTGTCGCCGGCCTTTGTCAGAAAATTTGCCGGACAGGCGTCTGCGGCCGGAAAAATTGTTCTTTCCGGCGGCGAAGAGGCCGCCCGCATGTGCCGGGATTATAATCTGGACGGCTTGCTGCTGGATCTGAGCAAAGCCGATAGCATCAGACAGGAGTTTGACAAAGCCAGAAAAACGGTGGGAAAAGATGCCGTCATCGGCATAATCAGCCGCAGCCGGCGCCACGAGGCGATGATTGCCAGCGAATGCGAGCCGGATTTTCTGGCTTTCGGCGTCTGGCAGAACGGATATGAAAATACGGCAGCCCTGCTGAAATGGTACTCGGAGCTTTTTTTGATTCAGTCGGCGGCCGACATCCGGGATGAAAATGTCGATTTTGCCGGTCTTGCCGCGGACATTGTCATTTTAAATGACAGTTCGTATAAGATTCTTGTTGCTAAAAAACAAAGTTTAGATTAATTTGCCAATTAAAGTCCGGGCAGGTGCCCGAAACAAGGAATGCGAATATCCGCAGAATTTCAAAATTGTAAATACGGAGAAAATATATGAAACAGTTAGCAGGATCCATCAGAATTGGCTGGGTTATCGAGTATAAAGGCAAGCCCTGGACTGTCGTCAAGGCTATGCACATCAAACCGGGCAAAGGCGGAGCTTTTATGCAGGTTGAATTAAAGTCGGTGGAGGAAGGCACCAAGACCAACGAGCGTTTCCGCACGGAAGATAACGTCGAAAAACTGATGGTTGAGGAAAGAGACTGCCAGTTTTTGTTCGAAGATGCCAATGGTTTGACTTTTATGGAAAGTGATACTTTCGAGCAGTTTACCATGCCTGCTGACATTTTAGGAGATTCCCGGCCGTTTATGACGGACGGAATGGCTGTTCATGTAGACTTTATCGAAGGCAAGCCCATTTCCGTTGAACTGCCGTTGCAGGTCGTCTGTACCGTTGCCGAAACGGAGCCTGTCGTAAAGGGGCAGACAGCGGCGTCTTCTTATAAGCCGGCCATTCTGGACAACGGTGTCCGCACAATGGTTCCGCCGTTCATCAACACAGGAGACAAGATTGTTGTCGGCACCGCGGAAGCCAATTATGTAGAAAGAGCCAAATAATGACCTATCTTTCGCCCTTTATGACTCTTCTGATAAACGCTGTTAAAAAGGCCTCCGCATCGCTGAACCGCGATTTCAGCGAAGTGGAGCGGCTGCAGGCGTCTGTCAAAAGTTACAGGGATTTTGTCGTCTCTGCATATACCAGAGTCGAAAAATCGCTGCAGGTAGAACTTGGCAAAATCAAACCATCTTATGCTTTTGCCAAAAACGGCCAGCCCAAGCCGAAGGGATCGTACTTTATGATTTCGCCTTTGGACGGGCTGACAAACTTTGCTCACGGAATTGCTCATTTTTCGGTTTCCGTCGCGGTTTTTGAGAACAATGCGGTAACGGCCGCCGTTGTCTATAATCCGGCGGCGGACGAGCTCTATTTTGCGGAAAAGGGCAAGGGAGCGTTTAAGGAAGGATTTCGCAATCATGAGCGCCTGCGCGTTTCTTCCCGCAAAGATCTGACCGAAGCGTTGGTCAGCGCCACGGTAAGCTACAATTCCGAGATCGGCGGTTATCTCCGGATTCACGATAACATTGTCCGCGAGCTTGATAACGTGCGTGTTTTAGGCGCCGTGTCAATGGATCTGGCTTATGTTGCCGCCGGCAAGCTGGATGCCGCGGTAAGTCTGGGCTGCCAGTCGAATGATATTGCCGCCGGCATGCTTCTGGTCAAGGAAGCCGGAGGGTATATTTATGATTACCGCCAGAAGGATATCCGCAGCGAAAATCTGAACGCGGTTCTGGAAAGCGGAAACCTGATAGCCGTCAACGCCAGCATGAATACAAAGGTGGTCGAGCTGTTGCAGAAGTAAAATTTAATTGATGGGGAAAAGAAATGAATAAAAAATTTCTTATTGCTTTGACCGGAGCGGCATTTGCCATATCATCCCAGGCGGTTGCCGATGATGTTTATGTCGATTTGTCTGTTCTTAACGATCTCGGGCCGGTATCCGCCGGACCGGAGATTAACCCGGAACCGCTTTTCCCGATTGTGAAAAAAGCGCCCGCAGTCAAAAAGAAGCAGTCTAAAGCTACCCGTAAGACAAAAAAGAGCAAGATCAGAAAATCTGCCGTTGCAAAAGAAGCTGATGTCGTAAAAGCGGCAACGCCGGCGCCAAATGCCGTCAAACCGGAACAGAAAACAACATCGGAATCTGCTGATGCGGACAAGCGGAATGAGGTTTCCGCCGTTTCACAGGTTCCGGCCGCGCGGGCGGAAAACTCTGCTGCGGCTGTTGCCCGGACAGAGGGAACGTCTGCCACAGATACCCGGATTGAGGCAAAAACAGCCCCGGCGCCTCGGGAGTTTGTTGCCGAAGTCGGACAGCCAGCTGAGAATAAACCTGTGAAGGCTTCTGAAAACAGTATAAAAGGCAATGTTTCTCAAAGTCCGGTAAAAGCAGAAACAGCCGCGGTTCCCGCGGATCAGAAAGAGAGCCGGAGCGCTCCGGCGTCCGAGGCTCATAAGGCTGTACCCGCGCCGCAAACGACTCCTCAGCTTCCGCGCCAGACAATTTCTGCGGAAGAAGACAGCGTTTCCGGACGGATAGTCTTTCCGGAGGATTCATCCGAGCTTTCGGAAGAAAACAAAGCCAAAATCGTTAAGATTATTGATGGTTTTGAGGACCCGAAAAACAACAAGATTGCTATTTTGGCGTATAATTTTGACAATGGAGAAGACAGCTTCAAGAAAAAGCGCTTCAGCCTGTATCGCGCGGTTGAAATTCGGTCGTTTCTTCTCAACAGGGGATACAAGAATTTCAGCATTAAGGTCATCAACATTGCGGATGACGCGTCAAAGCGCAATATTGTGGAAATAGACGAACTTAAATAAAAAATTTAAAAAATTGTAAATTAATGCTTGCGTAATTTGTAAGTCTAATGTATAAAAGCGCTAACTTTATGTGTCATTGACTTAAGTTTTTTGGAGTAAACAAATGAAAAACGGTATTCATCCAGATTATCACGAGATTACATATGTGATGACTGATGGTTCAGAATTTAAAACAAGATCTACCTGGGGCAAAGCCGGGGATAAAATGAATTTGGAAATTGATCCGAAGTCTCATCCGGCGTGGACGGGCGTTCACCGCATGGTCGATACCGGCGGTCAGGTATCCAAGTTCAACAGCAAATTTGCCGCATTTGGTCTGAAGACGGATACTTCCGTTTCCGGCAACAAATAAGTTCTGAAGATTTAATCTTTATTAACCTGCATTTTGTAATATAAATGCAGGTTTTTTTTGAACTGAAAGAATTTCGACGATGGTAAGAATTTCACATTACGAGGTATATACCGACCGGGGAGACGGCTGGAAGCTTGAGGATCGTTTTTCCAGCGACCAGAGGCAGGAGGCCATCCGCGTTGCCCGGGAGAAGGAACGAGAAAAAGTTGCCGTCAAAATCATAAAAGAAGACTTTGATGTTCAGGATAATTCCTATAACGAAACGGTAGAATATGTCAGCGGATTGTCCAAAAAGAAAGAAAAAAGATCCGTTTCATCATCCGGTTACGGTTCTGCCGGGCAACCGAAGAGCGATTATTCCATCGTAACTCAGGAACCGGATCAGACGCCGTCAGGGCAGAATGTTTTCACGGCGATTTTCAAACTGATCGCGATTATTATTTTCTGTCTGCTGTCTGCCAATATTCTGGTAACGCTGCTGATCCCGGTTATTGAGATCATAGCGCCGGAGAGCGTAACCAGAACTCTTTTGTTTATTATTTTTTTCGCGTTGTTTATTCTGCTGGCCGTGCCGCTGGTGCTGAAAAAAGTGCCGTGGTATGTTTTTAATTCGGGCAAAATCCAGCGCAAAAAAGTCATCAGTGAAAAAAAGTTTTTTGATAAAGCTGATCTAATCATCCATAACTATAATCTGAATGACAATTTCGAACCGGCTCTGGCCCCGGCTTTTCCTGAGGCGCCGCTGGAATATAAGCGGTATATGGTTGAGTATCTGAGTCAGGTTATTTCAAATCTGGACGGTTCAGCCTCTCTGCAGGATGATTTTATGCGGTTGGGCATAAAGCTTGTCATTTACGGCGGCTGTTTTGAACTCTGCCGCTATAACGGTCTCAGCATAACGCAGGCCAATTCCATTTTGCATGAGGCTTTTGGTATTATAGACGGCGGCATGGGCGATGTAGAAGCGTTTTATGAGGCCAAAAGAACTTATAAAGATAATAAGGTTGCGATTTTTTTAACCGGCGTCGGAGCATATTTAATGTCTCAGCTTATTGACGAAAAGCCTCTTGATACCCATATCCTGAAGGCAACGTTTGAAAAATGGAACAGCCTGAACAAATACCGTGTAACGGCCAACAGGCTGGAGGAGTTGAAAAAAGAGCCGGATATCATGTTTAACTGTGTTGTCAGCATTCAGAACAGCGTTCGTTTTTATGAAGAGGCGCAGCCCGGTGACCGCGAAGATTTTGGCAAGGTCAAGGGAGAAATTCGCAATATTGTCTCCAATCTGATCGGCAAATTCGGGGGAAATAACGTTATTGAAGACAATTACATCACTTCCGTAACCTTTTCAAAATTGAACAACGCTTTGAAATTTGCGACCGAGTTTTATAAGGACGTCGAAATATATGAGGATGAATTAGACAATGAAAATCTGATTATTGACAACAAATGCAGTATTTTGTTTATGTCTTCCGAAGACGAACCCAATTTGTCTCCTTATGTTCAAGATGTTTTTGAGCAGGCCTATGCGGGAGAAATTATTACGGATGAAGAGACAAGGCAGAAACTTGCCGATGATGACAGGTTCAGCTTCGATTTCCTCGGGGACAAAAGCCTGGAGCGCACCGGGAAAACCGTCCCCTTGTATAAACTTATTTATGAATAATCAACAAAGTGTTGAGAATTATATTTATTTATGATATCATATAAACTGAGACAGTAAGGAGATTTTGAATGGTTAGCACAATTCCTAGTTCCAGCAATAAAGATGAGAATGGTATCAGCGCCTGGGAAAAAACGCTGCAGGACATGAACAATGTTGACGAGACGTTTGCCAATGCCCGCGACCTCGGCTATACCCGTTTGAATTATTCCCGTACCACGGCGATTGGTCAGCTGGCCTCAAAATATGACTCTGTTGATATTTATAAAATTCAGGTTCAGTCAAACGGCAAACTGTCGGTTTCGCTGCGCGGCGGTGATGACAGCAACGAAAAGGTTTTGGATCTTTCCAAATATGAAGAAAAGCTCGACGAGCTGAAAAAACTTACTGATCCGGAAGGCTGGGCTGCCGAGCAGGAAAAAAAGAAAGAAGAAGAGGCTAACCAGGATCTTTTGGCGCTGACGGCGCCCGGCTTCAGGCTGGAGGTTTATACCGTCGGTCGTGGCGGCAAGGAAGTTCTTGTCGGCGACAGCGGCGCCGAAAAGGGCTCCGACGAACGGGAAGCGCTGGAAAGCATGCTGAAAGGCGAATATAAAGCCAAGAAGGACACGACTTATTATTTCAAAATCAGCAGGGACGATACGGTTGGCAAAAATGACGAATTGTCTTACGCGCTCCAGATCCAGCAGGGAGACAGCTATCGTCATGACTATGTCATGAAAGAAACTATCTCCGAAGACACCAAAAACAAAACGGAAAGCAAAGTTCCTTTGACCCAGACGAGCGCCAGCGGTACGCTGTCGTCGGTTAATGCTTTGGAAATTCAGGCGACCAGATATCAGGCGACGGCTCAGATGCTGCAGGTCGGCTATCTCAATATGGCTAATATTTATAATAATTACAATAAATATTAAACATATGAAATAATTTAGCAAAAAATAACTTGTATAATACCGAAACATTCTCTATTCTTCCGATAGAGAATGTTTTTTTATAAAAAAGAAAAATAATTAAGAAAGGATAAGATTATGACAGCTCCTTTAATGCCCAGGGCAACGGCGGTATGGCTGGTAGAGAATACGACCCTGACTTTTCGTCAGATTGCCGAATTTTGCGAATTGCACGAGTTGGAAATTCAGGCCATTGCCGATGGTGATGTCGCGTCTAATATCATAGGCGTAAGTCCGGTTGACAACAACCAGCTGACAATTGTCGAAATTAGAAGATGCGAGGCGGATCCCAGAGCTTCATTAACTCCTAATGAGATTGAGCGCAATGTTAAGCTGAAAAACGCCAAAGCCAAGAAAATGCTGTCTCCGTCGCAGCGTAGCGATAAACCTGCGGCCATTTTGTGGATTTTGAAAAATTGTCCGGAAGTTATCGATTCGCAGATTTGCAAGATTATCGGAACAACCAAACCCACGATTGAGGCTATCCGCAGCGGCACCCATAAAGATATGGCCAATCTCCGCGCTAAGAATCCGGTAGCAATCGGTCTGTGCTCCGAAAAGGATCTGGATAACGCGATTACGATTTCCAAAAACCGCAATAAGCCGAAAGTCAAGGTTGTCAAAAAGGCTAAAAAGACTTCCGAAAAAGCCGCGAAGAAAACAACCACTAAGAAGGCGGTTGCCAAAAAGGAAAAAGCCGTAAAAGAGCCAAAGGTTAAAAAAGCCGCACCGAAAAAAGAAAAGACGGCAAAAGCCAAAACAGAAAAGAAAGCAGCTCCCAAAAAGGAAAAAGCTGCCAAAGAAAAAAAGTCGGCCGTCAAAAAAGAGAAAACGGTAAAGAAAAAAACGGCGAAAAAAGCAGCTGAAAAAGCTCCGGCCAAAAAGAAAGCTGAAAAATAAAAACGTAAAAAAGCACCTTAAATCAGGTGCTTTTTTAATTGCATTTTCATTAAAAAACTGAGCTTGCTCAAAACTGAAAGTGCCGTCAGATTTTAATACAAAACGTTATAAAACCGGCCTATTATAAAGCCGATGCCAGCTTTGCGTAAATTTTGGCGTCATGAAACTCGCCGTAAGACCAGATGCGCTCTTTGGCAATTCCCTCAAAAACATAATGATTGCGCTCGGCAACGGCGGCGGACGGCAGGTTGGAAACCTCGCACATGATGACTATCCGGTGAATTCCCTGATCGAAAAGAATTTTTTCCAGAGGAGCCAGCGCTTTGCTGATAAAGCCGTGTCCGGTTTGGTCCTTTCTCAGCCAGTAGCCGATATAGGCAACATGATCATTGCGGTTTATGGCATGGGCGTCAATGGTTCCTGCAAGCCGGCCGCTGTTTTTTTCATAAACGGCATAGATGAAAGAGTCTCCTTTGTCCCAGTTTTCGAGAAACATCCGGATGGAGGCCGCTTCGTCCGCCGGATTTTTAACCCCGTCAACCCAGAACAGATACTGGCGCAGAAATTCCCGCGAAGATTCTATTGCCTCAAAAAGATCATCGCACATGTCGGGAACGACTTTCATAATTCTGATGTCTGCATTTTCCATTTTTTCGGGCATATTCAGTTTATTTAACATAGCTGCTTACCTTTCCCCAGCAAAAATTACTGTTGCGTTGTCCGCACAAGACCTTTTCGGCGGTGCTGGCCCGCCGGTGCCACAGAATATTGTTGTTTTCCTTGTCCCATGCTGTTCCGACCCAGCCGGCCTTTGAGATATTGACCATTTTGTTGAACAGAATTTCCCAGGGAATTTCTTTGCTGTATTTGATGGCATAGGTTTTATCCGTCATCAGCCGCGGATCTTTTTCTCCGTCCAGCCGTTTTTGCAGATAGATGACCTCTGCGTTGTCTTCCGGGTCATGCGCGGCCCGCATAATCTGCATGCCGTATTGGACGGCGTTAACCCAGCTGGCCGGGTTTTTTGCCGCAATCTGGGTGATGGCCAGTTTCCGGCCGTGTTCTTTGGCGACCCTTTCCCGTTCCCTCAGCATAACTTTCATCAGGCCGTGCCCGCGATATTCAGGATCAACCAAAACGGCTTTATAAACGGCAATTTCAGAATTTTTGTATTCGCCGGCAAACTCCGGCAGATCTCTTTTGTCTTTGTTCCCGGGCAGGGAGAGAATGGATTGCGAAACAAGTCTGTCGCCGTCATATAATCCGAAAACGTACATATGGTCGCTTTTCAGGGCGTTGCTGAAGTCGTCGATTGTTCTGTGCAGAATAAAATTCTGCTCTTCGGGTTTGAAGTTGGCAATAATCTTATCCTGCAGATCCAGCAGGCTCCGCAGGTCCCGGATTGTCATTTGCAGTTTTTTGAATTGTAGGTTTTCTAAATTTTTCATAAGGTTCTCTTCTTTGTCTGAAAATAAAAAAAAGATTTGAATTTCTTCAAATCTTGCAACTGAATTTATTTGTGTGTTTAAAACGCATAAATCATCGTCGCAAGTTATTTTTGCGAAGAGTCCCTCGGCGGGCAATGTGCAATGCAATATCAAACATATTAAATCCTTTACAAATCTGTTTTTTATGATAACGCCGATATTTTAGTTGTCAAATAAATTTGGCGCTTCTATAATTTTTTTTCAGAATACGGAGGAAAAATTATGTCGGAAGCGCTGGAATTATGCCGGGAACTGGTTCGTTTCAAAACAGATGAGAATAATGTCGGGCCGGCTTTGGAATATCTGCTGTCGGTTTTGAAAAAAGCGGGCTTTTCCGGGAAAATCACGGATATTGACGCTCCCGGCGGTCAGAAAGTCGGCAATCTTTTTGCAACGGCGGGAAGTGGCGGCCGGCATCTTCTTTTTTCCGGACATATGGATGTGGTTCCGGCCGGCGATTTTTCTGGTTGGAAATATCCGCCCTTTGATGCCGTAGTAGCAGACGGTATTCTCTACGGCCGCGGCATTGCCGATATGAAAGGCGGCACGGCCTGTTTCGCGGCGGCGGCAAAGAAATATCTTGCGTCGGGCGGTGCTGGGCGGATAAGCCTGCTTATTTCCGGCGATGAGGAAGAGCCTCTGGTTGACGGGACGGATAAAATGCTGGAACGCCTTTCTGCCCGGGGAGAAAAATTTGATTTCTGCCTTGTCGGCGAACCGTCAAATCCGCGGCGGATCGGCGAGGAAATAAAAATCGGCCGCCGCGGTGATATTGTGCTGAAAATAACGTCATACGGCGAGGCCGGACACACGGCTTATCCGCACCTGGCCGTCAATCCGATACACAATCTGGTAACTCTGCTAGCAGAGCTGACGCGGTCTCCGCTCGATAACGGTAATGAGTTTTTTGATCCGTCAACGCTTCAGATTACGACGGTAGATGTTGGAAATCTGGCGTCAAACGTCATACCAGCCGAGGCTTTTGCCCAGATTGACATTCGTTTCAACAGCAGCCACAGCGGGACGTCGATTGTCAGATGGGTGGAAGAAATTATCAGCCGTGCGCCGGGACGGTTTAAGCTGGATTACGAAATTGCCGGCGAGGCTTTTTTGAGCAAAATCAGTCCCGATGTTGAAAAACTGTCGGCAGCCGTTCGGAAAGTCAGCGGCATTCAACCAGAGTATTCAACCAAAGGCGGCACATCGGATGCCCGTTTTGTGAAAAAATACTGTCCTGTCGTCGAGTTTGGACTGACCAATGGCAGCATTCACAAAACCAATGAGTGCGAAACGGTTGAAAATATCGAAAAGCTGACAAATATCTATTTTGAATTTATAAAAAGTTTTTTTGCTTAGCTGGTTCTGCCGGGGTGCTTTCGGTCGGTTCTGTTTGAGCAGCTGTTTCAGGATGTTTCTCTTCCTCGGTGGCGGATATTGCTACGCGGTTCTCTTCAAGTCCTGTTGGGGTGCTTTCGGCCGGTTTCGTTTGGGTGGCTGTTTCCGGGAGACTTCTGTCTGCCGTGGCCGAACTGTTTTTGCTGTTTGTCTCCGCACGGGGCATCAGGCCGAAAGTATCGTCAACGGTTATTCTGTCATTGGAGTTCATTTTCGCCAGATCTTTCAACACCCGCGGGTTATCGGGAGCTTTTCCCGTCTGTGCGATAATTTTCAGATCATGAACGTAATCGGTGTATTTTTGTTTGTATTCGGGCAGCGATGCCAGTTCCTGCTTGTCATAATTGTTAAAGGCGCTTTCGGTCGTGTTTTCTGCCGGCAGAGACGGCGGCGGAAGCTGTTCTGCCATCTTTTCAGGATTGTCGGCCGTTGCGGTTGCCACCGTTTCTTCCGGTTGTTGCAAAATATTGCCGGACGCCGCGGAAAGGTCGTCTTGTCCGGGCTGCGGAGCCGCCTGCGCTTCATCGGCGCCTGTTTGTCCGCCCAAAGGATAATAGTTAAATTCTGGCAGTTCTTCCTGCCGGTTAAGCTCTTTTTCGGGAATAAAAAACTGCGGCTTCAGCTGCTTGCGGACATACCGGCCCGGCTGCGCCAAAGCGGCTGAGGCAATAAGCGCCGCAGCGATTCCAAAAGCAAGATGTGTTTTCCACATTTTCTCAACCCTATTTTAATAAATATTTCCTATAATAAAATACATGAAAAAGCTTTTTTTTATATTAACGGTTTTGTTTTTTTTGCTTTGCGGCGGTCTGGCAGATAAAAGCCGGGCAGATGACGGCAAAAATCCGTTTAATCCCGGCGCCGGCCCCTGCGCGGAACTGATTTCCGAACCGGAGATTGTATTTAAAACTTCGTACGGGCGTCTTCGTTATGATTTCTCCATGAATCAGAAAGAACTGACAGAACTCGGAAAGCAATACGGCATTGTGGAACAGGGGCTGTTTGCTTCTGGTCTGGCGGTCATCGGCGTTAACTGGGAAATACAGCTGGAAACGGCCGGCAGAGTCGCTGATGACGGTATAATCTGCGTTGTGCCGGAAAAGCTGGAAGTATTTATCGGATATCAGGACCCCGTGATATTTATTTCCAATCAGCTTGTGCCGGACAGCTGTGATTATAATGTTGTGATGAGACATGAGCAGACGCATCATCAGATTAACGCCGCGGCGCTGGAGTATTTTATTCCCGGACTGCGCCGGTCGGTTTCCGAAATATCCGGACATATCAGTCCCATCCCGGTCGGCGGAATTTCTGAAATAGATGAAGCGACCAACCGTTTGACTGAAGATTATATAAAAGAAATTTCCCCGCTCATACAGCACTTCAAAAAAGAACTGATGCAGGAGCAGGGAAAATTGGATAACCACACAAACTATAAGTTTGAAAACGATCTGTGCCGGAAATTTAACCGCAGGCCATAGACTGTTTACCGAATTTTACGGAAGCGGTATCGGAGGCTGTTTCCGCCGTAAAGGCGTCCAGAAAACTGTTGATGCCTTTGTATGCCGCGTCGATGTATGTTTTGTCCTTTGCGGAATTTTCATTATAGTAAATTCTGACGGTCGTCATGCCCAACTCTTTGGGAAACTCAAGGTTTGAATAACTGTCGTCGACAAAAACGCAGTCCTGCGGCTTAAGTCCGATTCTGTCGCAAAGCTGCTGATAAACATCGGCGCTTTCGTTTTTCTTCAGAGTATTAAAATCCTCTACAGAATAAAAACGTCCTTTGAACAGTTCGTACAGCCCGATTTGCTTCAGTATTTTTTCGGCCGTTGAGTGGCTGCTGGTCGTGAATATGTACTGTTCGACGGGAAGAGTAGCCAGTTTTTGCGCCAGTCCTTCAAAAGGCACAATCAGTTCTACCGGTTTGCGTTTGTGATATGCTTCAAACAAATCCCACGGGTTAATACCGTCTTCACGGTAAAACAGTTCGCCGCCGTCGCGGTAAATTCTGTAAGATTCTTTTACTTTTGCCTTGGCTTTGGCCAAATCCATCTTAACGCCCAGATCCTCAACTAGAGCCTGAGCCATAACCTCGTCGAGAGTATCTGCAAATTCCGGGGTAATACGGTAAAGGGTATTGTCCAGATCCCAAATGATTGCTTTCTTGCGCAGCGTCAACTGTCTTCTCCATTCTTGTTGTTCAAACCCAATAATTCTAACATATCCGGCAGTATCGTCAACCATAAAATTTATATGTTTCTGGTCTCCCCGCAATCCGCGGCGGACAAGATTCCTGAGGCCTTATGATTCGTTTCTGAAACGGCGGAAAACCTTTTTCTGGCTATTGAATAAGGTAGATTAAGGCATATATCAGCTCTGATGACTGTTTATAATTACACAAAGGGGTTTGATATGAAAAAAACACTGGCACTGTTAAGCGTTTCGGCCTTGGCTCTGATGGGATGCGATTCTCAAAATGCCAATGCCCAGACGCAGGTTTCTTCGGATGTGGGAAATCCTGATTCCGCCAATATTCTGGTTGTGGAAGAAGGATATGAGGTTATCTCTCCGGCGCCTGCCGCTCCCGTCAACCAGAATAACGATATGAAACCGCTTCCGGGGGATCCCGGCGTAGATGTTGCGCCGGCGGATATTCCGGCGCCTGCGGCGGTCAACAATTCCAGCCAGCTTCCGGCCGGACAGACGGTGGCTCCGATGCAGAACAATCCGAGTAACGTTACTGTCGATGAGACGGTTACCGAAACAACTTCTCCGACAGTTTCAACTTACGAAGTCGACGAAAGTATCAATTAAAAAAAGGAGGCGTCAGCCTCCTTTTTTCAGATGAATAATTTATTCTCTGGCATAAACGTCTTTGACAACCCATTTTCCGCTTTTGTTGCTGAGAACATAAATGATGTTGCCTTTGCAGAGCCCGAACCAGACGCCGTTGCAGCTGCTTTCCGTATAAACTTCTATCATGTCTGCAGAAACAGGTTTGATCTTGGTTACGCGGAAGCTCATCTCGGAAGGCCGCTGCAGGCTTTCTTCATCCGGCATAAATACAAACTTTGGAAGCTTTGCCGCGAGGCATTCTTCCTGTTTGGGATCAATCGTGCATTTGGCCATCTGTTCAATGGCGCAGATGATGTCGCTGCCTTTGTCGCATTGCGCGGGCAGAGCCCCTGCGGCATAACTGTATGTCGTTTCCTCATATTTAACGTCATATTCGGGTTTTACGACAATTGTTTCGCCGGATTCCACCGTTTGTTTCTCAGCCTGATTTTCGGAAAGAGGAGCGTTTTCAGCTTCTTTCCCGGAATCGGAGCAGGCGGCGGAAAGCAGGGTCAAAGCCAGAAGAACCGAAAGTTTTTTCATGCGTGCCTCCGCTTAAGCCTAAAAAGTATACCGGATGCCGGCGGAATATTCCATCATATGGTCAAAATCTTCAATCTGGTCGAGGCCGACATAACGGACCATAGCGCGGACGCCCCAGTTTTCGGTAAAGTTGTAAAGCAGTCCGATGCCGGCGCGATAGCCGTAGCCGTGGTCGCGGCGGTCTTTGGCATTGCTGAACTCATGATGAAAGGTATATTCGCCGATACCGACCGTTCCGACAAGAGAAATCACGTTATCGCACCACAAAGGCAGATATCCCATCAGGTCCAGGCCGTAAGCTTGAAAAGACGTTTTGAAGCGGTCGGCGCCGTGTCCGTCTTTGTAATCGTCCGAATACTGGTAAAACAATTCCGTTCCGAAATAGCGGTTGTAATAAGTACCGACGTTGACGGAACCGGAATTAAAATGCGGCCGTTCGAATTTGGCGACGCCGTCGGTATAGGTATAGTCAACGCCGACATAGGGGATGTATTCGTTCAGATCTTCGGCGCGGGCGGTGCTGCTCAGGGCAAAAACCGAAATTGCGGTCAAAAGGGCGGAAATTTTTTTCATGATAAAATCCTTTATAAAACAAAGCTTATATAACACAACACATAATATAGCGGATTTTTCCCAAAAATAAAGAATTTAATATTATAAATTTTATTGTTTACCGAAAATCTTTATTGTAATAAAATGAACAAAGCGCAAACAGGAGACGGGTAATGCTGAAACGGACGAACGAAAAAGGTCATACGATGGTGGAAATTATTCTCATCCTTGGTTTCCTCGGGGCGATGTCCGTCAGTATCGCCTCGCTGGTAACGTCCATGTATGACAAATATCGCCTCAGCCGCATCGGCCAGCAGGTTGAGGAGCTGAAAAAGGTAATAAACAACCGTTATGTGGCGGACGGCAATTACAAAAAGCTTTCCGTATCTAGCCTGATATCGGAACGCGTGGCGCCCAAAGACATGATTCAGGGAGAGGATGCTCTTCATCATGTTTTTCGCGGCGAAGTGCGGCTCGCGGGCAGTGAGGAGACTTTTGATATCCGCTTTATGAGCCTGCCTTATAAGGCTTGTCTGGAACTGGCTATTATGACCTGGACTGTTGACAATACGTCTGATCTGGTAACGCTGAAGGTTAACGATACCGTTTATAAATGGCCTTGGGTGGCGACAGGAACCAAAACGCTTCCGGTGGAGATGAGCGAGGCGGCAGCTGCTTGTCAGGACAGCGACGAAAATCAGATTAACTGGGAATTTCAGTAAGGGAAACGCATAGGGTGATAAAAGTTAATGACGTAAACAAGGCGGCGGAGCTGAACGCCGGAAAGGTAAAGAAAAGTTCGTCGAGGGACAGTTTTTCCCTCTATCTGCGCGAGAGCATGCAGAATTCCGGCTCGCCGGTCGGCGGGGCGTCCGGCATTTCCGTCAATGACGCGATTTTTGCGGCGCAGATGGTCAATGGCGAGGAAGAGCGCGAAATGCGCCGCAAAATGGTCAAACGCGGCGCGACGCTTCTGGAAAAACTGGAAGACATCAGAGACGGTCTGCTGGCGGGTTATATTTCCAAAGACAAGCTGATAGAGATTTCGCGCTTTGTAAAAGACCGCCGTTTTGAAGGAGCCGATGAGCGTCTGAAAGAGATTATCGAAGAGATAGAATTAAGAGTTGAGGTCGAGTTGGCAAAATTAATGAAATAGCTGTGATTAAACGATTTTTTGCTTGCAGTTAGTAATTGAAATCTGTATTTTGCTTGCTATATGAAAAAAATTATAAATCCAAAGGAGTAGATTAAGATGGATACCGCAGTAATTCTTCCCCCTGATTACAGACCTTCGCCCGACGAAGAGTATATGAACGAGTATCAGGTTGAGTATTTCCGCCAGAAGCTTTTAAGCTGGAAAAAATCTCTTTTGGAGCAGTCCAAAGACACGCTGGAAGATCTGCGTCAGGGTGGCCTGAACCAGCCCGATCAGCTTGACCGTGCCTCTCTCGAGGCAGACAAGGCCCTGGATCTTCGCACCAAAGACCGCGCCCGCAAGCTCATCAGCAAGATCAACGAAGCTCTGAAGCGCATTGAAGACGGCGTTTACGGTTATTGCGAGGAAACCGGCGAGCCGATCGGCATCGACCGTTTGGAAGCCCGCCCGGTTGCGACGCTTTCGATTGAGGCTCAGGAGCGCCACGAAAGAATGGAAAAAACTTACGACGACGAAGCTTAAGCCGGGTATCGTCATGGAAACAAAGGACTTTATTCTGGCGTCCGGTTCTCCTCAGCGCAAGCAGCTGTTGGCGCAAATTGGCTTTATTCCCAAAAAAATACAGCCTGCGGATATTGACGAAAGCGAAAAACGTTTTGAAAAAGCCACGGCTTATGTCAAACGCATGGCGGTAGAAAAAGCCCGCCGGGTTGCCGAGAGCAATCCCGGCGAAAATGTTCTTGCCTGCGATACGGTTGTCGTTGTCGGAACAAAGATTCTGCACAAAGCCCGGACGGAAGAAGAACAGACAAAAGTCATGCAGGCATTGTCCGGCAAGGCTCATAGGGTTATCAGCGCCGTTTGCGTCATGGACGGAAAAGGGCGCCTGTCGGTCAGGAGCGTCTCCACCCGGATATTAATGAAAAAGTTTACGGCGGCCGAAATCCGTGGCTATGTTGCCTCCGGCAGCTGGAAAGGAGCCTGCGGCTACCGCATAGAGGATATGGAAGCTTATGTCAGAAAGATAATCGGTTCATATTCCGGGATTATCGGGCTTCCGCTGTATGAAACAAAAAATCTGCTGAATGGGGTTGGTGTAAAATGAAAATAGATACTGTGCTTTATGAGAAAAAAAATGCAGAGACAAGCATTGCCCTTTTGTCGGGAGGCAGGCTCTGCGAACTGGAAATCACCGCTGACGGCAAAGCCGCCGAAGGTAACATTTACCTTGGAAAAATAACCCGCAAAATCGACTTGGCTCATGACAAAGTCGGTTTTTTTATAGATATCAATGACGGCCATGATGCTTTTTTGAATGCAGAGGAAGCCGGCATGCGGGAAGCGAATATGACTGAAGGCCAGAGTATCGTTGTGCAGGTTATTCAGGAAAAGCGCGCCGAAAAAGGCGCCCGGGTTATCCGCGGCGTGCAGCTTGTCGGCAGCCATATTGTTTACTGCCCGTACCGCCTGACGGTAGAGGCTTCTTCCCGCATAGAAGACAAAGAAAAGCTTGCGGAATATAAGGAAAAGGTTTTGGAAAATACCACCGGTCAGGAAGGCTGGATACTGCGCACGTCATCGGTAGAAGTTCCTTTTGCTGCAATTGCGGCGGAGATGACCGAGCTGCGCGGCGCCTATGAGGCAATCCGCGTCAGGGCCCGCAGCGCCAAGGCGCCCAGCCTGCTTTACAGCAAGGCCGATTCTCTTTTTGAGCATTTGAATCGCGACATGGAGACCGTTTCCAAAGTTGTAACCAATTCCCGCAATATGGAAGCTGAAATTAAGGAAAAATACGGCGATCGTTTTGCGGTTGAAATCAAAGCAGACCCGTTTAAGGAATACGGAATAGAAGATGCCGTTTACGAAGCGCTGCAGAAAACAGTCGGACTGAAGAGCGGCGGCCGCATCCACATTGAGGAGACCAAAGCGCTGGTCGCCATAGACGTAGACAGCGGCGATGACCGCGGCAACGGGTCCATCTCGCGCCTGAATATTGAAGCTGCCGAAGAAATTGCCCGCCAGATCCGCCTGCGGAATTTATCCGGCAAAATAATCATTGATTTCGCCGGTTCGTCCGAATACAAATTTTTGAAGCCGGTAGTCGAAGCTTTGGAAGAAGCTTTGGCGGACGATCCCCTGAAAGCCAGGGTTCTGGGCGTAAGCCGGGCCGGCAATGTTGAGATTCTTCGCGTGCGCCGCCGTCCGACGCTCTCGGATGTTCTGACGGTTGAATGCGAAGCCTGTCAGGGAACGGGGAGAATTGCGGGATGAGCGGCGACGAAAAAGTTGTAAAGCTGTACAAATGTCCAATTTGCAAAAAAGTCGTTCCTGCAAACAAGTATAAGCCTTTCTGTTCCAAACGCTGCGCCGATATAGATTTGGGCAACTGGTTCAACGAAAGTTACCGGATTCCGGCGCAGGAAATGGACGACGAGGATTATGAGGAGCTGGAAAAGGAGCTCAACAGGCAAAATCCTCCCGAAGAATAAGAAACGGCCGCGATAGAAAATTCGCGGCCTTTTTCTTTATCAAAAAAGCTGCTGCCGCGGCGTATAAATAATACCGAAACAGTTCCTGCCGGTGCGCTTGTCCGGGCTCTGTGGAAAAGTATCGTAAAGTCATCCGCGGAAGACTGTTGATGTTTTACAAAAAATCCCGGGTTTTGTTATCTGAAATTTTTTGCCGTTATCGGAAAAGGCGAGGTCAGTAAGAAGCTTCGATAATTCTGTTGCGGCGCAATTCGTCGATATCATAATTGGCTTTGATATTAAGCTGCGGAGCAATGGCCGAAATGATTTTTCCGGCGGTCGGAACCGTATTCCAGCCGGAAGTTACAAAGCCCCAGGTTTCTTTTGTGGCTTTCGGTTCGTCCATCATCAGGAACAGGGCGTATTGTGGTGCAGAGGCCGGAAAGGTTGCTAGAAAAGAGGTCATGACTTTTTTGTCGACATATTTGCCGTTGACAAGCTTGTTGGCGGTTCCGGTTTTGCCCGCAACCTCATAACCGGGAACATTTGCCCGTTTTCCGGAACCTTCGACGACGACACCTCTTAACAGTTTGCGGATTTCTTTTGACGTATTGAAAGAAACGACCCTGTGCGTATCCTCGCCGGGATGGTCTTTAACCAGGGTCGGAGCATGATAAACCCCGCCGTTGACAATGGCGGAGAACGCCGTAACCAGATGCAGCGGCGTCACGGAAATGCCATAACCGTAGCCGACGGTGGCGATTGTTTCTTCTCCCCAGCGGCGCGGTACCAGAGGGTGTCCTTTTTCTGCCACTTCAATGCTTTGCACGGGCGCAAAAAATCCGAGTTTTTCCAAAAAGTTCTGCTGTTCCTGTCGGCCTACTTTCAGGGCAATTTGTGCCGAGCCGATATTGGACGAATAGATCAGAATTTCGGGCACTGTCAGCCAGCGGTTTTCGCCCCGGTAATCTTTGATGGTGTTGTATTTCAGCTTTAGGGGTTTTGTAGCATCAAAACTGTCTGTTACTTTAACTTTTCCGCTTTCGAGGCCGAGGGCCGCATTAAAGATTTTCAACACAGATCCCGGTTCGTACACACCTTTGGTAGCAAAATTAAACTGCGCCCGTTCCGTTTTGTAGTTGTTGAGATTGGGATCATAATCCGGCAGGGAGATCATCGCGATAATTTCACTGTTTCTGACATCCATCAGAATTGCTGCGGCTCCTTCCGCCTTAAACTGCCGGACAGCGGCGGCCAGCTGCTCTCTGATAGTATCCTGAACGCCGGCGTCTATTGTCAGGGTAAGAGGAATATCCGATTGCGTCAGCCTTTCGTTGAGCTGTTTTTCAATACCGGAGATGCCGATATTGTCGATATTGGTGTTTCCTAAAACATGAGCGAAAAGGTTTTTGTGCGGATAAATTCTTTTTTCGCCGTTTTCAAATTCGAGGCCGGGAATGCCGAGATAGTTGATCTGGTACTGCTGGGACGGAGAAAGGTTGCGTTTGATATATACAAAACTCGACCGCCGCCGCTGCAGTTTGTCGAGAATATCTTCATACCTGATATCGGGCAGAATACGGCTTAATTCTGCGGCGGCTTTTTTTGCATTGAGAATTTTTTTGGGATTAGCATAGAGGTTTACGGTTGGCAGCGACGTGGCGACAATAGTTCCGTTTCTGTCGACAATATCCGCTCGTTTAATGGGATTTGCGGCATAAGCGCGCAAATGGTCTGTTTCGTCATAAGTTTTAGCGGAAGAAGTGTCGGTTGAAATACAGACTGAAAACAATCTGCCGCAAATGACGACATAGACGAGCATAAACATGAGCGAAGCAAAGGCGACCCGGCTTTTGCAGGTAGCCAGCGGATCTTTTTCGCAGGTATAATTGTTGAAAGAAAAACTTTTATCGATTTTGATTTCTTCTCCGGGGAGATAAAAGTTTTTTTTCCTTTCGCCAGAAAAGTACTTTCCCAACATCAATGCTTCTGCCCTAAATTTTGTTCCGGTTGGTCCGGATTATTCAGTTAGCGCTGAGCTTTTACGAGTCTTTTCAGCCTTTTATTACGCTCAGCCTGATTGCTAATGTTTTTCTGGGCGAGAAGCCTTCTGCCAGATTCGCCCGATTCATATTCAAATGGTAACGCAGAATAGTTAATAATTTGTTCAGCCTTAACCGGATTCAGCGAAATATGTTTCATGGCGAGGGATCTGAGACGGGAGGGAGTGTTGAGATGGCTCCATTCGGCTTTCAGAATATGAATAGTTTTAATATCGTCCTGAATATTGCGGTTGATACCGGCAAGCTGGCTTTCCAGATTCTGCACCTGATTTTTCATGACGAACATACCAAAACCGACCAGACAGGTAAGAGTTACCCAAAGGCTCAGAGTTGCAGTTTTTGTACTATTCATGGTCGCATATCCTTTCTAGGTTTGCGTGTTGTTATTTCTTGACGGCAAGCCGCAGTTTTGCAGAGCGTGCCCGGGGGTTGGCCTCGGTCTCTTCCTGAGACGGGGCGATTGCTCGGGAGCAGGCTTTTAAGCTTACGTCGTCAGTCTGCGGCAGCTCGGGCATATATCGGGATGCCCGGGCCGTTTGTCCGCATTGTTCTTTGAAATATGTCTTAACGATCCTGTCTTCAAGAGAGTGGAAAGTTACGACGACAAGGCGTCCGTCCGCGGCCAGACAGTCGACGGCACCTTTAAGCCCGTTTTCAAGTTCCTCAAGTTCATTGTTGACGGCGATGCGCAGGGCCTGAAAAGTCCTTGTCGCCGGATCAATGGCGTTGGGGGTTTTATGAATAACGGTATAGATGATCTCTGCCAGTTCTTTTGTGGTTTCAATCGGTTTTGTGCGGCGGTATTCGGCAATTTTCGCCGCAATCTGGCGGGATTTACGTTCTTCGCCGTATTTATAAATCAGGTCTGCCAGTTCCTTTTCCGGCATAGTGTTGACAATATCGGCGGCGGAGCGTCCGGCGCAGGACATCCGCATGTCTAAAGGCGCGTCCTTGGAAAAGGAAAAGCCTCTCTCTGCCTGATCCAGCTGCATGGAAGAAACGCCGATGTCAAATACGGCGCCGTTTATCTTTTGTCCGACAAGAGTTTGAAAATCGCCGAAGCATCCGGCGCGAAAGTCAAATCTGTCGCCGTATTTTGCCTTAAGCTCTCCGACCCGCGGCAGAACAGTCGGATCCCGGTCGAGAGCGATGACTTTACAGGCCGCGATTTTCAAAATGGCTTCGGTGTAGCCGCCGTTGCCGAATGTAGCGTCAACATAAACTTCGCCGTCCTGCGGCGCCAGATTTTCCAGCACTTCTTTCAGCATAACCGGAATATGTTTCTGCCGTGTTTCCATCAGTCATTCTCCGGTTTGCGCGCCAGACTGGGGCGATTTTTCAGGGCTTCGGCGCGGATCCGGGTTTCCTCTCTGGCCCAATTGTCGGGATTCCAGATTTGAAATTTACGCCCTTTGCCCACAAAAACGGCCGTATCGGTAATACCGGCGTGTTTCATCAGTTTTTCGGTCAGAACAATGCGGCCGGTCGAATCAAAGCCAAAACGTCTGGCATCGCCGAAAATGAGGTTGGTCAGGTTGTCCTGCGTTTCTGAGAAAAAGTCAGTGGCATTGTCGATATCGTCGGCCAGCTTGTCCAGCAGTTCTTCGGTGCAGCCTTCGATGCACGGAGCCGTCAGACTGCGGTAACAGACGATTTCGGTTGATAATTCTTTAACGATTGCGCGGTAATCTGAGGGGAGTGAAACGCGCCCTTTGGCGTCCACCTTGTTAATGATCGTGTCTAAAAAGAGAAAAGTTTTTCTCAAACCCCGAATCCTCTTACCGCAATATTGAACATGTATTATGGTATAACATGGTATTTTATGGGTTTCAATGGGAAATTTTAGGATTTTGTTAACTGTTCTTGGTTTGTTCTAATTGAGGTTGCTGCGATTCTCCCAAATTTGGCTCTAGACTTTAGGTTAAGCTAAATAATTTCTTGGGGATAAAAAATAACAATTTTTTGCCCTTGCTTAAATCTAAATTTTTGTTGATTTCGTCTATTTACACTCCTTGGAAAATATGATATTATATTAGTTGTTAAAATATTATATGTATCTTGCTTGAGGATGGGCTCTTGAGTGTAGATGAACCAAACGCCCGATTATAATTATGAAAAATTTTAATAAAGTGTTCCGTACTGCGGACAATGTGGTATTTACTCGTATCAATGCACAAGAGGCGGAGACCTTTGTAGGAAACTACATAACGGTGATTGATGGAAAGGCTATTGCTGTTGTGGACGGAAAAGAAGTAGAAATGCCGAAATCGCTTTTTAACGAAATTGGTGTGCAGTACTTCTTTGTAGACTACAAAGAGCACGGCAAAAAGATGCTTCGCAAGCATGGTGTCTATGCGGCTGTAAAGACCGAGAAAATCCGTGTGTGGCGGAATGTGAAGCCGGGTGAAAAGCTGACAACCGTGATTGACGGTTATGTTGAGCACGAAATAGAGCTTGACGAAACCAAGGTTGCGGCCCAGAACGTCATAAAGAATGAGTATTATGCCATTCCCAAAGACGTGCTGGCGAAAAAATACGAGTTCTCCCATACGGAGTTTGACTATGACGTGTATGTTCCGAAAGGAAATGTAACGTCATATTGGGTCTACTCCGACGTGAATACCTTTGGTGTCCTTTGGGGAGGGCTGGAGTTCCTGACCACGCCGATGATAAATATTACGGACATGAATGATGTTTATGGCTGTAATTATATCGTTTGGTGGGGAAACGATGGGAAGCTGGCCTCTTATAAAGTTCTGGGTTACTTCTCTGCAGAGAAATCAGAATTTTACGACGACCAGATGGGAAAACCCAAATCAATCGGCCAAACGACATTCCAACCACCACGCGTTGCATAATGTATGAGGTTGGAAACACAAAGAAGGGCTCTCGAGAGAGAGCTCTTTTTTTTGTGTTAAAATTGCTCAATCTTTTCATAAAGCACTTGCAATAATGGCGCGCAGCGATTAATCTGTTTGACAGGCAGCCGGATAGCTGCGCGGCGGAAAGTAAAATCCGTTCGTGAGGAAAGTCCGGGCTTCAAGGAAACAAGACACCGGATAACGTCCGGCCGGGGAGACCCGAGGGAAAGTGCCGCAGAAATATACCGCCCGTGGCCGCCGGAGCCGGCGGCAAGAAAGCGGGTAAGGTTGAAAAGGCGGGGTAAGAGCCCACCGCGGAGCTGGCAACAGCTCCGGCCAGGTAAACCCTGTCTGAAGCAAGACCAAGTTAGGAGGGCGGGAGCTTCGGCTCCGGTCATACGGATGGTTTCCAATCCACTCCAGAGGTAGGTCGCGTTGAGCCGTACGGCAACGTTCGGCCCAGATGAATAGCTATCGCGCCGCAAGGCGTACAGAACCCGGCTTACAGGCTGCCTGAATTATTTGAGGAGAACGAAATGCAGACGACGATAGCGCAAAGCGTAAAATTCAGGGGGGTAGGCATCCATTCCGGAGCGGAAGCCGAGATGGCGGTATATCCGGCGCCGGCCGATACGGGCATTGTGTTCCGCCGGACAGATCTTCCGGGAGCGCCCGAAATGCGCGCGCTGTATTCTAATGTTGTGGATACCCGCAACTGCACCTGCCTTGGCGACGGGAATGATTTTGCCGTTTCCACCATTGAGCACATAATGGCGGCGTTGTCGGTCTGCGGCATAGACAATGCGCTGATAGAGGTAAACGGTCGGGAGATGCCGATTATGGACGGCAGCTCCAAGATTTTTTACGATGCCCTGAAAAATGCCGGGCTGAAGGAGCTTGGGGCAGCGCGTCTGGACTTAAAGGTTTTGAAAGAAGTCTGTTTTGCCGATGACAAAGGCGGCAGGGTCTGCCTCAGGCCGGCGGATTCTTTCCGCATCCGGTTTGAGATAGATTTCCCGTCCAAAATTGTCGGCCATCAGGTTTTTGACGGCGATATCACGCCGGAGGTTTTTGAAAGAGAGATTGCGCCCTGCCGCACGTTTTGCGAAAAATATCAGGTGGATTACCTGCATTCGCTGGGGCTGGCCAAAGGTGGCAGTCTGGACAACACGGTTGTTCTGGACGGCGAAACGATTTTGAACAAAGGCGGCTTTAAGGTTCCGCACGAATGCGTCAACCACAAGGTTCTGGACGCAATCGGCGACATGTATACGTCGGGGCACCGCATTATCGGTGAGCTGACCGCCTCCAGAACCGGGCATTATCACAACAACCAGCTGCTGAAGCTTTTGTTCAGCGACAAATCGAATTATGAATTGGTATAAGGTAAAAGACATGTCAAAAATCAAGGTTACTCTTTTTTGCGTCTTATGTTCCGTCTGGATGTCGGGCTGTTCTTCCACCAAGGAGACGGAAGTTCCGCAGACGGCGGAGCAGCTTTATAATCAGGCGCACGATTATCTGGATCGCACGTCTTACGCGCGCGCTGCCGAAACTTTTGAAAAAGTCGAACTGGAGCACCCTTATTCCAGATGGGCGACCAAAGCCAAACTGATGGGAGCCTACGCCTATTACAAAGACAAAAAGTACGATGACGCGATCATGAGCCTCGACCGCTTCATCAAGTTTCATCCCGGCAACAAGGACATTGCCTATGCCTATTATCTGAAAGCGCTGTGCTATTACGAGCAGATTACCGACGTTGACCGCGACCAGTCCAACACGGAGAAGGCATTGCAGGCGCTGCAGCAGGTTATCGCGCGGTTCCCGAACAGCGAATATGCCAAAGACGCCCGCCTCAAGCTGGATCTGGCTTATGACCATCTGGCTGGCAAGGAGATGGAAGTCGGGCGCTATTACCTGAGTCAGGAAAACTACCTGTCTTCGCTCAACCGTTTTTCGGTCGTTGTCAACCAGTATCAGACCACGTCGCATATTGAGGAGGCCTTGTACCGCCAGGTGGAGATTTATACCATTCTGGGGCTTGATGACGAGGCGCGCGGCGCGTACCGTATTCTGGCCTACAACTATCCGCGCAGCCAATGGACGGCCAAAGCCAAAAAGATTGTCAAAAATCAGGGTTAGGGCATGCTGCAGTCTCTGTCGATACGCAATGTTGTTCTGATAGACAAGCTGGACTTGGACTTCAAGCCTGGCCTGAGCGTTTTGACGGGCGAAACCGGCGCCGGAAAGTCCATTCTGCTGGATTCTCTGGGGCTGGTACTGGGCAGCCGCGCCGAAACCTCGCTCATCCGTCAGGGAGAAGACAAATTAAGCGTGTCGGCGGTTTTTGAGGTCAATGACAAAAATAATCCGCTGTTTGCGCTGTGCGAGGAGTTTGAGCTGGAAACCGGCTCCGAAATCTGTATCAAGCGCACGCTGAACCGCGACGGCAAAGGCAAAATCTTTTTCAACGACCAGCCGGTCAGCGCCAAACTGCTGAAGGAAATCGGCCGCAATCTGGTGGAGGTTCACGGCCAGTTTGACAATCAGGGACTGTTAAATCCTGCCAATCACCGCGACATTTTGGATGCGTACGGCGATTATAAAAACCTGCTGGCGGTGGTAAGGGAAAAATATCAGGCTTACAAAACGGCAAAAGCGGCGCGCATAGAAGCCGAGGCGAATATTGAAAAGGCCAAAAGCGATGAAGACGCGCTGCGCCACTGGGTTGCCGAGCTGGAAAAAGTGCATCCGGTTCCGGGCGAAGAAGAAGAGCTGATGCAAAGGCGTCTGGAGCTGATGAACTCGGAGAAAATCATCGAGAGCCTGAACTATGCTTACGGCGCGCTGACGCAGGGCGCCGATGTACAGACCGCCATCCGCCAGGCGCAGTCGGCCATGGACAAGGCCAACGGCGTGGTCGGCGGCAAATATGACGAGATTGTCAATATGCTGGATCAGGCGCTGATAGACATCACGGAGGTTGTCAACGAGGTGGAAGCCGCTTCGCAGAATATCAACCTCAACCAGAATGAGCTGGAAAATATCGAAAACCGGCTGTTCACGCTGAAAGGACTGGCGCGCAAGCATCAGGTAACGGTAGAAGATCTGGCCGGCACGCTGGAGGATTTTCGCAGCCGCCTCAGCAGCATTGAGCTGGGCGAAGAGGGGATCAACAGCCTGCGCCGCGAAGAAGAGCAGGCAAAGCTGGACTACGTGCAGTCGGCCAACGAGCTGAGCTCGCGTCGCAAAGCCGCGGCGTTAAAGCTGGACAACAAGGTTATGGCGGAGTTGCCGCCGCTCAAAATGGAAAAGGCCAAATTCGTAACGGCGATTGACAAACTGGATGAAAGCGGCTGGTCGGAAAACGGATTTGACAGCGTGTCGTTCACGGTTGCCACCAATCCCAATTCGCCGCAGGGGCCGATTAACAAAATCGCTTCGGGCGGCGAACTGTCGCGTTTTATGCTGGCGCTGAAAGTCAATCTGGCGCAGAGTTCCAGTGTGTCGACCATGATTTTTGACGAGGTGGATGCCGGGGTCGGGGGCGCCACGGCGCAGGCCGTCGGCGACAGACTGGCCAGATTGGCGGAAAAGGTACAAGTTTTGGTTGTAACCCATTCGCCGCAGGTCGCCTCCAAGGGCAACAATCATTTTAAGGTAGAAAAAGCGACGGAAGGCAACATAACCACCACGACGGTGCGCGAGCTGGGCAGCCGCGAAAAGCACGAGGAAATCGCCCGCATGCTCGCCGGCGAGGTCATAACCGACGAAGCCCGGGCCGCCGCCCGCGTTCTCATCGACGCCTGACAGTTTGCCTGCGCAAAATAAAACCTCCCGGCGGGAGGTTTTTTGCAGCTGTCGCTGCCGGACAGGCGCCTTTTGCCGCGGCGCGGCGCCCGTTTGTAAAAGGATTATTTGTTTTCGATTTCCGAAATGACTTTGCCTAAACTGACGTCGAGATAATTGGCGATGATCATCAAGGTGTATAAAGCGGGTTTTTGGGATAAACGCTCAATATTAAGAACTGAATTTTTGCTTAAACCAGTATCTTTAGCGAGGCGATAAGGAGTTATCCCCTGTTTTATTCTTTCCTGCTTCAGGAGTAGGACAACCTCATCGCTTAAATTTTGAGCTTCTCTTTTATTCATGAAAATACTATAAAACTACTTGACATTATCTACATAGGTCATTATAGTTCCCTATGTAGATAATAAATTTTTGTCTGATTTTAACGGTAGATTAAAAAAAGACATTAAAACAATAACCGTGGCAACGCGGTTATCGATGGGCTAAAAATAGTCCGGACGAATTGACGTTCGTCTTATACACAAGCAGAGTCTGGATATAGCTCTGTAACTCAGCTATTGACTCTTAATAGTTGGGACTATATCCTCCGGTTGTA
>CALXTQ010000013.1 GCA_944391485.1 uncultured Alphaproteobacteria bacterium | reverse complement strand
CCGGGACATCGGCAGGTTTTTATTTTTGCGCCGGCAACGGGAAAAATACAGTTTGTCCCAGGCCGCGGCTCTGGCAAAAATAAAACCCGAGCATCTTGACCAGATAGAGCTGGGGCGGCGCAATCTGAGGGTTTTGGCAATTATGCGGTTGCTGTCCTTATACCGCAGCCATGTCGTTATTGATTTTGGCGGCCAAAAGCCGGAAGTTCTGCTCATGGACGCTCCGGCAGTGGATTTTCCGACTGTGGAAATAGAATAAAAACAAGCCCTTGAACCCCCGGGAACTTTGCTCTGAATAAATCTTGGAGTTCTGCCGCGGACGAAGGGGATGATTTTCCGTCCGAAAATCAATCCTCCCAACCCCCGGGAACTTTGCTCTGAATAAATCTTGGAGTTCCGCTGCGGGCGAAAGGGATGTTTTCCGTCCGAAAATAAGCCCCTGATTTTTCAGGGGCTTGTTGGCTGCGTCGAAAACTTTCGCAGATCCCAACTGATAAATGGTAAAAGTCATACCTATATAGGCTATGGATGTTTAATCCTGGCTGACCGGCAGATAAATGGTAAAAGTCGTGCCGTTGTAAGCTGTCGACGTTACTGTCAGATTGCCGCGGTGGCGCAGGATAATCTGTTTGGCGATGGACAGTCCCAGACCTGTTCCCTTAATATTTAAGTCCTTATGTTCCTGCAGGCGGTAGAAGCGTTCCGTCAGGCGGGCAAGGTTTTCCGGCGTGATTTTCGGTCCCTTGTTGTTGATAGAGACAGCTACGGCCGGACCGGCAGCAACCTTATAGCTTTTGGACGGCGGAATCTTATCGGCAAGCTGGGCTCTGATGACGATGTCCGACTGGCTCAGTCCGTATTTGACAGCATTGTCCGTCAGGTTCTGAATAACCTGTTTGACCTGTCTTCCGTCGGCGGTGATTTCTTCCGGAAGGTTTTCGCCGATTTCCGTTTTGATTGTAATGTCGCGTTCCTGCGCCTTCAGCGACAATGCCTGCGAAACTTCTTCTATCAGTTTGGCTATGTCTGTCTGTTCTTCCGGTTTTTGGTCCTGGCTCATCTCAATCTTGGACAGGGACAGCAGGTTTTCGATCAGCGACGACATGTACTCGGCCTGTTCCCGCATGATCTTCAAAAAGCTTTCGCGGGCCTGTTCGTCGTCTTTGGCCGTGGTCTGCAGTGTTTCGATAAAGCCGGAGATAATGGACAGCGGCGTGCGCAGTTCATGGCTGGCATTGGCGACAAAGTCCGACTGCATCTTTTCAATCTTCATCGCCTTGGTCATGTCATAAAGCGAAATTACCGCCACGGCGCGCCCCTTGGAAAGCCAGGGCAGCTGTTTGATATGGGCATAAAGTTTGAGTTCGGCAGCCGCGCCTTTTTTCCCGGTCCGGACATAAAAAATCAGGTTTTCTGATTTGCTTTTCTTTTTCAGGACCTTGGAGACCGCCTCAATAAAATTGTTGGAGTTAAAGACGTTTTCGATGTTTTTTTCGGTAATGTCGTTGCCGAGCAGGCTACGGGTCGACAGATTGGCGCCGAGAATGTTGCCCGCGCGGTCAATCATCAGCACCGGGTCGGGCAGGGAGTCCAAAACGGCGGTGTCGGACATGGTCTGCGCTTCCAGAACGTCGGTCTTATGCGCCCAGAACTGGTGCATGGCGTTGACGGCGTCGGCAATCTCCTTGGCTTCCTTTTCGGAAAGCGTCATCATTTTCTCGTCAAAGTCTTCTCCGCGCGACAGGGTGGTAATATAGCGTTTCAGCTGCTGGAGCTCAAAAGTTATCGGAAACAGAAAAACAATGTTGAAGAAGATGATTGTTGCGTAGGAAATGACGGCCAGAGACGGGGTAATCAGCTTTAAGGCCACCAGCATGATAAACACCAGAGCCGACGGCAGCGACAAAAACAGCACCCGGTCGACGAACTGCGTGTTTTTCTCAATATTGAAAATCTTGTTGTTTCGCCCAAACATTGCATTGTTCCATAAGTTCTAAAAAAAGATAGACTCATCTTCAAAATATACTATTATACAAGAAGTTTAAATAGCTTTAATTTCTAGGGAAAAATGACTGAAAATAATCCTGCCTCCTTGACGCCGATGATGGCGCAGTATCTTGAGATCAAAAACGCGCACCGGGACTATCTGCTGTTTTACCGCATGGGCGACTTTTACGAACTGTTTTTTGACGACGCCGTTGTTGCTTCCAAGGCGCTGGACATTGCTCTGACCAAGCGCGGCAAGCTCGAAAATCAGGATGTTCCGATGTGCGGCGTGCCGTTTCATGCTTATGAAAGCTATCTGGCCAAGCTCATTCGACAGGGGTACAAGGTTGCCATCTGCGAACAGACCGAAGATCCGAAAGAGGCCAAAAAGCGCGGTTCCAAGTCCTGCGTCCGCCGCGAGGTCATCCGTCTGGTTACCGCCGGCACGCTGACGGAAGATCATTTGCTCGATTCCAAAAAGAACAATTTTATTGTCAGTCTGGCCAAAATAAACGACAGCCTCGGCCTGTCGTGGCTGGATCTCTCCACCGGCGACTTCTTTACGCAGGAAATCTGTCTGAAAGACAAAAAGGAGTCGGTTATCCTCAGTTCGGTTCTGGCGCGGCTGATGCCGGTGGAAATCGTGCTGTCCGATTCCTATCTGCAAAATCCGGAAATTTTTTCGGTCATGAACGAATACCGCGAAAAGCTGACGGTGCTGCCGCAGGCCAGATTTAACAGCGCCAATGCCCAGAAACGTCTGCTCGAGATTTTTAAGGTCGGCACGCTGGATGCCTTTGGCAGTTTTTCCCGCTCCGAGACAACGGCCGCCGGCATTCTGCTTGATTATATCGAAAACACGCAGAAAGGGCGGGTGCCGCGCGTCGAAAAGCCGGTCAAGATTTATGAAAACAAGGTAATGGAAATAGATGCCGCGACCCGTCGCAATCTGGAGCTTTTGGAATCCATGATCGGCGATAAGGGCGCGTCGCTGATGTCCGTCATCGACCGCACCGTAACCGGCGCTGGCGCCCGTCTGCTGGGCAGCCGCATTGCCGCACCGCTTCTTGATAAGGAGGAAATCAACCGCCGTCTGGATATTATCGAGTTTTTTATCAGTTATCCGGCAATCCGCGAAGATCTCCGCGCCATGCTCAAAACCTGTCCGGATGTGGAAAGAGCCTTGTCTCGCCTGAGCCTCGGACGGGGCGGACCGCGCGACCTGGCCAATATCAAAATGACGCTCGGCGTTCTTCCCAGACTGCGCGGCCTTTTGGCCTCTTATACGGCGCAGCAGGGCGGACAGATTGTCGGCGGACAGCCGGAAGCTCTGCAAAAGGTCATTTCCCGCCTTGGACATCATGAGGTTCTGGTCGATACGCTGGATAAGGCTCTTGAGGAAGAACTGCCGATGCTCGCGCGCGACGGTGGCTTCATCAAACCGGGGTTTTACCCGCCGCTGGATGAAATTAAGCTGATCAAGGACGACAGCCACAAGCTGATTTTGGATCTGCAGAACAAATATGCCGCGGCGACGGGCATTGCCAACCTCAAGATCAAATATAACAATGTCATCGGTTATTTTATCGAGGTTCAGAGCAAATTTGCCGCGGAAATGCTGGAGAACAAGGATTTTATTCACCGCCAGTCGGTGCTGAACGCCTCTCGTTTTACCACGGTGGAACTGACGGAGCTGGAAAACAAAATCCGCGGCGCGGCCGACAAGGCTCTGGCCATGGAGCTTGAGATGTTTAACAATCTGGTTTCCGACGTGGCCGCCGCGTCGGATGATATTTCCCGCACGGCCAAGGCGCTTGCGGAGCTTGATGTCGGCGCCGCGCTGGCCGATCTGGCCATGGAGAAAAACTACTGTCGTCCCCTGATAGACGACAGTCTGGTTTTTGACGTTGTTGACGGCCGTCATCCCGTCGTGGAAGAAGCGATTGCCAAAGAGCATGAGGGGGCTTTTGTCGGCAACGACTGTTCTCTGACGCCGGACAACAGCCTAATATGGCTCTTAACCGGCCCCAATATGGCCGGTAAATCGACGTTTCTGCGGCAGAATGCTATTATCGCGGTTATGGCGCAGATGGGGTCTTATGTCCCCTGCAAATCGGCGCATATCGGCGTCATAGACAAGATATTTTCCCGCGTGGGCGCCTCCGATGACCTAGCGCGCGGCCGCTCGACCTTTATGGTCGAAATGGTGGAAACCGCCAGTATTCTGAATCAGGCCGACGAGCGTTCTTTTGTCATTTTAGATGAAATCGGCCGCGGTACGGCGACTTTTGACGGCCTGTCCATTGCCTGGGCGGTCATCGAGCATCTGCACGAAGTCAACAAATGCCGGTCTTTATTCGCGACGCATTATCATGAGCTGACTTCTTTGACTTCCAAGCTGGACAAAATGTCTCTGCACTGTATGAAAATTAAGGAATTTAACGATGAAGTGGTCTTTTTGCACGAGGTTATACCCGGCGCCGCGGACCGCTCATACGGTATTCATGTCGCAAAACTGGCGGGGCTTCCGTCCGTCGTTCTGAAGAGAGCGGAGCAGGTGCTGGAGTCGCTGGAGCATGATAAAAAACACAAAAATATTGCCGAACTGGCCGATGACCTACCTCTTTTTGCCAATATCAAGGCAAAAGAACCGGAACCGGCGGTCAAACCGGCGGCAATAGAGGCGCTGGAAGCCCTGAATCCCGATGATCTGACGCCGCGGGAGGCGCTGGACAGGCTTTATGAAATAAAATCTTTGCTCTGAAACAGGCAAAAATATTAAAAATCAGTATGTTATATGACGGTAATATAATACCGCTAAATAATATATTGATTTTTAACAACTTTTTGTTGTTGACATTCGCGTTTTATCATGTATATTCATCTCGAATTTAATAACCATCTTTAATAAGAGAGATAAATATGAACACTTATGCAACAAAACCATCTGATATTCAGAGAAAATGGTATGTCGTTGATGCCAGCGGTGTTGTTTTGGGCCGTCTTTCCGCCCAGATTGCCAAAATTCTGCAGGGCAAACACAAACCCAGTTATGTGCCTAACCTGGATTGCGGCGACTATGTCGTTGTCATTAATGCCGACAAAGTAAAGCTTACCGGCAAAAAACTGACCGATAAGAAGTATTTCAAGCACACCGGTTATGTCGGCGGCATTAAAGAAACCACTGCCGGCAAAATTTTGTCCGGCCGTTTCCCGGAGAGAGTTGTCGAGAAGGCTGTTGAACGCATGATCTCCCGCAACCCGATGGGCCGTCAGCAGATGACCAAGTTAAAAGTATATGCAGGCAGCGAGCATCCGCATACAGCTCAGAATCCTGAAGTTCTGGATATTGCTTCCTGGAATGAAAAGAATAAAAGGAGCGCATTATAATGGCTGAGAAATTAGAATCACTGAAAGAGATCAAGACTGCTTCCGCTTCTGCTGAAGTCAAAGCAAAAAAGCCCAGCCGCGATAAACAGGGCCGCTCTTATGCAACTGGCAAAAGAAAAGACGCTGTTGCGCGCGTTTGGGTAAAACCCGGCAAAGGCAATATCACGATCAATGACAAATCCATTGACCAGTACTTTGCCCGTCCGGTTTTGAAGATGATCATCAACCAGCCGTTTGAAGTTGCTAACCGCGTTAATGAATTTGACGTTGTCTGCACGGTTAAAGGTGGCGGTTTGTCCGGTCAGGCCGGCGCTATCAAACACGGTATTGCCAAAGCTCTGAACGAATATGAGCCGGAATTGAGAACTGTCCTGAAAAAGGCCGGTTTCCTGACCCGTGACGCCCGTACGGTTGAACGTAAGAAATTCGGCCGCGCCAAAGCCCGCCGTTCTTACCAGTTCAGCAAACGTTAATTGGTATCAGGTTACGTTTCGAATTGCAAAAAGAGGAAGTTTAAAGCTTCCTCTTTTTTTTTATTTTAAAATTACAAAAAGAGGATAAACAATGTATGATTTTTTGAAATTAAAAAAAGAAGTATCGGAGACGATTGCTGATATTGAGGCTGAAGATGTTTTGTCGGTTAAAAATAAGCTCAAAGACTTTGGCTATTATCATGAGCCTGAATGAGGAATAACTAATTTTACCGATAACCAAATGTTTGATGGAATAAGGAAATTCCAAACTGACAATAAACTCCAAGTCGACGGAGTCCTGAAACCCGAGAGCGAGACTGAAACAAAAATAAACGAAAGAATTAAAACAGAAAGATTGCTAAATAAAGGAATATTCGGTAATATTTACTGTCAAGGATATAATATTGGTGAAAGAGTTGCTAATACACGCATAAGTGCAGAGAAAAAAGCAGATATTTTAGCAAAGAAACCTTATAATGATAAATATAAACATTCATTGTTAAGTTGTGGGAGTATCGAAGCTGCGACTATAGCAGCTGGAGTTTTATATAAAGAGTATAAAGATCAAAAGCTTGGTAAAGATACTCTTTCAGAAAGTATTGCTGATTTGAAAGCAGATGCTTATGGAATTTATAAAGGTATAACCTTAAATTAATAAATAATTTATAATCCTGTTGCAGACAAAATGAAGGCTCCGGCTTTTCCGGAGCCTTTTTGATGTTTAAAAACGTATAGTTATTTTCATAAAAATACCTTTTAAAGCATATATTATGTTATATATAGATAATCTATTAGACATACGGATTATAAATGTATAGCTGTATGGGTAATCGTAAGTTCTCAGTGTATAATATATTTTACATCTGAGAGGAAAAAGGCAATGGTATTACCCAATAAAAATATTTTCAAAATCGGTTATAAAATAAAGGCGTTTCGTAAAGCCAAACAGCTGACGCAGGAACAGCTAGCCGATCGGATGAACTGTAATTTCAAGACAATCGGCAATTTGGAAAACGACCGGACCATGCCGGATCTGAAGCAGATTATAAATCTCTGCGATATATTGGGAATCACCATGGATGAGCTTTTCGCCGATACCCTGTCGAAAACGGAGAAGCTGAATGAGCCCTTGGAAAATGAGGACGGATATCCGAAACTTGTCAACCGCAGAATATCAAATTCAGCGTCAAATTACCTCCAGCACCTGGAAACAATTTCCATCAAATTGCGGATATTAAGCGAAAAAGAACTGAATATTGTTGAAGCATTGGTGGATTCTCTTACCGAAAATCGCTGACATACAGAATTTTATTCAGAATTTTCAGTCCCTTGGGGTAGAAGTATACCCGTAAAAAGTAAGGGGTTATGAATTTTGTATAAAAATTAACGTATAATCTATTGCTAATTAAAATTTAATTTGTATAATCGATTATACTTTAGGGCGATGACCTGAAGTTAGATTCCTTTTAAAACTAAAAGTTTGGAGAAAATTCTAATGAAAAAAACATTGTTAGCCGGAGCTTCGCTGGCAGTTATGTTTACAGCGGCGAATGCCTTGGCGGATCCAGATATTTCCGCGGCGATTTCCGGTTCTTATAATATTGATAAAGTAGTGTCTGTCGATGATGAAAATAAAACCTTTGACGGAGCCAATATAACCATAAAAAATACGGATGATACCTCAGGTCCGGCAAAATTGGTTCTGAAAGATTCTGACACGGTGGAGATTAAGAACAGTACCGTAACGATGTCCGGAGCGCCGAACGGCGCAATGAACGGCATCAACAGCACCGACGGCGAAAGCGGTACAGTTAACTTTGAAAACTCAAAAGTCGATATAACCGAAGGCGCCGGTATTGCCGTCGGAACCGTTAATATTAAGGAAGGGACGGTTGTTAATGCTTCCGGTTATATGGAAACCCGCAATCCCGAAACGGCGAAATGGCAGTCAGGCAGTATGATTCAGGGTGACAAGGCCGTCAATATCGAGAAAGGAGCCGAAGTCAATCTTTCCGACGGTGCCCAGATCGTTACCGGCTATCCTGACGGAAAGATCAGCGTTACCGGCACTGTCAATATGAGCGGTGAAAATGCTATGATCCGTGCAGCCTCTTCTCAGAACGGCGCTCAGAAATCCGAATTGGATATCAGCGGCGCAGTCAGGGTTTTAAAAGATTCTGTTGGTATTATCGCTTCTCGTCTGACCAATGTTGCCGCCGGCGGTTTGGTCGAAGTTGCAACCGGCGGGGCGCTGAATCTGATTCCGGATATGAACCGTGGCGCCGATGCCGATCAGAAACCGACGGGAAAAGGTGCGTTTAATGTTGCCGGCGCATTGGTCAACAGCGGCACGATCAATGCCGAAAACGTTGACATCACGGTTAAAGGACAGTCTCTTGCAGATGCCGGAGAAAATGACGCTTACGAAGAACAGGTTGCGGGAGGGGAATATGTTTCCGACAACGGAACCCTGAACGGCAATCTGACTCTGAGCGGTGAAAATACGCCGGGAAAAGATGATTCTGCCGGAAAACTGGCCGCAATTCTCAAAGCTGCGCCGAAAGCAAGCTTCAGCGGTAATAATACCGTCAACGGCAATATTACCAATACCAATGGCCTCATTACCGTCAACAAAGGCGCCGTTGTCAATATGGGCGAGGAAAAAACTGTCGCCAACAACGGCTATATAGACTTGGCCGGAAAGCTCAACGGAGCTGTTTCGGGCAGCGGACAGATTTCCGTAATCGATTCTGCCGCGTATGTAACGTCATTTGACGGCAACAGCCTCAATATCAGTGCGGATACGTCTTCTTCGTCTCTGGTTGGCGAAGCGTCTGAAGCATCGCAGGTTTATGTCGCCGAAGGCGCAAGCTTCAGCATTGACAACGGCAATATTTCAACAGACGATCTGGTTGTTCATGGTTCTGCCAGACTGGATGGCGTTGACTACGAGAGCGCCAAAGTTTCTGTCAAAAACGGTACCCTTGACCTGGGTTCCAACAAACTGACATCAGGAGACTTTAATCTTTGGGGCGGTTCTACTCTCGTCTTCAATATTGACAAAAGCGGTGCCGAACAGGCCGGCGGCCAGATAGACGGAACCATCAAAACCCATATCAATACCGGCGAAAATGTTACGATCAGTCCTGTCCTCGGACTTGGAGCCGAAAGCGGAGAATATGCTTATGCTTCCGGAATGGAAAAAGCCGAAGGTCTTGATTTGAACGAAGAAACCGTAAAACTGGCTAGTAATAATGCCATTTATAACGTTGAATTTGCGGAAGACGGTTTCAACAAGCTGAATATTACCAAAAAAGATTCCGGCGAAGTTGCGTCTTCAGTAGTGGCAGCCGGCGGTAATGCCAGCAATGCCAACACAGTCAACGCCTGGGTCGGCGGAAATTCCGACGCGGCATCCCTGACCGGAGCCTCCAAGGCTGTTGCCGAGCATCTCAACACGCTGGCGCAGACCAATCCCGGCGCTCTGGTCGATGCGGCAACGGCGCTGGCTCCCGAAACCGCTGCAATGGTTCAGCATAATGTTGTCGAAAATACCCAGCAGGTATTTGCTGCCGTCGGCAGCCGTTTAAGCGGCGGCGCAGTTGCAACCGGCGGAAAAGGCATGTCGTCGGGAGACAGTATCTTTAAGCGCGGCGCGATGTGGATACAGGGTCTGTTTAACCACGCCAAACTTGACGATACAAGAAAAGCCAAAGGCTTTGACGCCGACAGCGAAGGTATTGCGCTGGGCGCCGAAAAATATGTCAATGACGATATCAAACTCGGTGTCGGTTATGCTTATACGACTTCGGATATTGACGGTTTCCTGCGGACAACGGACGTTGATACCCATACGGCATTTGCCTATGGCGAATATAAGCCGTCTGATTGGTTTGTAAACGGTATTGCAACTTACAACTGGTCGGATTACAGCGAAAAGAAAAACGTTGCCGGTATGCTGGTTGACGGCGATTACGACGTAAACAGCATTGGTTTGCAGGTAATGAGCGGATATGACTTTGATATTTCCGGTGTTCAGGTAACGCCTGAGGCCGGCCTGCGTTATATCAATATTCGCCAGGACAGCTATCGTGATAGTGCCGGACAGAGAGTCGGCGAAAATACGTCCGATATTTTGACCGGTGTTGTCGGAGCAAGCGTAAAGAAAGATTTTGCGCTTGACAACGGCATGAATCTCCGTCCGGAAGCCCGTGTCGCCATGACTTACGATATGTTCAACGATGCCGGTAACTCGGTCGTAACTCTGGCTAACGGCGCGGCATATACCGTAAATGGTCAGGCTTTGGACCGCTTTGGTGTTGAAGCCGGTGTCGGTCTGACGGCGGACGTTAATGACAATGTTGAATTGTCTCTCGGTTATGAAGGCAGATTCCGCGATCATTATGAGGATCATACCGGATTAATCAACGCTAAATATAAATTTTAACATTTAGCGTGTAATCTTTCTTCATGTAGGCGGAAACTCCGATTGAAAGACCGGGGTTTCCGTCCCTGTAAATAGGTTTTTTGAAGTTTGTTCCGGACTGCCTTACTTCACAAAAGGCACCCGGAGCGGAAGAAGAGTTCTGATGTAAGAGTCGGAACTCTTTCTTTTTCTGCCGGAGAAAAGCGTCTGCTCCGGCAGCGCCCGCCTTTGAAATTTTCGTTTAGATAGGGAATAGACAAAATAGTAAAATTATGATAATTTAGTTTTGCAAAAGGTGATTATTGTGGCTATGGATATGTCAAATCTAAAAAAATAAATATATGGCAAAAAAAATTTTAATGCTGGCGCTTATGCTGGCTCTTGCATCTTGTGCCTTCGGTCAGAGCAAAATGGATAAGGCCGTAGGGTCGCTGAACGGGATGATGCAGATATATGAGCAATATGAAAGTCTGTATCGCCGTGTCAGGAGAATGTATCCGGTTCAGGTAACGTCCAACCAGACAGTTGTTCGCAAAACTCTGGGAAAACGTCTCAAAAGTCTGACCTGGTCCAGCCTTCAGATAGAATATAAGGACGGCTGTCTGTATTTCTATCGCATTAAAAACGGGAACTTTGCCGTTGTCAGAAAATATTCGCTTTATTCCCGGGGGGCGCTGAGCTTTGATGTTGACGTCGCTGTCAGCAGCAGAATCGTCCGCCGGAAAGTTGTCGTCATTTTCATGGACAAAGCAGCCTGGGTCTATTACAAACAGGGCGACAGGACATTGGAAAGTTACACGTTCAAAATCTAGGGAGCCTCGGCTCCCTTTTTTTATTGTTCAGCAGTTGTTTTTTCTCTTTCGCTTTAATTTTAGATTTGGTATCTTATTTTTAATCCACACAAAAACCGGAAAAAAAGATGGAAACAAAAGAGTTTGGAATAAACCAGGCGCTCGGAAAAAAAGTTTTTGAGGAAATCCGCCTCGACGGCTCGGTTCTGCCGAAAGGGCATGTCCTGAACGAAGAAGATATCATTCAGCTTAAACTGAGCGGAATAAAGAAACTTTTTGCCGCGGAGACAGATGAAAACGATTTGTCCGTGGAAATAGCCCTCGGTGTTATCGCCGCAAAACTCTGCGGCGATAACACCGCCTATGCCATAGGGGAAAACGGCCTTTGCAAAATCGTCGCGGCGCAGGACGGCGTTTTCCTGTGTTCGGATGACCGCGTCGCCAAATTCAACCGCAACGGCGGCAGTGTAATCCTGAATACGATTGAACCTTATGCCATTGTCCGCGAGGGAACGGTCATTGCCGAGCTTGAAATGACGCTTCCCGCCATGCCTCAGGCGCAGGCGGACGAGATTTTGTACAGTCTTTCGGGAAATACCAGCCTCCTGGCGATAGAAGTGCAGAAAGTGAAAAAAACGGCTCTGGTTTATACCCAGTTTTATAATGACGGCGGGGAGACCGCTCATTTTACGGCCGTTGTCAAAAAACTGGTCAGGGATTTTGCCAAACTCCGGCTGGACTATGTAAATGAATATTATGCCCGTCATACGGCGGAAGATGTCGCCAATGCGATAGAAAAGGCCGTCAAAGATGAAAACGACGTTATTTTCATTATTCCCGGCATAAAGGGAAATTCTCCGCAGGATGTCGTCCCGTCGGCTTTGCGCTCCTTTGTGGATGAGATTGTCTGTCTGAGTATTCCCCAGGTCGGGGCCTCCGACCTGATTATAGCGTCCAAAAGAGACAAAAGGATCATCAGTCTGCCGTTTCATTATGACAGCTGCGGTTCGCGTCTGGCGGATCATTACATCAAGCTGGCCGTTGTTAACGAGAAGCTGCATGAATATGATTTTGCCAGACCGCAGAATGTGCTGCTGGAAAAGACGGGGGAACTTTCCGAACAGGAAAAATCCGGTTTGATTGCGGCCGATAGCAAAATGCTTGGACGAAACGAGGCGAATATAGCGGCCGTAGTTCTGGCGGCCGGCGCCGGTCGGCGCGCGGGAAGGAACAAACTTCTGGCGGAAATGAAAGACGGCCGGCCGCTGTTCATGAAAGCTGTGCGCGCCGCTATGGAGTCAAAAGCCGGTCCCGTATTCGTCGTAACGGGCGACAGGGCGGAGGAGCTGTCCGAGTTTATGGAAGATATAGATGTCAATGTCATTTATAATCCGTCCTATCGCGCTGGCGTGCGCACGTCAATTGCGTTGGGGCTGAAATCTGTTCCCGGTTTCTGCGAAGGAGCGCTGCTTCTGCCGGCGGATATGCCCTGTGTGGATGCGGCTTTTATCAATAAAATGGTAAAGGCATTTCGTAAAGGGAAAGGAAAACAGGTTGTCATGGCCTCAAAAAACGGTGTCAAACACAATCCCGTTATCTGGAGCAGGGAGCTGTTTGACAATGCCGACATGGTTCCTGAAAACGCTGATTTGCGCCCGATTTTTATGGAGCATGAGGACTACACGGTGCTGGTTGAACCGCCTTCTGCGGAAACCCTGACGGATATCACTTTCCCGAGTGATTTGGATAAAATTACCGGAAAATAATCGGCTGCCGGTTTAATTGAATATCGGAAACGGCATAACAAAATATCCGGGAGGCTTTTTTCTTCCGGTTACGGTTAAATGTCCGCCGAATTTTTGCCGGATGGCAGGCTGCGACGGAATATTTCCGGATTAGACCAGTTCGTCAACTTCTTCAATAAATTCGTTCTTTTCGTAAAAATGTTTCAGATAATTGCGGCCGGTACGTTCGATTTCCTCATCTTTGATGATAGATTGATTATTGCCGTATACGTTGACTTTTCCCGAACTGGGCCGTTTTTCTTCTTCGTCATAAACACCACTGGCGCTTAAAGCTTCAATCGCGCTGGGAATATAGGTGGTCTGATTGGAAAGTTTCTGCCGTTCCGGCTCTTGTTCCTGCTGCTCATATGACCGGCGGTTTTTGCCTCTGTCGTCGCGTTCGTTATTATTGATTGAGATATTGTTGGAAGTGTCAATCATTTCAACAAAGGCATCGCTGTCCGACGGAATCGTATAATTTTTCTCCGCGTGTTTGACGGCGGATCCCCGCGACATGCTTGCTGTTGAGCTCGATACTTTTCTGGTAGACGAAATGCTCATACTAAATCTCCAAAAGTTCTTGGATTAGAATACTTTCTTATTTTATGCTAACACAACTTTTTCATAAAATCCATAATTATTTGATTTTATGAAAAAATAAATCGCCTTATTATGAAGGAAAATATATTGCCGGCGTGAAAGGCAAAAATTAAGCCGCCCTGAAAGGCGGCTTAATTGTCAGAGTGATCCGAATCAGGCCTGCGAGGAATTGCCGTCGTTTTCATTGTTCTCTTTTTCGGAGGGAACGTTTGTCTCATTCCCGGTTTTATTTTCTTCCGCGCGTTTTTGTTTGGCTTCGTTTATTTTTGCTTCCAGCTCCTGTTTGCCTTTCTGAACGGCGTCCAGACCCTGTTTCAGTTTTTCCTCGGCAATATTTTTAAGTTCGGGAAGACGGCCCGCGCCGAAAATAACGGCCACGATGACGACAACCAAAAACCACCCCCAAAAACCTGAAAACATTAGCGTCCTCCTCTGTTATTTTTTTGCATTTTGTTCAAGACTTCCGTTGCGTCATAACTGTCGGCGTATTTTTCAACCCGCCCGATAAGGTCCGAATATTGTTCGGCAGCCTTGTCAATATCCGCAACTTTTCCATTATTCTGGAATATCTTTTTGATTTTTTCAAATCTTATCATCGACTTATCCGCCAGATTCCTGCCTAAACGGCAAATTTCCAGCATTTCCCGGCTGTCGCCGAAGCAATAGCAGACCGCGTCGCAGCCTGCGTCTAGGGCTTTGGTTGTTTTTTCCGCCGCGGATCCTTTCAAGGCCTGCATATCAATGGAGTCGGAAATCAAAAAGCCGTCAAATCCGATAAGACCGCGGATAACGGTATCTATGGCCTTTTTGGACTGTGTAACCGGCGCTGTTCCGTCGACAGCCGGAATAACGATATGCGCGGTCATTCCGGCAGGGGCGTCATTGAGCATTCTGAAAGGATAAAAGTCTTTTTCCAGCTCCTTGAGGGAATAATTCAGTATCGGCAGTTCCAGGTGCGGATCACAGGCAGCGCGGCCGTGCCCGGGCATATGTTTGATGCAGGGACAGATGCCGCATTTTATGTAGGTTTCGGTCATCAGGCGCCCGTATTCTGCGGTTTTGAGTTCGTCAGACCCGAAACAGCGGCTTTTCAGCACCGGAGAAGTTTCGTCAAAGACAATGTCCAGTACCGGCGCATAATTCATGTTAAGACCTGTTTCTTTCAAGTCGGCGGCCGTCAGTCCGGCATGCAGGCGGATTGCCCTTTCGGCCGCCTCTTTGCCGATGGCTTTTTCCAGACGTCCAAGATGTTCCTGAGCAGCATAGGAACGATAGTCTGGTTCTGCCAGCCGTCTGACGCGTCCTCCTTCCTGATCCGCGGCAATAAGAACATCGTCTCTGCCGATAGTTTCTCTGATATCCTTAATCAGTTTCTGTAGCTGCTCTTTACTTTCTATATTGCGGCTGAACAAACTGATGCCAAGAGGATTATATTGGGAAAACAGTTTTTTTTCCGTATCGGAAAGCTTTGTGCCCTGACAGGACAGCATGGCGGCAAGAATAGGTTTTTCCATAATCTTTTTTCCTACAGCAAGATTGATGCAAAATACTGGGTTGTCTTTATCAGATACCAGCCGAGAATATTCCAGTCAAACCCCAGATTTTTTCCGATGGACGGAATGATAAAAGCCAGAATGATGATGGCTGCCATACCGCCTTTCTCAGAACTCACATATTTTTGCGCCCAGTTTTTTTCAATCCAGCCGAAGAATATTTTAGAGCCGTCCAGCGGCGGAAAGGGAAGAGCGTTAAACGCTGCCAAAACAATGTTGAACACGACCATGTTCAGAAAAAACAATCCCAGAATTCCCTGAATCGTGCTTTGCGGCAGAAAAGAAAGAAGCTTCAGGATGATTGCCGAAGCTGCCGCCAGAAAAATATTCATCACAATGCCGGCGGCGGAAACCAGAAGCATGTCTCTTTTATAATGTCGCAGATTATTGAAATTTACCGGCACCGGCTTTGCCCAGCCGAAGATAAATCCGACTTTTGAGAAAAACAGTAATGCCGGCAGAATAATCGTCCCGAACAAATCGGCATGCTTCAACGGATTAAAGGAGAGACGTCCGCAGTATTTTGCCGTGTTATCACCCAGTTTATATGCCGTATAACCATGCGCCAGCTCATGCAGGATAATGGCGGTTATGATCGGGACGAAAGTAACAAATATGTCAACCAGACTCATTATTTTTTCTTTACAATGCAGGTTCCGCCCAGAGCCTTGATATCTTTACAGAGCTTGTCGGCTCCCGCGCGATCGCGGAAAGCGCCGGCTTTGAGACGGTAGAAGACTCCGTCGAAGTCAAGATCCGCCGTTTCGATTTCATGCGGCTGTCCCTGTAGGACGGCATATTTTTTTACCAGAGAATTCCAGGCGTTTTCAATGGCTTTTTTGTTTTGCGAGCTCATCAGCTGCACCTGCCAGCTTCCACTCGGGATTTCTTTGACCGCAATGGCTTTATTGACCGCGGCGGCCGGTTTAGTTTCCTTTTTATCTTTTACCGAAGCCGCTTTAGGCGCTTCATTTGTTTTTGCCTGAACCGCGGATTTGGGGGCAGCCGGTTTTTCAGCTTTCGGCTGTTCCTGAGGCTGTGTCGTCGCGGCTTCCTGCCGGGCGGCCTCTTTGATTGTTATGACCTTGGCTTCGGTTTCTTCCTCAGCCTGAGTAATTTTCTGTGCTTCCGCAATGATTTTGTCGGTTGCCGGGGCAGAAACTGCTTCAGCCTGCGCTGCGACCGGAGCCGTTTTTACGGGTTCCGCCGGAGCCTGAATAACGGGAAGTTTCGGCTGTTCGGGAGGCGGCAGAAGATTCTCTACAACCGTTTCGTTTCCTGATTTCTTTTCAATAATGTCATATACCGATTTGTCCTGATTCAGAATTTCCATGCCGCCGGGTTCGCTGGGCTGAACTTTTACGGCAGTCTGCGGCCTCCTGATGACCGGAATTTCCTCGGGATTGTTGACAGCATAACGCGGAGACAGGACAAACCAGCCGACGATGCCGGCCAGAGCCACGCCGGAAACTGCGCCGATAAACACGCTCTTCGACCGTTTCATTTCGTTGCGTTTTTCTTCAAAATTTGCGGCTGACTGGTCTGCGATTTTCTGTCTGAATTCATTTAAGAAGTCATCGCTTTTATTGTCTTCTGGAAACTCCTGAAACATGCTAAATCTCCTGCATTATTAAAATTCTTTTACTTTACCTTACTAAATAAAACTTTATAATCCTTTAACAAGTGAACGGAATTCTGAAATTCTGCGGAAAATTGGAAGCTGTCGGCTCGGCGGAACCGGAGGCGTTGTTTTGTCTTGCCGTTTTAGGAAAACGGGCAGACGTGCCACTGCTGTCGGCAGAAGCGTGAACAAACTTCCATCCCTAAAATCTGGTATGCGGGTCAAAAAGTTTCTTATGCTCGCCAATGGCGGCGATATCGGTCATCGCGGCGATATATTCGCAGATAATTTCCGCCTTGTCGCAGTCTTTACTGAACCCGGAGAGTTCTTGCCGTATTTCCGCCGGCAGCAGCTTCGGGTCGTTCATAAACACGGCGAACAGTTCCTCGACAATTTTCTGCGACTTCATGTCCATGCGTGCAACTTGCGTAGACGTGTAAAAATTGTTCCGCAAAAACTGCCGCAGCTGCAGGATGTCATTCTTCATGCCGTCGGAAAAATCAACCATAAAGGTTTTTTGTTTTCTGCAGTCATCGCAGGTTTGGATATTGTGTTTTTGCAGATTGCGCTTTGTGTTTTCCAGAACGTCGAAAACCATTCCGGCGATCATGTTTCTTGTTACGGCATAGATTTTCAGATTGTCGTCGCATCCGGGATTGCGCTTTTCGAAATCCTCAAGAATAAGCTTGACGAACGGCAGCTCCCGCAGCTTGTCAATAGAGAAAAAACCGCCTCTGAACCCGTCGTCGATATCATGATTGTTGTAAGCGATGTCATCGGCAATTGCGCCGACCTGCCCCTCCAGAGAAGGAAAATTTTTCAGATCCAGATCAAAGGCTTTGTTGTAATTTTTCAGGTACCGGCTGCATATTTTTCTTATTGGGCCATTGTGTTTGACGGTTCCCTCAATGGTTTCCCAGGTCAGATTGAGACCGTCGAATTCGGGATAATGGATTTCCAGTTTGGTGATGATTTTGAGCGAATGGACATTATGGTCAAATCCGCCGAAATCACGCATAGCGTTTTGCAGTCCACGTTCTCCGGCATGACCGAACGGCGGGTGGCCGAGATCATGTCCCAGAGCGATGGCTTCGCCTAATTCCTCGTTCAGACCGAGCGATTTGCAGATCGTTCGGGTGATTTGGGCGACTTCAATGCTGTGCGTCAGCCGCGTCCGGTAGTTTCTTCCTTCGTGGTAGGCAAAGACCTGCGTTTTGCCGTCCAGCCGCCTGAACGCGGAAGAGTGGATGAGCCGGTCCCGGTCTCTCTGAAAAGGGGAGCGGATAATGTTGGGAAAGTCGGGATACAGGCGTCCGCGGCTTTTTTCGGGGGTGGTGGCGTAATTTGCAGGTTCCATGATTTTTGTCTTTCCAAAATTTATTTTTAATATACAATAAGAAAACGCAATAAGTAAAGGTAGAAAATAACAAGATGAAAATAGCCACACTGAATGTAAACTCAATCAACGCGCGTATGGAAAATCTGACGGCCTGGCTGGCGGAAACGTCGCCGGACATTGTGCTGTTGCAGGAAATCAAAAGCGAGTTCAACTCTTTTCCGTTTTTTGATCTGCAAATGGCGGGATATGACGCGAAAATTCTCGGACAGAAAAGCTACAACGGCGTGGCTGTCCTCAGCCGTTATAAAATAAAGGTAACGGAAGAGGGGCTTCCGAGATTTCCCGATGAAAATTCCCGTTATCTGGAAGCTGATGTTGATGTAAAAGGTGAAAAGTTCCGCGTGGCGTCAATTTACCTGCCGAACGGAAATCCGCCGTACAACAATCCCGATGATAACTCCAAATTTGAGTATAAGCTGAAGTGGATGGACGCCTTTTATGCCCATGCCGAAAAACTGCTGAGGCTGGAGCAGCCGGTCATTCTGGGCGGCGATTTTAATGTCATTCTGACGGAAAAGGATGTTTACGATCCCGAAGCGTTTCGCAACAATGCCCTGTTTCGCGAGGAAGTCAGACAGCGCTTTGCGTCGCTGCTTTATCTCGGGTATTATGACGCGTTCCGCGCGCTGCATCCCTTGGATGTCGGGTATACTTATTGGGACTATTCGGGAAATGCGCTACAGGCCGACTACGGCATGAGGATAGATTATCTTCTGCTATCGGCGCGGGCGGCAGATCGTCTTTCGTCCTGCGCTGTGGATAAAAAGCCCCGCTACGGCGTCAAGCCGTCCGACCATACGGCGCTGGTCGCGGAGTTTGAATAATGGCCGGAAAAAATAAAAAAAAGAAAGTTTTTGCCGGAAATTGTCTGCTGCGTGTGGTTTCTGTAAACGATTCGGGAGAGCTGACGGCCGTTCCCGCCGAGGCGGAAAACACCTTGCCGGATCTGAAAATTTATGTTTCTGAAAACAAGCGTATCAAACCGGCATTGGGAATAGGCGACGAGTTTCTGGGGCGCGTTGACCGGGGCCGGGAAGGTGTCTGCTGGGTCAAACCTCTGGCGCGGACGTCCGTATCGGAAATGCCTCTCGAAAAACTTTACGGCGTTATAGAAAAACGGGGCAGCAGGTTTTACCTGAAGCCGATGGAGAAAAATGCCCGGATGGATTATCTTCTTGATAACGCGGAAAATGCCGGAGACGGAGATTTTGTGGCCTTTGTGCTTATCGGCGAGCGTAAGTTCAAAGAAGCGAAGATTGTCAAAAATTTCGGACGCTTTGATTTGAATAAGGCCGCGGTGTCCATTATTTTGGAAAAATACGGTATTCCGGCCGATTTTCCGCGCCGCGCGCTGCAAGAAGCCGAAAACGAGCCTGATTTTGACCGGACGTCGCGCGAAGATTTAACCGGGCTCCCTCTGGTAACGATTGACGGAGAAGATTCCAAAGATTTTGACGATGCTGTTTATGCCCGCAGATTGCCCGGCGGTTTTCTGCTGGTTGTGGCGATTGCCGACGTGGCTTTTTATGTCCGCGACCTGAGCGAACTTGACCGCGAGGCATATAGACGGGGAAACTCCGTTTATCTGCCCAACAGGGTTGTCCCCATGCTTCCCGAACGGCTGAGCAACGATTTGTGTTCCCTGAATCCCAAGGTGGAAAGAGCCGCCATAGCCTGTTTCATAAAAATTGATAAAAACGGCGAGATGTTAGAGTATGATTTCAGGCGTGCGGTCATAAAGTCCGCGGCAAGGCTGACCTATAAGGAGGTTCAGGAGGCTGTTGACGGCATCTGCAACGACACGACGCGGTCGTTGTTTCCAAAAGTTATCCAACCGTTGTATGAGGCGTACCACGCTTTGGAGAAGGCGCGCCGGAAAAGAGGCGCCTTAGAGCTTGATGTTCCGGAACTGAAAATAAGGTTTTCCAGAGACGGCGAAATACAGTCCGTATCAAAAGCGGAGCATTATGTCAGCCACAGCATGGTCGAAGAATTTATGATTGCCGCCAATGTTGCCGCGGCAAAAGCTCTGAAGAACAGCGGTCTACCGGTAATGTACCGAGTGCATGAAAAACCGTCGGAAGAAAAACTGAAAGATATTCAGCCTCTGCTGCGCAGTTTGAAAATGCGGCTGCCGGAGCAGCCGGCGTTGAAACCGGAACATTTTAACCGGATTATGGAGGCCTGCGCGCAGAAAGGATATAATGACGGCATAGCCATGCTAATCTTGCGGCTTCAGAGTCAGGCACGCTATTCGCCGGATCCTCTTGGGCATTTTGGTCTGGGACTGGCGGATTATGTGCATTTTACGTCTCCGATACGCCGTTATTCGGACCTGCTGATTCACCGCGCCCTGATTAAGGTCTTTAAGATGCCGGACGGCGGCGGTCTCGACGACGGGGCCGGATACGGGCTGTTTGAGCAGATCGGCGAACATATATCGGCAACGGAGCGAAAAGCTGTTCAGGCCGAGCGCGATATGACGGCGCGGTATCTGTCTTACTATCTGGAACCGTCGGTCGGCGCTGATTTTGAGGTAAAAATTTCGGGCATAACGACGGCCGGGCTGTTTGTCTGCATCGAGAGTCTCGGCGCCGAAGGATTGATTCCGATGCGGACGCTCCCGGATGATGATTATGAAGTCTGCGATTGCGGAAACGTCCTGAAGGGCAGGTATACGGATCGGACTTTCAGCTTCGGCGCGGCGATAAAAGCCCGTCTGACGGAGGCCTCCGCCGTTACCGGTGGATTAATTTTTAAATTTGTGGATGAAAACGACGGCGTCGATTATGATGAAAAAGGTTCCCGGCAGGGAACTAAATACGCGGCGCTGTCCCGAAAAAAAGCGGGAACAGCCAAAGCGTCAAAAAAAAGCAGGAAAAAGAAAATTAAAAAACAAAACAGGTTAAAAAGCCGGAAAAAAGTCAAAGACAAATGAAGAGCATAATTTTGATATTGGGCATGGTGTTTCTGGCGGCCGTTCCGGCTCTGGCCGGCGATTTTGCTGTTCTGAAAAGCATTTATGAGAAATCCGCGGCGGATTATGTGGAAGAACTGACGCCGGAAGAAATAGCTCTTCCCGCCCTGAAGGCGTTGAATTTGATGGATAAGAAAATCCGGATTGCGGATGATGCTAAACGCGTTTCTTTGTATTACGGCGGACGTTTTGTGCTCGGTGTCCTCAAACCGCAGAACGCCGAGGCGGATGACTGGGCGCGTCTGACGGTGAGGATTATTGACAAGGCAAAACAGATTTCGCCGGAACTCGACAGGCGCGATTTTGAAATTATAGATACGGTGATGCCGGCGGCATTTGCGTCTCTGGCTCACGACAATGCCTATTATCCCGATCTGGATGTCAGCCGCGGTAAAATCCGCCGGCCGAAACTTTATTTTTCCGACCGCATGATCGGAACGGCTCTTTATATAAAATCCGGAGCGTTCAATAAATATACTGTGCCGAACATTGAAAAATCGCTTTCGGAACATCCAGAGGCGGAAGCGTTGATTCTGGATCTGCGCGGAAATCCCGGCGGCCTGCTGAGCGAAGCCGTCGCGCTGGCCGGGCTTTTTATCGACGAGGGGATAATTGTTTCCACGCGCGGACGTTCGCCGGATTCTGTCAAATATTATACGGCGGAAGCCGGCGATATCTTTGACGGCCGGCCGATGGTCGTGCTGATAGATGCGGCGACGGCCTCGTCGGCGGAAGTTCTGGCTGCCGCCCTGCAGGAGCAGGGACGGGCAAAACTGGTCGGAACCCGCAGTTACGGCAAAGGAACGGTACAAAAGCTGATCAGCCTGGAAAACCGCAGCGAACTGGCTTTGACCAATGCCTATTTCTATACGCCTTCCGGCAATAAGATTGATAAAAAGGGATTAAACCCCGATTATTGCACTTTTGAGGCGGAAGAAGATGTCAGTCCGGCAACAATTATTAAGCGCGGGACCGCAGATTGCGGCGCGGAAAATCGCGAAACCAGAAATCTGGACATCGAAGTCGCCGCGGAACTTCTGAAAGACAAGCGACGTTAATAAAAAACTGTCGGCGCCGGGCTTTTTCTTTTTACCGCCCAGTCTGCCGGAAAATATTCTGCAGGGCTTTGGTCTGGTTCGGAAATAAGGCGGTGCAGTGTTTCGTTTTGCGGCGGGCTTATCGTTGTTCGGCCGATATCCGCAACGGAAGCAATCGGCAGAATGAGGGTTGTCGCGGCGCTGCGGCTGTGATTTCGGAGACCGGGCCTGTTTGACAAAAACAAAGCCGGATTTGTAAATTTTTGGACTTTTCCGGTAAAATTATATGAAATTGTTGTTGACAAGACGTCCAAAAAATGTATATTACGCCTAAATGTTTGAATTGATAACCTTTAATTAGAGTATAAAAAAATGGCAAAAGCAGTAAAAGTTAAAGTAAAATTAGAGAGCACGGCCGGAACCGGCACATTTTATCTTGCTGAAAAAAATCCCAGAACTCATCCTGAGAAACTGACTTTGAAAAAATATGACAAGAAGTCTAAAAAACATGAAGAGTTCGTAGAGAAAAAACTTAAGTAATTAAGCAAATTCCTAGAAGTTTAAGTTGTAAGTTAAGATAAAAGTACCGGGGCCTGTTCCCGGTACTTTTTTTGCTGTCTTTGCGCCAGGACAAATATCGGGCAGAAAAGCATAGAAATTATTTGGAAAGAGTGCCGTCATGATTTGTCTGAAAAGTGCAATTCCAGGCAGGTTTCCGTTTACGGGCACATAATAGTAGGATAAAATAAGGGTGCGGCGCAAAACGGAACATTATGCCGTCTTATGTTCAAAAGGCGGATATGAGACAAGGCAAAACAAGGCCGTAGGACAGAGCTAATCAAAAGCTTTATGATATTCTTTTTTCAGGGTTTCAATCTGAACATCCGTGTAGCGCTGGGTTGTGGTCAGAGACGCATGACCCAGAAGCTCCTGAATGGAACGCAGGTCTGTTCCGGCCTCCAGCAAATGGGTGGCAAAGGAATGGCGCAGCGCGTGCGGGGTCAGTGTATCCGGAAGGCCAAGCTTGAAGCGGATTTTTTCAAGCTGCCGCTGGATAATTCTCGGACTCAGCCGGTCGCCCCTCGCGCCGAGAAAAAGAGCTTCTCCACGGCGCATCTTATAAGGGCATTGGGCAAGATAGGCGTCAATATTGTCCGTAACAACGGGCAAAAGGGGAACCAGACGCGTTTTTTTGCCTTTTCCTCTGATTCTGAGAAATTTATTATTGTCAAAATCCCCCACATTCAGCGACAGGGCTTCGGAGATACGCAGACCGCATCCGTAAAGAAGCGTAAAGACGGCGGTATCCCGGAGCCCCTGCCACGGTTCTTTTTCGTTGCGGCAGGCCTCGTGAATAACCCGGAAGGTGTCACGGACATCCAGCGCCTTGGGCAGCACTTTGGGTTTGCGCGGCGAGGAGATAATCGTTATCGCGGCATTTTTGACAATGCCTTTCCTGTCGAGCCATTTAAAAAAGTTTTTTATTGCCGAGATTTCGCGGGCAAGGGAGCTTTTAGAAATATGTTTTGCCGCTCTCTGACTGAGATAGGCGCGAAAACCGCGTACGTCAATTTTTTCCGCATCGGCGATATCCGGAAGTTTTTTGAGAGAGTTGTACAGAAACTCAAAGAAAAATGACAGATCCCTGAAATAAGCGTCCAGCGTATGTTCAGAATAGCGTTTTTCTTCGCGCAGCCAACTTTGCCAGTCATGAATCACATCGACCAGCTCGTCTGCGGCTTTATAGTCAATTTTTCTTTTCATAACCCGTATGATAGCATCGAAAGTTTAATTTTTGGTTTGTATTTTTTTCGGAAAGCGGATTGTCCGTCTTTTTAAGCCGCGAAAGGGAAGATGTCTTGAGTTTCCGGACGGTTTTTTGTGTGTTAATCGCATAAGATATTTGTCCTTTTCCCGTCTGACTGTTAAGATACCGGCAGACAACGACAGGGGTTTGTCCGCTTTGCGCTGGTCGGATTTCGGGCGGCCCGGCGGACAAAAGCGGAAAACTTTCTTTTTTCTGAGCGGTTGGAAGATTGCCGCGGAAAACGGAGAATCTGTCCTTTCTGTCGGATTTTGGGAGGAAACGCTGACCTGAAAGCGAAGGCTTTATGCGGTTGTTTCAGCGCCTCTGAAATGTGCCAACCTGCTGAAACGGGGAGTAAAGTGAGTAAAATAGTCGGTGTCCTGCTGCCATTGCCTTTTAACGATGTTTTTGATTATAAAGTCGAAGACGCCGTTGCGAACGGCACGCTGGTTCGCGTGCCGTTCGGCCGCGAGCGCTATGTCGGTGTTGTCTGGAAGCAGGGAAAGTCCTCTGATCTGGACGATGCCAAAATAAAATCGGTGCTCGAGGTTTTGGATTATCCGCCGCTTTCCCCCTCGCTGATGAAGTTTATTTCCTTTGTTGCTTCTTACAATATGGCTTTTCTGGGATTGACGCTGAAAATGGTGCTCAGTGTCAAAGGCGCTTTTGACGACCGGCAGACGGCAACGCTTTACAGGCTTTCGGGAAAAACGCTGGCCGAAGCCGGACTCAAAAATTCGGATGCTAGATGGCGGGTAATGGATCTGCTGCGGCATTATCCTTATTCCCGGACGGAAATCTGCGCGGGAGCGGGCTGCGGTCCGGCCGTTGTCAAAAACATGATTGATGCCGGAGTGCTGGAACCGTTTGTGGTCGAAAAGAAAAAAGAATTTCTGCTTCCCGATGCGGAGCATTGCAAAGTTGTCCTAACGCCCGAGCAGCAGGCCGCGGCGGATGAGCTGTCTGCAAAAGTCGGTGCCGGTTTTTCCGTAACCCTGCTGGACGGCGTAACGGGGTCCGGTAAGACGGAAGTTTATTTCGAAGCGGTTGCCGAGGCGCTGAAACGCGGCGCGCAGGTTCTGATCATGGTTCCTGAAATCGCTTTGACTACCCAGTGGCTCAACCGGTTTGAAAAACGTTTCGGTGTTCGTCCGGCCTGTTGGCACTCCGGGCTCGGCAGCCGGGAACGCATTGATAATTGGCAGGCCGCGGTTGACGGAAGGGCAAAGGTTATTATCGGCGCGCGTTCGGCGCTGTTTCTGCCATACAAAAATCTGGGGCTGATTGTTATTGACGAAAGCCATGACCATTCTTTCAAACAGGAAGACGTTGTCAATTATCAGGGGCGCGATATGGCCGTTGTCCGAGCCAAAATAGAGCAGTTTCCTCTGATTCTTTCTACGGCGACGCCCGATTTGGAGACGGTCAGCAACGTGGAAGAGGGAAAATACGGCGTCGTCCGCCTGACCAGCCGTTATGCCGCGGCGTCTCTGCCAGAAATCAAAATCATTGATCTGAAAAAAAGTAAGCCGCAAAAAGGCAGCTGGGGCATTTCGTGGTTGTCGCCCGATCTGGTGGCCGCCCTGAAAGAAAATCTGGAAAAAGGGGAGCAGTCCGTCTTGTTTCTCAACCGCCGCGGATACGCGCCTCTGACCATCTGCCGCGACTGCGGGCACCGGATTCAGTGTCCGAACTGTACAGCCTGGCTGACGGAACACCGCAACAGTAACACGCTTGTCTGCCACCACTGCGGTTACAGTACGCCGATTCCGAAAGTCTGTCCCGAATGCGGGTCGGAAGACGGACTGACGGCCTGCGGCCCCGGCGTTGAAAGAATAGCTGAAGAAGTAAAGGGCCGTTTTCCTTCTGCTCGGATTGAAATTCTGTCGAGCGATATTACTTCCAGTCTGAACGAGATTTCCGCGGTTATCCGCAAAATGGAAAAAGGCGAGGTCGATATATTGATCGGAACGCAGATTTTGGCAAAGGGACACCATTTCCCGAGCCTGACTCTGGTAGGAATAGTTGATGCCGACCTTGGATTGATGGGCAGCGATTTGCGCGCCTCTGAGCAGACGTTTCAGCTGTTGTCTCAGGTGTCCGGCCGCGCCGGCCGCGGCGAAAAAAAGGGGACGGTTTATCTTCAGACGCTGTATCCGGAAAATGCCGTTTTGCAGGCGCTGATAGCCGGAGACCGCGAAAAGTTTCTCAAACTGGAGAAACAGACGCGCCGGCTTCTCAAAATGCCTCCTTACGGAAAACTTGCGGCTGTGGTCGTTTCCGGCGCCAATCGCGAACAGACCGAAAAAACGGCGATTCTTCTCGGCCGGACGGCGCCGAATACGGATTATATTTCAACCCTGGGACCCGCGCAGGCGCCGATTTATATGCTGCGCGGCAAATATCGTTACCGGCTGCTGCTGAAAACCGCAAAAAACATAAGAATCCAGGATGTTGTCGGAGAATGGCTGCGCCGGGTTCCTTGCCCTTCCAACGTGCGGATTGAAGTAGATATAGATCCTTATTCGTTCATGTAAAATTTGGACAGCCGCAAACCTTTTTCCGGGCGGGGAGGCATTTTGCGGAAGGCGTTTCCCGCTGGCAGCGTCCGGGGATATTTTATCCGGAGCGGGGAGGTTTTACTTTTTTGCATAAGTATTAAATTATCTTAACAAATTAGAAACCTATTGTTATTATGATGACCATCAGTTTTATAAATCATTGAGTGCTTAAAAACGTGAAAAAAGATTCGAAATCAAAAATTGCTTCCGTTTATGCTCTGGCGCTTTATGAAGCTGCCGAAGACAAAAAGGCCGTCGCCAGAGTGTCCGAAGACATGGCGTCACTTCTCGCTGTTATCCGCGAGGACAGGGATATTCTCAAATATCTGGCTAATCCCGTCTGGGACAACGGCGGCAAAAAGGAAGCCCTTAAGGAAATCTCCAAAAAGCTGAAGCTAAGTCCCGAAACGCTGTCTTGTCTGGACATTATCGCGGATAACGGCAGGTTCGGAGAACTGGAGCTGATTCTCGAGGAGTTTCGGCATCTTAATTACCGCAAAAACGGAATTATTGAAGTTGAAGTTCAGTCCGTAAAGGCGCTCAGCTCCGCTCAGGACAAAAAGCTTAAAAGCAGTCTGGAAAAAATGCTTTCCGGCAAAATTGTGGTCAATTATGAAATCAGGCCGGAGTTGCTGGGCGGACTGGTTGTAAAATTTAACTCAAATATGATTGATGACTCTCTGAAAGGGAAGTTAAATCGTCTGGAATTAATCATGAAAGGTGGACAATAATGGCTGTACACGCAAGCGAAATATCTTCCATTATTAAGGAAAAAATCGCCAAATCCGATGTGGATGTAGACGTATCGGAAGTCGGGCAGGTTCTTTCCGTCGGTGATGGTATCGCCCGTATATACGGTTTGGACAAGGTTCAATCCAACGAAATGGTCGAGTTTGAATCCGGCGTCAAAGGCATGGCCTTAAACTTGGAAGAAGACAATGTCGGCGTTGTTATTTTTGGTTCCGACCAGTCGATCAAGGAAGGCGATACGGTCAGACGCACAGACAAAATCGTCAGCGTTCCCGTCGGTAAAGAGCTGCTTGGGCGCGTTGTGGATGCTTTGGGCGAACCGATAGACGGCAAAGGTCCCGTTAAGGCGAAAGAATACAGCAACTCCGAAGTCAAGGCGCCGGGTATTATTGCCCGCCGGAGCGTGCATGAGCCGATGCAGACCGGACTTAAAATCGTCGATTCTCTTATCCCGATCGGTCGCGGCCAGCGTGAGCTGATCATTGGCGACCGCCAGACAGGTAAGACGGCAATTATTCTGGATACCATCATCAACCAGAAACATATCAATGATCAGGCTAAGTCCGAAAAAGAAAAGATGTACTGCGTTTATGTGGCTGTCGGGCAGAAACGTTCGACAGTGGCGCAGGTTGTGAAAGTTTTGAAGGAACACGGCGCTCTAGACTATACGATTGTGGTGGCCGCTACGGCCTCGGATCCTGCGCCGATGCAGTTTATTGCGCCGTACTCCGGCTGCGCTATGGGCGAATATTTCCGGGACAACGGCATGCATGCGGTTATCTTTTATGATGACCTGAGCAAGCAGGCGACGGCATACCGCCAGATGTCCCTGCTGCTCCGTCGTCCACCCGGGCGCGAAGCTTATCCTGGCGACGTTTTCTATCTTCACTCCAGACTTTTGGAACGCGCGGCAAAAATGAACGATGCCGAAGGCGCCGGTTCTCTGACGGCCATGCCCGTTATTGAAACGCAGGCCGGCGATGTTTCCGCCTACATTCCGACAAACGTTATTTCCATTACAGACGGCCAGATCTTCCTGGAAACAAGTTTGTTTTATCAGGGGGTTCGTCCAGCGGTAAACGTCGGTATTTCGGTCAGCCGCGTCGGCTCCGCCGCGCAGATCAAGGCAATGAAACAGGTTGCCGGCAAAATCAAGCTCGAGCTTGCCCAATATCGCGAAATGGCGGCCTTTGCGCAGTTTGCCTCGGATCTTGACCAGTCAACCAAAAACCTGCTCGCCCGCGGCGAAAGATTAACCGAACTGCTAAAACAGCCGGTTTATCATCCGATGCCGGTGGCGGAGGAAGTCGTGGCCATTTTCTCTGGTGTCCGCGGATATCTGGACAAGATAGCCGTCAAGGACGTCAAGGAGTTTGAGGCCCGGGCTCTGGCATCCCTGAAGGCAAATCATCCGGATTATCTGGAACAGATTCGCGACGAAAAAGTCATCTCGGATGAACTGGAGAAGAAACTGACGGAATTCTTTGACGGCTTTTTGAGCGAATTTATCGGAGAAGAAAAAGCGGCGTAAGGAAAAGAGATGGCAGGCTTAAAAGAATTAAGGACGCGTATCGAAACGATTAAGTCCACCGAGAAAATAACCTCGGCAATGAAAATGGTTGCAGCCGCAAGGCTGCGCCGTTCTCAGGGACTGATCGGCAAGTCGTCGTTTTACAGCCACAACATTCTGGCTTCGGCCAACCGCGTTATTTACGAACTGAAACAGGAAGAGCAGGCCAAAGGCGTGCAGATGATTTATCCCCGCCTGATGAGAGGCACCGGTAAATCCGACACCTGGCTTCTGCTTGTCTTTACTTCGGACCGCGGCTTGTGCGGAAGCTATAACGCAAACGTGGCAAAAGTGGCGGCCAAACGTATTGATGAACTGACGGCGGAAGGCAAAAACGTCAAAATAATCTGCGTTGGCAAAAAAGGCAAGGACATCCTCAGACGCAGATACGCCGGTCTGATTTTGGACACGATTGAAGGCGTGGCCAAAAAAGGCGCGAAATATTATGAGGCGACGGATATAGCCTGTCCGGTGCTGTCCATGTTTGACAAAGGCGAAATCGATGTCTGTGAGGTCATTGCCAGCCGTTTCCGTTCTGCTATCAACAGGGAAATAAGAGTCGAACAGATTCTGCCAGTGAAGGTTGAAGAATACGAATATAACAAACTCCATGCGCCGGTTAATGTTGTTAAAGGAGCCTTTTACGATTATGAGCCCGGAAAAATGCAGATTCTTGAGGGACTCCTCCCGCTCATTTTCAAGTCGAGCATTTTTCAGGCAATTGTGCATTCACAGGCGTCCGAACACGGCGCCCGCATGACGTCGATGGACAATGCGACCCGCAACGCCAAAGACATGATATCGCGTCTGACCCTGAAATACAATCGTATCCGTCAGACGGCGATTACGACCGAACTGATAGAAATTATTGCCGGTGCCGAAGCACTGTAATAAAACGTAAGGAGAATAGAATGACCGAGAAAAAAGCAGCTTCAAAAACGACGGTTAAAAAAACCGCTTCCAAACCGGCGGCCAAAAAGAGTACCGTCAAAAAAGAGAGCGTTGCCGAGTTTGATAAAAAAGCCCTCAAAGAGCTGAAACAGGAAGAAAAGACCGCGGTTAAAAAGGTTAAGAGAATTGAGAAAAAAGAGCGGGGAACAGGTCAGCTCGGACACATTTCCCAGGTAATGGGAGCCGTTGTCGACGTTAAATTTGAAAATGTCGAAGAACTGCCCAATATTCTGACCGCGCTTGAATGTGACAACCACGGCAAAAAACTGGTGCTTGAGGTTGCTCAGCATCTGGGCGAGGGCGTTGTCCGGACGATTGCCATGGATACGACCGATGGTCTGGTCAGAGGTCTGGAAGTGGTCAATACTGGACATCCGATTGAGGTTCCTGTTGGTCCGGAACTGCTGGGTCGCATTATCAACGTCATCGGCGAGCCGGTAGACGGACTGGGTCCGATCAAAGCCAAAACCGAATTTCCGATTCATCGTCCGGCGCCGGCATTTGTCGACCAGTCGACCGAGACGGAAATTCTGACCACGGGCATCAAGGTCATCGATCTGCTTGAACCTTATGCCAAAGGTGGAAAAATCGGTCTGTTCGGTGGCGCGGGCGTTGGCAAAACCGTGTTGATTATGGAATTGATTAACAACATTGCCAAAGGCCACGGCGGTTATTCCGTTTTTGCCGGTGTGGGAGAAAGAACCCGCGAAGGCAACGACCTTTATCATGAGATGATTGAATCGGGCGTTATTGATCTTAAGGGCAATAACTCTAAAACCGTTCTGGTTTACGGCCAGATGAACGAACCTCCCGGAGCCCGCGCGCGCGTTGCCTTGTCTGGTCTGACGCAGGCTGAATATTTCCGCGACGAAGAGCATCAGGACGTTTTGTTCTTTGTTGACAACATCTTCCGTTTCACTCAGGCTGGGTCAGAGGTTTCGGCCCTGTTGGGACGAATTCCGTCAGCCGTAGGATATCAACCGACTTTGGGAACGGACATGGGCGCGATGCAGGAACGCATTACCTCGACGAAAAACGGATCCATTACTTCTGTGCAGGCAGTTTATGTGCCGGCCGACGACCTGACGGACCCGGCGCCTGCAACTACTTTTGCGCATTTGGATGCGACGACGGTTTTGTCCCGCCAGATTGCCGAGCTCGGTATTTTCCCGGCTGTTGACCCGTTGGATTCTACCAGTCGCGTTTTGGATCCGGCCATTGTGGGTGATGAGCATTATGCGATTGCCCGCCAGGTGCAGGAAGTTCTTCAGAAATATAAGTCGCTGCAGGATATTATTGCTATTCTGGGAATGGATGAACTTTCCGAAGAAGATAAGCTGACGGTAGCCAGAGCCCGTAAGATTCAAAAGTTCCTGTCTCAGCCGTTTCATGTTGCCGAAGTCTTTACCGGAACGCCCGGCGTCTTTGTCAAACTGGAAGATACGATCAAAGGTTTTAAGGGCATTTTGGAAGGAAAATACGACAATATTCCGGAACAGGCTTTCTATATGGTCGGAACGATTGAAGAAGTTCTGGAAAAAGCGAAGAAAATGGAGGAGGAGGCTGCATAGCGGCCTTTCCCGATATAAAGGATAAACAATGGAAAAAGGCATTATTTTCAGAATATCCCGTCCTTACAAGGTCTATCGCACGGCAAAAGTAGATAAAGTTGTCGTGCCGGGCGTTAACGGCGATCTGACCGTTTTGCGGGACAGAGCGCCGTCGCTGGTTTTGCTGAGAAACGGACTCCTGCAGGTTCTGGATACGGCGAACAAACCGATCGAAAGATATTTCATAAAAGGCGGCATCGCCGATATCGCACGCAACCGCTGCGCCGTTTCGACGGAAAAGGTTGTTTCGTATGAAAATATTGATATCGCCAAAGCGACGGAAAAGAGGGATGCTGCCGTTCATGATGACGATAAAGCCTATTATCAGATGATTATCGATTATTTGGGAACATTTCCCAGCAAATAAAAAAAGCCCCGAATTTCGGGGCTTTTTTCGAAGCCGAACATCATTTATCCATTATAAGATTACTGTAATCTGATATGAGTTTTGCAAAAATATTGACCTTACATATTTTTTAAAACTTCGTATACTTTATTTTGACGAGAACCTTTTTCATTAATTGAATAAGAGGCGGGATTCAGACTAATGCCAGAATACTTTGAATCTTTAATAATAACATCAAAATTATCTGTATCATAAATATCAGCAGTGCTGATTTCGACCGAGCCTTTCAAAGTCGACGCATACAGGAATAATCTGGAAAAAGAGGGTTGTGGAGTATTGACGTTAAGAGTTGCATTTTTAACAGTCAATTCAGGATAAGTTGTTGTATTAAATGTAGCAGTAGCTGATTGCATTCCCTGAAAAAAAACATAATCAGGTCTTCCCTCAATAACTACTGTAAAACTTTGTATTCCCAGAGGACATTCATCGCCTTCTTCATCATCCCCCAAACCTAAAACGACGCTGCTGGGATAACCGTTGCCTGTAAGAGTAATGGATTTGACACCTCCTTTAGGGCAGTAAAAGCGGACAAAACCGGCTTTTATATTGTTTGCATTAACAAGCGGATAATTGGTACCGAAAGGATTAATTGGTTTAACAGGATATTCATCATATCCTTCAGGCAAGGCTTTAATCCAAAACTGTCCGTCCCCTAAATTTATCTCTTTGCTCCCGGTAGCCATAAGGGAACCGAAAATTGTAAAAACGGCTTCATCTGTAAATTTTTCAAGATTGATGTTTCCTTTTATAAACAAGTCTCCGAAAATCTCAATAGTCATTTCAGATTGATTCAAATTAGGAAGGTTTAAATAGAAAACATCAGAGTCCATTGGGGTTTGAAGTGTAATATTGCTCATGGTTAAATTACCGCTTTCCCCGGACAACCGAAATAAATGACCGCCATCATTAATTAATTTCAAATCATTAAAAGTAGATTTTCCAGCCTGATAATCCAAGGAAATTGCCGTATCCGTATCAAAGGTCAGTGATGGACGGGCATCTGTTTTACATGCGGGTATTTCATCGCGGAACGAATTTTTCGTTTTTATATCTACCATATTTGTGAAAAAAATTGGTTTGGTTACCTTGATATTATTCATTACAATAATAAATCCCTCTTTTCGCAGATTAACCTGATCTACGGCTGCCAGAAATTCCTCCTCTGTTGAAACGACGGTGCCATATTTGCTTAAAACTGTTTTTCCGCATGGATCATTATCTACCGGAGCACATTGACTGTAATAATCATCTCCCCCGATAGAACATTTTTCGGCTTCTTTTGCAGGTCCTCCTTCCTCGCAGGTTGTCCACCCGTCCGGACATTTACACTTGGCGTATTTTCCGTTGCAGTCTTCCCCGACGCCTTCCTGATTAGTGCCGCACTGGATCAGGCTGTCTTTACATTGACACGAGGCGTATTTGCCGCCGCAGACATCTCCGACACCGTCCTGAACTTCATTGCAACTGATCAGATTAGGTTTGCAAACACAGGATTCGTATTTACCACCGCAAGGAACTCCAACACCGTCCTGCGCCGAATTACAACTGACGAACGATGCTTTGCATGAACAGCTTTCCCAGTATGTCTGTCCATCAAGAACGCATTGCTGGCCGTTGCCGTCTTCTTCGCCGGAACAAATGCTGAAATCGGAAGGACAGGCGCAGCCTTTATTATAATCTTCATGATACGGGCATGGGTCTTTAACAATCTGTCCATTGTTACAGATATTTTTGCTGTAACCTTCTGCCAGGCATTGTTCTTCCGGATCCATGGTAATAACTTCGTCCTCTCCGACACGGTTAAAAAGGCCCTGACTTCCGCAATCGTCGCTGCCGGCAAAGCAGACCGCCGCCAGTTTAAAAGAAGAGGCGGGCTTTAGCTTTGGTGTGAATGGTATGGTGGCAACAGAAAAAGCATCGGAACCGGAAGCGGGGTTCGGAAAAAGTCCGATAACGGCTCCTCCGGCGAAAATAAGAAATAAAAGCTTATTTATCATGATACCCTCCTGTAGAACTAAAACCCAAGAAGGTGTAAGAAAATATGACAGAAGAAAGCGAAAAATGATGAGACACGCATCTTTAATCACAACAAAACACACCTACAAATAATAGTTTATCAATATAATGGATTTTTCAACTATTTATTGGGGTAAAAATTTTTCCGCCAGAGTTAAAAGGAAAAATTATGTAAAAAAACGTGTTTTATACACAAAAATCCCCGGAGGATTCCGGAGATTTTGTTTTATTGCGGTTATAAGCAGTTAAATCGTTCGATTTACTTTCTTATAATAATAAGTTGTCCCTGACTGACATTGTCTTGCCCAGGGGCATTTGGTACAATATAATGGAGCCAGACCGCAATTTGTACCAACTCTGTAACAGCAGCTGTCTCCTGTTCCCTCTTCTTTACCATTGCTCCTTATAACATAAGAAGCGTTTTGCAGGGTTATGGAACCACGCTGATAAGTCGAGTCATAAATGGAAACATCAAGATTACGAACATCTTTTTCAACATTATTGCTGCCCGTTGTTTTAACTGTCGCTCTTAAGCCCTGTACCGTCGAGTTATAATAACTGAGACGGGAAAGGTTAATTTGTCCGGTTGATCTGGCCCTAAGATTGGAATTTTCAACTATAAGAGACGCGGAACTGCTGTTGCTCTCCAGATTAAATTCCGGCTGAGCATTTATACCGGAAAACGTAATATTTTTTGGCGAGCCGGTCAGAACTGTAGAAAATGCTCCCGGTGCAATCGGACAGTTTTCTTCTCTATGGTTCATGACTATGCCAAATGCGATATTTTGTCTGGTTTTAATGCTTAGAAGTTGTCCGAGCGGGCAGTAGATATAAGCAGTATTAGCCGTTATCTGCGCACTTTGGGCCATAATGTAAGGGGAATTAATATCATATCCGGCAGTAGGTTTCACCGGATAGTCATCATAACCTTCCGGTAATTCGTCAATAATCAGATCAGAACCTCCGAGATTTATCTCCGTCGTTGACCACCTGGCGATGAGAGAACCGTTCAGTGTAAATTTGGATGAACTGGCGCGTTCAAGCATGATATTGCCGTAAAGCTGCAGATCGCCGTTGATCGTGATATCTGCGGCTCCATAACTGTCCATTTTTATGGCATTTGCTACACGATCTGTAGCGTTTGCGCGGAGAGTTATGTTGTTCAGTGTCAGATCTATGTTCGGCGATACCTGCAGAAGGTCGCCGCCGGTATTCTCAAACTGCAGGCTGTCAACCATGTGGTTATGCCCGGAATAGGTAATGGCTGCCGCTTCCGTGTCAAACGTCAGTTTTGGGCGTTTGTCCGTTTTGCAATCAGGAATAGCGTCCCGGAAGGAGTTTTTGGTTTTTATGTCAGATTCCGCAGTAAAGGAAATCGGTTCCGTAACGGCAATATCGTTCATGACAATGATCGTTCTGGCTATTTTGGCATTAACGTCTTTAACGGCCTGCAGAAACTCTTCCGAAGTTGTTACAACTCTGCCATAGCCGCTCAAAACATTTTTACCGCATTTATCTTCGACAATTTTGCATTTGCTGTAATAATCCTTGCCGCCGATTGAGCATTTAGACGCGCCCTCGGCGCCTCCGTCTTCCGTATCCCCGTTGCATTCACTCCAATCTGTCGGGCAGCGGCATTCCGCATATTTGCCATCACATTGCAGGCCGACGCCTTCCTGATTGGTGCCGCACTGGATCAGGCTGTCTTTGCATTGGCACGAGGCGTATTTGCCGCCGCAGGCATCCCCGACGCCGTCCTGAACCTCATTACAGCTGACCAGGTTGGGTTTGCATTGGCAGGAAGCGTATTTGCCGCCGCAAGCATCCCCGACGCCGTCTTCCGCCGAATTGCAGGTAACCAGAGAAGGACTGCAGGCACAGGATTCATAATAGGTTTTGTCATCCAAAACGCAGGTCAGACCCGATCCGGCTTCCAAATCGGAGCAGATTTTATATTCTTCCGGACAGGTACAGCCTTTATTATAATCTTCATGATACGGACAGACACTGTCGGCAATTTGTCCGTCGGTACAGATGTTTTTGGTATATCCTTCCGATTTGCACATATCTTCGGGATCTATTGTCATGTCTTCATCTGTTTTGTTGTAAAGCCCCTGGCTTCCGCAGTCGTCGCCGATAAAGCAGATGGCGGCAGTCCTGAAACTTTGCGGCACAGGCTTTAGTTCTGGTGTGTATGTGTGTGTTGTAGTGTGTCGTGAGGTAATGGCATCATTACCCTGTAATGCAGATTGTGCCTGATTGCAGAAGCAAACAAGTACAGTCGTTAAAAAACAAGTTAGAATTTTCTTCATGACGATTACCTCGCTGTTTGGAACTAAAGCCTGTTAAGATGCGAGATAACCAAAAATACTGTTCTCGACATACCCGAGACAGCATTATGGCGGTTTTGAAAAACCGCTAATTATATCACACCTACCAATTTCAGTTTACAAAAACGGCGGCTTTTTGTCAACTCAATATTGGCTGGGGATTTTTTCTCAAAAAATATTATTGACCGGTTCTTGTCGTAAAAATAAAAGGTGCCGATTTAAGGCATAAAAAAAGCGGCGTTCTGCCGCTTTTCAAAAAGGAAAGTGCTTAAGCCGCCGTTATCCCGAGTTCTTCCATAACTTCTTTTTTCAGGGTAACATTGTCAGCTTTTCCAGTCGCAAAAACCGGAAGTTTGTCGTGGTACAGAATAACACGCGGAAGATAGAGCTCCGACATGCCGTTATTTTTGATATATGCGTGCAAAACATCCTGCGTAACCTGATTGTTGTTGGTAACCAGAACAATCTGCTCGCCTTTGCTTTCGTGCGGCACAGAAACAATTCCGTATTGAAACTCTCCGCCCATCCATTCATAGGCCTTGCAGACCATTTCATGAACGGCATTCAGGGAAACCATTTCTCCGCCGATTTTGGCAAAACGTTTGATTCTGTCCTTGATATAGACAAATCCGATTTCATCAATGTCTACGACGTCTCCGGTATGATACCAGCCGTCTTCCAGCGGTACCAGAACGCCAGGATTATCCGGCATGATATAGCCCATCATGATATTGGGACCCTTAATCACAAGCTCGCCGCCTTTTTCTATGCCGTCTACCGGATCGATACGATACTGAATAGCCGGCAGAAGTTTTCCGATAGAACCGAAACGGTTGAAGATCCGGTTGTTGGCCGTTACGACCGGAGAACATTCCGTAGAGCCGTAAGCTTCCAGAACCCGGATTCCCAGACGTTCCATCCACATATTGCGCGTATCGGGTTTGACGGCTTCGGCACCGCCGAACATGAACCGGACATTGTGGAAATCAAACGGATGGGCGATTTTTGCATAACCGCGGAAGAATGTGTCTGTTCCGAACATTATGGTCGCGCCGATTTCATACACGATTTCGGCAACAACGCGGTAATGCAGAGGAGAGGGGTAAAGAAACAGCTTGGCGCCTTCCAGAAGCGGAAAAAGCGTGCCGACAGTAAGTCCGAAGCTGTGGAACATCGGCAGGGCGTTAAACACCGTGTCTGTAATATTGATTGTTTCAATGGCGGACATCTGCTTGATGTTTGAAATAATATTGGCATGGCTGAGCACCACGGCCTTCGGAGCGCCTTCCGAACCGGATGTAAACAGAATGACCGCTTTTTTGTTGCCGCCTTCCTTATGGGGGACGCGCTTGATTTTATAGCGCAGGAACGCGTTGATTTTTTCCCACAGGCCGATTTCTTTTGCCAGTTTTTCCAAATAAACGATATGCAGGCCGTTAGCTTTCAAAACTTCAATCAGATTTTCCATCTTTGCGGTTTTGATGAAAGTCATTGAGGTGATGACCATGCGGACTTCCGCTGTTTTGCACATAGACGCTATGTTTTTGGCGCCGACGGAAAAGTTCAGCATAACCGGAATACGGTCATAGGCTGAAAGCCCGAAAAAAGTGCACAGGGCGGCGATTGAGTTTGGCAGCAGAACGGCGACATGTTCGCCCTGAGGCGTCCTGCGTTTGAAATATTTTCCGAGGACAAAAGACTTGATGATAATGTCTTTGTAGGAATTGGGTTTGCGCTGAATATCCTCGACAAAATAAGGACGTTTGAAAAGCCCTTTTTTGGAATGGACTTTGGCCGTTTTCATCAGTTGCGCAAAAAGCGAAATATTCGGATTGTAATTGCATTCAAACGACATTTCGCGCAAAATCATGTATACTTCGTTGCTGATGTGGTCGCGCTGCCGGCGGAGTTCGTCTTTTAGTTTGAAGCTGCGCGGTTTGCCGACGGTAATTTTCATTTTCGGCAACGGCCGGTGCGGAAGTTTCCCCTTTGTCTTGGAAAAATAACCGTATTGCGGGCCGTTGATCCATACCGGAATAATCGGAGCTTTTGACTTGTCGGCCAGCAGACCCGGCGCTTCGTAGATTTTCATCAGTCCGCCGTTTTCCGTTACGCGTCCTTCCGCAAAAATAACACACAGACGCCCGCTGTCTACTTTGGCAATCAGTTCTTTAAGATCCCCCGGCTCAATAGGGTTGAACAGAACAGTCTCAGCCGTGCGCATCAGAAAGCGGATCCAGCGGCAGCGGTACAAATGCCCGTTTAAGGCAAAAATCGGATTTCCGGGCAGAAACGCAAATAAAAGAATGGGATCTAAATAGGAAACGTGGTTGGAAACATAAACGCCTTTTTTCGGCAGGTTCTTTTCATTAAAATCAATTTGGCATCTGACTTTAAAACATCTGAAAAAAGTTCTCAGACAAAATCGAATGAAGTCCCTCAAAGTCAATCTCCGAGCAGTTAAAATATAATGTATTATGTATCCAACTCCGCTGGTCTTGTAAAGCCTTAAATTTCCGAGTCTCTCCCGAAAGATGAAGAAGTTTGTTTAATGTGTTGAAATTGAGCTGTTTTTTGCTGATTGTCCAGAGGGGGATAAATGAATGATTGATTTTTTACATTCGCAGTTATATACATTTTTGAAGTAACATATTGTGAACAAATATTACAATCTGCTTATTAAATGTTTCAAAATGTTACAAAAGGTTATCGGCGGATTGTTGCGGTATGTTGCGTTGGATTAACTACTAAAGTGACTACATATGAAAAAACTTTTGACTTTAACTGCCATTGGAACAGTCTTGCTTTGCTCCAACGCCAGTGCTTCGGGGTTTAATCTTAAAGAACAGTCTGCTGCGGCTCAGGGTAATGCGTTTGCCGGAGCGACGGCCGGCGCCGAAGATATTTCCTATTCATATTTTAACCCGGCGGGTCTGACCCGGCATAAGGGGACGAAAATGTCATTTGGCGGAACATGGATTGCGCCCCGTTCTAAGGCCAAACGCGCCGTAGCCAACGAGGGAACCCCGCTGGAACAGACATCCGGCTATACCGGTGATATCGTTCATGCCGCGGTTGCTCCGAATTTTTATCTCTCCCACCAGTTTAATGATCGTTGGACCGGTGGGCTTTCTTTAAATGTGCCTTACGGAATGATTACCAAATACAATGACTTGTGGGCCGGACGTTTTCACGGCACTTTGTCAAAAGTTACCACGGTTACCGTAACGCCGATGATTGCTTATAAGGCCACTGATAAACTGTCTCTCGGTGCAGGTTTTCAGATGCAATACATAAAAGCGAGACTGCGCAACGCTGTTCATTACAATCCGCAGAATCCCGCGGCCGAAGACAAGGCAAGTCTGGAAGGCGATACGTTTGATATGGGATATCAGCTGGGCGCTTTGTATGAACTGACGCCGCAGACCCGTTTCGGTATCGGCTACCGCAGTCAGATTAAGCACAAGCTGAAAGGAGACATTAAGTTTGACGGTATTATGGGCAGCGTTCTGGGAATGAACCAGGACATCGGCGCCCGCCTGACCACGCCGGCAAACCTTACGATCGGTGCTTATCACGACATCAATGATAAATGGTCCGTCATGGCTGAGTTCGGCCGCACTTACTGGTCTTCTTTTGAAGAACTGCGTATTATCGGCGACAAAGGCCTGAATAACGTTACGGAAGAAAAATGGAAAGACACGACGTTTTATGCCATCGGCGCCAGCTATCAGTGGGATGACCAGTGGAAATTCCGCGCCGGTTTTGCCGTTGATCAGAGCGCCGTGGGGCAGGAATATAGAACGCCCCGCATTCCGGATTCCGACCGTTTGTGGTATGCCGCCGGTGCGGAATACAAGTATAACGACAAATGGACGTTTAATCTTGGGTACACTTATATCCGCGCCAAAAAAGGCAAAGTTAAGCTGAATGGCTCGCATGAAGGCGATGATACACGGGGAACGCTGCGGGCCGACTATGAGAATGATATCCATATTCTCGCGCTGTCGGCAAACTATAATTTTTAGTTTTGCCGCTTCTGCAAAAAGCCTTTCCTTTCGGGGAAAGGCTTTTTTCTGCAGCAATCCGGCATTTTGCCGGAACTTTGATATTTCCGTAAAAACAAAATTTGGTACACCCGGCTTCTGCCGGCATGTTTTATATCATGTCCAATATTCCGGCACGCAATGCCGCCGGTTTGTTGCTGTGCGTAAACCACACCACCCGGACCGCTGCGTTTTCCGGTCAGGCGGTTGCCAGTTTCGGCCGCAGATATTTTGCCGTGTAGCTGACCTTCGACTTGGCGACTTCTTCGGGCGTGCCGTAGGCGACGACCCGGCCGCCGCCGTCTCCTCCCTCGGGACCGATGTCAATGATGTAGTCTGCCGTTTTAATGACGTCCAGATTATGTTCGATGACCAATACGGTATTTCCTTGGTCGACAAGGGTATGCAGAACTTTCAGCAGACGGTTGATGTCTTCAAAATGCAGGCCTGTAGTCGGTTCGTCCAGAATATACAGGGTCTTTCCCGTCGCCCGCTTGGACAGTTCCTTTGACAGCTTAATGCGCTGCGCTTCGCCGCCGGACAGCGTTGTTGCCGGCTGTCCGAGTTTAATATAGCCCAGGCCGACCTGCCGGAGCAGTTCCAGACGGTTTTTAATTGACGGAATGGCCTCAAAAAACTCATAAGCTTCGTCCACTGTCATATCGAGAACGTCGGCGATGGATTTCCCCTTAAATTTGACTTCCAGCGTTTCCCGGTTAAAACGTTTGCCTTTGCAGACATCGCATTCGACGTAAATATCGGGCAGAAAATGCATTTCGATTTTTGTAACGCCATCGCCTTTACAGGCTTCGCAGCGTCCACCCGCAACGTTAAACGAAAATCTTCCGGCGGTATAGCCGCGGGCTTTGGCTTCGGGCAGGGCGGCGAACCAGTCGCGGATATAAGTGAACAGACCGGTATAGGTTGCCGGATTAGAACGGGGCGTGCGGCCGATCGGCGACTGGTCGATGTCGATGATCTTATCAATATTTTCGACCCCGATCAGCTTGTCATATTTTCCGGCGGGTTCGCGACTACCGTTTATTTCCTTGTTCAGGGCCTTGAACAGGGTTTCCAGAATAAGGGAAGATTTTCCCGAACCGGAGACGCCCGTAACCAGAGTAAGCGTGCCGACCGGAATCTTTATGTCGACATTTTTCAGGTTATTGGTGCGAACGCCCTTGATACCGAGATATTTGCCGGTTCCGCGGCGGCGTTTGGACGGAACAGAGATCTCTTTTGTGCCGTTCAAATATTGGGCGGTCAGACTGTCGGGATTTTTCAGAACTTCTTCAACCGTGCCTCTGGCCGTAACATGACCGCCACGGTCTCCCGCTTCGGGTCCCATGTCGACCAGATAATCCGCGGCGCGGATGGCGTCTTCGTCATGTTCAACGACAATAACGGTATTGCCGATGTCGCGGAGATTGGTCAGCGTTTCAAGCAGACGGTCGTTGTCTCTTTGATGAAGGCCGATAGACGGCTCGTCCAGAACGTATAGAACGCCGGTCAGTCCCGAGCCGATCTGCGAAGCCAGTCTGATGCGCTGCGCCTCGCCGCCGGATAAGGTGCCCGACTGACGCGATAAATTCAGATAGTCCAGACCGACATTATTCAGAAAGCTTAGTCTGTCAACGATTTCCTTGACGATTTTATGGGCGATTTCCTGTTTTTTGGGAGACAGGCGGCTTTCTGCATCCAGAAACCAGCCTCTGGCGTCTTTTATGGACATTTCGGACGCTTCCATAATATCAAGGCCGTTGATTTTAACGGCAAGCGCTTCCGGTTTGAGACGTTTGCCGCGGCAGAATTCGCAGGGAGCAGCGGACTGATATTTGGAAAACTCTTCCCGGACCCAGGCGGAATCCGTCTCCAGAAAGCGTCTTTCCATGTTAGGAATAACGCCTTCAAACGGTTTGTCTGTCATAAAGCGGGAATAATACATCGGCACGCAGATATTCCCCGAACCGTAGAGAATGGTATTCTGGGCATCTTCCGGCAGGTCTTTCCATTTTGTCTGCGGCGAGATGCCCAAAAACTGGCACAGAGAATTGATTGTCTGGCTGTAAAAGGCGGATTTTCCCGTATTCCATGGAGCAATGGCTCCCTGCGACAGGCTCAGGTTCGTATTGGGGACAATCAGGTTGGGATCCATGTACAGCTTTGCGCCGATGCCGTCGCAGTGTGGGCAGGCGCCGTAAGGGTTATTGAAGGAAAACAGTCTTGGTTCGATTTCTTCAATGGTAAAGCCGGAAACCGGGCAGGCAAATTTGGAGGAAAATATTTTGCGCTCTTTGGTGTCGTGAAAATCGACATAAAGCAGGCCGTCGCTCAGTTTCAGAGCCGTCTCGATAGACTGCGCCAGCCTTTCGCCGATGTCTTCTCGCACAGCAATCCGGTCGACGACGACTTCAATATCGTGCTTCTGGTTTTTATTGAGGGAAGGGAGGTCATCAATAGCATATACTTCACCGTCGATGTTCAGGCGCTGAAATCCCTGCTTTTGAAGCGATTCAAATTCTTTTTTGAATTCGCCTTTTTTGCCCCGGGCGATTGGGGAGAGCAGCAAAAGCTTTGTTCCCAGCGGAAACCCGAGTATTTTGTCGACCATCTGCGAAACGGTTTGTGATTCGATGGGCAGCCCCGTTGCCGGCGAATAGGGCGTTCCCGCCCGGGCCCAGAGCAGACGCATGTAGTCATAGATTTCCGTAACGGTGCCGACGGTTGAGCGCGGGTTGTGCGACGTTGTTTTCTGCTCGATGGAAATAGCCGGAGACAATCCTTCGATTGAGTCGACATCCGGTTTTTTCATCAGTTCCAGAAACTGGCGGGCATAGGAAGACAGGCTTTCCACGTATCGGCGCTGCCCTTCCGCATAAATAGTGTCGAAAGCCAGCGACGATTTCCCGGATCCGGAAAGCCCCGTGATAACGGTCAGTTTGTTTTTGGGAATATTGATGTCTACATTTTTCAGATTGTGCTCTCTGGCACCTTTGATTTCGATATACTTGTCATCTGCCATTTCAGATTCTCCTTGCGGCACTAATATAGTTAACGCGCGCCGCAAAGGCAAATAAAATTTTGTTGCATTTTAGGGAAATAAGGCTAAAATAACCTGATTGTTTAAACAATATGAACTGTTTTATGCTGAAAAGTTTTGTAAAAATAATCTCGGCCCTGAGTTTATTTATGTCAGGTGCGGCTCATGCCGATGTAAACATGGCGGTTATCGCCCCGAAGGCGGGCGAATATAAAAAATTCGGCGACGAAATCATATCGGGCGTCCGCATAGCCGTAGATGACATCAATTCCCGCGGCGGGCTGAAAGGCGAAAAAATCAACCTGATTACCGTTGACGACCAATGTGATGACCGTTTAGCCGTTTCGACGGCGCAGATGATGGCCGTCAATGTTTCCCGGAAAGACAAAATGTCACTGGTCATCGGCCCTTATTGTTCCAATGCCTTTGACGAAGTGGCGGATATTTACGCCCGGGCCGGCATCTTCCAGATTATCCCCACCACCATCAGTTCCCGCGAGGCTTCCAACAGCCATAAGGGGCTGGTCAAAATGGTCGGTTATAAGGATCGTCAGGGAAAAGATTTTTTCAATTATTACAGCCAGCATTTTGCCGATAAAAAAGTGGCGCTGGTCTACGACAGCAACAGCAGGGAGATAGTCGAAGTCGCCGCGGCCATCCAAAGTGAGTTCCGTAAATCCGGCATGGCCGACAAACTGCGGGCATTCAGCTTTGAGGCTTATGGAAAAGACCTCGAGCGGATGAGCGATGCCATTCTTAAAAACAATATTGATCTGGCCTATATTCTGGGCAAATCGAAGACCATTGCTAAACTCTCCAGAGAACTGAAGTCGGAAAAGAAAGACTTCATCATTTTTGCAAACAAATATCAGGCGCAGGAAGATTATAACGAAATTTTGGGCGACCTGGCCGAGGGGTCATATTTTATAGGTCTGCCGTCATTGAAGGACAATCCCGATTTTACCGAGACGCTGGTCAAACTCCGGTTACTGGGCGTGGAGCCGGAGGGGTTGTCGGTTTACGGCTATTCCGCAGTCAAGCTGTGGGAAGAACTCGTGGCAAAAGCCGATTCGTTTTCTTATGAAAAACTGGCGCGGGTGCTTAACGATACGCCGGTTGAAACTGGCTGGGGCGAGACGATGTTTAACAACGGCAACCCCCAAAACTCGATTAATTACGGCATCTATCAGTACCATGCCGGCGAATATACACAGGTCTATTGATTTTAGTTCCCAACTCTTCTTTTTTATTGTACATTTCCACCAATGTTTAACTTATTTGATAAAGGTATAAATAACTATGGTTGGAAGCATTAACAAAGTGATTTTGGTAGGCAATCTCGGGGCAGACCCCAAAGTGAGCAACACGGCCAGCGGCTCCAAAATCGTCAATCTCAACATTGCGACTTCGGATTCATGGAAAGACAAACTTTCCGGTGAAAGAAAGGAACGCACGGAGTGGCATCGCGTAGTTATTTTTAATCCTCAGCTGGCGGATATTGCCGAAAGATATTTGCGCAAAGGCTCAAAAGTATATCTGGAAGGCCAGCTGCAGACCCGTAAATGGGAAGACAACGGCGGTCAGGAAAGATACACGACCGAAGTTGTTCTGCAGAATTTCAGCGGCAATCTTGTTCTGCTGGACGGCCGCGGCGACGGGGTTCCCGCCGGCGGCAACGATGTCTTCTCCGGTTCCGCTTCAAACGGCTGGGATGCGTCTCCCGCTGCGGCGCCGGCTGCCGATTTGGATGATGATATTCCGTTCTAAACGGTCGCCAAATACGAATTCTTTTTGCAAAGCCCCAGTTTCGGGGCTTTGTTTTGAATAAAGAAAGCTCCTTTATTCCGGGAATACCGTTCTTCGCAATTTAAAGGCTTATTTTCATTTAAGGTCTCATCTTTCTTCATTAAAAGCTCGTCTTCCGGGTGGTTTTTTATGATGCTTTTAATCGTCCGTTTTTTTATTTCGGCATTAACCTTTTAATCCGGCAATGGCGGAAAATCGATTTTAAGGCCGTTTTTTTGGCCGTAGAAAAGAAAATGGTGTTTATAAGTCGGATTATTGATTAGAAACCGCGCGCGGTTTCTGCTATATTCGGAACAGTTTGAAACAGAAAGGTATCTAATGACTGAAGAGAATGAAATAACAGCCGTTACCAACGGTAACGAGGATATTACGCCGGTTTCCATTACAGAGGAAATGCGCCGTTCGTATCTTGATTACGCGATGAGCGTTATCGTTTCCCGCGCGCTGCCGGATGTCCGCGACGGTTTAAAGCCGGTTCACCGCCGCATTATTTATGCCATGTATGAAAACGGCTATGATTACAACAAAGCTTATCGTAAATCGGCCCGTATCGTCGGCGATGTCATGGGTAAATATCACCCGCACGGCGACAGATCCATTTATGAAGCGATGGTGCGTATGGCCCAGCCTTTTTCCATGCGTCTGCCTTTGGTGGATGGTCAGGGAAACTTTGGTTCAATGGACGGAGACTCAGCCGCCGCTATGCGTTACACCGAAGCCCGTCTGGAAAAGGTTGCCCATGCCCTGATTGAGGACATCGACAAGGAAACCGTCGACTTTATGCCCAACTATGACGAAACGGTTCAGGAGCCGACGGTTCTGCCGGCGCGTTATCCCAATCTGCTGATTAACGGCGCGAACGGTATTGCCGTCGGTATGGCCACCAATATTCCGCCGCACAATCTTGGCGAGGTTATTACGGCCTGCTGCGCTTACATTGATAATCCTGATATTACGCTGGATGAGCTGATCGGCATCGTGCCAGGACCGGATTTTCCGACCGGAGGTCTGATTCTCGGATACAGCGGCGCGAAATCGGCTTATTATACCGGCCGCGGTTCCGTTGTTATGCGCGCCAGATGCACCATTGAGGAACTACACAAGGACAAAGAAGCGATCATTGTTCATGAAATTCCCTATCAGGTCAACAAGGCAGCGCTGGTTTCCCGCATTGCCGAACTGGTTAAGGAAAAGAAACTGGAGGGCATTTCGGATATCCGCGACGAGTCCGACCGTCAGGGCGTTCGCGTCGTTATTGAGGTCAAACGCGATTTTCAGGCCGATGTCGTTTTGAACCAGCTTTATAAATATACGCCGCTGCAGACCAGCTTCGGCATGAATATGCTGGCTATCAACGGCGGCCGCCCGATGATGATGAATTTGAAAGAAATCATCGCGGCGTTTATTGAGTTCCGCGAGGAAGTCATCCGCCGTCGCACGATTTATGAACTGAATAAAGCCCGTGATCGCGCTCATACATTGGTAGGTCTGGCTCTGGCAGTTGAAAATCTGGATCCGGTCATTGAACTGATCCGCACGTCTCCCAATCCGCAGGATGCAAAAGACGCGTTGCTTGCCAAACCCTGGCCGGCAAATGACATTGAACCACTTGTCCAGCTGATCGACGAGCCCGACCGCAAGGTCGAGAACGGCTTTTATCATTTGTCCGAAACGCAGGCCCGCGCTATTCTGGATTTGAAGCTGCAACGTCTGACGGGTTTGGAGCGTGATAAGATTCATGAAGAACTAATGACAATCGGCGAAGATATCAAAGAATATCTGTCGATCCTCGGCAGCCGCGAAAAGCTTTACGGCATCATGCGCGACGAGCTTGTTGCCATTAAGGATGAATATGCGACGCCGCGCCGTACCCGTATTGAAGATATTGAGTACGATACCGATGTCGAATCCCTGATCCAGCGTGAGGAAATGGTCGTAACCGTTACAGAAGCCGGTTATATCAAGCGTGTGCCGCTGAACGCCTATAAGGCACAGAAGCGCGGCGGCAAGGGAAAATCCGGCATGGCGACCAAGGACGAGGATTTTGTAACCCGTCTGTTTGTGGCTTCAACGCACACGCCGGTCTTGTTCTTCTCATCCAAGGGACTGGTTTACAAGATGAAGGTTTACAAACTGCCGCTCGGTTCGCCGACATCCAAGGGCAAGCCTTTCATCAATCTGCTGCCGCTGGATGAAGGCGAGACCATTACCACGATTATGAAGCTTCCGGAGTGCGAGGATGATTGCAAGGATCTGTCCATTATGTTTGCCACGTCGCAGGGCAATGTTCGCCGCAACTCGCTGATGGATTTCGTCAATGTTCAGAGCAACGGCAAGATTGCCATGAAGCTGGATGAGGGCGACAAGCTGATAAATGTCCGCATCTGCCATGAAAACAACGATATCATGCTGGCGGCCCGCAGTGGTAAGTGCATCCGCTTCCCGGTTACCGAAGTGCGCGTTTTTGTCGGCCGCAATTCGACAGGTGTCCGCGGCATCAAACTGGCCGAAGGCGATGAAGTTGTCTCGATGTCTATTTTGAACCACAGCGACGCCACATCGGAAGAGCGTGACGAATACGCCCGTATTTCTTCCGCCGTCAAACGTATTCAGGCCGAAAGAGGCGGCGATTGCGAGGTTTCTCTGACAGATGCCGGCGTGCCTCTCAGCGTTCTGACACCGGAAAAATACCAGGAGATGAAAGAGAAAGAACAGTTTATTCTTTCCGTAACCTCCACGGGATACGGCAAACGTTCTTCTTCCTATGAATATCGTGTTACTGGCCGCGGCGGACAAGGTATTGCCAATATGGAAATGTCGGCCCGCAACAAGGAGATTGTCAGCTCCTTCCCGATTGAGGACGATAACCAGATTATGATGGTTACCGACGGCGGCAAACTGATTCGCATGCCTGTCAAAGATATCAGAATTGCCGGCCGCAAAACGCAGGGCGTTATTCTGTTCCGGACGGCTGAAGATGAAGAAGTGGTTTCCGTAACCTGGCTCGATGCCGATGACGGCGATGATGACGAGCTGGAGGAGGAAACCGGCAGTGAAGTTCTGGGTGAAAGCGTTTCCGAGCTTGATGAGGAATTAAGCGGAGAAGTGAACGAACCGGAAACCGGTATTGAAGACGAGGACAACTGAAGTCTTTGATATCTGCCATGGAAAACCTGCCCTCGGGCAGGTTTTTTTTTATGCTTTTCTGAACGCTGTTTGGAAGCATACCCGTTTTGCCTGTTAAATCTGCGTAGTTTTGAATCTATAACAAGAGTTCCCTGCAACTTCCTAAAAAAATAGACATAATTTAAAGGGCCTTAAGAATAATTTTACTTTTTTTGCACAAAATAAAAAGGCTAGTATAGAAACATGTTTCAAATATAACCAGAATGGACGCGATTAGTTTAAATGCCTCAATGAGGAGCTGTTTGCTAAACCTGCAGGGAATCAGCCGCTTGCAGGAAACTGTTCAGACGCGTCTTTCAACCGGTTTAAAAGTTAATTCTGCAATTGAAAATCCGTCTTCTTATTACACGGCTGTTTCTCTGATAAACAGGGCGGATGACCTGAATACTCTTTTGGATGCAATGTCTCAGAGTATTCAAACGCTTAAAGCGGCGTCTGCGGCCATTGACAAAGCCATGACATTTTTGGAGCAGGCGCGGGCGGTGGCTGATCAGGCATTCGAAACCTGTCATGTCCCGGACAAAGACTATTTTATAGAAAAAGCCGGCGAAAACGGCGCTGTGGTCGAAACGGCGCAGGAATTACTGGATGCCGTAAATTCCGGCAAGGAGATGATCGTTGTTTACGGATGCATAGATATTCACAATCAGGGATTTACCCTGAAACAGGAGCAGAAACTGGTCGGCACAGAATATTTTACGGGATCAGGCGCTCGAGGCAGCAGCCGCTTTTCCAGACTGAATTTTACCGCGGACAAGACCCTAAATGCGATTGGTATGCAGGGAAAGTCTCTGATAAGCGATCTGTCAATAACTTACAGCAATCCTTCGGATACAGGAGCTTATCGCACTATTGTAACCAATGGTAGCGATGTCCGGCTCAATAATCTGGATATTGAAATGCAGGCCCAATCTTCTAACTGGGGAAAAACGGTAATTTGCGCTTATAGCGGAACAGCAGCTTTAACAGGAAATATTAGTCTAAAAGGTTGCCACAGCGCTATTGGCGCTTATGGCGGAACAATAAAGGTTTCTGAAAACTGTACCGTCAATATAGATATGAACGGCGGAGGTATCGGTTTCTTGAATTATCAAGGAGGAAAAGCGGTTGTCGCTGGTAAGATCAAAATGGAAAATACCCGAACGGGTTTTGAAAATGACGGCATTGGTACTGACGGCAAAGAACATGTTCTGGAAATTCTCAAATCTGCCGAAATTCAGATGGACAATACTGTTACGAGTGTTTTCTACAATCGTTCCGTATCGACAGGCATAGCTAACCGCATGATTTTTGCAGCCGGAGCAAAACTTTCGGTCGGCAGTCATTTTTTCAGTCTCGCGGATTTTTCCATAATTGCGGCAACAAACGTAACTCTGGAAAAAATTCTTGCCAATCCCGAAAATTACGGTCCCGGAAATGCTTTTTCCGTCCCCGATATCAGAGAAAAAAACAGGCAGGAGGCTGAAATCCGCTCTTTGGAATATAACAGTATTCTGGCTCAATATGACATGCTGATTGCTGATGCGTCTTATAAAGGCATAAATCTGCTGCAAAACCTTAATCTGAAAGTGAATTTTAATGAAAAAGGCTCGTCTGCCGTTGAAATTCCAGGAGTAAAAGCTCGTTCGGAAGATCTGGGTATCAGAAAAGCTGATTGGAAAAACAGAAAAGATATCGAGGTTTCTGTCAGCGAATTGGAAGATGCTGTTGAAAAAATGCGGCTTTTTGCCTCGGGTTTTGGAAATTGTCTGAATATTATTTCCTGCCGCCGCGATTTTACCGAAAATCTGATAAATGTGCTGGAAGAGGGGGCGGACAGGCTGACGCTGGCTGATATGAATCAGGAGTCGGCAAATCAGCTTTCTCTGCAGACCAGACAGCAGCTTGCCGTTAATGCGCTGGCTTTGGCGGCGCAGGCGTCTCGTTCTGTTTTGCAGTTGTTTTAGGCAAATAAGGAAATATGTGGTTAGCGGGTTACCGTTTTTTCCGTACAGACATCTAACGGTAATAACGGGACATGCGACGCTGCTGCATGAGAACCCTGCTGACATAATCATCCTGCGGGATACCGTTGTAAAAAATACCGGGACCCGGTTCCACTTTTTTGCCGTCAACATACTTGAGATAAGTGGCAAAATCTTCAAAAGCGCAGATTTCCGTCAGAAGTTCTCCTTCGGGACTGATAACGGGAGTTCCCTGTTCATCCCGAACGACCAGTCGGTGAAAAACCATTTCGTCCCCCGTGCCGCCGACGCCTTTTCCGGGTCTGGCAAATTTGGCGTTATCGGAACAAAAGCCCATTTCGCTGAGCTGCTCAATATAAAAGGCCATGGCTTTCTTTTCGGCGGCGGATGTTTCCGGCGCTTTGAATTTTGCCTTGCAGTTGTCAAGAGTTTGATGCAGCAGTTCTTCCTCGCGGTTCATGTCGTCTCCTTTACTGATTTTCATATATCATACCCACTTTTTTGTCCAAAATCAACTCCTGATGACAGTCATTATTATTTATTTGCAAAAATCGCCGAAAAAGACTATTTATTTAAAATACTTATTTTTTAGGGAGGTGAAAATGCCGTATTTGACAGTTCACTGTAATGCCAGTTTAAGAAATAAGAATACCGCGGAATTTCTGAATGCGGCGACGGAATTGGTTGCCGGAGAGCTGAAAAACCGAAATCCTATGTTGTCGTCGAGCTGGACAGCAACCCGGGAATGGCGTTTGGCGGAAATTCCACCGGACGGGGCGCCCTGATAGAGATGAAATTCGTTGGATTTGAAAACAAAGACAGTCTGGCCAGACTCCTGACAGAGTTTGTTTATGACCGTTTTGAAGGGTTGGATCTGAAAAACATCAATATCTGGTTTGTTGACATGCCGCATGACGATGTGTCTGTCGGCGGTCGTCTGTTATAGCCGAAAAAATAATTTTATTAAGAGTTTATAAAAGAATTGGTGTTATACATTGCCGTAGAAAGAAATACAGAATGAATTTATCTGTGCAGGCAATGAGGCTTTGATGGAAAGAAATTCGTTATCTCTGAAAAGCAGCGGAACCGCTAAAAGCGCGGCAGATATTCTGCGCATGTCTCAGGCCCTGAATAATTCTGTTGAACAGTATCATCCGTTAATTTTGTGTTTTATTCTGAGTTTTGATGAAATCGTTCATAATATGAAGATTTTTTTCAAACTGTCGTCCCTTGTCAAAAATGAAGAAGCGCGGGAATTGTCCTACAAGGATTTATTCTTGTATTGCAAGGAAAACGGCGTGATAAAGGGAACCCTCAGCGAATGGATGTTCTATCAGTGCCTGCGCAAGAAGATAAAACCGGGAATGGATATGCAGACCGTCCGGGAGATTATAAAAGCCGCGCCCAAGTTTGTCGGCGAAATCAATTATATGGTCGACGGCCTGGAGCGCGAACTACGCAAGTATCGGACCCTTAATTAAAAGACGGAAAAATGGAAGAATTAAAACAGGAACGTTGGAAAAAACTTTCTGAAAAATATTTGTTCAGAGAACCTTGGCTGACGGTACGGCATAATTCCTATGAGTTGCCCGACGGCCGCGTCATACCGGATTACTATATCTTGGAATATCCCGAATGGGTTAATACGATTGCCGTAACCAAAGACGGAAAATTTGTGTTTGTCAGTCAGTACCGCCCCGGTTTAGACCGAACCTCTTTTGAGCTCTGCGCCGGCGTCAGCGAAAAAAGCGACAAAAGCATGGAGGAAGCAGCGCGCCGGGAACTGATGGAAGAAACCGGTTACGGCGGCGGTGTCTGGCAGGAATTTATGACAGTCTCTGCCAATGCTTCGACGACAACCAATTTGACGCATTGTTTTATTGCCGAAGGCGTGGAACTCTGCGGCGAAAGGCATCTCGACGATGGCGAGGATATAAAGGTTCATCTGCTTACGCTTGACGAAGTCAGAGAGCTACTGCTGCATGACGAAATCAAACAGGCTACGCATCTGGCTCCGCTGTGGAAATATTTTGCCTTGAAAAATCTCTAAAATTTAGACAAAACATTTGCGTTTTTTCGAAAACAATGGTATAGTTACATTCAATTCATAATAATTATGGATAGATTGTGGTCAAAGCCCGTTAAGCTGGGTTTGAAAACGCAAAGTTTAATTAAAAATTATAAAGTATGAAAAAATCAAAAAAGGTGCAGGTTTGGTGGGCAGCTGAACTTGTACACGAAAAATTGCGGATCCAGTCGAACTGTTTCGACTATTCGGGTCAGGTTATCAAAAGCCGGGTTATTGTCTGTATAGATGATGATCCCTGGTCTGCAGTCTGGGCTTCCTGGCTGTTTCATAAAATGCTTGGACAGGGGAGTGCTCCGGTAGTTTTGTGCGTCGGCGGGCAGGGATTATTGTCCCGGCATACTGACAACAAAGAGCTGAAAGCCGAGTTGGAAAAGATGCTCGGGCAAAAAATCGGGATATTTACGGAAGCCAGGCGCCTGCAGTATGTTTGTCTCAGTCTCGGTGTTTTTCCACGAAACCTCTATGTGTTGGACAAAGGAACCAATACCGGCGCCAATATCGGCGAAATTGCAGAATTTCTGGTTGAGCATCCCGAGGTTTCGGAAAGCATAACTTTTGCGCTGACTCCGCGGCTGTCTCTTCGTTTTGAGCGGTCGTTCAAGTTTCAGATACAAGAGGCCATGCGCAAAGCCTGTGCGAAAATAGGGCAAACGGTTACGAACGATTTCAGGCTTCCGGAAGACAGGTATTTTGTCGGTGGTCAGGCTCTGTCCAATGCCTGCTCCTGGGTAAACGGCAAAAAATGCTGCAACGGCGAAATGATGCTTCATGAATTGGCATCGATTCTTGACCGCTGCGACCGTTACGCCGGAAAATTTCAGCTGCCGCTGGAACAGCCCGTTGACGAGGAAACCAGAAAAGCCGCGGCTCTTCTGGCGTCCTGCTACCGGATAAAACTCGGTAAAATGGGAATACGGGAAATAATGCAATATCTCAGGCTGTTTGTTTCCCTGAAAAAACATCAGCGCGAAATGGTTGAGGAGTTGAAGCAGATTATAAGAATGAAGCGGAGAGAATTTGAAAAAGAATTCGGCATCTGCTTTATCAGATAACTGTTGTATGGAAAAAAGGTTTTCGCCCGGTTCGGCGAAAACCTTTTTTGTTATTGCGCTCCTGATTGTCAGTTCATGCTGACAATGCCGTGCGACAGAGCGTAAATGGCCCATAGCGCAATGATTACCAGAAACCAGGCCAGTACGGCCTCTCCGGTCGTGAATGCGCGGTCATTCGGCGCAAACTGGCGTCTGGACCAGATAAAGACCGGAATTCCCAAAGCCATAAAGATGACGGCCATCAGCAGGTAGTTCAGTCCGGCGGCGTAAATAAGCCACAGGGCGTAAACAGAGCCGATGATTGCCGAAATCAGGGCATGGGAGCGTCTGATGTAGATACCCGACGGATATTCGCCATCCTCGCAGATTTTCCACAAATAGGCGCAACTTGAAAAATAAGCGGGCAGAACCATGACGCTGGTAATGCTCAGCATGGTGTTCCAGGCATTATTTGAGAAATATACCAGCAGGATGAAAATCTGCATCAGAATACTCGTAACCCAGAGGGAAACAGACGGAGCCTGATTTTCGTTTTCGGTGGCAAATTCTTTCGGAAAAGTTCCGTTTTCGGCGGCCGCCTGCGGAATTTGCGCGGTAACCATCGTCCAGGCGAGCCAGCTGGTAAGAACCGAAACCAGAAGTCCGATATTCATCAGCCAGGCGCCCCAGGGACCGACGATCTTTTCCAAAACGCCGGCCGTCGACGGATTGGGAATGGAGGCCAGTTCCGCCTGACTCATAAAGCCGAAGGGCAGCAGGGATAGCAGAACATATATGGCAAGGCATCCCAAAAAGCCCAGCAGCGTAGCACGACCGACAGCCTGTGGATTAGTGGCGTGTTTAGACATAACAACGGCGCCCTCAATACCAATAAAGGCCCACAGCGTAACCAGCATAGTGCTTTTGATCTGGGTCGACAGTCCGCCGAGTTTTGCTCTGGAGGCCATGTTTTCACCCCAGAAATCAAAGTCGAATTTGTGATAGTTAAAGACAAAAGCCAGAATAATGATAAATAAAATCAAGGGCACGATTTTTGCGATTGTGCCGATGATATTGATAACGGTGGCCTGTTTGATGCCCCTTAAAACCAGAAAATTAAAGGCCCAGATGAGAATGGAACCGCCGATAATCGACAGCAGGTTGTTGCCGCCGGCAAAATGTGGCGGGAAGAAATAGTTCAGGGCATCCATGGTGATGACGGCATATCCGACGTTGCCGCAGATTTGGCACAGCCAGTATGACCATCCGATTGTAAAACCGACATACGGACCGAAGCCCTCGCGGCTGTACATATAAATACCGGCGGTCAGATCCGGTTTTGCCGCGGAGAGAATTCGGAACGTATTGGCAATGAAATAAACGCCGATACCGGTAATAATCCACGCCAGAAGCACGGCGCCGGCCGACGCGCCGGCCGCCATGTTTTGAGGCAGACTGTAAATGCCCCCGCCGATCATTGAGCTTACGACGATGCTGGCCAGAGCTAGGACGCCCAATCCGCCGCCGGTTTTTGGCGTTGCTGGCGGATTGGTGGTTCCGGTAACAGGCTTGTTGTGTAAATCAGCCATTGTTTTGTTCCTCTGATAAATTAAAATGTTTCTGTTGCAAAGAGAAGCGGAGCAGAGAGGACGGAACCGCGCTGCTTCGCCTGATAAGGATATGCGCTGAACTAAGCCTGAGCCGGATCGGCATGCTCAAAGTTCAGGAAACCCATGGCAGTCAGGCTGTAACCGAACTGTTGCGTCAGATTGATGTAATTATGCCACATCTGGAATTCGGAATGTTTTTCGACACCGCGGATGTCAAGTTCGTGCTGCAGCGATTTGTTCAGCCACATTTCGGCATGTCCTTTGGCGATTTCGTCGTCAATCTGCGTATCAAAATATTCAACATATTCCGCGGCCCATCCGCCGATAAGCTCGCCGTTTTTGTCCTTGCCCCAGCAGACTCCCAGACCCGTGGCGATGGCCTTATGCTCGTCGCGGTTAGCGCCGTTGCCTGCCATAATGACTTCCAAAACCGCGCCGTGTTTGAACTGGCTGACGATCTTGTCATTGATGGGCAGGATTTTTCCGTATAATTCCTTGGGCAGAACGGAAGTATAGGGAACGACGTTAAAGTTCTCAATTCTGGCCTGCATCAAAGCTGAGTCGTAGCAGAAAGTTTCGAACGGCTGGGGCGGAATACCGTCATCAGCCTGTCCGACACCGCCGGTAATAAAGGCAAAAGTAGGATAGCGTACACCCTCTGTCATCATTTTTCTCCTTAAATAATGTGTTGTAAGATTTTTGTAAAGATCATCCGCTATTAAGCTAGTCGCTGGATTTGCTTTTTCAACGGCCGCAAAATAAAACATTCTGAAATATCCACATAATCCGAATGATGTTGTAATTTCTGCAAATTAGTTTATTTTTTTTCTGAGTAAAACTTTAATATACGGGGGCAGAATATGTCATTCAGATTGAAAGTATCGGCCGTCATCGCGGCTTTTTTAACTCTTGTGGCCTGTAAGGACGAACAAACGCAGCAGGGGACGGCGGTCGCATCCGCCGTGCCGGAGGTTCAGGCCATAAAAGCTGAGCCCCGGGAAATTCCCCTGAGCTTTGAATATGCCGCCCGTGTGCAGGGATCGAAAGAGACCGAAGTTCGGGCCCGTGTCGGCGGAATTTTAATCAAACGCAATTATGTTGAAGGTTCAAAAGTCAAAGAAGGCGATGTCCTGTTCCAGATTGATCCTGAACCGTTTGAGGTCGAACTGCTTCAGGCCAAGGCCGAACTTTCTCAGAACGAGGCAAACCTGAAAGCGGCCGAAACGCAGTGGGATCGTATTTCCAAACTTTTTAAGGAACGCATTGTCAGCGAAAAATCCCGGGACGAAGCGCGGGCAAATCTGGATGCTTTGCGGGCCAGCACGGCTTTAGCCGATGCAAAAGTCAAATCGGCGCAGCTTAATCTGAATTATACGACAGTCCGGGCGCCCATCAGCGGTATAACAAGCATGGAAACCCAAAGCGAAGGCTCTCTTATTGCCGTTAATACGCCAATGACAACGATTACTCAGCTGGATCCGGCTTATGTTATTTTTTCCGCCTCCGAAAACGAGATTTTCAAGCTCGGTTCCATGATTGAGCAGGGACTGATCGTCAATCCCCGTCATTCCAAGACTGTCTATGCCAAGGTTAAATACGGCAATGGCGCCGTTTACGGTTATGACGGCGAAATAAATTTCGTCAATCCGAGCATCGACGAAACAACTGGCACACTCAAGCTCCGCGCCGTTTTTCCCAATCCCGAGAATAAGCTGGTCCCCGGCCAGTTTGTCCGCCTAATTCTAGAAGGTCTGATTCGTAAAGACGCCATCGTTGTCCCGCAGGAAGCTGTCATGCAGAGTCCGAACGGCTCGATTGTTTACCGTATCAATTCTCAGGGGATTGTCGAGGCTGTTTCTGTCGAGGTAGGTTTGACAACCCCGGAAGGAGACTGGATCATTGATAAGGGACTGTCTTCGGGCGACGTTGTTATTGTCAACGGTATCATGAAAGTCCGTCCCGGCGCGCCGGCAAAGGCCGATATTAAGAAGCAGGCGCTTCCGTCGGTTCCTGTAGAAAAACCGGCCGTGGATACGAAGCCTTCCGCAATGGACGACGTTCGTTCCTATATCTCTGAAAGGGCGTCGGCTTCGGCTGCAAGCAATGATGATTTGCCGGTCGAGACAGCCCCCGTTCAGTCTGAGGCAGATATTTATGCAGCTCCGGCCGCTGGGACGGCTTCCGAAACTTCTCCCAAATCAGATGACGCGGTGGCTCCGGCAAAGGCCGATTCATCTTCCCGCTCCAATGACGGCAAAACAGCCGGAACACAAAGTCAGGAAGAGCCTTCGGAAAGCGGCGTTATTCTCTTGCGGGAGGAAAACCAAACGCCGCCGGCGGACAATGTTATTATTTTAAAGGAAGATACGCTTTCCAAGGCGGAAAAAAACGGCGGCGCAACCGCAACATCAGCCAGAACGGAAGTTTATACGGACAAGGTTATCAGTCAGACGGAACAAAATATGCTGATAGCCGGTTAACATTTTTTGAGGAGCCGCCATGTTTTCCAAATTTTTTATTGACCGTCCGATTTTTGCAACGGTTATTTCTCTGATTATCATCCTGGCCGGTCTTGTTTCCATAAAGGTTTTGCCGGTTGAGCAGTATCCGGATATCGTGCCGACCGAAATCCAGATTTCCGCAACCTATCCCGGTGCGACAGCCGAGGTTCTGGCAGATACCGTCGCGGCTCCGATCGAACAGGAAATCAACGGCGTAAAAAACATGATTTACATGTATTCAAACGCCACTTCCAGCGGATATCTGACCATCGGCGTGGTCTTTGACATCGGAACGGATCCCGATCAGGCAACCATAGATGTTAACAACAAAGTCCAGGCGGCGACGCCCAAGCTCCCCTCAGAAGTTACCAAGCAAGGCGTTACCGTTGAGCAGAAGTCAAATTCCATTTTGCAGATTGTTACCATGCGTTCGACATCCGATCGTTACGATACGGTTTATGTTTCCAACTACGCATTGTTGAATGTTCTTGATGAAATAAAACGCATAAAAGGGGTCGGAAGCGCGTCGTTGTTTGCTTCGCAGGACTATTCTATGCGTATCTGGCTTTCGCCGGATAAGCTTGCCGACTATAATCTGACGCCGCAGGATGTTATTTCGGCCGTTCAGGAACAGAATTCGCAGTTTGCGGCGGGTCAGTTCGGGCAGCAGCCGATGCAGGAATACCAGCCCTATACTTACAGCGTCAATACCAAAGGGCGCCTGGCAGACCCCAAAGAGTTCGGCAGCATTATTCTGAAAAGCAATGAAAGCGGCGCATTGCTGCGCCTGAAAGATGTCGCGAGGATAGAGCTCGGCGCGCAGGATTACAGCGTCGCGTCCAAATTCAACGGCAAGGATGCCGTGGCTTTTGCCATTTATCTGCAACCCGGAGCCAATGCGCTGGAAACTGCCGAACTGGTCAAAAACAAAATGGCGGAACTGTCCAGACGTTTTCCCGACGGGCTGGTTTATGATATTCCTTATGATACGACGGTTTTTGTAAACGTTTCCATTAATGAAGTCATTCATACCTTTTTTGAAGCCGTCATTTTGGTTATTTTGGTGGTTTATCTGTTTTTGCAGAATTTCCGGGCCACCCTTATTCCGATATTGGCGGTTCCAGTTTCGATTATCGGCGCCTTTGCCGGAATGTATGCTCTGGGCTTCTCTATCAATCTTTTGACGCTTTTCGGCCTGATTCTGGCGATTGGTATTGTCGTTGACGACGCCATCATCGTTTTGGAAAACGTTGAGCGCCTGATGAGCGAAGAGGGACTTTCTCCCAAAGAAGCTGCGATAAAGGCCATGAAAGAGGTTTCGGGACCGGTTGTCGCCGTTGCGCTGGTTTTGTCGTCAGTATTTCTGCCGATTGCGTTCCTGGGCGGCATGACCGGCGTCATGTATAAACAGTTTTCCGTAACTATTGCCGTTTCCGTGCTGATTTCGGCGCTGGTAGCCCTTTCGCTGACACCGTCTCTTTGCGCTTTGCTCATCAAACCCCATAAGCAGGGAAAGGAACCTGCGGCGTTTTTCCGCTGGTTTAACGTCTTTTTTCAGAAAATAACGGACTGGTATATTGCCGGCGTCAAATGGTTTTTGAGCCACAGAAAAACGGCCTTGTCATGCTTTGCCGGCATCTTGCTTGCCATTCTGGCCCTGTTCAAAATTGTACCGGGCGGTTTGGTGCCGATGGAAGATATGGGAAATCTCCTGATGGCGTATGATATGCCGCCGGCGGCGTCTCTGCCCCGAACAGAAAAATTCACGGATGCGGTTTCTGCGGAAATTGAGGCTAATCCCAATGTCGCGGATATGCTGACGATTAACGGCTATAATATTCTTTCCTCTTCGCAGAATACCTATTCCGGCATCAGCTTTATCACGCTGCGAGATTGGGAAGAACGTAAAAAGGCGGACCAGTCGGCGACGGCGCTGGCAGCTCAGTTTACAGCCATCGGCCTAAGTAAGCCCGAAGGAATCGGCTATGCTTTCAGCATGCCGCCGATAATGGGCCTGAGCATGACCGGAGGTTTTGAGGGATATATCCAAAACCGGGCGGGCAAAACTTCGCAGGAACTGATGGCTAAAACGCAGGAGTTTATCAACGCGGCCAACGAGCGGCCGGAGCTGCGCAATGTCAAAACGACCTTTTCGGTAAGCACGCCTCAGTACAGAATAGATCTCGATCGTGAAAAAGCCAGAGTCCTAAATGTGCCGATCAATTCAATTTTTGCGGTTATGCAGTCAACTTTCGGCAGCATGTATATCAACGACTTTACTTACATGGGACGCAATTTCCGCGTAACGGTTCAGTCAGAAGCCCAGTTTCGCCGCACGCCGGATGATTTGCGTTATGTTTACGTCAAGTCGGAAACGGGAGAGCTGATCCCGCTCACAACGCTGATTACGGTGGAACGCGTTACCGGACCGGAACTCGTCAACCGCTTCAATATTTTCCCGGCGGCAAAGGTTCTGGGCGATCCGGCTCCCGGATTTAGCTCCGGCCAGGCGATTGCGGCAATGGAAGAAGTGGCGGACAAAGTCCTGGGAAATGATTATTCTCTGGCCTGGACGGGCTCCGCCTATCAGGAAAAGCAGGCGGGAGGTGCCAGCACTCAGGCTTTTGCCTTCGGTTTGATTATGATTTTCCTTATTTTGTCGGCCCAGTATGAAAAATGGTCGCTGCCTTTTGTTGTCATTCTTTCCGTTCCCTTTGCCGTATTCGGCGCGCTGTTGGCCGTCTGGCTCAGAGGGATCGATAATGACCTTTATTTTCAGGTCGGTCTTGTAACCCTGATTGGTTTGGCTGCCAAAAACGCCATCCTGATTGTGGAGTTTGCCGTCATGAAAGTAGAGGAGGGACTGTCTTATGCCGATGCGGCGGTAGAAGCAGCCAAACTGCGTTTCCGTCCGATTGTCATGACCTCTTTGGCCTTTACTTTCGGCGTGCTGCCTCTGGCTGTTTCGTCGGGAGCGGGCGCGGCCAGCCGGCATGCCATCGGCACCGGAATGATCGGCGGTATGCTGCTGTCTACCTTTGTGGCAACTTTGTTTGTTCCGATGATGTTTGCCATTATCGGGGAGATTTTTGATAAAAAAGCCCGGAAAGCCTCCCGGTCCAAATCCGCAAAAAAGGAGGCGTAACATGTCCGAAGCGCTGATTCTGTCGATGGCCGGTGATAAGCAGAATGCCGAAACCATTGCCGCCGATCTGGTGGAAAGCGGTCTGGCGGCCTGTGTCAATATTGTTCCGGGCATACAGTCTGTTTATCGCTGGCAGGGAACAGTCTGCCGGGAAAACGAATATCTGCTGGTTGTCAAAACCCGGGCGGAAAATTTTGCCTCCGTACGGGACAGAATCTTGCAGCTTCATTCCTATGAGCTTCCCGAGATTGTCATGTTTGACATCAACAAAGGATATGAACCGTATCTCAGATGGATTGCAGAAAACAGCTGAACCGGAAACTCCGGATTAATCCGGAGTTTTTTTATTAAAATTTTTCTTTTTTTTACCATTTCTTAAAGGCCTGAGGCGTAATCTCTCAAACAGGTAATGTATTATTTGAGATGATGTATGTTTTAAGCTTTTGTAGAGTTGGTTTTCATCTCTTTATTTCGTCTTTTCATTTTAAACAGATGACATGTCAACAATGATTATTTTTTTTGTTTTAGGCTGCATTTTATTTGTCGGATGCGTTGCCTATTCAACCTGGGTTTTTTACCCGTCTCATCAGGAGTATGCCGTTTATACTGGTATTTGTTTCCCCAGATACCACGAACCGGCCGCATTAATCCTGTCTGTTTGGGCTTTTTGTATGTTCCTGCTTTGGGTGCTGGAATTCTTTTGGCCCGCTTTAATATTTGGTACAGTCGCGGCCGCGCTTACCGTAATAATTACTAGGTGCATTATTAATTTAAAAATTGCTCATTTAAAAGAACGCTTCTGTAAAAAAGAGGCGTCTTTTTTTTGCTGAAATTTATGTTGCAAAAATACCGCCGCTGTTTTATTAAATATTAAATGATCTGTATAATGTAGGAAAGTAAATGGTTGTTTCTACGGGAAAAATAAAAAAGAAAAAATGGCGCGGAAAAATAGAAAAAATCCTATGGGTATTAAGTGTCATATTTGGCCTTGTCGTTGCGTCATATCTGTTTTTGTCGGGATTTAACCGGCTTGAAATCTGTTTGGGCTGGAAGAAGAATATAATTGCCGGATTTATGACGTCTCTGATGGCCGGCTGGGTATTGTGGAGCGTTGTTATTCAGTACTGCAGAAAAAAAGGACGGCGGAAGCTGGCCGATAAGCTGTCGCTTTTTCTGTATGTTTTTCTGCTGGTCAGTCTGCTGGTTGCTTTTTTCATGAATTTTGGCGCTGCCGTCGGCTGCCTGTATCTGCTGCTGTCCGCATCTGAAGGCGCGGCTGTTTTTTACCGCCGCCTGACTTTTCAAGAAAAAAGAAAACTGAAAAGAAAATTTTACAAAAAACTGCCTGAAAAATTTTTTTAGATCATGAGTTGAAAATCAAAAAAACAGGCTTATATCCTAAAGCAGTTGATGAATAGATTGATTTTTCAATGTATCGTCAACTCGGAGAAGGGAAGTTACTTGGGTAATTTCCCTTCTTTTGCAAAATAAAAGCCGGCCGGGTATTGATTTTTATGCCGGAAGACTTATATCAGATAAGACTCCTCGGTAATGTTTTACCAATATGAGGTTAAAGTCCGGAAAAGGGAATTTACAGCGTAAATTCCCTTTTCTCGTTATAAATCCGCAATGACGTCCAGGCTGACAATTTCATCGGGATCACTGACAACGCCGTTGCTTCCGGTTCCGCGTTTGATCATATCGACATATTCCATGCCTGACGTAACTTCTCCCCAGACGGTATATTGTCCGTCCAGCCAGGGGCAGTCCGCAAAGCAGATGAAAAACTGACTGTCGCCGGAATCCGGATTCATGGACCGTGCCATGGAGACCGTTCCGCGTTTATGGGGATTTTTGTTGAATTCAGCTTTCAATTTGTGTCCGGTGCCGCCGGTTCCGTTGCCGTACGGGCAGCCTGTCTGCGCCATAAAGCCGTCGATGACGCGGTGAAACTTCAGGCCGTTGTAAAATCCGGCGCGGACAAGTTCTTTAATCCGTTCGACATGGTTAGGCGCCGCGTCGGGATACATCTCAATGACGACTTCACCGTTTTTCAGTTTCAGCAGCAGGGAATTTTCCGCGTCTTTGACATTATAGGAATGTTTGATTTTTTTTGCTCGGGTCTTGCTGATGCCGATTTTCTTTGTCTCGGAACTTTTTATTCCCTTAGTTTCGCTTTTACCGAGTTTTTTTGTTTCGGCATTTTTTAAGAGTTTGGGCTCTTTTTCTTTTTTAGATTCTGATTTTTTGTTCTCTTTGGTTGCTTTTGCCATTGTCAAATCTCCATAAGTTGGATTGAAAGGTGTTTCTGAATAATATATAGTGAGCTCCTGTCGTTTTTGCACGAATTTTTTGCATGTTTTCTCTTCTGTCTGTGGCTGTCCGAGGTATTATCGACTACCTCCGTGCGTCAGAACATAATCGACGCGCTCTTCCGGGCTGAGGCCGGACGGGTAGTATTTGTCAATTTTTTTCAATGGTAAAGCCAGTCCTTTTCCGTTGGCAATCTGGATAGCCAGACCGGGACGAGCATTCAGTTCCAACATCATGGGGCCGCGGGACTCATCCAGAACAATATCCGCTCCCAGATACCCCAGACCGGTCATTTCGTATCCTTTGGCTGCAATGATCAGATGTTCCCGCCAGAACGGAATATTCAGCGTCGACAGATCGGCCTGCGTGTCGGGATGAAATTTAATGGGTTTATTATACATGACAGCTTCCAGGCTTTTGCCGTTTGTAATGTCCAGACCGACGCCGACGGCTCCCTGATGAAGGTTGGCGCGGCCGCCGGAAGCCTTTGTCGACAAACGCATCATAGCCATTGCCGGATATCCCTTATAGACAATGACGCGGACGTCGGGAACCCCCTGATAACTGTATTCGCTGAACATGCCGCTGAAATGAACCAGTTCTTCAATCAGGGCAATGTCATATTTGCCGCCCAGACTGTACAAACCGCTTAAAATATTGGAAATATGCTGGTAAACCTCGTTAAAGGTCAGCGTTTTTCCTGAGGCCGTGATAAATTTTTCCTCATTAAAGCTCTTAATGACCAAAACGCCTTTGCCGCCGCTACCATGAGCCGGTTTAACGACAAATTCGTCATATCCCCGTACAAGGTCAAGCAGATTTTGCACCTGATTCTGAACCTCTATGACGCCGATAAGCCCCGGGGTATTGATGCCGATTTTATTAGCGAGCTTTTTGGTCTGAACCTTATCGTCAACCAGCGGATAAAGACGGCGGTTGTTATATTTTGAGATAACGTTGAAGTTTCTCCGATTCATTCCCAAAACGCCGGCGGCCCGCAATGATGACGGAGAGGCAAAGGATTTCAGCCAGCCGAACATGCTTATTTCCCTTTCTTCTGAACCAGGGGGGCAAAACGTCTGAGTTCCGTCAGCCTGTATCCGGTATAGGTTCCGAGCAGCATAACGATGAACAGAATAACGAGATTCAGCTCATTAAACGCAAACATGATATGGCGGATATATTCGCTGCTGATAACGAAATATGTGATAATTGCCACCAAAACGGTAAAGATGATTTCGCGCGTGGCGTTGACCGGGCCGTCTTCTTCCCAGGTAATGGAAGCGCGTTCAATAATCCATGCCATGATGATGATGGGGAAGAACGCCGCGGAAGAAGCCACGTCAAACTTCATCCGATACCCCATGATCATCAGTCCCTGCATAATCAGGATAACAAAGATGACGACGGCGGAAATTCTCGGCACAAGAAGCAGGTTCAGCTTTGACAGAACGGCTCTCAGAGCCAGACCGAGCGTAATGATAATGCCAAAGCAGACCAGACCGGGAAGAAATCCGGTTTTGATGAGAGACATTGAAATCAGCATCGGGGTAAATGTGCCCATTGTTACGACGCCGACGACATTACGCATCAGAACGATGATAAGAATGGCCAGCGGAAAGATCATCAGCCATTTTAAGGTATTCTGCTCCATCAGCGGCAGGCTGTAAATAGAGTTGTCATACCAGTTTTTCATTTCTGCCAGTTTGGCGCGCGGTCCGGCCAGACTCAGGGAAGAACTGATGGATTTCAAAACCGTAAATTTGATGACGGAATCGGAACCGCCTTCCACGTCAAGCAGTGAAACGCCGCCGCGCTGGAAAATAACAAAATTTTCGGGCAGTCCCTTTTTGCCGGTCTGGATATTATACAAAATCCAGCGGCCGTTCATGTAAGCCTCAAGCATCAGATCAGGTGTAAACGACTTTTTGTTTTCTTCCAGTTTGATGCCGCGGGCCGTGCGCGTCGGAATATTCTTCAGCGCCAGAAGGGAACTGACGGCCTCCGTAATTTCCTTTTGGCTTTTTTTCATCGGCATAAAGGCCAGAACCGTCGGATCCGGCGGCGTTTGGTTGAGCAGGCGGATGATTCTCTGAACATCGTCGCCTTCCTGTCTGTCCGAAAGTTTCAGCAGTTCCTGCGCGACGGTCAAGCGTTGTTCGTCAAAAATGGGTTTTTCGACTTCCGGTCTAATCGGCGAGCGGATTTTTCCTTTGCCATATTCGTTGTCAAATACCAGAATCCGGTAATAAATATTTTGTGTTCCTTCTTTTGGGGAAGAGGAGAGAACAACCCGGTTGTTTTTTCTGTCTTTATTTATTTTATATCCCGGAGCTACGGCGTCTTCGTCCAGAATCTTATATTCGTCGCTGACGGTCGGGGTTGCCATGGATATTTTAATCGGATCACCGGTGGGCTCAAAGGAAATATGCGCTTCGATTGTCCAGACGTCGGTTGTCTGTTTGGGCGCGAAATTAAAACCCCAGTACTTTATTTTGTAATAAATGCTGTATCCGGCGAAGAGAACGGAAAAAAACAGACAGATGGAAAGAACAAAGCGGACGGTAACAAATTTCTTGAGCATGATTTTGAGAATCCTAGATTAATGGAGTGTATTTTCTAAGGAGGTGTCGACGATGGCGCGGCCGGTCAGAATATTGCGCCCGACCAGAACCTGATACTCAAATTTTGAGCGGTCTGCCAGAGAGAATTTTTCTTTGATGATTTCAGAACCGAATTTAACATCCATTTCTACGACGACGCGTTTTTCATGCTCATTAATTCTTTTGATGGTCGTATGTCTTTCGACTTCTTTCTCAAAGCGGTGTTTTTCTCCCGTTTCCCGGTTTGTCATGGTAAAGGCAACCCACTTTTCTCCGTCCCGTTCAAAAGTCCGGAGATTGCTGACGTCAAGCGCGGAATTTTCGGCGCCTGTATCTATTCTGGCATAAAAGGGCGATTTCATTGGCAGAATATAAATCGGCTCTGTAGCGCCGATAATGCCGAGGGAGTGTTTGGGGGTTTCGGGCTGTTTGACCTCGACGGCCGGAACAATCTGCGGCGTTTTGATCTGGTTGTTTTGGCATGCGCTGCACATAACGGCCATAATTCCTAAAATAAAAAAGTTGCTGAATTTTCTCATTTTCTCACTCTTTTTCCTTAAATCTCTAGCTATTTACAATCAAAAAAGCACAAAAGTAAAGTTAAATTTAAATATTGTCTGCATAAATGTAATTAATTATGTATTTTTAATGAAAATCGTTTAAACCTATGATATCATGATAAAAAGAATCAATATAGCGGAAAGAAAATACAATGTCCGAAACTGCAGATATAGATAAAACAGATGTCATAAAACATAAGAATATTTTTAAAAGAAAAAAGCTTTCTTTTTTAAAACTGACCTATTTTATCGCTTTGCAGGGAGCCTTGGCGCTTCCGTATGCCGGCAATACGCTGTTGCAGGGGCAGGAAAAGCTCAAAAAGGAGCAGAAGGAGCTTCTGGCAGCCAACAGAAATGTTACCGCGGATCGGATGACGGAAGAACAGGCGGCGGAAAATATACGCGAGAAAATTTCCGAGCGTACGTCCTGGTTTATTGATAAAAATTTTATACCGGCTGTTCGCAATCAGTATGACAAGCTGACAAAACTGAGCGGCAAAGTCAAAAAAGATTATATAGAGAAAGAATTTTTTGATGTCGTTTTTCAGCGAGGCGGTATTGACGGTAATGCCAATTACTGCATAGCAGGACTGATACGCAGTATGATGGATGCAGACAGCAGGACGGGGGATCTCCGGGAGTTTATTCCCGACAGCAAAACTTTGGACGGACACAACAGTGTTTCCTGTCCGCGTTTTGTGCAGTATGTCCGGAAAAATTATCCCGATTGCATTACGCCTTTTCAGAAAAAAATAGATACTTCTAAAACACCGAAAGGCAGCATCCTGATTATAAGATCAAGAGCCAATACCTCCAGCGGTCTGCATGCTAAACTGTATTTGGGAGGCGGTAAAGAAGCCGGTTTCAACCGGGATTACTGGGGAGATATGAAAGAAGATGTTTCCGGTTATGTAATTGACATGCAGAAAATTATTGAGCTGTGTCTGCAGCGGAAAGTAAACGGCATGACCTATGCCGCGGCGATGGAAATGCTGACTTATGGCATGGAAGACAGTCTGCCGAAGCAGAAAGAACCGCCGTTAGTTTTGGCCAGAAATATGCGGAACAGCAAAACATTATAAAAACAGCCGGTAAAATACCGGCTGTTTTTATAATGTTAGAAGAAGAATGAGGCGCGAAGGGAGAAAACTGTTGCGTAATCTGATTTGGGATTAAGCGCCGGGTCTATATAAAACTGAATGTCCGGCGTCAGCGTCATCCATTTCGAAATTCCCCAGGCCCAATAGGCCTCAAGCACTTTTTCGCTGTCGCTGGACAGATTTTCTCCGACGGCTTCCTCGTCGATTTTGTTATAGGCGAAGGCCAGACCGATTTGATCCAGCGGATTGCGGTCCAGCGGATTGTTGTATACGCCACCGAAAACCCAGGATTGGTTTATTTCCGCCGTATTTCCCGATACGCCGTTAATCCGCGCGAACAGATTGAGTTTTTCGCCGAAAGCCTGCGCAAAGTTCAGCGACCAGCCGTTTGTCGTTTCGGGCTGTTCTTTAACGCCGGGCATGTTGTACAGCAGCAGGGAATATTGTCCGGCTCCCAGCCCTTTGATTGTCGGAGTATAAGAAATTGATCCGAAAGTTGCGTAATGTTCTTCGTTGAGATTATTGACCCTGAAACTGAGGCCGTCGACGTCGGTGGCGTCCTGCGCTCCGACAACAAAGGTCCAGTCGCTGTTCGGCGCAATCTGAACATAGGTGCCGACCCCGGCGGTGGAATAGGTGGAGCTTGCGTTTTGGGACAGAGCCTCGTTGATGAAGTTGACCTGCTGGTTGGAGTTGTAGGTTGAACCGTCAAAATTATACATCGGAAATTGTCCGAGGCCGATCGTCAGCCAGTTCCATTTTCCGCCCAGCTGGTAGGTATAGAGAAGTTCGTCAAAGCTTGTTGTCTTGGCAGTGTAATCATTGATTCCGGTAACAACGCCGATATTGTTGCCGATTTTCTGGCCGCTTGAGCCGCCGTAACGAACAATATTATAAGCGGCGGTCAGTGTTCCGGTGCCGTATTCATTGTTAAACGTTGTCCAGGAAAAAGTCGGATAAATAATTGTCTGGTAGTCTGTTTTCCTGCCGTTTGGAGCGCCTCGCTGCGGCATATAGGAAATATCGACGGAGTAATCGAAATTATATTTTTTGCTTAATTTGTTTTTGAACTCGGAATAATCGTTTCCAAGCGTTGTAAAAGGATTATTCCGTCGAACCCTGTCCGAAGCAATTCTTTGTTTGACGCTTTTGGGATACGAAATATGAGAGGCGGTGCCCTGCTCCGTTTCCGGGGAAGAGGAACCGCTGATCTGAGCCAAAGCCGCGCCGGAGGAAACCCACAGGCTGCAGACTGTCAGTGCCGTTCCCAGTAATAATTTTTTATTCATGTGCAGTTCCTTATATAACAAATGGTTAAGAGCGATAACGCTTTTTATCTAGGCATGATAATGAAAATATAAAGGCCGGACGGCAAAAAAATCTGTTTTGGACGAATTTGTGCGTATCAAAGCTTGACTTTTGTCTAAAAATTTATTACCCTGAAACCGTTTTTTTACGGATTATGTATATATTGTCTAACATAAATTTTCAAAAATGAAAAAAAGTGAAATTGAAACTCCGGAAAGTGCTTTTCAGGACATGATGGATTTGTTCCCGGAAGAGCCCGCCTTAATCGGCTGTACCCAGTATCCTGTTCTCAGCGTCATCGAATATTCGGTGCAAAACAAAACGAAAAGCTTCGACTTCTGCTGGTTTTTGCAGCTGGGAAGCGGCGATGAGGCAGAATGTTTTGTCATTGAGAAGAGATGCAGGCGGTCTTACAAAAATGTAGGCGAGATGAAAAATCGGCCGATGGAAGTCGGAAACCGCTTTGAAACCCGGACCAAAAGTTACGAAGTTGTTGAACAAAACGGAAAGCTGTGTCTGCGGATATCCGACAAAATCAGGGTAACCAGTGAAGAAATGCTGCAAACCATTTTCAATGACGGTAAAGAAGCGTATCTGAAGGAATTCAGAAATCATCTTTACGAGCGTTTTCTGCCGGTTTATCTGGATAAAAAACCGGTTTGGCTGGTCGGGGTGCGAAAGTTGAGCCGCCGCGGTATAAGCAATGTGCTTTATATTGGGGTCGAAAGCGGAGATCTTGTCAGAGAGCAGGATATTCTGTTTGAACACCAGATTACACTGGCGCTGCCTGGAGACGAATTTTTCAGAATATCTTCCGCCGCCAGAAGCGGAGGATATGGAATTCATTAGAAAATAAACCGAAACGGTATCCGCAAAATGCCGGAACCGTTTCATAAAACTTAATTTTTATGAAAAAAGAAATTCTGACGATGGAGCAGGTTGCCGCGGAGATCAGTCAATTGTTCCCCGGCGAAGTTGTCCAAAACTCCGTCATTCCGTTTTCCGATACGGAGTATAAAATCGGTGAAAAGACTTTCAGCCGCAGGTTTTGTGTGCTGTTTCTTCTGAAAGGGCTCAGAGAGAAGGTAATTTATGACGTTTTTTCCCGCGCCGTCATTGTGAATGCCGCGGAAATAAAATCAAAAATTATGGAGCTCGGTGTCAAAACAGAAGACAGCAAAATGATTTACAAAATCGTCAATGCCGGCGGCCAGTATGGAATAGAAATGCGCAGACAGCCGCTGATAAAAACAGCCGCCGACGCCGTCCCGTACTGGAATGAGGTCAGAGAAGACTTTGAGCCGCTGTTTAAGGGATGTATCTGCAAACCTTTTGTCCGTTCCTTCTTTGAAGGGGACGAAGGGTTTATGATCGCAGTCAAAGCTTCGGGCAACGGCCGCCGGGACATTTTGTTCATCCGGGCGCAGGACGGCAGGATTTTCCGCAAGGAAGACGCTGTTCATGAGGTCCATTTTTATTATTTGGAACCGCCTCGGAAAAATGTTTCGGAAACTTACTTTCCGAAAAGAAAGAAAAAAAAGCAGGAAGTATAAAAGCAAAGGCCGCATATTTTTATGCGGCCTTTTTCCTTATTCGGTTTCTCCAGCGTTTTTTGGACAGACTGGCGCCCATTTTAAGGCCAGGGGCTGTCTGTCGCGTTTCGGAAAATTACTGCTGGTAAGTTTTAACGGCTTCGTCCCGTTCAAACAAATAGAGCAGAATGCGCAGAGCCTTTCCGCGCGGAGACTGCAAGTTCGGATCCTGTGCCAAAATCATTTTCGCATCTTTGTTGGCCGTCAGTAGCAGCTGTTTATGAACAGTCATATCCGCCAGCCGGAACTCGCAAAAACCGGACTGCCGGGTGCCGAGAATTTCTCCGCCGCCGCGCAGCTCAAGATCTTTTTCGGCGATTTCAAAGCCGTCTTCCGTTTCTTTCATCGTATTGAGGCGCTGCCGGGAGGTTTCGCTCAGCGGGTAGGAATAGAGCAGCAGACAGGTTGAAGCCTGAAAGCCTCTTTTAATGCGTCCCCGGAGCTGATGCAGCTGAGCCAGACCGAAACGCTCGGCATGCTCGATAACCATTACCGTGGCCTCGGGGACATTGACGCCGACCTCAATAACCGTTGTCGCGACCAGAACTTTTATTTTTCCGGTTTTAAATTGTTCCATGACGGCGTCTTTCTCTTTTTCCTTCATCTTGCCGTGTACCAGACCGACTTCGTTTCCAAAAACTTTTTTTAGGCTTTCAAATCGTTCCTCCGCCGCCGCCAAATCGACTTTTTCGGATTCTTCAACCAGCGGACAGACCCAGTAGCAGCGGCAGCCAGCTTCGACTTTTCTGATCAGCCCGCCGACGACTTCAGCAAGCTTTGAAATCGGAATAACCCGGGTGTCTATGGGTTTGCGTCCGGCCGGAACCTGATCGATTTTGGAATATTCCATATCGCCGTAGGCCGTCAGAACAAGAGTCCGCGGAATAGGCGTGGCCGTCATAACCAGAATATCCGCCTTATTTCCTTTGTTGGACAGGGCAAGGCGCTGATGGACGCCGAACCGGTGCTGTTCATCGACAATAATGCAGGACAGATCCCTGAAAGTAACGTCTTCCACAAACAGGGCATGGGTGCCGATAAGAATGTCTGTTTTTCCCTCGGCCAGATCCTGCAGCAGAGCGGTTCTGCTTTTTCCTTTTACTCTGCCGGTCAGCAGTTCCGCACGGATACCGATTTCCTCGCACAGCGGGCGGATGGTTTCCAGATGCTGTTTGGCCAGAATTTCGGTCGGCGCCATAATGGCTGCCTGTGTGCCGCATTCCACGGCGTTAAGCATGGTCAGCAGGGCAACGATCGTTTTACCGCTTCCGACGTCTCCCTGCAAAAGGCGCAGCATCCGGAAACGGGAGGCCTGATCAGCGTATATTTCCTCCAGAACCCGTTTTTGAGCGTCAGTCAGATCAAAGGGCAGTCTTTCGAGAATTTTTTTGCGCAGCAGTCCGTTTCCTTTGATTTCCCGACCCTGTTGCTTTTTCACTCTTTCCCGGACAATGGCGAGAGCCAGTTGGTTGGCAAGCATCTCGTCGTAAGCCAGCCGCGTGCGGTTGATGTTTTCCGGCAGGAGGTCGGGTTCGCTTTGCGGGTGGTGAGCCGCGTTGAGAGCCTGGTTAAAGCCCGGAAATTTTTCCGAGCGCATAAAATGTTCGTCCAGCCATTCTGGAAGGGGCGGAACTTTTTGTAATGCCTGTTTAATGGCTTTGTTCAGCATCTTATTGGTTATGCCGGCGGTCAGGGGATAAACGGCCTCAACGCCGCGGACTTTGTCAATGTCTTCCGGGCGGACGATATAATCGGGATGACTCATCTGGAGAATGCCGTTAAAACTTTCCAGCTTGCCGCTGACGACACGTTCTTCGCCGACGGGAAGATTTTTTTTGAGGGAGTCCGGATAAGCCTTGAAAAAACTCAGCGTAAGTTGGTCTGTTCCGTCGGAACACAGGACTTTGTACGGCTGCTTGCGGGTTTTTGGTTCCTGGTGCTCCAGAATCCTGACTTTCACGGTACAGACGGAACCGGGGCGGGCATTAAACAGCTGCGGCGAATAGCGGCGGTCCGTAAGGCCGGAAGGCAGATGCCAGATCAGGTCGATGATTCTGTTTCCGCACAGACCGGTCAATAGCTTCTCGGTTTTGGAACCGATGCCGCTTAGGGTGTTGATGCCGGCAAATAACGGAAATAAAATCTCCGGGCGCATGTTAATCCTTTCAAGATAATCAGTAATCTGCAGAAAGTTTAATCAATCTTGGCGTAAAAGTAAAAACATATTTGCAAAATATAAGAAATGTTATATATCTGTGCTGTAATAAATGCGGTTGATTCAATGCAGACGGATATAGGTAATTTAAGCGGCAAAACGGTTTCTTCGGTAGCGGAAGGGTATGAGGCTTTTCTGCTGCGCGATTTGCTGCGCTCGGCCGAAAACGATATTTTATATATTGTGAGCGACGGGGTCTCCATGGAGAACACCGCCGAAATATTGCGTCAGATTTTGCCGGAGACCGAAGTCATCACTTTTCCGGCATGGGATACGGTTCCTTATGACCGCGTTTCGCCGAACGCGAACATCATCGCGCGCCGGGTAGGGGCGCTGGCCTCTCTGGTTATGGCGCCACGGGCCAAAAAGCCGCGGCTGGTGATTGCCAGCATCGGCGCTGTCATACAGAAACTTCCTCCCGCCAAAATATTCCGCAACTCTATGCGCGAGGTCCGCGTCGGTGGCAGACTGGATTTCAACGACTTTGTCCATTATGCCGTTGTCAATGGCTACAACCGCGTCGAACAGGTGATGGAACCGGGAGAATATGCCGTCCGCGGAGATATTCTGGATATTTTTCCTGTCGGGACGCCGGAGCCCCTGCGCATAGACTTGTTTGATGATGAAGTTGAAAAAATAAGGACTTTCGATGCGTTTACCCAGCGCACGACCGGCGAACTGCACGAATATTGCTTTCAGGTAATGGGGGAAGTCGTGCTGGACGCCAATACCGTCAAAAATTTCCGCGCCCGCTATCGTGAGGCTTTCGGCGCCGCCGCGCAGGGCGATGAACTGTATGAGGCGGTTTCTGCCTCCAAAAAATACATGGGCATGGAAAATTGGCTGCCGTTTTTTTATGAGGAGGCGCTGCCGAGCCTGTTTGATTATCTTCCGTCCGCCGGACTTGTCATCGGAAAAAACATTCATGAAGCCCTGAAGTCGAAAGAAGACAGCATTGTCGACTATTATCAGGCGCGTCTGGAGGCGCTGTCCATAAAATCGACCGGCGAGGCGGATACTTATCGTCCCGTCAGTCCGGAGCTGATGTTTCTGACTGCCGCGGAGTTCGACAGGATCGTTTCCCGGCGCAGCCCCGTAACCCTGACGTCTATGAGCCTGCCGGACAGTGAAGACAACATCAGTGCCAAAATTATTCCCGGCCGCAATTTTTCCCACGCCAAAAATGTCAATGCCGCGGAAGTTTACCATGAACTGAAAGACTATCTGGCGGAAAACAGAAAACTGAAGAGAATTGTCTGCTGCTATTCGGAAGGCTCCCGCGACCGCCTGTTCAGCCTGATGAGCGAATACGGCATCACTGATCTGTCTTTTGCCGAAAACTGGGAAGAAGCAGAAAAGAAAGCAGAGCACCATAAAATTGTTCTGGTTGTTTTGAATCTGGCGCACGGTTTTCGCGGCGGCGGCTATTGCCTGGTCTCGGAACAGGATATTTTGGGCGAGCGGCAGAACCGGAAAAGCGCCAAAAAGATAACGGCCAAAGATTTTATCGCTGATGTTTCGTCCCTCTCTGTGGGCGAGCTTGTTGTCCATGTCGAACACGGCATCGGCCGTTTTCTCGGACTGGAAAACATAACGGCCGGCGGCGCGCCGCATGACTGTCTGAAAATTTTGTATGCCAATGACGCAAAGCTTTTTGTTCCCGTCGAAAATATTGAGGTTATTTCCCGTTATGGCCTGGAGGACGAGAATATTCAGCTGGACACGCTGGGCGGACTGGCCTGGCAGGCCAAAAAGGCCAAAGTCCGGGAACGGATTAAGGATATTGCCGAAAAACTGATTAAGATAGCGGCAGAACGTCATCTGAAAATTGCCGACAGTTTTGTGCCTCCCGAAGGCGCGTATGATGAATTTTGTTCAAAATTTCCTTATAATGAAACGGATGACCAGCTCAATGCCATTACGGATGTTCTGAAAGATCTTAATCAGGGGAGTCCGATGGATCGCCTGATCTGCGGTGACGTGGGCTTCGGCAAAACGGAAGTTGCGCTCCGCGCGGCCTTTACCGTGGCCATGTCCGGTGCACAGGTGGCGTTGATTGTGCCGACAACTCTGTTGGCCCGTCAGCATTATTATAATTTCAAAAAACGGATGGAAGGCTTCCCCGTCCGGGTAAGAATGCTTTCCCGTCTGGTAACGCCGAAAGAGGCTGCCGAAGTCAAAAAAGGTCTTGAAGACGGTTCCGTCGAAATTGTTATCGGGACGCATGCCCTGCTGTCAAAGGATCTGAAATTTTGCAATCTCGGCCTGCTGATTATTGACGAAGAGCAGCATTTCGGCGTGGCTCATAAGGAAAAGCTCAAGGCTCTGAAATCAAATGTGCATGTTCTGACGCTGACGGCAACGCCGATCCCCCGGACGCTGCAAATGTCTCTGACCGGCGTCAAACAGCTCAGCATAATCGCCACGCCGCCGGTGGACCGCCTGGCCGCGCGCACGTTTGTCATGCCTTTTGACAAGGTTCTGATCAAGGAAGCCATTTACCGCGAAAAATTCAGAAACGGTCAGGTCTTTTTTGTTTGTCCGCGCGTTTCGGATATCTTCGGCGTGGAAAAAGAGCTGCGCGCTTTGGTGCCGGATATCAGGATTCTGGTGGCTCATGGACAGATGCCCGTCAAACAACTGGAAGATGTCATGAATGATTTTGCCGACGGTAAGGCAGATCTGCTGCTGTCGACCACTATTATTGAATCCGGCATTGATATGCCGACGGTCAATACCATGATTGTCCACCGGTCAGATATGTTCGGTCTGGCGCAGCTGTATCAGCTTAAGGGGCGAGTAGGGCGTTCGAAAGTCCGCGGCTATTGTTATTTTACGATTCCCAAACAAAAGAATCTGAAACCGATTGCCGAACGACGGCTAAATATTCTGCAGGCGCTGGATACGTTGGGCGCCGGTTTTTCGTTGGCCAGTCATGACATGGATATCCGCGGTTCCGGCAATATTCTCGGCGAAGAACAGTCCGGTCATATCAAGGAAGTAGGTGTTGCCTTGTATCAGCATATGTTGGAGGAAGAGATTATGCGGCAGAAGGCCGGAGAGATCGCCGCCAAGCCGGAAAATACGGATTGGGCCCCGCAGATAACGACCGGCATTCCGATTATGATTCCCGAAAACTATGTCCGCGATCTGGGTGTTCGTCTCGGTTTGTACAAACGCATAGGCGAAATCCGGGACGAGGCGGCTCTGCTGGATATGAAAGAAGAGCTGATAGACCGTTTCGGACAGCTTCCCGCGGAAGTCGAAAATCTTCTAAAAACCGTCGAAATCAAACAGCTCTGCCGTCGGGCCAATGTGGAAAAAATCGATGCCGGAGCCAAAGGGATTCTTATCGCTTTCAGGGGTAATCGTTTTGCTGCGCCGGAAAAATTGCTTGATTTTATTGCCAAACAGTTTGGAACTGTTAAAATAAGACCGGACCAGAAGATTTTTATCGAAAAAAATCTGGAAAATTATAAAGTTCGGGTCGAAACGATCAGGCAATACGTTAACAAATTTGCATCAATGCTCGATGACGGGCGCTCCGATGCTGAACAGGGACTAAATGGCCAAAAATAACGGAGAATACGGTAGGCTGTCATTTTATAATATGCTTGCCCATATCGTTTATAAAAACCGTATGGCGGAAGAAAATGTGGCGGTGAAGAATATCTGGGAAAAGAATAATACCGTGTTTTTGGATTTGTATTTTTATCGCACCAAGAAGTCTCAGGTTATTGACGGAGCTTTCATTCATGATCTTTTGGATCTGACAACGGAAAAATATTACGGATCGGCAGAAGAGTTTATCAGTGATTTTTGGAGTATCCGCCGTCTGGAGGAGAATGTTTCCACCACGGCTGCGGAACGGTCCGGTTCCGGTGTCAGATATCTGGACGAAATACGTGACGATCTCGTGATACTGACCTTTATGGCTAAATGCAACATGAATTTTACGGAAATCAAAACCAAAACAATTTGCGATTACATCAATGCCAGCAAACCGGAAACGGCCGTTCTCAGCAGTCAGTATGTCAGCTCGTATCTTCGCGATCTGAATCCTGATGAAGACAGTTTTTATCAGGCGATTGAAAATCTGCAGGCCAAAACGCCCGAGCAGGCCGAAAATATTTTCAGGGAGGCAGTAAAGATCAGCGCTTCCGACGGGGCGGTTCACTATAACGAGCGGATTTATCTGGCAGAACTTTTACAAGCGCTCAGAGAGTATGGACTGGATGTTGATGTCGAAATTTAAAAAAGCGCTTTTCTGTTTCGCTTTGCTGGTTGCGGGGAGCATATCTTGTTCCGCGATGGCGGACACCGGATATTATCTGTTTGTCCAGAACCGCTATTTCGGCCATAAGCTGGATACCGAAACTTACGGCCATAGTCTTGACGAAAGTCCTGTCTGTGCCGCAAAGTTCTATCCTTCCGCCGCCAAGCATTTGTTTTCTTATCTGAAAAATACGTCGCGAACCATTAATGAAAGTATAGCTTACGGCGATTGGGACAAGCCGTATCGCGTAATCGGCGGTTTTGAGTATGATTATAAACGGAACAAGGCTTCCAAAAGCGCCTACGGCTATAAGGACCGTTCGGGAAGCCTTTTTATTCTTGCTGACAGGGCTTTGTCCGGCAATTACGTCAGACTGGGAGGCGGTGCCGTCTTAACGCGTTATGACAGTTCTTATGACGGAGACATGTATCAGGATGACGAAAATTTTTATGCCGTTTTATACCTTATTTATAACGATGCGGCAAGGCAGATACGCTGGCGGAGCCGGGCCAGCGCCGGTTTTGGCAGTTCAGGCGTCCGGCGTCGCGCGGGCTCGCAGAATATTGAAAAAAGTTTTAAGGATGATTTTCACAATTATTTTTATGGCTGGGAAAACGCCCTGAGCCGTACTTTTCAAAAAGGCGTTTATTATGTTCAGCCTCAGGCGGAACTGAACATTCTGGGCCTCCGGCGCGGAAAAATCACTGAGCCCGAAATTGCCGGCCGGGGCATACAAATTCCCGAAAATCAGCAGACTCTGATAGAGAGCATATGGACACTCTATGCGGGTGTAAAAGGAACGGATTCTTTCTCCGGAAAATACGATTTCAAGGTCGGTCCGGCGTTGACTTTTATCCATTCGGATCCGTATGACGCTTTCTACGGTATAGGATATTATGACGATAATGCCGTATATTTCAAAGCTCGCCGCGACGAACGGGATTACATAACCTGGAAAGCCGTTGCCAAATATACGTTTCCGAACGGATTCGGGATATACGGCGATTTCCGTTATTATCAGAAAGACAAGGATTCCGTTGCCTGGCTTATGGGTATTAATTACCGCTTCTGATCGTTCATGCTTGTTTTTCTGTGTTTTTTGCTTTATACTGAAATAATAAGGCTTCGGTTCTTTATGTGTGTTTGTATGAAAAAAACGCCTCTTACGGGGCGTTTTTTTACTTGGTTTCCATACCGGAAATAGTCTGGAAAATCTTGTTATTCAACCATAGCTTCCGTTTTGCTCTCTTCGCTGGCCTTTTCAGGGGTATCTTCAGCCTGAGCAGTATCTTCGGCATCAGAAGTTTCTTCGGAACCTTCGTCTTCCGTCGGAGCTGCGGTCTCGTCTGAAGCCGTGCCGTCTTCAGTGGTTTTGATGAATTTGTGCTTAACGGTATCGCCGACCTTTATGCCGTGTTTCTGAACATCGCCGGCATTAATTTCCAGAACGGTGGTAACCGGGAAAGGCGGAATAATGAAGTTGGTGGATTCCGGTTCGGCATTCTCATAAATCCAGGAGATGACGCCGTCTTGATCAATAAAGACCATATCAAGAGGGATTTTGGTGTTTTTCATCCACATTGCCGCGTTTGTAACGCCGGACAAATCAAAGATCATGCCGCTGTCAGCCGCCAGAGTTTCCCTGAACATAAGCCCTTTTTCGAGTTCGGCGGGAGTCTGTGCTTCCTCAACGGTATACAAAACTTCGCCGTTGTCAGTTGTAATGGTCAGATTCGGATTATTTTCGTCCTGCTTTGAGCAGCTGGCAATAAGCATAACGGCAAGACACATTTTTATAAATTTAGACATTTATTTTTCTCCTTTGTGAGTGGTATCGGAAACTTTTCTTGGTTTCCATTTTGAAACGATAACGGGTCCGTTCTGGGAAAACAGAATTTTTTTCTGGTTGTCTGAATAGGCGTTATTGCGTCCAACGGCCCCGGTCATGACGTTAAAACCGTCGACCAGTCTGCCCATATCAGCCAGATTCCCGTGTCCGGCTTTGAGGCAGGTTCCGTATTCAGGATTGGATTTTACGATTTTTGCCAGTTCCTTAACCGGGGATTTTTTATATTTTTCCCATATTTCCTCCAGAAAGAGGGATGCTTTTTCCGGCAGTTTTTTTGGCGGCATAAAAGGGCGTCCCTGAGCAAAGATAACCGCCAGATTAGGTTCGGAAAAGCCGTTTTCGTCGCAGACAAAAAAACTGGGCATCAGAAATTCCATATTATAGGCGGAAGCATAATGCAGCTGTGACAGAAAAAGCAGATGCTGAAGTTTTTCGTCCTCCACGGCAACGCCGTCTTTGTCGGCGCGGTTTATGAACCAGTAGGCAACGTCAATTGCCGAATTCGTAGCAGGAATGCTCATGTTTATTCCCTTCTGAACAAAATATCAATCAGTATAAAACAATATTTTAATTAACACAAATATTTTATTGTCCGTCAAGGCGGTTTGCCGTGAAAATATGGTCGATAATTATTTTTGTTCTTGTGTTATATTGTTTAATATTATATCAATATATAAACCTGTTTTTGCAAAGCAGAAACACTGAATAAGAAAATTTTTGAATAAGGTTGGCGCTGATGTATTTTCGTAATGATATTAAAACTTTGTTGGGTTTTGTCGGTCTGGCTTTTGTACTGACATCCTGTACTTCTGCAACTTTTCCTGAAATAGTGGAAGACGAACCCGTCAGCAGCCAGGAAAGAAACTTCAATCTGCCGTCGGAAAGAAAAGTCCTCAAAGAAAGCTCCAGTTTGGGAGCCGATGAGCAAAACGCAGCCTATGACGGACAGCAGGTCAAAAAAGCGCCTGAAAAACCGGCCGGAGAAAAAGTCGCCGCCGCAAAGACCAAACCCGTCATCAAGAAGGATCTGAAGTCTGCCGCTTCCGAAAAGAAGGCTCCGGCCGCAAAGGAAAAGAAAAAAAGCGGCATTGACAAAATAAACGACAAAGAGTTCAAAAACATGTTCAAAAGCGATGAAGGCCGGAAAGAAAAGGAAGAGGCCGAAATCGCGCAGCCCAGCGTAACATACCGGCTCGACACTTTTTATTTTGCAAACGGAAGTTCCGTTCTTGACGGCGGCTACAATGCCCGTATCCGCGACATTGTCCGTCAGGCCAAAGCCAAAAAAGCTGTGATTACGGTTTACGGCTATGCCTCCAGCCGGACGCGCAACACGGATATTGTCAGCCATAAGCTTGCGAATTTCAATGTTTCCATGGCGCGGGCCGAAAATGTTGCCGCCGCTTTGAGACGTGCGGGGCTCCCGGCCAAAAGCATAAAAGTGGAGGCGTTGTCGGATTCCAATCCCGCTTATCTGGAGGTTATGCCGGAGGGCGAGCGTCTGAACCGCCGGGCGGAAGTCTACATAAGCTATTAGTTTTCAGGGAAGACGAGTGGCTTTTGATTTTGAAAATAAGAAATCTCTGGGCGGCAATATCTGGAAAGCCGTTCCGGTCAACGAGCGCGAAGCCGAACAGATAGCGCAGGGGATGTCGCTACCCCTGGTGGTTGCGCGCATAATTGCTTCGCGCGGTCTGACCGATCCACAGGATGTTGAAAATTTTATCAATCCCAAACTGCAGAAGCTGCTGCCCGATCCTTACTGTCTGAAGGATATGGAAAAAGCGGCCGTCCGTATTGCCGAAGCCGTCATGAAAAAGCAGAAAATAGCCGTCATCGGCGATTATGATGTGGACGGAGCGACATCCTCATCTGTTCTGCGGCTGTTTTTGGAGAGTTTGGGTATGGAGCCGATGATTCATATTCCGGAGCGCGATGAGGGATACGGACCGAGCACGCAGGCTTTTGACGAATTTCTTGCGCAGGGAGCCGAATTGGTGATTACCGTCGACTGCGGCACCACGGCTTTTGAGGTTTTTGACTATGCCAAATCCAAAAATGTCGAGGTAATCGTCTTGGATCATCATGAAGCCGAAGTCAGGTTGCCGGAGGTTTATGCTCTGGTAAACCCCAAGCGTCTTGATGAAAGCAACGATTATCCCTATTTAAAATATATGGCGGCGGTCGGCGTTGTTTTCATGACGGTCGTGGCCGTCAACCGCGAATTGCGTCGACGGGGATATTTTGGTTCGTGTGCCGAGCCCGATCTGCTGCAGTGGCTTGATCTTGTCGCTCTGGGAACGGTTTGCGATGTGGTGCCGCTGCTGGGACTTAATCGCGCGTTTGTCCGCCAGGGGCTGAAAATAATGGCGCGGCGGCAAAATCCCGGTCTGAAGGCTCTGATCGACAAATCCGGCATAAACGAGGCGCCGTCGGCGTTTCATCTCGGTTATGTCCTCGGGCCGAGGATAAATGCCTGCGGACGAGTAGGCGAAGCGTCGCTTGGCAACAAACTTCTGTGTACCAAAGACGGCTTTCAGGCTTCTCTTCTGGCCGACAAGCTAAATGAATTTAATGCGCAGCGTAAGGAGATTGAGGCTTATGTCCTGTCGAATGCGATCGAAATGCTGGAAGGAAGCCCGCAGGAATATCCGGTTGCTTTTGTGGCGGGGCACGACTGGCATCAGGGCGTGATAGGAATAGTGGCCGGCAAACTTAAGGAACGCTATAATGTGCCGTCTTTTGTAATGTCGGTTGAAGAAGACGAGGTCAAAGGCTCGGCAAGGTCAATCCCCGGCGTGGATTTGGGAGCATTGATTATTGCCGCCAAAGAAAAAGGGCTGCTGACTAAGGGCGGCGGTCATACCATGGCGGCCGGTTTCTCTCTGGAAGAAGGAAAAATAGAAGAGTTTCGCCGCTTTGTCGGGGAATATGTCAGAGAAAAACTCGGAGAAGAAGAAATTCTGCCGGTAATAGAGGTTGACGGCTGCATGGATTTGTCCGGTGCCGGCACGGAACTTGCCGACAGGCTGGAGCTGCTGGAACCCTATGGCTCGGGCAATTCCGAACCCAAAATTGTTTTAGAGCATGTCAGGGTTTCAAAAGCGTCGATTATCGGTTCGGGGCATGTGCGCTGTATTTTGAGTTCGCATAACGGCGGCAGCCTGAAAGCTGTTGCTTTTAAAATAGTTGACACCGAGCTGGGCAAAACGCTGCTTGGTAGCAAAGGCGATGTTTTTAACGTTGTCGGTGTCCTGCGCCGCGACAATTGGCAGGGACGCAATTCCGTACAGTTTATAATTGACGATGCGATGAGGGTATGATGGACAATCAGGAAAAAATAAAAACGCGGGCGTTGAACATCAAGCGTATTCGGCTGGAGCGCGAGCGGGCTGTTTTTATGAAGCTCGGCGCCAAACTGCGCGCCTATTTCTTTACCGGAATACTGGTAACCGCGCCGGTTATGATAACTTTTTATGTCGCTTACAAAGTTATCATGTTTACGGATATGTCGGTCAACCGGCTTTTGCCGCCGCAGTTTAAGCCGGATAATTTCCTGCCGTTCACGATCCCGGGGCTAGGCATCATCATTCTGGTTGCCGTTTTGATTTTGATCGGCATGTTTGCTGCCGGTTTCCTGGGCAAGTTTTTTCTGCGGCTGGGAGAATGGATTCTCTACAAAATGCCGTTTATTTCCAGCATCTATTCGGTTTTGAAACAAATTTTCGAGACGTTCCTGTCCAACAAGAGCAATGCGTTCAAGCGGGTAGTGCTTCTGGAATATCCCCGGAAAGGAATTTGGATTTTGGGATTTGTCAGCACCGATACCGATGGCGAGGTAAAAAGCCTCCTCAAGGAGGAAATGATAAACGTTTTTATTCCGACAACGCCGAACCCGACTTCCGGATTTCTGATTTTTGTTCCCAAAAGCGATACAATTCCTTTGGAGATGAGTGTCGAGGCCGGCATCAAGTTCGTAATTTCCGGCGGCATTGTCTCTCCGGACGAGGCGGACAGGCTGCGACGAAAACACGGAAAAAAAGATTAGTAAAAAGGCTCTGGTCTCAGAGCCTTTTTTATGCTTTATGGTTTAGCGGCGGTAAATAACAAGCTGTTGAAACAATCCGCTGCCATCGGCAAACATCATCATTCTGTGGAACCTGCCGCAGAAAAGCTTCGAAATTTATCTTCGGATATTATTTTTTATAAACGGTTTGTGTTTCCGCTGGGGAAAGGCATATACTGGCCGACGCCGCCAAAGAATTTCTCGAAAAATCCCTGATCGCTGCCCATGGCTTCCGTTTTTTCTTCGCTGACCTGGATTTCCTTACCGTCTTTTTTGGTCATTCTTGTAATTTCGGCAACAGTGTCCTTATTGTCAAATTTAATGGTCAGAACATCGCGGTCGACTTCCTCAGGTTCCATAAACGCCACGCGCTTGATGTCTGAGGACATGTATATCCATGTGTTTCTGTCAAGAGAGACGACCGAAGACGGCGCGCCTAAAATAGACTTCACCTGATATTTTGACTGTCCGACTTTGACCTGTTCGATTCTTTCGTTTGTCGGCATATTGCCGTTATGCGTAATAAACAAGTCGCTGCTGCAGGCGGTTGACAGGCTGAGCGCCGCAAGGCTTAAAAAAAGTGCTTTGTTTATTGACATATTGAAATCCTTAAAGTTATATACTATTCATACTTAAAACCTGTATAGCATAAGGAAAATATTTATGCAAAATTTTTTTTCATATCCGATAGTCGTTGACGAACTCGGACAGAACGAGCAAAAATACAATCTGCGCGCTGGCGCTGAAGATTTAAGGTATCTGACGGAAGTTTTCAATGTGCCTTCGGTGGAAAGCTTTTCGGCCGACATCAGGCTGAAGCTGAATAACCGCGAGCATTTGCTGACGGTTTGGGGAAAAGTTCGCGCGGAAATGGTGCTGCAAAGCGTTGTAACGCTGGAGAATTTTGCAAAAGTCTATGAACCGGAATTTGAAATAAAGTTCGATACGAGGATGACCTACAATCAGTACCGCGAGCTGGAGGCTGATATTGAGGACGATATTCCCGATATTATAGAAAACGGCAGGATAGACCTCGGGCAGATAGCCATAGAGCAGGTGGCTCTGGTAATGGAAGATTATCCGCGTCAGGAGGGGGAGGTTTTTCAGTTTGTTTCGGAGTTTGACGAAGAAACGACGGAAAAGGCCAACCCGTTCAGTATATTAGCCAAACTCAAAAAATAAAAATTATGCTTGCAAAATAAGAAAATATTGGCTAAAAGGGCACTAAAGCTTTCAGACCTCATTTTATTAGTTGATTTTAAAAACTAATTAGGTTATTAATGGCGTCTGGAAATAAGAATAACTGTTAACCTAGAGTATAAGAAAATGGCTACACCAAAGAAGAAAACATCGAAATCACGCCGCGATATGCGTCGTTCTCATCACGCTTTGGAAGGCAATTCCTATATGGAGTGCCCGAACTGCGGCGAGTTGAAGAGACCTCATAACGTTTGCCCGAAATGTGGACAGTATGATAATCGCGAAGTTGTTGCCCAAAAAACAACGAATGACTAATTAAAACTATTATGATTGGAGCCGGTTTTGTCTGCTAATAATCTGGTTATTTCAATCGACGCAATGGGGGGAGATAATTCCCCCCGAGTCGTAATAGAGGGGTTGGCAATTGCCGCCAAAAAGAACCCGGACGTCAGATTCCTGTTGTTCGGGGACAGGCCGAAAATCATGGCTTCCCTCAACAATTACCCGCAATTGATGAAAGTTTGCGACATTCGCCATTCTGACGAGATGGTCAGGAACGAAGATAAGCCTTCGCAGGTTATCCGCAATAAAAACACCAGCATGTACATGGCGATTGATGCTGTGCGCAAAGGCGAGGCTCAGGCCATTGTTTCCGCCGGAAATACGGGAGCTCTGATGGCTATTTCCAAACTGGTTCTCAAGACGATACAAAAAATCCATCGTCCGGCCATTGTCAGCATCATGCCCCATAAAAACGGCAAATATGTTATGCTGGATCTTGGCGCCAATACGGAATGCAGCGCCGTCAATCTGGCTGAATTTGCCATGATGGGCAATATACTGGCGAAAAATGCCCTGGGTATTGCGCGTCCGCGCGTTGCCCTGCTTAATATCGGCGCCGAGGAAATGAAGGGCAAGGAGGAAATACACCGGGCAGCTCAGATGATTCGCAATTCCCATATGGATATCGATTTTACCGGTTATATAGAACCGCATGAAATTCCGAATGATAAGGCTGACGTTATTGTTGCCGACGGTTTTACCGGAAATATTGCCCTCAAATCGATTGAGGGAACGGCAAGACTGGTAATCCGCCTGATTAAAAAGGCCGTTAAGGAGTCTTTTCTGGCCAAACTGGGAATTCCCTTTATGCTGGGCGTCATTTTAAAAGTCAAAAAGAACATGGATCCCCGTTTGTACAACGGAGCGATGTTCGTCGGGCTGAACGGCCTTTCAGTCAAAAGCCACGGCGGAACGGATGCTTTGGGATTCTCCGTTGCCGTCAGCAACGCCGCCAATTTGGTGCGGCAGAATTTTGTTGCGACCATTCGCAGCGAGATTGAAAAAGTAGATTTGGATGAATTATCACAGGAAGCGATATATGACGTGTATTAGATCTGAAATTATCGGGCATGGACATTACCTGCCGGCTAAAACCCTAACCAACGACGACATGGCCAAAATGGTTGAAACCAGTGACGAATGGATTACCGAAAGAACCGGAATCAAATCCCGTCATGTTGCCGCGGAAGGGGAATATACTTCTGATTTGGCTTTTCATGCTGCTGAAATGGCCATGAAAAACGCGGGTATTTCTGCCGAAGATTTAGATCTGATCATTATCGGAACAATCACGCCCGATAACACGTTTCCCTCCGTTGCTGCCAAACTGGCTGCGCGTCTTGGCGTCAGACACGGCACGCCGGCGCTTGATATTTCAGCGGCTTGTTCGGGATTCGTTTATTCCCTGACAATTGCTGACAACATGATCCGGCTCGGACAGATAAAAACGGCTCTGGTTATCGGCGCCGAAACTTTGTCGAGAGTAACGGACTGGACGGATCGCAATACCTGCGTTCTGTTTGGCGACGGTGCGGGCGCTGTGGTTATCCAGGCAAAAGAGGGCAAAGGAGATTCTTCGGACACGGGCGTCCTCAGCACCAAACTTTTTGCCGACGGCACGCAGTATGAAAATTTAATGGCTACCGGCGGTGTTTCCACCACTCAGACAGCTGGATATGTCTTCATGAACGGCAAAGAGGTGTTCAAATCGGCGATCGGCTGCCTGACGCAGGCGGCGGAAGTCGTTGCCGAACAGGCAGGCATCAGGGTTTCCGATATCGACTGGCTGTTGCCGCATCAGGCAAACATCCGCATTATTGAAGGTGTCGGCAAGAAATTGGAACTTCCCGAAGAAAAAGTTATTGTTACGATAGATCACCAGGCCAATACGTCTGCGGCGTCCATTCCGCTTGCTTTGTCCGAATGCCTTGAAAGCGGCAGGATAAGGAAAGGGGATCTGGTTATTCTCAACTCCATGGGAGCCGGTTTCACCTGGGGTGGCGCTCTGGTCAGAATTTAAGAACCGGAAATTACTGTTTGATAATTTCAATAAGAAACTTGTCATAGCTTTTTATATGATATAATTCTGTGTAGGATTAAAAATTATAGAAAATTAAGGAATGTGAAAATGAAAACGATAACTCGTGCAGACGTAGCGGAAACTATTTATGAAGAAATCGGTTTATCCCGCAAAGATTCTAATGATATTCTGGATATGATTCTGGATGAGATTGTCCAGGAACTGGCTCTCGGCAACGATGTCAAATTGTCTTCATTCGGAACATTTGCCCTCCGGAATAAGAAAGCCCGCGCCGGCCGCAACCCCAAAACCGGCGTCGAAGCGGAAATCTCGCCGCGCCGCGTTATTTCATTTAAACCTTCCCAGACCATGAGAAAGATTATCAACGCATAAGCGGGACGGACGGAAAGAAATAATGGTTGTCAACAAGTCAAAATCCGCATTCAGAACGATTGCCGAGGTAGCCGAGGAACTTGGTGTTGCCACGCATGTTCTGCGCTTCTGGGAAACAAAATTTCCGCAGATAAAACCGATGAAGCGCAATGGCGGCCGCCGTTATTATCGTCCGGATGACGTCAGACTGGTAAGCCTGATAAAAGATTTTTTGTATGAAAAAAGATATACGATTGAGGGTGTTCAGAAGGTTTTCAAGGAAAAAGGCGTAAAAAATCTTTTGGGAGAGGAAATTCAAAAAGATTTTTTTGAAGAAAATCTTCTGACGGCCGAATTGGATGAAAAGAGCCGTGGTCTTATTACGGCATTGATGGGACAACTAAGGGAAATCAAGGCCGAGCTGAAGACGGCGCTCAATAATGCGTCAAAATAATCATAAAAGCAGAAAAACTGCTTGCAATTATCAGGTAAAGTGATAAATATATATCGCAGTTCAATGTGGCTGTTTTATTATTCGGGACGTAGCGCAGCCTGGTAGCGCATTTGCATGGGGTGCAAGTGGTCGGAGGTTCGAATCCTCTCGTCCCGACCAATAAAAAAAAGACCTTCGGGTCTCTTTTTTTATGGATATTGGGGCGCAGGATTTGAACCTCCGGGAGGAGGTTTGACTACCAGCGAAAGGCGGGCGGAAGAACGCCGGTACGCCAGAGGCGTATGAGCGCCTGTGCAACTCAAGCAAAGCGCAGAGTAATCCTCTCGTCCCGACCAATACTAAAAAGTCGTCAGAAATGACGACTTTTTCTTTATAAATCAATGGCCTAACATAGCCCATGTGACTGGTTTTAAAAACAGGTCTTTCTGGTAGTTACACGGATCATTATTTTAAATTTTATTCATTTTTTCAATAAGTTAAGTAAAAATACCTCTTTTGGAGAAAAACAAAATTTTTTTGATAATATTATTATTTTGTATTATACTTTAAATAGTTTGAATTCTAGTGGATGTTGTTCAATATGAATTTTGAATATTTTATAGAAAAAAGAAAAAAACTTATAGCGTTAATTACTGTTAAATATGAATGTTGTAAAAATCCTACGTTTAAAGAAGGATATTTACGTCAGATAAAACATCTGAATGAAGAATTACAATTTGCCCGGCCGGAAACAGCTGTTGATACAGAAGAAAGAAGGCGGATTTTAAAAACTTATGCCAATACTATTCGAAATACTGTCACAGATGAGCATCCTCTGTGGTTTCATGGGGTTAAAGATCTTGCTTCTCTAGAAAAAATTTTAGCCAGTGGTCATCTTGGTTATTTGGAAGATGAAGAGAGTAGATCTCAAACTTCTCCCGGAACTGTGGATGTTACCTCAAAATATTCAATTGATACAACAATAGAGGGATTTACAGGATTGTCGTCAAACTATTTACCAGCTGGATGTATTTTTGTTTTGCTTCCAAAAGATGCTGACGAAGTTCAGCAGACACGGAAATTTGATTCTGAACAAAGTATAGAAACCGTTGATTTTAATAAAAATCCTGATCGAGTTTATTCTATTGTCTCAACAACCGAAAATCTTGCTTATATCTCTAATCTTGTAAATAAATACGGATTGAATAAAAATAAGGTTCATAGTTTTGATAGTTTTATTGAGAAATACAAAATAGATTTTAGAAAGAATGAAAGTATAAATCTTATTAATCAATGCATATCTCAGAAAAGAGAGATATAATTTTTACAGTCTGTAGATTACAAGATATCTCCGACCATAAAAAAGGAGACTTTCGGGTCTCTTTTTTTATGGATATTGGGGCGCAGGATTTGAACCTCCGGGAGGAGGTTTGACTACCAGCAAAAGGCATTTTTACTGCAGTTTTCTGTCTAAAACCTCTTTAAGGACAACGGCATTGTTATGTTCGGTATTTTTTGTCGCAAAAAGGAGGGTAACTGTCTCATGTTTTTTCAGTTCTGTCGCAAATTCATTGAGGCAGTTTTTGTTCTTTTCAAGTTGCCGTATGTAAGTTTCACGAAACATTTCCCATTTTTCAGGATTATGTCCGAATTTTTTACGCGGGGTATCGGAAGGAGAAATATTTTTGCACCATAAGTCAATGCGGGCTTTTTCTTTACTTATGCCTCGCGGCCACAGGCGGTCGACCAGAATTCTGAAACCGTCGTTTTCCTCCGGTGGTTCGTAAATACGTTTGTAGGAAAGCTCCATACTTCTCTCCGTGTTGTTTCTGTTGTCATGATATATTTAATTTTAAAAATCACAGAATAAACATTCGGACGGATTTTTTTTATGTCCGGGGTGTGAAATTGTCATAAAACGATTATCTTATCCCAGAAAAAGCAGAAAGGAGAATAACGTGAAAAAGCTAACGCAGGGGCAAAAAGACTGGCACCGTTTCTTGCGGGTGATGTGGGATTTTCTAACCAGCAAAACCGGTGCGTTTATTATCGGTGTTTCGGCAATTTTGGTCGGAACCTATCAGTTTTACATAAACAAGCCGATCCTTAAATATGAGGCGGAACATACCAATATTGTTTCGTCGCGCAACATCAATGATTTGAAGGTAACGGTTAAGGAAAAGGAATACAAAGATCTTTATCTGACGTCGATGACGCTGCTGAACACAGGTTCTCAGGCTCTGGACGGCGATAACGTTTCAAAAATAGGCCATGATCCCATCAGGATTGTTATTCCTCCGGATGCGCGTCTGGTATCGTATTTGGTTGACAATAAAGACACGTCCAAATCCGTAACGGTAAAACTGGTTCCCTATCAGGATTCGCTTATTATAGATTTTGATTATTTAAATCCGGATAATCAGATAACGGTCCTTCTGCTGCATGAGAAAGACAGCGATGATTTCAAGATTGTCGGCAGCGCCGTAAATGTCAATTCCATTACCCGGGCCTGGACGCCGGTTCAAACCCGGGAACTGGTCATTGCCATGCTGGTCTTCTGTCTGGCTGCCTATATACTGTTAAACGTTTTCGTGCGCCGCCGATAAAAATTCTTTGACAATATTTTTATTTATAATATTTTGATGCGATATCGAAATATATAAATAAAGAGGTTGAAAAAATGCTGCATCCATGGCACGGCGTAAGCATTGGCGAAAACGCCCCGAAAGTTGTTACCGCGATTATTGAAGTTCCCCGCGGATCAAATATAAAATATGAACTGGACAAAAGCAGCGGTCTGCTCAAAGTGGACCGTATTCTGTACAGCGCCGTTCATTATCCGGCCAATTACGGTTTTATTCCGCAGAGTTACTGCGATGACAACGACCCGCTCGATATTCTGGTCCTGGGGCAGGAACCTGTTCTGCCGCTTTCTATTCTCCGCGCCAAGCCGATTGGCGTTATGAAGATGTTTGATCAGGGCGAAATGGATGATAAAATTATCGCCGTCCATATGGATGATCCGGAATATTCTCATTATACTTCGATTGATGAACTGCCGCCGCATTGTCTCAAAACGCTCCGCCGTTTTTTTGAGGATTATAAGGTCTTGGAAAACAAGCAGGTTATCATCGAAACGTTTCTCGGTCCGGACGAAGCCGTCCAAACCATAGAAGGGGCAATGGAGCTTTATCAGCAGAATAAAGAGCATCTGACCGGTTACGAGGGTTAATATTCCGTTGTTAATGGTTGCATTGCGGAAAATCTGTGATAAATTAAAAAAAATACCAATAACCGGGACTGATGAATGCCGCAAATATCTTTAATAATTCCGTTGTACAATGCCGAAAAGTATCTGCGTCCGTGTCTGGATTCTGTCGCTGCACAGACGTTTAAGGATTTTGAGGTTCTTTGCGTGGATGACGGCAGCAAAGATGCCACGGCCGGAATTGTGCGGGAATATTGTGCGGCGGACGGACGCTTTAAGCTGATTTCTCAGGAAAACGCCGGTTGTTCTGCCGCGCGCAACAACGGCCTGAAGGCGGCGTCGGCGCCGTTTGTGGCTCTTCTTGACCAGGATGACGCCCTTCATCCTCAGGCTTTTGAGGTCCTTTATTTTCTGATCAACAAACATGGTGCGGATATTGCCGCCTTTAAGCATATAACGGTTCCCGATAATTTTGTAATGGGAACGGTCAAAACATATGAACCCGAAAAGCTTCCCGCGGAATACAGCGCGGATCCTCTGGGTTTCTTTTTCAGAAATCCCAAAGGCGGATCCGTATTGGTCTGGAACCGTCTGTATCGCCGTTCGGCGGTCGACGGAGCCGAGTTTCCGGTTGGTATCCAGCCTGCCGAAGATACGGTTTATACGCTTAAAGCAATGTTTCTGGCCAAAAGCATCGTTTATACGGATACCGAGCTTTTGTTTTACCGCGACAGTTCGACCTCGGTCATGAATCAGGGGAAAACAGCCAAATATATCAAGGCGCACGCCGGCGCCGCCCGCGTCATGCATGAATATTTTATCAAAAGTGATGTACTGGAAGGCGACAGAAAACGGCTTCTGGAAAAATACATAACCCGTTTTGTTTTCAAATCTCTGATATCGCAGCCGCTGCGCCTGATTAAGGGCAGTGAGCGGCCACAGCTTCTGTCCTTGGCTCATTCGTTGGCCGCGCCTCTTTTTAGAGAGAGGATCTGTTTGCCGGGATTGCTGGGCTGGCGCAAAAAGCTGGCCTCAAAACTCTTTTTGAACCATCATTTCGGATTAGCAAGGATATTAGTATGAAAGTCGATGTCGCCGTTCAGTCATTCAGGAAGCCTGAGTCTCTGTTATATACGCTGATGACCCTGAAAGCCGTTGCCGAAGATTGGGTTGATACGGTGTATATCAACGACGACTGCTCAAACGACGGAACGGCCGAGTTATATAAACATCCGGCGGTAATCGAGTATTTTAAGCCCTGGAAGCTGGATGTCCGTGTCAACAGCCGGAATGTCCATGTCAGTCAGGTCTATGTTCCGGACACGCGTCCCGATTATATGAACTGGTGGTTTGTGCTGACAAAATTCAAAAGATTTATTGATAAAAAGACAACGCACAACCGGGAAGATATTCGTTATCAGTATGCAATCGATCATACGGATAAAAAATATCTGTTTGTCATTCATGATGATGTAAAATTTTTCAAAAATATAATAGAACTGTATGCGGCGCAGATGGAAAAAAATCCCAATCTTGCGATTGTTGGCGATCTTGGGCAGTGCTGGCGCTGCAAATTTGCCGGAAAATGCAGTCCAAAAATGCTTATGTCCGGCCAAAGGCCATCGCCTTTTTGGCCACTGACGCCGAGAACGGACGGCGATTTTGACCCTCGCCGCGGGTACAGCCGTGATTGCCGGATTAATGAATGGTGCTGTCTGCTGGACGTCGAAAAATGCAAGGCAGTTACAAAAAAATACGGCTGTTTTTTCGGCAATTATTACCGCTACTCGGATATTGGCGCTTTCTGGTTCTGCGAAGCCGTGAAAGCCGGGTATGATTTCTGCGATCCGCTGCCTTCGGAATGTCTGGAAACGCAGACTTCCCGATGCCCGGAACGGGAGTCGTACTATTGGCACGCCTGGCAGGGGCATTCCGGGCATTCGGTCTGGGTTGATCAGGGGCAGGGCGTTGCCCAATATAATAAGGACGAGATTATCAGTCTCATGAAACAGGAATTTGATTTTGATTTTCCGGAAAAAGGAGAAAAGAAATGATGGAATGCAAAAAGAAAAACAATCGTATTATCGGGCTTCCGTGCTGTTTCAGATCTTCGGGCTTTCACCTGGCCGGAAAAAACAATACCGTGGAATTCGGACGCAATGTTAGCATCGAAAACTGCAAAATTAAGGTTTATGGCAACGCTTCCCTGAAATTGGGAGACAACATCTGTCTCAGCGGCTGCAACATCGTCATCCGCGATTCTGAAGTAACAATCGGCAGCAACAGCGAGGCGCTGAATACGACGATTACCGCCGTAGAAAATTCTCGGATGGAAATCGGTCCCCGTTCTGCATTGACCGGTGAATTTGACATGAGAAACAAAGGCGTGATCACGGCCAAACGGCTGTGGTGCACCTGGCCGCCGCTGATTGCCGCCAACAACGGCAGCATCATATTCGGAGACAGCGGCACCGCCGATTCCATTATTTATAACAGCGATTTTCACCCTCTGTACGATTTTGAAGGAAATCTGCTGAATCCGAACAAAGATGTCATTATCGGCGACCATGTCTGGATCGGCCGGAAATGTTTTATTCTGAAAGGCGCCGTTCTGGGAGAGGGATGCGTTTTGGCCGCTGGAAGCGTCGTCAGTAAGGAAATTCCGCCGCACGCCGTGGCCGCGGGGTATCCGGCTCGGATCGTCAATCATGACGTTGTGTGGGCGGTTGACAAGACGCCCGAGATAGAGGCCATGTTCCCAATCATCGCGGAAAAAACTCCCGATTTTTACGCAAAGGCTTATAAGTTTTCTCCGTCGTTAAAGCCGGGAAAAGGCTGCAGACTGCCGATCTGGTTCCGTTTCAAACTCAGCCTGCTGCGTTCAAAATAATCATTTAATTTTTTAAGGATAAGAAAATGTCAAAGTTTTTAATAAAATTGTTATGTTTCTTTATCCCTGTAAAAAATTTGCGCAATAAATTTAAAAACTGTTTTGCCTGTACCCGGAAAGCGCCGGTCCGAAACTTGGGGCGGCGTATCTGGGCTCGACCGTTTATATTTCAAACCGCAACACGTTCATAGGAGCGTTTTGTTCGCTTGCCGGAAACATTTCCATCGGTCCCAGCCAGCATCCTCTGAAATTTTTGTCAACGCATCCGTTTCAGTATACCGACCGCCATGAGATCAGACCTGTTCGCAAAGCGGTGTTTTCGCCGGCGGCGCCGGTCATCGTCGGCAACGATGTCTGGATTGGTACCAATGTCGTGATTATGGATGGGCTGACCATTGGCGACGGAGCCGTTATCGGCGCCAATGCCGTCGTTACCAAAGATGTTCCTCCTTACGCGATTGTCGGCGGCGTTCCGGCCAAAATCATCCGTTATCGCTTTAGTCCGGAAATTATTGATAAGCTTCTGCGCCTGAAATGGTGGGAGCTTCCTGACGACAAAATAGCGGAACTGCCTTTTGACAATATTGAAGAATGTCTCAGACAGCTTGAAACATATCGCTCAAACCAGCCTCTTTAGATTCTGGTATTAAAATATCGTCAGAAAGAAAAAGTCTTTTAGCGCAAAAACACTCAGCAGGAAAAAAACTTTCCGACATTCTTGTCAAGTTTGCGTTTGAACCAGTCGTAATCTTTTCCCATATGTCCCATGTCAAGAGCCTGATAGCCGGCTTTGGCCAGATCATATGCCAGTACGGTAGCTGTCGGACCCAGAACAACGATCATCAGTCTGTCTTTGGGTTGTTTAAGGGCTTCGGCCAGAATTTCGTCATATTTCTCAAAAGCCTGCGCTTTTGGGGCGTAAATATAGTTTACGGATTTGGCATTGTCATAAATATCAAACTCAAAATCTTCGCTGCCGGCGCCTTTGATGAACGTAATGTCTCTGCTGTCCCAGATCTTGCGGATTTCGCCATAATATGCTTCAAGCGCCTCGTCGGAAGTGTCCGCCGCCTGAATGGCAAAGCCTGTAAAACAGGCGTCATAATAGGTTTTCTCCATATCAATCATGGCGTATATTCTGCCGCGGTTTTTCGGCAGCCATTCGCGCCAGTAGGAACGAACATGCTGACAATAGGCCTCCAGCGAGCCGAAAACGTCGGGGATGCCGACCAGGATATCGTCATCGCGGTTGGTCAGAACTTCGGCAAGGCGTTTTGACAATAAGGGCGAAGCCTTTTGAAATCCAATGTCTCTTCCTTCGATAAGGTTAAATTCTCCGTCGCCGAAACGCACCAGACTTTTGCGGGATGAACACAGGGTCCGGATTGTTTCGCGGGCTTTGACCATTTTAGGAATCTGAGCGGATTTCAACTCTTCCAAAATTTCATATTTGAGATTGTCAAACATAGTCTCGAAAGTTTCGTGCTTGCGGATAGCTTTTTTGTGTTGTTTTAAATCGATGCTGAACAAACGGATGGCGTTTTTTGCCCAAAGTCTCAGTCCCATAATGCCTCTTTTCGGTTTTATTATTGACTATTTGACAAAGTTTATTACACTCCATTACAGATTTCAATAACTAAATCGGTTCGGGGATATTATGAAAATTTTGGTTCATCTTCATCTGTATTATCAGGAAATGCTTGATGAAATGCTGGCATATGTTGCCAATTTGTCCGGATGCGATTACGACCTTGTCGTAACGGCGGCCGGGTTAGAGCCGGCGGCGGCAGACAGGCTGAAGAGATTTAACCCCGGCGTCCGGATTATGGAGGTTGAAAACCGCGGATATGATGTCGCGCCTTTTGTGAAGGTATTGAAGGCGGTTAATCTGGATGAGTATGATTATGTCATAAAAATCCATACCAAACAAAACCTGAAAAGCCGAGCATGGCTGCCGGACTGCAGTTTTGTCGGGGATGAGTGGCGCCGGCTGCTGCTGTCGTTTATGGACAGTCCGGATAAGGTAAGGAAAGTGCTTGGAATTTTCGCGGCGCATCCCAAAGTCGGCATGATTTCCCATTATAACCTGATTATCGCCGCGGCCGCTGAGGACAGGGAAGCAAACCGCCGCGCGGAAGAGATTATGACTGCGATGTGTCTGGTGCCGGGCAGCCGCAGGTTTGTTGCCGGTACGATGTTTATTGCGCGGGCGCGGTTGTTGAAGCCTTTGCGGGAATATCCCTGCGCGACGGAAGATTTTGAGCTTTATAACAAAGATGTTCCCGGGGGAAGTCTGGCGCATGTTTACGAGCGCCTGTTCGGTTATGTGATAACCGCGCAGGGGTATGACATTGCTTCTTACGCGCCCAAAACGCATCTTATCCGTTTGGGGCATCTCCTGCGGCGGCTGGCTTTGTTTTTGGTCAGAGTCAAAATAAACGGCAAAAACAAAATGGTCGTCAAAATCTGCAAAATCCCCGTATATTCGGGAAAGCTGAAATCTTAAAATTACAATCCGATTCTGGTTAACGCCGCCAGAATAACTGCGGCGAACATTCCGGCGAAAATATCGTCCAGCATAACGCCCCAGGCATTTTTGAGCTTGCTGTCCGCCCATTTGACCGGGCCTGCTTTCAGAATGTCGAAAAAGCGGAACAATGCAAAGCCGGTCAGATAAACGGCCCAGGCATCGGAATTTGTTTGCAGCTGCGGCGCGACAATAAGAAACGCGGTCAGTTGTCCGGCTGTTTCGTCAATAACAACAAAAGAGGGATCTTTTTCATCCTGTTTGCTTATAATTTCGTTTGTGGCCCAGACGCCGGCAAAAAAAGCGACTGCCGCGCCGGCCAGAATACCTGCGCATCCCCAGAAATAGGCCAAAACAAAGGCCAGAGGCAGCGTGGCGAGAGACCCCATCGTCCCAGGCGCTTTGGGAGCAAACCCAATGCCGAAATATGAAGCTGTTATCCGTGCAAGTTTGTTTTTCATCTCAAGAGTTCCTTTGTCGTTTTTGTTCATTTAAGCATAAAAAAAACTCTCCGCAACCTTAAAATCGCGGAGAGCTTAAACCTGTGCATTATGATTTAGATATCAAACTTCGTAACGCCTTTATACGCATAACGGTACAGCTGTTTGATCTCATCAACCAGCGGATAACGCGGGTTGGCGCCCGTGCACTGGTCATCAAAGGCCAGTTCGGACAGCTCGTCCAGATTTTCCTCAAAAGTTTTTTCGTCAATTCCCATATCTTTGATGGAAGAGGGAATGTTCAAAACCTTTTTCAACTCCTCAATCTTATCGATCAGCTGGTCAAGTTTTTCATCCTTGTTGCTGCCGCCGAGATTCAGATATTCGGCCACGCGGGCATAGCGCGATTTGGCGCTCGGATATTTATACTGCGAGAATGCCGCCTGTCTAAACGGATGATCCGAAGCGTTAAAGCGCATAACCTGAGAAAGCAGCAGCGCGTTGGCAATACCGTGCGCAATATGGTATTTTGCGCCGAGCTTATGCGCCATCGAGTGGCACAGTCCGAGAAACGCGTTGGCAAAAGCCATGCCGGCCATGGTTGCCGCATGGTGGATTTTCTCGCGGGCGACCGCATTCTGCGAGCCTTCGTTGTAGGAAGCCGGCAGATATTTGAAAATCAGACGAATGGCCTCAAAAGCCAGACCGTTGGTATATTCAGTTGCCATGGTCGAGGCAATGGCTTCCAGCGAGTGGACCAAAGCGTCAATGCCGCCGGCGGCGCACAGACCTTTCGGCATGGACAATACTAGATTGGCATCGACAATCGCCATGTTCGGCGTCAGCGCATAATCGGCAATCGGATATTTGACGCCGGTCGCGTCATCGGTAATAACGGCAAAGGACGTAACTTCGGAACCGGTGCCTGATGTGGTCGGAACCGCGACCATATAAGCCTTTTTGCCCATTTCGGGAAACTCGAAAATACGTTTGCGGATGTCCATAAAGCGCATGGCCATATCTTCAAATTTCAGTTCCGGATGCTCATACATCAGCCAGACGATTTTAGCCGCGTCAATCGGCGAACCGCCGCCGAGCGCAATAATTACGTCAGGCTGGAAGGCGTCGACCAGATTCAGCGCCTGATGAATGGTAGACAGATCGGGGTCCGGATGAACATCAGAGAAAATCTGAAAACTGATGCCGACTTCTTCCAAAACGTCGGTAATCGGGCGTGTATATCCCAGATCGAACAAAGGTTTATCCGTAATAATAAATGCTTTTTTGCGTCCTTTTAGTTCGCGCAGGGCATGCGGCAGGCAGCCGGCCTTGAAATAGACTTTCGGCGGAACCTTGAACCACAGCATGTTTTCCTGACGCATTGCAATTGTTTTTATATTCATCAAATGTTTAACTCCCAAGTTTCCGCTGACCGAGTTGCCGCCCCAGGAACCGCAGCCGAGTGTTAAGGAGGGTTCCAGAATAAAGTTGTACAGGTCGCCGAGCGCGCCTTGTGAAGACGGGCTGTTGACAATGATACGGGCCGTCGGAATCAGTTCGCCGTAATGCGTAATGCGGTCGTGGTTGTTGGGATTGGTGTACAGAACAGCGGTATGACCCGCGCCGCCGAATAAAACCAGCGACTGGGCTTTTTGTGCCGCTTCTTCAAAATTTTCAGCCTTATACATAGCCAGAACCGGAGAAAGTTTTTCGGCGGAGAAGGGTTCTTTGGCTCCGACTTCGCTGACTTCCGCGATCAGTACTTTTGTATAAGCGGGAACCTTTATGCCCGCCATTTCGGCAATTTTTGTTGCCCTTTGGCCGACAATGGCCGGATTAACATGCCCGTCTTCCATGAGGAGTATTTTGCCGAGGTTTTTTTTCTCTTTTTCGTTCAGAAAATAAGCGCCGCGGGTTACAAATTCGGATTTAACCGCTTCATACAGGTCTTTAACCACAATAACCGACTGTTCGGAGGCACAGATCATGCCGTTGTCAAAAGTTTTGGAAATCAGCACGGAAGATACTGCCGGTTTGACCTCGGCCGTTTCGTCAATAACGGCAGGAACGTTACCGGGACCTACGCCAAGAGCCGGTTTTCCGGAAGTGTAGGCGGCCTTGACCATACCCGGACCGCCGGTTGCCAGAATGGTATCGACTTTCGGATGCTGCATCAGATACTGCGAAAGCGTAACGCTTGGATGCTCAATCCAGCCGATGATATCTTCCGGCGCGCCGGCCTTAACCGCTTCTTCCAGCATAATGCGGGCGGTTTCGACCGTGCATTTCTTGGCGCGGGGATGCGGCGAGAAAATAATACCGTTGCGCGTTTTCAGGGCAAGCAGGGTCTTGAATATTGTCGTGGACGTCGGATTCGTGGTCGGAATAATGCCTGCAATAACGCCGATAGGATCTCCGACTTTCATAATGCCGTTCAGTGGGTCTTCTTCCAAAACGCCACAGGTTTTGGTATTTTTATATTTGTTGTAAATGTATTCCGCGGCAAAATGATTTTTAATCACCTTGTCTTCCATAACGCCCATGCCGCTTTCTTCCGCGGCCATCTTCGCCAGAGGAATACGCAGAGAGCTCATTTTAAGCGCGACGCGTTTGAAAATCTCGTCTACTTTTTCCTGGCTGAAGGTGGCAAATTCCTTTTGCGCGGCACTGACTTTGTTAACCAAATCGTCAATAAATTTCTCTTCGTCGAGAATATTGGTTTCATCAGTTTTTTTCTTTAAAGCCATTCTTTTTCTCCATAGATAAAAGACCAAATTCCCAATTATTATAAAGAGAAAATATTAAAGATTTATTTCTTCCATTAAGGTTTATTCAAAATTTTCATGACGGGTTCGTCATTCCGCCGTTTAAATCCGCCGGTCATCCAGAGGGAGATTTTTCGAGGTTGCTTTTTAGAACGGATATGTTAATCATAAGTGCGAAAACAGGTAAGGAACTCAGATGAAACTATATATTTTCAGACACGGGCAGACAGACGGAAATGTCCGCAACATCGTTCAGGGAGCGGGAATAGACCTGCCGTTGAATGAAACGGGAAAAGCGCAGGCGGAAAATCTGAAAGCCTCTCTGGCAAAAGAAAATCTGCCGGTCATATACTGCAGCAAAATGCAGCGAGCGCAAAATACGGCGCAGATCGTCGCCTCCTCAAACGGCGCGGCTGTTATCCCGATTGACGGGCTTGAGGAAGTGCATTTCGGCGAAGCGGAAGGAATGCTTTCCGCCGATGCTCATGTAAAATATGCCGATATTTTTGCCATTATTCATGACCCCGACAATCCGTTGCGCAACGATATCGGTATTCCGGGCAGCGAAACGGTCCGTCAGTCGACGGAAAGGGGAATTAAGGCCTTGGAACATATCAGAGATAACTGCCGCTTTGACAAAGCCGGCGTCGCCAGCCACGGAGCCCTGATGTTTAACCTGTATAAACATTATTTCGGCGAAGAACACCGGTTTGAAAACTGCGAGTATTTTATTCTGGATGTCTAAAACAGCCCGAAGACGTTAAAAATTTATATATTTATCACGAAATAATAAACAAAATCTAAGGTATTGATTTATATTTCCCATACAAAAAGCCCGCTTGGTATAGCGGGCTTTTTGTATGGGAAGAAAAAACTCAGAAGCGGTAGCCGATACCGGCGTTCATTGAGTATCCGTCGTCTTCTTCCAGGAACTTGTTGGCTTCGACAAAGAAATCAAATTCTTCGTGTTTATAGTCCATCCTGAAAGTAATGACGCCGCGGTCGCGCTGAGTTTCATAACTGTCCATATGGTAACTGCCGGCCATGCCGTCAATACGGGCTTTGGCGGCCTGATACGGATTGTTGAATTCGTGATAATACGTACCGCCCAACCGCAGTTTCAGATCATTTTCATCGGTCAGAGAGAATGACTTCTTGACATAGAGGCCGATACCGCCTTCAACCGACAAATTGTTGCTGGAATTGACGGTAAGGCCGTTTTTCTCCTTGGTGCTGTCCTGATACAGACCCAGAACATTGAACTCAGCCGTCGGTTCAAGGGTAACAATGCCGAGATCTATATCTTTGCGGACTTCATTGGAGATGCCGTAGTAATAGTTCTTGGTGTCAGCCTTGTATTCGGCGCCGGCCGTTCTGCGTTTGTATTCGCCCCAACCCATACCGAACCGGGGCATGGACAAAACTTTTAAGCCTTCTTCTTCATAAACTAACGGAGCCAGAATCTGAGCAATGACTTCGTCCCGGGAAGAACCGTTGTCATAATCGCTTTCATATTTTGTCAGGCTGATGCCGAGACCGTAACGGAAGTTGTTGTTCAGCTTTCTGTCAACAATGGCATAGGCGGACTGAGCTTCGTCCTCGTAGCCGGACAGCATATCCTTGCCGTCCTGTTTGCGGTAATCGTAAACATAATTGAACATGGCCCGGATTTCCTTGGTGTCGGTATTACCGAGGATCGTCGAATTCAGATGACGGTCGAGTCCCTTAATTATATCCAGATTCTGTTTGGCAAAACTGGGAACCATAGATAACCCGAGTTCTTCGGCGACCGCCTTGTCAAAAGCGGCTTTTGTCGCTGCCGTTTTCAGAGAAGAGAACAGGTCAAGATTGTTTCCTTCATCATAGTTCTGTGTGAAAAAGTCTGCAATTTCATTATTTTTGACGGTCTCATTGAAAGATTTCATGGTCATGACAATGTCGACATTTCCTTTTTCATTCTTTTCTTTGGAAGCGTTGAACATATAAGAATTGGAATTAACCTCAATGCCTTTGTCTTCTCCGACAAAAGTATCCTCGTTTTTGTAGACTTTCTGGTTGCCTTCTTCGACAATGCTGGCCGAAGCCAAAATGGTGCCGGAATGTTCGGGACCGATGAAAGAGGAAGCTCTGCCGGCCAATACGGAGCTTTGTCCGTCGGTCATTTCATCATAATTGAGCGCAACGGCGGAAGTAACCGTTCCGTTGTTTTCAAAGGTTGCGCCGTTTTCGACACGGATGAAATTGCCGCAGCCTTCGCCGTCAACGCAGGACGAACCATCCATGCTTTCGCCGTTGACTTTGATAGTTGCGCCAGCCGCATTGGTAATCTTGCTACCTGCGCCTGTTGCGTACATACCGTAAAGTTCCGAATTGTCGACACCGGAGGCGGCAGCGACTTCAATAGAGCCCTCGTTAACCAGCTGGCCGCCGTTTTCGGCGTACATGCCGTAAGACGAAGCGTCAGCAGAAGTTTCGGTAATCGTAATCGTACCTTTGTTTGTAGCCGTTCCCGCGCCGTTGACATACATACCGTATACCGAAGAGCCAGTCAGTTTGATCGTTCCCAGATTTTCGGCGCTGCCCGTACCGTCTACATACATGCCGACAATGCTGTCGGCGGTTGCGTTGTCCGCATTGGTAATAAACGAGTTTGCCTTGTTGATAATTGTTGCGCCGTTGGACGCTTTCATCGCAGCGGCGTTATCCGTACTGACATTAATGCTTCCCGTATCGTTGATGCCCTGGGCAAGGCTTCCGGATACGGATATTCCGATCGGACCGGAGGCGATACCGTCGCTTTCCGAAATATCGTCATCCGAACTTGCCAGATTAATAACGGAACTGTTGGTCGCGGTGCCGTTGTTTTCAAGAATCATACCCGTACCCGTGCCGTAAACGTTTATAATGCTTTCCGTGCTCTTGTTTCCGTTGGCGAGGGTTACGGCGTTTGAAGCGTCACCTTGTCCGTAGAGGCCGAAGCCTTTGTAAACATTAACGGTTCCGCCGACATTTCTGATCGTGCCTTTTTGGGTCGCTTCCATGCCGATGGCGAGATCCGAGTTGATGTTTATGACGCCGCCGGTTGAGTTTGTAATGGTGGAATTGGTTGTGCTGAATGCCGATGTGTCTTTATTGACGTTGACCGTCGCATTATTCGTAACAGTGTAACCGTCCTTGATAACGCTTGTGCCGGCCGCGTTCAGGTTGATAATGCCGGTAATCGTCGCCGAACCGGAAGATTGTCCGAACTTGTAGGCCGTCGTGTTGGCGCCGTTCAGGTTGATGGTTCCCGAATTGGAGCTTCCCGATGTTACGGTGGAAGCAAAGTAAAGACCGGACGAACCGTCGCCGTTAACGTCAATGGTTCCGGTATTGACGACAGAACCGGCTCCGGTCAGGGCCATACCGTTGGCATTGCTGCCGTTGACAGTAATGGTTCCTTCGTTGGTAGCAACACCGTCCGCGGCTTCCATGGCGTTACCCTCAATATCGTAAATGATTTGCCCGTTGGCGCCGTTGGTAATTTTTCCGCTGGCGGATTCCATGGCTTTAGAGCCTGTAGCTCCGGCTTTGATATTAATAATGCCGTTGTTGGTCAGAACATAATTCGTATCGTCAATTTCGCTTTTGATTCCGATTGAATCCTGTGTGTAAACATTAATAGTGCCTTCATTGACAAAAGTTCCCGGCGTCGGTTCGTCCGCGTCGCCGGCTCCCTTGACCGGTTTCTGAATCAGAACGCCGACATTATTGGCGTTTGCGGCGGATGGATCAGCCGTTTTGGTGCCGACATTGATGATGCCGCCGTTTTTATTGTTAATACTGCCGCTGCCGGTCAGCTTCAGGGCAACGGAATTCTGAGCAGTGTCTTCAAGAGAAATCGTGCCGTGGTTATTGATAGTTCCGTCTTTGGTTTCCAGAATGACGGTATTGGTCAGACCGGAAACAATATTGCCGTTGGCATCATTGTTAATGGTTCCCTTGTCAGTATAAATGGCCACCGAACCCGTTGCGGCGCCGTCGAGCCTGATCGTGCCGTCATTGGTAATTGTTGCGCCATTGGTCGTTTCGTCATAAATACCGTAAGAATTCTGCGAATAGATATTGATAGTGCCTTTGTTGGACAGCGAACCGTTTCCCGTAATATACATGCCTTTGGAATTATTGGCAGTCGTAATGACTCCGCTGTCGTCTTTTGTACCGATATTGATGATGCCTGTGGTGTCATTGACGATTTCTCCGGCGGTGGCCTGCATGCCGACCAAGCCTTCTCCGGTCATATTAACAACGCCGCGGTTCGTTAGCTGCATATTTCCGGTAGAACCGGTTCCGGTCAGATACATACCCGTAATTTTGGTTCCGTTGATGTTGATTGTGCCGGAGTTCAGACCGTTTCCAGAATCAACATATATGCCGTAGGCATCGGAGAGCATATTGGTCATGCCGCCGTGAATATTGATTGTTCCCGCATTTTGCGCGCCGGCGCCGCCGGTCGCGTAAATACCATAAGAATTCATGTCGGTTTTACCGGAAGGAACGGTAATGTCAATGGTTCCGGGCTTGTATTCGCCTGTGCCGCTAATCGTAGATGAATTATTGATGGCATTGGCGCCGGCGCCGCTGGCGTATAATCCGTAACCACCGTAGCCGAGAGTAATCTTGCCGAAGTTTTCGACGGAACCGCCTTCCGTAGCCATGCCGTAACCGTAAAGATTGTTAAGCAGGATTTCGCCAAGGTATTGATTGACGGCCGAACCCGCGCCGATGGATATGCCGTAGCCGGAATCCTGCGGGTTAAGATTTGTAAAGCCGTTCAGGGTTATCGTTCCGCTGTTGAAGATATTTCCGGTCGCGTCGGCGTTCAAAGCCTTAATACCGTAGATTGTTCCCTGCTGAGTATTGAGTTTATCGCTTGTAATCGTGATTTCCGACAAATTGGTAAGGGAAATCCCGGTGCCGGTCATTTCAATGCCGGTGTGGTCGCGGCCGGTCATTGCAATCGAACCGCTGTTGGTTGCTTTCAGTCCGGCTTTGATGCCGACGGAGCCGACGCCTCCCGTAATGTCAATCGTGCCGCCGTCATTGGAAACAACGCCGGTTTCCGAAGTCAGGCCGATGCTGGAGGAGGTGTTGTTGTCCGTAATTTTGACGGTATTTTTGTTTGTAATATTGCCGTTTGCCGTCGAAATGGCCGTACCGCCGTTTTCGAGCAGAACCGTTCCGTTATTGATGACCTGTCCCGAGGTTGTAACAATGCCGTAGCCGTGGTTTTTGAGCGTAACAGTGGCGCCGGTGTTGTTGTTGACGTTTGCTTCGGCGGCGTCAATGCCGTATGAATCAATAGGAGTCGGAGAACCGCCTTCGCTTTCGGCAGATTGCGAAGCCAAAACATCGACGGTTATTGAACCGTTGTTGTTAACAGTTCCTTTCAGGGCTTTGATACCATACGCCGCGTTTCCTGCCGGAACGCCGCTGTCGTTGGAAATATCGATGGCGCCGTAGTTGTTGGCCGTGCCGTTTTCCAGATATATGCCCTGCGCGCCGTCCGCATTTTGAATTGTAATCGTGCCATGGTTGTTTGCCACCGCTTTACTCAGATCTTCAATTGTCGAAGCGGCGCCTTCTTCGTCTCCTTCTTCGGAAGCATTGGATTTAACCGCCATGCCGATACCGCTGTTCTGCAGCAGAATTTCTTTTTCCGCGCTGTTGGTTATCGTACCGTTGTTTACCTGCATACCCGTGCCTTTTTGGACAAGGGTAATCTGTCCCGCATTGGTCAGGGAACCGCCATTGTAAGAAGCCATGCCATAGCCGTCCGTACTGTCTACCGTTATTGTGCCGTTGTTGGTCAGAACGGGCGACATATTGTCTAGTTCGGCATTGTTGCCGTTTCCGCGGACGCTGAGCATACCGTAATTGCCGCTGCCTCCCGAAACGTTAATGCTGCTGTTGTTGACGAGTTTTCCGCCGTGGACGGACTGCATGCCTGCGGCAGCATCATTGACGCCGTCCGAAACCTTAATGCCGATAGTTCCGTTATTGGTTGCGGTAGTGTTGGCGTCGGCTCTCATGCCGATAATGCCGCCGGTGCCGTCCTTCAGCGTATTGGTCGGCGTATAAGTTCCGGAGCCGGTAATGTTATAGGTCAGATTGATACCGCTTTCATTGTTTAGTTCCATATAGCCTGCGCGGCTCAGCAGATTGGAACCGTCAAGGAACGATTTGTCGATATAGCTGCCCATACCGACCAGATTGGCCGAAGACGCGACGTTGTTAGCCGTGGCGCTGAGTGTAATATTGCCTCTGTTGGTAGCGGTTGTCGTACTTTTATCCGCAGAGGTTCGCTCGCCGAGAAGCCGGGTCTCCATGCCGATCATAGAACCTTTCGGACCCTCGGTCGCGCCTGAATCGGCAACAGTGTTGCCGAGAATTGTTCCGCTGTTGATCAGCTGCGAATAAGTATCCGCATACATTCCGATGACAGAGTCGCTGTCTTTGGCGCCTTTGAACGTCATATTGATTTCGCCGACGTTGTTGGCTGTGGATGATCCGCCGGCAACCATGCCGATGGTGCCGTTTTGCGCCGTAATCTTAACCGTTCCGTAGTTTGTCGCCTTGCTTTCGTTAAAAGCCGCCAGACCGATGGTCGCGTCGCCGAGAGTAATTTTCGGATTAATGGCGCCGCCGGATGCCGAACCGTTGAAAACCGAAGATTTGTCGTCGGCTTTCATGCCCACCTGAAGATATTTGGCGTATTCCAGAATATTGTCATTGAAATTGATGATATCGACAAGCGGAGTAGGCGTGTCGACGCCGTCCTGGTTGACAATGATTTTGGAGTTGTTGCTCAGCTCGAAATTATCCTTGTTGGTTGTTTCGGCGCCGTTGTTGGCGGAATACTTTACCGGCTGGTAAGGTTTGTTTTCAGGCTCGTAAGGAGAGGAAGTGCCGACCTCTTCGGCCAGACTGTCTTCAGGTTCCGTCGTGCTGCCGCCCGGGATATAAACCCCGCCGCCGCCACCGCCGCCACCGCCGCTCAGGGCAAGGGCGGTAATGCCGCCGGCCAGCAGAAGGCCGCCGACAACCCATGTCGTTTTGGAAATAATAAACTCGCCTTCGTCAAATTTCTTGTAGGCTTCGCGCGACGTAACCGTTTCCGGAGCAGCACGGCTTGAAGTCATGAAATACTGATATTGACGGGGAGAAATGTTCTGAATACAGGGGTGTCTCGGATTGGCTCCGGCAGCGCGAAAAGCATTGTAGGCTGTATAATTGTTCTGTTTAATGGCGTGGCAGAGACCCGTATTGCCGTATCTGTCCGTTGAATCGATGTTTAAACCGCGCTGGGTTGCGGCACGGAGAGCGCGGACATTGCCCTGAGAAGCATAGCGGTACATTTCCGCCAGACTGAGCGGCGGAAGAGGCGCGGTGTAAGCCGGCGAAGACGCTATGCAAAAAGCGGCAGCCGTCAATATGGAGATGGTTTTTCTGATTCCAAATTTTATACTCATGTTTTTTCAATCTACCGGAATAATTGTTGAAAAAGACTTCTACTCACAATCTTTTTAGCTGAGCAAATATTATTCGTCAACAAAGGGGAGCGGGTTATGCAATGCTTTTTTAATGATTTGTTAAGATTTAAAAAGTAAAGGTTGTAAACCAATGAAAACGCGTATTATATTTCTCGGTAACGTTACTGATGAAATAAAGGTAAAAAGCATGAATATGACGCAAAAGCTGGAAATATGGAAAAAACAGGGCCTTATTTCCGAAAACCAGAAAAAGGACATTTTGGATTATGAACGGAAGGCGGGGCGGCCTCTGTTTTTGTTTTCTCTGTTGTTTTTGAGCTGCTTCTGTATTGGTATCGGCCTCATTGCCGTCATTGCCTCCAACTGGCGAGAGATTCCCGTACCGGTCAAACTGACCGCTGATTTTATCCTTCTCGGAATAACGGCTGCCGGTGTTTTGCAGACGCGCCTGAAGGAAAAAAGCGCATGGAGCGAAGCGTTGCTTATTCTCTTTGGTCTGCTTGTGCTGGCAAGCATAGGGTTATTTGCCCAGATTTACAATCTTCCCTCCAAAGGGCTTCAGGCCGTGTTTTTTTGGTCAGTCATTATGTTTCCGCTGGTCTTTTTCAGCTGCAAAAAGGTTTTTTCCCTGTTCTGGCTGCCGGCTTTTCTGCTGTCCGGCTGGGATTGTCTGATGCAGTCTGAAGCATTGCGCGAATATATGAAAACTATTGCGCGTCTTTATCCCGGAGTTGCCCCGTTTCTGGCATTGCTGTCCGGCGCGTTTGTTTATGCTTTGTGGTCTTCGGGAAAAAGAAGCGGAGAGCCGCTTTTTTACGCATACCGCCTGTGGCTGACCGTTGCGTTGGTTGTTTATGTGCTGATTCTCGATATGTTTTCCGAAGATATTTTTCATCCTTACGGCAGCGGGGCTTGGGGATATGATTTCTCTAATCTGGCAGTGTGGCTGGCGCTTGGCCTGTTGACGGTTCTGCTTTGCCGGCTGTGCGGGAGGAAAAAGGCTTTTTTCTGGCCGGCGGCCATGTTCATTCTGTTAAATTTTTCCCTGATTGCGAAAATACTGCCGGACGACGGCAAAGCTTATGAACTGTGGGGAGCAGTCCTCAGTCTTGCCATGCTGGGGCTAGTAGCGGTTTATGCTTATAAGACCGGCAGCATCCGACTGCTGAATCTGGCAACGGCCTTGTCGGCTTTCCGCTTTTTTGCCGTTTATCTTCAGGTTTTCGGTTCGTTGCTGAGCACGGGCGTCGGACTGATAATATCTGGTTTTGTTCTGCTGGCGGTCGCGGTTGTCTGGCAGAAGGCGCGCCGGCGTCTTATCGGCAAATTAGAGGAGGTCTGAAAATGCAAAAATGCAAACTTCTGGCAATGAGTCTGGCTTTTCCGGTTTTGGTTTTGGGAATATGGCTGGCATCGCTGCATTATGACGTTGTTTCTTCGCCGAAAGTTTATGTGGCGGCAGCGGGATATGATCCGCGGGATCTGCTCTCGGGTCATTACCTGAACTTAAAGCTTTTGTGGAACAAAACGGATTGCAGACAGTTTCCGCAGGCTGTCTGTCCGCAGGACCGTTTTGAGCGCGTCTATCGTTTTTATGTAGAAGAAAAATCAGCGGCGAAACTGGAAAAAATGATTAATTCCCGTTCCCCGGACATAAAGCTGGAATTCGCTTTTCCCGAAAAGGCGGCTCCTATTCTCCGCCAAATGCTGATTGACGACAAAATCTGGAGCGAATGGGCCGCCGGGAAAATATGACTTTTCATCAGAATTTTTACGCCTGCGTTCAAAGGACGGCTTTTTTGGTATCTAAAAAATCCCTGAACCGGAGTTCAGGGATTTTGTTTATTCTTCGGCGTTTTCTTCCTGCTTGTTTTTTGCAGTTTGCTTTTTCCCGCGCCTGACGTCGATTTTTTTGAACTTTTGCTGTTCGTCCGGCGTTTTGGGAATGGATACAGTCAGAACGCCGTCAGCATAATCCGCCCCGGCTTCGTCAAAATTCAGATCCCAGGGCAGGGGAATAGTTCTGCGAAACATTCCGTATGAAATTTCGGAAAAATAATTGTTTTTGTCAGCGTTTTGTGTTTCCTGACGTTTTTCGCCCGAAATGGACAGATAGCCGTCGGAAGAAATCTGAACGTCAATGTCTTTTTCGTCAATTCCCGGAAGTTCCGCGGCAACCGTAACCGAATTTTTATTTTCCGTTACCTCGATTTTCGGTTCGAGTTCGCTCAAATCAGGATTGTTTTGCGTATCAAAAAGATTCCAGACCTGATTTATGAAACTCCGCAGGTCGCCGGCATGGGCATTATTCTGGCTCAAGTCCCGGCCATGGTGCGGAGAGTTGTTTGTTAACGCGTTGCGCATGGTCTTCTCCCAGGTTAAAAGTTGTTTTGATCAGGTTCTTCAATATCAACCTCAAGATCATCTTCTTCATATTCCATATCAGAACCGCAGCGGCTGCCGGATTTAGAAGAAGCCGACGGCATGCCGTAGCTTTTTTCATCGCTTTCCGAAGACATTTTGTAGCCGCTGTCCGAGTTGGATGCGGGAGAGGAGTTATAGCTACTTTTCATGGAAGAATGCTCGTTATCCTGATTCAGGGACGTATCTGACTTGATATTGCTGTTTTTCTTATCCGAGTTGTCAGGGGTAAAAGAGGTGTCGCTGCTGAAACCTGACATATTCATCTGTTCTTTGTTATCCATGTTTTTTCTCCTTATCATATATTAATTATTAATGCTGAAAATTATCAGTTAAGCTTTCGCGAGATTTTTCCAGTTCTTCGAGCCTGGTCTTGGCCTTTTTGAGCTCTTCCCGGTTGGAAAGGCGTTTGCCGGCTCTGTTCATATAGAAAACCAGCCTGCGCAGGGCCAATACGGCGTCGTTGCCGGCGTCTTTCATCAGAATTTTAACCACGTCGCCGGCCTGATGGGTAAATGTGCCTGTCGGCGGATGATATTCGCTCCTGACTTTTTCGCTCCGGCAAGGATCGTTCTGCGTTTCGCTCATGGCTGTTTTCCCTGTGGTTTCACTTGCCAAAAAGAGATATGCCTGCCGGCTGATATTTAAAGCTAGCCTTATTGCCAGAAGACTTAAAACTTATGAATAAAATTCCCGGTCGCGTATGGGGAATAGCCGCTGAATAAAATTCCTGATCTCGTTCGGGAAATTGCTCTGAATAATATTTCCGGTCCCGTTTGGAAAATTGCTGCCGCGGCTGCCGAAACCTTTTTAGCTGTCTTTTTTCTGTGACTGCCGGAATACTTTTCCGGTATTTCTTTCTGTTATCCGAAGCGCAAAAAAAGTCCCGGAAATCCGGGACTTTTGCTATTCGCCTGGCATGGCGGCGATACCGATGCCTTTCTGTTCTTTTTTCTTTTTCCATTTCAGCTTGGCATACAGCCTCATATCAGCGACCTGGTCAGTTTCATCGACAATCTCTTTGCCGAGGATGGTTTCGATAATGTCTTCCAGCGTAATAATGCCGGCCCAGTTTTCAAACTGGTCAATAACCAGCGCCATATGGTTATGATCGTCAATCATGCTGGACAGCACGTCTTCGAGTTTGGCATCGGTCGAAAAACTGCGCATCGGCCGGGCAAAGTCGTCGACAATGTTATTGTCATTGGCTTTGTATGAACTGGATTTATGAATATAGCCGAGGTACTTCTGTTCCTGTTCGTCGATAATGGGAAAACGCGAAAAAGGCGAATTTTCCAGAAACTTGTCAAACTCCTTGATGGACATTTCCGGCCGCACCACATGGACCACCGTTCTCGGGGTCATAACGTCTTTTACGCGGACTTCCTGCAGATTGATGATATTGCTGATGACCCGGTATTTGTTTTCGTCAATGACCTTTTCGTCTTTGCCCATTTTGGCCAGAGCCTTGATTTCGTCCTTGATGTCGGTTGCATTGTTGTCTTCGCCGAATATTCCCATAATAAAGCCGGAAATATACAGAAAAGGCTTAAGGATAATAATCATAATCCTCAGGGTAACGCACATCGACGGTACCAGTTTTCTCCAGTATTTCGCGCCGATGGTTTTTGGCAGAATTTCGGAAAGCACCAGAATAGCCAGCGTCATGACACCCGAGGCGATACCCAGATAAGCCTGCCCGTACATCGCGGCGACCTGGGCGCCGACGCCTGCCGCGCCGACGGTGTGCGCGATGGTGTTGAGCGTCAGAATAGCGGCCAGAGGCGTGTCGATATCCTGTTTCAGCGCGTTAACCTGTTTATACCATTTGGGGCTTTTTTCTTCCAGCTGGGCGATAAAGCTCGGCGTAATGGACAGGAGGGCGGCTTCCATGACCGAACAAAGGAAAGAAACGGCAATGGCCATGGTTGCAAAGAATATTAAAAGGAACATATTGTTATCAAAAACCTTCTGTTGTTAATCCTACAGTTTTTACTATATCACAAATCTTTATAGAAAATAAAGAATAATATGTTAAACTGCTGATAAATTGCGGAAAAAGGAGGCAGTATGCTAAAAAAAACGGCTTTTGTAACAGATTTTGACGGCACGATTACCGGTGACGACTTTTTCTCATATATAACGCGCCGATGGTTTGACAATGAGGCTCTGAAACCATGGCGGGAATATCTTGCCGGACAAAGAACCCATTTTGACGCGCTCAATGCAATGTTCCGGCAGCTGCGCGTTCCGGAGGAGGAACTGCGCGGTTTTATCCGGCGTATTCCCGTTGATCCCTGTTTTGAAAAGACGGTTTCCTTTTGCCGGTCAAAAAACATTCCCGTCTATATAACAAGTGCCGGCTGTGATTACTATATCAATATCCTGATAGGGAATTTGATAGAAGAATACGGGCTGAAGCTGATAACCAATTATGGGGAATATTCGCCCCAAACGGGGTTGTCCATGACGCCGCCGCCGGCTTCAAGCCCGTATTACGACAAAAGCGTGGGAATATCCAAAGCCGCGATAGTCCGCGGACTGAAGCGGGAAGGATATGAAGTCGTATATGCGGGGGACGGTCCGCCAGATCTGCCGCCGGCAGAAGCCGCCGATATCGTTTTTGCCAAAAAAATGCTGCTCGGCCTGTGCTGGGAAAAGAAAATAAATGTGTTTGCGTTTGAGAATTTTTCAGAAATCCGCGCTTATTTGGAGGAACATGCCGATGTATAATTTGCCCTATACCAACAAACAGATAAATATTCCGTACTTGCTGAAAATAGGCAATGGAAAAATCAGAAAAATCGGTAAATATCTTTTTGATAAAAATCTGCTCAAAGCGGCTCTTTTTCTGGGAGAAGGAACGGAAGAACTTGTTGGTTCCGAACTATTCGCCGGTCTGACGGCCCAGAGAATAGAGGTTTTGCATAAGGAAGTTATTGCCGATATAAGCATTGAGGCCATAACCCGTACGGCGTTTCATCTTCCGGCGGAAACCTCTGTCATCGTCGGTATCGGCGGCGGAAAGGCTCTCGATTTTGCCAAATATGCGGCCAATCTGCTGCGCCTGCCGTTTATCAGTGTGCCGACCTCAACCTCCAACGATGGTTTCTGTAGCCCGACGTCTTCTCTGACGGTTGAAGGCAAACGCAAAACGGTCAAGTCCGGTATTCCTTTCGGCGTGGTTATTGATCTGGATGTCATCAGCGGCTGCCCACATGTCTTTTTCTATTCCGGACTGGGCGACATGGTATCCAAAATAACCGCCCTGCGGGATTGGAAAGAGGCCTTCAACCGCGGGCTGGAACGCTATAACGATTTTGCCTCCATGCTGGCGTATAACTCTCTGGATCTGCTGTTTATCAAACACAGTTATGATATTTCGTCTCCGGAGTTTCAGCGCAGTCTGACCACGTCGCTGCTGATGAGCGGCATTGCCATGGAGGTGGCGGGAACGTCCCGGCCAGCCAGCGGTTCGGAGCATCTGATTTCCCATGCGCTGGATGAAGTCTCGAAAGCTCCCAAAATGCACGGTCTTCAGGTTGGAACAGCAACTTACCTCTGCGCGCGCCTGCAAAACAACAACAGCGCGGAAAGCGTCGGGGAAATATTGTCGCGCACCGGCTTTTTCGACTTTGTCAGACAAAATCCTTTCGATAAAAATGAGTTTATTGAGGCTGTCAGGCTGGCTCCGTCGGTTAAACCCGGCTACTATACGATTTTGTCCGAACCGGACAGTTTTGAGCGCGCCGTCGGACTGATCGAGCATGACGATATTTTGAAAGAGCTTGTCAAATAAGTTGACTCTTCTGCTGTCTGGTGTTACAAAGCCCGGATTTCACCTCATATAATCCCGGAGTTTTTACATGACTGAATATACCTGCGGAATAGATTTTGGCACCAGCAATTCTGCGATTGCCGTTGCAGGGCCGGAAGCTGAACCTTTTCTGATAAAACTTGAAAATGGCTCCTGTACGCAGCCAAGCACTGTTTTTTATGAAGAGGGATCCGCATTGCCGTTATTTGGAGAAAAAGCCGTTGCTGCCTATATAGATGGCCGGGAAGGGCGCTTCATGCGCAGTCTGAAACGTGTTCTCGGAACGGAAATTATGGCGGCAGGCACGCAAATAAATGGCAAGACCCGCAAATTTGAAAATATTCTGGCTCAGTATATAAACCATCTCAAAAAACAGGCCGAAGAACAAATCGGGAAGCCTTTGCGTCGGGTGGTGATGGGACGTCCCGTCCATTTTCGGGATAATGATCCTCAGGGCGACATACAGGCCGAAAACGAACTAAAAAAAATAGCCGGAAGCATTGGCTTTTCTGATGTTCTCTTTCAGTTTGAGCCGATTGCCGCCGCTTTTGCTCATGAGGCGGTTTTAGAACGCGAAGCCTTGGCCTGTGTGGTCGATGTCGGCGGCGGAACCTCGGATTTTACAATTGTCCGCGTCGGTCCCCGTTTGGCCGGGAAAACAGACCGCAAAGATGATATTTTAGCCTCTGCCGGCGTGCGCGTCGGTGGTAATGATTTTGACAAAAGCCTGAGTCTGCGGTGTTTTATGCCGGAATTCGGTTATAAGACAACCTATGGTTCACAAAACCTGTTTGTTCCGTCTTCCCAGTATTTTGAACTGTCAGAATGGAGCAAGGTCAATGCCGTTTATAATCATAAAAATCTGAAAACGGTCAGCGAGGTTTTGGCCGGAGCTCATCGGCCGGAACTGTATGCCCGTCTGAAAGATATTCTTCTCAGGGAAAGCGGGCACAGGATCCTTAATGATGTCGAACGGACAAAAATCGCTCTGACCGGTTGCCCGCAGACAGAAACCGTTCTGGACTATATTGCGGATGCGCCAAAAATACGGGCTTCCCGTCAGGAATTTGAGGAAAGTATTGCCGCAGATGCCGAAAAAATAGCATCGTCATTGGCGCAATGTCTGACAGAAGCCTGCGTCGAAAAAGAGGAGATAGGTCTGGTAATTTTAACCGGCGGCTCAACGGAAATACCTCTGATTTTTCAGACGGTCAGAAACTTTTTTCCGCAGGCGGCGTTTTCTTCCGGCAATAAATTTTCAAGCGTCGGGCTTGGTCTGGCGTATGACAGCCGCCGCCGGTTTGCTGACAGGGGATAAGAATCAGTCTTCCTCATATTCCGTTTTAATGCCTTCATTCGGATCCAGATAGGTCCGTTTGGATTTGCTGATTACTTCGTTGTATCGTAAGCCGCTGTTATTCCACAGTCTTTCATCGGCACCGGCCTCAAGCAGAATTTTAACAGCCTCTTTGTCGCCGTTGCCGGAGGCAAAAAACAGCGGCGTGTTGCCGTCCTTGTCGCGTATATTGACATCTGCGCCCATGGAAATCAGGTATTTTAACGGTTCCAGATTTTTTATTTTGAAACCCAGCAAAGACGTGGCGATTATCGTTTTGCCGTCAGAGGTTCTGGCATTGACATTTGCTCCGTTTTCAACCAGCAGCGACAACGTTTTCATCACATAAGGCATTGCCTGTGCGTATATTTCTTTATAGCTTTTTCCTATTTTGTATTTTAAGAGGTCCAGATCGTCCTGCGTAACGTCAGAGCACGATTTTCCGAACAGAGGCAGACAGCTTTGCGGAACGGAACCTGAGCGCACCATTCCGACGATGGAAGTAAAAAAGGTTTTTTCGAGAATATCAATTTCAAAGGGGATATACATCGCCGCCATCAGGGGCAGAACGGGCAGGGTGCTGCAGGTTTCATCATTGACGTCCGCGCCGGCCTCAATAATGATTTTTATTTTTTCGAAGGCTTCGTCGGGAGATACTTTTGACGTAGGGGCTCCCAGCGCAAAAGCGAGAGACCTGATGGACATTTGTAGCGGGGTATGGCAGTTGTAAACACTGTTGACGTTAAAATCGCTTTTCAGAAATTTGCGTAAGTCGTCGGAAGTTCCGTTGTTAAGCGCTTCAGCCAGTTTTTCATATTGTTCCGCGCTCATGTCCTGTTTTGTATTTTGCGCGGCGTTTCTGTTTTGCGGAAGCGGTGCCGTATCGGCTTCGGTTCCCTGAACCGGACTGGCGGAAAATATCCGGACAAGAATTAAGAAAAAAACTGCCGCAACCCTTGCTTTTCTCATCGGAAAGTCTCCTTGTGTTAGTCAAACAAATATTTAAGCAATTCTTTATATTCTTTGTTTATCTTTTTATAATTTCGAAGTTTATTTGATAAAAGTTCGCCGATTGTTTCAAAATACCAGCGTTGTTCGATTCGTCCGCAACTGTAATCATTCCACATGCTTTCGCCGCATTCCGCCAGAGTTCTGTAAAAGGAACGCAGGTTTGAAAGTTTGTCGGCGGCAATCAGCAGCATACCGTTTTTGCTGCGCGTTCTTTTCAGATAGTCAATTGTTTCCTGTTTCCTGCTTTTCCAGGGCAGGGATTTGTCCTGTTCGGTATCCGCCAGAATGATTTTTATGATTTCGCGGCCTTTGACGGGAGGAAAAAGCGCCTCAATGTCAACCGCGCTTTTGGCAGTGTCTTCCAGAACATCATGCAGCAAACCGGCAATGACAAGATTTTCGGAAGCTTGGTTTTCAATAAGGATACCTGCGACTTCAAACAAATGCGATACATAGGGGATATTGGAGCTTTTTCTGGTTTGTCCCCGGTGAGCTTCCATGGCAAATTCCGCGGAACGGATCATCGATGCGCTCAGGTCTTTCTGATATTTTTGCAAAAACTCTTCAAACAGTTCCAACGCCCAGTGATGATCATATTTCATGCTCTTCTCTCCGTCTCAGTCGTCAAGCAGAATCTGCCAGGGTTTGCCCTCGTTTTCAAATTTGTCAAACATCAGGTCCGCCATAAATTTCGTAACGATGCGCTCGCTGAATTCGGAATGTATTTTGTGCCAGCCTTTTTGCGCCGTCCGCATGCGCTGAGACGGATTTTCCTTGAAATACCGGAGCTTGTCATAAAATTCGTCTTCTTCGGAATAAAAAGCGGCTTCATCTTCCTGAAATAAATCGGTAAAACCGTTTCTGCGGTCGATAAAGGCCAGTTGTCCCGAGGCCATAATATGCGCCAGCCGGTCGGAACTGTACAGATATATATTATTCAGCCGGCTCAGATTAAGCCCCATGGCGGCATTTTTGAGATGATCGATATATTCGTAGCCGTTTAACGATTTGCATCCTTTTATGCCGGCCAGAAGCCATTTCAGGCCCGGAATCCTCTCGAGACTTTCATCAACGATTTTTTCCACTTCTCTGTCTTTTCCGCAAAACTGCCGCATTCCCGTATTGGCGCAAAGCATGATGTCTGCGGGAAGCTCGGACGCTTCAAAAGCCTTTCCCGTCTCAATCGAGGCATCAGCCATATTCGGCAGATAGGCGACCTTGTTTCCGGGGCGCTTGAACTGTTGTAGAAGCTGTTTGTCTCCGGTAGAAATCATCAGAACATCAACGACATCCAGATATTTGTTCAATGCTTTGATATTCCGCTCCGCATAACCGGGAACAATCCAGTCGCAGCTCCATTGCATGATGCGAAGATGCGGAAACATCTCTTTGATTTTCAGCAGTGTTTCCTTTTCAATCAGATCGGCGTGCCCGATAAGAAGGGCATCCGGCCTGACAATGCGGCAGTATTCCGCCAAATGGCTGTTCAGCTTTCTTTTTCCCCAGAAGTTCATATGCCCGAACCCGAACATGCGGCACAAATCGCGGTCCGGATAGTTGAGAACAGCATAACCGTTGCGGATAAGGCCGTTGGAGATTTTAATCGGAAAACCGTTTTGAAAACAGCCTTTTAGGCGCATCAAGTTAAAGTTTGATATATGGACAATATTTTTCATGGCTGTTCTCATTGCTTAAACAAAAGGTTAAGTTTGGCGATAATTCTGAAGAAGGGATGCAGAAATTTCGGCGCCTGGCCGGCGGCGGAAAAAATGACGGACACGCGGTGCATTTTACAATCAATGGCAACGCTCATCCTGTGGTGTCCCTGATTGAGCGTATCCTGAATCCCCATATTGCGGCACAGCATAATGTCAAGAGGAAATCGGTCGTCATACCCGTTTTGTCTCATGCTGTCTACCAGATCCTGATACATTTTTTGACGGGTTTCCTTTGTCATTTTATACTTTGGATTGGAAAAACGGTAAGCATTTTCGGCGTTTCTGAAATTTCGCTCAATCCTTTTTTCCCTGATTTCAAAAGGATCAATATGGTAAATGTTGGAAGAATAGAACTTATGGCGGTACCTTAAAACCCGAATAAGAGGAGAAATGAAATCATATTTTGCGATATGCGATACAAAGGCAATGCGCACCGGAATATATTCTGTTCCGTTTTTAACGGCTTCTTCCACAATGCGGCGGCCCCGGAGCAGGGTATCGGGGGTTCCGTCATTCTGCGCATTCCAATAGGTCTTATTGCTTCCGATGAGGATAATAACTTCATCTTTTGCTTTAATATTGTTTTTTATATCACTGTCTTTAAGTGATATAATGTCTTTTGGATCTAGATGATAAATTTCTGACGAATAGCAAATATTGCCCATATTTTTCTCCTGCACATATAGTTGTTACATTAGTTTGCAAAAATAAGCAAACAAAAAGACCCGGAAGTCCCATATTTTTTCCGGCCTAAATTTGATTGTCCGCCGTTGATAATCCGTCGGCAGCGATTAGATAAAATAGAGCTTTAAATTGTATGATGGAGGAATTTGGACGTGGCTGCGGATACTTGTGATAATGTCCTGCATTCGCTGGATGGCGGATATCATATTACCTTAATGGGAGACCGTGAAAATATGCTTGTTCTGCGCGACAGGTATTGTACGGGACTTGCTGTTATTGAGCTGTTTCATGACCGGATTATCCGCATTACCGGTTTTCATGAAAAAGATTATCCGACGGAATATGCCGACATCATTCTGAAGTTTATCCGAACCTATCATTACCGGCTTGCTGACGATGCCGCGTTTGATCTGGGCCTGTCTATTGTCAAAATTGACGATGAGGAAGAGTATTATTATACCGCAAAAGAGCTGACTCAGCATCGTCTCCGTCGGTTTATGCGCAGCGGGAGGAAGGTGCAGATAATCATTAACGGAATCAAAAAAAGCCGCTTTAGCGTACCGAAATATACCCGGGATTGTGTCCTGAATCTGACGCGGGCAAGAATCAAAAAACTGATTGTTTGCAAAAAAGTATCGGCAGCCATAGACATCAGGGACAATCCTTTTATAGATGCCGTATCGGTAGACGACAGCTTCAGCGGTTCTCTGAATTTGTCTCGCAGTTCGGTAACCGACATCGTTCTAGGCGATAACTGCCGCTGCAATCTGACAATGAATTACAGCGGAAAATGCTTTAATCTGAAAATCGGGGATGTGTACAGCGGCGTTCTTGAGATCAGGGATTCATGCTTTCATATGCTTGAAATAGGATATTACAGTTACGCCAACATCAAGCTCAGCGAAAACTGGGGCAAAAAGGGAATTAAAATAGGCAGCTCGTTCCGTGGCAATCTGATAGCGGATTCTGTTTATCTGAAAGATTTGTCGGTTGGCGACGATTGCCGCGGCAAAATATTTATTAAAAGCAAAAGAAGTCATGACAAAGGACTGAAACATATTGAGCTTGCCGACGATTTCGGCGGCGAACTGGATATCGGCGGTTCGCAGACGGTCGAAAGCGTTGATATTGGGGCCAAAGCTACGGGAAAGCTGAAAATCAGCGGCTGTCCGGCCATTAAGGTGCTTCGGTTTGAGGAATATTTTACCGGCTGGAGCGATTTAAGCCGCTCGGGGATTATGTATATTAAAGCCCGCAAAGGCTGCGACGGGGAGTTCATTTTGCTGAACTGCCGAGATTTTACTTTATTTGAACTTCCCAAAGACTGTCATCCGAAAATCAACATTGACCGGACGCCGCTGGAAGTTTCCCGGGATAACGACAGCATCTATTACAAGTTTCATGAGCGCCGTCTTCCCGACGAATATTTTACGCCGCTGTACATCCAGTGGTACAAAGACATCAAAAAGTTTTTCCGGCGCCGGTTTCATGCCTGAGCGGATTGTTACCGTTTTGTTACATTTCTTGTTGTAGGCGGAGGATATTTATGCTACAATAAAACATACTTCATCACGATTATAATTATGAGCGCAGGAGGCTGAAATGGTAACATTGTTAGTCGAAACCGAAGGCGAAATCTTTCTGAAAAAGCTGGAGCTTGCTCAGAAAAACAAAACGACGCTGTTTGCCTTTTTGTATCAAACCGTTGAAAATGCCGCCCGAAACAGCCGCAGGGAAAACAAAACCTCTGCCGGGGAAAAGAAAGAGCAGCCGTCGCCGTTCTCCTTTGAGGGGATCAGCGATTTGGATGAAATGGTCAGCTATCACGGAGCCTTGGCGGAACTTCAGATAAAACGCAATGCCTCGGCCATTAACCGTTCCGTGCAGCAATTGGACAGTCTGCGCAACTTGGGGAAGAAGAGTAATTTTGACTATGAAGCCATTATGCAGAAAAAAATAGCCGTTCTCGCTTCGCTGAAACCGGAACCCCGGGAATATATTTACATTGCCATGCAGCGCTATGTAAAAGAGATGGCTTACGGGTCGGCGAAAGACTTCAAACGCGAGTTCAGGGAGTTTGTCCGCTCCCGGAGCATGCCGCCTCTGGCGCAAATGATGGGAAAAGCCGCCGAGATGTCCTGAACCGGCTTAAACAATAATTAACTCTCAACAGGCTAAAATAACTCCATTGGCAATAATGGAGTTATTTTATATGAAAATCATCGGCATAATGACCGGAAATTCTTTGGACGGCGTGGACGTAGTGCTGACCGGGTTTGACGAAAACGGCATCAGGGATCTGGCGTCTTTTTCCAAACCTTATTCCCGGGAGATGACCGGGAAAATGCTCAAACTGCGCGAAATGGCCAGAGCGGTCCGCGTCAGTATGGACGAACTCTCCGGCAATGCTTTTTTTGCAGCTGCCGTTGACGAATATACCCGATTTGTCGCGTCTGCCGTTAATGAGATGCTGGCCAGATCCGGATTTTCAAGACAGGATGTTGCGGCCATAGGGTTTCATGGCCAGACATGCGACCATTGCCCGCCGTCGATTGCCGGAAAAGAGAAAGCTTATACGCTTCAGGTCGGAAATGCCCGTCTGCTGGCTGATCTGACCGGAATACCGGTTATTTGCGATTTTCGTTCCGACGACGTGATGAACGGTGGCGAGGGGGCTCCACTGGCACCGGTTCACAACCTGCATATATCAAAGGATTTAAAAACGAAGGGTATTTTTCCGGTAGCTTTTTGCAATGCCGGAAATACGGGAAACATTGCCATAATCACTGAAGATGAAAACGGCCGGGAAATTGTGGCGGGATGGGATGCCGGCCCCTTTAATCATTATCCGGATTATCTGGCGCGCCTGCATAAAAACTGCAACTGCGATCTTGACGGCAGTTTCGGAAAAAAAGGAAAGGTCATTCCGGAACTTCTGGATGAGCTTTTCAATCATGCCGCCGCAGACGACAAGGGAAACAACTTTTTTCTGCTGCCGCCGCCCAAGTCCTCCGATCCGAGCTGGTATCGTATTCCGGATTGTCTGAACTGCCGCGGATATTCTTTTGAAGACACCATTCGCACGGCGGAATATCTGAGCGTTTATGTTTTGACTCATACGCTGTCTTTTGTGCCGGAAGAATATGCAATGCCTGCCAGTTTTCTGGTGTTCGGCGGCGGTTGGAAAAATCCTCTGGCTATGGAAGATTTTAACAGCCTGCTGCGGGGAAATGCCTTTGAACTGCCGCGGCACAAAGAACTTTTTGCCAAAATCCGCAGGCGGATGAAAACAGCGCCGAATATCGGCTGGTCCGACATCTGCGGTTACAGCGGAAAATATATGGAGGCTCGCATTTTTGCAGATATGGCTCGCTGCCGGATCATCGGCGAACCTTTTACCTTTCCTGCGGGAAGCGGCTGCCGGACACCAACGGTTGCCGGTATATATTTTCTGCCCAAAGGCGAAAAAGAGGGAGAATTTATGCGTCTCCTGCGCCGTTATAAAACAGAGAATCTGAATATGGACGGGGATCTGCCGGCATATTGGAGCCGGGCGGCAAAAGGCTGGCAGAAAAAACGGCGCTGACACCTTTCTTTCTGTTTCTTTGCAAACCATCGGCACATAATGCTGCGGCGGTTTTATGCCGGTTGTTTCCTGTCGCGCGGTGTCTTTCTGCTGAGGCTGACCAGCGCGATTCCGCCGATAACCAGAAACCCGCCGATAAGCTGAGACCAATACAGTTTTTCGTGCAGAACCAGATAAGCGCCGATACCGCTGAACAGCGGCAGCAGATAATAGATAATGCTGGTTTTTATGTTGCCAATGCTGGCAAGGGCGCTGTTCCAGCACAGATAGGCGATAACGGAATTAAAAATGCCGAGGTAAAGAAAAACGCCGTAATCTATCGGCTGCAGCGAAAACATTTTCATTCCGTCGGAGGTCAACAAAAGTAGCGGAAAGATGATAATAACCCCGACAACCGCCGTTGCCGCCAGCATGACGGACTGCGAAATCTGCGTGGGGCGTTTGGCTTGCAGCAGGGAATAAACGGCAAAGCAAAAGGTATTCGCCAGCATAATAAAATCCCCGTCGACAAATTTAAAATGCGCAATCTGCGTCAGATCTCCCTGCAGAATAACGACCATAACCCCGAAGACGGCAACAGCCAGACCGATAAGCTGCTGCAAAGAAATAGGCGTTTTTAAAAACAAACGTGATAAAATTACCAGAAATATCGGGCCGGTAACATCCAGAAGCCCCATATCAATGGCCGGAGCGGTCCGTCCGGCATAATAAATAAGCGTATTGTCAAAAACAATTCCCGTCAGGGCAAGGTTCAACACCAGAAACCAGTTTTTTGTCAGCAGTCTGAAATTCTTTTTTAATCCGCTCCAGGCGAGGGGAACCAGAATGAGACTGGCGATAAGCCATCTTCCGAACGCGATTTCGAAAGGCGTCAGTTCTGCGGCAAAATAGCTGGCGATGATGATGTTGATGCTCCAGAAGAAAATAGCGGTTAACGCCATAAGATAGCCGCTTGTTTTATTGTCTTTCATATCTGTTTTCCCGTGTTTGAATGTTTTTTCAATATATAATTCTCAAATTTGTGATTTTTAGTATTTAAATTTAGACAAAAATATACTATTCTAAGGATGAAAAATGATTATTGTGTAACCAAAAATAAATAAAAATGAAAAAGATTATTCTGTTAATTGGGCTTTTTGTCGTATGCCTCTGCTCCTGCAGTAAAGACGACAACAACGGAGTTGATGAAGGGGAAGAATTTGCTTACGAACTGCTTCTGAACAAACATTCCGAAACAGTCATAAACAAAATCTATTCCATTGTTATGCGTCTGGATATTCCGTATCCGTTTCCTCATTATGTCATGCGGCTTGCCGACGGAAACAACTGTTACTTCCGCAAGTCAAAAATTGACTATGAGCTGCAGGCGGGAGATGTTCTGGATTATTACTGGACATACAAGCTTGCGGATGCCGAAATCTATGAGCTTGCCACCGACCGCGGCAGCATGAAGCAGGACGATATTGACGAGAACGACAAACAACTGGCCAAGTCGGTAGAAACGCGGGGACTGATTTTCTCGGATGAAAAAACGGGAAAAATTGCCGATATGTTCAAAATGTCAGTGCGTTTCAGTATTCCGTTTGTACCGCTGGAATGTCTTTTTATCGAACTTGAGGACGGATCGCTGATTTATATGAAGTCGTTTAAAAACGACCAGTTCCAAATCGGCGATGAGATAGCCTATACCACTTATGTGCTGTATCCCAATGAGGTTGTCGCCGCCAAAAAGAAAACAGGCGGAGAAGAGGAAAATCCGCCGCTGGTCGATGATGAAGACAATAAGAATCCATCGAACCCGCCATTGGTCGGAGACGGTTCTGATAATGACGGCGAAAGCGGAAACAAACCGCTGGTATAAAAAAGGACCGGAAAACCGGTCCTTTTTTATTAATCCGCCGCAAGCCGGCTCATTTTTTCTGCCAGTTGATCCATAACGCTTTTCAGCGCGGTAAAGTATTCTTCTTCCGTAATGTCGTTGCTGCCGTCCGCATCGATATTCCGGAAATTTTCTTCTCCTTTCTTCCGGATTTCCGCAATCTGGTATTCAATAAATTCATCATGAGAGATGATGCCGTCGCCGTCAGTGTCAATATTGTCAAACTCGGCTTTTACGGCGCTGATAAGTTTTTCCTGCATTTCTTCCGGAGAAATTTCCGGCATTGCCGGCTGGGCAACGGCGGTAAAGGCAGAGAACAAAACGGCGGCAGTAATTAAAACAGTTTTTTTCATATGAGATTCCTTCACTGATATTGTTTATTTAAACTAATGCCGCTTTCCGAAAAAGTCAAAATAATATGGACAATTATCCGGGTATATGCTAGAGAAAAAACATTCCATTTAAAAATCTGCAAATTATTAATTCAAAAACATAAAACATGAACGGATATGTTGCTTTCATTATTCTGCTGTTTGCTTTTTGTTCTTTTGCTGATGCTCAGGAAGTCAAAAAGCTGGAAGGTGTGTTTACGTTATGTAAAATCCCGCCTTCGGACACTGCCAATCTTCGTCTTTTGAGGAAACTGCTGCAAAGCTCAGATTTTATCAGAACCTGCAGAAAAAAAGATTAAGAAAAAAAGATCTCTCTCCATCGGAAAAAGCGTTGTTGTACCGCTGTTCCGGTCGGTATTATTCCGTAAGAAAAAGCATCAGATTGGCTCTTGAAGATCTTTACCGCCTGCGTTTAGAAAGCCGGTCAACAATTATAGGAATGTATCAGACCTGGGTTTTGCTCAGCAGCCATCCCCGACCGAGCAAGGAAGAGAAGAGTTTTCTAAACTATACCATTAATTATCTGAACGGTAAAAGTGCTGCAAAAAAAACCGGATGATTTCATCCGGTTTTTTGTTATTCTAGTAGGAGCGGGCGTAAATAACGTCGAGCGTTGCGCCTTTCTGCCCTGTCAGCAGGCATTCTCCTTCACCGCCGCTCTGATCAAACGGGATACAGCGAATTGTAATTTTCATGGCTTTCAGCAATTCTTCCGAATTTGGATCCTGGCTCCATTTTCCGCGGACAAAAGCCACTTTTCCGGCTTTGCCGTCTTCAATCCAGACATTGGAACCGGCGAAATATTCTTCAAATTCCTTTTTGGTCTTAATATCGGTACGAACGTTTTTATCCAGCCGTGCTTTTGCTCTGGCAAACATTTCTGCCTGCAGGCCTTCCAGCCGAGCGGCGATCGAGCTGACAAAGGCGCCGCGGCTGACAACGGTTTTGCCCGCCGGCGTTCCAAGACGGATGCGTTCTTTAACCATAACGTTGTTTTCGGCAACGTCGCGGGGGCCGATTTCCAAAATAACTGGAGCGCCTTTGCGGGTCCATTCCCAGAATTTGTCAACGCTCTTGCGGTCGCGTTTATCAACCTTGAGACGGATTTTTTCTCCGAACGGAAACTGTTGCGTAAGCTCTTTCTGCAGATCTTTGATATAATTCATAACCGTTTCTTCGTCGGTGTCGTTTTTAATGACCGGGACGATCACAATCTGATACGGCGCTATTTTCGGCGGAACAACCATGCCTTCGTCGTCGGCATGGGTCATGATAACGCCGCCGATAAGACGGGTCGATACCCCCCAGGAAGTCGTATAGGCATATTCCGACTGATTGTTTTTGTTGACAAACGAAATATTGGCGGATTTTGCAAAATTCTGACCGAGAAAATGCGAAGTTCCGGCCTGAAGGGCTTTCCCGTCCTGCATCATGGCTTCGACACAGTAGGTGTCTATGGCGCCGGGAAATTTCTCATGCTCGGGTTTGCGTCCGCAGATGACCGGCATGGCCAGGGTTTCTTCGCAAAGTTCGCGATAAGCCTCAAGCATGCGCGTGGTCTCTTCTTCGGCTTCCCTGGCGGAAGAATGCGCGGTATGTCCTTCCTGCCACAAAAATTCGCGGGTTCTGAGAAACAGGCGCGGACGCATTTCCCAGCGAACGACATTGGCCCACTGGTTGACCAGAACCGGCAGATCGCGGTAAGATTTGACCCATTTGGAAAATGAGTCGGCGATAATCGCTTCCGAAGTAGGACGGACGATCAACGGCTCGTCAAGCTCAGAATCAGGAACCAGCTTGCCGTCTTTCATCGACAGGCGCGAATGTGTTACGACGGCCATCTCTTTGGCAAAACCGTCAACATGTTCGGCTTCTTTCTGAAAAAAGGAAAGGGGGATAAACATTGGAAAATAACAGTTTTCGTGGTCAGTAGATTTGATCTTTTCGTCAAAGACGTCGCGGATGCGTTCCCAAATGCCGTATCCCCACGGCTTGATGACCATGCATCCCGGGCTGGATGAGTTTTCCGCCATGTCTGCTTCCGAGACGACGTTTTGGTACCATTCCGGATAATTTCCGGCTCTTGTATTTTTCAATGCCATTTTAGTTTCCTTTTTTAATATCGTAATTAAAGGCCCGCAGCCCCAATGCCGCAGGCGACGCCCCAATTTAGCAGAGAATATTTAATTTGTGAATAGTTTTTATGCATAAAAAACAAACCCTCTGCCGGTCAGCGGAGGGTTTTTGGGTTAGGAAACAAAAACTCAGAGAATATCCATAACGGCCTTGACGGCTTTTCTGTTGGATTTGTCTTTCATAATATCGTCTCTGAATTTTTTGCGCTCTTTCATATGTTCGGAAATAAGATCGCTTCTTTTCTCGGCCTGTTCAATAGCCAGATCGCGGTTTTCTTCCGCCTGTTCTTTCAAAAGCTCTTTCTGGCTGCCGCTCAACTGCGATTTGTTTATTTTATAAACGGCTTCTTCATATTCCTTGTCTATTTTTTTCCGGACTTTTTCCATATAATGACTCGGATCTTTTTTGCCGTCTTTCATTTTGCCTTTGCAGCAGTCTTTGGCATCGTTTTGGCCACTGCAGCTGCAGTCGGAAGCTTTGCTTTCTATGTAATCTTTCGTATTTTGGTATTTTTTCTTGACGTAATCTTTTGTATCTTCAGACTTATCGCTGATAAAACCGCCGGCTTTTTCGGCTTTGGTGCTGACATAGTTTTTTGTATTGTCAACGGCGTCGTTGTAAGAATCCTGTTCGGTTGTTCTGTAAGCCTTGCTCGGGTTTACCGCCATGGCCGCCGGGGCTTCGTCGCTGACCTGGTTATCGCTGTCGATATAGCCGCGGTGTTTGGCTTCGCTGTCGCCGGCGGCGGTAAAAACAACGGCCGGCAGAATGAAAGTGAGTGCATAGAATATTTTCTTCATGTCCAATCCTTTCATAATTAAAACAAACGGTAATACTTCAAAAATATAAGTGCCTCCGGCTAAAAAACAAGCATAAATATTCTGCGGAAACAATAAAATCGCTTGCCATTAATCTTTAGTTAGATTACACCTATAATATAACGGCGTAAATGCCAGTTATAATGTAAAAGCGTATTAACCTGTTTGTGAAAAGGATAAAGTTATGGCAACAGGAACTGTAAAATGGTTTAACAATAAAAAAGGTTACGGCTTCATTACCCCCGATGAAGGAGGGTCTGATGTTTTCGTGCATATTTCTGCGGTTCAGGCTGCGGGTCTGAGAACATTAAATGAAGGCGCCAAAATCAGCTACGAGCTGATGACTGAAAGAGGCAAAACCGTTGCCGGCAGTCTGAAACTGGCTGATTAACGCCTGCCATTTTACAATATTAGCTTCTGCATTATCGTGTGGGAGCTTTTTTTATATCCAAAAGCAGATAGTTCTGCATCATTTTACATCGCGCCATGTCGGATTTTGCACCTGGCGGTGCGGGCAATGCCGGCGGCGAAAGGATTCTGGCACTGTATTCCTATATTGTTTCGGAGGTGATGACGTATAAAAAAGCCCCGGTCCGATGCCGGGACTGAAGTTACAGGTTTTTCAGAATTTCTTTTTTGTCATTAAATGGCAAAACCTTACCGTTGATGATTTGTCCTTCTTCATGCCCTTTGCCGGCCACAAGAACCACGTCGCCGTCGTCAGCTTTCTGCATGGCATAACGGATGGCTTTTGCCCGGTCGTCGAATTCTTCTGCCCCGGGAACGGCAGCCAGAATTTCCTGGCGGATTTGAGCCGGATCCTCAAAGCGGGGATTATCGTCGGTAACGATCACTTTATCGGCCAGATCTTTTGCCAAAGCTCCCATTTTCGGACGTTTGGTCTTGTCTCTGTTGCCGCCGCAGCCGAAAACAATCCACAATTTGTTTTCGGTATGGTGCCGCAGCGACTTCAGGGCATTTTCAATACCATCCGGAGTGTGGGCAAAGTCCACAAAAATACTGGCTCCTTGCGGCGTTACGCCGACAAGTTCCATGCGGCCTTCCGGATTTTGCAGCGCGGGCAGGGCGGCAACGGCCTTTTGCGGATCCAACCCGGCGCCGATGGCCGTGCCGAGAGCGCAAAGAGCGTTCCATGCCTGAAACGAACCGGTAATTTTCATGGCGGCCCGATATTCCTTGCCGAAGACTTTTATTGTCAGATCCTGACCGACTTTATGCAGATTTTGCTCCAGCAGCTGAAGATCCTTGCCGTTTTTTCCGTAAGAAATAATGCTCAGCCCGCGGGACCTGCAGATTTCTTCAAGTTTTGCATACTGCGGAATATCCGCATTCAAAACGGCGCAGCCGTTTTCTTCCATATAATCTGTAAAGAGCAGGGTTTTGGCGGCAAAATAATTTTCCATCGTTTTGTGATAATCGAGGTGATCCTGAGTCAGATTCGTGAAACCGGCGGATTTGAATTTCAATCCGTACAGACGGTTTTCAACCAGTCCGTGGCTTGAGGCCTCAAGCGCCGCATGGGTAACGCCCAGACCGGCGATTTTGTGCAGATCTTTGTCCAGAGTAACGCAGTCTGCGGTTGTCCATCCCGTATATTCCGAAAAAACGTCGGATTCGATGCCCAGCGTGCCGAAACTGGCTCCGGAAATTCCGGCATGTTTCCAAATCTGTCTGACAAAAGACACTGTGGAGGTTTTGCCGTTTGTTCCGGTTACGGCAGTCAGCGTGGCGGGAAGGGGAGTAAAAAAGCTTTTGCTCATCAGGGCTATGGCGCGGCGCACATTTTCGGCATAATACACCGGCAGTCCGGTCTGAATATCCTTATATTCGCTGACGAGCGCCGCGGTTCCGTTCTCCGCCGCATTGTCGGCATAGCGCTGCGCTGTTTCCCGGTCCTGAGCCAGAATAGCGCATAAAAAACCCGGTTCGGCTTTGCGGGAGTCTACGGTAAGCCCCGTAATTTCCGTATCTCTCTCCGGAATATCTGAAATATTTGCTGCTTTAAGAAGTTTTGATAATAACATTTTCGGTCCTCTGATTTAAAATATAAACCATTGTACCGCAAAACAGAGACATTTAAACCGCAAAGTCAAAGTTGTGAGCAGAGATTTTTCCCCGAACACCAGAACAGATATTGCGAAACAAAGTAAAAAAAACCCCGCTGGAGAGGCGGGGTCTTATAACTGAAATTGGGTTTAGAATTCTTCCTGAAGCTCAAAGAAATAAGCCTGCGGATGATCGCATACCGGGCATTTTTCCGGAGCTTTCGGGCTTTCGACACGGTGTCCGCAGTTAGCGCATTCCCAGATAACTTTGGTCGGACGTTCAAAAATTTTGCCTTCGACCAGAGAATTCAGAAGAGCTTCATATCTTTCTTCGTGGCCTTTTTCGATTTTGCCGACGGATCTGAACAAAAAGGCAATTTTGGTAAAGCCTTCTTCTTCGGCTTCTTTGGCCATGCGGTCATACATGTCGGTCCATTCGTATCTTTCGCCGGCCGCGGCGTCTTTCAGATTGGTAATCGTATCGGCAACTTCGCCGCCGTGCAACAGCTTGAACCAGAGTTTGGCATGTTCCTTTTCATTGTTGGCAGTCTGCTCGAATTTGTCGGCAATGATATTGTAACCTTCTTTCTTAGCTTTTGAGGCATAGTAAGTATACTTATTGCGAGCCATCGATTCGCCGGCAAAAGCATCCATAAGGTTTTTTTCTGTTTTAGATCCTTTAAGTTCCATTATTTAGTCTCCTTAAAACTTTTTAATTGTGGTTTTGACAATGAGGGCAGACGCCTTTGAAGGCAATATCATGCTCTGTAACTTCCAACCCTGTTTTTTCCAGAACCTGTTGTTCAAGATCCGGAGCAACATCATAGGGGATATCGTAAACTTTATTGCATTTAATGCAAATGAAATGATAATGCTTGTGAGTATCATGGTCGAAATGAACGGCACCGTCCAGACTTTCGATACGGCGGATTATTCCGGCCTCAGCCAGCTGATTGAGGTTTCTGTAAACCGTAGCCAGGCTGATGTTCGGAATCTCTTTCTTCATCAGTTCGTAAACAAAATCGGCCGTCGGATGGACAATATTGTTATGCAGAACTCTGAGGATAAGTTCGCGTTGTCTCGAGTAATTCATCTCATTTCCGTTAAAATCAATAACAATTATTGTTATTGTTTATAATTATATTTAGGCTATTGTCAAGCACAATTTTTAGGGTTATCTATATATAAAATTTTCATAATATTAGGAGATTAAGATGAACGGAATAGAAGTAAAAAAAGATGTTTACTGGGTAGGCGTCAAGGATTGGAATCTCAAGGAATTTCATGGCTATTCGACCCCGAACGGCTCTACCTACAACTCATATCTGATTATGGATGACAAAATCACGCTTGTTGACGGCGTAAAGGCCTATATGTCGGATGAAATGATATGCCGCGTCAGGAGTCTGACCGACTTCTCAAAAATAGAATATGTGATTGTCAACCATGTTGAAATGGACCATTCCGGCAATATCCCCGTCATTATGAAACTGGCGCCGCAGGCCAAAATCGTTACAAATATGGCCGGAAAATCGGCTCTGGAAGCGCATTTTGATACTGAAGGCTGGAACTTCCAGATTATCAAAACCGGCGATACGCTAAACATCGGCAAAAGGACGCTTGAATTTATGACCACGCCGATGCTGCACTGGCCCGATTCGATGATGACTTATGTCAAGGAAGACAAGCTTCTCCTTTCCAATGACGGTTTCGGCCAGCATTTTGCCTGCGACAGCATTTTTGTAAAGGACGAGCCTTTTGATGTCGTCATGCAAAACGCAAAGAGCTATTATGCCAATATTCTGTTTCCGTTCGGCGCTCAGGCGGAAAAGGCCCTGAGCACGGCCGGCAGCCTTGGGCTGGATATCGAAATGATTGCGCCGTCACACGGCTGTATCTGGTCCGGAGAAAAAGAAGTCAATGCCATTCTCGGCAGTTATGCCAAATGGGCTTCCGGACAGAACGAAGGCAAAGCTGTCGTTGTTTACGACACGATGTGGGGAGCGACCGCCACTTTGGCGGAAGCCGTCATGTCTGTTTTTCAGGATGCCGGCATTCCCGTTGTCAAACATTGTCTGACGGTTAAAAATGTTTCCGAGGTTATGGTAGATTTCCTTGATGCCAAATATGTCTGTGTCGGCACCCCGACGCTGAACAATCAGCTCTTTCCGCGGGTAGCCGGATTTTTAGCCTATATGAAAGGTCTGGCTCCGAAGAACAAAAAGGGTTTTGCTTTTGGCTCTTATGGCTGGAAGCCGGGCGTTGTCAATCAGATCCAACAGGTCTTTACGGATCTCGGCTGGGAAACGGTAGCGCCGTTTGAGGAAAAATACACGCCGAAATGCGATGCCGTTTCTCAAATTAAGGAACGTGTCCGCGAAATGATCGCGTAAGCGGAAAAAGGAAAACAGGCTCCTTTTGCGGAGCCTGTTTTTTATGTTTGCTCTCAGAAAGAGCTATAAGGCTTTAAGTTTGCTCAAATAAGAGAGCTTTTCTCTTTTTCGGGTCAGATAAACAAAGCGGGCGCCGTTCAGCAGCAATGAAGACAAACCGCCGCAGGCCAGCCCGAGAATCAGTCCCTTCAGCCCCATATCGAACCCGAAAGCTAGAAGATAAGCGCCGGAGACCCTGACCAGCAAAAAGGAAATGACCTGATTGAGCGTCGGAATTTCAACATCGCTTTGACCGTTCAGTGAGGTAACGATATTCAGTGGCAGACTGTCGATAAACAAATCGAGCATAACATAAAACAAAAGAAATTCGATGATTTTCATCAGAGCCTCGTCATTGGTAAAAATGCCGAAAATCAGCTGCGGATAAACCACAACAAAAAAACCGATGACGGTAATGGTCAGAAAATAAAGGATATACCCGGCCAGAGTGGCGCTGATAATGCCGTTTGCGTCCTTTCTGCCGTAAGCGTTTGCCACAACGATGGAGGTTCCCTGCGCCACGGCAAAGCAAATCATAAAGACCAGATTGCTAACGCTGAACAAGATGACGAACGTCGCCAGAGTTTCGGCGCCGAGCCAGCCGGCGAAAATATTGACAGCGGAGAAGGAACCGCTGGTGGCGATTGTCGTAATGGCGACGCCGTAACCGATTTTGCGTGTATTTTTGCTGTCCATCCACCAGGTGTCGTAGCTTCTGCTCAGACCGAAGCGCTTATTGAGTTTCGGATTGCGTTTCATACGGTAAATGTAGCCAAGCATAATCAGCGCCAGAGCAATGCGGACAACCAGAGTTGTCGTGGCGGCGCCGGCGGCTCCCATTTCGGGAAAACCGAGTTCTCCGTATATCAGCACCCGGTTGGAAATAATATTGATAATGTTTCCGGTCAGTGCCGCGTACATGGCAATATGCGGCCGCTTGATGGACTGCAGGAAAAAGTTGGCATTGACAAACAACAGGATGAAAGGAATGGACGGAGCCATAATATCCAGCAGCTTTCCTCCGTTTTCCGCCATGTCCGGGGTCTGGTCGAGCAGCAGGAGAACAGGTTCGCCGAGAAAGGCGATAACCGTAAAGATAACAGAAAGAATAACGAGATATTTTTGTCCTTCGTTGTAGATTTTGCCCGTGGAAGCGAATTTACGGGCGCCGAATTTTTGCGATGCCTTAATCATGACGCCTTGCAGCAGACTGATGGGAATAGTGAACAAAACCATGAAAATGGCGTTGGCTAGCCCCATATAGGCTAGCTGGGTCGTATTGTAGTTTCCGACCATTATGGTATCCACAATTCCCATAATGCCCATGGAGATAAAAGCCGTGGCAATCGGTCCGGAAAGTTTTGATATTTCGTAAAAATCGTGTTTTAAATTAAAAAAGTTCAGTTTCATCTGCTGTCCCCGCTGTTTTTTCCGGGGCTACTTTCTTTCTATTATGTCAGATTGTCAAGCTGTTTATTGGTTATTGTGTTCTTTAAGCCATTTTTTGCTTTGTCCGGCATCTTGTCCGATCGTGCGGCCGATGGAGGCTATTTTGTCGCGGACTTTTTGCAGACTCTGATCCGGAGTATATCCGGTCGTTGTCTTGCCCGGATAAAGCTGGTAATATTGCCGGAACTGCGTCAGCGTTATATTGGGCATAATAACGTTTGCGCCGGCCTGCAGCGCCCTGATCTGTCCGTCGGGAGCCAGTGTTTCCATGGCTGTTGTCGCGGGAATATTGATGTCTGGCAGCAAAAGTCTGGTAATCGCCATGACTTTCAGCGCCGTTTCCAAACTGCCGGCAGCCGCGTTTTTCAGCGGTGTCTGCGGATGAGGGATAAACGGGCCGATACCGATCATATCACAGCTCATGTCCTTAAAGAATAAAATATCGTCGGCCAGAGATTCCGTCGTTTGTCCCGGCAAACCGACAAGGCAGCCCGAACCAAGTTCATAACCGAGCTTTTTCAGGTCCCGCATGCATTGGACGCGGCGTTCCCAGCTCATGCCCGGATCGTTTTCTTCATAAAGTTTTTTGTCTGTTGTTTCTATTCTGATCAAAAAACGGTCGGCGCCGGCTTTGCGGTAAGCCTCGTATTCCCGAAAGCTTTTTTCCCCTGTGCTCAGGGTCAGCGCCAGACCGAAAGATTTAATTCCGGCTATGATTTCCGTCATTTTGGGAATATCAAAGTAAACGTCTTCTCCCGATTGCAGAACAACCGTTTTCAGTCCCATGCTTTTCGCATGTTTTGCCAAAGCCAGAATGGTGTTCTTGTCAATACGGTATCTTTCAAGGGCTTTGTTGTCCCGTCTCAAACCGCAGTACAGGCAGTTGTTTTTGCAGATGTTGGAAAATTCGATCAAACCGCGCAAATGGACATCGGCGCCGACAAATTTCCTGCGTACCAGATCCGCAGCGGCAAACAGGTCGCCGGCATCTGTCCGGCTGTTCAGAAGGCCGATGATTTCCGTCTTGTTTAGACTGTGTGTTTCAATAGCTTTTTCCAGAATGTCGCGCAATTTTTCACCTCCGCGGAAAGATATCCGAAAAACTTGTGCATTTCAAGCTTTTTTAAAGGGGAGATATCTTGACAGCCCTCAGAAAAGTTGTATTTCTAAACGCCGTTTAAAAATGGGATACAGATTGAAAAGAGGGTGTTAAAGAGATGTTTTTAAAAACATTCCGGCGTTATTACCGTGCAAATTTTACTCCGAAAATATTTGAAATATTCCAGACCCGCGGCTACGATTTCGAAAAATTCCGCAGAGACGCCGTAGCCGGACTAACGGTCGCCGTCGTGTCCATGCCTTTGGCCATGGCTTTGTCCATTGCTTCGGGGGTAACGCCGGCTCAGGGAATGTATACGGCGATTGTCGCCGGTTTCTTTATTGCGCTGCTAGGCGGCAGCCGTTATCAGATTGGCGGTCCGACAAGCGCCTTTGTCGTCGTAATTTTAAATGTTATGAATACTTACGGGTACGACGGCCTGGCCATGACAATGATTGTTGCCGGGCTGACTCTTATCATTGCCGGATACCTGAAACTCGGAACCTATATTAAATATATTCCGTATCCGGTGGTTGTCGGTTTTACAGCGGGAATAGGCCTGCTTCTGATATCCACGCAGATCAAAGATCTTCTGGGCTACGAGATCGGGGCCCTGCCGCCGGAGTTTCTCGACAAGTGGCTGCTGTATTTCAATAATTTTGACAAGATAACAGTCGGCGCCGTCTTTATAACTCTGCTTTCTTTTGCGTCAATATTTTATCTTAGACACCGTTATCCGAAAATTCCGGCGTTTCTGGGCTGCGTAGTCGTTGCGACGCTCATGGTATGGATTTTCGGACTGAATGTTTCGACCATCGGCAACCGGTTCGGCGGGCTGCCCCGTTTTTTGCCGGCGCCGCATCTGCCGGATTTTGACCTCGGTATATTTTTAAAAGTGATTCCCAGCGGTCTGACCATAGCTTTTCTGACCAGTGTGGAATCTCTTTTAAGCGCGACGGTTGTTGACGGCATGAGCGGCGATAATCACAATCCCAATGCCGAAATCATCGGCGAGGGGGCTGCCAATATTGTCTGCATGATGTTTACCGGCGTCCCTGCCACGGGAGCCATAGCCAGAACGGCAACAAACTTTAAGGCCAAAGCCTTTTCGCCGGTTGCCGGAATGATGCAGTCTGTCTGGCTACTGCTGTTTATGCTGGTTTTTGCGCCGGCTGCCAAATATATTCCTCTGGCCTGCCTATCGACGGTGCTGATTCTTATAGGCTGGAATATGCTCAGCTTTGACAAGGTATACAAGCTGCTGCGGGGGCCGAGAGGCGACCGCTATACGCTGTTAGCCACAGTGCTGCTGACAATTCTTGTGGATCTGAACACGGCCATCAGCGTCGGCTTCATCATGGCCAGCGTCATCTTCATGCATCGAATGAGCCGCGAAATCGAAATAGCCAACGACGACAGCGTTATAAAAGAACATGGCAAGGGCAGGGATATTGACGATATTTTGCATGCGCAGGGCGTGATGTCGCTGCGTCTGTCCGGACCGCTCTTTTTTGGCGGCGCCGCGCAGGTCTCCGGCTTTTTCAACAAAATTCACGAACCGCCGAAAGTCCTGATACTGCGAATGGGATATGTTCCGGTGGTGGACGCAACGGGAGCCAACATTATCGTTGAGTTTGTCAAAAAGTTGAAAAAATACGATACCAAGATTATTTTTTCAAATTTAAAGGTTCAGCCCCGCCGCGTTTTGCATGACGCGCTGAAACAGGATAATCTGATAAAAAACATTTCCACTGCGTCGACTTTTGAAAACGCCCTGAAAATGACCAAACGCTACCTGCGGACGCTTCCTTCTGATAAAATTGAGAAAGCTGTTGATTTTTAACAATAACCGATAATAATAAAACCAGTTTAATTTAAAGGATTAAAGATATGATTATCGCATTAAGTTTATTTTTGTTGGTTTTTGCTTTTCCCGCTTTGGCCAACCCGGCCTGCGCCGTTTGCACGGTTGCGGTCGGTGCGTCGCTGGAAATAGCCCGTCATCTCGGTGTCGACGATTCTGTCGTAGGCATATGGGCCGGCGCGTTTCTGGTAATGATCGGCTTTTGGACAATCCGCTGGTTTGACAAAAAGGGCTGGAACTTCCGCGGCCGGGAATTCTGGATACTCACGATATCCGTCGCCATGATCGGTTTTATGTATATCAGCGAGCTGAACTACGCGCCGCAGGTTATCGGTATTTTTTATCTGGATCCGTTCCTTTTCAGCACGCTTCTCGGCGCCCTGATCATGTATTACGCTTCTGAGTTTTATCAGTGGATGAAAAAAAGAAACGGCGGCCACGCGCATTTTCCTTTTGAAAAGGTCTTTGTCCCCGTCGCGGCTCTGCTGCTGGCCAGCGTTTATTTCTACTATTATCCGCTGTGCCAGAAAGCGGGGAGTGAATTGTACAGCTTCTGAACTCCCGATTTGATCGGAACCGCCTGAAACGGCGGTTCTTTTTTATTGTATGCCTTACAGAAAACCCCGGTTTACTGAGGGTATTTTTGTTTCTTTATCGTGAATAATCCGCCATACCGGCGGACATAATGAAACCGCGGGTTTATTCGCGGCAATCTGTTTCCGTTTTATGAAAAACTGCCGCCTTAGCGACAAAACAGCGGACCGCGCTGCCGAAAGAGGAGGGTGTTGTTTTTTCCCAAAACATTATTCCGACAAGGGCGTCGAGCGGATAAGACGCTTCTTTCGGAACGCTTTTCTTTCCGAACCGCTCGTTTGTCCGAAACCGGCCGTAACATGCGAAGCATAAAAAACAGCCTCCGTTTCCGGAGGCTGTGTCAATAAGGATAACTTTTGGGCTAATCGGCAAGCCCGAGCAGCCGGTATTTGACCCTTACGTCATAATCGCGGCTGAAGCTGTCAACAAGCTGATTGGCCATATCCTGCGTCAGGTCAAGCTTGACGGCTCTTTTGATTGTATCCGTCTGCACTTCGCTGAGCTTTGCCTGACTCTTTATGATTTTATCTGTAACGGCAATAATTTTGACGTCATCCTGATTAATCAGTTTTGGAGTTCCTTCATTTTCCTGAAACAGCTCAATCATATTCATTGTGGTCAGCCCTTCAAAATTTTCGCTTCTCTTGATCGGCTTGCTTGTATTGAGCTTCAGGGAGAAACGGGCCGCTGTGTCGGTGATATTGTCGCCGTTTTCAAGATCATGCATGACATCATTGACGATTTCCTGTGCGATTGCGGAACGTTCATTGACTTCCCACAGTTTTTCGATATCCCCTTTAACCTGATCGATCGCCAGAGGATGAGCGTCAATAATATTGTCAACGCGCAGAGCGGCAAAACCGTCGTCGGTTTCTATCATCTGGCTGATTTCCCCCGTATTGTAAGAGAAAGCCGTGTCAATAAAATCCGGTGATTTGGTCAGATTTTTAAAAGCTTCCGGAGCCTTGCCGGCATTGCCGTCTTCACCCAGGCCGCTGACCTTGTAAATTCTGACGTTCAGTTCTTTGGCAATATCTTCCAGAGATATGCCGCTGCCGGCTTTGTCCTCAATGGCCGCCGTAATTTCATAGGCATCGTTATAGGCCTTTTCTTTTTTCAGAATTTGGACAATCTGCTCTTTGGCTTTTGACTTATCGACCTTGGATCCGGCTTTGATATTGGCAACCTTCATAAGATGCCATCCCATTTCCGATTTGACCGGACCGACGATTCCGCCTTTCGGCGCGCTGAAAACATCTTCAGCCAGATCGGCAAGCAGCATGTCTTTGGCAACATAGCCGAGATCAGTCGCTTCTTTGTCCTGTTTGGCCAGAGATTCGGCCACGGCGTAAAAGTCTTTGCCTTCCTTGAGAGCGGCATCAGCCTTGTCTGCCTCTTCCTTGCTGTCAAAGACCATTTGCAGAACGTCGCGGGTTTCCGGCGTTTCAAACTGTGAAATGTTTTCTTTGTAATAAGCCTCTGCTTCGGCGTCATCCGGGCGGATCTGCGCGGCAATATCGTCAAAGGACAGCACGATGAAAGAAACATCTCTTTTTTCGGGAGCTGTAAAGTTTGTGCTGAAGTCCTGATAATACTGTTCGATCTCTTCATCGCTGATCTGTCTGTCGATTTTAACTTTTGCGGGGTCAACCTTGATATATTTGAAAACCCGTTTCTGATTTTCAATCTGCGCGGCTTTTTCCAGCATAACCTGCGGAACATTCATGTTGGCGACGGGATTTTGAATCAGCTGCTGTTTAATAATATCTCTTTTCAAGGCGTCGATATATTTTTGTTCGGTCCAGCCGGAAGCGGACAGAACGCGTCTCAGCTTTTCCAGACTGAAGTTTCCGCTGGCGTCCATAAATTCAGCCTGAGAATAAATAATCTTGCGCACCAGATCGTCGCTGATACTGACATTGTATTTTTCGGCGGTCCGTTCCATAACGGCGTTGGTCAGTTCCCGCTGCACTAGACCCTGAAGCAAGGCGTTGCGGATATTGTCGTTGATCTCCATATTGTCGCCGAAAAGATTTCTGGCCATCTGCTGTTCATGGTCAAACATCTGGGCAAACTGGGCCTGCGAGATCGTAATATCGTCAACCTTAATGACCGGCTTGTTCTTACCGGCGCTGACAATATAACCGGAAACGCCGAACAAAGACATAAAGCTCAAGGCCGTCAAAATCAGAATAGATTTTGACACCCAGCTTTTCTGCGCTTTTGCTAATTTATTCATCATTGCTGAAAAATCCTATCAAATTATAATTTAGACGGACGTATTATAGTGTTATTTTAACAATATATGCAACTTTATAAATATTAGTGTTGAAAAGTTTTTTTGACTGGAAAATATATTTTTGTTGTGTTAAAAAGACGACAATGCAAAATTATGTTAAGAGGATAATAACGATGGCAAGAAAAAAACTTATCGCAGGCAACTGGAAAATGAACGGTCTTCTTGAAGACGGCATTGCTTTGGCCAAAGGGGTCGCGCAGGAAGTCAAAACCATGGGAAAAATCGAATGCGAATTTCTGGTCTGCCCGCCGTTCACGCTTCTTACTTCCGTAAAAAAAGCTTTGCGGGGAGCTAAGGTTGCTCTGGGCGCGCAGGATGTTCACTTTGCGGAAAAGGGCGCTCATACGGGCGATATCAGCCCCGTTATGCTGAAGGATCTGGGCTGCCGGTACGTTATTGTCGGTCATTCGGAGCGCCGGGCTGACCATGGGGAAAGCAACGAGCTTATCTGCAAAAAAGCTGCCGCGGCGCACGCTCAGGGCCTGAAAACCGTTATCTGTATCGGCGAAACGGAAGCTCAGCGCGATGCCGGAAAAACGATTGATGTCTGCAAAGAGCAGATTTTGGGATCCGTTCCGGATGATTCCTCCGCTTCGGACACCGTTATCGCTTATGAGCCGGTCTGGGCTATCGGAACGGGAAAAACGCCGACGGCCGCCGATGTCGAAGAAGTTCATGCCGCTGTGCGGAAAGTTTTGGCCAAGAAACTCGGCAAAGGCAATGCCAATAAAATGAGAATTTTGTACGGCGGATCCGTAAAACCGGGCAATGCCGCCGAATTTTTGTCTCTGCCGGACGTGGATGGCGCCCTGATCGGCGGTGCCAGTCTCAAAGTTGTAGACTTTATTGCAATTGCAAAAAATGCTTGTGCAAAACAATAAATAAAGGAATTTGACATGGAAACAATCTTATTGGTTATTCATCTTCTGATCGCAATCTTTCTGGTTGCCGTCATTTTAATGCAGCGTTCCGGCGGCGGTGCTCTGGACGGTCTGGGCGGCGGCAGCGGCGCCAGCAGTTTTCTGAGCGTTCGCGGAACCGGAAACCTTCTTACCAGAGTAACGGCCGTTTTGGCCACGCTGTTTTTTGCGACCAGCATCGCTTTGTCAATATATTATAAAAGTGCCGAACGACCCAGCGGTTCCATTCTGGAACAGGCTCCCGTTCAGGACAGCGCTCCGTCCGTACCGTCAGCCCCAAGCGCCCCGGTCGCCGGAAAATAAATGTTCGAAACGCTCAGACATAAGGCACCCTCTTTCGAGACGGTGCCTTTGTCTCTTTAAAATAAGGCAAAAAAGGAACTTGTAATGTCTGAATCTACTAATCTGAATAATGTGTTATCGTCAAAAGCAAAATTTATTTTCATCACCGGCGGTGTTGTTTCCTCGCTGGGGAAGGGGCTGGCTTCCGCTTCTCTGGCCTCGATCCTGCAGTCCCGCGGTTTTAAGGTCCGGCTGCGCAAACTCGACCCGTACCTCAATGTCGACCCCGGAACTATGAGCCCGTACCAGCACGGCGAGGTTTTTGTAACGGATGACGGTACAGAAGCCGACTTGGATCTTGGGCATTACGAGCGTTTTTCGGGCGTCCCGGCCAAAAGGACGGACAGCATAACCACCGGCAAAATATATCAGCGCGTTATTGACAAAGAGCGACACGGCGATTATCTCGGGGCCACAATTCAGGTCATCCCGCATGTAACGAACGAAATCAAGGATTTTATTTATTCCGACATTTCTGATGAGGATTTTGTCCTGTGCGAAATCGGCGGCACGGTCGGCGATATTGAAGGCCAGCCCTATCTCGAGGCGATTCGTCAGGTTGCCTATGATCTGGGGCGGGACAGGGTAATGTTTCTGCACGTAACGCTTCTGCCCTATATTCCGGCAGCCGGAGAATTAAAGACAAAACCGACGCAGCATTCCGTCAAAAAACTTCAGGAATACGGAATCCAGCCGGATATGCTTCTCTGCCGGTCGCAGACCCCGATCCCGCAGAATGAAAAACGCAAGATAGCCTTATTCTGTAATATCCGCGAAGAAAACGTCATTGCCGCACTGGATGTAGACACGATTTATCAGGTGCCCGTTGCCTATTCTCATGAGGGGATGGACGCCCAGGTCTGCAAACATTTCGGCATTGACTGCAAGAAAGAGCCCGATCTGAGCAAATGGGAAAACATTGTTAATACGATTCGCTGTCCGGAGGGCGAGGTTAAAATCGCCGTTGTCGGCAAATATACCCAGCTACTGGAAGCTTATAAATCATTAAACGAGGCGTTGACGCACGGCGGTATTGCCAACAAATTCAAAGTGCGCGTAAAATGGATCGATTCCGAACTTCTGGAAAAAGGCGATCCGGACACATATCTGTCTGAGGTCAGTGCCATTCTTGTTCCCGGAGGCTTTGGCGAACGCGGAACGGAAGGAAAGCTGGCGGCCATCAGATATGCCCGCGAACATAACGTGCCATTTTTGGGAATTTGTTTCGGCATGCAAATGGCCGTCATTGAAACCATGCGCAATGTCGCCGGTATTAAAACGGCCGGAACCACCGAGTTTGGCAAAGCCTGCGAACCGGTTGTCGGCCTGATGACCGAATGGGATAAAGACGGAGCCAAACAAATCCGTCATAAAGACGGCGATCTGGGGGGCACGATGCGTCTGGGCGCTTATGAATCAGTACTTGATAAAGACAGCCTTGCCAGCAAGATTTACGGCGGAAACAAAATTTCCGAACGGCATCGCCACCGTTATGAAGTAAACATGAAATATGAAGAGCAACTAAAACAGGCGGGAATGGTCATTTCCGGAAAATCTCCGGACGGTAGGCTTCCCGAAATCGTCGAACGGCCGGATCATCCCTGGTTCATCGGCGTCCAGTTTCATCCGGAACTGAAGTCCAAGCCTTTTGCTCCGCATCCGCTTTTTGTATCTTTCGTAAAAGCGGCCATAGACGCCAGCCATCTGCTCTGACACAAAAACAGACAGGTTTGTCAGATGGAAGATGTCGAAGAGCGTCTGGGCATGCTGACGGATCCGCGCTGCAAAGTCTGCGGCTTTACGGTCAATAATGCCTCGGAGGAACAGCAGGACCGCTTTTTGCGGCTCCTGCCGGCATGCGGGAAACTAGAGGTTTTGCACATAACGGAGCTGGAAAATTTCGCCTCCGGGTGTGGCGTCGCAACTTCCGAATCTGACCAAAAACGCCGGAAAATGGCCGAAGAAAACCGGCGGGAACACAAAATCGATCTTCACCCGGAAAGGGTGGCTTATTTTCACGCGCATATTTTGCCGTACCTGCCGAATATTTTTAAAAATCTGCCCTATCTGGAAATCATAAGCTTTTTAAATATTCCGCTGAACAATAAGCAACTTGTTGAAATAAAAGAACTTTTTTCAAAACATACAAAAATCCGTGAAATAATCTTTGAAAATCTGCTGCTGCGTAAATAAATATCTGTTGCATTTCATGAAAAAACTTTATGGAAAGGAACTTTTATTTGACGCAGAAGAACGCAGGAAAAATATGCCGGATCGCAACCGCCGTTTTATTTTTGCTGGCTTTTTTTCTGTCCGGAAACGCGGCTGCATCCGGAGAAAATTACTGGAACAGAGCGGTCAGAAATATTGTCGAAACCTGGAATTCCGGCACCTACGACCTGTATGTTCCCGTTCATACCTGGCATAACCGGCTGTTTTACGATCGCGAACATATAGATAAGTACAACGAGGAACCGTGGGGCATCGGATTTGGCAAATCGCGGTATGACGAAGACGGCGATTGGCACGGTCTGTACGCCATGGGGTTCAAGGACTCCAACCGTTATTTGCAGACGATTTTCGGCTATGCTTATCAGAAAAACTGGACGCTGGATGAAAACAAGGACTGGAAAATCGGCGTCGGGATTACCCTTTCGGTTACCCAGCGGCACGAATACAATTATATTCCGCTGCCGTTGCCTCTGCCGATTGCCGGGCTGACCTACAAACGCCTGTCAATCCAGGCCGCATATGTCCCGGGAGTAAAAAATGACGGCAATATTCTGTTTACATGGCTTCGCTGGCAGTTAAATTGACGTTTATATCTTTGCAATAAAAGTTGCCGACAAAACGGGCATCTGTTAGAAATAAATTATTATAAACGCTAATGAGGACAATAAAATGGAACAGAAAACAGTAGAAATCGGCAATTTCAAAATCGGCAACGGGCTGCCTTTTGCGTTGCTGGCCGGTCCCTGTCAGATAGAGAGCCGCCAGCATGCCGTTGACATAGCCGGCGCTATGGTCGAAATAACCCGGGAACTGGGCATAAACTACATTTTCAAGGCTTCCTTCGACAAGGCAAACAGAACGTCCATTCACGGAGCGCGTGGCGTCGGGCTTGAAGAAGGCATGCTGACTTTTGAGGAGATCAAAAAACGGTACGATAACCTGCCGATTGTTACCGATGTGCATGAGAAAGAACAGTGCGGCGTTGTCGCCCAGTATGTCGATATGCTGCAGATACCGGCCTTTTTGTGCCGTCAGACCGACCTGGTGGTAGCCGCGGCCAGAACAGGCAAGGTTGTTAACATCAAAAAAGGGCAGTTTTGCGCGCCCTGGGACATGAAGCATATTGTCCAGAAAGCCGAAGATTCCGGAAATACAAATGTCTGTCTGACGGAACGCGGCGTTTCTTTCGGTTATAACACGCTGGTAACGGATTTCCGCGGATTGCCGCGCATGGCAAAAGACACGGGCTGTCCGGTTATCTTTGATGCGACGCATTCTGTCCAGCAGCCGAGCGGGCAGGGCGGAACTTCCGGCGGACAGCGGGAATATGCTCCTGTTTTGGCGCGGGCGGCCGTCGCCGTCGGTGTAGCCGCAGTGTTTATCGAGACGCATGACAATCCGGATAAAGCCTTGTCGGACGGTCCGAATATGATCCCTCTGCATGATATGAAAAGGGTTCTGGAAGAACTGATGGCCTACGATAAAATAACCAAATCAATCATTCATGATTATTAACCAAGGTCTCCCCGGAACTGTTTCCGGGGAAACTTTACTTCCGGGGACATTTTGAGGATGAGTTTGAAAGAGTTTTTCGGACAAAGAAACTATTTTCTGCTTTTGGCCTGTGCAATTCTGGCCGTTTTGTCAGGATGGCAGTATGATAAGCAGCTGCGGGAAAATGCTCTGGCCGCTGAGCAGAACAAACCTGTGGTCAAAATTGGCGTTTTAATGCCCGCAGCCGGCAGCGGCAGCCAATATTTGTCCGACCCCGGTTTCAAAAACAATTATGAATTTCAGATCAGGGAACAGAAAGATTCTTCTTCCGCTCCTCAAACGCTGTCGGGGTTTAATGCCTGCATTATGATCACGTCTTCGCCGGAAAAAACTTCTGTCCGCGCCGCAATGGAAGACGGTGTGCTCTGCATCCGTATAAATACCGATGAAAAAAACATCTCGCCCCGCTTTGCCGAGGTTGTCATGATGCTTGTCGAGAGTTTTGAAAAAGGCGAAACTCCCGCGGAAACCGAGGAAATTTTCCGGAAAATGCTGAAAACGGAAACTTTAAAAACAGCGGCGTAAAACCGTAAAGATCTGATCCGGAAGAACCAAATGGAGGAGGGGCGTTCCGCAAAGTGCAATTTACCGACGAAGGATATATAATCAACATCAGAAAGCATGGTGAAAACTCGCTTATTTTAACGGTGCTGACGCGCTTTCACGGCAAACTGGTCGGATATGTAAAAGGCGGACACAGCAAAAAAAATCTTGGCGTTTATCAGCCCGGCAATTTGATAAGTCTTGATGCCTATGCCCGGCTGGAAGAAAATATGCTGAGTTTCCGAACGGAGCTGCTCAGACCTTCTGCCGTCAATTTCATCGGCGATGCCGCTAAGCTGTCGGTTCTGACTTCTTTTTGCGAACTGGCCAACGCCTGCATGCCCGAAAAGGTCGAATTGGAAAGATTTTACTATCTCGTTGACAGTTTTTTTTATTTTATAGGTGAAGATAACTGGTTAGTACACTATTCTTACTTCGAATTTTATCTTCTTGATTTTCTCGGAATCGGTCTGGACCTGAGCGAATGTTCGGCAACCGGCCGAACCGAAAATCTGCGTTATGTTTCGCCGAAAAGCGGGCGCGCGGTCTGTGCCGAGGCGGGAGAACCTTATAAAGACAGGCTGTTTAGATTTCCCCGTTACATTGTGGATAAAAATTACCGGCCCGAGATAACGGAAGTGGCGGATTTGCTGAGAATGACCGAATTTTTCCTCAATAAAAACTTTTTTCAGACACATAACTTGAAATTCCCCGCAAACCGTGCTAATTTGCTGCATAATTTAGGCCTATAATCGGATGTGAGTAACAATATGCAGGAAGTTGAAGAAAAAATTAAGGATGTTCATCTGGCGGAGGAATTGAGCAAAAGATACCTTTCTTACGCCATGTCGACGATTGTCGACCGCGCGCTTCCTGACGTCCGCGACGGTTTAAAGCCTGTTCACCGCAGGCTGTTGTTTGCCATGCGGCAGCTTCACCTGGATCCGAAATCCGGTTTTAAAAAATGCGCCCGCGTCGTCGGCGACGTAATCGGTAAATATCATCCTCACGGCGACAGCGCCGTATACGGGGCTATGGTCCGTCTGGCGCAGGACTTCTCGGTCCGTTATCCTTTGGTCGACGGACAGGGAAATTTCGGCAACATCGACGGAGACGGAGCCGCCGCCATGCGTTATACCGAAGCGCGGCTGACCGAATTTGCCATGGCTCTGATGGAAGGGCTGAACGACAATGCCGTCGACTTCCGCGACACTTATGACGGCGAGGAGCAGGAGCCTGTCGTTATGCCGTCCATGGTGCCCAATCTGCTCTGCAACGGTTCGGCCGGAATTGCCGTCGGCATGGCGACAAACATTCCTCCGCACAATTTAAGCGAAGTATGCGACGCGCTGCTTTATCTGATTGAGAAGCCTGACTGCGAGGAAGAGGCTTTGGTCCGCAGGGTAAAAGGTCCCGATTTCCCAACCGGCGGCATTATCATCGACAGCTTTGAAAGCATCCTCAATACTTACAAACAGGGCAAAGGAACTTTCCGCATCCGGGCAAAATGGCAGAAAGAGGAGCTCGGGCACGGCCAATATCAGATCATAATTACCGAAATCCCTTATCAGGTCATAAAATCCAAACTGATTGAAAAAATCGCTCAGCTTCTGAATGATAAAAAGCTTCCGATGCTCAGTGACGTCAGAGATGAATCGGCGCAGGACGTTCGTATTGTTCTGGAACCAAAAAACCGGACGGTCGATGCCAACCTGCTGATGGAACATCTCTTTAAGAATACCGATCTGGAATCTCGCTTTCCGATGAACATGAATGTCCTTGATTTTGACGGTGTTCCTCGGGTCATGAGCCTGAAAGAGGTTCTGCATGACTTTCTGCGGCACCGGCTGATTGTTCTGGAACGCAGGGTGCGGTTCCGTCTGGGCAAGATAAATGCCCGGTTGGAAATCCTTTCCGGCTATCTGATAGCTTATCTGAACCTTGACGAAATCATCCGGATTATCAGAGAGGAAGACGACGCCAAAGCCGTTATGATGAAGGAATTCAGCCTGACGGAAAATCAGGCCGAAGCCATTTTGAACATGAAGCTGCGGTCATTGCGTAAACTGGAGGAAACGGAAATCCGGCGTGAATTTGACGACCTGACGGCAGAAAAAGGAGAACTGGAAAGCCTGTTGGCCGATGAGAGTAAACGCTGGGAGGCTGTTGCCGGAGAGATCAGACAGATCCGCGAAAAATTCGGCAAAAAAACGACTCTTGGCAGACGCCGCACTGAATTTGCCGAAGTTTCCGAGGAAATTGAAGTGCCTGTGGAAGCCTTTGTCGAAAAAGAACCCGTTACCGTCATTCTGTCTGAAAAAGGCTGGATCCGTTATGTTAAAGGGCATGTCGACCTGAAGGAAGAGTTTAAGTTCAAGGACGACGATTCTCTGCAGTTTGCAATCCATGCCCAGACAACCGACAAGATTATTTTCTTTGATACCAGCGGCAAGTTTTTCACCGTTGCGGCCAGTGAAATTCCCGGAGGCCGGGGATTTGGACAGCCGCTGCGTCTGATGATAGATCTGAGCAACAATGACAGAATCTGCAAGATGTTTGTTTTCAATCCGCAGGCCAAGTATGTCATCGCCTCTGACAGCGGCAAAGGTTTTGTGGTTGACGAAAATCACATTGTTGCCCAGACGCGTATCGGCCGCAAGATTATGAATTTGGCGGACAGAGAACAGGCGCGTTTTTGCATTGAAATCACCGGCGACAGCGTTGCCTGCGTCGGCGACAACCGCAAGCTTCTGGTCTTTCCCGTCGAGGAGATTCCGACCATGGCCCGCGGCCGCGGTGTTACGCTGCAGAAATACAAAGACGGCGGGTTGTCGGATATTCAGATTTTCAATGCCGCGGACGGCTTCTCGTATCAGAAGACAAGCGGCGTCAAAACCGAAACGGATCTTCTGGCCTGGCTCGGACACCGCGCCCAGGTCGGCAAGCTGGTGCCGTTCGGTTTTCCGAAGAGTAATAAATTTTTCAAAGATTAAATTAATTCTTGACAAAGGCTTTAATTTTCTTAAAATTGCTCCTATCTTATGCTTAGGAGCAATTTTTTATGTATTTTGCAGGTTTTATAAAATCTTCCCGAAAAAAGCCCGCTAGAGGATAACTCTAGCAGGAATGCTCCGTTGTTCCAACACGCCGGTTTTCATGGCACAATAATCAAAAATCAATTTAATTTTTAGTTTTTACGATAGGGTAAAGCATGTCGACTGATGTCATAATCACAAGGGGGCGTCTCCTTAAAACCGGCCGGGAATATATCATCCGCGAGTTGCATAAGGAAGATATTTTTGAACTTCACGCACTGCACAAACTTATTTTGTCCGGATTAAAACCTGAGCAGCAGCAGTTCATTCATCACAAATCTGTCAGCGATTTCAATAAAATGATAGAAAACCGCGACCAACTTGTCATCGGCGCCTTTTCCGAAGGCCGGCTGATAGGCTATTCGTCGGCCAATTTCATTAATGAACGCAATATGGAAAACGTATTACCTGGTTTTAATCTGGATTATGAACCGGAAAAAATTGTTGTTTTGGAACAGGCATCGGTTAATCCCGCTTTCCGGGGAAATAATCTGGCCTCGGTTATGAATGCCTGCCGGCAGAAAATCGCGTTCAGGAACCGCGGAAGAAAATATGCCGTTACCATGGTGGACATCAACAACTATTACAGCTACCGGAACGGTCTGCGCAACGGAATGTGCATCACGCAGGCAGCGGTCGATCCTGAAGACGGCGGGCATATCGTCTATCTTGCCAAAGAGCTCGGCAATCCGCCGGTTTTCAACGAGGAAAGGGGAAAGATAAAGGTTGGTTACGGGGAAATGAGGCTTGACATTGTCAATATGCTGTTAGAAAACGGCTACGTTGCCAACGGCTTCAATGATGAGGAAAAGAGCGTTATTTTTAAACACACTAACAGTTTCAATGACAGACACAGGCTTATCAACCGCCGCCGGAGAGGACAATCTTTCGGTTTTCGTGCGGCAGCCGGAGCAGGAAGATAAATGACGGAGATTTTGTTTGAATTTGTACGTGCGGGAACATCTGTCAAAGTAACGGCAGTCGAGCCGGAAACCGGAACGGAAGCTTCTGTTGTTGTTCCGGCTTCGCTGTCGGAAGATCAGATGAAATTTCAGGCGCTTAACAGGCTCAGATATGTTCTCAGAAAAAAAGCCGGGATTTCAGATACAAAAGACTGAACGGCAAGAGGCATAAAATCGTGCTAAAACAGGACGGCTTCCGGATTGGTTCCGGAAGCTTTTTTGTTCCTTTCCGGCAGGGTTATAAACATTCTGTCATATAACGGCCTGCGTCTTGTGGATAAGTTTATCGTTTAAGTTTTTATAATTCCAATTTCAAAAAAATTGCTATATTCTGGCTCCAGAAATTTTATATTTTTGGGGAAATACAGGGGAATTATATTTATGTCAAACCAAACGACTGAGAATAATGACGCGCAGCTGCCAAACTTCATGTCCGAAACCGGAAAAATCAATTATATGGAAGAAAATGAAAACGAGGCTTCCTGGCTGAACAACAATCTCCACAGGCTGATGATCTGGGTCAGCGTTATCTGGTTTGCCGTTGTCGTCATTTACATCACGCAGTTTTTCGGCTGGTCCAACCTTTTTTTGATGATGCCGGACGAGTTCGGCGGTTTTCTGGCCGGCGTAACCCTTCCTCTGGCTATTATCTGGGTTGTTATGGCTTATATTGACCGCGGCTCCAGCTTCAAACACGAGGCAAAATTTCTCAGAGCTTATATGAACCAGCTTGTTTATCCCGAAGAAGGCGGCGCAACGACGGCCAAAGCCATGGCGGACGCCATCCGCTCTCAGGTGGTCGAGCTGCAGGAAGTAACCAAACTGGCCATTGCCCAGACAGAAAAAATCAAAAAAGAACTTGGTGATCGGGTTGATGACTTTGCCAAACTGGTCGGTGTTCTGGACAATTATTCCTCAAAAACCATGCAGGATCTGACCGAAGGTGTCAAAACCCTGGTCAGCAGTTTTGAATATGTTGCCGACAGAGCCGATAGTTCGACGGCATCTTTCCGCAATCAGATACATGACTTTGCCGCGGCAGCCGGCAGCGTTAAAAACGAAGTTTCCGAGCTGATGGAAACCCTTTCCCCGCATATAGGCGAACTGCGTTCTTCTTCTGAACTTTTGCAGAATATTACCGATGACAGCAGCCGCAAAATGGCCGAAGCCAACGAAATGCTGCTGGAATACGGAGGCAAAACCAACGAAACTGTGTCTCACATCTCCGGACTGCTTGCGGAACAGACCCAGCGTCTGGAGCAGGTTGCCACCCGCGCGGTCGGCGGTTGTGATGAGATTTTCGGCAGACTGGACAGCGGCGTTGAAAAAATCGAAAACACGCTCAAAGGACAGAGCAAATTCATTATTGACCATATTGAATCGCTGAACCGGCAGACGGATATGCTCAGCCGGCGTTTCAGCGAGCAGGGCGAAGTTCTCGGCGCCGAAGTCGAAAAGGTAATGTCGCGCGCCGGCATGATAGAGGAGAGCGTTTCTACGCAGGTCCGCGAGCTTAACGGCGTGGCTGACGGCATTTTGGACAGTCTGAACAGCGTTGAGGAAAATATAACGGAAAAGACGTCGCTGCTTGAAGAACAGTCGGCGCAGGCCGTGTCTCGGATTCAGGAAGTCGTAACCTCGCTCAACAACCAGGTTGCCCAGCTCAGCGCTCTAACGGATACGTCGATTGACAAAACCAACAGCATTACGGATAATATTGTTGAAAAACAGAAATACCTGCAGGGTATGTTTGATGCGATTTCCTACGATTTCCAGCAGTTGAACAATGATCTGAACGAAAAATCCGAGAATATCAAAAACCAGACGGAGAGTTCCATCGGCCGGCTTAATGAGGTGGCCGACGTTATGCAGAAGCACCGTGACAATCTTCTTGAGGCATCCAATATTGTTGTGGCTCAGAGCAAAATCAGCGAAACGTCTCTGGCTCAGCAGCAGCGTCATATCAGTGGTTCCGTAAGCAAAATCGAAGAAACTAAGGCTGAACTTAAGCGCGAGATTGAAGAACTTGTCCGCGCCGCCGCAATTATAGACGAAGAAGCCGGCAGCGCCATCAAGCGTCTAAAATTCCAGATGGAACAGGCGCTTAAATCGTCGGAAGACGTTGTCAGCAAAACAAAAGAGCTTAATACTAATCTCGAGACTCAGACCAGTACCTTTAATGATGCCGCATCCAAAACCCTGCTGAAAGTCGGTGAATTTGAGGTTGTACTCAATGACCAGAACAAAAAGCTGGACAACATCTCGCAGTTGATTTCGGACCGCGCATCCAATATATCGGAAATTCTGACAGCACAGGCGCAGAATATTGATGCGTCTACAGAACGTTCTTCCAAAACCTTTAACGAAATTCTTACGTCGTTTGAAACGCAGTCCACGCTTCTTAATTCCGTTGCCGAAAATACGGTCGGATATGTTTCTGACGTCGTTCAGGCTCTTGACGAAAAAGCCGACGCCATCAACCTGCTGTTCAAACATCAGGAAAATGAATTTTTCGATATTTGTGACCGTATTTCCGAAAACACCAACAACATCGGCAGCACGCTGAAAAAACAGGTTTCCGTCATAGAACAAAGTTCGGACCGTGTTTTTGCGCGCATGGCCCTGTTGGAGGAAGATGTCAGCAAAAGAGCGGAAACAGTGGTTGCCAATTCGGCGAAATCAATTGATAAACTAGCTGAAATTGACAAGACCGTTTCGGAGCAAAATGCGGAAGTCAACCGTTTTATGCAGGAAATTACTGACAAGCTCAATGAGGTTTCCGCAAACTTCCGCGACAATCTGCACAGTTTCAGCGATATTGTCAAAGACGTTCAGAATGAATCCAATATCGCGTCATCCACGCTGCTGAGCAACTGCGATAAACTGAAAGAAGCCCGTGAAAACATGGCGTCCGAAACCAAAAACCTGTCCGGAATCATGGATAATCACATAAAAGACATTGACATGAGCGTTACCAAAGTTCAGGCGCAGGCAGATACTCTTAAGGAAACTTTCGGGCATCAGAAAGAAAGCCTGACGGACATTGCCAATGTTGTGGCCACGCAGTCGAGGCTGGGCGAGGCGTCTATGGCGCAGCAGTACAAATATCTGTCGGATACGGCTGCCGAAGTTGCCCAGAAAATCAGCGAAATCAATACCAAGTTCAAAGAGAGCACGGACGGCATTTTTGATACTTCTACCCGCGTCGCTTATGAATTTGACGTTTTGGGCGACCGCCTGCTCAAAACCAGCGAAGTTGTCTTCAAAGCCTCCAAAAACTCCATCAAAAACGTGGAGCAGGCCAATACCGCCCTCAGCCAGTGCGCCGAAGACATGGCTCTGACAATAGACGGTTCGGTTCAGAAAGTTGATTCCGTCATTAAAAGTTATCAGGACAATGTCGCCAACTTCAATACTCTGACGGCAGAAGCCAGCACAGGCGTTGTTGAGATCAGCAACATGATATCCGAGCAGAGCGATAAAATGATAAAGATTTCCGAAGATACAAAAGAACTGGTAGACTGCTTCAACGTTGTTCTGATGGATACCTCCAAACAGTTGTCCAACAGAGCCAATCAGGCTTATGACAAAGTCAAGGGACTTGGTGAAAACCTCAAAGCCCTGAGCCTGCAGGTTGAAGAAACGACTAAAATGAGTTCCAAACACTTCGAAAACTCCGGCGACAAGCTGCGGGCGGCCATAAATGAAATTGCAGCCAATGCCGAACGGATTTCCAATGAGATCAGGGATTCCGGCGAAGTCTTTCTAAAACAGTCCGGTGTTTTGGTTGCTGCCACGGATGATACGCTCGGCAAAATAAACAATGTTATGGAAGTCTTGAACGCCTCAACGACGGAGTTTGCCCGCCGCGGAGACGATTTAATCAGCAAGTCAGGCTCCTTCAATGAGTTATTCAACAAACAGCTGAAGGTTCTGATAGACACGTCGGATCAGGCAGACAGTAAAATTACGGCGCTTGAAAAGCGGTATGAAAGCATCAAGGTCGACACATTCCTGAAAGATGCGTCGTATATAATCGAAAAGCTTGAAACCGCAGCTGTGGATATTAACCGTATTTTCAACCCCGATGCCGAAGAAGATTTATGGAAGAAATATTATAACGGCGATACCGGAGCTTTTGTCCGTCATCTGGCCAAAAGCATGAGCCGCAGCCAGATTGTCGCCGTCCGGAGCGAATTTGAGAAAAATCTGGAATTCCGCAATGTCGTAACCAAATATCTGACGGAATTTGAAACCCTTATAACCAAGGCACAGGGCAATGAACGGTCTGGAATCCTGCTGTCGGTCATCTCCGGCGCGGATATCGGCAAACTGTATTATATTCTGGCCAAGGCGTTGGATAAACTGAACTAGGGATAAGCAACGGCAATGATCTCCGCGGCGGCAAATAACTCCATCTTTGATTATTCCGGCATTCTGGCGGATATTTCCCGGTCTGTCAGTCATCTAAAATCGGGGACTGAGGAACTTGTTAAAAGCTCTTTATCTCCGCAAAATGCCGGAACTGCGGAAACTTCTCTGCCGCTGTACGGATATGCCGTTTCCTATCTCGAACCGCAGGCCTTATTTTCCGTTCATCAGATTGCTTCTGAAACGGAGGAAACGGGCAGGGCCTCGCCACGCAACAGACGGGAAGAGGCTCTCAAAGAAAACGACGGAACCAAAACGGAAGACAGCGGACAAACTTCGGAAATTTCCGATTTTCGGAATATTCTGGCGGCGGAAGTAACCGCGGTTGACTCCCGGAGCGCCGTCCGGGCCTATGCCTATCTGGAAACGATTGTTAGTCCCGCCACCTCTGAAACAACATATTTTGGCCGGCAGGATGCCCTTTATGTTTCCGGGCTTTATGAATATGTCAAAAACATCAATGCCGAACCGACCGTTTTGATTGATTTGATGCACCGCAACAACCGCAGTTATGATTATATGATATGAGTAAAAAGTTTTTGGATTTCGATAGCAACATTTTTCTAGCGCCGATGGCCGGAATTACCGACAGGCCGATGCGGAAAATTGTTTCGAGCCGCGGAAAGGGCGTTATGGTTTCGGAAATGGTTGCCATCAACGCCATTCAGCGCAAAAATCCCAAAAGTTTCCGGATCGCCGACGTGCGGGACGAGCCATATCCCGTCGTAGTGCAGATGGTCGGTAATGATGAAAACTTGTTTGCCGAAGCGGCAAAGTTTCTGACCGATCTGGGCGCCTGTTCCCTGGACATAAATATGGGCTGCCCGGTTAAAAAAATAGTCAACAATCAGGCTGGTTCCGCTCTGATGAAAGATCCCCTCCGGGCATCCAGAATCATCAGCGGCGTCGTGCGGGCGGTTCCGCTGAAGGTCAGCGTCAAATTCAGAAAAGGCTGGGATTGCAATTCGGTCAATGCCGTTGATTTTGCGCGCATGTGCGAAGACAGCGGCGCCTCCTATATTACGGTGCACGGCAGAACGCGCAGCGAATTTTATTCCGGAACTGCGGATTGGAACATTATCGGCGAGGTCAAGCAGGCGGTAAAAATTCCCGTGATTGGCAACGGAGACATAACCAGCCCGCAAAAAGCAGGGGAGATGATTGCGCAGACGGGGGTCGACGGCGTCATGATCGGGCGGGCGGCTCTCGGCAATCCGTGGCTTGTCGGCCAGACGCACGAATACATTCATAACGGAACCGAACCGAAAAAGATCTCCCCGGCCGAAACCAAGGAAGCTCTTCTGGAACATATTCGGGAGCTTTCGAACTACTACGGTCCGGACATGGCTCTACAGATTTCGCGCAAACATGTGTGCTGGTACTCAAAAAATCTGTATGAAGCCAAAAGATTCCGGGAAATTTATACCAGAATTGATAATTACGAGGATGCAATTTCGGAAATAAACCGCTATTTTGATAGCTGTGAGGAACACAATCAAGAGGACAGAGCATGAAAATCATCGTCTGCGGCGCGGGAAGCGTGGGAAAAAGCATTGTCGGCTATTTGACTCAGGGCAATAATGACATTATTGTCATAGATACCGACCAGAAAAAACTGGATGAAATCTCCAAAGAATGGGATATCCAGCCTATATTGGGCTCGGCTTCTTATCCGGGAATTCTGGAAAAAGCCGGCGCCAAACATGCCGATATGCTAATTGCCGCGACCAACTATGATGAGGTTAACCTGATGGCCTGTCAGGTTGCCTATTCGCTTTTCAATGTTCCCAAACGCATTGCCAGAATAAACTCCTCCGACTTTCTCGACCCGCAGTGGGGGACATTGTACAATGATGAAAACATCCCGGTAGACTTGATAATTTCACCCGAAATCGAAATAGCCAAATTTATTCTGGATATTTTGAAAATTCCCGGCACATCCGAAGTCCTGCCGCTGGCAGATAAAAAGCTTTATCTGCTGGCTTTCCGCTGTCAGAATACCTGTCCGCTGATAAAAACGCCGTTGGTTCATATGGAAAGGCTGGCCCCGGATCTGGACATTTCGATTGTGAGCATCAGCCGCGGCGGCAGAAGTTTTATCCCTCGCGAAGAAGATATTATTGTCCCCGGAGACGAAATTTATTTTCTGGTCTCCGCCGACCGCATAGACGAAACCATCCGCGATTTTGGCATGGAACGCACCAATAATGAAAAAATCCTGATTTTTGGCGGAAACAGAATTGCCGGTTACATTGCGTCAAAACTGGAGCAGGACGATAATATACTGAGCTGCAAAATCATTGAGGAAGACGCCAAAAGCGCGCAGATTCTTGCCAAAACACTGAGCAATACGGTTGTCATTAACGGCGAGATGATGAGCGACGTCATTTTGGAAGAAGCCGGAATTGAAAACACTGATGTTACGATTGCCGTAACCTCAAAAGACAAAGACAATCTTCTGGCTTCGCTGCTGGCAAAAAAAAGCGGAGTTCCTTCGGCAATTTCGGTCGTCAACTCCCGCTCGTACGACAATCTGGTCGACAATATTGTCGACAACATCATTGTTGACCGTTCGTCGGTAACGATCTCCGCCATTTTGCAGGAACTGCGCCGCGCGCGTATCGTCAACGCCTATTCTCTGGGGCGCGGCTTCGGCGAAATCTGGGAGGTCCGGATAGATGCCGACAGCCTGAACGCCAGCCGCAGCATCAGGGAAGCCGGACTTCCCAGAACAAGCATGGTCGGAGCCATTTACCGCAACGGCGAAATCATATTTCCGCTGCCGGAAGACAAAATGCAAATCGGAGACCTGTTGGTGCTTTTTGTCAGTAGCAACGACATCAAAAAGGTTGAAAAGATTTTTTCATAAACCACTTATATTGATATAAGAATTTATCCCCCAACTGCAATCAATACTTTACTAATAAAGTAAAAAGAGTTTAGAATTAAAAGAAAATAATATGACGAAGGATAAAAATATGTCTCAAAATGTACAGGATGATTTCTTAAACGATATTAAAAAGAACAAGGTTTCCGTAACCGTATTTCTGATTAACGGCGTAAAACTCCAGGGTCTGATTACCTGGTTTGACAGTTTTTCTCTCCTGTTAAGAAGAGATGGTCATACACAGCTGATCTACAAGCACGCCATCTCAACCATCATGCCGAGCACGGCTATTGATATTGAAATCCCTGAAGAGTAATTTTGGCGGATTTTATTGAAATAAATACCGGTAGACAGATCCGGGCGGCAGTCATCGTTCCCGATATTCAGGCGGAGATTTCCCTTTTGCCGCCGGATTCCCGGCTGGAAGAGGCCGTCGGACTGGCTCGCGCCATTAATCTTGACATTGTTTATCAGGAAATAGTCAAACTCCGGGAGATAAAACCATCCGCCTTTTTTTCAAAAGGTTTTATTGACCGTGTCAGACCCTTGCTTTGTGAGCTTGAGGCGGAACTCATGGTTGTTGACGCTTCCATTACACCGATCCAGCAGCGAAATCTTGAAAAATCGCTCGATATCAAAGTGATAGACAGAACAGCGCTGATACTTGAGATTTTCGGCGAACGCGCCAAAACAAAAGAGGGACGGCTTCAGGTCGAATTGGCTCATCTGACTTATCAGAGAAGCCGTTTGGTCCGCAGCTGGACGCATCTTGAGCGTCAGCGCGGCGGCGCCGGATTTCTGGGAGGTCCGGGAGAAACGCAGATAGAGCTTGACCGTCGCATTATTGACGACAAAATTGTTCGGATCAAAAAAGACTTGGAAAAAGTAAAGAAAACGCGGGACCTGCAGCGTTCGGCGCGCAAACGGGTTCCGTATCCCGTCGTGGCTTTGGTCGGCTATACAAACGCCGGGAAATCGACCTTGTTCAACTATCTTTCTTCCGCCGACGTTTTTGCCCGCGACCTGCTTTTTGCCACGCTCGACCCGACAATGCGCCGTATCAGGCTTCCGTCCGGGCGCGAAGTTATTTTATCGGATACCGTCGGTTTTATTTCGGATCTGCCGCATGAGCTCATAATGTCTTTCCGCGCAACTCTGGAAGAAGTTCTGGAAGCGGATATTATCGCCCATGTCCGCGATATAGCCGGCGAAAACAGTCGGGCGCAGAAAAAAGATGTCCTAAACGTGCTGAAAAATCTCGGACTGAAAAATATAGAGCATCAGGATAATTATATTGAGATTCTCAATAAAACGGATCTGCTGTCGCCGGAAAGCCGTCTGGCCCTACGGGAAAGCGCGGCTCGCCAAAAAAACGTCATTCCCGTCTCGGCGTTGAGCGGCGAGGGCACGGACAGACTTCTGAAAGTGATAGATCAAAAGCTTTCGGCAGCTTTTCAAACGGTCGAGGTCAGAGTCAATGCCGGAGACGGACGGCTCTTATCCTGGATTTATGCCAACGGCGATGTTCTGACGGCAGACAACCGCGGCGAAGAGATTATTCTGCGGGCCAGAATGGATTCCGCCGCCTGTTCGAAACTCTGCGCCAAAACCGCGGTTAAAACTTTAGAATAGGTTGTATCATTCCCGAAAAGAATTAGATAAAGGCTGACAAACAATGGGGGAAAGCCAATGTTTCTAATTCTTTGCATCATGTTTTTAAGCGGTTGTACTTCCGTTGGCAGCAATGCTTATGAACAACAGCTGCAACACTGGGTCGGAATGAGCCAGGAAGCTCTGTACTACAGCTGGGGAGAACCTGATAACGAAATTTATCCTTCGCCGGGCGTCAAAGTTGTTACTTACGTCAAAAACTTTGACGGTCCGCTCGACGGCGAAACAGAACCTTATACCAACCAGATAAATTACTCTGCCATTGACGCGGGATATGGTTCCGAAAGCGGAGGAGATTATTATTGCCGGACGACTTTTACTATTGAGAACAATGAAGTTGTGGATTATAGTTTTAACGGCGACGACTGTGTAGCAGGAAACTGAAATGTTAAAATTTACTCCCGTAAACTTCAGGCAGGAGAGGAAATACAACGCTCTCTACAGTCAATGTGATGAAAAATCATCGGATTATACGTTCATCAATATGTGGAGCTGGCAGGACAAATACCGGTATGAGTGGGCCTTTGCCGATAATCTCTGCTGGCTACGCCACCGTGAAGGTGAAAAAATCGTCTACAACTGTCCGATCGGAAACTGGCGGCGGGATGACTGGAAAGAACTCCTGCAAAAGCATTTTCCGGCGGGATTTTTGTTTACCCGCGTACCGGATGCCTTGTACGGCATTTTAAACGAGCAGTTTGACGAACAATTGGAAATGACGGAAGAACGCGATCACTGGGAATATATTTACAGCATTCAGGAACTGACTTCTCTAAACGGCTATCGTTTTCGCAACAAAAGAAAACTGTCAAACCAGTTCAAACAGCTTTACAATTATATTTACAAAAAAGTAGAGCCGGAACATATTCCGGATATCATCGCTTTTCAGCGGCAATGGCTCAGCCAGCCGGAAGTTTCCGAAGACAAATGTCTCGACGGGATAAAGGACGAAAACAGGGCCGTTCTGCGAATGCTGGAAAACTGGCAAAAGCTTCCTTCCGAAATCACCGGCGGATTTATTTCGATAGACGGCAGCGTTGTTGCCTGCGCCCTCGGAGAAAAAATTGATGACAATACGATAGCCGTTCATTTTGAAAAGGCTTTATATGGATTTCGCGGCGCCTATCAGGCCATTAACCGCATTTTTCTTGAAAATGTGGGATGCTATTATCGTTTTGTCAATCGCGAGCAGGACCTCGGTATTCCGGGACTGCGCAAATCAAAGCTGGACTATAATCCCGTGCGTTTTATCAAAAAATATACCGTCAGCCGTCAATTCAGCACACAGGAATAAAGCACGGCAAAAAAGTGCATGATTGTTCCCGCCAGAACAAAGAAATGCCAGACGGCATGCGTATATCTCCGGCTTTTCCAGACATAAAAAAATATTCCCAGCGTATAGAACATGCCACCCAAAACAAGAAAAATCAGCCCGATAACCGGAATTTGCGCCGCGAGCTGCCGCGAAGCAAAGACAATCAGCCATCCCATCAGCAGATAAAGACCGATAGACCAGGCTTTGGTGCCGCTTCCCTGGCTGAACAATTTCAAAACCGTTCCAATAAGCGCCAGTCCCCAGACAATGCCAAAAACCGTCCAACCGGTTGTTCCGCGCATGCTGACAAGCAAAAACGGCGTATATGTTCCGGCTATCAGATAATAAATGGAAATATGGTCAAATTTTTTCAGTTTCCTTTTAGCATCCGGATTTCTGACGGCATGATAAAGGGTAGAGGCCGTGTAAAGCACAATCATGGAGGCGCCGAAAATCGCCGTGGAAACGATAGCCCATGCATCTCCGTTCAAAGAGGCGAAAGTTACGAGGATGACAAGCCCCGCAATACTGAGGGCTATTCCAGCTCCGTGAATAAGACTGCTCCAAAGTTCCTCCCTGAGCGTATATGGGCGTATAACCTGCGCAGAATTTTCCATATCCGGTATCCTTAAAACTAATTATCAGCTGTAAAAAGAACACTAACAGAATATATCATAAGCGTCAACACGTATGGGAGGCATTTGAGGAAAGCAGACGCCCGTTAACCTGAAGCACAAGCTGCTGACATATAATATCTTTGCCGGTTCTGCCGGTGTTAAAGGATATTCGTTAACCGGCTCGCCTGCATATATTCCGATAGGTGATGCTGTACGTGTTGACCCCTGAGATATGCAGCTTTTACCAAGATCCGGGTTATACGGATCTTCTCTGAAATGTTTTCATTTATAAAAGGCGAAAGCGGCTGCTTTCGCCTTTTACCGTTTTCAGTTTTTTATCCTGCGAATGTTCGGCAGACTCAAAAACTCGTCCCTCATCCGGATCAGGAGAGCCTTATCAGGGCTTTGCGGAAAAATTCTGTTGGCGAGATACCGCCAGAAAGCTCCGGTGCAATATGGAAAACGGGATGTCTTTCTGACATATTTCCAATAGGCGGACAAAGCGCGGCCGTACATCAGCTTCAACACATCCGGCGGCAGCTGCGGATTGTCAAGAAGAGCGTAGCAGTATGCCATATAACGGTCATTGTCGAGCTGAATTTTGTTTCCCGAAAAATTGCCTATTTCTTTCGGAACCAGCACAACATTGGCATCCATTTTAACAATGCCGCTGGCATGGATGGCAGCCCGGACCGGCACCGATTCATCCTGAATAAACACGCGTTCGTCGGCGCCGCCGGCTTTCTTAAGAACCTCTGTCTTAATCAGCTGTCCCATACGGGTAAATCTTCCCGTCAATACCGTGCGCAGCGCATCTTTATTATATTCATAGGTAAAATTATCCTCAAGAAACTCATGTTCCAGTTCGCGGGGTTCCTTGCCGGTCTTGATAAATTTGCCGTAAATCATATCGGCGTCCAGTTCTTCCGCCAGCTGAAGCATTTTTTCTGTTGAATCGATAGGAAGAATATCGTCAGAATCTAGCATTCGCGTGTATTTTCCGCGGGCGGCGGCAATTCCCTGATTGGTCCTGACGCTGATACCCCGGTTCTCAGTATTGGCAAAAATCGTAACGTTTGGCACATTTTTGGTCATTTCCCGGATAATTTCCACCGATCTGTCGGTGGACACGTCATCACAGAAAATAAATTCCGGATTTTTCAAACCGCTTTGGTTTAACAGAGCATGCATGACCGACGGCAGATAATATTCTTTGTTATATACAGTCATGACAAAGCTGACGTCAATTTCATTTTCCATTTCGGCATCCTTTTCAAATCGCATCAATGCTGCCGAGTTTAATCCGGAATAAGGCAAAACTCAACATAATTTTCGATTTTTACGGGGATATTGCCGCAAATCTGCCCGAAAGGCATTACCGACAGTTGCCGCCGCAGAGATAAATGCCGCGTGGGGCAGGGGTAGGAGCCAGAACGGCATCTTCCGGCAGTTCCATATTTGAAATGATCTTTCCTCCTCTGGCTTTCAGTTCCCGCAGGCTCAGCTTTCCTTTGACGGCTTTGTTAAGCAGTTTTTTGTTCATCAGGATAATCGCCGGCTTTCGGCGCGGTAAAACCGTTTCGATATTATCCGCCGTCGCCAGGAAAGAAAAGACATAAGAATATTTTTTCTTTTTTTCCTCTTCGTTTTTATAAATAAAAAGCGGCCTGTTGCTTTTGGCCGTAACGCTGACTTCGTCAACGGCGCCGTTATAAATAAAGTGCGATGTCTGCGAATTGAGTATTTTTACGTCCGCGCCGGTCTCTTCCCGGAACTTTCTTTCCAGAGCCGCGGCAGCGTCTTCGCCTTTCCTGATTCTGCTTTCTATGGTTCCAAAAGGCAAAATAATGCGGCCGTCCGCATCTTTTTCCCATAAATCCGGTTCTCTGATCACAAAAACATAATTGTCTTTCTGTTTAACAACCGCAGAAACAGAAAGACTTCTTTCGTCTTTTCCTGTCGTCATATTTTCCCCATAATGCTAAAAAAACGGATTATAAGCCCATTGCAGCAAAGCCTGGCGCTGCCTTGCCCGGCAGTTAAGATCGCCGAAATAGCAGTTTTTTTCTATCTGCGCCTTATGCCGCACAAAAGATTTCCAGCGTTTTATCTGAATATTGTCAACTTCCGGCAGCCGGCGACCATAATAATACCGGCAGTACCATTGAAACCAGCCTCTCGGATCCGGGCCGACAATCCAGCCCCGGCGGCGCCATTCAGAAAGGGACAGGCGTGATTTGACATGGAAAAAATTTTTATCCGTATCCGCCACCTTAGGCGAAAGCTGAGCATTTTCAAACCAGCTGTCCGGAAATTCATGCAGGCAGTCGTTGAGGTATTTTCCCTCAAACACGCCCATATTCAACATTTCGACAGGCGTCAGATCCGGAAGAAAATCCGGGCTGAAATTTTTTCCCACCGGTTCGCTCAGTTCATATTCATAATCATCCTGCATCAGATCCGAAACCCGGACCAACGGGCGGGAACGGCTTCTGCGTTTTGAAACGGCAATATTTTCGCTTGGCATCCTGAACCTCCTTTTGCGAAAATTTATATATGTCGTCAAAACAAAAAGAACAGCATCCTTTCGGAAATGCTGTTCTAATTATCTATAAGCTTTTTGTTTTATTCGTCTTTCAGAGCTTCCGCGCTTAATTCCGCTTCCAGATCTTTCAGACTGTCCGCTTCGCCGCTGAAATCGATAAACTGATCCTCTTCTTCCACAATTTCCGCATCTTCGGACCGGGAAGAAACCGGCGGCACCAGAGCATTCTCGCTTTCGGGGACCTTGACAGGCTCTGTCTCCGCGGCTGCCTGATTTTGAGACGTTTCCGAAGGCGTATTGCCGTCTTCTTCAATAACTTCTTTTTCCATCACAACCGGCTGCATATCCGTTTCCGTCGTTACGCCGGGAATTTGAGGAACCGGAGGCAGAGCCGAAGAGGCCTTTGATGTTTCTCCGGCCTGAGACGGAATAATCTCGGGCTGCGCGGCTTTCTTTGCTTCCGCGGCTTTTTCCGCTTCAATAACCTGAATATTGATCAATGACTGCGGCGCTCCGTCGTCAGGCTTGTTTTCCGCGGCGGCATCCGGAGAAGAGGTCGGCTCATCGGCCGGCTGAACGCCGGGTTCTGCCTGTTCAGCCGCCGCGCTTTCCTCCGGGTTACTTTCCTGAGGCAGAGCCGGCGCGCTGTCTTCCGGCGTTTTTCCTATCGTTTCGGGAGTTTTTTTCTCATTATCGTCATCCCGTTTAATATCCTCGAGTTTCGGGAGAGCGTCGCGATCCTGCAAAGCTTCCGGCGACAAAAGAGCGGAAGCCTCAACCTTGGTATCATGGCATTTCAGGAGCCAGACATCATAAATAGGATGTTCGACGGCATTCAGGGCCGGAGAGGAAGACATCATCCAGCCCTTGAAGATATTAAACTGCATTTTGCCGAACGAGCTGTCAGCCACATCGACAAAAGCATAATTTTCAGGAGTTTCCTCGGGAGGAGTCGTCTTACAGGCGCGGACGACAATGGAAAAACTGCCAAACCTGACCTCGCCGTTAACCGGAACGTCAATAACGCTGACCCGGCCCGTAATTTTATCCATAGCCTGCATTTGCGCGGTATTTTTCTCGATTTCCTCAGCCGAAGCGGATACCGCCAGAAGTCCCGAGCATAAAATACTGCCCAGAAGAAGTCTATTTGCTCTCACCATTGTCTGTCACCATAAATATGATCTCTCCGACCATATCCTCCAGAGTTTTAAAGTCCTTGGTATTGGCCAAAATATCGCCGTTTTTCAAAATATCCTTGGCTTTTCCCGGTTCTATCTTGATAAATTTATCCCCGACCAGACCGTCGCTGACAATGGCGGCCACGCTGTCGACGGGCAGGCTGATATCCGGAGCCAGACTCATTTTGACCTCGGCAATATAATCATCTTTTTCAAGTTTTTGAGAGGTAACGGTGCCAACCTTGATTCCGTTGATTCTGACGTCGGAACCAACATTTAGACCGCCAACTTTTAAAAATTTGGCCGTAACTTCATATCCCTTAACGACCTGCAGATCTGAAACCCTGTATGCAAAAAACAGGAAGAAAGCGGCGACAAAAACAACAACGATCCCCATAATCGTCTCTACTGGCTTCTTATTCATAAAACTCTCCTCAATACAAACTCGTGTTTAGTCCATTTCAAATTCTTTTTCCATAGCCTTGACCTTTTCATCGGCAGTTTTGCTTCTGTTTGCCTTTCCGATACTGACAATGCGGTCGAGAAGCTCTTCGATGACCATGGCGTCCTGCGTATAGTTGAACTCGCCGCCGGGCTGGATAAAGTCTTCCGACCCGCCTGGCTCAATCTCAATATATTTAGACCCCATCAAACCGGAGCTCACGATGGAGGCGCTGCTGTCGTCGGGAATATTGATGCCGTCCTTGACCTCCAGCGTCATAATAGCATTAAAATGCTCGTCAAGCTTTGCGTCCATGACCCGTCCTATCGTAATGCCGGCCAGACGCACCTTGTCGCCGACCAGCAGACCGTCCGTCCGTCCGAAGCGGGCGTTAACGGCATAATATTTGCCGTCTTCGGCATGGGTAATGTCATTGCGCCCGAGAGTAAAGTACAAAATGCCGGCAATCAGGGCAAAAGCCACATACAAACCGACTTTCAACGATTTTTCCTCTTCTTTGGAATATGCTTCTTTCAATTGTCTCAACTCCGTATTCAAAATAAGCGTTTACTATATAAATAAAGTAAAATAAACATTTTGTCATCAAACATTTTGAAAAATGAAAATAGTTGTTAAAATTTAAAATTATTTTGTTAGAATGAAACAAACTAAAGAAGAGAAACCGGAAAATGATAACCGCCAAAAACCTGTCCAAAAGCTTTGGAAACATTCGCGCCGTCGATAACGTCAACTTCTTCATAAACAAAGGAGAAGTTGTAGCGCTGCTTGGTCCCAACGGCGCCGGAAAATCAACGCTGATGCGACTGCTGACCGGGTTTCTGACACCGGACTGCGGCGAAACCGTTATCTGTGGGCATAATGTGGCCGAAGAAAGAGTCGAGGCGGCGCGAAAAATCGGATATGTTCCGGAAAATGCGCCTCTCTATCAGGAGATGACGGTATTCGATTTTTTGTCCTTTACGGCGACACTCCGCGGTTTGTCCCGCACAGACTTCCGAAACAATCTGGCCGAAGTGGTCAGCCGGCTGGAGCTGGACAGAGTTCTCGGACAAAGGACCGAAACGCTGTCCAAAGGTTTCCGCCGCCGAACTGCCGTTGCCGCGGCCATGCTCCACAAACCGAAAGTCCTGATTCTTGACGAACCGACGGAAGGACTGGACCCTAACCAGAAAGAAGAAATGCGGGCTTTTATAAAAGAATACGGCGCCAGAAATCTGGTTTTGGTTTCCACGCATATTATGGAGGAGGTGGATGCCGTCGCCTCCAGAGTCATTTTGCTTAACCGGGGGAAACTGGTGCGCGACACGTCTCCCGAAGAGCTTGAAAAAATTTCGCCCCGCGGCGGCATCGCCGAAGCTTTCAGACAACTTACCGGAGGCATATAATGACGCGACAGTTTTCAGCCGTTTTTCGCAGGGATTTCGCAGCCTTTTTCAAAACTTACGCCGCCTATGTCATGCTGGCCGTTTATCTTGTCCTGTCCATGGTGGCGACTTTTTATTTCGGCGGTTATTTTCAGCTGAACAATGCCGGCCTTATCTCTTTTTTCAGATTCCAGCCCGAAATTCTGGCTTTGCTGGTTCCCGCGCTGACCATGCGGTCCTGGGCGGATGAGAGACGTTCCGGCACAATTGAATTTCTTCTCACCCAGCCAGTCGGTTATCTTCTCGTGGTCCTTGCAAAATTTGCCGCGGCCTGGATCTTTGTTTTGCTGATGCTGATTTTGACAACGCCTTTGTGGCTGAGCACGGCCGTCCTTGCCGCAGTCGATAATCTGAATATTCTTTCCGGATATCTGGGCTGTCTGCTGGCCGGAGGAGCTTTCTGCGCCCTTGGCTGCATGGTTTCGTCTTTTAACAAAAACCCGGTCATCACATATATTATGTCGGTCTTCGTCTGCTGGGGACTGAGCAGTCTGGATCTCAGTTCCGTCTTCGGCGGTGCGGCGGCCTTCTCGGACGAACTGCTGATAAAAATAACGCAGGCGCTCAATTTTTCAAAACATCTGCAGGATTTTTTCTCCGGACATCCGGGAACAGACAGCCTGATCTACTTTGCCGTTGTCATTGTTTTGTCCCTGTGGCTCAATCTCGCGGCTGTGGAACATAAAAAGGGGTAATGCCATGAAAGACTGTCGCAAAAACATGCTTAACCGCGGTTTCGGCCTCCTTGTCTTTACCGCGGTCCTGATCCTGATTTTCATCTGCGTCAACATAGGAAGCGCCTTATATTTCGGCAGATGGAAAGCCGATCTGACCGATAATGCCAAATATACTTTGTCCCGCGCCGCGGAAAATATTATCGGAAATCTGGAACAGCCGGTCGACATAACATTATTCCTGTCCAGAAGCCTGGCAAAAGAAAACCCGCCTCTTTACCAATATTCCGCTTTTGTTTCTGATGTTTTAAACAGCGTCAAAACCCTGTCGGCTGGTAAAATAAGCATTGATATCAAAAATCCGGAGCCATACAGCCTGACGGAGGAAGAAGCCGTCCGGGCGGGTATTGTTCCGTTTACCGACAGCACCGGACAGAACAGCCTCTATTTCGGCCTGTTTTTCCGCAGCAATAACGGCAGCAATTATACCATTCCCTTATTGCTGCCGCAGCGGGCTTCCCTGCTGGAAAATGACATCGGCAGAGCCCTGTCTGTCCTGAATGCCTCTCGGAAAAAAACAGTGGGTCTTGTCGCGCCGACGTTTAACCTCAACGGAAAAAGATACGGTGAAAAACAAGGAGAAGTACCGGCCTTTATGCAGCTCATCAAAAACGGCTACAACGTAAAGGAAATATCTGCCGAAACCGTCCAAATCCCGTCGGATATAGATATTTTGGTTGTTATAAATCCCGACCGTGTCTCCAAACTGTTTGTTTATGCGCTTGATCAGTTTATCTTGAGAGGCGGAAAGCTGCTGCTGTTTCTGGATCCTTTTTCGCAGAAGACGGCGGAAAGCACCGGACCTCAGCCGCAAGGAAGCGCAAACATCAATCTGTTGCTCCGAAACCTGGGAGTCTCCTTTGATACGGAAAACATCGTCGGAGATTCAGTTCTCGGACAGCCGGTGTATATCGGAGAACAGCTGAAGAATTACCCTTATCAGCTTCACCTGACGGCAAAACAGATAAACCAGCAGGCGCCGATAACGCGCGGTATCGGAAGCATAAATCTAGGAACGCCCGGACATCTGGTTATCCTCGGTGGCGAGAACCCGATAACGCCTCTGCTGCAGACCACGAATAACAGCGGGCTGACAGACAGCGGCGATTACGCCTATAACACCCTGAAGCAGAACCTCGACGGATTTGAAAAAAGCGGCGAGCTCTACACGCTGGGTATTTTGACAGAAGGATATTTTGATTCGGCCTTCACGGACAATATCCTGGCCGGAACCGCATACGAAAACAGAATTCTGCCGTTCATCGCGCGCTCCGTCAGCCGATCGGAAATCATAATCATTGCCGACAGCGACCTCTTGTTTGACGAAAACTGGGTCGACGGGGAAAATTCCGATACAACGCGGTTTCACGGCATTGTGCCGGCGGCGGATAACGGCGCTCTTCTACTGCGAAGTCTGGATTACCTTTCCGGACAAAAAGATCTGGCGTCCATACGGGACAAAACGGCGCTGAACGCGGAAAAAAGCATAGCCCTCAGCCTCTATGAAAAAATTTATGCCGTCCGGACCGGCGAATATTCCGGCCTCACGACAAAACTGGAACAGCTGCAAAACGAAAACGATTTTCTGGAAGAAGAGGTCAGAAACAAACAGCTGGTTCTGTCAATGCCGCTTTTGCAAAAACTCGAGCAAAATAAAAAAACGGCCGCCGCGCTCCGGCAGCAGATCAAGCGCCTGGATTATCTTATGAAAAAAGAATACGATGACAAAATTTCCGGCATAATCCTGACCAATTGCGCCATAATTCCGCTGTTGCTGGTTCTGGTCGTCTGGGCCGGCGCATCCTTGCTGTTTCTGCGCGGCAGAAGAAAAATCCGGGAGATTCTGAATGATGAAAAAATATCTTAAAAAGGCTTTCTGGGTATTGCTGTTGTCTGGTCTTTTTGCCGGAAGCGCCGTCTGGACCGGCCTCAGATCGGAAAATGAAAAAAAAGCGGGCCGTCTGGTTTTTGCCAACGCGATTCAGAAATTTCACGAACTGGCGCTCATAAATATTGAAACACCGTCTCTGAAGGTCAGTCTTGCGTTAGAAGACAATCTCTGGCGCGTTCGGGAGGCGGATAATTATTTCGCCGATTACGCGCTGATAAACCGTCTCTTTGATAATATCCGTTCGGCAGCCTACACGGGAAAGACAAAGGAAATAACGGATTCGGAAAATGGCCTGACAACCCGGATAATCTTGTCCGGCAAAGACGGAAACCTTTTGAACAACGTTGCTTTTGTTTCTAAAAATAGAGAATATTACATAAAATCAACTGATAACAAAGCTTCTTTTATCAGTGCCGGCTTTCAGTTTCCGACAACTCTGGCTTCCTGGGTCAAGCAGCCGATCCTTGCCGTTGAACCGGGCAGAATTCTGTCGGTTGCCGTCGGGGACGGGGAGGCTGTCCGCCCGGAAACAGGTCTGCCTTTCAGCGTAAAAACCGCGCAGAGAACAAAGGAAATCCGTTTGGACGGTTTGTTCAACAGCCTGAGGTATGTTCCCGCTGAAAAAGTTCTTTCTGTGCAGAATTTTGATGAAACTCGGTATTCTGAAAATAAAACTCTGACCCTGACAACATACGACGGACTGATTACCGGCCTGAATACCTTCAAAAACGGAGAAAATTATTTTCTGAAAATAACTTTGTCGGCAACAAACCTACCAACCACGGAAACAAGTGATTATATAAAGAACAATGCCTTTCTGTATGACGGATGGTATTTTCAGATATCTCCCATCATCGGCAGCAAATTGTTCAATTTTGCGCTTGAATAGACCGGGTAATGAGAGAAGAAAATAAAAAATTACGTTTTCTGCTTGATATTTCGACAAACATATTCATAGAAACCGACGCTTACGGACGGATACTCAGCCATAACCGCAAAGCCGCGGCTTTTTTCGATACTCCCGAGCTCAACGGCAGCCGTTTGTCCGATTATTTTTCTTCCGAGGCTGTCTCTGCGTTATACCCGGAAATACTAGGTTCTCTGCATACATCATTTCCGGCGTATCTGCTGCTCAATATCCGCGGACGGGAATTTAACATTTACCTGTATCCGCTGGAAAACAGCGTTATCTTGTGTCTGGAAGATATTACCGAACGCCGCGCGCTGACAAATATGCTCGGCAAAATTTCCGCCCGGCTTGAATTTGCCGAGAAAACGGCAAAACTGGGCTACTGGGAGCTTGACATCAGAGCCAAGCGCCTTTACTGGTCAGCGGAAATGTACAATCTGTTCGGCGTAAGTCCCAAAGGCATTTCCAGCAAAGAAAACCTTATCCGGAAGCATATTGTCAAAGAAGATTATCCGCTCTACAAAGAAAAATTACGGGAACTGGTAAAAAAAAGCAGTCCGGTGGAAGGGCAGGTTCGGATCCGTCAGCCGGCGGGAAACATCATTTATTGCCGCTTCCAGGCCGGCATAATCAGCGACGGCGGATCAAGACGCATCGCCGGCACTTTTCAGGATCTGAGCCGCCTGATCGAAACGCAGAAAGCTCTTGAGAAAGCCCGTGAGGAAGCAATCAGCCTGAACCGGGGAAAATCCTATTTTCTTGCTCAGGCAAGCCACGATCTCCGCCAGCCAATGCAGGCGCTGAAAATTTTCATCTCGACGCTTGAAGAAGAAAAACTAAATAAAAGGCAGAAAAGTATAGTGCAGAAAATAGATGCGGCGGCAGACAATCTGAATTATCTTCTGAACAATCTGCTGGACATTTCCAAACTCGATGCCGGCGGCTTTACCGTGGAAATCCGCGATTTTAATATAGGGACGCTGTTGGAAAGCCTGCTGATAGAATTTCGGGAAATCGCGCGCAGTAAAAATATAAAATTTTTGGTCTGCGGCTGCCGTCATACCGTAACCGGCGATCCCGTCCTTATTGAACGGGTTATCCGCAATCTTCTGAGCAACGCTTTCAAATATGCCGAAAACAAAGTTCTTCTGGGATGTAAGAGAAGAAAAAACATACTCCGGATCATGGTCATGGACAACGGCTGCGGCATCGGAAAAGACGAGCTTGACAATATTTTTGAAGAATTTTACCAGAGCAAAAACATACGGGACAACAACAAAATGGGGGCGGGGCTTGGTTTATCGATAATAAAAAGAATATCGGAACTCCTGAACATCAAAATAAAAGTATCCTCCGTTCCGGGGCGCGGCAGCTGTTTTTCCTTCGAACTGCCTTTGTCAAAAAAGCTCCCTGCCGGGAGCCTTCTTAACGTCAATTGATTGTCGAATTATGCACTTTGGAAATAGCGGTAATATAAGCCAACTGCTCTTTAGTCAGATCCATGCGGCATTTTTCTCTGTTATAATCCTCAGATCCGGCGTAACGCTCGGCCGCATAGGCGTATAAAGAACAGTACTTGTCGCGATAGTTCAGCCAGGCGGCGTACATATCCCGCAGATTTCCCTTAAACATGCCGTTGCCGTTATTCCATTTTTCAAAATCTTTGTCAGCCGCCAGCTGAGTATATTCCGCCTGCACCTGCTTCAGAACTCTGTCGGCCTCTGCCTTCATGCACAACGCAATTTCAAAATCACTGCCTTTGACTGAAGCGCTTTTCATACAGTCTGTATAAGCGTCGGCAAAAGCCGGCGATGAAAAAACAACAGCGGCTGCCGCCAGAATTCCCAACTTTTTCAACATGCTGAAACCTTTCAAAAAAATTATTTAAATATTTTAAGACAGAATAGAAAAAAGTCAATGCGAAATCAAAAGCCGTTCCGTGTTTTCGCAGACAAGACTGTCGTTTAATTTCCGGTCCGGTAGCTGCTAAAAAGGAAAAACGCGGCAGTCCTGGCTCAAATTATTTTTCGCCGCGCGGAAAAAGGGCAAACCGCCGCCGGATGTCCGCACCGGCCAGCCTGACGATCTTTCAGGACCACTTTGTAAACAAAAAAAAGGCCTTCCGTAAGGAAAGGCCCTGTAATGGTAGGCGCATGGGGGTTCGAACCCCAGACCCACTGATTAAGAGTCAGTTGCTCTACCAACTGAGCTATGCACCCATAACCATAAATCAAGACGGAATATAAACCGCAAAAAAATATTTTGCAACAGTTTTTTTGCGTCGGAAGATCTTTTCTGCAAACAATCATTGACAAAAAATTAACAAAGGGTTAAATTTTCTTTGAAAACATTATAATTATGCGATTTGTATTATTGATCCGGCGGCCAGTTATTCCGTTTATTCTTGACTTTTTGTTCTTGCGGACAAAGTTAATGATAAGGTCGCCCTATATTATTTATTCCGGCATGTATATCGTAACGGAACTAAATAATACAAATTTAAGATATAAAGGGAGAGCGCGGCAGATTGTCTGATTTATTGTAGTAAATTTATTACCGTGTTTTCCCTTTCTTGGAAAAAACGCCGGTTTAACTGTTTTTGCAAACAGATTTTCCGGTGTTTTTTTTATAAAAAATTCAATTGAGAAAAAAATCATATTGGGATATACCGGAATTAGAAGCAAACTTTTTGAAAAGGAGACACAATACACATGAAAAAAAAATATATTGTCTTATTGATTCTGGTTGCGCTGTTCGCGGGCTTTTACTATTTTACGCCGACGATTGAAAGCATTGTCAAGAAAATCGTCAACAAATACGGCAGCGAGATTACGGGAACGGAAGTCAGCCTGGACGGTTTCAAACTTGCTCTCACGAACGGAGAAGGGCGCATCAGCAAAATTACGGTTGCCAATCCAAAGGAGTACAGCACGCCTTATGTCTTCAGCCTTGAGGAAATCGGCGTCAAAGTCAACATCAAGAGCCTGACAACCGATACGGTTATCATCGATTCAATCGAAATCAACAAACCGGTCATCACCTATGAGATGTTATCTCTGACCCGCAACAATATTTCCGAAATACAAAAGAATGTTCAGAAAAACACGGCAAAAACCGTAAAGAAAGAAGAAAAAGTCGAAAAAGCGCCTGAAAACAAATCCGGAGCGGATACAGGCAAAAAAGTCATTATCAAAGATCTCATTGTCAAAGACGGCGAGATTCAGGCAGTAGCCTTAAAAGGCAAGGGACTGAACGTCAAACTCCCGACAATTCATATGAAAAATATCGGCGAGCAGAAAAAAGGCGCGTCAGTCGCCGAAACAATATCCAAGGTGCTAAATCAGATTCTCAGCACAGCCTCGCAGACAATTGTCAAAAGCAACATTTCCGACCTGAAAGGCGTTGCTGAGGAAAACCTTGACAAAGTTGTCGGCGGTGTCAAAGAAAGAGTAAAATCAATCGGAATTTTCGGCAAATAATATTGCGCGGAAAACCCATAAAATAAAAGAAGCGGTTTTGCTTCTTTTATTTTATGTATTGTTTTAGAATCCCAGGCGTCAGCAGCTGGGGCAAAATAACATAATTTGCCGTTTCTCCGCCATAATAAACATATAAGGGAACGCTGTTCCGTCCGTAATATGCCAGAGCGTCCGTTACGTCTTTGTCCCTGTTTGTCCAGTCAGCCTTAAATATGTTTATTTTTCTTTCCCTGACCAGACTCAGAAACTCTTCCGACTGCAGGGCCATTTTTTCGTTGGCCAGACAGGTTATGCACCATTTGGCCGTAAAATCGATAAAAACAGGCTGTCGCACGGCCGTCAGAGCCGCCACTTTTTCCTTATCATATGGCTGCCAGAAAACTTCCTCATATTTCTTTGCGGCGGCCGCGTTAATCTGATTAAACAACACCCAGCCCAGCCAGACAATAGTCAAAAATACGGGAACTGCAAAAATTTTCTTCAGAATTTCCATCCATTTTCCGGGCTTAGGCAGAATTTTATGCAAAGCGTGCGGAAACAGTCCTATAAGCGTAAAGGGCAGGGCATAACCGACGCTCAGCGCCAGAAAGACCGGATAATATATATAAATCGGCTTAGCCAGCGTATACCCGATGGCTATTCCCATGAACGGCCCGGTGCACGGACTGGCAATCAGCACGGCGAAAAAGCCCGTAACAAAGGCGTTGAGCTGCTGTTTTTTGAATGAAATCCGCCCCACGCGGCTGGCAAACGGGTTTTTCAGATTGACAATATCAAGCAGCATCAGAAAAATAATAAAGAAAATAACCATCATTATTCCGACAAAAACCGGAGACTGCAGCTGGAAGCCCCAGCCGATTTGTTCGCCTTTGGAACGCAGGAAAATAAGAACCGTCGCAATCAGAAAAAACGATACGACGACACCTGCAAAATAAAGCAGGGCTTCCATCCGGTTCTTCTGCTTGTTATACGAGCTCTGCGCCAGAGAAATGGCCTTAATGGTCAAAATCGGAAAAATACACGGCATAAAATTTAAGATGACGCCGCCGGCAAAAGCCATCAGAATAACCAAAAACAAAGAATAATCGTCATAATTGATCGGATTGTAAACCTGCAGTTTTTCCCTGAGAACGGGAGTCAGTTCATAAGCCGTTCCGGAATTTTCCTGCTCCAGGATCAAAAGGCCGGAAAGCTCGGAAATATCAGTGTCTTCCAGAGGAATTTCAACAGAAAGCGCTCCCGAGCCGTCATAGCCGACTTTCTGCCCGGCCTTATTGTCAATCTTATCCTTCTGGTAAGGAATAAAGGAAATCTTCTTTATGTTTTTGGCAAAATCAAATCCGGACGTTTCGACATTAATCAAAAGTCTGCCGCCGGAAACGGTATAATAGGACTTCCAATCGTTAACCACTGGGAATGTCGGCAACGCCTTGTCAAATTCCTCTTTCCAGAACCGTCCGGCATCGTCATTCTGATCGGCGGGCAGGGAAAAATCCAACTTTACGGATTCGGGAACACAGACATCCCGGCAGGCAAGCCACGAAACCGTTGCCGAAAACATTTTTTCTCCCGGATTTTTCTTTGAATTACCGGTCTTTTCCGGAATGAGACTGGTTTTCAGGTAGGCCGTGTCTCCGTAACCGTATTGCACCAGTTCTTCAAACAAAAATCTGTCGGGTTTGCTCAGCCAGACATCAGAACTCCGATATCCTTCGGGCAGACGCCACCTGATATTGGTCGCCAGTCCGGCATCACCGGGGTTCGCCCAGTAAGTATGCCAGCCGTCATGCATCCGAAGCTTTACAAGGACGTCAACCTCTTCATTCGGAGCAGCCCCGTCCGCTTTGGCAACGAGCGAGACGGAAACCTTGTCTGTCTTATCCTCAACCATTACGGCGCGGCTCTCGCCCGCACAGGCAAGAGCCAGAAAGACCGTAAAAAACGCTGCGGATAAAAATCTTTTAGGCATCCGGATTGTTCTTTTTGTTGCGTAAAGCGATAACGAAATTATAATATGCCGCGGCAATAACGCTCAGGGCCTTAACCATACTCAACACGCCCAGGATAATCGCAATCTGCAGGAACCACGACGGAATAAGGCATAAAACGATCAAAGCGACAAAAGTCTCGGATCCCTGAGCCAGACCGCCAAGATAGAAGGGCGACTGATTCAGCTCAAGCTTCTGCCCCGAATTGTTTTTGTAGGCAACCACGGCATAAGCCAGCATTGCACAGGCGGCAGTCGTAAAAGCAAACAGCAAGAAACAGGCGGCAATGGCATTCTGTCCGGGATTAGCCAGGGCAAACCCAAAAATAACGCCGGCATAAAAGATATAATCGAGCGTCGCGTCCAGAAATACGCCGAAATCGGTAATGCCGGAATTTCTGGCAATAGCACCGTCCAAAGCGTCAAAAAAGCGGTTCAGAAGAATACACAGCAGCGCGTAACCGTACATCTCCAAAGACAGAAAATTGATGGCAAATATGCCGATAACAAAACCGGTTATCGTTACCGTGTTGGCAGAGATACCGCTGCGGGCTGTTTTTCTGCCCAGTCTGTCAATCTGCCGCCGGCCCGCATGACAGGTTTTGAGGGAAAGATCCTTAATTTTCAGGACCTTTTCGCGGACTTTGAGCTTTTCCTGCAGCTCGGCGGCTTTCACAGAAACTTTATTTGTTATTGATTTTAACTTGTCTAGCATATTATAATTACCTTTTCTAAATGAAAAATGGATAAAACAGTAGAATACTAAAACAAAAATTATTTAAAGTAAAACAGCTTCGCAGATAAGAGTGTAAAAATAATATGAGATTTTTTAAGTTTTTTTCAATCTTTTTAGTTGTTTTCGCCTTGGGCTGCTATCTTTTTGCAGAAAAATCCCCATACCAGACGATAAGCGGCGCCACAATGGGGACATACTACAACATAAAAATAAAAACAAACAAGGAAAACAAACTGTTAAGCAAAAAAATCAATGAAAAGCTTAAAGAAATAAACAAAGAGATGTCTATCTTCGACCCGCAGTCGGAAATCAGCAGAATAAACAATGCCCCCAAAGGAGTTTGGATAGAACTTTCGCCGCATATGGCCGCCTTAATGCGGAGCGCCGACACGATTTATAAACAAAGCGGCGGCGCTTTTGATCCGACCGTCGGCCGTCTGGTCGACCTGTGGGGATTCGGAAAAAGCGGTCCGCGCGGCATTCCCTCGGACGAAGAAATAAAAAATGTTTTAAAAGACACGGGGTTTGACAAGATAAAATTCTCCTCCGGCTATTCCCGACTACAAAAAAAACGCGCGGAAACCTATATCGACCTTTCGGCGATAGCCAAAGGCTATGGAGCCGATATCATAGCCGCGCTGTTGGAAGAAGAGGGATACCGGGACTTTGTTGTGGAAATCGGCGGAGAAGTCGTCGCCCGCGGTCGCAAATCGGATGAAGTGGACGGCTGGAATATCGGCGTGGTCAGACCCGGAAAACTGCATGATGAAACGCCTTTTGTCGTTGCCCTTAAAAACTTTGCCGTCGCCACATCCGGCGATTATCGCAACTTTTTTTATCAGGGAGACCGGCGCTATTCCCATACGATCTCGCCGCAGACAGGGCGCCCAGTAGAACACGGTCTGGCTTCCGTAACCGTTTTTCACGACAGCTGCATGGATGCCGATGCCATAGCCACGGCAATCATGGTTCTGGGCGAAGACCGGGGCCTCCGTTTTGCCGACAGGCATAACCTGCCGGTAATTTTATTCGTGCGCGAAAAAGACGATAAAATAAAAACCCTCTTGTCCGGGGAAGCCAAAAAACTTTTGGGAGTATGATATGTCTGTTCTGGAACATTCGGCCACAATCATAAAAACGGAAAAAAACAGAGTTTATGCCGCCGTAAACAGCCGCGCTGCCTGCGCTTCCTGCAGCGTCAGAAAAAGCTGCGGTCTGGCGGAGTGCCGGGAAAAAGTCATAGAAATAGAAACGCCCGAAGCCGAAAAATACAGTCCCGGAGACAGAATAACAGTTGAACTTGACGAAAAAAAAGGCTGGCTGGCCGTCTTTCTGGCTTACATTCTTCCGCTGCTCCTCGTCCTGGCGGTTCTGCTGACCGGAATTTTCTTTTTGTCGGACGAAACGGCAGCCGCCGTTTTCAGTCTGACGGTCTTACTTCCTTATTATTTAGTCCTCGGTTTGTTCAGCAAAAAAATTTCGCGCGGAATACGCTTCAAAATCAGCCAAAGGCCGCCATTCTGACATTTTTATCTGGGTGTAATCTCGAAAAACTGCTTTGTTTCCTCTAAATTTATGGTATTTTCATGGATATCTGCAATATCCAGAGAGGCGTAATGTCAACAGTAATCATCTTCAATATCCTGATTCTAGCGGGCATAGCTCTGCTTGCGGCAATTGTCCTGTACTTTGTCTCGCAAAAATTTGCCGTTGAAGAAAACCCCAAAATCGACGAAATAGAAAAACTTTTACCGGGAGCCAACTGCGGCGCCTGCGGCAAGGCCGGCTGCCGGGACTTTGCCAAAGCCTGCGTCAAAGCCGACGCCGAAAATTTTCACCATCTTTTCTGCACGGCCGGCGGCAACGATGTTATGCGTAAGATTGCGGAAGCTCTGGGTTTTGTCGCCGATGAAAAAGAGGCGACCGTTGCCGTCCTCCGCTGCCGCGGAACCTGCCAAAACGCTCCGGACAAAGTCGAATACTCCGGCTTCAAAAGCTGTCGGCTGGCTGCCCGGATATCCGTCGGGCAAAGCGGCTGTCCGACCGGCTGTCTGCGCTTCGGTGACTGTGTCAAAGCCTGTCCGTTCGGCGCGCTGCATATAGATCCGGAAACAGGTATTCCCGTCGTTGACGAACAAAAATGCACCTCCTGCGGAATCTGCGTAAAAACCTGTCCCAGACAATTATTTGAAATCCGTCCCAAAGGTCCGGACGGCAAAAGGGTTTACGTTGCCTGCCGCAACACGCAGAAAGGAGCTCAGGCCCGCAAAAACTGCAAAGCGGCCTGCATTGCCTGCATGAAATGCACCAAAGTCTGCGACGCCGTCCGCGTTGAAAACAATTTGTCCTACATTCCGGCGGAGGTTTCCGCCGAAGAATTCGGACCGGCTCTGGCAGAAGCCTGTCCGACCGGCGCCATTATTTATACCGGCGCTCTGAAAAAGAAAAATGCGGAGACAGAAAATGAGCGCTAAAAACACTTTTACAATCGGCGGAATCCACCCCGACAAGCACAAAATCACGTCCCATTGTCCGACAGTAGATGCCGGACTGCCGGAAATCGCTTACATTCCGGTCAAGCAGCATATTGGCAGCCCGGCCAAAATCCTGGTAAAAAAGGGAGACAAAGTCAAAGTCGGAACCCTGTTGGCCGACGCCGACGGCATTGTTTCCGCCGATGTTCATTCCTCGGTTTCCGGCGAGGTTCTGAAGGTGGAGGCCATAGAGGGAGAATTCGGCTATCTTGAAGACATGATAACCATAAAAGTGGAGGGCGACGAGTGGGAAGAAAGCATCGACCGCAGCCCGGACATAATCAGAGACATTCCCTTTACGCCGGACGAAATCATTGCCAAAATCCGCGGCGCCGGTATTGTCGGCATGGGCGGCGCGGGGTATCCCACGCCGGTAAAGACTAAAGTTCCCGAAGGCAAAAAAGCCGAATGCCTGATCGTAAACGGCATTGAGTGCGAACCTTACCTGACGGCAGATGACCGGCTCATGGTCGAAAAAGCGGAACAAATCATTATCGGCGCCAAAATTCTGAATAAAGCTCTCGGGATCCAGAACGCCATCATCGCGATAGACGAAAACAAACCGGATGCCATTGCCGTCATGAAAAAGCTGACCAGATCTTACGTCGGCGTCAATGTGCGCGTATTAAAGACAAAATATCCCCAGGGCGCGGAAAAACAACTCATTGAGGCAATAACGGGCAGGGAGGTTCCGTCAGGAAAACTGCCGATAGACGTCGGCTGCATCGTGCAAAACGTCGGCACTGTCAATGCCGTTTATGAAGCCGTCATGAAAAATAAACCTCTTTTCGAGAGAATTGTAACCGTCAGCGGCAATGCTGCCGAAACGCCGGCCAATTTCCGGGTCAGAATTGGCACGCCGGCTTCTTTTCTCATCAGCAAAGTGCACGGAAAGCCGGAAGAAATCGGCAAAATCATCTTCGGCGGCCCCATGATGGGAACTTCCGCCGTTAATATCGATGCGCCGATAACCAAGCTGACTTCCGGCATTCTTCTGCTGCATGATGACAAATCATACAAACCCGAAGAAAGCGTCTGCATTCGCTGCGGCAAATGCGTCGAAGTCTGCCCCGTGGGACTGATGCCCTTTGCCATATCCTGCGCCATGCGCGAACGCGATTATGCCGAAGCCGCAAAACTGCATGTTCTGGATTGTATAGAATGCGGTTCCTGCGCTTACACCTGTCCGGCAAAAATTCCGCTGCTGGACTATTGCAAACTTGGAAAATACGAACTTAAAAAACAAAAATAGGACTTTCTGATATGCTGAAAATATCCACCGCGCCACATATGAACTCGCCGCAGACAACCAGATCCATCATGCGCGACGTCATCATAGCCCTGCTGCCGGCAGCCGCCGCGGCCGTTTTGTTTTTCGGGGTTGGCGCTCTAAAGGTGATGGTAACGGCCGTTGCCGGATGCGTCGTATTTGAGTACCTGATATGCCGGTATCTGTTGAAAATCCCCGCTACGACGGACAATCTTTCGGCAGTGGTTACGGGCCTGCTTCTGGCATTCAACCTTCCGAGCAATATGCCGGCGTGGATTATTCTGATCGGCTGCTTTGTCGCCGTCGGCATTGCCAAAATGGCCTTTGGCGGTTTAGGCAAAAACGTTTTTAATCCAGCTTTGGTGGGCAGGGTCTTTTTGTTCATTTCCTTTCCGGTGCAAATGACTTCCTGGCCCAAACCGGAATTTCTGAATTTTCTGAATCTGGACGCCTCAACGGCAGCCACGCCTCTGGGAATTTTGAAACATCTTGACACTGGAAGCTCTGCCGCCGCGCTGTCCGGATCCGTTCAGGAACTGCCGCAGTACTGGCAGATGCTGGTCGGCTATACCGGCGGTTGTCTGGGCGAAGTTTCGGCTCTGGCTCTGCTGGCGGGTTTTGCATATCTGTTATGGCGGAGAATTATCGGGTGGCATATTCCTTTCTTTTATATTGCGACTGTTTTCCTGTTTAATGCCGTTATCTGGCTGTCGACGGGCGATATCCGGGCCGAACCGGTCATGCAGATTTTATCAGGCGGCCTGTTTCTCGGCGCCATTTTCATGGCAACGGATTATGTAACAACGCCGATGACCCGGAACGGACAGATTCTGTTTGCCGTCGGCTGCGGGCTGCTGACCGTAATCATCCGCAGATACAGCGTCTATCCGGAAGGCGTTTCCTTCGCCATATTGATAATGAACGCGTTTGTGCCGCTAATCGACCGCTTTTGCGTGCCGAGGGTTTTCGGAACGAGGAGAAATTAAAATGACTGACAAGAAAACCCTACCTTCAACTTTGTTTAACATGGCGCTGATATTGACAATTGTCGCCGGTATTTCCGCCCTGATTCTGGCTTATGTGCACGAAACGACCAAAGGCCCGATTCAAAAAGCCAAAGATCTGCGCGAAATGCAGGCCGTCGCAGAAGTTGTCGCGGAAAAATTCGACAACAATCCTTTTGCCGAAAAGACAGTGATCACGGCAGCCGATGGCAACGGCAGACTGGAACTCTATCCGACGCGGCTAAACGGCATTATCAACGGAATGGCCATCAAAACATACACCAACAAAGCTTTTGGCGGACGCATGGAACTGATCGTCGGCTTCAGTCTGGACGGGCGGCTGACGGGATATAAAGTTATCGACCATAAGGAAACGCCCGGTCTGGGAACAAAAGTTATCGAAGAAAAATTCAGCAGCCAGTTTCGAAACATCTATCCGTCGTACATGAACTTTAAAGTCAGACAGGACGGCGGCGACATCGACGCCGTAACGGCGGCCACCATAAGCTCCCGCGCGGTCATCGACGCCGTTCAGCGGGCGATTGACGCATACAACAAATTTTCAGCGGGGAATTAAAGATGGATAAAACCAGTTATGAAAATCTGACCCGGGGACTCATCAGGGAAAATCCCACTTTTGTAATGCTTCTGGGCATGTGCCCGACACTCGGAGTAACGACTTCCGCATCCAACGGCGTCGGCATGGGGTTGGCCACTCTGTTTGTCTTAATCCTGTCCAACATTGCCATTTCCGCAGTCAAAAGAATTATTCCCGACATGGTAAGAATTCCCTGTTATATTGTCATTATCGCGTCTTTTGTAACGGTTGTGGACCTGTTAATGGCCGCCTACCTGCCGGCGCTGCACGCCCGCCTGGGTATTTTTATTCCGTTGATTGTCGTCAACTGCATCATTTTGGGCCGGGCAGAGGCTTTTGCCTCCAAAAATAACATTTATCAGTCGGTTTTGGATGCCGTCGGCATGGGACTGGGCTTCACGCTGGGACTGACATCTCTGGGAATTGTTCGCGAAATTCTGGGCGCCGGTTCAATTTTTGGCTGGTCTTTTCTAGGCGAAAACGCCGATCCCGTCCTGTTGTTCATCATGCCGCCTGGCGCATTTATGGCTCTGGCCGGTCTGATAATGCTGGTCAACAAACTGAGGAGGGCAAAACAATGAGTTATCTGATGATCTTTATCTCGGCGATTTTCGTCAACAATATTGTTTTGTCGCAGTTTCTCGGCATTTGCCCTTTTCTGGGCGTTTCCAAAAAAGTTTCGACGGCTCTCGGCATGGGCTTCGCCGTTATGTTTGTCATGACCCTGTCGGCAATAGTAACTTTTCTTATTTACTACAAACTGCTGGTTCCCTGTGATCTAACCTTTATGATAACGGTCGTCTTCATTCTGGTCATCGCCTCTTTGGTGCAAATGGTGGAGATTATCCTGAAAAAAGTTTCGCCCCCGTTATATCAGGCTCTGGGAATATTTCTGCCGCTGATTACGACAAACTGCGCGGTTCTCGGCGTTGCGATCCTCGCCATTCAGAAACAGTTCGGCCTTCTTTCGTCCGTCTGCTACGGCCTCGCCAACGCCATGGGCTTTACGCTGGCAATCGTGCTCTTTGCCGGTTTGCGGGAAAGAATGTCCAGAACCAGACTGCCCCAGGCCATTCAGGGCGCGCCGATAGCGCTTTTGACGGCAGGCCTGCTGTCTATGGCTTTTATGGGCTTTGCGGGCATCGGAAACTGAATATGCCGCAAGGCCTGATATCAGGCTTTTGAAGAACGGCGACTGTATTGACGTTCGACTTAAATAAATTACGACAACGGAATATCTCCGGTTTTATAAACATTAAAAGCCCCCGGAAAACGGGGACTTTAGCAAAAAATTTTCTACATTTCCGTGATGCCCATCTCCTTAAAGCCAAGATACAGGCCGTAATCTTCATCGGCAATTCCCAACTTTTTCAGGGAACCGATCCCCTTTGTCTCAAAAACCAGATAGATATTGCCATTATCGTCCACGTCTTCTTTCGGAATCACAACCTCCCGGAAAAAGGGCTGTCCGTCGCCGTAAGAATATTTCCAGGTCCCGATTCTGTGCCCGTTAACCAGTATTCTTGTCTTGCGCTTATTTTTTTCTTCCGTCATGAACACATCGACTTTAACCTTTAAAAGCAGATCCGTGTCAGGACGTTTGCCGACATTCAACTTAAACTCGATATCGCGGGCATGTGTCCAGGTAACATCTTTCTTACTGGGAAAAAAAGTCCCGACGACGGCATATTTCATGGCATTTCCGCATTTTTCGTCATGATAAAAGCACAACTTTGTCCCCGGCCGGTAGTCAAAGTACTTTTCCTGCGAAAAATCAGCGTCAAGAACAGAAGACTTATTAAAAAACTTTTCATAAACTTCAGAACGCTTGGCCAGTTCGCTGTCCAGACTGTCTCCGTAACTCTCGGCCAGGGTAGGGGCGCCGGAATAAAGAGAAACGCCCAGCCCGTAACGGTGATCCGGCAGCCGGATACCCATGGCCTCAAGAATTGTTGCCGCAAAATCCAGAGTAGAAAAAGGCCTGTCTTTGACCGATGCCGTTACGGCCGAATTAATAAACAGATTCAATAACTCCCGGTGATTTTGCTTATATAAAAATTCATCATACAGAGAATTACGCATCAGCAGATGGTCGCCGACCACGACAATAACCGTATCTTTATAAAAATCCTGCCGCTTCACCCAGTCAATAAACTCTCCCATAAGCTGATCCGTGCAACTGTACATATCGCGGAGATCTCCGTGCCTTTTCGGGCAGGATCTGTTTAGATAACCGGAAGGCGGATGCGTATCGATGGTTGCCATCGCCAGAACAAAAGGCTTTCCGTCTTTCGAAATTTTCTTCAGCTTGTCGCGGGCAATATTAAACAGTTCTTCATCGCTAATTCCCCAGTTCGTAATATCTTTCTCCCGCGACGGATCCTCGGAGAGAAGTTCTTCGCGGCCTGCGTACTCATCAAATCCGTGCTGGCGGAGCATATTGGAAAATCCCGAAAAAGAAAGGGAGGAGCCCTGCAAGTAATAGTTGCGATAACCATGTTTCTTCAAAACCTGAGGAAAACAAACCATATTGGGCATAAAATCAGAAAAATAATTCATTTCATTGCCCATAACCAGTTTCATGGGCGTTCCGCACAGGGTTGTCGTTATTCCCGCAATAGTCCAGGTTGTTCCCAAAGCCGGCTTAAATCCAAGAAAAGTGTCATATTTATTGCCCAGTTCGGTCAGTCTCGGCAAAAGATTCTCATTAAAGACTTTTTCATCGGCATAAATTTTTTCCATAGATTCGCCAAAAATCAGAATAAGATTTCTTTTTTTACCGTCAAAAGCAAATTTTTCGGGAATTTTATAGTTTTTTTCATAAATATCACCAACCTGAACCATTCCGGCATACCAGTCATAAACCTTAAGCCTGATAAAAGCGGTTGCAATTGCCGCAACAGCCGTGCATGACATCAGCAAAAGACGGTAACCGCGCGGGTTGTTCCTGACGGAGGCGGAAAATTTCCGCAGCCGTCTGAAACGAGACAAGACAATCCAGGGACGCCACAAAACAAAGGCCGCGGCAAAACCGAAAACAAACACCCATAATATCATATTGCGGATGATTCCCGTATCAACGCCTTTCAGCGGCTGGGTCAGATTGAAAATCATCTGCTCAAAGGTAACGCTGCCAAAAACAGCGCCTGTCCACAAAGTCCCGATTAAAATGTAAATGAAAAACAAAAATAATCCAAAAGCGGCCCGAAAAAGGCTCTTTTTAATAAACGAAAACATGATAAGTCCTTTACAGTTCAACAAATATTGGCAAATTATATATAAATATACGAAATTGTAAACTATTTATTGTACTGGAATTTTTTTCTATAATTTGGACTTGATATTTTCTATTACCTTTTCAAACATTTCATAAGTCAGGACGCCCGTATTTATATTATAGCGGGAAGTATGGTACGAATTTACCATTAAGATATTATGTCTATCAAGGACATGAACGGCATTATGAGAAAACTTAAAAGCGGCTTTCCGGTAACCCAGCACGCCCAAAACGGCGCTATGGGCAACGCTCCCCAGGGTCAGGATAATCTTCAGGCGTTTCATGTCTTTTATTTCTTCAATAAGAAACTGTCCGCAGGTTTTGACCTCATCGCCGGTTACTTTATTTTGCGGCGGAACACAGCGGACAGAATTTGTAATCCGCACATTTATGAGTTCAAAACCGTCATCCCTGCGCTTTTTATATTCGCCTTTGGCAAAACCGTATTTTTTCAGAACAGGGTACAGCACATCTCCGGCATAGTCATTGGTAAACGGCCGTGCCGTCTGGTTGGCCCCGTTCAGTCCGGGAGCCAGCCCCACAATCAAAACTTCCGCGTCAATCGGCCCGAAAGGAGGCACCGGCCCATTGTAATAAGAAGGAAACTTGGCAATATTCCCCCGGCGAAACTCCACCAGACGCGGGCAAAGACTGCAGTTTTTTTCGGGACATACAAAACTCATCGCAACAATTCTCCTGATATTCGTTTTTTACAATCTAGCAGATTATTTAAGCTTTGCACCCTTTAAATCGTTTTATTCATTATTATATGCAAAATACAAATATTATAGCTTTACTAATTTTATAATATTTATGGTTGCAATTTCAAAATTCGTTGTTATTATAACTACTGTTACTTGTTTAATTAAATAATTACAACCGACTTTTGATTGTAGAATGTAGAGAAATTCAAACCTATTTATAAATGGAGTTTAATATGAAGAAAACATTACTTTTAGCAGGAGTTGCTTGTCTTTTCTCTTTCGGCGCAAATGCTGCGGACTACAATATGCGGGACTTAAGACCTTATATCGGTATTGATTATATTTATACTAACGCAAACATCAAAAAAGAAACCGGTATCAAAAAAGATTACAATTCTGGCGCTATCAATGCCGGTATCAGATTTGACGACTATGTCGGTTTAGAAGCTTTCTTCCAGCAGTCTGGCGAAAGAAAATCCATGAAGGGCACTCCCTATCAAACAAAATCTGAATTTTATGCATTTGGTTTAGATTTGTTCGGTTATATGCCGATCGGCTGCGACGGTTTTAATCTGGTTGGCTCTCTCGGTGTTGCCAACTACAATGTAAAACTGAAATACCGCGGACATTTCGGCAGTGATGACAAGCAGAGAGTCGGTTACCGTGCCGGTGTCGGTATGCAGTATGACTTTACCGAAAACTTTGCCGCCCGTGTTATGTACAGATACACGCACCTCGGCATGAAAGAAGTCAAGAACCTGAACGAAGTTAACGCAGGTATCAGATATTCTTTCTAATATAAGCTTTTATCAGGCCGCTCCGTAGCAAACGGAGCGGTTTTTTCGTATCTTGTTTTTCTGTTGCCAAACCCGGTATCTGATGCTAAATCTGAAAAAAAAGGAAGGAAAGATGCCGCAGATAGAAAAATTGGCTGAAATCATGGGAAAAATCCGCGAACCGGGCAAACAGGGTATATCGCCGGCCGCCAAAGGCTTCAGAACGGTTTTTACCGCTGCCTTAAAACATCCCGAAAACGTCAGTCCCGAAAAACTTCTGACTTTTGCCGTAGTTTTTAATCTTGACGGGCAGCTGGCAGAGGAGTTGTCTCTAGCGACGGAAAATCCGCGCATTATGGAATTATATCATGAAGCGCATTTCACACAATCGCCGGAAGTTGCATTTGTCAAAAGCCTCAATGCCGGGGAGGAAAGGGGTGCTTCCTGTCTGAAGCCTGTTTCAAACCCCGGTTTAGCGGATATTTTTACAAAAGCGGACAACCTCCGCCGCAGCGGCTGGAAAATGCACCGGATTGCCAATCCGGAATCCGTGGCGGAACATTCTTACGCCGTCTCTTTGCTGGCGCTTCTTTTTGCCGCGCCGGACATCAATCTGTTCCGGGCGGTAACCCTGGCGATTTCTCATGATATTCAGGAAATCCTGACCGGAGATTACACGCCGCATGATCCGATATTGCCGGAAGAAAAACACAAGCTGGAACTGCAGGCAATAAACGAGATATCCGTTTCTCTGCAGGAACCGGATTTAATCTCCCGTTTTACCGAATATGAGGAAAAGGAAAGCCCGGAAGCCCGTTTCGTCAAAGATCTGGACAGGGCCGACGCGGTTCTGACAGCCTGCTATTATGACCGGCACCAAAGAGCCGGGCATCCTGTTTTGCCCGAATTTTTGGCTTATGCGCGCCGGCAGGTTCTGGGCGGATATCAAAGCGATATTGTTGCGCGCATTTATGACGCTCTTGCTCAGAAATGAATTTTTCTGTGCACAGAAACGATATCAATTGCGAAGCAATGTCTTTTTTGTTATCACAAAACAAAGAAAAAAGAGGAGGAAAGAGATGAAAAGAAAAACCGCGCTTTATATACTGGCCGTCATAATCTGCCTGATTTTGGCCGCGCACATATTCCATATTCCGGCTCTCAAAGGCTTTTTTCATCAGATTTTCCATATGGGAAAAAGCCCGTATATACTTGTTTCTGCGGCTGTTTGCGCCTTTTTGTTCATCAACACGCGCAATTACTGGGCCATTATTGCCGGCTGCGGCATCGTTGCGGCGCTGATAATCCAGTTTGCGGTCATAGGACACGGAGCAGGGCTCTATATCATAGCTGTCCGCGCCGCAGCCTTTATTATGGTTGTCTATCTGCTGAATCTGGTTAAGGTTATTTTAGCCAAATAACAAAGAGATAGCCATTTTAACCCAACATACCGGATACTTTTTCAAGAGTATTCGGTATTTTATTCTTTACAATTTCGCCATCAAAAGTTAATCTGGGGTCAGACATATTGAGTTATGTCCAGGGCGTCAGAAACCCTTTTATTACCAGTCGTTAGCATAACGACTTAAAATTTTATGCCGGCTTCTTATGTCTGTATCGGACGGATGTCGGCTGAATAAGGTTTTGCGCCAAATAGGCCGAGCCGTCTGGTAATATACGGTTTCTGAACATCCGCCCACCTTATTTTTGGTGGGTTTTGTTTTAACTGAAATTACGGATGTTCTAAAATGAAAAAAATTGCGATGGCAGCCGCGTTAAGCGTAGCGCTTTCGGCCTGCACTTCATTAACTTACCAGGAAAGAAACACTCTGCGCAGTCTAAAAGCACAGGGAATTACCGTCGACAAACCTCTCGGCGGCTGGGATACCCCGGCAAACGCGGCAGGCGCGGGAGCTCTAAACATTCTTCCCGGTTTCGGAAATTTTTATCTGGCTTCCGGCAATGGCGGCGACAGCAGCCATTATCTCTACGGCTTTCTAAATCTGCTGACCTGGCCGATTTCCGTTATTTGGGGAATCCCCGAAGCCGCCATAGATGCAAAACGCATAAATCAACGCGAGCTTATTTATTATTATACCTTTGACCCGGCAGGAAAAGAGGCATTGCGGACCAAAGGCTGTGAAATAACGGCGACAGGGCAGCTGGCCAAAGTTCCGCCGATAAACGAAAAAAAATAATACCCGGGAAAATAGCCGGGCATTGTCCCGGTTATTTTCAGAAGCTCTCAGAACGAGCTCAGCCTGTGAAAATACTTTTTCGGCATTTTTCTCAATGAAAACCGCATCAGTTTCTTATTTGCGTTTTTTCATCATAAAAACCGCATGGAAATTAACTTTTGACGAAACAGATAACTTTTTGTTTTGCTTATTATTTTTAGGAGAGAGGCCTCAAAGACATAAACATATTTGTCGCATAATATATATTATGTTTATAAAATATATTTATAAAAACCCGGATATCTAAATCTAAAAAGATTATCTAAAATAAAAAACAAGAGCTCTCAGAACGAGCTGAATAAAAATTTGTATAATTTTATACGCCGGCGCCGTCAAAACAGACCGGAATTAAACCGCCGCCGATGCCGCGATGAGTTTCTTGGTATATTCATCTTTCGGATGTTCAAATATCTCGCGGCAGCTGCCGACTTCGACAAACTTTCCGTCTTTCATAACGGCAACCTTATCAGAAACAGCGCGCACAGCTTTCATATCGTGCGAAATAAAAATATAAGACAATTTCTTTTTCTTTTGGATCTCCTGTAGCAAGTCGATAATCTGAGCCTGAATAGTTACGTCCAGCGCCGATGTCGGTTCATCCAGGATCAAAAGTTCGGGTTCGACGACCAAAGCTCTGGCAATGGCAATTCTCTGTCTCTGTCCGCCGGAAAACTCATGCGGATATTTCAGAAGCGATTTCTCGTCCAGCCCGACGTCTTTCAGAGCCTTGACAACTTTCTTTCTTTTCTCGTCCTTGCTGAGCCCGGAAAAATGAACCTCCAGCCCCTCGCCGACAATCTGAGCCACGCTCATCCGCGGATTCAATGAATTATACGGATCCTGAAAAACAATCTGAACGCATCTTCTGAAATTTCTGTTTTTTTTATTATCTCTTTGAAAAATATCAATTTTTCCATTAAATTTTATCAATTTTGCCACGGCTGTTCCGAGAGTGGTTTTTCCCGAACCGGACTCTCCGACAATTCCCAGTGTTTCCGCCGTATTTAGCGTAAAACTGACATTATCGACCGCCTTTACCTCTTCAATAACCCGGCCCCAGATATTTTTTTTCAACGGATACGAAACCATGATATTCTGTGCCTCGAGCAGCCGTTCCTGCCCGGATAATCCCTTATCCCTGCGCAAAACCGCCGCGGCAAGCAGCTGCTTTGTATACGGATTTTGCGGCGAGGAAAAAACATCTTCCGTTCTGCCTTGTTCCACAATCCGGCCGTTTCTCATCACGCAGATTTTGGAAGCTATTTTTCTGACTACTCCCAGATCATGACTTATAAAAATAACCGCCATATTGAGTTTTTCTTTCAAAGCCATAAGCAGGTCCAGAATCTGTGCCTGAACAGTAACGTCAAGCGCAGTCGTCGGTTCGTCGGCAATCAGAAGTTTCGGATTATTGGCAATCGCCATGGCAATCATAACCCTTTGCCGTTGTCCGCCCGACAACTCAAAAGGAAAAGACCTCATCCGCGCCCGCGCGTTTTTTATTCCGGTCATTTTAAGAAGTTTCAACACCTCTTTTTTGGCTTCTCTGCCGCTTAACCCCCGGTGGAGCCGTAAAGTTTCGCTTATTTGTTTTTCCACCGTATGCAGCGGATTCAACGATGACATCGGCTCCTGAAAAATAAAGGAAATATCGTTGCCGCGCACTCCGCGCAAAACATCATCCCCGGCTCCGATCAGCTCTTTTCCCTCAAATTTTACCGACGCTCCGGCATTATGATATGCTTTCGGATACGGCAAAAGCCCCAGAACAGAAAGCGCCGCGGCAGATTTTCCCGAACCAGACTCTCCGACAATACCCAAAACCTCTCCCGCCTGCAGATCATAGGAAATATTGTTCACGGCCTGAACATCGGCTCCTTCGTCCGACCTGAAAAAAACCGACAGATTTTTAACTTCCAGCAGCGGCATTACTTGTTTTTCCTTGCGTCAAAAGCATCTCGAATCCCTTCGCCGATAAAAATCAGCATTGTCAGAAGCGAAGAAAGGACAACAAAAATACTCAGGCCGATCCACGGAGCCTGAAGATTATCCTTTCCCTGCCGCACCAAATCTCCCAGCGACGGATATTCCTGCGGCAGTCCCAGCCCCAAAAAATCCAAAGCCGTCAGAGAAACGATGGCCTCGGAAAGAAAAAACGGCACAAAAGTTATAGTCGCAATCACGGCATTGGGCAGAATATGGCGGTAAATAATCCGCCAGTTGCCGACACCCAGAGCTTTTGCGGCCTTAACATATTCAAAATTTCTGGTTCTCAGAAACTCGGCGCGGACCATGCCCGTCAGATTAGTCCAGGAAAACAGAAGCAAAATAAACAGCAGCCCCCAGAAAGTGGGAACAAAAATACTTGCGACAATAATCAGAATAAACAACTGCGGCAAAGCTTCCCATATTTCCAGAAAACGCTGCATAAAAATATCCGTCTTGCCGCCGAAATATCCCTGAACCGCGCCGGCCAAAATACCGATGGCAGAAGAAATAATCGTCAGCAGAAAGGCAAACACGACGGAGAGTCTTATTCCATACAGAATTCTTGCGGTAATATCCCTTCCCTCGTCGTCTGTCCCCAGCCAATGGCTGGAAGACGGCGGCGCGGGCGTCGGTGTCTTCATGTCATAATCAACGGTATTGAAAGAAAAAGGGATAAGAGGCATAATCATCCAGCCTTCTTTTTCGATATTTCCCTTAATATACGGATCTCTGTAATCCGCCGGCGTCGGAAAATCTCCTCCGAACGTCCTTTCGTCATAATCAAAAATGACCGGAAAATACAGACTGTTTTTGTAAGAAACCAGCAAAGGTCTGTCGTTGGCAATCAATTCGGAAAAAAGCGTTATAAGAAACAAAAGGCCAAAAGCGGCAAGCGAAAACAAAGCTCTTCTGTTTTTTACAAAAGCCTTGATTCTCCTGCGGGTCAACGGAGAAAAACGCGTGCTTAAATATTTTTCCGTCTGTTTCATCAGCTCCGCTGTTCCTTATTGCCCGGAATTTTCCGCCGCGTCAGCGTTTACAGCCTCTTTGCCAGAGACATTTTCCCCGCCGTCAGCCGTCGAAGCATTTTCAGAACCTGCCGCCGTTTTATCAGCCAGCCCGGAATTTTCATTTTCTGAAACCGCTTCGCTTTCCGCAGCCGGAGCATCTTCTGAATCGGCCTCACCAGAAAGCGCCGCCTTATCCGAACTCAGACTGTCGGCTGTGCCCTCTTCCGTGTTTTCCTTCTTCTCCGCCGCTTCTACCGCCGCCTGAAATTTTTCTGTTTTGACCTCGGGAAGATCTTCCACCGGTTTGTCCATAATTTTAACTTCGCCGATCTCTATATTATCAGGCGTAATATCCAAAATTTCGGGTTCCTCTTCGGGCAGTCCTTCGGGCGGCAGAGTAATAACCTTAGACACTTCGGACGCGCCGTTTTTCCCGGCAGACGGGAATTTCGGCAAAGCCTTGGCTTCAGGATTGTTCAGCCTCTGCCAGTTCGGATACCATTCGTCAAACTTCTTAACGGCCGCCGCGACAACGGGTTCGGTAATCCGTACCTGATTAAGCATGCCCTTAAAGTCCTTTTTGGCTTCGTCGTGCATGTTCAAATCCTTCATTTCTTCGCATTTTCCTCTCCGGAACAGATATTCCTTAAGAATGTCTTTTGCGGAACAGACCCTCGTGTCGTTTACAAATTTCTTTTTCAAAGGATCCCGGATAGCCATTGTAACCAGCCTTTCGTTTTTGAACTCCTGAATATACGAAGGCTCCCTAATATTTATCAGATCGTTGACCCCGCTCAATCCCTGAATAACAATAACGGATTTGTCCGCCGCGCCGGCTTTTTCCAGATTTCGGATAAACTGCTCCAGTTTGCCGAACAGGCATCTCATCTGGCTCAGATAGGCGCTGCGTTTTCCATACAGATTTTTATTCAGTATCCACGGCAGGCTTTCCATATCCAGCCAGCTGCCGGTCGGCTTTACCCGGCAGTATTCATTATAAACATACATATTGGCAGGCATATCCATAACCACGAAATAAGCGTTGTTTCCTGTATCGGATATAATATCCTGAGCGACTTTATCCAGAGTATTAACGGCGTCAACAACATAAAGATTATCATATTTCAGCCCGACCAAAGGCGTTTTATCGGGATTTCCGATTCCCTTAAACCATGAATAAGCCGTAGACAGATCAGTAAATAATCCCGTGCTTTCTATCCATTGAATAAGCAACAGTTCCGTCTTTCCCGAGCCCGTCAGATTCAGATTGTCAAAACTGATCGGCCGGTTGACTTTCTCTATACAGCGGTCAGCGGACATCTCATTATTAACGCGGCACAAGTCAAGCCCGCGCGTTTTATAAGCCGAAATTTTGTATTTGGCTTTTTTGAATGTCCTAAACAGCTGGTTCTCCCGCAGATAAACATATTCGTCATTCAGGTTGTCAAACCCCCAGTACCCGTCCATAGCCACATTGTTCAGCAGAAAGTCTTCGGGTTTGTCGTTGCCGAGCATATTCAGGGACGCAACGGCATTCATAAACGGATCTCTTTCGTTAACATAGGCATGCGGATAAAAACTGAAGCCGTTTTTGGCAAAAAAGCCCAGCATCAGGCTCATGGTTTTCCGGGCTTCTTCCGTATTGACCGCCTCTTTCATGTCTTCCAGATAATTATAAGATCCGGCATTCGGAAGCATAATATAGATAAAACGTTTTCCGTCTTTTTCCTCCAATGGGGCCTGCGACTGGTAAACGGTTTTAAATTCAGCATTACCGCCGGACTTAAAATATTTATCTCCCAGAATACCGACAAAGATCAACAGAACAATCCCGGTGAAATAAGCAATATTCGCCTTTCGCGTCAGTATCAGAAACAAAAACAGCGCGATTCCGGCAGCCCAGGCGCACAGAATATGGGAAATTCCCATAAAATTCATCGCCAGAGTAGATCCCAGATAATTGCCGACCCAGCCCGCCAGAAAAGACGTTTCATCAAAAAGCGCGAACTGGTGCATCAAAACATAAACAAACAAACCTCCCGCAACAGCCGTCAGCAGGTTTTGCAAAAAAGACGAAAAGGAAAGCAGAAACATCAAAATAATGGAAACCGCAAAAAAGCCGATCAAAACATAAAGAACCTGCGGCGCCAGAGAATATCCCGAAGCAAAAATGCCGAAATTTCCAGCTCCCGCAAACAGAACAAAATCGATGCTCAGCAAAAGCGCGACCAGAAGACCTTTTATAAGCCAGTCAAACAGATAGACGCTTAAATCTCTCTTTTCTTTTTTTTCTTTACGGATAAATTTTTTGCTGTTTCGGCTTTGGATCGATGTCGGAGAAGGTCCGTCAACAATGATGTCTTCCATTTCTGCTTACCCTTAACTATTTATTATTATGTGCTGATTTAAGCATAAAAAAAAAGACATTTAAAGCAAAAAACCCCGGACTTGCATAAGTCCGGGGCCTTTGATAACAGAACTGATTATCTTGAATAGTATTCGATAACCAAATTGGGTTCCATAACGGCGCCATAAGGAACGTCGTCGAATTTGGGAACAAAGGTGTATTTTGCAACGAGCTTCTTGCCGTCTACTTCCAGATAGCCCGGAACATCGCGGGTTGTAGCTTCGACGGAAGCAATCACGACCGGAAGCTGTTTGGATTTTTCGCGGACTTCGATAACATCACCGGCTTTGCACATATAAGAAGGAATATTGACCTTCTTGCCGTTGACCAGAACATGTCCGTGGTTGACAAACTGGCGGGAAGCAAAAATCGTCGGTACGAATTTGGCTTTGTAAACCAGATTATCCAGACGGGATTCCAGAATGCCGATCAGGTTTTCGGCTGAGTCGCCGCCTCTTCTGACAGCTTCGACATAATATTTATGGAACTGCTTCTCGGAAACGTTGCCGTAATAGGTTTTCAGTCTCTGTTTTGCATACAGCTGCTCACCATAGTCGGTAGGCTTTTTTCTTCTCTGACCATGCTGGCCGGGAGCGTATTCTCTCTTGTTCAGAGGGCTTTTCGGATCGCCCCACAGATTTGCCAGATAACGGCGGTTTGTTTTCTTCTTTGCTGTAACGATACTTTTCATAAAAAATTTCCTTTTTTTGTTTGATTACATTATTGTCCCGGTAGTTTTGGTTCTGAATGCCAAACGGAGTTTTTTGCTCTCATTCCCGGAAGTAAGCGCAATCTATTACATTTTTTTTATAAATTCAAGCAAAATTTTATAAAAAAAAGTAGCTTTTTTAGCAAAGTAGAATATAAAATACGGACAGGATAAAAACATGTCATACGATTTATTGTTTCAACAGGCGCTGCGTCTGCACGAAAGCGGGCATTTTGACGAAGCGGAACAAATCTACCGGCAGATACTGGAAACGGCTCCGGACAATCCGGACGTGCTGAATCTTCTCGGCCTGATTGCCCAGGCCAAAGGCATTCACAATCAGGCGGTGGAACTTTTTTACAAGGCTGTGCGACAGGCTCCCCGTCATGCTCCTTTTTATTTTAATCTGGCTCTGTCCCTCAATGCCTGGGGAAAATATCAGGAAGCGCTGGACAATTACGAAAAAGCGCTGAAACTCTCGCCCGAACTGAAAGAAGCCTTCAATAACATCGGAAACATATACAAAAAACTCGGCAGCCGTCAAAAAGCGGCAGACAATTACCGGAAAGCGGCGGCACTGGACGATAATTACGCCGAACCGAGAGCCAATCTGGCCATGCTTGACCGGGATCAAACGGCGTTGGAAGAACTGACGCGGCGTTTTCCCGATGATGCTCTGAGCTTTTATTTTCTGGCGATTATCAATTATGAAAACGGAGAAACGGACAAAGCCGGAAAATATGCGGAACAGGCCGACCGCCTCTCTCCCTGCAACGACAGTATAAAACTTTTGTCAGGGCTGATTTTTCTAAAGCAAAACCAGACGACAAAAGCTAAAATATGTTTTGAAAAAGCATTGATATACAATCCGTTGTCAACAGAAGCTCATATTAACCTTGCAAATATCGAAACCAATCTGGGCGATTTTGAAACCGCGGAGCAGCATTATCTCAGAGCCTTGGATATTGATCCCTCTGCCCTCGATGCCCATATAAATTACGCGGACATGCTTTACCGGCAGAAAAGGCTGCATGAAGCGCTGGAAGAATACAGAAAAGCCGTTATCCTGAATCCCGGTGTCCCGGAAATCAGCAATAATCTGGCTCTGATTCTCAAGGATCTGGGAGAATACGAGGAAGCTCTCGGGCTTTTGTTCAATGCGCTGCTCAAGCGGCCGCAGCAAGAAGAATTTTCCATAAACACCGCCGAAACCCTGACTGCCTTGTTCAGACAAAAGCCTGACGACGCAAGGAAAATAGCTGCCAAATGGATTGCCTTCGCACCTGAAAATCCTTTTGCCCGCCGTGTCAACGCCGCTTTTAACGGAGGAACCGACCTTGAAAATAATCAAATTTATGCTGAAAAGCTTTTTGACCATTTTGCTGATAATTACGAGCTGGTTCTCAAAAACATTGATTACGGCGTTGTCAGAAGCCTTAGAGACCTTACGGGGAATGTTGAGGGCACCCTTGTGGATCTTGGCTGCGGCACGGGTCTTGCTGGCGAAGCTTATCAGGCCCCTGGCGCCAGGCTTATCGGCGTTGATATCTCCGAAAAAATGCTCCAAAAAGCCTCAGAAAAAGAAATCTACGAAAAATTAATAAAATCGGACATTGCGGAATATCTGAAGACAAAACCCCGGGCCGATCTGTTTCTTGCCGCCGACGTCTTCGCTTATCTGGGAAATATTGAACCGGTCATAAAAGCCGTCGCCCCGCAGAAAATCGCCTTTTCAACAGAAAATTCCGCCGCACCGGAATATACCCTGACATCCTCAGGCCGTTTTGCCCATAATCCCGCTTATATAGAAAACCTCCTGCATACGCACGGTTATGCGGATATTACGAAAACAACAACAACCCTGCGCCTGGAAAACGGCCGCCCGGTTGATGGAACCCTGTGGCTGGCGCAATAAAAAGGAAAAACACAATGACAGACCCTTCCGAAACAAAAACCGACATAACAGCTCTGTCCGCTGCCGATACGGAAGAAATCATCGCTGTCTGGGAAAAATCGGTCAAAGCGACGCATCTCTTTTTAACTCCCGGAGAAATTGAATTCTACAAACCTTACGTAAGAAAATACGCCATCCCGGAGTGCAGGCTGTTCGGCATCCGGGAACAAGACGGCAGACTGACGGCATTTATGGGACTTTCGACGGATAAAATAGAAATGCTTTTTGTAACGCCCGAGTACTTCGGCCGCAGATACGGCAGCCGGCTGATTGCGTTTGCAGAGCGACAACTCGGCATCAGAAAGGTTGATGTCAACGAAGAAAACACGAAAGCGCTGGGTTTTTACCAGAAAATGGGGTTCAGGATTGCCGGCCGCAGCGAAACTGATGGCAACGGCAAACCGCATCCGATTTTGTTTTTGGAAAAATAAACAAGTCATTTTGAGGCTTTTTCAAGCTTTTTATAGACTTCGCTGTTGCGCAAAACCGGATTCAGCGCGGCAAAATCAATAGCCTTATAGCCGAAACGGGTGCGGATTTTGGCATTAGCTCCCCGCCGCAACAGCAAATCAACAACTTCCGGATTAGGGTTAAGTCTGGCCGCAAAAATCAGAGGCGTCGCATAATCGCTGTTTCCGGCGTTTATATCCGCGCCGTAACGCAGCAGCAGGTCAATAATCTCCGGGTTCGGATTGCTGCCTGCTGCCTCGTTCAAAATCAGATTATTGTGGTTTCCGCGCAGGAAAACGCTTGCGCCGGCCGCCAAAAGCAGCTTTGTTACTTCCGTGTTGTCATTAAATTTCACGGCATAAAACAAGGCGGTTCCTCCCCGTGAATCTCGGGCATGTACATTAGCTCCGTAAGACAAAAGAAGCCTGACAAATTCCGGATTCTTCTGTCCGGCGGCAATCATCAAAGCCGTCCGGCGGCGGTTGTCTGTACCGTTCGGAGCAATTCCAAGCCGCAAAAGCCGTTTCAGACAATAAGGATTCCCGTAGCGGTTGGCCGCGGCATACATCAGCGGCGTAATTCCCCGATAAGTTTTAAAATTGGGGTTTCCGCCTTTGGCCAGCAGATCATCAATAATTTTTTCATCATTGCCGTTCAGACAGGCCGAACTCAAAAGCGTCATATCGCCGGCATAAGGCCTGTTAACCTCAAATTCGTCCGTTCTGATCTCCGTATCCGTATTGCCCGCCACTCCGGAAAGCATTCCGGGAGAAATCTGAGCTTTTGTCCCGCTGACGGATAAACACAAAACGATTGCCGTCCATACCGAAATCAATGCGACTTTCATAATACCCCGTATTGTATATAAGCTTTCTGTCGCCGCATTAAAACTGGAAAAAGGTCTATATCGCGGACAAGCGGCAGAAGATTTCTTCAAGGCGGTATCTCAGAAATAACGGCAAAGCTGCCGTTTTAATCGTGTTCGTCGGCGCAGAACGGCGCCTGATGATACATGAACATTCGTCCCGAATAAACTCGGAACTTTCTGCAAAGTTCAATAAACAAAAAAACCGTTCTTTACGAACGGTTTTTAATGGCGGAGAGTATAGGACTCGAACCTATGCATCCCAATCGGGATGACAGATTAGCAATCTGCTGCATTACCACTCTGCCAACTCTCCAACGGTAACGGAGTTATATTTATATTATGTTTTGCCAATCGTCAATAGCTTTTTTCCATAATACAAAAACTTTATGTCTTTTTCTCCGCTTTTTCCGGGAGCATATTCTGCCCCCGAAGATGCCGGCCCTTCCCCGAATGTTTCAGGCCCCGGCCGCGGTTTCATTTTTCAGCTCAATCGTAGGAGTTCCGCCGGACGGCTGCTTTCTCTTGCCGCAAATCGGATAAATCAGGCTATTCCAGAACCATTTTGAGATAAGTCATGAAAATAAAGCCCAGAAAAACGGCGAAAGCCGATTTTGTCGTATTATGCGTTCCGTAGGTTTCCGGCAGAATTTCATTAATAACGACAAATAAAAGCGTTCCGCCGGCCATAGCCATACCGAGAGGAACAATCTTATCACTGTAATTCATGGTCAGCAGTCCGATAATCGCGCCCAGAGGCTGAACCATACCAATAAGCAAAGCCGTCAGCGCCGCTTTCAATTTCGAACTGTTTGCCGCGACCAGAGAAATGGCGATGGTCAGACCTTCCGGAATATTATGCAGCGCTATTCCGATAACCAGACTGTCGGGATTCATAAAATCCTCAGCGCTGTAAGCCACTCCCACAGCCAAACCCTCCGGCAGCTTATGCAGTGTGATGGCAATAATAAACAGCCAGGCTTTTTTCAGGCTGAAATGCGGTCCGTGCTGTCCCATGTTGTTATGCTCATGCGGCAGCAGGTCATTAAGGAGCCAGACCAGAGCCACGCCGGCAAACACAGCTCCCGAATACCAGAACGCCGCGATATGAATATCGGGGTCAAACAGCAGGATCCGCCCCATTGCAGGAACCAAAAGCGCAAAAAACGACGCCGCCAACATAACGCCCGCCGCCAGATTCAACATAAAATTTATATTATCCTGCGAATATTTTCTTTTCAAAAAAATCATAAAGCCGCCAACGCCGGTAACCAGTCCCGCAATCAAAGACGCCAGAAGCCCCTGCACAAATACACTCGACATCATTTTTTCATTTTCCCGATTTTTTCCATAATCCGTTTATAATACGGCAAAATTTCCTTTTCGCCGCAATATGATTGAACTTGCTCAAAATCAATCCATTTCACGCCGGAATTTTCATCAGACTTGCAGCGCAAAGCCTCTTTTTCATCCGCTTCGAGCAGATAAACCACGTTAAAATGCAAATGCGTCGGTACAAAAACGCCGCGTTTAACATGATTGTAAACGGACAAAACATTCAGATCCAGCGGTTCTTCCCGCAAAAAGACCGCCCTTTCCAGCCCTGTTTCCTCCCGCGCTTCACGGAGCGCGACAACCGGCAGATTCATACAGCCGTCGGCATGACCGCCGGTCCATGACCAGCTGTCATACAGGTTATGATAAACCATCAGAACCTTATTCCGTTCCCTGTTCACAATCCAGGACGACGCGCATAAATGGCCGATTAGATTGTCGCGGCTGTAAGCCTTATCGCCGAAAGCCTGCAAAAACTGCCGGAAAGAACGGACAGCCCCTTCTTCAGCATCATCATAAGGAGCATAATTTAAAAGAAAATCAATAAGCTGCATCATTTTTTGTCAGTTCTTCATAAACTACGTCAACCTTAAAATCATGACTAACAACGCTTTCACTGCGCTGCAGCACATTTGCCGCGCACAATTATCCCAAACGCTCCGCTTCTTCCGGCCTCTGACCCTTTATCAGTCCGACAGAAAAGAATCCGCAATTCTTTATCCTAGTTTTTTGGCCAGAAGCTGGTTAACCATTCCCGGATTGGCTTTTCCCTTGGAAGCTTTCATTACCTGCCCCACAAACCAGCCCATCAGCGCGGTTTTTCCGTTTTTATACGCGGCAACATTATCCGGATTTTCGGCGATTACCTGATCAATAACCGCTTCTATCGCGCCGGTATCCGTTA
>CALXTQ010000012.1 GCA_944391485.1 uncultured Alphaproteobacteria bacterium | reverse complement strand
TTGGAGGTTATTAGGTTCTACTTAAGGAGCTTGCATACTCCGCCACGGGCTAACCATTTCCCCTGGCGAGCTTAGTATAACAGCATTTTGCTAATTTTCAATTAAGAAATTTTAACGACGAAAAAAGCCTTTTTGCCTCTTGGCAGGCGAAAGGCTTTTTTGAATTGAATGGCGCGGCCTGCAAAAGTTTGGATAATGGACTTTATTTCAAAGGCGAAAAAAATTTTAATATACACCTTCATTCATTTCGCCCGCTAATCCTGTACCAGCCGGCCGCAGAGCAGGTTTTTCAAAAAGTTTGGAGAGCGAGACAGATAGTAAGAAATAAAGACGAAAGTACCGCAGTGTACATAGAAGTACATGAGGACACTTTCGACCTGCAATTTCTGTACCAGCCGGCTGCTATACGAACTTTTCAAAAAGTTTGGAGAACGAGACAGATAGTAAGGATTTAGGGAAAATAAAGCGCAGTGTACACCTTAGCACACGAGCATTTATTTTTCCCGCTAATCCTGTACTAGCTGGCCGTTATACAAACTTTATTAAGAGTTATTCCGGCAGCAGCATATACCCCTTGCCGCGGACGGTTTGCAGATAACGGGGATTTTTAGAGTCTTTCTCAATTTTTTTGCGCAGGCGCGTAATCTGCACGTCAATAGAGCGCGGGCTCTGTCCGGCGCCAAGCATCTCGGCCAGTTTTTCGCGGGTAAATATCTGCCCGGACTTTTGTCCCAGAATACTCAGCAAGGACTGCTCCACCGGCGTAATATGAATAATCTGTCCCTGCTTTGTCGTCAGTTCCTTTTTATTGATATCATACAGGCAAAGACCGAGGTCAAATTTTTCCTGAGCGGCATTTTTCTCCAGCGGCGTCCGCTTCAGAATATTGCGGATGCGCAAAACAAGCTCCTTCGGCTCAAAAGGCTTCGGCAGATAGTCGTCGGCGCCGGTCTCCAATCCGGCAATCCGGTCAGCCGTTTCGCCCATGGCCGTCAGCATAATGACCGGAATATTGCTTTCCGCGCGGAACTTTTCCAAAAACTCCAGCCCCGTCTCATTCGGCATCATGATATCGACAATCAGCAGGTCGAATTTATACTCTTTCAAAAAATTTCTGGCTTCGGCCGCGTCTTTGGCTCCGGAAACATAAAAGTCATTTTCGCGCAAAAACCTTTGCAGCAGAGAACGCAGCCGCGTGTCGTCATCAACAACCAGTATATGGGTTTTGGGCGTTTCCATCTTCCAGCCCGGGTCAGTCGGCCTTAACGGCTGCCTTGCGGCCCGCGCCTTTTCTTCCGGCCGTTTTGGCGGCGGCAGGCTTTTTAGGAGACTTTTTGCCGGCGGTCTTTTTCAGCGACGCCTTGACAGCCCGTTTTGCCGGCGATTTCTTTTCAGCCTTCGGCGCCGCTGTTTTTTCATTTTTGGCAGCCGCGGCCGAAGCCTTGCGTCCGCGCTCCATCGCCTTGATGTAATCCAGACTTTTCTGGAAATACTGATAACCGGTAATAAAGGTCAGGACGCCGGCAATCCACAGCAGAAGCTCGCCGATGCCGCCCCAATACCAAAAGCCTTTCAAAAGCATCATGGACAGGGCCGTCATCTGAAAACCGGTTTTCCATTTGGCCAGACGGGTAACCGGCATGCCGACATTAACCTCGCGCAAAAACTCGCGCAGGCCGGAAACCAGAATTTCGCGGCACAAAATCACCACAACCGGAATATAGCTAATCTTGCAGACAACCATTCCCGGCACGGCCAGAATGACAACCAACGCCGAGGCAACCAGAAGCTTGTCGGCAATAGGGTCAAGCAGACGACCGAACGCCGAGGTTTCGTTTCTGGAGCGGGCCAGATAGCCGTCGAGATAATCGGTAATCGACGCGATGATAAACAGCACCGCGGCAAAAAGCTGCCACCAGACGGAATGAATATAAATCATCAAAAAAATAACGGGAATAACCACTATTCTCGAGATTGTCAAAAGATTCGGCAGACTATACATTTTACCCTCTTATAATTATTAATAAAATTGCCCTTATCATAAAATAGAATTTTCATTTGTGGAAGTAGTTATAAATCTTTTCCGCCGTTTTTTTGCTGATTCCTTCCACTTTTTCAATATCTTTGACCGACGCCAGAGCGACCACCTCCGGCGAACCGAAATAATTGAGCAGATCGCGTTTTCTTTTGCCACCGATTCCGTCAATTTCATCCAGCCGCGACTTAAAAATGGACTTCGCCCGCTTCCGGCGGTGCGTGCCGATGGCAAACCGATGCGCCTCGTCGCGCAGATTCTGCATATAAAAGGCTATCGGCGACTGAAACGGCAGCGAAAAACTTTCCACGCCCAGCATATGATAAAATTCTTTTCCCGCGTTGCGGTCGGGGCCTTTCGAAATGGCAATAATGCGGATTCCGTCCAGATCAAAATCCTTAAGAGATTCGTGCACGGCATGCAGCTGCCCCAGGCCGCCGTCGAGCAAAATGACATCGGGGCGGTTTTCGGGCGTCATTTTGTTAAAGCGGCGGGTCAGAACCTCCTTCATCATCGCAAAGTCGTCGTTGGTAATATCGGGATTCTTGATGTTGAACGTGCGATACTGCTTCTTGTCAAACCCGTCCGGCGTCGCCACCACCATGGCGCCGACGGCATAGCTTCCCTGAATGTGGGAGTTATCGTAAATCTCGATGCGTTTCGGCAGCCGCGGCAGGTTGAAGATTTTTGCAAACTCTTCCAGATTGCTCTTGACCGACGCCTCCTCAGCAATTTTTCGCTCAATGGCCGCTTTGGCGTTTTCCAGCGCGTTTTCAATAACTTTGGCCTTATTGCCTTTCTGATAGGTGGAAATTCTGGCGCCGATGGCCTCTTCCAGAAAAACGCGGTTTTCGATATCCTCGGACAGCATAATCTCTTTCGGCGGCACATGGCGGGTATAAAAACTGCTGAGAAAAGCCTCCAGAACCTCCGCGTCGGACGCTCCTTCCGTCTGTCTGGGAAAATACGGCGCGTTGCCGCAGTTCTGACCGGAACGGATAAAAAATACCTGAATGCATACCAGATTGTTGCGCCGAGCAATCGCCACGACGTCGGCCGACCTGATGCCTGCATATTCGACCTGCGTTCCGGTCTGCACGTTGGTCAGCGCCCGGATACGGTCCCGAAAAACCATTGCCGCTTCATAATTCTGCTGGTCGCTGGCTTCCTGCATTTTGGCCGAAAGCTCTTCCTGAATTTTTGTGTTTTTCCCCTCCAGAAAACTGATGGCCTCATTCACCAGCCTGCGGTATTCCTCCCGGGATATTTTTCCGACGCAGGGCGCCGAACAGCGCTTAATCTGATACATCAGGCACGGGCGCTGGCGGTTATGAAACACGCCGTCGCGGCAGGTTCTCAGCAAAAAGGCTTTCTGGACAATGTCCATCGTGCTGTTGACGGCCAGCACATTTGCAAACGGCCCGAAATATTTGTTTTTGTCGGCTCTTTTGCCTCTGAACTTTCGCAGACAGGGAAACTCGGACTGCACGTCTATCATCAGATGGGGAAAGGTCTTGTCGTCTTTCAGCAGAATATTGTACTTCGGTTCCAGTTCCTTAATCAGCTCGTTTTCCATCAGCAGGGCCTTGGCCTCGTTTTCAACGATGATAAACTCCATGCGTTTGATTTCGGAAACCATTCGCTGCAGACGAACCGGCAGCTTTTCTATATGCGAATAGGCGACGATTCTCTTTTTGATGTTTTTGGCTTTGCCGACATACAGAACGCGGTCGCCCTCGCCGAGCATGCGATAAACGCCCGGTTTTTCCGGAGCGATTTTGATATTCCTCTCCAAAATTTCCAAACCGTGCCTAATATCCGCCAATTGTCCATATCCCCTTGCTGATCAGTATCTGCGACAACAGATAACATAGGTAGCCCGTCGTAAAAATTAAACCCTCGCCCCGACTCAGAACATTTTTTGTAAACATCATCACAAAAAGCAGCAGCGTCGCGCCGATCATCACCCACAAATCATAATGAATAAACTGCGCAGCAACGGAAACGTCGGTAATCGCAGACGTTGCCCCCATGATAAAAACAATATTCCAGATATTCGACCCGATGACATTGCCCAGAGCCACGCCGTTCTGGCGCCGGAAAGCAGCCATGCCCGAGGTTGCCAGCTCCGGCAGCGACGTTCCGAACGCAACGATTGTCAGGCCGATTGTTTCCTCGGAAACGCCCAGCTGTCTAGCCAGCGCGACAGCGCCGTCAACCAGCAGATCCGAACCGTATATGATACCGGCCAACCCGGCGGCCGTAATTGCCGTTACCACTCCCCAGGAAGAATTTCTCAGCGGACTCAGCGCCTCACCGCTGACATCGCTTTTTTTTGAATTGTGGTAATTATAAATCAGAAAAGCGGCCAGCAGCGCCAGCATGACGATTCCCTGCCAGCGAACCAAAACGCCTCCCAGCGCGAAAAGCGTGAATAAAACCGTTACGGCAAACAAAAACAGATAATCGCGAATAAAAACCCTGCGTGGACAGGACAAAGGATAAATCATCGCCGAAACGCCGAGGATAAGCAAAATATTCGCAATATTCGACCCAACCACATTGCCGACAGAAATGCCGGCCGCTCCCTGCACCGCCGCGCTGACACTGACCACAAACTCCGGCACGGAAGTGCCGAAAGCCACGATCGTCAAACCGATGATAATCGTCGGGATACGCAACTTGTTGGCAATCGCGACAGCGCCTCTCACCGTATATTCGGCGCTTATCATAAGCAAAACAAACCCGGCGGCTATAGATAAAAGCGGCAACAGCATTTTTTACTCCGCAAAATTAAACAGACGTATAATCTTTTATCCTGTTATTTGCGGGAAAGCAACCGCTAATTCCCTCTGCAAACACCCCGTCCAAACCATGCGCACGCTCTATCTGAACAGAAGTTTTCTGGCTTCCAGCGCCTTGCGCTGCAGCGTATTGAGAAACGGAATAATCCGCGGCGGCGGCGTTTTTTGCAGCAGATTAATACCGATAATGTCGGCAATCTGCTTGTCCAGACGCTGAACCAGCCAACCCCGGGCAATCTTTCTGTATTGTTTGGTAAAATGCAGGCGCATGGTCGCGACCTTGCGCCGCTGGATATTAATCTCCGTTTTTGATTTTCCGTCCTCGCGCATCTTATCCAGCGCAACCCGCTGCTTGTTCCAGCCGATAAATTCCTTGTACAAACCGCGAATGAGCTTGTAATTCGGCAGCTTGCGGCGCATCAGGGTTTCGGCACTTTTTATAAACTGGAAATCGCCGTCCAGCTTAGCGCGATTATATCTGTTAATCAAGTGCTCCAGATTTTTAAGCATCCGGTTGTCGCGGAAATTCCGATTCTCCATAATCCGCGCAACAAACTCCGACGGATAGGATTCGACATTGTAAGCCTGCATGATGTTTTCATGGATAAACCTGTTTTTCAGGGACAGGTAGCGGCTTTCCATATACAAAGCCATAAAGGCAAACTTTACCACGTCCATATCCGACAGGCGGTCTTTACCTTTGGGAACGCAGCGAACCTTTTCAAGGCTGTGCGTCAGCTCATGCGGCAGCGTTCCTTTCAATTCCGGATGCAGCTGACTCCGCAGGCGCCAGGAAGCCAGCCCCACCACCGGCTCATTGGTCTGCGGATTTACATAACAGTAACCGTTAAAAGCGTCGTTTGCCCTGACCGTATTCGGTTTCACCCCATTCGACTTAACCAGCATATTCTGATAATCAATAGTAAGTATTCCGTTATGGACGGCAAAAAAATTCGCCAGATCGGAAAAATTGCGCCGTTTCTGATTATATTGCAAAATCTTCTGCAGATTATTGAGCGGAGCATAGGCCCAGTAGAACAATTCCGGAAAATCCATCTGCCGGAAGGCCTGCCGCGAAAAACTTTCCCGGCTGTTGCAGTTCAGATTTTCCAAAACCTCGCAAATATTCTGATGATTATTTTTGTTCAGGACGATTTTTGAAAAAGTCTGCGCTTCCCGCTGCAAAACAAATGTTTTATCCGGTCCTGGCGTTTCCCTCATCAACCGGCGGCCATACGCTCCCGGGTAAAGTCTGACCGTCTCCGGCGGTAGATCCCCGGCATCGTCGTCCACACGCCCAAGCAGATCAATATACGCGTGGCGGATCATTTCGTACATCAGGCCGCGCTCTTTCTGCGCTTCCGACCGTGTATCTTCCGGAATCAGACCGTTGCGAATGCGGTAATCATACATCTCCGCGTCTTCAGGGTCATCGCTGCAAAACTGCTCCGCCCGGATCCTATCAATCGGATTCATATCTTGGGCAAAATAATGATGATTGAACCTCCGGCCGACACTGTCGCGGCCGTTCAAAAACTCAAGTTTAAGCTTGTTGAGCCGATCGTTATCACCGCTGAAATACATCTCCCAGATTCTGTCCAGCACATCGGAGCTTTCGGACTGCACCGCCAGCGCCAGCACCGAATTCCGACGATAGGGATAAGGATAGGTCTCATTTGAAAATTTTACCAAAGCTTCGGCATCCGGAAAAAACTCTTTCAACTTTTCCGGTTGTTTGTCGCGGCGGATAATCCGCTCGACCTCAAGATCAATCTGCTGCGCTTCGGGTGTCCAGTCCATAATATACCTGCAAATCTCAAACGGAACGGATAGTAACATATCTTTAATACAAAATCCACTCTTTTTTGTCCAAAATAATTTAATGAAAACTTAAATGATTCATGATATAATGAATTCGTTTGATAAGGAGATAAACATGTCGGATCTTGGTGCATTAAGCTCTTACGCGCTGGCTGTCCAGCAGATGCAAATGTCCCTGATAAAAAACTCGGTAGACATGCAGCGTCAGGCCGTTGAAATTCTTCTGGAAGGAAGCAGCGACCGAACCGTTGCTCCCTCGCCGACAAACGGACATAACATAGATATTTCTGTTTAACAAATTAATCAAACCCCGTTCCCGAAAACGGGGTTTTTTATGGCCGCAAACCAAACCTCATTTTCCGGAAACAGCTTTGATAATTTACTAAAAACGTTTTACGCAACAGGAGGCTGGCACATTTCTGCTTTCCCAATCTGCCGCAGGCTTATGCCAGAGAAATCAGCTGCACAAAGGACAGGCTCAGCAGATTTGAGAGAAAAAAACGCCCCATGGAGGCAACAACGCGGATCCAGCAGGCGCCGGTATCAAGTTCGTATCCGCCCTGCTTGTAAATTTTCTTAAATAAAAAAGTATATCCCGTCGCAACAAGAAAAATCAGGGCATAAAATCTGGGATTAAAATAAAGTTCCATAATCTGCTCGCCGGTCAGTTTCCAGGAAAACAAAAAACCCGTAAAAATGCCGAACAATATCATCGGGTTCAGAATAGCTCCCGACGTAAATAAGGCCAGAATTCCCTTAATCACTCAAAACGCCCCCACACCCTGCGGGTTATAAACCGGGAATCATTGTTGATTGAGGATGCCGGCCAGATATACCGCTGCTTTGAAGTAACCATCTCGCCGTTTTTAAAAGTCGACGATGCCAGCAAAGAAAGATTTCCGCGCTTTTTGATTTGAAAATTCTTGTTTTTATACCAGTCAAACTGGGTCTGAACATTATCCATGCGATGCCTCGCTTTTTTATAGACCGAAGTATATAATGCTTTCAATCTAGGCTAATAAGGTAAATAAATCTTTAATATTATTTTTCAACCGTTTGTTTTGGCATGATTTAAGGAACCGCCTTCTGCGATTCAAAACCCGGGGCCTTTTCAAGAACAGACATCATATTCCGGCCGACTTCCGCCGCAAAATCCGGATCATCACTCCATACCCAGACCTGAATTTTCGGCTCGGTTCCGGACTTCCGGACAAGAATACGCCCCTTGCCTTCAATCAGCTTTTCCGCCGCTTCAGCCGCTTCTTTAAACGCCTTCAGTTCAAAAGCCTCCTCCATTTGCTTTTTGGTCTCAAAACGGCTGTCAACGCGTTTTTTGAACATCGGCTCAAACAACGGAAAAATCTCGCTCATTTTTTTACCGCTGTTCAGCAATCCCATTGAAACAACCAGAGCCGCGACCATTGAATCGCCCGTTTTGGCATAATCGGAAAGCACCATATGTCCGGATTCCTCACCGCCGAGGTTGGAACCGTGTTTTTTCATCTCGTCTATCACATAGCGCTCGCCGACGCCTGAACGGACGCAGCGGACACCGATTGTTTCCAGAAAGCGGTCCAGCGCCGGATTGGAAACAATCGTCGCCACAACGCTTCCGCCTTTAAGCAGCTTGTTCTCCGCGCAATATTTCCCTAAAAAGGCAATAATCTGATCACCGTCCAGACGGTTTCCCTTCTCGTCACAGATAATAATCCTGTCGCCGTCACCGTCCACGGCAATTCCCAACTGTGCATGCGAACCGACAACCGTTTCCGTCATTTTTTCTATATGCTGGGACCCACAATCCTGATTGATATTGCAACCGTTAGGCTCATTGCCGATAGCAATGACCCCGGCTCCGAGCTCCATAAACATCCGGGGCAGAATTGTCGAAAATACACCGTTGGCGCAGTCCAACACAACGCGCAGTCCTTTCAGGGGTTTGCCTTCAGGAACGACGGAACGCACCTTGGCAGTATATCTGCCGACACAGTCCTCATCCGACATAATTTTACCGATTTCTGCCGGCAGATTGTCAAATTTGCCATTTTCCATCAGGTCTTCAAGACGGGCCGTTACCTCGTCGGAAAATTTGGAGCCGTCGGCGGCAATCAGCTTAATGCCGTTATCATGATAAGGGTTATGGGATGCCGTAATCATAACGGACATATCAACGCCCAGCTCCGGGGTCAGGGTCGTTAAGGCCGGCGTCGGCAAAACTCCGAGCCGGACAACGTCAACTCCCTGCGACACAAAACCGGCCGTCAGGGCTGCCTCCAGCATTTCGCCCGAAATTCTCGTATCCCGGCCGATCGCAACTTTCCGTTTGTCCCGGCAGACAAGAGCTCCCGCCGCCAAAGCCAGTTTCAAAGCAAATTCCGCGGTCATCGGATATTTATTGGCCACTCCTCTGACGCCGTCCGTTCCAAACAATTTTGTTCCCATAAGTCAAATCCTCAAAAATTTACGATTGTTTCATCATAAAATCGCCATACAAAAAAACAACTCCCGAAGAGAGATATTCACTTCAAGAGTTGTTAAAATTTATTACAGCCTGCCCCGGCAAACCGGGAAACATCCTACACTTCCGGAACGGAAGAATGAGTTCTCTTTTCCGCCGCTACGGGAGATTCGCTGCTCTTGTCGATTTTTTCCCCTTTCAGCACGGCTTTGATTTCGTCGCCGGTCAGAGTTTCATATTCGATCAGAGCCTGCGAAAGCATTTCCCATTCCTTGCGTTTTTCTGTAAGGATTCGTTTGGCCTCCTCATATCCGTGCGTTACAAAGCGCTTGATTTCCGCATCAACGATCCGGGCCGTATCCTCGCTCATGTTTTTGTTTTGGGTTACGGATTTTCCGAGAAACACTTCGCCCGAATTTTCCGCATACAAAACCGGTCCGAGCTCATCGCTCATTCCCCATTCCGTAACCATGGAACGGGCCAGATTCGTCGCCGCGGCAATGTCGGAAGACGCTCCCGACGTTACGGCATTGTACCCGAACTTAAGCTCTTCGGCAACCCGGCCGCCCATCAAAATGACCAGCCGCGACATCATCTTTGAACGGGAATAGGAATACTGGTCCTTTTCAGGCAGCTGCTGCACCATACCCAAAGCCCGGCCGCGCGGAATAATCGTTGCCTTGTGAATCGGGTCGGTGTCCGGCACAAAAAGCGAGCAGATCGCATGTCCTGCTTCGTGAAAAGCAGTCAGCGTCTTTTCCTTTTCGTCCATAGCCATGGATTTGCGCTCGTTGCCCATCAGAACTTTGTCCTTGGCGTCGTCAAAATCTTTGGACGTCACCTTGTTTTTGTTCTTGCGGGCAGCCAGAAGCGCCGCCTCGTTAACCAAATTTGCCAGATCGGCGCCCGAAAATCCGGGTGTGCCGCGGGCAATTACCGAAAGATCGACATCTTTTGCCAGAGGCACATTCCGCACATGAACCTTTAATATTTCTTCCCGGCCTTTGATATCCGGATTGGAAACCGTCACCTGACGGTCAAAGCGGCCGGGCCTCAGCAAAGCGGGATCCAGCACGTCCGGACGGTTTGTCGCGGCGATAAGAATCACGTTTTCATTGGGTTCAAAACCATCCATTTCGACCAGAAGCTGATTCAAAGTCTGTTCGCGTTCATCGTTTCCGCCGCCGAGACCTGCGCCGCGGTGGCGGCCGACGGCGTCAATCTCGTCAATAAACAGCAGACAGGGCGCATTTTTCTTGGCTTGCGCAAACATATCGCGCACGCGGGAAGCGCCGACGCCGACAAACATTTCCACAAAATCAGAACCCGAAATAGAAAAGAACGGCACATTGGCCTCGCCCGCAACCGCCTTTGCCAGAAGAGTTTTTCCGGTTCCCGGAGGTCCGACAAGCAAAACGCCTTTCGGGATTTTTCCGCCCAACCGCTGAAATTTTGTCGGATCCTTAAGAAAATCAATAATTTCTTCCAGTTCTTGCTTGGATTCGTCCGCCCCGGCCACATCCGCAAAAGTAACTTTTTTGGTATTTTCCACCAGCCGCGCGCGCGATTTTCCGAAGCTCATGGCCTTATTGTTGCCGGAACTCGCCTGTCGCATGAAAAAGATCCAGACGCCGATCAAAAGGATCATGGGAAACCAGGAAATCAAAACGCCCCAAAAAGTATTGGCAGACGTATCTTCCGGCTGCGCAACGACCTTGACGCCGTTTGTTCTCAACGTTTCAATCATGCTGGGATCATAAGGAGCGTAAGTATAAAACTTTGTCCCGTCATTATAGCTGCCAGTAATTTCCGGACCGGTAATAACGACTTCGCTGACCCGCTTGTTTTCCACATGATTCATAAATTCGGAGAACGCAAGTTTTTCCAAATTTGCCTTTTGAGCGCTTTGGTTAAAAGAGCTCATCATAAAAGACAAAAATAAAATGGCCGCCAGCCAGATAATAATATTTTTTCCTGTTCTCATCGTACTTCCTCTGAAATTTTTACCATTTTTATATATAGGGTCAATCTTCCAAAAACTCAAGTCAGATTTTATTTTCCCGCACAAGCTATGCCCTTACCGCCGGCAAAACACCGACGAACACGCGATTTTCCAAACAGCCGCGCAGGCACCATGACGGTTGTTCCGCAACTCTGAAAACTGTTGCGGACAAACTCTCCTGACTACGGTAAAAATTTTGTAACCCAGCGCCGCAAAAGGGATCACCGACTATACCGTCTTCCCGGCTTTTTCCTGACAAACCAGCGCCAGACGCAGCTTATACGGCAGATCGGAATTTTTATACGCCGTATGCCGCAGCGTAAATGCTTCCCAGGCTTTTTTGGAAAGCTTTTCTCCGTCTTTAACCTCTTTGACAATCCACATTTTCCGCCGGGCATAAAACAGCGTGCAGCCGCCCAGCGTCGCTCCCCTGAAACTATCGCCGCGAAGAGCCGCCGCAAGCCGCTGCACGTCTTCGGACCGCGGAACATAATCCCTTTCTCCCACAGCTTTAATCAGGGCGCTGAGCAAACGATAAGACATTTCCTCGGGCAGCTCTGTCAACAGGCTGTCAGGCAGACGGACGCCCGCTTTTCCCCAAAATCTGGCATATCTGTCGATAAGTTCCGCCACCTGCGTCTCAAAATAATCGCGGCTGCGCGCCAAAATACCCATTGTCTGCACAATCCGCCGCGGCGTAATTCCGGCTGTCTCGGCCATAATCGGCAGCAGTTTGCGGATTCGGCACCGCAAAAACTCATCGCTGCGGTTTGACGGATCCTCGACCCACCTGAGCCCCCTGTCGGCAAGATACTGCCGCAGCACCGCCGGTTCAACGGACAGCAGCGGCCGTAAAATCCGCAGACCGTGCAGACAACTGACTTCCGACATGCCGCATAACCCGTTTAACCCGCTTCCCCGCTGAAGACGCATCAAAAAAGTCTCTGCCTGATCTTCCAGATGATGCGCCGTAAACAAAGCTTCTATGCCGTTCCGGCGGCACCAGTCGCTCATCAGCGCATATCGCGCCTGCCGCGCCGCTTCTTCGATTCCTTTTTCGGGCTTTGGCCCTTCCCAGGATAAAATATGATGTTCAATACCGCTGTGCTCCAGAACCTCCGCCACATACAGCGCCTCTTCGCCCGATTCCGGCCGCAGCTTATGATCCACGGTCAGCGCGATGATTTTTTTCCCCAGAGGTTTCAGATCGTCATGCAGCATCAAAACCATTGCCAGAGAGTCTGCGCCGCCGGAAACTCCGGCCGCAAAAATCTCATCTTCAATATTATGTCTGGCCAGAAATTCGCCGATCATGATATTTCTTCGCCCTGCCCGGAAAAAATCCCCGCTCTGTTAAGATTTGCACTTAAGTTTTTTGGCTTCCGAAGCGGCTCTGTCCAAAACGGCTTTTTCAGCTTTCGGAAACTCTCCCGGCAGACTGGTAAATGCCGCGCAGGCTTCGGTATTTTTTTTCAGCTCGCGCATGGACATCCCCAGTTTAAGCAGGCTGTCCGCCCCTTTCGGACCGGATTTGTATTTCTCGTACCCCTTTGCAAAAGCGATGGCCGCCTTGGCAAAATCCTTGCGTCCGTAATAAACTTCGCCCAGCCAGTATTGGGCATTGCCGGCCAGTTTGTCTTCCGGATATTTGGCCAGTATTGTGCTGAAAATATCCTCGGCTTTCTTATCGTCATTGACTTTCAGCGCCTCCAGACCGCTCTGGTAAATTTCTTTGACATCAGCGCCTTTAACGGGTTTAAGGTCGCCGCCCTTGATATTTTCGCCGACAATGGATTTCGGGGCGTTCTTCGCAACCGGAGCATCAAACTTGGCTTTTCCGCCGCCTGTTCCGGCGCCGGACGAAATCGGTTTTCCCTCAATCATTTTGAAACGGACGTCAATATCCTTGTTCATTGTATCAAGCCTCTGGTTCAGCATCCTGATTTTATGCTCCAGTTCATCGGTTTTTCCGATAACTTCGCGCAGCAGTTCGTCAAATTCGCCGATCTGCACCTGCACATTTTTAGAAGAGACTTCGGCACCGTTTCCCGAGCGCTCCTGATAAACCTGTCGCTGCAAAAAGGTAACGTCCTCTCTGAGCTGCATCAGCTCCTCTTCGACGGAAACCGCCTGCGCCGGACGAGCCGCCGCCAAAAGACCAAACATCAGAACAGAAATTTTCGTATATTTCATATTGCCTCCGACAAGTTCAAATAAACACTGATATTATCTATAAAATAAAACCGCCATAATCACAAGCCCAAAAACAAAACCCTTCACAGCGGCTAAAAAAAACGCATCTTAAAAAAGATGCGTTTTTGTTTTTTGTCGTAAAAAAGCTCTTAGTTAGCAGCTTTGACAACTGTAACGGCACGACGGTTCTGAGCCCAGGCAGCTTCGTTGTTGCCGAGAACAGCCGGACGTTCCTTGCCGTAAGAAATTACAGAGATTCTGTCAGCGGCAATGCCCTGGGAAACCAGATACTGCTTAACAGCGTTGGCACGACGCTCACCCAAAGCCAGGTTGTATTCGCGGGTACCTCTCTCATCGCAGTAACCCTGAACGATGACGTTAACTTTCTTGTGGTCTTTCAACCATTTTACCTGAGTATTCAAAACTTCAATAGCGTTGTCGGAAAGAGCCGAGCTGTCAAAAGCGAAGAAAACTCTGTCTTCAGCATTTGCCATAAAGTCGCGGGCTTCTCTGGAATCACATTCGCTGCCGCCGAACAGACCGCCGTTGGAACCGAAAGACGAACAACCAGACAAGAAAGCGATTGCGCAAAATAAACTTAAAAGTTTTTTCATTTTATATTCTCCAATTGGGTTTACATTTTTAATTGCTAAACAACTAATACAGCTTTAACTTAAGCAATAAAAATTTATTTTTCAATAACAAAACACAAAACACCGTAAAAAAAGTCATATTTCCGCGGATTTTTTTGCCGAAACGCCATAAGCTTTGCCAGCCGGAGCCTGCGCGCTCTCCGTCAAAAGAGAAAACGCCCCGCCTCTAAAACACAATATCTAAAAAAAAGTTTTTCTCGATGCGATTCCATAAAACTTTAAACCATAAATTTTGGCTGCCTCAGGGAAGAGAGTTATCCGAATTCCGCTTTCCGCCCAAGCCAACCCCCCCGCAGCCCGGCATAAAAGGTTTACTGACTTCTTTTTCCGGCTCCGAACCAGTCCCCCTCGCAGCCCGGCATAAAAGTCTGCTGATGCCGCTTTCGACCCTAACAAGCCCCCTCAGCCGGCAAAGACTGAACGGCCACTTCTGTTCGGCTCACAAAAAAAACGGTGCATCGGCACCGTTTTTTCCCATTACCAACTTTCAGACAACCCTGTACTTTAAGGTGTCGACGGCCATTATTTTTCCGTCTACGAGTTTCCACTCGCTTCCTGCAGCCATAAAGCTGATGTTGGGGCTGTCAAAATCCACATATCTGGACGCTTCCATCTGGCACATCTCCGCTTCGCGGGAATGAGTCCCGGAAAAAGCCCGCGTATAAATTACGTAATTCTTTTTCCAGCTGTCCGGAAGAAGCTTTGCCAGTCGGACAAGAAACGGATTCAGCCATTTTTGTCTCGACAGACAGCCGCGGTAATCTGTCATAAAACAGACACCGACTCCTCTTTCGAAATGGCCTATTTTCAAATACAGACGCCCCAGATAAGCTTTGTCTGTCTCCGCCGGAACCCCGAATTTGCGAAACTGGGCAACGGCATCTTTCTTGGATAGAATTTCAGTTTTCATAAAAAATTTTTTTTAGTTAGTAATATAGGAACACAATAGTAATCTAAATACGAAATATATGGCATAAAATATAAGAGCGGCCTTAAGCAAAGTCAAATAAAAAAGACAGAAAATCTCCGGCATAAAAAAATTCCCCCGGAAAACCGCGCTAAAAACACACGGCAAAAACCGGAGGAATTTTTTGTATGAACGTCCTGACAATCAGGCTCTAATTAGCAGGCCTTTTTGCAGCAGCAGGAACCGTTGCTGTCCTTCTTGTCGTTTTTGTGGCGGACGGCAGCCTGGGCAGCAGCCAGACGGGCAACCGGTACGCGGAACGGCGAGCAGGAAACATAGTTCATGCCGCAGGTCTGGAAGAAGTCGATAGACGCCGGATCACCGCCGTGCTCACCACAGACACCCAGCAGGATGTTCGGGTTAGAACAGCGGGCTTTCTCGCACGCCATCTTAACCAGACAGCCGACGCCTTCGACATCGATAGACGCGAACGGATCAGCCACATAAACGCCGCGGGCGCGGTATTCGTCCAGAATGGCGCCTGTATCGTCGCGGCTCATACCCAGCGTGGTCTGGGTCAGGTCGTTGGTACCGAAACCGAAGAACTCGGCAGACTTAGCCAGTTCGTCAGCTTTCAGGGCTGCGCGCGGCAGTTCGATCATGGAACCGACTTCATATTTAATCTTCTTGCCTTTTTCGGCGAAGACTTTTTCAGCCGTTGTATCGATAATGTCCTTAACAATATCCAGTTCTTTCTTGGATCCTGTCAACGGAACTTCGATTTCCGGCAGAACTTTTACGCCGTTGTCAGCGCATTCGATAGCGGCTTCCAAAATAGCGCGGGTCTGCATCTCGCAGATTTCCGGATAGGTAATCGGCAGACGGCAGCCGCGGTGGCCGAGCATCGGATTGGCTTCATGCAAAGCGTTGGCGCGGTTCTTAACCTGCTGCAGGGTCATGCCCATCTTGTCGGCCAGTTCCTGCATTTCAGCATCGGTATGCGGCAGGAATTCGTGCAACGGCGGATCCAGCAAACGGATAACGACCGGCATACCTTCCATAATCTTGAACAGATCTTTGAAGTCCTGTTTCTGATAAGGCAGCAAACGAGCCAGAGCGGCGCGGCGGCCTTCTTCGTTTTCGGACAGGATCATGGCGCGCATATCAGGAATACGCTCGGCATCGAAGAACATATGCTCCGTACGGGCTAGACCGATACCCTGAGCGCCGAAATCGCGAGCCTGCTGAGCGTCTTTCGGCGTCTCGGCATTGGCGCGGACTTCCATAGTACGGATTTCGTCAACCCAGCTCATCAGTTTGCCGAAATTACCGGTGCTGGTGTCAGCCTTGACAGTCGGAACCTGGCCTTCGATAATCTGGCCTTTGGCGCCGTCCAGAGAAACCCAGTCGCCTTCTTTGACAACGGCGCCGGATTTCGTGGTCATGGTTTTGTCTTTGTAGCTGATGACTATGTCATGCGAACCGGAAACGCAGGGCGTGCCCATACCGCGGGCAACAACGGCCGCGTGGGAAGTCATGCCGCCGCGGGCCGTGATAACGCCCTGCGAAGCATGCATACCGCCGATATCTTCCGGAGATGTCTCATTGCGGATCAGAATAACTTTTTCGCCTTTGGCAGCCCAGGCTTCGGCGTCTTCCGCATTGAAAACGGCACGGCCGACGGCAGCGCCCGGAGAAGCCGGCAGACCGGTAGCGATAACTTTCTTCGGAGCCTTCGGGTCAAGCATCGGGTGCAGCAGCTGGTCAAGCTGTTCGGCGCCGACGCGCATAATAGCTTCTTCTTTGGTCAGCAGGCCTTCTTCAACCATTTCGACGGCCATGCGGACAGCGGCGGCAGCGGTGCGTTTACCGTTGCGGCACTGCAGCATCCACAGTTTTCCGTGCTCAATGGTGAATTCCATATCCTGCATGTCTTTGTAATGGTTCTCAAGGTTATTGCGGACATCGACCAGCTCTTTGTACAGATGCGGCCATTTTTCTTCCAGAGATGTACCGTCGCCTTTGGAAGCCATCGGCTGCGGCGTGCGGATACCGGCCACAACGTCTTCGCCCTGAGCGTTGATCAGATATTCGCCGTAATAAACGTTTTCGCCGGTTGCCGGGTCGCGGGAGAAGCAGACGCCGGTAGCGCAGTCGTCGCCGGCATTGCCGAAGACCATGGTCTGTACGTTAACGGCCGTACCCCAGTCGCCCGGAATATTGTTCAGTTTGCGGTAAGTAATGGCGCGGTCGCACATCCAGGAACCGAAGACGGCGCCGATGCCGGCCCACAGCTGTTCCCAGGGATCCTGAGGAACTTCTTTGCCGAGTTTTTTGCCGATTTCTTTATATTCGTTAACCAGTTCTTTGAGGTCATCGGCGGTCATGTCCGTATCAGACTTGTAACCTTTGGATTTCTTCATATTCTCCAGAGCTTCCTCATACAGGTCGAGGTCAGCGCCGAGAACAACGTCGGAAAACATCTGCAGGAAACGACGGTAAGAGTCGTAAGCAAAACGCTCCGAACCGGAAGCTTTAGCCAGAGCTTTGACGGTTTCGTCATTCAGGCCGAGGTTCAGAACCGTATCCATCATGCCCGGCATGGAAACGCGGGCGCCCGAACGAACCGAAAACAGCAACGGGTTATTGGCATCGGCAAATTTCTTGCCCATGATTTTTTCAACACCGGCAACGGCTTCGCGAACCTGATCTTTCAGGTCGGAAGGATAAGTGTGGTTATTGCTGTAATAATATGTACAAACTTCCGTTGTAACCGTAAATCCCGGAGGCACCGGCAAGCCAACCTTGTTCATTTCTGCCAGGTTAGCGCCTTTGCCGCCCAGGAGATTTCTCATGCTGGCATCGCCTTCGGCTTTGCCGTCACCAAATGTATATACCCATTTACTCATGGTTTATAAAGCTCCTATAAGCATTAAAGTTAAAACGTAGCCCGAGGAGAACCCCCTTGGGCCGATTCACAGAACTGTTTGCGAATCTATATCATCTCGTCTGATTCTTCAAGAAAAATTTTACGAATCGGAAGTTATCCAGAGTCGGCTCCGCCCACGCAGACAATTTTCATCCCGGATTCTGCTAATTTTATCCAAAAACATCCCTCTGACAGAAATTTCGAACTGCTATCCGGTTGAAAAACACAACCTTAGAGGATTCCCCCGGACTCCCTTATTTTTCTTATTTTGTCTAAATTTTAACCGTGCTCAGTTGTTTTTTGCCCTGAAAAAATCATAAAAAATTTACAAGATTCATACAGTTTTTATTGTTTTTTAATCATTTTTATGGTATTCTAAAATTCGACAAAATAGGCATTATGTTATATTACAATAGAAAGTAATTATAAAAGGATATTGAATTCATATTTACGGTTTGACTGAAAGGTTTGGCTGAAATTTTGATTCCGATCCGCAGCATAACTCTGGTAAAAACCATTTACCCGAGAGGCCTGTTTTTTTCTTTAGAATTCAAAAAAAATAATAACAATAAAAAAACAGAAAAATGAAAAATTCAAAGAATTTTGCAGGTCTTGCCATAATTTTGGCATTCTGCGCAGCTTTCGTATTCCCCGTAATGTTCACATCTTGCACCAATGGCTACTTGGATGATGTTGAACTGCAGCCGCTGCCTCCTACTCCTGGAGACACGACGATCATTCGAGACACCGTCTTCGTAACTGTTCCGGCAGATACCGTTACAGTTACAATCCCGGGAGACACCATTACGGTAATAATCCCGGGAGACACCATTACGGTGAAAGACACCGTGGTGATCGACCGGCCGATTGGGCTACAGCCCGACGGCGACCCCTTCCTCGACAAGATTGACGAGGAAATCTATGAAACAGGTTATCCTGTGATCATAGACGGAGAGAGAACAACTCTCCGCACAGACCTTAAAGTCTGGGCGCGCGGTGAAGAAGGTCAGGGAATTATCGTTGTATCAGATAGCATTTTAAGCTATCCGAAATACGATATATCCCGTCAATATAAGTCTTATGTTGACGGCGAGTTCCTGAAAACCGGAATCACCACGAATTGGGGCTTCCAGTGGAAAGAAAACTTCAAACTGAACGTAACCACGATGCACGAAATTGCAAAATGGGCAAACTACTTCCAGATGCTTTACGGCACTTGGAGTGTTCGGTTCGTTGACGTGATCTACGGTGAAGGTGAAAACTACGTTCATGAGGGTGTTGAGGGACGTTTGTTCCACAACATTTTCGTGTTCGAAGCTGTTTACTCCGAGCCGACCACCGGTGTTGAAGATATCCGAACGATAGAAATATCACAGGATTTCTTCATGGCCATTAACCGCGTATCTGTTGAGAAACAGTATGGCAAAGATTTCGGTTTCGACTATGTAAACGATAACACCTCTTACACTTATATGACCTTAGTCAATAAGATGGACGATGGTTCTATCGTTGAAGTAGGAAAAGTCGGAGTCAATGTTTTCAATTCAATCGAAACTCCTGCCGGTCAGATTATCGACCGCGAGAGCTTTGAAAAAGTTGACAACGCTGCCGTGCAGGGACAAAAACAGTTTGTGTCTGAACGTACCGAAGGCGAATTCCTGATCAAGAAATATAAAACCAGCTACACGACTTCCACCAACATCACGGAAGTTGTATTCGTGGCTTACCACGAAGAGGCTGAATATGTTTCTTCAGTTGAAGGCAATGGCAACATTGCCATGAATTTCAAAGAATATTCTTTCATCGACAATGGAAGTTCCGATTACTCAGATTTGAGCAAGGAGAATGGAAAGAGTCGTAAAGAATACTTCAGCAGAATTCAGGCCAACTATAACGGCCATTCAGCTGATCACGAAGTTCGCATTGAAGTACGTGTGAAGACACCGAACAAATATGGCATCGACATGTCGAAAGGCGATGCTTGCCATGTTTGGGACGCAAACAGTGTCCATTACGTAACCATCTCAGCAGTATACAACATCGACAAAGAGGGCGCTGAAGGTGGTATCGTTGTGAAAATCAACGGTAATGTTGTGGCAAAAGCTGACTGGAATGAGGTTGCAAAACCAAAGGACGGTCAGAGAATAGCAGCCGCTCAACGTAATGGAGTTTGGACGATATGCTATGCTGAACGCAATGCAGACGGTAAGGGTTGGACATTCCGGTCCATGATGAAAGAGAACTATGGTCGTGCCGTTCGCGGTATCGAAAATAACCAGATTCTGATCATCGACCCGAAAACAACGGACGTTTTGATCCCGTCTTCCAAGACGGAGAATGCCGATGAGACTGTTACAGTCAATGCAGGTCAATGGGGTTCTGCCACATTTGCTGCTTTCGGCGAATAAATTTTAAGTCAAATCCGTTCCGGAGGTAAAAAATTACCTAAGCCTCCGGAACACAATACAAATCGCAATGAAGAATTTAAAAAAATATATCATGGTTGTAGCAGCTACAACCATGTGTGCCGCAGCACAGGCACAAGTAAAACAGGATAGTGCTCTCGTAGTATTCAACGACAGTACGGCTTATGCCAAAGCTGTCAAGTCTGGGGAAGTTGTCGACGGGTCAAACCTCAACATTGACCTGGACTTCATGGAGCTTTCGGAGAAATCCGGTGGTCGCCCATGGGATGCTATGATCAAAGACGGTGAAGGCCGGGGAAAAATCAATACCGGATGGGAACTTGGTATTGGCGCCAATATTATGGACGACGGCGCCCCTGGTTTAACCGCCAGAATCAAAAATAACTTCGGCTGGGGACACATTAGTGCTGAAGTCGGAGTTAACGAGAACCTGAAGCTGGACGATCAAAAGTTCAGAAGCCTTTCCTCTTCATTGAGGTTTGGTGTCGTTCTCTTCAGCTTTGGCAACCGCCAAAGCGTTGACACTAAAGGTTTATCCGCCTATAGTGCCAAAAAGGCTCACAGGAACGAGAGATACTCTCGAACCTGGAAAGTATACCTCGAGGGAGCTCTCGGGTACCAATACTGCCAAGACGCAACCCAATATGCAACGGAAGATAATTCCGTTGTCTACAAAGGGAAGCACAAAGGTTCGAGCGTCGCTTATGGTGGCGCTGTTGGTATAGAAAAGCGTTTCTTTGGCAAACCGATTAATATCGGCGCCAGAGTCAGCGCAATGAGCTTCGCTTTCGAGCAGCCAACCGGTAAACTCCAACCGGTAAAAATAACCGGAGAGATTTATATTTCTTTCGAACTTGGACGTTTCTTCAAGTTCTAGAGAAAAATTATTATATAGAGAGGGCGGCGCAAGCTGCCCTTTCCCCTTTTAAAACAAACATTTCTCTGCCGCCACCCGCACAATGCAACAGCTTTTTATCATACATTGAACCCACCGTTTTTCCGCCGGCCCCTGTCCTGCTGCAGACTGCTCCTTAATTCCCGCTTCCCCTCTTTTAAACTTCTTCACAACACCCCCTTCTCCATTCCACCTCCTAGAACTCCCGTGCCCACCGCCCGCTTTCGCCCCCTCTTTCATGAGACCCGCCAGCCTCTTTCACAGCATCCCGCTCTCTTTTCCGCCCTTAGAACCCCGTGCCCACCGCCCGCTTTCGCCCCTCTCTTTCATGAGACGCCCGACACCACATCTGCCTCATTTTTCCGTTGTCCCGGCCTTTTCCCTCTCATCGGTAAATTTCTGCCGCAGTCAGCCGCTTTCTCAAAATTAATTTTACCGGACAAATCCATGGCGCTGTCCGCAATAATCCCGGCAATTCCCCTGCCGTCGCATGGCGCCCGCATTGTTCCAGACTTATCCGACCGCCGCTGAAAATAAAGCAAAAAAACCGCTCACAGACAAAATTCCCAATTCATATTTAAATATATACTTTAAAACAGCCCCGCAAAGGCAGAATGGGCGCCAGACAAATTTTTCGGATAAACCGCGCCTCATTAATCGCCTGTTAACCACTTGTGGGATAAAAATAAATTAATTTTATTGGTATTTTATGCTTGCCATTTAAAACAGTTTGTTGTATAAAATTGGACAAAATTAAACGTTTTTATCTAACTTTGGAGAAAAATTAATGAGTAAAAAACTTCTTACCGCTCTGGCTCTGGCCTTTTCTTTGAGTCTGGCGAACAATGCGGCGGCCGAATGCGACGGATTCTATATGGGTGTCCGCGGCGGTATCGTCAATCATAACCTTGGCGATGCCGACGAAGCTCTCGGCGACCGTCTGGAAGTTGATGACAATTCTTGGATTGCCGGTGTTTCCCTCGGATATCGTTACACCTATTTCCGCGGCGAGTTTGAATATACCTGGCGCGAAGAAACCAACGAAAAAACCGGTCCGGTTGACGCCCGCAACTCTTCCGATTTTCAGACCATGTCCTACATGTTCAACCTCTATGCCGATCTGGCTCCGTACAGCATGTTCTCCCCGTTCATCATGGGCGGTATCGGTATGACCAATATTCAGTATACTTTCAAAGGCTTTGGCGCCAGAGAGAAAAAATATGAGGAAGACAACTTTACCTGGGCCGTCGGCGCCGGTCTGACCGCGAAAGTAACCAACCGTTTCAACGTCGATCTCGGCTACCGTTTCTGGCACATGGGCGAAATCGAAAAAGCTTCCGTCCGCGCTCACGAAGTTTACGGCGGTCTGCGCTACGTTTTCTGATTTAGCGAAAAACAATAAAAAACCTTCCCGGCGGGAAGGTTTTTTTATGCCCTGCAAAAACACAAAAAAACAGCGCCTCTCAGAAAAGACGCCGTTTTGCATCCGCTTTTTCAAAGTCGTCATTTGAATGAATTGACCAGCGACCCGGCCAGCATATACCAGCCGTCCACCAGAACAAAGAAAATAACCTTAAAAGGCAGGGCCAGAACCGTCGGCGGCAGCATCATCATACCCATGGACATAAGCACCGACGCAATAACCATGTCAATAATCAGAAACGGCACAAAAATCAAAAAGCCAATTTCAAACGCCCGCCGCAGCTCGCTAATCATAAAGGCCGGAACAGCCACCTTCAGCGGGGTCTCCGCAACGGTTGCCGCGGGCTTTTCTTTAGCCAGATCGGTAAAAAGCAGCAGATCCTTTTCTCTGGTATTGCGAACCATAAATTCCTTAATCGGTTCGGCCGCCTTTTCCAGTCCTTCGACAATCTCGACCTTTTCTTCATACATTGGCTTGATGCCTTCTTCCCAGGACTTCTCAAACACCGGCGCCATAATAAACATCGTCAGAAACAGCGCCAGGGAAATCAGCACCATATTCGGCGGAGTCGACGTTGTGGCCAGAGCGCTGCGCGTTATCGAAAAAACAACCACAATCCGGGTAAACGAAGTCATCATAACCAGAATGCTCGGCGCGATGGACAGCACCGTAATCATCATAATGATGTTAAAGATCCGGGCTGTTGCCGACCCTGTTGGCTGATCCTGAACATTAAGGCTCAAAGTCTGCGCCGCCGCAATATCGCAGAAAGCAAACACGAACAGCAGAAGCGTAGCTGCAAAAAGAAATTGTTTTTTAGACATTTAGTTCCCGGCCTTTTTTTTGATGGTTTCCGCCTCGACAAGCAGATTCTGTCCGCCGCCCAGCAGCAACAGATATTCCCTGTCGTCTTTTTCCACCAGAACAAGAGTATTCCTCTGGTCGATTTTTCTTGTCTCGGCGATTCTGATTCTCTGATTTTCGGACAGTTTTTTTACAAAACGGTTTCTGATGCCGTGCAGTTCGCAGTATTTGGCGCACCACAGCGTCAGAAACAGCAGCCCCAGCACAAACGCCAGAGACAGCACCGCTTTAAAAACCATCATCCATTCCATATTTCTCATCCTGTAAAAAACTGGATAATTATAGGCGCCGAAACCGGCATTAGTCAACCGAACCCACAAGCTCTGTTGATATTTGCAAAATGATATGTTAGAAACAAAATCATGACAGAAAACAAACCACTCATAAACGACGAGCGCCGCGCCTCGGGCTTTGCGTCTCTTTCCAGCACCATTCTCCCTTTCGCCAAAAGCATTCTTGGCAAAAAGGGGTTTGTGGAAATAGACATTCTTGCCGGCTGGAGCAAAATCGTCGGCGACGAACTGGCATCCTGGTCCGTTCCGCAGAAAATCGACTTCAAAAAAGGCAGCCGGACCGGCGGAATACTGCACCTCTGCGTGCCGTCCGGCGCCTTTGCCCTCGAAATCCAGCACCGCGAAAAGTTTATTCTCGAAAAGATAAACACCTATTTTGGCTACAACGCCGTTTCCCAACTTAAAATAATCCAAAACAGCGGCTTAGACATTGAGAGCCTGACCTCGATTCATCAACCGCCCGAAAAGAAAACTCTTGTAACCGGAGAGGAAGAAAATTATATTAACAGTCTGGCAGAAGAGGTAAGCAGCCCCATGCTTAAGGAAATATTAGTAAAATTAGGTAAAAGTGTATTCAGTGATAATAAAAGTGAGAACAAAACAAAATGAAATTTGAAGATATCATAAAAAAAGTCAGCGGCACAATCGCCGGCTTGGTTGTTTTTTTCGTTGCCGCGGGAACATACCTGAGCCTCAAGGGTTTTGTCATGTCCTCCGACGGAAACATTGTTTTGGTCAAAAACGCTCAGGCTTCTTTTACTGAAAGCAAGGCATCCGGTGAAATTTCCACGCCGGTTCCGGCCGATGTCAACATCATTCTGCCCAAAGGACATATCCTCGGCAGCAAAAACGCGCCGCTCACGATTTACGAATATTCTTCTTTCGGCTGTTATCACTGCGCCCATTTTCATCTGAAAACGCTTCCCCTGTTGAAAAAGGATTTCATTGACAGCGGAAAAGTCAACCTTGTGTTCGCCGATTTTCCGCTCGACAAAAAATCGATGCAGGCCTCGCTTCTGGCGGATTGTCTGCCGGAAGACAAATACTTTGCCTTTCTGAACACCGTTTTCAAAAACCAGCGGGAATGGGGATTGTCTTTCAAAGGCACGGAAATACTGACCGATTATGCCGTCCACGCCGGCCTGAGCCGCGAACAGGCGGAGGCCTGCCTCAAAAATGACCGTCAGGCGGAAGAAATCATTGCCGACCGCCAGCTTGCGATTGAAAAACTGAATGTTCAGGGAACGCCGGCCTTTCTGATTGTTGGCAAAGACGGCAAAGAGGTTATCCACGGCGTGCCCGATTATGAGGAGCTGAAAGCGCTGCTCAACAGGAAATTAAACAAATAAATAAATTCTGACGGCGTTTTTTAATAAGTCAGTAACATTTTATGATTATAGTGAGAACTGATGAAAAAGATTCCTGATGACATCAAACGTCTTGAAGAGCGCATCAATAAAATAAAACAACAGGAAAAGGAAGCCCGTAAAGACAAACCTGAATCGGACTTCGCATACGCGGCCAAGACAGGGTTTCGTGTCGGAACAGAATTAGTTTCAGGAGTAGTTGTTGGCGCCGCTGTCGGTTATGTGTTAGACAGGATTTTCGATTCCCGCCCCCTGCTTTTGATCATTTTTCTGTTTTTCGGAGGTGTCGCCGGTTTCTTGAATGTATACCGTTTTGTTAAAAACGAAGACGACAAAAAGGAGTAATCAAACCGTGGCTAACCCAATGGAACAGTTTACGATCAAACCCCTCATCCCGATTCAGGTGGGCGGAATTGATATTTCTTTTACCAACTCGGCGCTTTTCATGGTTTTGGCCGTTGTTGTGTCTACTCTTCTCTTTGCCGTCTGCCTGAGGAAAAGAACCATTATCCCCTCCGTGGCTCAATCCGTTCCGGAGAGCATATACGGCTTTATTGCCAACCTGCTTCGGGAAAACGTTGGTGTAGAAGGTCTGAAATATTTTTCATTTATCTTTACGCTTTTTCTGTTCGTTGCCTTTGGCAACCTGTTGGGATTGTTCCCCTACGCGTTCACGTTCACGTCGCATCTTGCGGCGGTGGGCGGTTTGTCGATCATCGCGCTGCTGTTCAACATCGGCATCGGCATCAAAAAGAAGAAATGGGGCTATCTGCGCACCTTTTTCCCCAAGGGAATACCTGTTGCCCTGGCTCCGCTGATTATACCGATTGAAATGATCTCTTTTGTATCAAAACCTTTCAGCCTGACGGTCCGTCTTGTCGCCAACATGACTGTCGGCCATATCATGCTGAAAATCATTGCCGGATTTATTGTGGCTTTGGGAATTGGCGGCATTGTTCCGCTGGCCTTTGACGGATGCATTATCGTATTTGAGATATTTATTGCTCTTTTACAGGCATTCATCTACACGGTCTTAAGCTGCATTTATCTGGGTGACGCACTGCATAGTCACTAAAAAACGGCTCCGGCCGGATATAATTATGTTGAAACTGTATTAACCAAAACAAACAGATTTGCTTTGCGGTTCAGACCGAAAAACAAATCATTACAATGAAGGATATGAATTATGGAACCAATGGCTTATATCGGCGCCGGTATGTGTGCTCTGTCAATGATGGCTGCTGCCTGGGGTGTGTCTCAGGTTTGGACCACGATTATTTCAATTGTCGGACGCAATCCGCAGGTTAAAAAAGATGTAGATATCTATGCTTGGGCAGGTTTCGCGGCTGTTGAAGCGATTGCTCTGTATGCATTGGTTATCGCTCTGGTTATGCTTACCGGAAACTAAGAATTATCCGTCATCGGGAACGGGGCTGTTCAAGCCCCTGTCCTTTGGCGGGATTCGTCAGACAAGGAAAATTTCATGCCACAGTTAGATATTTCGACTTTTACTTCCCAGCTGTTCTGGTTGTGTGTCTGCTTTTTCAGCATGCTGTTTATCATGTCAAAAATCATCGTACCCAAAATCGCCGACATCATGGACCAGCGCCAGAGAAAAATTGACGGTTACCTGAACAAGGCGCATACCCTCAAGCTGGAAGCGGAAGAAGCCCTCAAAAAATATCAGGACGCTCTTGCCGACGCAACGCGGGAGGCCGGTCTGGCAATTGCCCAGACGCAAAACGAACTGGCCGGATACATGCAGCAGAAACAAGACGAATTAAACCTGAAACTGCAGAAAAAAATCGAACAGGGAGAAGCCGAAATCAATAAGAACAAAGAAGAAGCTCTGACAAAGGTCAAAGAAGTATCCGAAGATCTGGCGCTTGAAATTGTCAACAAAATCGGCCTTTCGGTCATCAAACCGAAAGACATTAAGGAAGCCGTCAAAAACGTCAGGATAAATTAACATGGCAATGCAGGATCAGACTACTGGCAAACAACTTTTGGATGCAACGCAGGACGCCGTCATCAACGCGGCGGACAGCGTCGGCAGCGCAATTGAAAACACGGCTCACGAGCTTGGCGGACACGGAGCTTTTTATCTCGAGGCGGAATTTTGGGTTGCCGTCGCTTTTGTGCTTGTTGTCGTTCTTCTGGCCCGCCCGATCGGCCGGCTGATGCATGCCATGCTGGTTAAAAGGATTGACGCCATCGCCAAAAGGATCCACGACGCTGCCAACCTAAAAGACGAAGCGCAGAAACTTCTGGCCGACTACGAAAAGAAATTTCTCAACGCCGACAAAGAGGCAAAGGCAATTTTGAACAAATCCAAAAAAGAAATCGAATACATGAAAAAAGAAAACCTCTCCAAACTGGAAGAGGAAATGAAGCTTAAGGAAAAAGAGGCTGAAGAGCGCATCAACAGCTCCAAGGAAAAAGCCGCCAAAGAAATCTCGGACCTTACCAGCGAGCTGACCGTCAAAGCGGTAAGAGAAGCAATCGAAAAAAAGCTGGACGCCGCGACGCAGGACAAACTGATTGATCATTCCATCGACCTCATTGGCAAACTAAAACCATAACAAGCAGATTTTTACTCAAACAGCCGTCCCTCTGGCGGCTGTTTAATAATTTTTTCATATATTACCCAAAATATTTTATCCACAAAAAAGTGCCGGGTAAGGAATTGTTAACATTCCCGCGCGTATTATATCCTGTGTATACACTTAACACATATGCGGATTGCTACCAGTATGGTCTTAACGAGGGTCCTTATTCCGGCTAAACGCCGCTTTATCCCCCTGAACGGAGGCCGTTATGCTTCATAACGTCTCCCTCAATGCTTCCATGCGCGCCAATCTTCTCAGTCTTCAGCAGACTTCAAAGCTTCAGGACATGACCTCCAACCGGCTGTCGACCGGTCTGAAGGTCAAT
>CALXTQ010000011.1 GCA_944391485.1 uncultured Alphaproteobacteria bacterium | reverse complement strand
CCGCAAGCGTCAGTTTGTCCGCTCCTTCTTCCAGAACGTTGATCAGGTTCTCCGTGAAGTCTTCCCGGTTCTGGACTACCGAATAGTTGTTACCAAACTCGGACGCGTAGTTGCGAAGTTTGGATATTGCTCCGTCTACCGCCGTAATCGACGCGTCTATCAGCTCATTCGTGCTCCAGTCCTGCACCTCGGTCATGCCGAGGCCGGCTGCGCTGCCGTCAACGCCCTGAATGGTCAGGGACGACGAACGGTCTTCGTTGAAAACGACTTTCAAAGTCTGTTCCGAACCGCCTAACAGGTTGACACCTTTATATGACGCGTCTTTGGCCAGCTGGTCAATCTGATCCAGAATATCGTTAAACTGGTTTGCAGAGTTAACGCGTTCGGTATTTCCGGTTTCTCCGGCAAAAGTCAGACCGGCCAAGGATCCTGTAACTTTGGCTACTTTGCCGTCGCTGCTGATTTGCAGCTGCCCGTCAACTTCCTTTACGGTGAATTTAATTCCGGTATCACCGGTTTTGGCGTTTAACCCCGCTTCAATTTTGGCTGCGGCCTCTTCCAGAGAAATGCCCTTTCCCAGAGTAATGTCCCCGGTTTCAACATCCGTTCCGTCAACGTTAATTTTCAGTTTTCCGGTAATATCTGTGCCTGAAGACGGGTTGGCATAAGTTCCGGTTGTTGTCGCCGATTTGATTGTAGAGGAATCGCGGGCGCTGTTGGCAATAGCCTTTGCCTGCTGCGCAAAGGTGGTAATGGCCTCAATCGCCTCGTCAGCCGCCTTAATCGTCTGAATGCCCTGGCCCATGCTGTCAAGCAGCGAGCTCAGGTCCGAGGCGCGGTTTGTCAGAGATTGCGCCGTATAGTACGAAGACGGGTTGTCTATCGCCGAGTTTACTTTTTACCGGTGGAAAGTCTTTCCTGCGTGGTATCCATCAAGCTCTGCGTATTCTGCAAGGACAACAGGTTTGAACGCATGCTTGCCGTTAATGAAATGTCTGCCATTGTTTTTTCTTAAAGTTTGCCAAAAAGCTCCTCTTCTTTTTTAACAAGCTTGTCGGCATTTTTAATAGCCGAGTAGTAATCGCTGTTGATAATGTCTTCATTGACCGCCGCGATATAAGGGATCAGGCTAGGCGCCGCCTCCTGCAGGTCGCGCACATATTCGAGATAAATTTTCTGAAGATGCTGAGGTTCTTTGGCCAGATACATCTGCTGGACAATGAAATAGACCCTTTTGCTCGGCGTATTGGCTTCTTTTTCGCGCAAAATAAACTTTTCCCGCAGAATCGGGACATTCCCCTCAATGTAAAAGCGGGTGCGCTCTCCGTCATTTGTAATTAAAGATTCGCCGATAATGATACTTTCATGCGGCTTGAGCTCGATTTTTAAAGGCATCTTCTGCACTCCTGCAATATTTTCAAAACTGCGGCTATTATATAATTAATTTATTTTTTTTTGCAAATCTTTATTTTCTACTGTATAAGTATTCAGGATTCAGTGGATTTTGACGGAGAAGCATAATGGCGATTTTAAGCAGAAATCTGACCGACAGGCAAAAAGATGCCTATCTGCACAGCATGTCTTATATTCTTAATATCGACAAGAAAGAGAACGGCGATAAAAAAGAGTATCTCAAAACAAAACTGCACGAACTGGGGCTGCCGCTGTCAAATTTAAGCAAAACCAAAAAAGGCATTACGGCGGAAGAAGTCGTCAGACAGCTGCGGGGCATCGGCAACATCCGCGTGCGGCGCTTTATCCTGCGCGATATGATCCTGCTGGCTCTGTCAGACCGGGAACTGACCGATGAAGAAATTCAGACAATCTATAAAATAGGCACCGGCGCCAATATCAAGCAGGAAAAAATCAACGATCTGTTTCTGTGGGCTGCCAAAGGTGTGGAATGGCAGATAGAGGGAGCTCGCCTGGTCGAGGAAGATTTGTAATATGGCGGAAGCTCCAATCCTTACGATTAAAAACGCCCGATTGGCCTTCGGAACAAACGAACTGTTTTCCGGCGTCGACCTGTATATCAACCGCGGCGACAAAATATCGTTGGTCGGAAGAAACGGCAGCGGTAAATCCACGCTGCTGAAAGTTATTGCGCGGGAACTCGAACCGGACAGCGGCGAAATTTTCGTGCAGCCCGGCATCAAAGTTTCTTATATGCCGCAAGAGCCTGATTTTTCCGCATACAGGACCTTGCGCGAGGTTGTTTTATCCGGACTCGGCGATAATGCTGTCGGACAGGAGTTTCGGGCGGATATCCTGATCGAGCATTTCGGAATTCTGTCCGAGCAAACACCCGGGCAGTGTTCCGGCGGCGAACGAAAAAAAGCCGCTCTGGCAAAAGCCCTTATCGGCGATCCGGACGTTTTGCTGCTTGACGAGCCGACCAACCATCTTGATATGCCAACAATCGAAAAACTCGAAAAATATATTGCCGAATTTAAGGGAGCCGTCATCCTGATCAGCCATGACAGAATGTTTCTGGGCAATACCTCGCGCATTACTTTCTGGCTGGACCGAGGAATTTTACGCCGCAACAACAAAGGGTTTCGTTTTTTTGAAGAATGGCAGGAACAGGTCATTGATCAGGAAATTATCGAACAAAAATATCTGAACAAAAAAATTGAGGAAGAAACAGAATGGCTGCACAAAGGCGTTACGGCAAGACGTAAGCGCAATATGGGCAGACTGCGGCGGCTGCAGCAGCTAAGGCAGGAAAGAAAAGAGCAGATAAAACAGACGGGTTCGGTCAAAATGGAGGCGGAGGAAGGAGAACTGCGCTCCAAAATGGTTATTGAGGCCAAGCACATTGCCAAAGCTTTCGGCGACAGAACCATTGTCAGAGATTTTTCAACACGGGTTATCAAAGGCAACAAAATTGGAATCGTCGGCCCTAACGGCGCCGGAAAGACAACCCTGATCAAGCTGCTGACCAAAAAGCTCGAACCAGACAGCGGACATGTGCGACTCGGCAAAAATCTTGAAGAGGCTTACTTTGACCAGAACCGGATATCCCTTGATCCGAAAAAGACTTTATGGAAAACCCTCTGCAATGAAGGAGACCATGTCTGGGTCCGCGACCGTTATGTCCATGTGGTGGCTTATCTCAAAGATTTTCTGTTTCGTCCCGATCAGGCGCAATGCCCGGTTTCAGCCCTTTCCGGCGGGGAGAAAAACCGGCTGATGCTGGCCGTTGCCCTTGCCCAGAAATCGAACTTTCTGGTTCTGGACGAACCGACCAATGATCTGGACATGGATACGTTGGACCTGCTCCAGGAGGTTTTGTCCGATTATGAGGGGACGCTGCTGCTTGTCAGCCACGACCGCGACTTTATCGACAGAATTGTTACTTCCGTCATTTATATGCCGGGCGACGGTTCCGCCAATGAATATGCCGGCAGTTACAGCGATCTTCTCGAGAAGCTGAAAAACAGACCGGCGCCGGCCAAAGAAACAAAAAAAACCGCCGCGGGAAAAGAAAAACCGGAAAAGGAGACGTCAAAGACAACGGCTGACAGGGAGGAAAAAGGCGTTAGGAAACCGGCGCGGCTCAGTTACAATCAACAGAGGCTTCTGGAAGTTCTGCCCCGGGAAATCGAGCAATGTGAAAAAGAAATCGCCGCTACGGAAGAAATCCTCGGCAACGGAAATCTTTATCTGGAAGACAGGGAAAAATTCGAAACCCTGAGCAATCGTCTTGCCGAACTGAAGCAGAATAAGGAAGAAGCGGAAAACCGCTGGCTTGAGCTCCAGCTGCTAAAAGAAGAACTGGAAAAACAGGCTTAAAAACTTATTCCAGACCGGCGGATGTATCCCGTATTTCCCTAATAATCCGACTTTTTGCCAACGGGCGGCTTTGCGGTTCCAAGCTGAAATCCCGCGCGGCAACCTGAAGGCCGGTATTTATCATCATCTCATAGACTTCAAACTGTCCGGCGCTCAGAGGATGCAGATTGCCGCCGTTTTTTCTGGCGCTCATTCCAAGCGCCTTTGCCAGAGCCGGAAAATCTTTCTTGGCCCGCATGCCCAGCCGGTAAATGTCGGCGACCGTTTTTTCGAATCCCGCAAACAGGCCGTCGGCGATCCTTTCGCCGCTCAGACTGTTGGTGCGTTCCGCTATGTCCGCACGCAGAAAACGGGCGGCCACGGGTTTTAGGTCAGACGCCTGCGCGTCATAGTTTTCATCCGCGGTATAAATCAGGACCGGATCAATCCGCTGCTGCCAGTATTCCAGCTTTGGAAACTTATACTGACAGTGATATTTCAGGGCAAAAGCATCCAGCTCTGCAAACAAGTCCTGATGAATATTGACATTAAGCGCATACCGCCGCGACTTCCGGTCCCGGCCGGGGCTGTATCCCGGAGCATATTTCCGAATCCAGTATTCTTCTTCGCGGACATCGGCAAGCGCGCCCCGCCGGAGCTGCGCTTTTTTGACGGCGACAATATCTTTGTTTTCAAGCAGCAGCGGCGGATACTGCAATAATTCGCGCGCCTCGTAAAAATCCAGAGCCAGTTCCTGCAGATTTCTGAAATCTTCCCAATTTTTGGCAACGGTAAAATGCAGCAGCCGGCTTCGATCCGCAATAATGCGGTTCTGAGCTACGGCATTGCGAAAATGCGCAAGCAGAAACATTTTGTCGAACATCTGTTCCCTGCCGGAGCGGAAAACATTATTTGCCCGCAGGAAGACATCGTACGATTTCAGAAAACTGCGCTCGCCGCGGCTGAGCGCCTCAAAACAATTTTGCTGACGATCCATTCAGATATTTCCGTTCATGTGATTTTGAGAGGAATATATCACAAATAAATTATTTTGTCTATTATGTATATTTAACGGGAAAAGATATTCAACGCGGCCATTTTGGCGGCAGCATATTTTTTGAACGCCGAAAACGAATGTTCCCCTTTTTCCCGGGCATATTTTTCCGTCAGGCGCCGCACCATTCTGAGATAAGCGGAATTCAGAGCCGACAACGGACCGAACCGCCGTTCGGGCGACAGCTTTTCGCGGTTGTAAATGTCGGCAAACTTTTTTTCCTCCGCATCGGGATTGGCCGTTTTCCAAACGCCGAACCAGCTGTGCTCCATCATAAAAGCCTTTCCCAAACCCGCTTTTCTTCCGGCTTTATCCCTGACAACAACCCCGCAGTTGAAAGCCGAAAAATGGCAGGGTTTGGTAAAGAGCCGCAAGTCCTTTTCGCTCAGGTCGACGCCGCGGTCTCCGGCAAAGCGCCGAAATCCGTTCCGGGCGGCCAAAAGTTCGGAAACTCCGGCAAAATCGAACCCCTGATTTGCCCAGACATATCCGCCGCAGGTCTGGCGGCCGGCATCGGAATCGGCCTGGATCAGTAGTTCGGAGGGCGGGTTGTATCGGTTTATCCGGCGCAGAGAATCGTATTTATTCAGGAACTCCCGCTGTTTTTGCAAAAACAGCCCGGCAAAATTGCCGCCGGCCGTTCCCTCGTCCCTGATCAGAGATTCCTGACGAATCTGCAGCTGCTCGTCATCAAAGGAAAGAACGACGCGGGCCGTATATTTTTCCTGCGGCGCAGCTATGCTAAAGCGCAGATCCAGTTTCCGGTCAAAACCCAACTGCTCGGAAAACAGCTGCGCTCCGAAATAGGACGTTTTATACCCTTCGGCCGAGAAATCGTACGGCCACAGACTGCGAGCCTCCTCCGGCACAGCGGAAAAAAACTCCGCCAGCGCGTTATATGAGGAATAACGGCAGCCGTCGCCCAACATAATATGATTGTAAATATGCTCTTCTATCGCCGAGGCTTCTTTCATGCCTGTTCCTCATTTTACATAGCGGTAGGGTTTGGTTCCGTCCAGAATATCGCTGATCAGCACCAGGTTCGGCATAACCATTGCCAACTCTTCCGGAGAAATTTTTTCAACGTTTATTCTTTGTTTCTGGGCGGCAATCAGGCGACGGATATTGTCGGCAACCTGAGGATTTCTTTCTGCGTCGGCCTGTTTTTCCAAAACAGCGATGGTCGACCGGATATGTTCCTGCAGAAAAGCCGATTTGACAATGGCTTTCAGACGCTGCTCGACATAAAAAAAGCGGTCGGCGTTCCAGCCGCGTTTTGCCAGCCAGCTGATCATTTCCAGCGGAAATTTTTCGGAGGCCTTTCCCATGGTCAAAGAAAGCTGGCGGCTGCCGATGTCGCTGATATCGCTTTGCAGATATTCCGCCCAGACTTCCAGAAAATTGTTCATTTCCACTATCGAAACGAGTTCGCCGCTACCATATACCGGACGCTCTATTGAATAGGTATCAGCCTTTTTGTACGGAGAGCGCACAAAATAAATAATGACCAGCAGACCGAAGAATATGACAAAAAGCTTTTTCATCCTACCACCTGAGGTTGGAAATAATAAAATCGGGAGACGCGTCGAAATTTGTCGCCAGTTCCCGCGTTTTGGCCACGTCGGGAATATACCCTTCGCCAAGGAAATTGACATGGACGGCCTTGGAAATCAGCGCGGAGGACAGGCCGGCCAGATCGGCGCCCTTGATATCCGTGGCAATATTGTCGCCGATAACAAGCACTTTGTCTTTTTCTATATTTTCCAGACTGTCAAGCGCGTATTCAAAAATCCGCGCATCCGGTTTGCCGACAGTCATAATCCGGCCGCCGAGAACGGCATATTGCTCTGCCAGCGCTCCCGCCGCAACACACAATTCCCCGTCCCGGTATCCCGAAGTATCATTGCCGGCGCAGACAAAAGGCATGCTGAGACTGGCGGCATGCTCCAGAACGGGAAGATAACTGTCTATCAGTTCGCCGACACCCGCCGTGCCGCCCATATAGAGAAAATCCGCCCGGCCGAGATCATCCGCCGGTTCAAAATCCAACCCGGAAAAAATGCCGGCGGCGCTGTCGTCCCCTATTTTGTAATAAGCGCGTCCGATACCGGAAAATTCGCCGACGCCCGCTTTGAGCTTATAGTGCAAAATCTCCCCGGCGGTGATGACCGCGTCAAAAACTGCCAGCGGCACCTGCGCGGCACGCATCAATCTTGCCAGGGCCTCTACGCGCAGCGGCGTATTGGAAAGCAAAACAACCTTTTTGCCGCGACGCTTCATGTTTATCAGAGCATCAACCGCCTCCTGCCGAAAAGCTCTGCCATCGTATAATACGCCGTCGAACCCGGTTATGACCGCGTCAAACGGGTCAATAACCTTAGAAATATTGACTATCGGCTTAATCATCTTCATCATTTTTTGCAATCCGTCAAAACATTTCCCTGTTTTGTCAAAATTTTAACTTATTTTCAGGGCAATAGCAAGTTAATAAACATGCTTCCACAATATATGAAAAAACTTTAAGTATCGTAAAGATTTTTCGTAAAACACCGACTTTTTAAGGACATATTTGCGCAAAAACATTCTGAAACCGGATTATTGCCGCCAAACGTCATGTATCCCCTGAGATTCACTCTCACATATACCCCCGGTTAACCGGGGGGCCACAGCTGCTGCAAAGCTGACGGGCCCGACCATGCGCAGCGGCCGGGAACGGCGTCTGACGCGACGTCGGGCATCGGGTTTTCGTAAGGATTGCAATAAAAAACCGCCCGACCGGGCGGTTTTTCAAGCGCTTAGAAAAATAAATCGCGTTTGCCGCTTTTTACCTGTTCAAGCTTCTGCAACAGCTGCTGTTTGAGCGGATTGGCATCCGGTATTGCGGCAAGCTCCCGTTCAATGGCGCGCAGCCCTTTTTCCCGCGTTGACGGACTGGCGTAATCCAGCAGATATTCCGTCAGGGTCAGAATGGCATTGGGCGTGCAAAACTTTTTGACAAAGCCCGGAATGGCAAATTCCATAAAATGCTCGCCGGTACGGCCCAGACGATAACATCCGGTGCAGAATGACGGCAGAAAATCGGCATCGCACAACTGGCCGATGACCTCATCCAGACTGCGATTATCACTCAGAACAAACTGACTCTTCTTGTCGCTGCTGACTTCATCTTCCCTGGCATATGCCCCGACACCGATATCCGATCCGGCGTCTATCTGGCTGACGCCGTAAGAGATCGCTTCGTTACGCAGGGCAACGGGTTCGCGCGCCGTCAGAATCATGCCGGTATAGGGAACCGCCAGACGAATAACCGCAATCATTTTCATGAAATCGGCATCAGAGGTCTGATACGGCGGATGATTGGCATAATCCGTGCCGATTGCCGGTTCTATGCGCGGGAAAGAAATCGTATGCGGACCGACGCCGAACTTCTCCTCCAGATGAATGGTGTGATACAGCATGGCCAGAGCCTCAAATTTGTGGTCATACAGGCCGATCAACGCGCCCATGCCCACATCGTCAATACCGGCTTCCATCGCCCGGTCAAAAGAATACAGGCGCCACAGATAATCCGCCTTGAGACCGCTGGGATGAACCTGCCGGTATGTCTCCTGATGGTAGGTTTCCTGAAAGACCTGAAATGTGCCGATTCCCGCCGATTTTATCTTACGGAATCCTTCGACGTCAAACGGCGCTGCATTAATGTTGACGCGACGGATTTCGCCTTTGCCTTCTTTGGTTTCGTAAACTTTCTTTACCGTGTCATGAATGAAATCCGCGTCATACATCGGATGTTCTCCATAAACAAGAATCAGGCGCTTGTGCCCCCGGGATTCCAGAGTGCGGACTTCTTTTTCCAACTCTTTCATCGTCAGGGTTTTGCGGACGACGTCCAGATTGGATTTGCGAAAGCCGCAGTAAGTGCAGTTGTTGATACATTCGTTGCCGACATACAACGGCGCAAAAAGAACAATGCGGTTGCCGTAAACCGTTTTTTTCAAATTACGGGCACCTTCTTTGATTTCCGCAATTATCTCTGGATCTTCGGCATTGAGCAAAACCGCCATTTCATCGGGATTCAGGCGGTTCTTGGCCAAAGATTTGGCAATGATTTCCCGCACGCGCCCCTTGTCGGTGTTTTTGTTTTGCAAAAGTTCTGTTATTTTGTCTTCGGGAATAAACGAGGTTAATCCTTCCGTATTGATTTTAGGTAATCCACTAGCCATTTTTCATCTCTCTATATTTCTGCAGGGCATCGGGAAACGGCTGCAAAATCCGCTCCAAAACGCCTTTAAGTTCGGAGATACACACTCCGTAATTGGTTACCGGCACGCCGGCCGCCTCGCATTTGTTGATGCGGGACAAAATCTCCCGGCGGTTGTTCATGCAGCCGCCGCATTGAATTACCAGACTGTAATCGCCGAGATTGTCCGGAAAATCACAGCCGGAAACATGATCTATCCGTAAATCGGCCCCGGTTTTCTGCCGCAGCCATCGCGGTATTTTAACCCTGCCGATATCATCTTCCACGGCATGATGCGTACAAGATTCCGCAATCAGAACCTTATCGCCGTCCCGCAGACGGCTGACGGCGCCCGCTCCTTCCACCAGTTTGATTATATCGCCTTTCAGGCGCGCAAACAATGTGGAGAATGTGGTACACACAACATTCTCCGGCGTTTCGGCAACCATCTTGTCGACGACCTGAGAATCGCAGACAACCAAAGCCGGCGGCGTTTTAAGATTGTCCAGAACTTTCGTATAGCCGCTTTCTTTGACAACAATCACCGTCTGGTCATGATCCAGCGCATCGCGAATGGCCTGAACCTGCGGCATAATCAAACGACCTTTCGGCGCTTCAAAATCTATCGGAACAATCATCACGACTGTCGCATGCGCCGGCACTAAATCCCCCAGAAGAACAGGCGCGTTGATAATATCATCGGGACAAACCTTTATCAGGGCGGCTTTCAGTTCGTTCAGGACCCGGTCGCGGCTTGACGCGTCGGTCGAATTGACTTTGATACCGTCATTGGCAACCGCATACCGGTCGGCTTTATTATAAACCTTTATCAGAGGAATTTTTCTGGCGGCCGCCTCTCTGATAATCTCTTCCTCTTCCGGGCCGCTTTTGCCGCCGTCATAAACCAGAATCGCAATATCGGCGCGATCCAGAACACGGCGCGTTTTTGCCAGTCTTTCCGGCGCCAGAGCCGTTTCGTCGCCGAAACCGGCCGTGTCAAGCCAGACGATAGGCCCCAGAGGCAGAAGCTCCTGTGTTTTTTCAACCACGTCGGTTGTGGTTCCGGCAATAGCGGAAGTTATGGAAACCTGCTGCCCGGCAATAAGATTCAGGAAGCTTGACTTTCCGGCGTTAACCCTGCCGAGAAGCGCGATATGCAGGCGCAGTGATTTTGGTGCTGTATCCATTTTTTAGAAACCTTTCGGTGTAACAGAATAATCTTTTGAAAAATTTATACAAGTTTTTTACTCAGTTTTTTTATGACTTCATTTGCCGCCGTCAGGCCGAAAATGGCCGTAATCGCGGGTAGAGATCCCAAAGTGTGGCGTTTGCGGCCGGGCGCGTCGCAGCTGATAATTTCGTTTTTGCTTTCGCTGTCCATAAAAATTGCCGTCTCGGGCAGGCAGCACTGCTCTTCCGAAGCCACGCAGCAAACCTTTGATATGTCTACCTCCCGCCTTTTCAGCCGCTTGCGGATAAATCTGGCAAGACTGCAGTTTTTGGTTTTGTTTAAGGTCGTGAGGCGGATACAGCCCGGATCAGATTTCAGGGCGGCGCCCATGGAAGAGACAAAAGGAATCCCCCGCCGGTACAAAAACTCAATTAGACAGCATTTGGGATTCAGTGCGTCAATGGCATCCACAACATAGTCAACGGGTTCCGAAAACAAACTCTCAAGCGTATCCGCATTGACAAAAACATCTTTTGTTTCGACATGACAGTCCGGATTGATGTCCAGCACGCGAGCCCGGGCAACTTCCGTTTTTTTTCTGCCGATTGTCGAAGTCAGGGCCAAAATCTGGCGATTAACATTGGTTTCCTCAACAATGTCAAAATCAACCAAAACCAAAGCGCCGATCCCCGACCGCGCCAATGCCTCCAGCGCATAACCTCCGACAGCCCCCAGGCCAACAACCATTACCCTGGAGCGGCGGAGGTTTTCCATTCCCTGCTCGCCAAGAAGAGCCTGTGTCCGTAAAAAACGTCTATTTTCCAATGTTCAAAAACTCCAATGAATTCTGATAAACCCGCGCCGCAAATCCCGGAAACTCCAGCCCGCGCACCTCCGCCAACTCGCGCGCCAGCTCGGGAAGCCGGGACGGCTCAACCTCCCGCCCTTTTTCCGGCCCCTGATACGGACCGTCGGTTTCCAGCAGGATTCTGTCCGGCGGAACGGCTTTTAAAACCCGTTCTTTATGCCTGGAACGCAGAATCGAAAAAGAAAATCCGGCGTAACCGCCGTGAGCCGCAACTTTTGCAAGCAGCTCGGCCGACGCGGCAAAAGAATGGAAAACAAATTTTTCCGGCAGGATTTTCCAATATTTTTCCAGCCAGTCCTGCGCCCGGACGGCATGAATAATCAGCGGGCGCCCATAAGCACGCGCCAGATCAATTTGCCGAGAAAAAGCCGCTCCCTGAGGCTCTTCGTCCCCGTCGTGCAGACGATCCAGCCCCGTTTCGCCGACAAGCGCCCGCGGATATTTTCGCAAACAGGCCTCCAGACGCTCTTCCCATCCTGCGGATGCTTCCCGCACATACCAGGGATGCAGACCGAAAGCCGGAATTATGTTCCGGGGAAAAAGCTCGTGCAGACCGGCCACTTTTTCCCAGTCTTTTTCAGCGGCGGAAACGCAGACCAGCTTATCCACCCCTTTTTCCAATGCAGCGCGGACAATATCTGTTGCAAATCTTGTCTTAAAATCTTGCAAATGAACATGCGTATCACTAAACTGCATATAAAATTCTTTCAAAGCTTTTAATTACAAAGGATAATAGGATAGTTATGAGTATCTTGACAAGTCCAATTTTAGAAATAAATTTAACCAATCTGCTGGATAATTACAACCAACTGAAACAAATCTCCCGACACGCCGTCGCCGCGGCGGTTGTTAAGGATGACGCCTACGGCCTGCATGCCGACGTTGTCGTTAAAAAACTGTATGAAGAAGGCGGCTGCCGGCACTTTTTTGTCGCCCACGGACTGGAAGGAAACCGCATCCGGCCGCTGGTGCCCGACGCACAGATTTATGTCCTGCAGGGAATCGGCGAAGACAGTCTGGAATATTTTCAAAACAGCCGGCTTATTCCCGTCATCAGTTCCCTTTCGGCCCTGGCTTTTTGGAAAGCGCACAAGATTGAAGGCATCCGTCCGGTCATTAATATTGAAACCGGCCTTAACCGCCTCGGATTTCGCGAAGAAGACCTCAAGCAGCTTTCCGAAGATGACAAAAACGAATTTTCGCTGGTTATGTCGCATCTGGCCTGCGGCGACGCTAAAGAACATTTTATGAATCAGCATCAGTTGGATAATTTTCATTTTCTGAAAAACAAATATTTTTCCCGGCTGCCGGCCTCCCTGTCCGCCTCTGACGGCACGTTTCTCGGCGAGGATTACCAAATGGATCTTGTTCGTCTGGGAGCCGCCATGTACGGCATTAATACGGCGCCGTACCGTGAAAATCAGATGAAAAACGTTGTCTGCATCAAAGCGCCGGTTCTGCAGATCGCCAATCTGCCAAAGGGCGACTTTGTCGGCTATTCCGCCACATACAGAGCTAATGACGACCGAAAAATAGCAATCGTTTCCATCGGTTACGGCGACGGAATTCCCCGGTCGCTTTCCAATGTCGGAAAAGTCTTTTTTAAAAACGACGGAAAATTGTCGGAAGCCCGGATTCTGGGCCGGCTGTCGATGGACAACATTATCTGCGACGTTACCGAAGTTCCCGGACTGCAGCCCGGCGATCTGGCGGATATTGTCTCTGACTACTATACGCTTGACGACATGGGACGCGACGCCGGTACCATCAGCTACGAGATATTATCGCGCGTCGGCAAAAACACCCGATATATCCGCAGATATATCGGATAATACAGACCGCAAAGACTGCGCATCCGCCGATAAATAAAAAAACCGGGTTTATAACCCGGTTTTTTATTAACGTCCGCCCTGTTTGGCTTGCAAAGCCCGCTGAAACGCCGCCTGTTCCTCCGGAGTAGCCTCATAATACCGACCATCGGACAGTTTTACGATTTTACCGCTGGCAATATCATTCAGGAACTGCTTGGTTCCGCTTTGACTGTTTTTATAGTTGGCAAGTTTACGTCCGACAAATTCGTCCTGATCCGGCGCAACAGTCTCTTTGTTTTCAATCAAATCCGGGGTTCCCTGCTCAACTTTGCTTTCAACAGGGATTGTTTTCATCGGAGCCGGTCTGATATCAGTAATTTCCAGTTCCTCATCAATTTCCGTATTATCCTCAGGAATATCAACAAGCTCAATCTGCGGAGGAACAGGAACGACTTTGGTCTTCTGCGCCACTTCGTCAATCAGACGCTCACTGCTGCAATCTTCAATACGGAAGCGTGAACGCACATTCAGCAGCTTGTAATTCGGATCCAGATTGCGGCCGAACGGCAGGCTGCTGTCCTGTCCGTAGTTATACCCGGTCAGGCCTTTGTGAATTTCAGATATTGTCTGTTCCATTGTCAGTTTGGAGCAGCTTCCGTCTCCCAGAAGCGCGCGCAGCAGCTGATCGGCATCGCCTTTGCGCACATCGGCAGCACGCAGCAGAATAGCATGGGCAATCTGTTCGTGCGAAGCATCCGGGAAGCTGGCCAGAATTTTTTCATCCATCGTTCCAACCCGGTAAATCATCATCTCCGCTTTCAAAACAGCTTCTTCCCGGGTGGTTTCGCTGTTGGTCAGCAAAGAAACAATGCTGGCATAGCTTTTGCCCGCAACTTCCGGACCATGATAAAAGTCATCATAAACAACGACTTCCGACCAATCCATCTGGTCTTGCTGCTCCTGATTCCAGAAATCTTCATTCTGATTCTGGTCAACAACAGTTGTATCCGACACGGTTGTTTCCTGATTTTCGCTGTTTCCGGTATGTTCCGCCCCCAGCCAGCTGCGCAGCGCATAACCGGCCGCAAACATACCGGCAGCCAGAATGCCGTTGCGAATATCTCGCTTGACGCCCTTTTTATCGCCAGCTTTATGCGTTTCATAAACTTTGATGGCGCTCTTGGCGACAATGTTGGTTCCGGCAACCGCAGCTTTGGCATGTCCGGCATAACCGTTCAACAAGGCAGCTTTGGCTGCAATGTCCACACTTTGCCCCGCGGCCGCGGCATTGGCTGCCGCCGCGCTGACCGCCGTAATACCCTGAAACGCCGCCATGCCGATGCTCAGACCGGCAGAAGCCGTGTACAACCCGGCAAATAGAGCTTCCTTCTTGTTTTCCCTGATGTATTTACGGAAGCCGGTTCTCTCTTCGGCCGGACGTTCCGTATATTTTTTGATAAACGGCATTGCGTATTTGTTGAAGACATAACCGCCGTATATGGCCAGACCGGCAGGACCGCCGAAACCGGCAAGCGCCGCCATTCCGAGATCCGGAGCGGCCTTGGTCGCTATTTTTCCCAGTCCGCGGATTTTACCCCAGACTTTCGGGCCGAATTTTTTCTCGGCGCGTCTATCAAACTTCCGCACTTTTCCTTTGAATTTTTCAACAAAGGGCAGCTGGCCGAACTTCTGACCCAATTTATCCGCAAAAGCATCCAGTTCATTGGATTTGACGCTCAGGAATCCCAGAACATTGTCAAGTTTGACATGCGCTTTGCTGCCTTTTGGCTCCGCATATTTATCAATCGCGGTTTTCAGAGCTTCGCGCATCTGGTTCTGATCGCCGTTGAATTTAGAAAAATCAATGGTATCTGTGGATATAATGGCATAAACTGAAGTATCAATATTGAATTTCAGTCTTTCGGCATAAAGTTCCGGCGTAACCTTCTTAACGCCATGAAGATCCTTTTCTGTCTGGAGTTTTGCCATTTCGACAAGCTCTTCCCTGACATCCCAGACTTTACCCTCGTCATCACGAACATCAAGAAGGTTCAGGCTTTCCCGACTGTCGGCAAAACGCTCGTCCTGTTCGTCCAAAGGATTTATACTGCCGGACAGCATGTCCAGACGCTCCATATTTTTATTGACTTCCGTCGCGGACAGTTCGGTTTCGGGAACATCCGGAACAAAGATGTCTTCGGCTTTGTTTTCTTTAATCTTTCGAGCCTGGGCTTCGTTCAGTTCACGGCCCTTTTCTTCCAAAACTTTTACGGCTTCTTCTTTTTCCCTGAACCAGTTCAGGCTTTCGACCGTCCCGTTGTGAGGAATGCCGAGGTCGTCCAGAACTTTGACCTGATCACGCGTCAACGGAGTGGGTTTTGGAGTCTCTTTCCGAGCTTCCTCCGGAACAGACGTCAAAACACCTTCGTCGCGGAGAACCTTGAGCGCCCCGTCTTTATCCTGAAAATCTCCCAGACTTTCCAGAGTTTCGCCATACATAAAGCCGTGGTCATCCAGTACCTGTTTCTGAGCAGGCGTGAGAGGAGTCTTTTTTTCTTCGTCATGCAATTTTCTGACAACGGAGTCAACAGCCGTCTCTTTGGCCTTTTCCGCCATTTTATCGGCAAAAGCCTTAGCTTTCGCGCCTTCAGCCGTCAATTCTCCGGCATTATTATGTCCAAAGGTCTCAATCAGGTCATACAGGGCATTAATCTCATCCATCGACATACTTGAACGGCGGCTGCTGCCATATACGGCAACCCGTCCTCTGGCATAACCGCTCACAAGCTTCAATTCCTGCGCGTAATCACTGTCTTTCAGAGCACGATAAACTTCCATCAGCTCCGACAGTGTCAAATTGTTCATCCCTAAACTAACTTTTTTGGCTGCTTCTTGCGCTTCCATGACCGTCTACTCCGTAAAATGCTTTATTATTAATTATCAGCATTATAGCATAAATTTCTCTTTTTTCAACAATATTTTGTCAAATTAGGCAAGTTTTTTAAGATACGAAACCTACCTGTTTCAACCTCTATTTTTCCTTTCCTCTGTTGACCGGCAAAGCGCGGCTTCCTCCGGTCCGGGAAGGAATTTCCCGGCTTTGTCCGTCAAGACTGCCGACAGTTTTCGCAAAGCTGCCGTTTGCTTTTATTTTTGCCATAAACTCGGCTTTTCCTTCCTCGCTCAGACCGGACAGGCTGTATTTCATTTGTCCGTCCTTTTCAATATAAGCAATAAAGCCTTCCTCTCCAAGCTGTTTGAATTTAACATCACCGACCTGTTCCAGATCCGCGGCTTTGCCCCCGCCTTTCAGAATTGCTTCCGCCTCATTCTGAAGCTGCGTCGCAGACGTATCTTTTTCCGCCAGAGAACGGGCAACTTTCAGTTTGTTCTGAACCTCAATCATATCCGATTCCGCATGCGGCAAAGGAACTTCTACCTGTCTGTCAGGCAGCCGAGGATGCTCGATTTCTTCGTAAACATCGTCTTTTTTGACTTCCCGGACTTCAGGCCGTTTTCCTTTCAATTCATCAACTTTTGCCTGAGCATCGTCGCGTGTTTTTTCCAGCAGCTTGCGCGGTCCTTGAGCAGCGATCTCCTGTCTGAGTTCCTGTTTTTCTTTTAGGAGTTTGGTTATTTCCGCATAATCTTTCTTATTGGCAATCGCCGTTTTCAGATAATCGCGCGCCAGCTCCTTGTCTGTTCCGTAATCACCGGTCATTTTCGGCGCATTGTTCTGATCAATGCCCAGTTTGGTCAGCTTCTTGTCTATCGTCTGAATGCGGTTTTCCATTTTATCCCTGCGTTTGAGCGCGTCTTCCGCGTCTTTCAGGTCATCCCCGGCATGATGCAGATCATTGCTGAGCTGCGCCCGGTTCAGTTCTACCGTCGCTTTGGACAATTTTATCTGCGCCGCAACTTCCGCTTTCATGTTCTGGGCATGTTTCAGCTCGGCGGCCAGACGCTCGGGATCCGATTTATCCAGATGCTGGATATTCTTTAACGCCAGTTCGCTTTCCCGCAGTCTCTCCACCGCCTGATTATACTGTATTTCCGCACGGGCAGCATCTCTTTTGGCCGAAATCAGGCGGCGGCTGTCGCCTTCTTCAATCCCGTATCTGTTGTCATATTCGCCTAATGTTTCCTCCCGGCTGAACCCTTTGGCAAACTCACGGGCCTCGTCAACTTTTCCTGCGCTCATCAGTTTCTGATAGCTGCTATAAGCCGTGTTGGCGCTTCCCTGCCAGTTCTTATCGCCGGAAAGTTTATATTGAGCCATCATCTGCTCATAAAGCGCCCGATCGGCCGGCGACATTTTGGAAACATCCAGCATCTCGGCACCGGCAAAATCCTGACCTCCGCTTCTGCCGGGCGTCGCTGTTCTTTGTTCGCGGCGGCCGCCGTGCCCGGTTTCTTCCGAGTTTTCATATTCCGAAGGCTGACCGTTCGGACGGTATGAATAACCCACGCCGCCCTGATCACGAACATCATGCAGATAGAAACCGCCGTTGTCGACATTAGCCTGAGCCGCACCGAGAATCTTCATATCCGCAGCCGTCAGCTGCTCGCCTTTCAGCGCCCGGTTAAACGTATCCCTGACATTGGTGCCGTCAGCGCTCATGATTTCATCATTCGGCGCCAGCAGACGGGCCTGCTCCAGCTTGTAAAAAGCCTGCTCGGGATTGTTGATGCCCGCCGCGCGCAACTGATTGTAAACCTTGTCCATGTCAACCCCGGGATGGCGTTCCGCGTTGCGGGTCAAAATCCGCTTCATCTGGGTTTCCGTCAGCTCCTCATTACCAAGATTCGGCTGAACAGCTGCTTTTTCGGGAGTATCCATCCCAAACTCCATTTCCCGCTGCCGAATCATCATCATTTTGGCTTCGGGAGACATATTCCGATAAACATCAGGATTAACGCCAAGCTTCAGCAGACGGTCATCCAATTCGGACATATCGGAGCCGAAGACAGCGCCGTCATTGCCCTGAACCCTGACTGCCGCTCCCGTTACGGCATCGACGCCCTGATCGTTTTTGCCAAACCAGCCCCTGACTTTGCTGACAAAATCAGAAGAATATTCCGCCAGCGCGACGCCGCCGAGGCCGGCTGCTACCGACAATCCCGCCGTTTTCCATGCATTTTTATAAAGCTGTTTTCTTTTGGCCGGATCCGTTTCATTGCGGGCCGCGCGGAAATCCATCATCGCATTGGCCAGACCCGACGAAACAGACACGCCGGCGCGCATTCCGGCTTTTAGAACCTTATTGCTGACAACCTGGGTCAGATCCTGAGCATTGAACATTTTTCCGAGCATTCCGGCAGCGTCCAGTCCCTGCTGCGCCACGTCAACCCCGGCAAAAGCCGCGCTGACGGTTGTCAGAGCGACGGACGTGCCTATGGAAATAATTTCTTTCGGGTTGTTGCGCAGATATTTGAGATAACCGCCTTCTCCGCCGTTCTGCTTATATGTCTGATATGACTTTCTGATAACCTGATAAGAACGGTAACCGGCCAAAACTGCCAGACCGACCCCGCCGGTCGTATAACCGACCAAACCGGATACCAAAGCTTTTTTGGCCGCGGCATAAACTTTCGGATGTTTGGTTTTCATCCGCTTGTCGAATGCGGCAACCCTGTCCTTAAGTCCGGAAAATCCGGTGCGGCCTTCCAGGGCCTGAGCCCGTTTCAGTAAGTCAAACGAAGACGCGATAACAGCGCCCGTCGCCACATCGGCGTTTATTTTCATGCTGCCGAGATTTCCCGAAGCATAACCTTTGTTGGCAGAAACAAGATTTTTCCGCAAATCCAATATTTTTTTACGCTCTTCTACATTCAGGCTTTTAGAATCTTCTTCGTGTTTTTTCAGGAGACCCGCATTCTCTTCCTCAAAATTCCGGGAAATCTGAGCCTGAATTACAGCCATCGCCACCTGATCGGCATGATCGGCAACCGCCTGACGCAAAAGCCGGGCCTGTTCCTCGGGATCCAAAGTCGCAAAGTCCGGATTGGCAATCAGTTCGGCCTGCGCCTCCAAAATCGCCAGTTCCAGCATTTCGCGCTTCAAATCGTCCTTACTGACAGTACCGTCCGGGGTGCTGCCGTCAAAATCCATTTCGGCAAAAAATTTATTGAAATTATTAAATTCGGAACCGGACAGGTATTCCGGAAAACTCAGAGAGCCGTCTTCCGCCGTTTCCATATTTCCCAGACTCTCCAAAACTTTGTCAACAGCTTCCAGATTGGCCTGATAATTTATGCTGCCGTTTTCGGTTTGGGCTTCATCCTTCCGCTCTCCGACAGCACGGGGTTGCCCGTCCGGCGCAGAAACTTCGGCATCGCCGTCCTGACCGCCCGCTTCGTTTGTCCGGACAACATTTTCTTCCGCGGCCTTATCTTCCCGTTTTATGGCGGCAAGGGCTTCCAACGAAGTCCGTTCTTCTTCTGGCACCTTTTCCATATCCTGAAGCTTTTTATCCGCATACTGGCTGACCTTGTTAAAGGCTTCGCCGCCGGGAGTATTGTCTCCCTTATACCGCTTCAGAAAATTATAAACAGTATACAAATCTTCGGGAGACAGATTTTCGACACCTTTGTCAACCAGCTCCAAAACCTTATCCAATTCGGTTTTTTCCGTCTCATGCCCGCGGCTACCTGCGGTCTGCGTAACGTTCAATTCATTACCATCTGTTTCGCCGGATCTTGTTTCCAAATTTTCTCTGTTCTCTGCCATTGTCGTAAGCCCCTATGAATATATTACTAAACATAGTTTACTGCAATTTTTTCTATTTTTCAATAAATTTTGTCAATAAACGTTATGTTTTCATAATTTTGTCATATTTAATCTGATTCTATGGCAAAAAGATTAAAAAATCTTTAGATTTCTGAAAATTAATACGAGCGGTCCTGTTGATTAAAAAGCCGTTCATTATAAGCATTATTGGTGTCTATCAGCCTTTGTTTCTTTCTTTCCGCCGCTTCGCGCAACATTTTGCGCGGGCGCAGGATGCCCCTCAGTTTCAAAGACCGTTTTTTATCATTATGTTTTATTCTTTCTTCCGGAGTCATGTTTGCATGATTATATGCGCGGACTTTTTTCTGCATGTCCTGCGAAAGTCCCTTAAAAAAGTCTGATTTGACATCTACGCGATGCGGCCCGCCGCTGACTTTCATGTCGTTTTTCAGGGCTGCGACAAGAAGTTTGTTTTTACTCTCCTCATCTTTGAGATTTTCCCCAAAAATTATGGTATCATGACCGCTGTCTTTCGCTCCCTTGACCAAAGCATCAAAAATCCCCTGCTCCGGAGCTTTATCTCCACGGCTTTCAATATTGGCGCTATGCTCGGAGGTTCGCGTAATCATGGCGGAAAACAAATCGTTTTTCTTGTCTTCCTCATTGTCAAAAATCTTTGTAACGGGATTATCCCGCTCCAACGTGCTTTCCGCGATAACGCTGTTTTGCTGGGCATAAACGCCCCATACGCCACTTTCTTTTTCGAGCATTGCCGCGGCGATCTGGCTTTGTTTCTGTTTGTCGGCCTGATTTTCCGGAGGCGTATTGACGCCAAATTTTTTCTCATCAGCCTGACCGCCGGTGGCATTTTCATCCGTCGTGTGCTGTTCTTCCTGCTTTTCTTCGGCGCTTTTTTCATAGGCATTCAAAAAATTCTGCACATTGTAAGACGAGATTGTGCCTCCGGCATTTACATAGCTGCGAATATCTTCTTCCAGAGATTTTAACGCTTCCTGACTTATGTCTTTGTGCACGGCCAGCAAAGTCTGAAGCTGTTCCTGCATTTTTTCGGCAGCAGCCTGACTGACGCCGGCTCCCAGTTCTTTTTTGCCGTCAACTTCTTTTTCGCCGCTGCCGCCGGCCGGCTGTCCTCCCTGCTGCCCGGGAGCCGTATTCTGCTTTTCCGGTTCCGGTATGCTCTGAGAAATCATCGCCTGTTTAAAAGCTGCTTCGTCCACTCCGCTGCGGGGATCGTAAAACTCGATTTCCTGCGTGGCTTTGTTGCGAAACCCTTTCAACCCGGTAAAAAAGCTCCGAGCCTTTTCTAGCGACGCCTGCGTTTCCGCGCCACCCGAACTGAAATCCGCCGAACCGTTGAGCTGAGCATCCTTCAGCAAACCAGCGAGTTTTTTATAATCCTGCGCCGTTTTGACAGGCTGGCTGTTTTCCGCAAACCCTTTGATCTTTCCGACAGAGTATGCCTGAAGACTTTTCAGGGTCTGCTGTCCCTCCGGCGTTTGCAAATTGAGTTTGTCGGCATAAGCGCGAATAGAGGCGTAATCCATTTTCTCCCAATCGGGAATTGCTGCAGAAACATCCGAAGTTTCCATTACCTCGGAAAAGCCGGTATCAGCAATCTGCGTTTTTACAGCCTCATCTTTATTTTCTGTCTCAGATTCCCTTATCTCTTCCGCCATCTTATCCTCCCGCAGTCAGGAGTATTTTACCTGAATTTTGCGCAGACTGCAATTTATTTCGTTCCGGCAAAAACACCCTCTTTTCAGAGGGTGTTTACTTTATCTGCTTTAGCGTTGATTTTGCCAATATTTTCGCATCATTTCAATACGGTTATTTTTGTCTTCCTGAGTGTTGAATGCACTGTTTTCATCATATTTATGGTCATTATCACGGAATTCCTGCCGGCGCGCCGCTTCTTTTGCCCGCGCGGACTGCATTTCCGGATTTGAATTCAAGCGATTTCTCGCCGCTTCCAATTGTTTGGCGCGAACGCCCTGATTATGTCCTTCCAAAGCGCTTTTAGCCTCATCCGGAAGATTTTGCGCGGCTTCAAACAACGGATTAGTTTTTGTAACCATTATCATTTCAGGCTTGCCATTCTCGCCCAAAACCACATTACCATTTTCGTCAAGTTTCTGCTGAGTTTTGAATTTGCCGTTTTCATCTATTTCCAAGATATTTTTATTTTTATAACTAATAGTTTTATCCGGCGCGCCCTTAATCTCAATACCGTCTTTCTCAGCATTTTTAGCAGCAACCATTGCTGCAGCATATGCTACCATTCTTTCACTCTCATTGGTAATTGCAGAAATATCTATCTTTTTTCCCGCAGCCATATCCGCTTCAAAATCTTTCAAATAATCATTATAGCTTTTTCCATCCTGAGGTTGTTCCGGCGCTCTTTCTTCATTTCTTTCCGGCTGTTCTTCGAATTTTTTGTTGTATTCCTCGATTTTTTTGACGGCTTCTTCGTCCAGTCCCCATTCAGCGGAAATTTCGATTTTTTCCTTAGGCTGGTTCATCATGTTTACGCCATTGAGGACGCAGGCGGCCATTAATCTGGATTTGAACTCCGGCGTCATTTCTCCTTGGAAGTTGACAACCTGATTCTTGTCCTTGGCTCTTTTGGCAAGGGCATCAAAAATCTCATAGTCAGCGACGCCTTCTTCCCCGCCGATAACGACATTGTTGTTGTCTTTGTAATGAACGTTGCCTTTTACCCTGTCGTTATTCTTTACTGAAAAAGCCAGACCCTGTTTTTCGGTATCCGGATCCCGGACATAGTCATAGCCTTTTTCATCACACCAATCTTTCCAGTATTTTTCCGTGTCATCATCAACACGGCCATCACCGTCGTTTTGGTGATTGTCATCTTCTTCCTGACCTTCAGAAACATTGAGCGGTTCAGCGTTTTTATTATCATTCTCCGAATTTTCCAATCCCATTTCTTTCTTAAACTTTTCGGTAAAATGATCGCGCAGTTCCTCTTCGGTCATATCTTTGAGGGTCGAATCGTTCGGATCATACTGATATACTTTCAACATCGCAGGAGTATTCGGCAACGCAATACCTACTTGTATTTTTTTCCAACCAGCATCTTCTTTTTCTTTGCTTAGATTAGCACGTTCTTTATTGTGATTTTCTTTTTCTTCTTCAGTGCCCTGAGGCATATTAGAAATTTCTTCTTCTTTCCGGTTGAAATAATCGGCATCTTTTTCAATTCCGTCGTTTTTCTGATCATCCGGACTTAATTTTTCGATCTCTTTAACCCAGTCATTATATTTTTCAATAATTTCCTCAATTTTCTTCGGATCGGTCAATTTCAGAAACGCACTGGAATCCAGTCCCAGTTCGGCGCCTTTTTTCTCAAAAAACTTTTTGTGGTATTCACCCAGATTTTCAGCTTTTACTTCATCGGCCATTGCTTTTCTCCAAAAAGAATTATTCTATTTGTAGACATAATATCATTATTTTTACGTTTTGTCTATTTTTTTATTGACTGTAACAAAACTTTCATAAAATATGGTTAAAACCGTTACCTTTTCAGAAATAATAGGTCAATACATTGAATAATCTAATTTATTTTTTCCAATAAGAACGTAATGTTTGAAGTAAACAACTTTACGGATACGGCCAGCAGAATGATGCCGAAAAACTTCTGAAGCATATAAATAATTCCCGGACTCAGAACCTTTTCAAGCTTTTTGGTCAGTTTCAGCACCAGGTAGACCACCAGAATATTGACCACTACAGCCAGCAGAATGTTAAGATCATTGTAGGAAGACCGAATAGACAAAAGAGTTGTTAAACCGCCAGCGCCGGCAATCAGCGGAAAAACGACCGGGACAAAGGTTCCATCTTTCGGCGTATCGGCCTGATAATGAAAAATTTCGATATCCAAAATCATTTCCATAGCAATGATGAAAATAATTACAGAACCGGCGACGGCAAACGACGAAATATCCACTCCGAACAAATTGAGAAAAGCTTCGCCGACAAAAAAGAACATGATAAACATTGCCAGAGAAATCAGAGCCGCCCGCGAGGCAACAATCGTCTTCCCCTTTTTCTTGAGAGACAGAATGACCGGAATAGAACCGGTAATATCAATTACGGCAAAAAGTACAAAAAACGCGCTGATAAATTCGTGCCAGCTAAATTGTTCCAGCATTCTGTCCTCCTGAAAAAACAGGCCCTCCGACTGTGGAGGGCCCTGGTATTAAGCGACTTTGGCGTCGGTTACTTTGGCGTCAAAAACAATTTCGGCACCCTCAATGTCGGCTTTGGTACCGTCGGTGCAGTTGTTGCTGACTTTCACCGCCAGAACCTGTTCGGCAACATAAGCCTTGTTTTCTTCCAAAGCTTTGTTCAGTTCGGCATTATTCGTGGCATAGCAAAGCTCAATGCGGTCAGAGATGTTGAAATCCTTGTCTTTGCGCAGGGTCTGAACCAAACGGACAAAGTCGCGCGCCATTCCCTCGCGTTTAAGCTCGTCGGTTACGTTCGTATCCAGCGTGACAACCGCCTTGTTATCGGCAAAAGCCTTACCGGCAACGCCGTCTTTCATATCCAGACGAACTTCGAACAAATCCGGCGTCAGGGTTTTGCCGGCAATCGACAAAGTGCCGTCGGCATTCAGTTCCCATTTGCCCTGTTTATAGGCGCCCATAACCGGCCCCATATCCTTACCCAGCGCTTTGCCGAGCAGCGGCGTATAGAGATAAACGGTTTTGGCGGCATAAGCGGCCAGATTATTGTCAATTCTGATTTCCTTGACATTCAGCTCGTCTTTGATGATGTCCTGATACTGCGCATTCAAAAAGCCCAGATTGTCGCCGACAACCGTCAAACCGGCCAGAGGCAGGCGGTTGCGGAGATTTTTCTCTTCGCGGATAAACTTACCTGCCGAGCACAAATCCTGCAGGAAGTCCATCTCGTTAACCAGTTTTTCATCCAGCCTGATGTCGGCAAGCTGCGGATAATCGGTCAGATGGACGCTTTCGCCGCCGGTCAGGTTTTTGTAAACATATTCGCAGAGGAACGGCATCAACGGTGCCATAATCTTGCACAGGTTGACCAAAACCGTATACAGCACGTCGAAAGCCTGTGTGTCGCCGACCCAGAAGCGGTCGCGTGTGCGGCGAATGTACCAGTTGTTCAAAATCTCCATAAAAGAAGCAATTTCATTGCAGGACAAAGCCACGTCATAAGTATCAAGCCCCTGTTTGACAATCTGTGCCAAACGCTTCAGCTTGGAAAGAATATAGTTGTCAATGGCCTCGCCCGACGTATAGATCTCTTTGGCTTTATATCCTTCCGCATTGGCGTATAAAGTAAAGAAATAATAGGCGTTCCACATCGGGATCAGAGCCACGCGCGCCGCTTTGGCGATTTCCTTGCCTTCTTTGTCGATAGCCAGATTGCCGCCTTTCAGGACCGGCGACGAAACCAGGAACCAACGCAGCGTGTCGGAGCCGATGGATTCCAGAACTTCGTTCGGGTCCGGGTAGTTCTTAAGCCGCTTGGACAATTTCTGTCCGCCTTCGGCCATCAGCAGACCGGTACAAATACAGTTTTTGAAGGCCGGTTTATTATGCAGTGCCGTCGACAGCACAGTCAGGGTATAGAACCAGCCGCGGGTCTGATCCATGGCTTCGACAATAAAATCGGCCGGGAAATGGTTCTCAAACCATTCCTTGTTGTCAAACGGATAGTGAACCTGCGCATAAGGCATGGAACCGGACTCAAACCAGCAGTCAAAGACGTCGCCGACGCGGCGCATCATGGTTTTGCCGGACGGATCGTCAGGGTTCGGATAAACGACCTCGTCAATATAAGGCTTGTGCAGGTTGGTAACTTCGATACCGGTCTTTTCTTTGATTTCGGCGACGGAACCAAAGACATCAATGCGCGGAAACTGCGGATTGTCCGATTTCCAGACCGGAATCGGCGTTCCCCAAAAACGATTGCGAGAAATCGACCAGTCGCGCGCGCCCTCCAGCCATTTGCCAAAACGTCCGTCCTTAATGTGTTCCGGAACCCAGTTAATCTGCTGATTGTTCTTAACCATATTGTCGCGGAAGTCGGTTACTTTGACAAACCAGCTCGACATTGCCTTATAAATCAGCGGGGTATCGGTGCGCCAGCAGAAAGGATAAGAGTGGGTATACTGCTCTTTTTTGACCAGAATACCCTTCTCCTTCAAAAGCTGCATAATCGGCTCGTTGGTCTCAAAAACCTGTTTGCCCTGATAATCGGAAACTTCGGCGGTAAACTTGCCGGCCTCGTCAACCGGGCAGACGACCGGGAAATTCTCGTCATAAGCGCGGCAGGCTTCAAAGTCGTCCTGTCCGAAACCGGGCGCAATATGAACAATGCCGGTACCGTCCTCGGTGGATACAAACTCGCCGGAGAGAACCCGGAAAGCGCCTTTGTCTTTCAGATGTTTGAAATAAGGGAACATCGGCTCATAGGCCATGCCGACAAAATCGGCGCCTTTCATCGTGCCGACCTGGGAGGCGTGTTCCAGTTGCTTTTTATAGCGGCCGAGCAGCGCCTGCGCCAGAACATATTTCTGGCCGTCTTCTTCCATAACCGCATAATCAATGTCTTTGCCGACCGCCAACATGAGGTTGGAAGGCAGCGTCCAGGGCGTGGTGGTCCAGACCAGCATTTTCATTCCGTTTTCAAGCGTGAACATAACGGTTATGGCGTTGTCGGTCTTGTCCTGATAGCCCTGATTTACTTCAAAGTTGGACAACGGCGTTTCGGCTGCCCAGGAATATGGCAGGACGCGGTAGTCCTCATAAACAAGCCCTTTTTCCCAGAGTTGTTTGAAGTTGTTGATGACGCTTTCCATAAACGGCAGATCCATAGTCTTGTAATCGTGGCTGAAATCTACCCAGCGGCCGATACGTTTGAACATCTCGACCCAGATACCGGAATATTTCAGGACATCGGAACGGCAAAAGTCATTGAACTTTTCGACGCCGTATTCTTCAATCTGCTTGCGACCGGAAACGCCGAGCTGCTTTTCGGCGGACATTTCTGCCGGCAGGCCATGGCAGTCCCACCCCAAACGACGCTCGACCTTTTTGCCGTTCATCGTCTGATAACGGGCGACAACATCTTTAACGTAAGAAACCATAATATGTCCGTAGTGCGGCGTACCGTTGGCAAACGGAGGGCCGTCGTAAAAAACGAATTCGGCGGCACCGTCGCGGTTGTGAACGGATTTTTCAAAAGTTTTGTCTTCGTCCCAGAACTTGAGGACTTCTTTCTCGATTTCGACAAAGTCGGCCTTGGCCTTAACTTCCTTATAATGTTTAGTCATCAGTAAACACCTTAAAATTGTGAATTGTTTTGCGAACTGCGCTGAAAATTTCAGCAGATACGGAGTGAAATATGTATGAAAAAAATGCCATCCCCTAAGGGATAATAATCGAAGGTATGGAATGTATAAAGCGCTTCAGCATTTTTCTTCTTCAAAGGATTAAAAACTGGAAGTTAATTTAATACAGGAATCCCGGCGAGTCAATGCATAAAATGCGATAAACCCCCGGTCTGCGGGCAAAAAAATTCCCTTTTGTCCGGGGAGGCAAAAGGGAATAAAAAACAGAACCTGCCGATGCCACTAAGACTGTTGTGTATGATTAACTGCGCAAAGGCGGACGGCATTCCGGCATTTTAGGAAATAATAATCGCGTGTATGTAAATTCTGTCGTCTTTCCGGAAGCAAGACTGCGGTTCTGTTGTTTTTTTACAGATGAGGATTTTCCTGTTTTTCTACGATGCTCAGCTGTATCTGCAGCTCGTTTGCGGTATATTGCACAAAATGCGCCTCGACGCTGATACCGGCCGGATATTCCTCATAATCGGCGGGAGCATTTTCGCCCTCGGACAGCGGAAGCTCATCGGCAAAGAAGGCTCTGACTTCCAGATAATCGTAAACGGAGAAACCGAAATAACGGCCGGAGGTCGTCTGAAAATAGTAATCCTTTCGCGAATCTGCCCCCATATAGCGATAACACCAGCTGCGTCCCGTAAACTCGCTTTTTTCGTGAGTTTCATAACCAAGCGCATATACCGTTATCCGGACATTCTCGTCGTTGACATAACTGTCCACGTCATTTTGATACAATCGCGGCACAAGGCCGATACCGCCGTCGTCTTTGCCGCATGACATTAAAAACATAACGGCAAAAAGCAGGCCCATCAAAAAATTCAGTTTTTTCATAATGATATTTTTATGCCCGGAAGCGGGCGTTTTACATTTATAATTATAACTCTCTGTTGGGGAGAATACCACACTCCGCGCCGGCTGTCCAGACAAAAGAAGCTGCCAAAACGGAGAATTCCGAAAGAAAAGCGGGACGCAAAGACCGGCGGGGCAAAAACTCCGTAAGAAAAAGCCGCGAAACGGCGCCGCGGTTATTCGGGGTCGGACACTTCGCCGCCGACCATGGGTTCGGGCACGCCGGTGGTAGTGGGAAAGCTCACCGGCAGATGATAGAGGCGGCGCACGGCCAGATACGCCACGGCCTGAGCCTCTATGGCATTGACATCCACGCCGTCTTCAAAGGCGGTGCGGATTTCGATGTCGGGCAGACGCTGGCGCAAAAAGCGGACGATTGTCGGGTTTTTGGCTCCGCCGCCGCAGACAATCAGCGTTTTGGGAATTTCCGGCAGGTATAGCAGCAGGGAATAAGCCACGGCTTCGGCAATAAAGGCGGTAGCGGTAGCGGCGCCGTCTTCAAGGCTCAGTCCCTCAAGATGCTCGAGTTTTTCCTTGAACAGGCCGCGGTCGATGGCCTTGGGCGGATACTGGGCAAAAAACTTGTGGCGCATCAGGCTGGCCAGAATCTGCTCATGCACTTTGCCGGTAATGGCCAGTTTGCCGTTATAATCCATGTGCATGCCGCCGTGTTTGAGCACCCAGTCGTTGATGACGGCGTTGCCCGGTCCGGTGTCAAAAGCGATCATTTCGCCCATGGAACCGATCCAGGTAATATTGGAAACGCCGCCGATATTGACAACGGCGATCGGCTTGCCCATGTCGGCGCAGAGCGCGGCATAATAAACGGGCACCAGCGGCGCGCCCTGCCCTCCGGCCAGAATATCGGCATTATGAAAACGGCTGACGACCCTGATTCCGGTCAGCCGGGCAAGCAGCGCGCCGTCGCCGATCTGGTGGGTATAATGGCCGGCCGGGTCGTGATAAATGGTGTGTCCCTCAAAACCGATGACGTCTATTTTTTCGCCGCAGGTTTCGATAAAATCGCGGACAACTTCGGCATGAAACCGGGTAACGGCTTCTTCCACTTCGCCGATGGCCGCGGCGTTTTCGGGAGTATCGGGCTTTTTGCCGAGAACCGAGCGGATTTTTTCGCGGAGGTCGTCGTCATAGGGAACACTGACGCAGCGCCCGAAATTATAGACATCCACCCCGTCCGTGCTGATCAGCGCCGCATCGACGCCGTCCAAAGCCGTTCCGCTGGTTAAGCCCAAAGCACTGACCGTTTTGATGATATCCATATTTAAAAAAGTTTACCTCCGTTATTGAACTATTTTATTTATATGTTAATATCCTTAAGAATTTATTTAATTGTAACAAGGAAAGGGAAAATGAGCAAATTTAAATCAGAATTTTTTAACCTGATGCTGGAACGCGGCTTTTACAACCAATGCACCAACGAGGACGGTTTTGACGCCTACCTCTACGAATGCGAAAAAGCAGGCAGACCGGCTGTCGGTTATCTGGGCTCTGACCCTACCGGAGACAGTCTGCACGTCGGGCATATTGTTCCCCTGATGATGCTGCGTTGGTTTCAGAAATGCGGCCACAAGCCGATTACGCTGGTCGGCGGGGCCACGGCGCGCATCGGCGACCCGTCGGGCAAAGACAAGTTGCGCCCGTTTTTGGACGAGCCGACGCTTCAGCACAATATCGAGGGGCTGAAAAAGTCGTTCAGCAAGTTTCTGAAGTTCGGCGACGGCGCCAGCGACGCGATTATGGTCGACAATTGGGACTGGTTCAAGGATGTCAACTATCTTGAGTTTCTACGCGATATCGGCACCTGCTATTCGGTTAACCGCATGCTGACCATGGACAGCGTCAAAACCCGTCTTGAACGCGAACAGCCGATGTCTTTTCTGGAGTTTAACTATATGCTGCTCCAGGGTTACGATTTTACGGTTCTGTACAACAAATACGGCTGCCGGGCGCAGATTGCCGGTTCCGACCAGTGGGGCAACATCACGTCGGGAACAGAGCTCGGACGCCGCAAATACGACGTGGAGCTGTTTGGCTTTACCAGCCCGATCATCACCGACGCCAGCGGCCGGAAAATGGGCAAATCGGAGGGCAACGCGGTATGGATCAACGAAGAAAAGCTGTCGTCATACGATTATTACCAGTATTTCCGCAACATCGGTGACACCGAAGTGGGCAAATGCCTGAGAATTTATACAGATCTGCCGATTGACGAGATCCGCCGTCTGGAAAGCCTGCAGGACAAGGAAATCAACGAGGCCAAAAAGATTCTGGCCTTTGAGGCGACCAAGATCTGCCGCGGAGAAGCCGAGGCGAAACTGGCGCAGGAAACGGCGGTCAGAACTTTTGAGCTCGGTCAGGCCGGAGGCGACCTGCCGTCCATTGAAGTTGCTTCCGTTGAGGGCATGAGCGTTATTGACGCCTTTTTGCAGCTTGGCTTTGTGGCCAGCAAAGGCGAAGCGCGCCGTCTGATCAAACAGGCGGGACTGAAGCTCAACGACAAGGTTATTACCGACGAAAATTACAAGCTGTCCGCCGCGGATATGGTTGACGGACAGATTAAACTGTCGCAGGGCAAAAAGAAACACGGTCTGGTCAGGGCGGCCTGACGCCAGCCATCGACGACTGAAAAGGCTTCCTCCGGGAAGCCTTTTTTGTATGGAGAAAACGGGAGGGAAACGGTCTTTTGCAAGGAAGAAAGGGTAAAAAACTTTTTTGCGGCGGAATAGTGCGAGGGATATCGCACGGACGGAGGAACCGGTAATAGCGCGCGATGGAAATGGGGACGGACAGGACGCAGGGCTAACGGATGGACGGAGAGAAAAGGTTAAACGGGCGTTGCGTGAAGCGCGCGGATGGGAGCTCCGGCCGTTTGGAATGGAGGAAAGAGCAAAGCCGGCCGGGGCGGCACGGGGGAACCGGCGAAGGCGCACGGACAAACGGTGCGGGAACCCGCAGGAACTTGGGGCAGTGTTGCGGGGAAGAGCGGCGGGTGATATGGAAGAAGACTGCCGAAAAGGAGGACGGCAGTCTTCTTTATCTTAAGATGCCACATAATAATTATGTCTCTAGGGCCGGAGTTGTCCGGCATTTGTTAAGTAGTTATTCGGCTTTCACAATAATTAC
>CALXTQ010000010.1 GCA_944391485.1 uncultured Alphaproteobacteria bacterium | reverse complement strand
AATAAAATTTATGGCAGCTATATTATTCATAAAGAATTTTGCGCTGATTCCGGCATGGTTTGCGTTTGTCGTCTAACATCAGAAATTGAAAACCATTTTGCAAAAGAATACTCAGATATTTATTCGCGTAGTGCGGCAGTTTTTGAAGGTTCGGACGATATTAAGGTTGATTTTGACATATCGGATTCTTCCTGGACGGTCGTAAAAATCTATGACAACCAAACCGGAAATTTTATCGAAACTATGAATGCAGACGATTTTTATGCAGAAAATGACAATTTTGATGATGAAGATGAGGAGTATTAAGCCATGAGAAAGAAATATCAGAAAAGAGCTGTTTCTCTAAAATGTACTCAAGCCATTATATTTGCCCGTGTATCAAGTAAGAGACAAAAAGATGAGGGTATATCCTTAGAAGTTCAAGAAGAAAATACAACCCAATATTGCAAAGAAAATGGGTTAAAGGTTATTGCCAGATACAGTATTGATGAGAGTTCAACACATGGTGACCGTGCGGTATTTCATGAGATGATAAATTTTGCAGCCAAATGTGAGGGCAAGGTTGCTATTGTAGTTGCTTATGTTGATAGATTGCAACGTTTGCCGGAAGATTCATATTATGTTGAAAGTCTTCGAAGATCAGGAAAAGTAGAAATACATTTTATAAAAGAGCGATTGATTATTACAAAAGATTCCGCAGCAACCGAATTAACCTTTTGGAATATGTTTGTTATGTTTGCTAATGCGCAGGTTAACTCGCAAACAGATAAGGTTAAGGCAAGTCTCGCTAAAAATTGGTCTTTAGGGAAATGGCAGGGAACAGCACCTTTGGGATATCTGAATAAAAAAGATGACGATAATAAATCAATAATAGTTGTGGATCCGGTTCGGGCACCGATAATAAAACGTTTATATCAGGAATATGCAACAGGACTGCATACTATCAAATCTGTTTGGTGTTTGGCTAAAGAATTAGGTCTATATACCAGAGTTAAAAAAAAGAAAGGCTGTTTTGTTACCCGAAACACTGTATATGAAATACTGACGAATCCTTTTTATTATGGCGAGATGTGTGTTAAGGGTGAGCTTATACCGCATATATACGAGCAGCTTGTATCAAAAGAATTGTTTAACAAAGTTCAGGAAGTTTTTGTAAAAAACGGAACACACAACAGAACCAACATTAAGGAGATTGCTAAAAATTCTTATACATTCAGAAAGATGATACGCTGTAAAGAATGCGGTTGTTTAATAACTCCGGAAAAGAAAATTAAAAGAAGCGGTCGCGAGTATGTTTATCTGAGATGTGGACACTCTAAAGAAATTTGTCATCAAGGCGTTGTTAATGAAAAAGACATTGTTGAGCAATTAAAAACAGAGGTGCTTGATAAATTAACGCTTCCTTTGCCTTTGCAAGAAGTCCTGAAGAATCAACTTTTGAAAAATCTAAACGATACATCTCAATTTAATGCGATGTTTAAAGCTAAGATTACAAACAAAATTAACGAATTGAAAGTTAAAGAAGATAATCTGCTAGATTTTTATCTTGAGGGAAAATTGCCTCAATCTACTTATGAAACCAAGAAAGCGGCGATTGACAAAGAAATAGAAGAATTAAAAGCAACTGCGGAAAAATATAGGACGATTGATAGTGATATGAAAAAAACGGTTGAGAAGGTTATTTCAACAACTGTAAATATTTCTAATATCTTTGACAAGGCAACTCCTGACAAGCAAAATCAGTTATTGCGGTTGCTTATTACAGATTGTCAGCTCAATGGCAAAAGGTTGGAATATAAACTCAAAGCTCCATTTGATAAGCTGATTATGTGCAAAAATTATCAAGACTGGTCTCAAGTTGCTGTAGAGAATTTAGGGGAGTTTGAAATGGTAACGGTGTAATGGTCGTTGTTTTTTGTTGTAATTTATTAAAATATTATTATCATTTTATAAAAATTAATTGAGGATAATATTATGGAAAACATTTATAATCAATATATACAACTTCTTACCGATACGGGAGGAGTATATTTCCCAGGTATTATTCAAGATGAAACTAAGTCTAAGGATATTTTAACTCCCATATTTGAGACTATTACAAACGCTTTAGAAGCGATTAAACTCAAAACATCTTCAAAAACATACGAAACGAACAATGAAGTAAATATATTTCTTAATTTTTCTTCAATAGAGGGAGAAAAAGAGACACTTGATAATATTTCAGTTGAAGATACTGGAATTGGTTTTAATTATGACAGTTTTAAGAGTTTCTGTACCTATAAATATAATAAGAAAGGATTTCAAAATAAAGGATGTGGACGGTTTCAAAGCTTATTATTCTTTGCTAATAACGTTTTTATAAGTAAATTTACAGAAAATAATAAAACTTATAAAATTGACTTTGATTTTAATAAGCAGAATATGGATAGCAAAGGTGTAAATATTACCAGCTTTGAAGAAATAAAAGATGGTGTAAATCAAACGGGAACTGTTGTAAAACTTATTCCAGAGAAAGATGATGCTGAATTTGATGATTTAAGTATAGAATACTTAAAAAAAGAAATTATAAAAAAATATGCTTTGGAATTTTCTTTATTTGATATTATTCCTGAAATAAGCATTAGTAAGATTGTTAATAAAAAAGAAGTCAAAAAAGTATCAATCATAAAAGGTGTTGATATTCCTACTGATAATCAAAAAAGAGATTTTAAGGTTAATTATAAACACAGCGACGATGAAGGAAATATTGTTGATACCTTGGGAAAAGAACTGGATTTCAAAGTTACCTTTATTGCGTTTAAACAAGAAGATTTAGACGAAAATGAAATATATATATCATGTAAAAATGAAGCTATTCAAAATATTGGTTTTGAAGCTTTTGCGCCTAAAGATAATTTGAAAGGGTTCAGATATTTAGGATTTATACAAAGTGAGGTTTTTGATGCTCCGCAAAATATAGATAATTGCAGAAAAGAAATCAAAAATATCATTAAAACAGAAGAACAGGCTTATAAAGACATTGAAAAAGTACGTAATTTATCTCTGTTTGGTGATTTTATATTACAAGAAGATTTAGAGAACGCTGTAAAAAAGGAATTTTACAATCTTTTTCCTGACGCTAAAGAAAAAGAAAATGAAAAACAACAGAAATTAAAAGAATTAAAAGACTTATTTGGGTTAGAAAATAATAGCCGAATAACAATAAAAACATCTGATAGCGAAAAAGATATTTTAGAAAAATTTTATAGAAGTGATTCATTAAAACAGGCAACTATGGATGCCATCTTGAAAGATGTATTTGACCAATTAAAGACTCTTGATAGCAATGATCCTGAATATGAAAAAAAATTTGAAGAATTAAGTAACGATTTAAATCGGAAAATTCCATTACGTAATAAAAATTGTTTGTCTAAGTATATGTCTGGACGTAGAGTCGCCTTAGAATATTTTCGTATGGCTTTAGATAAAGAATTAGATGTTCAAAAAACTAAAGTAAAAGGTAAACGTAATATGGAGGAACATCGCCTTCATAATTCTCTTTTGAAACGAAAATGTGCTAATACTTCAAAAAGTAATCTTTGGATGTTGAATGATGAATTTATATATTTTACAGGATTTTCAGATGTTCCCTTAAATCAAATGAAAAATGAGAAAGGGGAGGATATTTTTGATTTTGCAAATGTGACGGAAGAAGAAAGAGCTTTATTAGAAAATAGAGATGATGATAAACCAGATATTATATTATTTCCCAGTGAAGGAAAATGTATAATTATTGAACTTAAAAAACCAGATGTAAGAATTGATAAATATATTAATCAAGCCAAAAATTATGCAAGGTTGATAGCTAGTTATTCAAAGCCAGAAAATAAGATTACTATGTTTTACACTTATCTTATTAGTGATAATATCAATTTGAATGATATAGATGATGATTACGAGCAAATCCACAATTTAAATGCTTATTTTTGTCCTACCAAAAAATTAAGATCCACCAGGGATAATAGTAGAGCTGAAGTAGGATATATTTATAGTGAAATTATTTCATATCGAGATATTTACAAAAGAGCTGAGCTTAGAAATAAATTGTTTTTTGATATAATTGAAGGTCGTATGGCAGAGTAATGTTATGAAACAAGATATGGAATATATAAAACTAATTCTCCAAATTTTGGCTGATAATGAAAGCTATTTTATGATGTTGGAGACTTTGGCAAAACAAGTACAAGAAAAAACTAATAGCGAACAACGTTTTAATGATAAATTTATAGGACACTTCTTTTTAGCTAAAGATACCAACCTAGTTGCAGAATTAGGAGTTTGTTTTTTTACAGGACAACAGTATTCCCGTCCAATGCTTGCAAATGGAGCGAAACTGAGAATAACTGCCCAAGGACTCGAATTTTTGGAAGCTTTAAAAAATGACACTATTTTTCATAAAGTTAAAGATTTTTCACTTGGAGTTGCTACAGATGTTGGTAAAAATCTTTTAACTTCTCTTCTTAGTAATACATTAGGGATTGGTTAGTATTTATTTTTTGTATATCTATAAATAGTCCGTGCATTATCTTACTACCCCTGCCACTCAAGATAAGCCGTCCGAAAGGGCGGTTTTTCTTTTATAAAACAAGTGCTTAACTGAGTCCGTGTGAGGTGTGCCAAATGAGGCCATTTCCCGCTGGTTACACGGACCACGCCAAATAAAATCCTTTATTTTACAGGCATTTAACGCGGTTTGAATCTTATTGCCTTTGGGATATGTTGACTGTTTAGAATACGGATTTTCTTATTGCATTGTCTTTATCATGCTCTAACATAAACAAAAATAATGACTATTTTCGTCGTTATAAATACCGATGTCAGATAATTTTGAACTATTGCCAAATTTAGGATAGAAAGATGAAACGAATTTTAATAGTTTTATTGATATTGCTGGGGTTAACAATGACAACATATGCATTTGAAAACAGAAACAATAATATGATTGTTCGGATTTCAGAAATTGAAGTTTATCCGGAATATTTAGATGAATATTTAGTATTCGCACAGGAAGTTGCAAAAGCCTCTATTGATAAAGAAGATGGGGTGATTTCAATTTATCCAATGCAAGTTATTAAAAACAATAATCAAATTCGTATTTTAGAAATTTATAAAGATGAAGAAGCATACAAAAAACATATCGCTTCTGCTCATTTCCAAAAATACAAACAAGGCACATTCTCTATGGTTAAGTCACTTGAACTAGTTGATACGTGTCAGTTAGTACCCGAGAATTTTTCTAAAATATTTAAAAGATAGTTCGTGGATTGCCCTATGTGTTCTGCCACTCAAGATAAAGGCGCAGAAAAGCGTCTTTTTTCTTTATGTATCAAGCATTTAACCGAGTCCGTGTGAGGTATCCTCAAAGAGCCTGTTTCCCGCTTGTTATATGGACTATTCCAAGAAAAATCCTTTATTTTACAGGCATTTAACGCGGTTTGAATCTTATTGCCTTTGGGGAATTATTTTGATTCTAAGGTAATGTATTGGGGAGGAATTATACCGCCTTTGATGACAATCAGATAGTATGGAACGACAGAAAAACGCAAACCTAATTTTTCATCGCAAACAGACCAGTCCACAGGGGAGAAGTCAATCTCGTTAATTGATGCTAATCTCACTAAACGTTCATCAACATCTTGCGGAAGATCTTTATCCAAATTTGGTCGGATTGCCGGACTTGCATAGATGGCTTCAATCAGTCCATATTTTTGTAAAGCATCTAAATTTATTGAAAATAAGTCAGCATTCTCAATAAAAGACTTGAACATATTGATACTTTTTTCTGTCCATTGGATTGGTTCTGAAAAACCGCGGATAGCGCGGCTGCGGCCGATAAAGCAATTTTCCATCCATTTGACAATTCCAGAGTGGGTCGTTTCGCCGCCGGTGCGTCTGTAGTAGTAGCTTAAATCGGCATTAGGATTTTTTGCAAAAGATAATATCCCTTCTGTTAGAGCTGTGTTTCCTTTGGTGATGTAGTGGTATAGTTTTTTCATTGGAGTTTTTTCAATTCAGTTTTGGGGGTGAATGTGTTAATTAAAGTAGATTAGAAGCAAGCATAATATTAAAAATAGCAGATTTTGACCATAATTTCATTGTTTATACTCCTCATTTTCATATTATCGCGTTAGTTTATAATAATCTTTAATTCTTTATTTTTTCTTATGATTACGGCAACTTTCATTATATGAGAATAGTTTGCAGGTTGTTCGATGTCTCCTGTAATCAGGGATAATGTCGCTAAAAAGCTGTCAGCGCGAATGAAATGCCCGATGTAAAAGCCGAACGGGATTATCGGAACAGGCAATTTAAGCCCGTAAGTTAAAAAAGGTATTGCAATCTTTTGTTTAATAGTTTATGTTTCCGGTAAATCGGACAGTCTAAATCCGTCGTCAGTCAGCCTAATTATCTCAAGTCTTGTTTTTTGATATCTGGTTTGAATATCGCGGAGATGTCTGCCGTTGTTTTAATTTTTATTTTAACGGATAGATCCATGGCAAAAATTAGTCCAATACAGTTTTTCAGACAGGTTAAACAGGAAGTTAAAAAGGTTACCTGGCCGACAAAAAAGGAAGTTACGCAGACTTCCATCATGGTTATTGTTCTGGTGGCTATTGCCGCAACGTTCTTTATGATTGTTGATCAGTTTTTCGGCTGGATCGTCAAGTTAATATTTGGTCTTGGAGTATAGTTTTATGACTGCACGTTGGTATGTTCTTCACGTTTATTCCGGTTCGGAGAAAAAGGTGGCCGAATCGATAAAAGAGCAGGCTGTCTTGAAAAAAATGGAAGACAAGATTCTTGAGGTGCTGGTTCCGACCGAGGATATTGTCGAGGTAAAAAAAGGCACAAAGGTTAATTCCGAACGCAAGTTTTTCCCGGGATATGTTCTGATCAAGATGGAAATGTCCGACGAATGCTGGCATGTGGTTAAAAATACGCCGAAAGTAACGGGTTTTCTGGGCAGCCGCAATAAACCGCAGGCAATTTCCGAGGCTGAGGCGATGCGTATTCTGACTCAGATGCAGGAAGGCGTTGAAAGACCACAGACTGTTGTCGATTATGAAGTCGGCGAGCAGATCCGCGTTACGGACGGTCCGTTTGCTTCCTTTGTCGGTCTGGTCGAGGAAGTCGATGCGGAAAAGAACCGGCTTAAGGTATCGGTTTCCATTTTCGGGCGCTCTACGCCGGTTGAGCTTGAATTCTCTCAGGTTGAAAAAGTTTAACGGCAGAAACATTTTGAAAGCACCATTTCGATGGTGCTTTTTTGTTTAGAGGAGGAACGGGTTATGTTTAAAAACTTTTTTAATGAGTTCAAGAAATTTGCGATGCGCGGCAATGTTATCGACATGGCCGTCGGTATTATCATCGGTGCCGCTTTCGGCAAAATCGTGGATTCTCTGGTTAAAGACATCATTATGCCGCCGATAGGACTGCTGTTGGGAAAAATCGACTTTTCAAATCTGTTTTTTGTCCTGAAAAGCGGTCCCGAACTCAAAGGGCCGTATGTTTCCTTATCGCAGGCTGCAGACGCCGGTGCCATTACTCTGAATGCCGGGAACTTTCTGAACGCGGTTATCAGCTTTACAATAGTTGCGTTCGCCGTTTTTTTGCTGATTAAGGCGATTAACCGTCTGCAGGAAAAAATGGCCGCGGATGACGAAACGCTGGAGCTGACAATCAAAAAATGTCCGTACTGCTTTACGGACATTCCGCTGAAAGCCGTCAAGTGTCCTAACTGCACGTCGGATTTGGAAGAAAAGAAAGTTTCTTAAACGTAAAAAAAAGCCTCGATGTCGAGGCTTTTTTTTACAAGTCAACCCTGAAGATTTCGCCGCTCTCTCCGCAATGGTTCATAAGGGCGCGGATTTCGCGAGGAGTTGCTTTCGGCGGAATTCTGAACAGCAGATTGTTCCACACGGCTAACAGCGTTTGGCCTTTTGATCCGCCGTTGGAAAGTTCGGAAAGGCGGTTTACAAAGTCGGACAGACTTTGTGTTCTGGCTTCGGCCAACACAATTTTTTTCATTGTGAGCGCGTCTGATAAGTTTTTTTCATTGTTCATGGCGCAAGGGTTTAATAATTATTCTTCGTTCTGCGTATTGTTCTATCCGGAAAGGAAGACAGGTTCCCGGCAGATAGTCGTCAGTGTTCAGCCCTTCCAGGCAGGGGCAGAGGCGGGCGTATATGAAATCAGCCAGTTTGACAAGGATTATGATCTCGTTAACCAAACAGATTTTTCCGGTAACGACTGATCCCGGCGGGTGCTCTTTTTCATATCCGGCATAGGGTGTTTCTTTCATGAATACCCAGATGTGATTAAAAGAGACGTAATCGACAGTCAGAGTGTATTCTGTTTCTGCCGAAAACATGTCTGGGAGTTTTGTTCTGTCGTCGTCATACCAGCAAAGGCCCGTTTCATCCAGATAAGCCGCGCAGGGAAGGGGATAGTCTCCGATATCGAAAAAAATGATATCTTTGCCGAAACCGCAGATTTTTCCTTTGATTTCAGCTCCTTTTTTCAAATCATTTATATTTTTCATAATGAGTGATTTTTGGTAAAACGCAAATTAAAGGAGCCTGTTAAAATGATAGAGCATCCATAATAATTTGCATGAATGGCCGAAGTTTACGGGAATTTGGAAATTTTGTCAATCATCTTCGGGAAGAGTTCTTTTTCTGAATCGAATCAATAACTTGAATCGGAAAATTTTTATAAAAAATGCTTGCAAATTGAATCGATTGTGGTATACAGAGGCGACTCTCAAAAGGACGAATCTGTCTTTTGGGGAGCGAATCGTATATTAATCTCGTGGGAGGCCAGCCATGGCCTTGACCACGTAACCTGAAAAGAGGTATGAAATGGCTAAGACTAAAAAGAAAATTTTAGGATTAATCAAGCTTCAGATCCCCGCAGGAAAAGCTAATCCTTCTCCTCCGGTTGGTCCGGCTCTGGGCCAAAAGGGCTTGAACATTATGGAATTCTGCAAGGCATTCAATGCCGCTACCCAGAAAATGGAACCGGGTGTTCCTGTTCCGGTTGTTATTACCGCCTATGAAGATAAATCTTTTACTTTTGAAACAAAACTTCCGCCGGTTGCCTATTATATTAAAAAGGCCGCCAATGTGAAGTCTGCTTCCAAAGAACCCGGCAAGACTTTTGCCGGCCAGATTACTCTTGCTCAGGTTAAGGAAATTGCCGAAGCCAAGCTGCCGGATCTGAACTGCTCGACAGTCGAATCCGCCATGAACATGGTTAAAGGCCAGGCTGTTTCTATGGGTATTAAGGTTGTGGAGTAGTGTCATGTCCGGAAAAAGAATTGAAAACGCTTATAAATCAATAGATAAAAATCAGGCTTATGCTCTGAAAGAAGCTGTTAAAATCGTTAAATCCAACGCTACTGCCAAATTTGACGAAACCATCGATGTTGCCATCAATCTGGGCGTTGATCCGAAGCACGCCGACCAGATGGTTCGCGGTGTCTGCTCGCTGCCGCACGGCACGGGCAAAACTATTCGCGTTGCCGTTCTGGCTCAGGGTGAAAAAGCTGACGAAGCCAAAGCCGCCGGTGCCGATATTGTCGGCGCGGAAAATCTGGTTGATTCCATTCTGTCCGGAAAAATTGATTTCGACAGATGTATCGCCACGCCGGATATGATGGGTATGGCAGGCCGCGTTGCCCGCGTTCTGGGCCCGAAAGGCCTGATGCCGAACCCGAAACTCGGCACTGTTACCGCTGATGTCGCCAACGCCGTTAAAAAGGCCAAGGCCGGCGAAGTTCAGTACCGCGTAGAGAAAAACGGCATCGTTCACGCCGGTATCGGCAAAGCTTCTTTTTCGGAAGAGCAGATTTATGAGAATGCCAAAACATTCATTGACGCTATTCTGAAAGCCAAACCGCAGACGCTGAAAGGCAACTATTTGAAGAAGATTTCTTTGAGCAGCACCATGGGCGTCGGCGTTAAGGTTGACAGTTCGGCTCTCTAACCGCCGTGTCTGCGGAGTTTTGCCGGTTGCGGCAGAATTTCGAAGCGCTGTTTTTAGAGAAGAACCTTCTTCGGAAGGGAACGCAAAAGTTTCGGGCAGCGAGCTTTATCACTGCCCGCTCTCCGAGAGCCGGGAGTTTTCAGGCTTTCGGAAAACTGTCCAAGACCGCAGGTGGTTGATGATTTTGAAAAATCAAAAGCTTTAAATATCCTGCGCAGACGGGAGTTGAAAATATAAACCTTTTTTTCTCCTGGACAGATTAGGTCTCATTATCGGAGCCTCTGCGCAAAGATAATGAAATGTGCAAAATGCATCATCCGAGGATGATGTTTTATTTGGAGACAATAAGTGAACCGTGATGAAAAAACACAATTGCTCGGCGAACTGAATGAGTTGTTCAACAGCTCCGAAATCATTGTAGTTTCGCACTACAAAGGTCTGACCGTTAAGGAAGTTTCGGATCTGCGCGACAATATCAGAAAGGCAGGCGCCGGGTTCAGAGTTACTAAAAACCGGATTACTCGTCTTGCTCTTAAAGGTACGAAATTTGAAGGCCTGGCCGATTTGTTCAAAGGTCCGACTGCCATTGCATTCGCCAATGATCCGGTCTCTGCCTGCAAAGCGTGCGTACAGTTTGCCAAAGACAATGAAAAGCTGATTATTGTCGGCGGCGCAATGGGAACAGGTGTTCTGTCCGTTGCCGAGATCAATAAACTGGCTACAATTCCGTCTATGGACGAACTCAGAGCCAAGATTATTGGTCTGCTTCAGGCTCCGGGAGCCCAGTTGGCCCGCGTTACCAAGGCTTACAGCGAGAAAGAAGCTGCATAGTATTATTGTTTTATGCCGGTTCTGCCGGCGGATTTTCTGCCCATGCGCCGTTTTGTATGCATTGCTCAAAATCCACTTTGCACTACCAGGCTTAAAAGCGATGATATTAAAAGCGTAAGACGAAAGTTTTTAAGTAATTTAATTGATTTAATTAAAATTTTATTGGAGAAAAAAAATGGCCGATTTAGCCAAATTAGTTGATGAATTGTCAGCCCTGACCGTTATGGAAGCCGCTGACCTGTCCAAGATGCTGGAAGAAAAATGGGGCGTTTCCGCCGCTGCCGCCGTTGCTGTAGCTGCCGGTGGAGCCGCTGCCGGTGCCGCTGAAGAAGAAAAAACAGAATTTGATGTTATTCTGGAAGCTTCCGGCGACAATAAGATTAACGTTATTAAGGAAATCCGCGCTATCACAAATCTGGGCCTGAAAGAAGCCAAAGATCTTGTTGACGGTGCTCCGAAGACCGTTAAGGAAGGCGCTCCGAAAGAAGAAGCTGAAGAGATCAAAAAGAAACTCGAAGCTGCCGGCGCTAAAGTTACTCTTAAGTAATTTTGAATTTTTGCGAAAGGGGAAGCGCTCGGACGGCGCTTCCCGCTGCCGGAAGGCGGCGGAAGGTTTTTTTGAGCGCTTTTTCCTTTTTGCAAAAGCTGTCGGACAGTCTGTTCCGTTATATGTGGGGCGGGTTGATCCGAAAGAATTATTGCCAAAGATTCTAAACTTTACTGTCGAATTGCGCAACGGAAGAGTTTAGGACAGTATTATTCAACAGGAGGTTCCGTCAGGGAGCCTTTGACTCGTTTAAAAGAATCTGTTTATCCGGCCGGAAAGGATAGCTTTGCGGCAACAGATCGGAATTATTTTGGAAATCTTGTCCGAGGGGGTGCAATGCCTTGTGGTGCGGAAAGATTTTTAGCGAAAAGCATAAGTTTTTTATAACCTTCCGTAATCGGGGTGCAGCCTGCGCGCTGCCGGTATTGTTGCGGAATTCAAACCTAGGGATGAAAACACAATGAAAGAATCTTATACGAGCAAAAGACGTGTAAGAAAAAATTTCGGTAAAATCGACGCTGTGTCGGAGATGCCGAGTTTAATCGAAGTTCAGACCGGTTCCTATGCAAGTTTTATTGAAGAAAATAAAAATGCCGAGCCTTGTGAATTTGGTCTTGAAGAAGTATTCAAATCTATTTTTCCGATTAAAGATTTTTCAGGAAACGGCGAACTCGAGTTTGTAAAATACGAACTTGAAGAACCGAAATATGACGTTGACGAATGTATTAAACGCGACATGACCTATGCCGCTCCCGTAAAGGCTACGTTGCGTCTGGTTGTCTGGGATACGGACGAAGCCACCGGTGCCAAATCCATTCATGACATTAAGGAACAGGATGTCTATATGGGCGATATTCCGCTGATGACGGATAAGGGTACCTTTATCTGCAACGGTACGGAACGTGTCGTCGTTTCGCAGATGCATCGTTCTCCGGGCGTTTTCTTTGACCATGACAAAGGCAAGACCGTCGCTTCCGGCAAATATCTGTTTGCCGCCCGCGTCATCCCTTACCGCGGTTCCTGGCTGGATTTTGAATTTGACGCCAAAGATCTGGTTTATGCTCGTATCGACCGCCGCCGCAAACTGCCGGTAACTTCTATTTTATATTCTCTGTATTCCAAAGAAACGGAAGAGAAAATCAAACAGCTGGCTAAAGAAGGCAAAAAAATCGACCGCGCCGAAGTCAAAGGGATGGATAAAGAAGAAATCCTCAATTACTTCTATGAAACGGATACTTACGTTGCCGACAAGAAAAACTGGAAAGCCAAGTTTGTGCCGGAGCGCATGAAAGGCGTTAAGTTTGATTTTGATCTGATTAATGCCAAATCCGGCGATGTGGTTCTGGAAAGAGGCAGAAAGCTGACGCCGCGTTCGGCGCAGAAGCTGGCTGACGAAGGTCTGGAATATTACGTTGTTTCCAAAGAGCAGATGTACGGCAAATTCCTGGCCGGCAATGTTGTTGACGCCAAGACCGGCGAGATTATCGCCGAGGCCGGCGCCGAACTGAACGAAGAGCTGCTGGACAAGATTGCCAAAGCCAAAATCGGTGAAATCAAAACCTTGTTTATCGACGGCGTTAATGTCGGACCGTATATCAGAAACACGCTGGAAGCCGACAAGAACAGCTGCCGCGAAGAAGCTCTGCTTGATATTTATCGCGTTATGCGCCCGGGCGAACCCCCGACATATGAAACGGCGGATCAGCTGTTTAAATCTCTGTTCTTTGACAACGAGCGCTATGATCTGTCATCCGTCGGCCGTGTTAAGATGAACGTTGCGCTGGACATTTCTTTTGATGATGCTCCGGATACATACCGCACGCTGCGCAAAGACGATATTCTGCGCATTGTCAAGCGTTTGGTAGAACTGCGCGACGGTAAAGGCGAAGTCGACGATATTGACCACCTCGGCAACCGCCGTGTCCGTTCGGTCGGCGAACTGATGGAAAACCAGTACCGCATGGGTCTGCTGCGCATGGAAAGAGCTATCCGCGAAAGAATGTCTTCGGAAGTTCTGAATAATGTCAAGCCGCAGGATCTGGTCAATGCCAAACCGATTGCTGCGGTTATCAGCGAGTTTTTCGGTTCTTCGCAGCTGTCGCAGGTTATGGACCAGAACAACCCGCTGTCGGAAATTACCCATAAGCGCCGTCTGTCGGCTCTGGGCCCCGGCGGTTTGTCCCGTGAGCGCGCCGGCTTTGAAGTCCGCGACGTTCATCCGACTCACTACGGACGTATCTGCCCGATTGAAACGCCGGAGGGTCCGAACATCGGTCTGATCAACTCGCTGTCGACTTATGCCCGCATCAATAAATACGGCTTTATTGAATGTCCGTACCGTAAGGTTGTCAACGGCGTGGTTACCAACGAGGTTGTTTACCTGTCGGCAAACGAGGAAGGCAAGTTCAAAATTGCCGAAGCGAATGCCAAGGTCAAAGAGGACGGACATTTTGAAAATGATCTGATTGCCTGCCGCAAAGCCGGTGAGTTTGAGTTTGCGCATCCTGAGGAAATTGATTTCATTGACGTTTCTCCGAAACAGCTGGTTTCGGTTGCAACCGCTCTGATTCCATTCCTGGAAAACGATGACGCGAACCGCGCGCTGATGGGTTCAAACATGCAGCGTCAGGGCGTGCCTCTGCTGCGTTCCGAGGCTCCTCTGGTCGGTACCGGTATGGAAGCTACTGTTGCCAAAGATTCCGGCGCGACCGTGGTTGCCAAATATGACGGTATTGTCGATGCTGTCGACGCGAACCGTATCGTTGTCCGCTCCAAGGACGGCAATGCGGCCGATATGGGTGTTGAAATCTACAAGCTGCAGAAATTTCGCCGCTCGAACCAGAACACCTGCATTAACCAGGTGCCGCTGGTTAAGGTTGGCGATGAGGTTAAGGCCGGCGACATTATGGCCGACGGTCCGTGTACCGACATGGGCGAACTGGCTCTGGGCAAGAACGTTCTGGTTGCTTTTATGCCCTGGAACGGTCTGAACTACGAGGATGCCATTCTGCTGTCCGAGCGCGTTTCCCGCGACGATGTCTTCACTTCTCTGCATATTGAAGAGTTTGAAGTTATGGCCCGCGATACGAAGCTTGGTCAGGAAGAAATTACCCGCGATATTCCGAATGTCGGCGAAGAAGCGCTGCGTAATCTGGACGAGGCCGGTATCGTTTATATCGGCGCCGAAGTCAAGGCCGGCGATATTCTGGTCGGCAAGGTTACGCCGAAAGGCGAATCTCCGGTTACGCCGGAAGAAAAACTGCTGCGCGCCATCTTCGGTGAAAAAGCTTCCGATGTCCGCGACACGTCTTTGCGCGTTCAGCCGGGTATTGAGGGTATTGTCGTTGACGTTCATGTCTTCTCGCGCCGCGGCGTAGAGAAAGACGAGCGCGCTTTGTCCATCGAGCAGGAAGAGATTTCGCAGCTGGCCAAAGACCGTGATGATGAAATCGCCATTATCCGCAGAAACTACGATGCCCGTCTGAAATCCATGCTTTTGGGCCAGGTTGTTGTTGACGCTCCGAAAGGAATTGCCAAAAACTCAACGCTGACCGAAGAGGCTCTGGAAACCGTTCCGTCTTCGCAGTGGCGCAAAATTATCGTCAAAGATGAAGACGTTATGGCTAAAGTAGAGGAATTCAGCGCCGCGTTTGACGCCCGCGTTGAAAAGATTCAGAAACACTTTGACAACAAGGTTGAAAAAGTACAGCGCGGCGACGACCTGCTGCCGGGCGTTCTGAAGATGGTCAAAGTCTTTATTGCGACCAAGAGAAAAATCCAGTCAGGCGATAAGATTGCCGGACGCCACGGTAACAAAGGTACGATTTCCCGCGTTCTGCCGCTGCAGGATATGCCGTATATGGAAGACGGCACGCCGGTTGACATTGTGCTGAACCCGCTGGGTGTTCCGTCCCGTATGAACGTCGGACAGATTTTGGAAACACACCTCGGCTGGGCAGCTCGCGAACTCGGCAAACAGCTGAACGAAATGTGCGAGCAGTACAAGCGCGGCGAAAAAACGGCGGAAGAACTGAATGCCAAACTCAAAGAGATTTATGGCGAAAAACAGTTCAAGAATGAAATCGCGCCGTTGAACGAAGCCGAGCGGCTGGAAATGATTTCCAATCTTAAAAACGGTATTCCGATGGCGACGCCGGTCTTTGACGGCGCTTCGGGAGAAGATATCAACCGTATGCTGTCTCTCGCGGGACTGCCGACTTCAGGTCAGATTGACCTGTATGACGGCCGCACCGGCGAGAAGTTTGACCGCAAGGTTACCGTCGGTATCATTTACATGATCAAACTGCACCATATCGTTGACGAGAAAATGCATGCCCGTTCAGTCGGTCCATATTCTCTGGTTACGCAGCAGCCGTTGGGCGGTAAGGCTCAGTTCGGCGGACAGCGTTTCGGCGAAATGGAAGTCTGGGCTCTGCAGGCTTACGGCGCTGCCTATACGCTGCAGGAAATGCTGACGGTTAAATCTGACGATGTCAACGGTCGTACCAAGGTCTATGAGGCCATTGTCCGCGGCGATGACGGATTTGAAGCCGGTATTCCGGAATCCTTTAACGTTCTGGTTAAGGAAATCAAGTCTCTGTGTCTGAACGTCGAATTGCTGAACGAAGAAGTTTAAGGTAAAGGAGTTTTACACACATGAATGATATTATGAAGTTTTTTGGTCAGCAGGTTGCTGGTGAATCTTTTGACCAAATTAAGATTTCAATCGCCTCTCCTGAACAGATTCGTTCATGGTCTTACGGTGAAGTCAAAAAGCCGGAAACCATCAACTATCGTACGTTCAAACCGGAGAGAGACGGTCTGTTCTGCGCCCGCATTTTCGGTCCGGTCAAAGATTATGAATGTCTGTGCGGAAAATACAAGAGAATGAAATATCGTGGCGTCGTCTGCGAAAAGTGCGGCGTTGAAGTTACGCTGTCGAAGGTTCGCCGCGAGAGAATGGGACATATTGAGCTGGCCGCTCCGGTCGCTCATATCTGGTTCCTGAAATCGCTGCCGAGCCGTATTTCAATCCTGACGGACATTCCGATGAAGGCATTGGAACGCGTTTTGTATTTTGAAAGCTATATTGTTATCGAACCGGGGCTGACCCCGCTCGGCGTTAATGAGCTTTTGACTGAAGAACAGTATCAGGAAGCCATTGACGAGTATGGCGAGGATTCTTTCCGTGCCGGTATCGGTGCCGAGGCTTTGAAGGAAATTCTGGCCTCCATTGATTTGGAAGCGGAAAGAACGGCTATTCGCGAAGAGCTGAAGGACAATGCTTCGGAAGCCAAGCGCAAAAAGCTGATCAAGCGTTTGAAAATCATTGAGAATTTCATTGATTCAAACACCAAGCCGGAATGGATGATTCTGGATGTTCTGCCGGTTATTCCGCCTGAACTGCGTCCTCTGGTTCCGCTGGACGGCGGCCGTTTCGCAACATCGGATCTGAACGATCTGTACCGCCGCGTCATTAACCGCAATAACCGTCTGAAAAGACTGCTGGAACTGAGAGCACCGGATATTATTATCCGCAACGAAAAGCGCATGCTGCAGGAATCCGTTGACGCCCTGTTTGACAACGGCCGTCGTGCCCGCGCGATTACCGGCACCAACAAGCGTCCGCTGAAGTCGCTGTCCGACATGCTGAAAGGCAAGCAGGGCCGTTTTCGTCAGAACCTTCTGGGTAAACGCGTTGACTATTCCGGCCGTTCGGTTATTACGGTCGGTCCGGAACTCAAGCTGCATCAGTGCGGTCTGCCGAAGAAAATGGCTCTGGAACTGTTTAAGCCTTTCGTTTATGCCAAACTGGAGCTCTATGGCCATGCCACTACGATTAAAGCGGCCAAGAGAATGGTTGAAAAAGAGCGTCCGGAAGTCTGGGATATTCTGGAAGAAGTCATCCGCGAGCATCCGGTTCTCTTAAACCGCGCGCCGACTTTGCACCGTCTGGGTATTCAGGCTTTTGAACCGGTTCTGGTCGAAGGCAAGGCTATCCATCTGCATCCACTGGTTTGTACCGCGTTCAACGCCGACTTCGACGGCGACCAGATGGCTGTCCATGTTCCGCTGTCGGTTGAAGCGCAGTTGGAAGCCCGTGTGCTGATGATGTCGACCAACAATATTCTGTCGCCTGCTTCCGGTAAGCCGATTATCGTTCCGACGCAGGATATGGTTCTGGGTATTTATTACCTGACATACGAAGCGGACGGACTGACCGGCGAAGGCTCTGTTTTTGCCGATATGAACGAAGTCGAGATGGCGCTGGATGCTAAGACTGTTGATCTGCACGCCAAAGTCAAATGCCGTATGGAATATGTGGCTGACGACGGCGAAATTAAGTATGGCATTGTCGATACGACCCCTGGCCGTATTCTGGTTTCGCAGATTCTGCCGAAGCACAAGAATGTTCCGTTCTCTCTGGTTAACCGTCTGGTTAAGAAGAAAGAAATTGCCGAAATCATTGACATTGTTTATCGCCACTGTGGACAGAAAGAAACGGTTATCTTCGTTGACAAACTGATGACCCTCGGCTTTACTAATGCCTGCAAGGCCGGTATTTCGTTCGGCAAGGATGATCTTATCGTTCCCGATGCCAAGAAAGAGCTTATTGCCGAGACCGAAGCTCAGGTCAAGGAGTTTGAGCAGCAGTATCAGAACGGTCTGATTACCAAAGGCGAGAAGTACAACAAGGTGGTCGATATCTGGGCTGCCTGCACGGATAAGATTGCCGACGAAATGATGAAAAACATTTCGAAAACCGAAAACGGCTACATCAATTCCGTTTATATGATGGCCCACTCCGGCGCCCGCGGTTCCGCCGCCCAAATGCGTCAGCTGGCCGGTATGCGCGGTTTGATGGCCAAACCGAGCGGCGAAATTATCGAACAGCCGATTATCTCGAACTTTAAAGAAGGTCTGACCGTGCTTGAGTACTTCAACTCAACTCACGGTGCCCGTAAGGGTCTGGCCGATACGGCGCTGAAAACGGCGAACTCCGGTTATCTGACCCGTCGTCTAGTCGATGTTGCTCAGGATGTGGTTATTACCGAAACCAACTGCGGCACTGAGCGCGGCATCATTGTCCGTCCGGTTGTTGACGGCGGCAACGTTATCGTTTCCATCGGCGAGCGTATTCTGGGGCGTACCATTCAGGAAGACATTATTCATCCTGAAACGGGCGAAGTCCTGATTAAGAAAGGCAAGCTGATTGACGAAGCCGATGTCGAAGTTGTCGAGAAAGCCGGCGTCGAACAGGTTAAGATTCGTTCGGTTCTGACCTGCGAAACCAAAGACGGTGTCTGCGCCGCCTGCTATGGCCGAGATCTGGCTCGCGGTACGCCGGTTAATATCGGCGAGGCAGTCGGTGTTATTGCCGCGCAGTCCATCGGCGAACCGGGTACGCAGCTGACGATGAGAACGTTCCATATCGGCGGCGCCGCTTCGAAATCTGCCGAACAGGCTTCGGTTGAAGTTCCGTTTGCCGGTATTTTGAAGCTTGAGAATAACCACTCGGTTATCAATCAGGATGGCAACGCCATTGTCCTGTCCCGTAACTGCGAGATTGTTATTGAGGACGCTAACGGCCGCGAGAAGTCCCGCCACCATGTTCCTTACGGCGCTAAAATCTTGGTAGCCGAAGGCGCCAAGGTTAAGAAAGGGCAGAAGGTTGCCGAGTGGGATCCGTTTACCATTCCGGTTATTACGGAAAAAGCCGGTAAGGTTGAGCTGGTTGACCTGATTAACAATGTTTCGGTCAAGGAAAGCGTTGATGAAACGACGGGTATCGTTTCCAAAGTCGTTATCGACTGGCGGTCGGGTTCGTCCAGTGCCGGTTTGAAGCCGAGCATTGTCCTGAAAGATGAAAAAGGCAAGCCGGTCAATTTTGATAACGGCAAAGAAGTTCGTTATTATCTGTCGGCCGACGCTATTCTGACAGTCGACAACGGCGTCGATGTCAAGGTTGGCGACGTTATTGCCCGTATTCCGAGAGAAAGCTCCAAGACCAAGGATATTACCGGTGGTCTGCCGCGCGTTGCCGAGCTGTTTGAAGCCCGCCGCCCGAAAGATCAGGCGATTATCTCCGATATTGACGGTATGGTTGAATTCGGCAAAGACTATAAGGCCAAACAGCGGATTACCGTTGTGCCGAAGAAAGGCGAGCCGATTGAATATCTGATCCCGAAAGGACGCCATCTGGTTGTTCAGGACGGTGATATTGTCAAGAAGGGCGATCTGCTGGTTGAAGGCACGCCGGCTCCGCATGATATTCTGCGTATTCTGGGCGTTGAAAAACTTGCCGAGTATCTGGTTAAGGAAGTTCAGGACGTTTACCGTCTGCAGGGTGTTAAGATTAACGACAAACATATTGAAGTCATCGTTTCGCAGATGCTGAGAAAAGTCGAGGTTACCGTTCCGGGCGACACGACTTTCCTTATCGGCGAACAGGTTGACCGCGACGTGTTTGAAGCGGAAAATGCCAAGGTTATTGCCGAAAACGGAACGCCGGCTCAGGCCGATCCGATCCTACTCGGTATTACCAAGGCTTCGCTGCAGACCAAGTCGTTTATCTCCGCCGCTTCCTTCCAGGAGACAACCCGCGTTCTGACCGAGGCTGCCGTTGCCGGCAAGGTAGACAAGCTGGTTGGCCTCAAGGAGAACGTTATCGTCGGCCGCCTGATTCCGGCCGGAACCGGTACCGTTCTGCGCGCTCTGAAGAAGGTTGCCGCCCAAAATGATAAGGAAATCTTAGCATTGAAGGAAGAAGCAGCCCAAGCGCAGCTGGAACATAAGGGCGAACATGCCGCTTCTGTTGAAGAGGCAGCGGAAACCCCGGCTGAGTAACAGAAACTGCCAAAACAAAAAACCTCTCCCGTAATGCGGGGGAGGTTTTTTTATATTTTTTCACAAATTTTGTTGATTTTCGCAATTCCTGTGTTATAAAGGGAGATTAAGTGAAATTATGATGTCGATTAGTATAATAGCCGGCGCAAGCTGGTTTTGATTTCTTAATATATAAAAATGTCTAATATATGGGAACAGTGAATTATCTTAACAATCTGATGGCGGATAAGGATATCCTCTCTCAGAAAACCAGATTTCCGTTGGGAAAAATGGATTATGATGCTTCTCAGGTTCGCAGATTTTTGGAAGAACAGCGTCTTCATGATTTGATAAGGCTGTATAAATATGCCCAGAAATCTATAGTTGAACTGCTCTGCGACAATAAAACATCTTTTTGGCAGGACTTTTTTAATATCAATCGGTATCGGGAAAAAAGCTATGAGTTTTGGCAAAAGCTCCAAAACGACATTTCCTGTGTCCGGACAAGAATGATGCTGGAAGTTTTGCTGCGGGATGAGAATGTTAAAATAAATCGTTCGGGAATGACTTTTGCCGTCTGTGCGGCGGAAGATTTTTGCAAAAGGCTGACGGAAGAGCAATACAGGCTTTTGCTCGAAAGAGTGATTTATCGCTGCCAGGTGAATGAAAAAGCGCTTGAAAGCTACCGTACCTCAAACCGCAAGGATGTGGCTATGTTGAAATCGTATCAGGAGGCGTGGAAATTTTGGAATTCCGTACTCCGGGTTATGAAAAAATAATGTTAAATTTCTTAAACTAAAACAACATGCAGATAAACGAATTTATCGCAGGTTTGCTGAAAGACAAGGATTTTTTGGCAGCACCGGCTCCGCATTACCATATCGGAGCATTAGACAAAGTTGACTATGAGATGTCCCAGAAAGTGATTAATGCACTGGACAGTCAGGAACAGAGAAAACTGCTGGAAATAGCAGAGCGAATGCTCCTTGCCGCCGAACGGGATATCAAAGACGAGAAACAGCATCCTCAGGTGATGAAAATTATCAGGGAGGCGATTGTTTTCTGGAAAGAAATCAAAGAAGAGATCAGGGCTGTTTTTACCCGGCGTCTCATGCAGAAACTTTCCGAATGCGATCCCGTGGACACGGAGTTTTTGGTTCCGTGCGGAATCAGCAGGATGGAGGCCAACAGCTTTATCCATCTTTATAATGTGGAGGAACTGCAGATTTTTGCCGGACAGGTCAGAACGGCGAAAACGAAGGCTTATCGCGTGCTTCACAAAAAGTATGTCGAAAACGGGCTGGATATGGAGCACTGTCGCAGGGAAAAAATGTTGTGGCAGTATCTCAACGCTGTTTTGCGGATTGTTAAAGCAAAAATGGACTGAGATGGCGTCGGTTTATGATGTCCTTTTGTTCGGTCTGGTTATGCTGGTCTTGCTTTTTCTGACGGCTGATCAGTGCGGAAAATGCCGGACAAAGAAAAAAACAAAAAAAGCCGCCGCAAAGGCCGCGCAGCATCGAAAAGAACTGCTCGAAGCTTTTGCTAGCGGCAAAATGGAAAGCCTTCGCGATCATCCTGCCGTTTGCGGGACCGCTTTGGAAGAAGGCTACGAGCATATGCTGTATGTTGTTCGTCGTATGGGCTGTCCGTATGGAGAGCGTGTTGATGTCGAATATATTTACGGCCTATGGGAAGAAATAAAAAAAGCATGTCAGTAAGCTTTTTTTCTGCGGAGAACTTTGTTCTCCGTTTTTTTTGTGGAATTTTGTTTTTAATCGTCGGGCGGGGCTTGTGTTTTTTTATTTTCTTTTTAAACTGGAAGCAGTTTAACAAAAGGAGAAAGAAATGAAAAAACTGTTTTTGTCTTTTGTGGCCGCCAGTTTTTTGGCTGCTTGCGCAACGGACCCTTATACCGGAGAAAGCAAGGTTTCCAAAACGGCCTGGGGAACGGGCATCGGCACGGCGGCGGGCGCGGGAATCGGCGCTCTGATTGGCGGTAAGAAAGGCGCCCTGATCGGCGCGGGAATCGGGGCCGCAAGCGGCGCGGGAGTCGGCGGTTATATGGATCTGCAGGCTCGCAGGCTGCGTGAGGAACTGGTCGGGACCGGCGTTCAGGTTCAGAAAAACGGCGATCAGGTTCGTCTGATTATGCCCAGCAACATTACGTTTGATACGGATTCCGCTGTTTTTAAGCCGGTATTTAACAAAATCTTGGATTCTGTAGCCAAGGTTATCAACGAGTTTGACAAGACCAATGTCCAGATTGTCGGTTATACGGACAATACGGGAACGGTTGCCTATAATAACAAATTGTCTCTGCAAAGAGCGCAGGCCGTGGCTAATTATCTGCGGCTGAGAAATGTAAGCACGGCGCGAATGATCGTCAACGGCATGGGACCGAATAATCCGATCGCCAGCAATGCGACGACGGCCGGCCGCGAACAGAACCGCCGCGTTGAGATAACGCTTATCAATATGTTGAATTGAAAAGAAAGAACTAAAAAAAGCGGGAATTTTCCCGCTTTTTTATGGTTTATAACTTATAATAATTACCGAGACCTACTTCCGGCGAAGAAAAGACGGGATTTCCAGATTTAACCGGTCTTCATCGCGGTCTTCGTCCTCGGAAAAAGAGGGGGAAACGGGTTCCTGAAACCGTTCATTCTCTTTTTGTTTTTTACGGTTTCTTTTGGCTATGGAAAAACCGGTAACTCTTTCAATCAGGGTCGGCGTATATTCCTCCTCGTCATCGCTGACAATCAGCCGTTCCGGTTCTTCCGTCCTGCGGGCGGCAAAGGGTGCCGGATTGTGATTGGGAAACAGTTCGGGTTCTTCCTCGACCGCGCGAAGCGGCGTTTTGGCCGAAAAGGTATTTTCGTTGGAAGACAACACATTTTCCAGCTGTGCTTCGGCGGTGATGTCTTCCGTTTTGTTAATAATAGCTTTGAATAAAGAAGAAGCCTTCGGCATTTCGGTCATGACGGAAGATTTGTCTAAAGAATCAAAATCTTCAAACTTTTCTTCCGCGGCGTCTACCTGAACCGGCTGCTCGACCGGTTTGGCCGCTTCTTCATCAAGTGAAACTATCTCGGAATTTTCGATAATCTCACTGACATCTTCGGCTATTTCCGTTTTGGTTGCCGAGAATTTTTCCAGGTTGGAATCGAGTTCGGGATTCGGCGCGACGACAGAAGCAGAGCTGAAACTCTCTTCAATATAGTTCGGCTGAATGACCGGTTTGGGTTTGGGGCGGCTGTTTTTGTCCTCGCCGATGCCGGTGGCGACGATAGAAACGCGGATTTTTCCGACCAGGCTTTCATCAAAGCTGGAACCGAAAATTATGTTGGCATCCTCGTCGACTTCCTCTTTTATGCGGCTGGCCGCTTCGTCGATTTCAAACAGCGTGATATCAGAACCGCCGGTAATATTGATTAAAACGCCTTTGGCGCCATGCATGGAACAGTCGTCGAGCAGTGGGTTGGACAAGGCTTGCTCCGCGGCTTTGACGGCGCGGTCCTCACCTTCAGCTTCACCGGTGCCCATAATGGCTTTGCCTTTATCTTCCATAATGCTTTTGATGTCCGCAAAGTCCAGATTGATGAGGCCGGGCATCATCATCAGATCGGTAATGGAACGGACGCCGGCGTATAAGACATTGTCAGCCATGACAAACGCGTCGGCAAGCGTGGTTTTTTTGTCGGCAATGCGGAACAGGTTCTGGTTGGGAATAATGATAATGCTGTCGACCTGTTTGGTAAATTCTTCGACAGCCGCTTCAGCCGTTTCAAAACGTTTTTTTCCCTCGAACTGGAAAGGTTTAGTTACAACTCCGACGGTCAGAATGCCTTTTTCCTTGGCTATTTTGGCAACGACGGGCGCTGCTCCCGAGCCTGTGCCGCCGCCCATGCCGGCGGTGATAAAGACCATGTTGGCGCCTTCCAGTTCCTTTTCAATTTCTTCCTTGGCTTCTTCGGCGGCCATTTTTCCGACTTCCGGACGGGCGCCGGCGCCCAGACCCTGCGTGGTCTGCAGGCCAAGCTGAATTTTGCGGCTGGCCGAGGAATGGGCCAAAGCCTGCGCATCGGTGTTGGCAACAATGAAATCGACGCCTTCCAGATTTTGCGCTATCATGTTATTGACGGCATTGCCGCCGCCGCCGCCGACGCCGATAACGGATATCCGCGGTTTTAAATGCATAACAGTTTTTTCTGGTACGGCTAATTTGATTGACATTGTATTTCTTACTCCAAAAAATTTACTGAATTTGATTTTAGAATAAGAGAAAGTAATTAAGTTTTGGTTACTAAAAATATTAAAAAAACAAATTTAGAAATTTTGTTTCATCCAGCCCAGAATTTTGCCGAAAGTTCCGGCGCTGTGAACCGGTTTGTTGATGATTTTGGCCGGTTTTTTTTCAGTGTAATTCAAGGCGAAGGAAAGCAGGCCGACCGCGGTTGAAAATGCGGGGCTGCACAGAATATCCGGCAGACCGCCGATGTTTTTCGGACGACCGAGACGCACCTGTTTGTCAAGAACCATGGCGGCGACTTCGCGGATGCCCGACAGCTGGCTGCCGCCGCCGGTCAGAACAACGCGGTGGCTGGGCACGTCTCTCAGCCCGTGTTCGCAGAGCTTTTTGTTGACAAGTTCGAACGTTTCCTCAATGCGCGGCGTGATGATGCTGATTAATTCGGCTTTGGGCACTTGTTTGATCGAACTATCGTCTTCTTCTCCGACCGGGTAAACATTGATGGTTTCCTCTTTGTCGGCTTGTGTCAGAAAAGCGCAGCCGTGGAGGGTTTTCAGACGTTCCGCATGTGTGAACGACGTGGTCAGGCCCCAGGCGATATCATTCGTAACATTGTTGCCGCCGACGGCGATGGACGAGAAGTAGACGGGATGTCCGTGTTTGAAGCTGGCAATACTGGTTGTTCCGCCGCCGATGTCAATGACCGTCGCGCCGATTTCCTTTTCGTCGTCTACCAGGCAGGACAGACCTGAGGCATAGGCCGAGAAGGCTTTTTCGGCGATTTCGAGGTGCGCGTTTTCGATGACAGTGGAAATGTTGCGGAACATGATGTCGGGAACCAGTCCCAAAAGAATGTCGACAGACAGGTTTTCTCCGAAGATGTTGCGCGGATCCTTGATTTCCTCTCCCATGTCCAGACGGTAGCTTGTCGGCAGGCAGTGAATGAGCTCGTGTCCGTCGACGTTGATTTTGTTTATGCCTTTTTCAATAACTTTGGTAATGTCATTTTCGTTGACCGGGCGGTTTTTGTTGATGGAAATCGTCGCGTTTTTGATGACGCTTTTTATTTTGTCGCCGGAGATGTTGACGATGATGCGGTCAATTCTTTCGTTAGCCATTTGCTCCGCGGTTTCGACAGCATTGCAGACAGACAGGGTGGCCTGGTTAATATCGGTGATGATACCGTTTTTGATGCCCTTTGAGGCGTTGTAGCCGTAACCGACAACATTGATTCTTTTATCCCGGCTTATTTTTGCAATAATACAGCATACCTTGGACGAACCGATGTCCAGAGCTGCGATTGTTGTCAGGCGGTTAAAAGACGGCGTCAATTTCTGTCATCTCCTTAGGTGTTGCTTTCCTTGACCTCTTTGAGCTTTTTGCGTTCTTCGGGGCTAAGTTTTTCCAGCTTTACAATAACTTTATCGTCTAATCTTAAATCGATGATGGTTAATTTACGTTTAAGAATCCCTTTGGTCTTGTTCAGTTTAAGCAATTTTTTCCATGCCTGTTCAATATTTTCTTCCGGCAGCTTTATGGTAATGCCGTTTTCGATACTGTCCAAAATCAGGTTCCAACGGCGCTGGGAAATAAAATTGGCGACTTTTATGCGGGGATAAACGTCGTTGTCTTTGGATATGATTTCCAACAGGCTGTTGATGCGCTGCGGCGCGCCGGCTCCAACAATCAGCAGGATGGGAGCGGAGGGCTTGAAGTCGGCGTCAATTACGTTGCCTTCGGTGTCAATGGGATGAAATTTTTCTTTTATCTGCCAGACGGAGGCAACGCGTCGCTCCGTTATGCCGATATGAATGATGTTTGGAAAAAAACTCCTTTTGACAACGGCATCGCGTACCCACGGAAGTTCCTGTATTTTTTGCCGCAGCAGTTGTATGTCCAGCCGCAGGATGTTGTCGCCGCGGCGGATGTCCAATGCTTTCAGCACATCTTCTTTCGCGGTTTTCCGCCGCCCTTCGATGATGATGTCGTCGACGGTAAAGCCCAGTTTGGACGTGATGCGACAAAACTCGTCGGAAAGATTTTGAAGTTGTTTGGCAACCAGATTTTCACGGATGGTTATGGTAATGAAAGAAAATATGAAAATCAGAGCGAGAATCAGAAAGTTTCCCAAGAGGCGGCAAGGCCATTCGCGCGGTAGAGAAACGCGATTGTCCGCCGGTTTGGCCGGCTTTTCCGCCGAAGAAGTATTTTTTTCTGTTCCCGCCATTGTTTATTTGTTGATTCCCAGCCGTTTTATTTCCCATTCCAGCGTTATGGAGGTTTGTTCACGGACTTTTTGTATGATTGTTTCTCCCAGCGTTTCAATGTCTCCGGCAGTGGCTGTGCCGGTGTTTATCAGAAAGTTGCAGTGTTTTTCCGAGACTTTTGCCCCGCCGATTTTCAGGTCGGCGCAGCCCGACTTCTTGATGAGTTCCCACGCTTTGAGCCCCTCGGGGTTTTTGAATGTGGAACCGGCGGTTCTTTCGTTGCAGGGCTGGTTTTTTACGCGGTAGGCTTTTTGTTCGTCAAGCTTTGCCTTGATGTTTTCGACAGCTTCGGGGCGCGTGTTGAATGTGATGCTTAGGATAATCCAGTCGTCCGGAAAAAAACTGCTCCGGTAAGAAAGCATCAGGTCGCCGACCGGAACCGTTTTTATGTCGCCGTCGCCGTTCATAATCTGCGCCTCGCGGATAACGTCCTTTACGGAACTGCCAAAACAGCCGGCGTTGGTTTTGACGGAACCTCCGACGACCCCGGGGATTGAGCATAGAAATTCAAGTCCGCCGAAACCATGTTCCAGCATCTGTTTCTTTAACTCGCTGTTGCGCACGCCGGCGCCGCAGGTGATGGTGTTTTCTCCGTAAGTGATTTTTTTGAAAGCCGGGCTGTCGAGTTTTATAACAACGCCGGGAACACCGCCGTCGCGAACCAGCAGATTGGAGCCGCCGCCTATCAGACAGATGGGCAGGTTGTAGGGTTTGTTTTTAAGAAAATGGCTCAAATCTTCAATGTCTGCGGGAATGTACAGAATTTCGGCTGGGCCGCCGACGCCGAACCAGGTGTATTTTGCCAGACTTACGTTTTTTAAATATCTGCCGCGCACACGGGGCAGAAGATTTAAAATTCCGGGTTTGAAAATTTTAATGCCGAACATGAACCCCTCCTATTTTTTTGGAAATGATTTCTTTTTCTATCGAATCGGCAAAACGTCCGGCTGCGTCGATTATGCCGATTTGTCTGGCGTTATCCGACATGCGGGTTAGTTTTGCAAAATCGTGCATATATTCGGTCAGTATATCCCGAAGTTTTTCCGCCGTAAAATCTTTTTGTCTGACAACAAGCCCCGCTTTGGCGTCGCCGATTTCCTTTGCGTTGCCGGTCTGATGATCGTCGGCGGCGATAGGCAGCGGCACCAGCACCGAAGGGATGCCGACAGCGGTGATTTCGGAAACGGATGAGGCGCCGGCCCGCGAAATTATCAAATGGGTTCCGGCGTAGAGTTCGGGCATATTGCCGAAGAAATGGGAAACAACCGCCTCGCATTCCAGATTGTTATACGCGGCTTTTACACCGGCAGCGTCGGCTTCGCGGCACTGCTGGAAAATCCGGATCTTTTTGCGGTCCGCTTCGGGCAGAAGACGGATTGCTTCGGGAACGACATCGCCGAAAACCTTGGCTCCCTGACTGCCGCCGAGAACCATAATCTGGAACTTCTGGCCTTTTGCCAGAGAAGGATATCCGTTGTTTCTGACGGCAGCAATGGCTTCCCGAATCGGCATGCCGGTCAAAACGGATTTTGTTCCCGCCGGAGTGTATTTTACTTTTTTGAAACTTTGGGCAATCAGGCTTGCATATTTGCTCAGAAAACGGTTGGTCCGGCTCATGACCGAGTTTTGCTCGTGGATCACAAGGTCAATGCCGAGCAGAATGGCGGCCATGGAAGTCGGGAATGAGGCATAACCGCCGAAACCGACGACACAGACGGGTTTTTTGCGAAAAAGAATGCAGCCGGCCTGAAGAATTCCCAGACAGGTTTTGAACAGGCTTTTGATTTTGAATAGTTTTGATTTGCCGACGATGCTTCCGGCGAGAACCGAGTGGTTGGGGATTTCTCCCAGGCGGCCCTTGTAATTGTTTTTGCCGCGGGCGTCGGTTATCAGTTCCAGACGGTATCCCCGCCTGATGAGCTCTTCGGCCAGGGCTTCCGCGGGATAAACATGTCCGCCCGTGCCGCCGGCCGTCAGAATGATTAACGGTTTCCGGGACTGATTTTTTTTCTTAGTCTTCATCTTTATCCTCCGCATGAACATTTTTGCGCGTTATGGCCAGAAGCATCCCCATGCCTAAGGCCGAAGCCAGAAGGGACGAACCGCCGTAAGATATGAACGGCAGGGTCATTCCCTTAGTTGGCATCAGGTGCAGGGTGGAGGCCATATTGATAATTCCCTGCAGGCCGAAAGAAGCGGCCAGGGCCGATGCCGAAAGAATGATAAACAGATTGTTGTCTTTCATTGAGGTCAGCATCGAACGGATAACAATCGCCGCATATAAGCCTACTATAACCAGACATAAAAGCAAACCGAATTCTTCGCCGGCAACGGCAAAAATGAAATCCGTATGGGCGTCCGGAATATTGAGTTTGACGACGCCTTCTCCCGGTCCGCGGCCGAAAATACTGCCGCTCTGAAAAGCTTCCAGCGATTTTCTTACCTGATAACTCAGCTCGTTTCCAGAGCCGATGAACTGCTGCACGCGGGCATGGACGTGGTCAAAGGCAAAATACGCGATAACCAGCAGGCCTATGCCGACCAGTCCCAGAACCGCGACCAGCAAAACGGAAAGACCGGCCAGAAAAAACTGAAAACCCCAGATCAGGGAAACTACAATCGACATGCCGACGTCTGGCTGCATCAGCAGAAGGATGAGCGTGAAGCCGTAAAGGCAGGTGGAGAGCAGGTTGCCGGGAAAATCGCGATATTTTTTCTGTCCTTCGAACAGCCAGGCGGCAACAACGGCAAATGTCGGCTTGATGAATTCGGACGGCTGAAGAGAAAAACCCAGAATCCGAATCCAACGCGACGCGCCTTTGGTTTCTTCTCCCCAGAAAAGCGTCAGAATCATTAGTATAATAGTTATCATGTAACCGATGATGGCAACGCGCCGGATAGTTTTGAGCTTTTGCATCGAGAGAAATATCAGCAGTCCGTAAGCAATCGGAATGAAGAACAGCTGGCGTTTTACAAAGTGAAAAGTTTCCGCGCCGATGCGGTTGGCCACGGCAGGGCTGGCGGAAAAGTTAAGAAAAATACCGATAGCAATTAGAACAGTAACCAGCGTCAGGAGCACTTTGTCAACGGTCCACCACCAGTTGGCTATAAGACTGCGGCTGTTGCGGGAGAACAAGTTCACAGTGGCAGCCTCCTACAAAACAACCAGAGATGACGCGCCTAAAACGGCCAGAATGAAGGCTATCAGCCAGAAACGGACAGTAACGGTCGTTTCCGACCAGCCCAGCTGCTCAAAATGATGATGAATTGGCGCCATGCGGAAAAAGCGTTTGCCGCCCGTATGACGAAACCAGAAAACCTGAATCATGACCGATACGGCTTCCATTACGAAAACGCCGCCGACGATTGCCAGAAGAATTTCGTGCTTGGTCATGACCGCTATCGTGCCGAGAAGAGCTCCGAGGGACAAGGAACCCGTGTCTCCCATGAAGACTTTTGCCTTTGGCGCGTTGAACCATAAAAATCCGGCGCAGCCGCCGATAACAGCCGCGCAGAGAACGGCAATTTCGCCGGTGTAGGGGAGGGTTGTCTGGTGAAAAACAGGCGCCCAGGCGGTTCCGCAGATGTAAGCAATTGCCGTGAAAACCAAAAATGACAAGACGCAGAGACCGGCAGCCAGCCCGTCAAGCCCGTCGCTGATGTTGACCGCGTTTGAGGAACCGGCAATAACAACCATGGCAAAGGGAATGTAAAACCAGGAAATATTGACGGCCAGATCCGCGAAATATGGAAAGGCCAGCGAAAAGCGTTTGGCCTCGGGGGTGTAATAGGAGATGACGCCGACGGCAATCAGGGCCGTGGCAAACTGCAGAATCAGTTTCATTTTTGCCGTCATAGCATTGGCGGTTTGTCTGGTAACTTTGATATAGTCGTCGGCGAATCCCGTCAGACCGTAAATGAATATGACCAGAAGACTGATCCACACAAAAGGATTTTTCAGATCGCACCATAACAAAGCGCCGGCTGCGGTTGAAGCCAAAATCAGGAGGCCGCCCATGGTCGGGGTTCCCTTTTTGGTCTGCAGGTGCGTTTGCGGGCCGTCTTCGCGTATGGGCTGCCCTTTGGCCTGATGCCGGTGTAGTATGTCTATGAGTTTTCCGCCGCAGGCCAGAGCCAGAAACAAAGCCGTGAAAAAAGCAAGGAAAGCCCTGAGGGGCAGCGAATTGAATACATCAGCCAGATTGAAAAGCATGATCAGTTTCCTTAAAAAATAACGATTATGAAAAGATGATATTCCTTAATGTCTAAAATATTCCTTAAAAAGGGATGTTCTTTGTTAAATTTTGAGTGAGCGGGATTTCAACCGGAACCACAGCAAATTTTGCTGGCGCCGTGTGGAAAACAACCGGGCGACCCGGAAAAATATGGAAAACCGCGGAGGTTTCCGGGAGAAAATTGCGCGGAGACAGAACTGCGGAAATAATGTGCCGGCAAAGGAAAATGTTAGAACGGAGCGGCGTTGTCCGTTTTCGCAGAGAGGGGGCTGAAAGGGGACGGTTCGCATCCGAAAAGAAAAGGTTGAAACGGCGCTGATGCCGTAAGGCGGCTGGTTCAAAACCCGGTAACGCAGCGGAAATATAATCTTTTTTTCAGCGGTACTTCCTTTATGTCGCCAGTAAAGGGATTGACGGCAACCGCCGAAGAACCGTTGTTTGTGCTGGTCAGATAATATTCGTTTTTCAGGCGCTGGGCGCCGCGGATATTTTTCAGTCTGTCGTTTATATGCTCCAGCCTGCGGCCGTCAATAATATGTCCCTGCATTTTATCTATGGGAAAAAATTCCAGCAGGGTCGGCAGATGCCATTCGCCGGCGTATCGGTTGCCCTGACGAAGGCTTTTGCAGTAATTTGTGGCTTTCTTAAAGCTTTTCATCGGCGGCTGATCCAGAGAAATGGCTATGCCGCCGTTGCCGTCTTCATGTGTCCATAAAACGACGCCGGTCGGCGTTTTGCCGGAAATAATCTCTTTTTCCGTCGTATGGTTGCTGAAAAAAATGTCGCCGCTGTCCGCTGCCGCGGAGGTTTGCGGAAAACCGAACAGCAGAAGCAAAGAGAATATGGTGCAGATTTTGTTAGTCATCCAGATACAACGAGCTCTTTTTATAGTTGTCAATGGCATGGCGCAGCAAAACGCCGATGACAGCCGCTACGGGAACGGCTATCATCAGGCCGAGAAAGCCAAGCAGAACACCGCCGGCCAGCAAAGCGAACATGACCCATACCGGATGAAGGCCGACATTGTCGCCGACCAGCTTCGGCGTCAGAAAATTTCCCTCTATAAACTGTCCCGTGATAAAGACGAGAACGACTTTGAGAATCGGCATCATGGTGTCAAACTGGGCAAAGGCAATGGCGATGCTGACAACAAAACCGAAAATGCTGCCGACATAAGGAATAAAGGATATCAGGCCGGCCAGAAAACCGACAAGAATTCCCAAATCGAGCCCGACAAAATAAAGACCGAGGGAATAATAGGTGCCGAGGAGAATACAGACGCTCAGCTGTCCGCGGATAAATCCGGCCAGAGTCTTGTCTATTTGGCGGGCCTGTTCGCGGACGGATCTTTTGGAATTGCGGGGCAGAAGACTGTCTACCTTGGCGATAAACTTGTCCCAGTCGCGCAGCATGTAAAATGTTACAACCGGCGTAATGAGAAGCAACGATATCAGATTGAACAAAGCGAACCCTCCGGAAATAATGCCTTTGAAAACATTGCCGGTCAGTTTGAGGCCGTTTGACATATTGCTGCGCAGGTATTCTTTTATTTTTTCGGCCTGAAGGTTGGGGAATCTTTCCTGCAGTTCATAAATTACCGGTTCTATTTTCTTTATCAGCGACGTGATATACTGGGGGACTGCGGTAATGAATTTTCCCAGCTGTTCATCAATGATGCCGATTAACAGCAATAAGGCCGGGATGAGAAAAATGACAACCAGAAGCAGAACCAGAAAGGTGGCCATGGTTCTGTTCATGCCCCATTTTTCGAATCTGGTGGCAAAAGGATCCAGCAGATAACCGAGAACAATGCCGGCAACAAAGGGCAGAAGCACAGAGCGCAGCACATAAACAGAGATGCAGAACAGCACAAACAGCGCTAACCAGAACATCCAGTTGCGATTGACTTTTGTTGTTTCGGGCATAGGCGGATCCTTTAGTTGTTAGATTTTTTCGAGAATATAGAAATTTCCCTGGCTTTTCAGATTGTAATATTTGTTGCGCAGGGCTTCCTGAAGTTTATCGAAACTTCCGATATAGGTCATTTTAAACTGAACTTTGCCGCTGCCGATGGCGTCGGTAACAATGCTTCTGACATAACCGATGTCTTTCAGCTTCTTTTCCAGAGACAGCCAGTCTTTCAGATAGGTAAAACTGTATAAAACCGTTATTTCCGATTTTTGCTTGTTGTTGACGACGTTTTGTTTTTTGACCTTATTGTAAAGGTTGTCGCTGATTTGGCCTATGGCGTCGGCAAACAGCTGCGGGCCGCGTTCTCCGGGAACAAAAATCGTTTCTTCCGCACCGTTCTGATAAGAGCGCAGCGTAACTTTCAGCCCCTCAATTCCCTCATATACGGCATCGGCAACATAAATATCCTTTGTGTTGTTGATGAAGGCTATTTTATCCAGAGCAATACCGTCCAAACGCAGCGCTTTCTCCGCGTCGACGGCGGCATAGTTGGACCCGTTGGGCGGAATACTGAAAATTCTGACCGCTCCGATTTGGACCGGCCCAGCCTCCCAGGCTTTCCGCCAGGCGTTGGTTCCCTCCCAGAGCAGAGGGGCATCGGTTTTGAACTCCCGGAATGTCGGGATGATCAGAATGTTGGCCGCGCCGCCGATAACAAAAGGAATGTTGTTTTCCTGCATGTAGCGGGTCAGAATATCCTGATTGACGCGGACGTTGAACACCGCAATGTAACGAATGTCGGACGCTTTTTCGGATACGACCGATACTTCGCGGATAAAGTTCAGAATCTGTCCGTCCGTCAGCCGGCTGAGTTCCGCGACTCCTTCCGCGGTCGTTACTCTTGCGGCGACGGACAGAAAAGCTTTGCGATTGGCTTCGGTCATGGCCTGCTCTCTAGCCTGTGCCGCATTTTCGGCTGTTACGTCAACCGAAATTTCGGCGTTGTAAATCTGATTCTGCGCCCGGACGGGGCCGCAGAAAAAGGCGAAAATGAAGCTGATGAAGAGAACTGCCCTGAACACGCCGCCTCTCCCTTAACCGACGATTTCAATGTGGCTGAAGAAGAATTCGATCTCCCGTTTGGCGCTTTCTTCCGAATCCGAACCGTGCACGGTATTTTTGTCAATCGACAGGGCAAAGGTTTTGCGAATCGTTCCTGGCTCGGCGACGGCGGGATTGGTGGCGCCCATAATCTTTCGATACAGAGAAATGGCGTTGTCCGCCTCCAAAATCTGAACGACAACCGGAGCGGACGTCATGATTTCTATCATGCTTGTGAAGAAAGCCTTATCTCTGTGTTCGCCGTAAAATTCCTCGGCCTGCCCGGGGGTTAGCCGAATCATTTTCTGTGCGATTATCTTCAGTCCGGCGTCTTCAATCATGGCGTTGACTTTTCCGGTGATGTTTCTGATCGTGGCATCGGGTTTGATAATGGAGAGGGTTCTTTCTAACATAGTTTTTCCTTATGTAATTAAGCAATCTCTGAAATTTAAGCAGATAGTATAATATTTACAAGCAAAAAGCAAAAGTTTTTATGGACTTTTGCAGTCAGGCGTTGTTTATTACAAGTAATTATTTTTTTTTAATTTTAAAAGGAAAAGGTTACGCAGATGATTGAAAGCGCATATTTGAGAAGCCTGATCGCAAAGGCAAAAAGCGATATCAAAACCATTGTTCTGCCAGAAGGCGAGGATGAGAGAATACTGAAGGCCGCCCATATCATTACCGGGGAAAAGGCCGCTAAGATTATTATCCTCGGCGATGTCGGCGAAATCAAAAAATATTATGAGAAAAACGGTTGGAGCCTTGAGGATATTAAACTGATTGATCCGAAAGATTCAGAGAATCTGGCTCAGTATACAAAGCTGTTGTATGATCTGCGCAAGGAAAAAGGCATGACGGAGGAAGAAGCCGCCAAACTGGCTCTGAATCCCAATTATTTCGGAACGCTGATGATTAAGGCCGGCCATGCGGACGGCATGCTTTCCGGGGCCAATCATTCGACGGCGGATACTGTTCGGCCGGCGCTGCAGATCATCAAATCGGCCAAGAAGGGTTCCAGCGTTTCTTCTCTGCTGATTCTGGTTCATGACGACAAGCCGTATGTTTTGTCTGACTGCGCGATTATTATTGACCCCACGGACAAGGAAATGGCCGACGCCGCGCTGGACGCTGCCGTCAATGCCATTAAGTTCGGCATAGAACCGAAAGTGGCGATGCTGTCGTTTTCAACCAAAGGATCAGGCAAGGGCGACCAGGTTGAGAAAGTTAAACGCGCCACCGAAATCGCGCAGCAGGCTCTGCAGACGGATGAATACAAACATCTGAACATCAAGCTGGACGGCGAGCTGCAGGCAGACGCCGCGCTGGATGCCGTTGTCGGCGCGAAAAAAGCTCCGGGCAGCGAGGTTGCCGGCCGCGCCAATGTTCTGATTTTCCCGGATCTGGCTTCCGCGAACATCAGCTATAAAATGTTGCAGCGCATCTGCGGCTGCGAGGCCTACGGTCCGATGCTTCAGGGCCTGAACGCACCGGTTAATGATTTATCCCGAGGCGCTTTGGTCGAGGATATTGTCGGCATGATCGCGATTACGTCTATCCAGTCGCAAAAATAGGTTTTGACGGGCGGATTTTCCGCCCGCAATATTTTGTATAATGTAATAAATTAAGGACTCTGATATGAAAAAAATTCTTGTTCTCAATGCCGGTTCTTCAACCTTGAAGTATCAGCTGTTTAACGTTGACGGCGATAAGTACGAAGTGGTTGCCAAAGGAAACGCAGAGCGCATCGGGCGCAGCGCCTCTTTTGTCAGCATTAAATTTGCCGACGGAAGCAAAAAGGAAGTCAGCGTGGATCTGCCCGACCATAACAGAGCGTTTGAGGAAGTTACAAAACTTCTTCTGGACGGCGTTATTTCCAGCCTCGGCGAAATTCATGCCATCGGCCACCGCATTGTTCAGGGCGGCTCCATTTTCAAAGGTTCGGTTTTGGTGAACAATCAGGTTATCAGCGATATTGAGGATCTTTCGACTCTGGCGCCGCTGCATAATCCGGCTGCCGTGCTGGTTATCAAGGCGGTTGCTAAGGAGCTGCCCAATGTTCCTCAGGTAACGGTTTTTGACACGGCTTTTCATCAGACAATGCCGGCCGAAGCCTATACTTACGCTCTGCCCGAGGAGCAGCGCGTCAAATACAAAATCCGCCGTTACGGAGCGCACGGAACCTCGCATAAATTTGTTGCCGAAGAGGCTATGAAAATCCTGGGCGAAAAATGCCGCCTGATTACCTGCCATATCGGCAGCGGCGCGTCGATTACCGCCGTCAGGGACGGAAAATGCATTGATACGTCCATGGGTATGACGCCGTTGGCCGGTATTGTCATGGATACGCGCTGCGGCGACATTGACCCGTATATTCCGCTGTATATCATGAATACGCAGAACCTGACTACGGAACAGGTTAACGAAATGCTTAACAAACAGAGCGGAAAATTCGGTTTGACGGGATACAGCGACTCACGCGATTTTGAGGCCGCGTATCTGAAGGGAGAGCCGAAAGTTCTGGAAGCCATGGACTGCTATATTTACAATATCGTTAAATATATCGGTGCTTATATCGCGGCTCTGAAAGGCGTTGACGCCCTTGTCTTTACGGCCGGTGTCGGCGAAAACTCGCCGCTGGTCCGCAAGCTTATTCTGGAACGCTTGGCTTATCTCGGCATTGAGCTGGACGAAGCCAAAAACAACCTGCGCGGCGAAATTGTCGAAATTACCACGCCGGCTTCAAAGGTTAAGGCTTTTGTTATTCCAACAAATGAGGAACTGGCAATTGCCCGCGATACGGTCAACTTGACTAAATAAGAATTTTGTGCTTTATATACGGGGAGCTATTATGATAGCTCCCTATTTTTTATTTCAATAACAGGACAGGAAGCATATATGAAAAAGATACTCGTACTGAACTCGGGCTCGACGACGGTTAAATACCAGTTATTTAATATGGAAGGCGACAGCCACAGCGTTATTGCCAAAGGAAATGCCGAACGCATCGGCGCCGGCGGTTCGTTTATCAGTATGGAAGCTCTGGGAAAAGAAAAACAGATCCGCGACATAGAGCTGAAAGATCACAGCGACGCCATTCAGGAAATTCTGAATATTTTGCTGTCCGGCCCGATTAAGAGCGTGGATGAAATCGACGCGGTCGGCCACCGGATGGGACATGGCGGCGAGTATTTTGACAAATCTGTGGTTATTGACGACGATGTGCTGGCCAAAGCGCGCGAGACAGCGGATCTGCTGCCGTTGCACGGTGCTGCTTTCTTATACGGAATCGAGGCAATTTCCAAAATACTGCCCAAAGTCCGGCAGGTGGCCGCTTTTGACACGGCGTTTCATCAGAGCATGAAAAAAGAGGCCTATCTGTATGCTCTGCCGCTGGAACAATATGAAAAGTACGGAATCCGCAAATACGGCTTTCACGGCACATCGCATAAGTATGTTTCGGAAGAAGCCGCGAAAATGCTTGGCTTTAAGGGTAAATTTATCAGCTGTCATCTCGGCGGCGGCGCCTCGATTACGGCGATTGAAAACGGCCGCTCGGTCGATACGTCCATGGGCTTTACGCCGGTCGCCGGGTTTATGATGGCCAGCCGCTGCGGCGACATTGACCCGTATATTCCGCTGCATATTATGAAAACCCAGCATAAAACGGCCGATGAGGTTAACGCTTTAATGAACAAGGAAAGCGGCTGGAAAGGACTGACCAGAGGGCTTACGGATCTGCGCGATGTTGAGACGCAGTGTCTGGCCGGCAATCAGGATGCCATTACTGCCGTTGATGTTTATGTGCACCAGCTGGTAAAACAGATCGGCGGTTATATTGCCATTCTGGGCGGTGTGGACGCGATTATTTTTACGGCAGGAATTGGCGAAAACCGGTCGTTTATCCGCAAGAGAATCTGTGAGAGGCTTGCTTATCTGGGAATCGAGATTGACGACGAGGCGAATCATCAGCGCGGAAAAGCCATGGAGATTACAACGCCGGCGTCTAAGGTGAAAGTGCTGGTTATTCCGACAAATGAGGAGCTGGTCATCGCCCGAGATACTTATGCTTTTCTGGATGATGAGGCTGTCCGGGCCGCATAATTACGCGCAGTATCTGCTTTTTTTATTAATAGTCCTTGTTTCCGGCGGAACAAGGACTATTTCTTTGTGCAGAATTCAACGAAATTTGCGAGGTTGACATGAATGAGGCTTTGCGAAATCTGACAATGCTGATGTGGGCCATGTGCGCGATCAACAGCGAATCCTATGCCCAGATGAACCAGAGTGCCGTTTGCGAGGAAAATATGGGCGGTTCTGTGCCGACGGTTATATACGGCGCTTCGCGCAAAGCGCCGGGAGACCCGGATGAGTTTGTCGTCGAGCAGGCGGCCGGCTCCTCCAATCCGTTGGGAAATCCGATTGTAACTGAGACAAATGCCGACAGCTCTGATGCTGTTGAGGCAAAACTTTCTGGACAAAAGGCAAAAAGTAAAAATCCGGCGCCGGAAGTTTTGCCGTCTCTCAATGAAGAACTGCCGCAGAATCCTCCCGTCAGTCCGCAGGATTCACCGCAACAGGTAAACGAACAGATTCAGAATACGCTTTATAAATCGGGAGACAGAATTTATGACGTACAGTCATATCCGGCAAGCGACATTAATACAATCAGCGAACCGAATATTGATCCGACAATTAATTCGTATCCTTCATATTAAGAGGTTTTCAGTAGGGTATTGTCTGTTCTTTTGCCGTCGGGAATCTCCGGAAACTGCCGTGCGGGGTTTTTCACGGCGTTTGGGGATGATGTCTACAGGAGAGGGGGCTGCGTACGGCGATTGGTTCTGTATTTCAATCCATCTCATGATGACATCGGTTAGATATTTTTGCTGTTCAGCAGTGAGTTCCGTTCCGGGCATAAAGCCGTGCCATTTGCTGATGCACTGCCGGCAGCAGCAGGCTGTCGCATGCTGCGCGACGAAAACCGGATGCCCTTTCATGGGTGTCTGTCTGCCGTCATTGCTTATGCGAGCTGGAGCAATGCGTTTTGCGATAAAATCTTCGGCATGTCGGCGAATCGTCTTCAATCCTTTTTGGCGAACATAGTCTTTGTCTTTTGCCTTAAGGCAGAAGCGGCCGCGAAATTTGGAACGCGACAGCCGTTCTAAAATGTTTTCAATATCCGCGGGCATTTTCAGGATATTTTTCGGAAGTCCAAAAACACCGGGCGCCGTCCTTCGCGGATGGCTTTGCGTTGGTATTTGGTTTCGACCCAGTCTTCAGGTTCGTGTTTCCAGTCGCCGCCGCAGGTTGCCGTCCACTCAAAGTCCGGACAATCGTGCAGTTGACGCAGAGTCCAGGCTTTGTATATTTTATGGTCGGTTGCCACGCGCAGGATTCCTCCCGGTTTCAAAATACGGGATATCTCCGCCAGATTTTCGGGGTTGATGAAGCGGCGCGAAGCATGTCTTTTTTTGGGCCACGGGTCAGGGAACAGAACAAAAACCTTATCCAAAAATCCGGCCGGAATTTTGGGAAACAGAAGGCGCATATCATTGTCAAAAACCCGAATATTGTCTTCTCTTCCATCTTCCAGGCAAATTTGTTCGGGAAGATTGGTTCCTTCCCGGATGCCGGTCAGAAGAGTCAGAAGATTGGCGACGCCGTTTTGAAAAACTTCCGCGCCGATGAAGCCTGTTTGGGGATTGTTGCGGGCTTGTCCGGCCAGATGCTCGCCGTTTCCGAATCCTATTTCGAGGCAGATTTTTTCAACCGGTTTGCCAAACAGGGTGCGGGGATCAAAAACTGTCTCTTCCGTAATGCGGATCTGCGGCAGAAACGCCTCAAGCAGCGTCGTTTTGGCTTTGCGGATTATACGGCCTTTGCGCCGTCCGAAAAATTTTGGTTTATCACTTAACAGCATGTTTCAACTCGTCTACTAAATCTAATTTTTCCCAAGAAAAACCTCCGTCGGCCTGCGGCGCGCGCCCGAAGTGCCCGTAAGCGGAAGTCGGCGTATAAATCGGTCGTCTGAGCTGCAGACGGCTGATAATACCGCGGGGGGACAAATCTATGTTTTCCTCAATAAATCGGAGAATTTTCCGCTCGTCAACGACGGCCGTACCGTTGGTGCTGATGTATAAAGACAGTGGCCGGGCAATGCCGATGGCATAGGAAATCTGGAGCAGACATTCTTCGGCCAGACCCGCGGCGACAATGTTTTTGGCAAGGTACCGCAGCATGTAGGCCGCGGACCGGTCGACTTTGGTCGGATCTTTTCCGGAAAAGGCTCCGCCGCCGTGCGGCGCGTAGCCGCCGTAATTGTCAACGATGATTTTGCGTCCCGTCAGGCCGGTGTCGCCGTCCGGGCCGCCGATGACAAACCGTCCGGTGGGATTGACAAGAATATCTTTTTCGGCCGGCATCCAGTCCGCAGGCAGGGTTTGGGCAATGTATCCGCGGGCGATTTCGCGCACGTCGACCTGCGACAGCTTTTCAGAATGCTGGGTGGATAAGACTACTGAGCTGATGCCGACAGGTTTGCCATTTTCGTATTCTACCGTTACCTGGCTTTTGGCATCAGGGCCGATGCCGGGAACGTCGCCCCGACGGCGGGCGTCTCCGAGATTTTTCAGAATCCGGTTGGCAAAAAATATGGCCAGAGGCATGTAATTGCTGTCAAACCCGCTTTCTTTTTTGGCGTAACCGAACATAATGCCCTGATCGCCGGCTCCGTCATTGTCTACGCCGAGCGCAATGTCGCAGGATTGATGATGCAGCAAATTTTCAATATTTACCGTCTGCCAGCTGAATCCTTTCTGATCATAACCGATGTCCCGGATTGCTTCCCGGATGCAATGGTCGATCTCTTCCTGACTGACATAGGCGCCGCAGCTTGTTTCTCCGGCGACAATGACTTTATTGGTTGTAGCCAGCGTTTCTATGGCCGTGCGGCTTGCGTTGTCCTTGGAAAGGTACAGGTCGACAATGGTGTCCGATATGCGGTCGCAGACTTTGTCCGGATGTCCCTCAGAGACAGATTCTGATGTGAAAAGGTAACGCATGTTTAAAATTCCGTTCTGATAATATTTTTGTTTTCAAGTATAAAAAAAAGCCGGCAAGTTGCCAGCTTTTTTTACCGATTGTACAGAAGTTATTTGTCTTCATCATCATTGTTGTAAGTTGTTTTTGACATGGCAATGATCAGGTCAAACATATGTTTGGCCGCTTTACGGTTCGGAATTTTGTAATAGGCTTTGACCAGTTCGATGGTTTCCTGACGGTGCATCGGGTCTATGTCAAAATGCTCTTCTTCCTCAGCAAGGGCCAAAGGCGTGTTTTCAGGCAGGCTGAACATGCGGGGGCTCTGGTTTGCAACCTCTTTGTCCATATCCTCGTAGAAAAAACCGATAGGTACTTCAAGGACTTTTCCGATGTCCCACAGACGACTCGCACCGACACGGTTCATGCCGCGTTCGTATTTCTGTACCTGTTGGAACGTCAACCCCAGAAGCGAGGCCAGTTTTTCCTGACTTAACCCCAGCAGAGTACGTCTTAATCTAATACGGTTGCCGACGTGAACGTCAATGGGATTAGGTTCCCCACTTGGCGTTCTACCACGGCTAGATTTTTTTGGAGTTTCTGCAGTCATTTTTTATTCCTTTATATTAGTCTATACCCTATAAATATGATTTTCGTATGATTTCGTCAACAGAATTTTATATAATATTTTATATTATTGACAGACGATAAATCAATCGGGTTGATTCCTTGTCTATTTTCAACGGCTTATCGTTTTAATAAATTCAATATAGCAGCAAATGCTATATTACCCAAAAGCAATATTAAAACGATGAAATTTCCTGATTTTCCATAAATGGTTGATATTTTGAGATGTTTTGGAAGTTTTGTGTCCAGAATTCCACGCTCGTTCAGCGGCAGAGCGGAAAGGATGCGTCCGGTTTTGGAGATGACGGCGCTGATCCCCGAATTAGCGGCTCTGACTATGGTAATTCCTTCTTCCACCGCCCGCAGACGCGCTGTCGTCAGATGCTGATAAGGACCAGCGCTGTCGCCGTACCAGCCGTCATTGGTTAGGTTGACAAGCCATTCCGGTATATTAGAAATGTCTACTACTTCAGCGGGAAATATAATCTCGTAACAGATAAGCGCGCCAAAAGAAGGGTAGCCGTCTATTTGGAATACCTTGTGTCCCCGACCGGGAAGAAAATCGGCGATTGTATTGGTTACGGGGCGTATCCAGGACGGAAGCCAGCCGCGCAGAGGAATATATTCTCCAAAGGGTACCAGATGCACTTTGTCGTAAAAACCGGAAATGTTTCCCTTGCGGTCAAGGATAAACATTGAATTCAGGGGACGGTATTCGTTGTTTTCCGACGGTTCGTATCGGACCAGGCCGGTTATGAGATGACCCTTTTCGGGGACAGCCTGCGTAATCAGGCTGCGGTAATCTTTTTCATAATCCAGCGCGTAGGGTGTTGCCGTTTCGCCCCAGATGACAAAGTCAATGTTTTCTAATCCCGGCTGACGGCTGAGGTCGATATAATCCATAAAATTGTCCAGCAGCAGCTGCTTATTCCATTTTAGGGTTTGTGGAATTGACGGCTGAACAATCCGTATCGTCAGGTTGCTCTGTTCAGTGTCGGGATATTTTTGCAGCCGCCAGACACCGAAAATACCGATAAAGACCGACAAACCGACAATCATTACGGCGGAAACGATCCATGATGCGCGGGTGCGGCAGCGGATGACAAGCGCCGGTGCCATACTTATCAGCAAAGCGAAAAATGACAGACCGTAAGTTCCGAAAACCGAAGCGGCCTGAAGCGTTTCCGTGCTGAATGCGAAGGCTGTTCCCAGAAGGTTCCAGGGGAAGCCGGTAAGAATAAAGCTGCGCAGCCATTCGGACAACACCCAGAGGGATGCAAATGCCAGATATTTGGCATAGAAATTTTTAAACCAGTAGGCAAGCCATGCTGGGACGGCGATAAACAGACCGAAAAACGCGCCGGAGGCCAGAAACGCTATCGGGTACAGCCAGCCGAAAGACTGAGCGTCAATAAGAAGGGCGTTGCCTATCCAGGCCAGACCGGCCGCAAAATAACCGAACCCGAACCAGTAGCCGCGGGCAAACGCTGCCCGGAAAGAAGGCGCCTCGTCCAGAAGAAGCAGGAGACAGCCTAGCGTTGCGAACAGAACCGGAAAATTTAGATACGGCGGCAGGGACAGAACCGAAAAAGTTCCGGCCAGCAGAGCGAGTATTTTGGGATATCTGCGCAGAATGTCAGGCATCGGGCGTTTCTTTTTTGGCTTTCGGTTTGATGATCATGACTTTTTTTATCCGGCGCGGGTCGACTTCCAGAATGCGGAATTTTATGCCCTGAGGCCCGTCGATGATTTCGCCGCGGCTCGGAATCCGCTGCGCAATGTGGAAAACATAGCCGCCCAGTGTGTCTATTTCGAGCTCGCCGCAGTCGATCATCGAGCAGAGATCCAGCCCCGCCGTTTCTTTTATTTCTTCCAGTTCGGCGCGGGCGTCGGCCAGAATTATCCCTTCTTCCTGCAGTGTGATGACGTGCTGTTCCTCAAAGTCATATTCGTCCTCGATATCGCCGACGATTTCCTCGAGAAGGTCCTCAATCGTTACAAGCCCGTCTATGCCGCCGTACTCGTCGACGACCATGGCCATGTGGACTTTGTTGGCCTGCATGTCGCGCAGCAGATCCAGCACGCGCATTGACGGCGAGACGAATTTGATTTCGCGGGTAACGATGTCTCCAACTTTAATATTCTTTTCGCCTTTAAGTAAAAGCTTTGCCAGGTCAATGATGTGGACAATGCCGATAATGTCGTCCAGAGATTCTCCGTAAACCGGAATCCGCGAATGGCCTTTGGTAACCATCAGGTCAGCCAGCTCTCCGACTGTACCGTCTTTATGAAAAGCAATGATGTTGGCCCGCGGAATCATGGCATGACAGCATTTTTTGTCTTTCAGGTACAGAATATTGTTCAGAAGCAGCTGTTCGTGCTCGCTGAACTGGTCCTCGCCGCTTTGGTTGGCTTCTTCAATAAGATCTTCTATCGTTTCGCGGACGGTTTCAGCCGGTTTGGTACTGAAAAAACTTTTGCAGCATTGCCACAGATTTCGTTGGTGCGCGTCGTCAGACATGTTTTACTCCTCATAAGGGTTTTTGATGTTCAACAATTCCAGAATCTTTATTTCAAAGTTTTCCATATGTTCGGCTTCTTCATCTTCAATATGGTCAAATCCCAAAAGATGCAGAACGCCGTGAGTCAGAAGATGACAATAATGGTCGCGGAGAGATATTCCTTTTTCCGCGGCTTCGCGCTTCAGGGTTTCCAGCGCGATGATAATGTCTCCGAGCTCGATTTCGTCATAGATATCCAGACTCTGTTCGAAGTCTTCCGCGTCGATATTGGCGAATGACAAAACATTGGTCGGTCGGTCCATGCCGCGAAATTCCCGGTTCAGGGTGCGGACCTCGTTGTCGTCGCTGAGGCAGAGGTTGACAAGCAGCGGTTTGTCCAGATTCATGAAATCAATATTTTCATTTCCGCGGACAAATTCAACGGCTTGCGCGACGACGGCGCCGGAGATGTTTTCTATATCGTCCAGGCTGTCTTCCCAGGCGGGTTCGTTGAGGCTGATGCTTAACTGTGTTTTAGTCATAACCGTGCTGCTTTTTGCCCTTCTCTTCATAAGCCTTGACGATTTTTGCGACCAGACCGTGGCGGACGACATCATTGGCGCTGAAAGTCACGGAGCTGATGCTGGATACGTTTTCAAGAGTATCGAGGGCATCTTTCAGTCCGGAAATGGTTCCGCGCGGGAGGTCAACCTGGCTGAGGTCGCCGTTGACAACCATGCGGGAATTTTCACCCAGACGGGTCAGAAACATTTTCATCTGCATGGGAGTGGTATTCTGCGCTTCATCCAGGATAACAAAAGCGTTGGACAGCGTGCGGCCGCGCATGAAGGCCAGCGGAGCGATTTCTATTTCGCCGAGAGCCAGCTTTTTATCAACTTGTTCCGCCGGCAGCATCTCGTAAAGAGCATCGTAAAGCGGACGTAGGTAGGGGTCTACCTTGTCTTTCAGGTCGCCGGGAAGAAAGCCGAGGTTTTCGCCGGCTTCCACGGCGGGACGGGATAAAATAATTTTGTCGATCCGGCCTTCGAGCATCATGGATACGGCAAGCGCGACGGCAAGATAGGTTTTACCCGTACCGGCAGGACCCAGTCCGAAAACCAGTTCGTTTTTCATCATTTCCTGAATATATCTGGCCTGCGTGGCGGAACGGGGATAAATATGACGTTTTTTTGTTTTGAGAACAATGTCGTTTAAGTTCTGCTCGTCAATTTTTTCGGGGCCTTCTTCGCTCATGCGGACGGCGGCTTTGACTTCCTGCTCGCCGATTTCGATGCCCTTGCTGACTTTGTGGTACAGGACGTCAATGGCCGTTTTGGCCTGGTCAACAGCTTCCTGCTCGCCGCGGATGGTTATCTGATTGCCGAAGGAGCAGATCTCTACATTGAGGAGGTTTTCCATCAGTTTCAGGTTGGCGTCGGAAACGCCTACGACCTGTTGTACCAGCTGATTGTTGTAAAGCTCAAAATTTAATTCTGCCATTTTACGCTGCCTTTCCACTGAGTGAGTTTGTTGTTGCTTCCGTTACTTTAATATTAACGATTTTGTTTAAATTTTCTTTACCGAGTTCGGCGTGCAGGTTCTGCATGTACGGCGTCCGCCCGATCAGCTGGCCGGAATGCCGGCCCTTTGTTTCAAACAAAACGGGCATTATCTTACCAACAGATTGTTTATTAAACTTTAACTGATATGAAAATAACAGATCCTGCAAAATGTCTAGCCGTTCTTTTTTGACTTTTTCCTCAACCTGCATGGGCATTACCGCGGCGGGAGTTCCCGGCCGGCGGCTGTATTTGAAAGAAAAAGCCTGAATATATTCGATTTTTCTGACAACGTCCAGCGTTGCGGCAAAATCCTGATCCGTTTCGCCGGGGAAGCCGACAATAAAATCCGATGACATGCCGATGGCGGGATTGGCCTGTTTGAGTTTGTCGACGATTTTGAGATAATCGGCAAGGCTGTGCCGGCGGTTCATTGCTTTCAATATTCTGTCCGACCCGGACTGAATCGGCAGATGCAGGTAAGGCATCAGCTTGTCCAGATCCCTGTGGCAGGCGATAAGGTCGTCATCAACATCGGCCGGATAGGAAGTGGTGTAACGAATGCGCTTCAGCCCGTCAATCTCCGCCAGCCGCCGCAGCAGATAGGCAAGGTTGCGTTCTTTGCCGTTTTCATCTTCGCCGTGATACGAGTTGACGTTCTGCCCAAGCAGATTTATTTCCAGACTGCCGGTTTCGACGAGGCGGCGCGCTTCTTCAACGACTTTTCCGACGGGCCGCGAATATTCCGCGCCGCGGGTATAGGGAACAACGCAATAGGTGCAGAAATTGTTGCAGCCTTCCTGCACGGCGAGATATGAGCAGCCGCCGGAAGCTTTGTTTTCCGGAAGATAGTCGAATTTTGCCACCGCGGGAAAATCGGTATCTATGATACTGATGCCGCGCCGGCGGGAAACTTTGGCCAGAATTTCGGGGATGCGGTGGTAAGTGAGGGGGCCGGTGGCAAAGTCTACAAACGGAGCGCGTTTGGCAATTTCCTCATCTTCAGCCTGAACCACGCAGCCGACGACGCCAATGATCGTGTCCAGTCCTTCCGCGGCGCGTTCCTGTTTTATCAGGTTGATGCGTCCCAGATCGGAAAAAACCTTTTCCGCTGCTTTTTCACGTATGTGGCATGTGTTGAAGATGATCAGATCGGCCGCACGGGGCGTTGACGCCTGTCCATATCCCAGTCCTTCCAGTATGTTTGCTATGCGTTGTGAGTCATAGACGTTCATCTGGCAGCCGAAAGTTTTAATATAATATTTTTTGTTCACGTTGTTCTCAATAGCTTTTCTTATTATGTTTCTTCTGTCAGTTTAGGGTAATCGGTTCGGATTTTCAATGCCTTTTTCGCAGTTTTCACGGCTTTGGGGGTTTTATTTTTTTCTGCTCAGGTTTTTTGTTGCTTAATCGGAGCTTTTTTTGTATCATTTGACTGACAAACGGACTTTGTCTGAAAGGAAATTTTTTATGGTGGTGTTGAATATGGAGCATAATATGGAAATTTTATCTAAGTTAAACGAGGATCAGAAAATCGCATTTATGAAAGCTTTTTCCAGACTGGCGGCGGCGGACGGACATCTGGATCCCGACGAAGTTTCCTATATCAAAGAGATTGCCGGTGTTTACGGGGTTTCGCCGAAACGGGTCGATGAAATTCTGAAGATCGACAATGACGAAGAGGTTATTGAAGCAGTTAAAATTATTGACAACCGCCGGGCGGCGCTGGAACTGATCCGCGAAATGTGCGTTCTGGCTCATGCCGACGATGTCTTGTCCGATGAGGAAACTCTGCTGATCGGAAAGGTCGGGCAGGCAATGGGTGTCGAGCTGGAAAAAATCGAACAGATCAGCAACTGGATTATTGACCGCATTATCTGGCTTGAGCAGGCTAAAATCATTTTCGAGGAAGTGAAATAACAGATTTAATGCCTTTTCATAAAGGAGAAGACAATGTTTGAAGAAGAACAGAATACGGCGCGGAGAGAGCATCAGGGGCGGATCGTGCGCGCTCAGGCCATGGGGCTGAAAGACTTTGCAAAACTGGAGATGGGGGCGGCGCCGAAAGTTGACAGGGTCAACGTTATTATCCGCGAGGCGGTGGAGCGGAAGTACCCGGACGTCAGCCGCGCCGACAGCGAGAGAATCAGCCGGGAGCTGGTTTTGGCTCCACGGGATTCCCGCATAAAAATCGGCACGGAAGAAATCAGGGTCGAAGACCTTCAGTATCAGATTGCCAGTTCCATTGAGCTCATCAACTCGGAAACAACCTCAAGTCAGGAATATTTCCGCTGGATTGACGATACTCTGGATATTATCAAACATATGAACGACGGAAAAGTTACGGTTGAAGATCTGCAGGAACGAAATGATTTTCTCGATATGTCTTACCAGCGTGAAACAGAGCTTATGGTCTGTATGGGACTGTATCAGAACAGCACCTTTCCGGACGCAAAAGTCCGTTACGAAGAACTGCGTCTGAAACTTGACAAACTCCGCCAGATGCGCAGCGCTATTCAGCAAACCACCAAGGATAAAGCCGATCATGAGACAAATGAGCAGGAATATAAAAAAGCGCTGGAATACTACGGTGTTGTTAAACTGTATAAAGGACATGAACTGGCCGATCAGGTTGCGGAAGACGTGCTGAGAAATCTGGGACGCAGCTATTACGACGGCCGGGATCACGGTTATCGCGACAACGGCTACGGCATTTATCACGGAAGCGATAGGGATATGCAGCCCGGCTATTCGCATTATGACCGGCTGCGCGAAAAGGTTCTGTTCTCCATGAGCAGCCGCGAGTATGACAGCCGCTATGACCACAGCATGGGAGAGGAGCTTGTGCTGCGCCGCATGGGAAATGAAAATCTGTCGTCCCGCCAGGCTCTGATTGAACATATTGAACGGCTGAGTGGCCGACGCCCGCCTTTGAAAGACGCTCCTGAATATAATTATTCCGAAGTGCGGAAACGTGCTTTCGATATTGACAGGTTTAGGTCTTTGTCAGGCCGCGAGATGGGTGGTAGATAACGCAATATTTGGTAGACAAAGCGGAATTTTGCGTTTAATTTGGGAAAGAATTGTCTTTAATTTTTTAGGAGTTTTTTTATGGGCGCTTTATTGGAACCTTTTTTCTATATCATAGCTCTGGTTGTTGATATTTATTTCAAAATCGTCGTTGTAGAAGTCGTTCTGCACTGGCTGATCCATTTCAAGATTTTGGAACCCAACAACAAATATGCCAAAAAAACCATGGAGCTGTTGGAAAAGGCCACGGAACCGGTTTATGCGAAAATCAGAAGCAAAATTCCCCCGGTTTCGGGATTTGATTTCTCGCCGTTTATTTTGCTGTTGGCCCTGCTTTTTGTCGGGCGTCTGGTTTACCGTCTGTCGGAAATGGTTATGTAGCCGGCGGAAACAGGAGTTTTGTCGTGCGGCGGGCGGAGAAGGATATCTTGAATCCCGCCGTTTTTTTTGTAATGCGCAGGGGCTGTCTTTGCCGTTCCGACAGGGATGTTTGCGCGGAACCGGGAGGTTGAAGATTGTTTTTTGAGAAAAGAGACGATGGCATTGTTTTGAGAGTCAGGCTGACTCCGAATGCTTCCGCCTGCATGCTGACCGGTATATATACGGACGGCGCCGGCGTTGAGTTTTTGAAGGTCAGCGTCTGTTCGGTTCCGGAAAAAGGAAAGGCCAATAAGGAACTGGTAGCGTTTCTGGCCAAAAAACTTAAGACGGCCAAATCGGCGATTGCGTTGGTTTCGGGAAACACAGACCGCTGCAAAAAGCTGTTGATTGCCGGCGACAAGGATATTGCGGAACGCGTTGCTGGTTTGGCGGAGGAGATAAAATGAGTACGGTTGTTATTGACGGAAAAGCTCTGGCGGCGGACGTGAAATCACGGATTGCCGTCCGGATTGCCGAAAAAAATCACAAGCCGCATCTGGCCGTTATATTGGTCGGGGATGACGAGGCCAGTCTGGTTTATGACCGCAGTAAACAAAAAGCGGCCAAAGCCGTGGGAATGGAATGCGATATTTTTCATCTGGAGGAAAAAACTTCGGAAAATGGGCTGCTTGCCCTGATAGAACATTTGAATCAGGATGAAAACATTCACGGTATTCTTGTGCAGCTGCCGCTGCCGGCTCAGATTAATCCGGAAAAAATCATCGGTGCCATTCTGCCCCAAAAAGATGTGGACGGCTTTAATCCGTATAATGCCGGTCTGCTGCAGTCTGGAAGCGATAAAGCGGTTGTGGCGGCGACGCCGAAGGGAATTCTGCATATTCTGCACAGTGTTTATCCAAGTCTGAAGGGTATGCATGCCGTTATTATCGGACGTTCAAACATTGTCGGCAGACCGCTGGCGTCGCTGCTGCTGAATCATGACTGCACTGTTACGGTGGCACATTCCAAAACCGCAAATCTTCCGGAGCTTTGTGCGACGGCGGACATTCTGGTTGCGGCCTGCGGCTGTCCGAAACTTGTGAAAAGAAACTGGGTAAAATCTGGTGCTGCCGTGATTGATGTCGGAATTAACCGTATAGAGGGAAAACTGTGCGGAGATGTTGATTTTGAGGATGTCTGCGGACAAGCCGGTTTTATTACGCCGGTTCCGGGCGGGGTCGGGCCGATGACCATCGCGATGCTGCTGGAAAACACTTATCAGGCATATCTTAACCAGACAGAGCACTCTTAAAATTACCGTTTCAGCGATTATATCTGTGTCAACTGTGATTGTTGTTTACCTGAGGGCAAGACGATGAGTAAAGTTGGCAAGATTTTTATGCTGGATGATGACGCTATTTTTTTGGATATGTACCGGGAACTGCTGGCGGCGCGCGGATATGACGTCTTTTCCGTAACGAATGCCTATAAGTTTCTGCTCTATGCCAGAGAGGTGCATCCCGATCTGTTTATTTTGGATGTAAATATGCCCGAAGTCAGCGGCTGGGAGGTTTTGCAGCTTCTGGACGAAGAATCCAAAAAGCTGGCGCCTGTCGTTATGCTGACGATGCTGTCCGACAAAAATTTGGCCGTAGCTAAAGGCGTTGCTCATTATCTCAATAAACCCGTCGAAATGGAAAAGTTCATGGATATTGTGGATTCCTATGGCAAAGGGGGGCAGAATCACGACGTATTGCTTATTGACGATTATGATCCGCTGTCTCCGGAAATTATGGATGCCCTGCGCGAAAACAATATCAGCTTTTTTGAGGTAAACGATCTGAACGCGGCGCAGATTTATATGCGGAAAAATACGCCGCGGGCGGTGCTGATTAAGTATTCCCGGCCGCGTTTTGACGAGGCGGCGCCGAAAATCAGGCATAAGAAAATTTTTTATGTGGAAAATCGGGATAATATAAAAAAAATCGCTTTGCATCTGAAAGATTGATGTTATCATCTTTACAGACAGCAAAGGACAGAATTATGATTTTGAGGAAAACCATTGACTATTTCCGCGGTTTCGTGAAGGCCGTTTATGACTGGATGCTTGATATGGCTTCCAAGAAAAATGCCATGTTGTTTTTATTTATCGTCGCTTTTGCGGAAAGTTCCTTTTTTCCCATTCCTCCCGATATTATGCTGATACCGATGGTGCTGGCAACGCCGGCAAAGGCATGGCGGATTGCCGGGCTGTCTACCGTGGCCAGTGTTCTGGGCGGTTTTTTCGGTTATGTTATCGGCGTTTATTTCTTTGATTTGATTGCCAAGCCGATTTTGACCTTTTACGGTTATATGCATCAATTTGACGTTTTTAAGGATTATTATCACGAATGGGGCGCCTGGATTGTTTTCGGTGCGGGAATCACGCCTTTCCCCTATAAGGTAATTACCATAGCAAGTGGCGTTGTCCACTTGGATCTGGTTGTTTTTATTCTGGCTTCCGTTGTTGCCCGAGGCATGCGCTTTTTCCTTGTAGCCTGGCTGCTCAAAAAGTACGGTGAGCCAATGAAGCTGTTTATTGAAAAAAATCTGGGAATGCTTTCCGTTGTCTTTCTGCTTCTTTTATTTGGCGGTTTTGCGGCAATCAAGTTCTTATAGTATAAAACCCCGGAAACCGGGGTTTTATTAATCTTTGTGGCGGAATGTAATCCGCCCTTTGGTCAGGTCGTAAGGGGTCATTTCGATATCTACTTTGTCTCCGACCATGACGCGAATGCGGAACTTGCGCATTTTGCCAGCGGTATGGGCGAGGATTTCGACGCCGTTTTCCAGCCTGACCCTGAACATCGCGTTGGGCAGTTTTTCTATAACATCGCCGGTCAATTCAAGAAGTTCTTCTTTACTCATGAAAATTTCCTTTATTATTTTATATTGTTCTCTTGTATAATACTTAATTTTAATTTTTGCAAATTATTTTTTAGAAATCGGAAATTTTAAGGTAAAACAGGTTCCCTGATGCTCATGACTGCTGACTGTTATGGTTCCCTTGAATTTGTCGATGATGGATTTTACGATGGAAAGACCGAGGCCGGTCCCTTTGGTCCGGGAGTTTTTGCCCTCGGAGAAAAACGGTTCGAAAATACGGTTAAGGTTTGCCTTGGGAATACCGATGCCGTTGTCGGCAATTTCTATGGTCGCTTTTCCTGAAGGTTCGGCTTTGAGGCTTAACCGAAGTTTTCCACCGTCGGGCATGGCCTTGAAGGCATTTTGCGTTAGATTGATCAGCGCCATTTTGAAATCTCCCTCCGAACCGCGGATGAAAATGTCTTCCGGCGGCAGTTCCAGCAGAATTTCGATGCCACCGTGTTTGGCTTCGTAGTCGAGGAGGGACAAAACATCTTTTATACAGTCGCCGCAGTTGACGTTCATCTGCTCTTCGGAAGAATACTGCCCCAGCTTCAGAAGCCGTTCGGGAACATTGATACATTCACTGAGCTGACTGTTGATGAGTTCCAGATATTTCTTTTCTTCTTCCGGCGCGTTTTCGTTCCGGTAATATTTGCTCAGCAGGCCTTCAATAATCATGCGGATTGAACCGAGGTGGTTTTTCATTTCGTGAGCAACGGAGGTCGCCAGAAAACCGAGAGAGGAAAGTTTCTGCTGGTGGGAAAAGCGGATGTCTTCACTCAGGTCCCTGATTGATTCCACGATATATAATTCTTTTCCTTTTTCGTTTTCCATAAACAGCGGAGCCGCGTTGATGGCGAGATGCCTGTTCGGCAGATGTGCGAACTGCTGGATAACTTTTACGTTTTTGGCATGATTTGCCTTTATTTCATGCAATGGGCAGGTAAACATGCTGTGTGGGCAGGGCGTGTTGCGGTTTTGGGAGGAATAGTAACATTTTTTGTTGATGCAGTCGCTGCTGCCGCACTGGCGGTAATATTCCTTGTTGGCGATGATGATGTCAGCGTTGCTGTCGATGACACGGATGCCGTCAGGGATGCTGTCGATGATGGATTGCAGGAAAGTTTCCTGATTTTTGATTTCCTTGATATTGTTTTCAATGTTATCCAGCATTCGGTTGAAGGTAAAAGTCAGTTCATCGAGCTCATCCGGAAAGACTGTGTCTTTTTCGGTTTCGACACGACTGGAAAAGTTTCCTGCCGACACGAGTTTGCTGACCGCGGATAAGTTGTTAATCGGCGTCAGCACCCATTTTTTCATCAGGTACCAGATCAGAAGCATGGACAGAATGATCAAAAACGCGCTGGAAAACACAATCTTGATTCCCTGACGGATTGCCTCGTACCGTTCGTCATAGTTTTTGACGATTTCGGCGGCTCTTTTCTGTTCAATGGATAATTCATCCTGTTTATCTTGAATGTGTTCATCATCCTGAAAGTATTTCTGCAGCGGCGAAGAAAGGGGTAAATCCGGATTATTATGTATCAGCGCTTCCAGTTCCTTGCGGAGCGTGATGTTTTCGTACAAAAGCTCCAGATACTGCTGGTTTCTTAAAATGGTCGACTTCTGCTCTTCCTGAATTTTGTTGCCGTAAGAAATGTAGAACGTGTAAACGAACAAAATGGCCGTGAACAGAAAGAAAATGGCGACGGTATATAAAAACTTTTTGTTTAATGAAAAGAACATAAAAAATTCCTGCGCTGGTATTGATATCGTCATATTAGCTATTATTTAATAAAATGGCAATATGGTAGAAGAGATTAATGAATTTGATTAGACGGAATGGTGCATAATGGTAAAAGACCTGAAAGAAAGTTATGCCGCTTATGATTTACCCGAGGAGTACGAAGCCGAGCTTTGCTCCTGGAACGACGAAGATGTGGCTTTTATTAAAAATGATGTTCATGACGGAAAAAGCATGTGGCTGATTTACGCTGCCGATGGCACAAAAATCGCCGCAACGGACGACAGAGAGTTTGCCTTTGTCATGGCCAAACAGAATGACCTGCATCCTTGCAGCGTGCATTAAAACTGAAAACAAAACCCGGGAAATTCCCGGGTTTTGTTTTAGTTGTTTAACAAAGCATAAATCTGTTCGCGTGTTTCCGCCTGCCTGAGCTTTTCGCAGGTAGCCTCATCCTTGAGGATTCTTGATACCTGGGCCAGAGCCGTCAGATGGTCGGCACCGCTACCTTCCGGAGAAAGCAGAAGAAAAATCAGATCTACCGGCTTGCCGTCGATCGCTTCAAAGTCGACGGGCGTGCTCAGCCGGGCAAAAAAGCCGTATACTTTGTCGATATCTGCCAGTCTGCCGTGCGGCAGGGCCGTGCCGCCGCCAAAACCTGTTGAACCCAGGTTTTCGCGTTCCAGCACGATATCAAAAATGGTTCTTTCGGTAATGCCGGTTATTTCGGCAGCTTTCTCTGCCAGCTCTTGCAAAAGCTGCCTTTTGCTGTTGGCTTTTATGGCCACAGAAATATTATTCACGGTCATTATATCGGAAATCTTCATGAACTTACTGCCTTATTTTGTTAAACTTAGTTTTCAGCTTTAGGTTCTACCCAGCCGATGTTTCCGTCTTTGCGGCGGTAAACCATGCTGATGTGATTGTTGGAGCTGTTTCTGAACATAATGGCGCATTCGTTGACCAGATCCATGTACATAACGGCTTCGCTGACGGTGCAGACCGGAATATTGGCGTCTGTTTCAGCAATGGTCAGCGGAGCATTGATATCAATGTCCATTTCGTCTTCAGTTTCATGAAGCGGGAAAACGGCTTCATTGGCCAGTTCGGCCAGGCCGGTTTTGCCTTTGTGGTCGTTTAATTTTGTCTTGTGGCGGCGCAGGCGGGTCGCAATATGGGCGTTGGCGTTGTCAAATGCGGAATACGGATCGCCGGCAACACCCGAACCTTTTAAGACAATGTTTTTAGCAGGATGAACCGTAACTTCGGCGTTAAAATCTTCGCCTTCTTTGGAGAAAGCCACAGCGCAGCTGATCGGCGCACTGAAATATTTGTTAACAGAATTGGTGATGCCTTCTTCAACATGGTTGCGAAGTCTGTCGCCAATATCAACTTGTTTGCCTGTCAATGTGATCTTCATAATTCTTCCTTGCAAAAATATTAATAAACTTAATCTTGAAATATTACTTTACTACCAAAAAAAGGATATTTCAATCGTAGAAATTGATTAATCCGATATTGTTTAAAAGTCAATATTAAAACGCCGGGGTGGGACGGCTAAAATTTTTTCCGTTTACGGCGTTTGCGCTCGGCCGAGGAGGGAAGCCCCATTCCCTCGCGGTATTTGCTGACCGTGCGCCGGGCAATCTTTATGCCTTTCTGCGCCAGCAGCTCGACGATTTTGTCGTCGGAAAGAATATTGTCCGGCGTTTCCTCCTCAATCAGCTTCTTGATACGGTATTTCAGGCCGGCGGTTGAGGTGCTTTCGTCGCCGGAGTAAGTTGTCGCGGCGGCGGAAAAGAAATACTTCAGTTCAAAAATGCCGCGCGGCGTCATCATGTATTTACGGTTTGTTACCCGGCTGACTGTGCTTTCATGCATTTCGACCGCTTCGGCAACGTCGCGGAGAAGCATCGGTTTCAGATATTCGGCGCCTTTTTCAAAAAAGTCGTGCTGCCGGCGGACGATTTCTTCGCTGACGCGTAAAATCGTGGTTGCCCGTTGGTGCAGAGATTTGACGAGAAAAGAGGCGTTTCCCAGCTGTTCTTTCAGAAAACGTCTCGCTTCGCGGTTTTTTTTGCCGAGATTCTTGATTTCGCTATAATATTCCCGGTTGATGAGTATGCGCGGCAACGACATGTGGTTCAGTTCAATCAGATAATCTCCCTGTTTGTTGGTTCTGACAAAGACATCCGGAATAACGTAACTGGTAACGTCATGCGCAAAATCGGCCGCCGGTTTTGGATTGAGAGATCTGATGTCGGCAATCGCGGAGGCCAGATCCTCGTCGGAAACGCCGCATGTTTTTTTCAGTTCTTTATAGTTTCCGGCGCCCAGAAGTTCCAGGTTGTTGAGGAGTTTTTCCATTATCGGGTCAAGGCGGTCGATATCCTTCAGCTGTATGGCGAGACATTCGGCGAGGTTCTGGGCAAAAATTCCCGAGGGTTCAAAGGTTTTCATTTTTTCCAGCACAGTCCGAACGTTTTTTTCCGTAATTCCGAGTTTGGCAGCAATGACCGGGATATCTCCCCGGAAGTAACCGCTCTCGTCCAGAAATTCGGCCAGCCGCGCCGCAATCAGCCTGTCGCGGGACGCCGCGAAGTTCAGCGAAATCTGTTCGTCGATAATCTGGTAAAGGGATTTGTCGCTTTTCAGCTTTTTTTCAAAAAAGTCAAAACCGTCGTCGGGCGAAATATTTTTTGAGACGGAATAATCGGACCAGTCATAACTGTCGCCGGCGTTTTCGTATCCTTCGCGGTCGCTGGCGTAGTCGTCAAACTGGTTGTCGTAATCAATATCCGGCGCAAAATCTTCCGTTTCCGTGGCGGGAGGCACGTCATAGTCATCTATTGTCCGGGAGGAAATTTCGGCGTCCGCGATTTTATCGTCTTCGCGTTCGAGAAGAGGATTGCTCTCAAGTTCCTTCTCGACCAGTTCGCCGAGCTCGATATTGGACATCTGCAGCAGATTGATAGCCTGGCGCAGCTGGGGAGTCATTAACAGCGACTGAGACTGTCTAATTTCTAATTTTGGCGTTACAGCCATTATGCGTCCCCTGAAAGAGAGTTACATTGAGAAATTATCACCCAGATATACTTTGCGGACTTCTTTGTTTGCGACGATTTCGTCGGGAGTTCCCTCCATCAGAACCGTTCCGCCGTGGAGGATATAAGCGCGGTCGGTGATGTCCAGCGTTTCGCGGACATTGTGGTCCGTAATCAAAACGCCCAAGCCCCGGTGTTTGAGCTGGGATACCAGATTTCGGATTTCGGAAACGGCAATCGGGTCAATACCGGCCAGCGGTTCGTCAAGCAAAATAAAGTTCGGCTGGCTGGCCAGAGCTCTGGCTATCTCAAGCCGCCGCCTTTCGCCGCCGGAGAGAGCAATGGCCGGAGACTTGCGCAGATGAGCAATAGAAAATTCCGACAGCAGTTCTTCCAGCATGTTTTCACGCTGGCCTTCATCATCAATGACAATTTCCAAAACAGCTTTGATGTTGTCTTCGACGCTGAGCGAACGGAAAATGGACGCTTCCTGCGGGAGGTAACCGATCCCGAGTCTGGCGCGCCGGTACATCGGCAGGCTGGTAATGTCGCGGCCGTCAATATGCACGTCTCCGTAATCAGGCGTAATCAATCCGGTTACGCAATAGAAACAGGTTGTTTTTCCTGCGCCGTTGGGCCCCAGAAGGCCGACGGCTTCGCCGCGTTTGACATGCAGGGATACATTGCGGAGAACCGGCCGGTTTTTGTATTTTTTGCCGATATTGAAAACTTCCAGGGTCGAATCCATGTTTCCGTCTTTATTGTTTATCATTGGCTGTGTCCTTTTCTGCATCCGGAGCGGCTGTGGTGGGTTTGTTTTCTTTCTTCTTTTCCTTGAATACGCCGGAAACCCGTTTGCCGGATCCTTTTTTCATCAACATGCGGCTGATGCCCGTGTTGAGGTCGGTTTCCGCATAATCGCCTTTGAGCAGGCTGCCGTCCTGATTGAGGACGACATCGTCAAACAGTCTGACTTTCGCCTCTTTGGGCAGGTAAATACCGCGTTCCGAATTGGCAATGGCCGTCGGCGTAACGATTTTGACATGGCCGAATATTTCGACGCGTTCCATTTCCAGATTGCCCTCCGCGTTTTTGGTAAAGTAGCTGACCATTTTATCGGAATATATTTTGTTTTCTTTGTCGGAGGCAATAACTTCTCCCGTGGCAACAGCCTTCTGCTCGGTCAGATAATAGGTAATGCCGCCGGTGGAAGTGATGGTTTCTTCCGCCGTCTTGATTTTTGCCGGCCGGCCGTTAAGAAACATGGTATCTTTGACGACATCGTAATCCAAAGTGTCGCCGAAGCCCGTGGCTCGCGGGGATTTCATGATAACGCCGCCGCGGGCGTGCACGGTTTTTATTCTTGATTTCGCTTTTTCACCGCCGGGAGCCTTTACGCTATCATAATATGCCGTTATGGTGTCGCCGCGGACGCTCAGGTCTTTTTTGCTGGCAACCGCGTTTCCGACCGCGACCATTTTATTTTCGTTCTGATACCATTCTACTTTTTCGTCGGCAACCAGATTGATGTCTTCAGCCCGGGCAGATGACGCGACCAGGACCGCGGCGGCCAGTAAGCAGAAAAATTTATTCATTGCTGTTGTTTCCCTTCAAGCTGTTTTCATCAATAGTAATGTATGTTTTTCCCATGAAAATTAACAGGCCCCGCTTGCTGTAAAATTCAAATCCCTGAGAGCGCAGCGTGCCCATCGTCCCTTCCGCGGAGACAGGCTGGTTTCCGTAGCCTTTCGAAGCGTTGAAATCAAAAGTGGCTTCCGTTGTTTTGGCAGTCATGCCGTCGCTGTAATAGGCATCCACTTTTTCAAGCAGATTTAAGACGTTTGTGCTCTGGTTAAAATAGCCGACCGGCGCTTTGATGTTGACCCATTGGTTCTCGGCGGACGGAATGATGCCGTCGGGACTAATTAGCTTGACGAGTTTTGATCCCGGCTCAGTCTCGTCAATACTTTCGGCCGTGAAATTGTTGACCTTATTATCTTTGTCCGTAATGTAAAATACGGCGTTTTCCATATGTAGTTTTTCAAGCTCGCCTTTGGTTGGTAGTGTTATATCTATGGAAAATTCGCCGTTTGTCTGTTTAAGGCCGGGATATATAATCAGCAGCCCGATCAGCAGAGCGGCGACGGCCGGAAGCAGAAGCTTAGCCAGACGAATAAACTTCGTATGCCGGCTGACCTCGTCTTTCCGGGGAGCCAGTTCGTTTTCGCCGCTGAAATACGAATCAAGTTTCTGATGGTCAAACAATTAAACTACTCCGGCTCTCAGGCAATCGTGCAGGTGAATAATGCCGACGGGTTTTCCGTCTTGCAGGGCAAACAGCTGCGTGATGCCCTTTCCGGTTGTGTTCATGGTTTTAAGGGCTTCGGCGGCCAGAGTGTCGGGATCAATGGTTTTGGGATTCCGGGTCATGACGTCGCCGACTCTGCGGTTGAACATATCCGGCGCCAGACAGCGGCGGAGGTCTCCGTCGGTAATGATGCCGACCAGTCTGCCGTCTTTATCGAGAATACCGACGCAGCCGAGCATTTTGGAGGTCATGGTCAGCAAGGCTTCCTGCAAGGATGTGTCCTCATATACCAGAGGCATTTCGTCACCTTTGTGCATCAGGTCGGAAACTTTCTGCAGAATCGCTCCTAACTTGCCGCCCGGATGACGCTGTTTGTAATCGGTTTTTGAAAAGCCCTTGCGTTCCAGAAGGCAGACAGCCAGAATATCACCGAGAACCAGAGTGGCGGTGGTTGAAGAGGTCGGGGCCAGACCAAGCGGACAGGCTTCGCCGTCATCCGGCAGCCTCAGAACCAGATCGCCGGTTTTTCCGAGTGTGCTTTCGGGGTTTTTGGTGATGGAAATAAGAGGAATACCGTATCTTTTGCAATAAAGAATAATGTCGGAAAGCTCTTTTGATTCGCCGCCGTTTGAGATGGCGACAACAACATCGTCTTCAGTCAGCATGCCGAGGTCTCCATGACTGGCTTCGGCCGGGTGCACAAAGAAAGACGGCGTGCCGGTCGAGGCCAGCGTTGCGGCAATCTTCCTGCCGATATGCCCCGATTTTCCCATGCCGGTGATGATAACGCGCCCTTTGGTTGCCTGCATAATGTCCAGAGCTTTGGTCAGGGTATCGTCAAGCTCGCTTTCCATCATGCGCAGGGCTTCGATTTCTTTGTCTATGGTTCTTTTTGCTGACAATATATCTTTGTTTTCTTCTGTCATGACAAGTCCTTACTCATTAAAACGGTCTTTATAAAAGTATGACTAAAGGAATATTATGTTATTCGGTTCCTGGCAAGGATTTTTTGCGTTTTATGCATTTTTGCGCTATCCAGAAGTCCGTCTGGCGGTTGGGGAAATTGATCCGGTAATAGACTCAAATGGACTCAAAAAGCCTGTGAAGCGCCATAAAACAAAAATCGCGAAATCTTCTGAAAATGAGTCGGGAAAAGCTTTTGCTGGGACGATTTTTGAAAGGGTTAATGACGGGTTAAGAGTTTTTGGACTCAAAAACAAATTTTTTTTCTAAAAAGCTGTTGACTTAATGGCAAAGTGAATCTAGTATGCGCTCAGTCCTGAGGGAGGAAACGCCCGAAAGGCAAGAGATAAAAATGGATATGAACGGCGCGAACGGCCGGCTCAGATAAGTTTTTAGCCTGTTTTACGAAACGGAGACGTTTTGTGAATCGGGTTTTTTATGTTAACAAATGTTTTTAATTAAGGAAATTAGTGATGCCTACAATTAATCAGTTAATTCGTAAATCACGAACACCCAAGGTAAAAAGAAACAAAGTTCCGGCTTTGAAGGCTTGCCCGCAGAAACGTGGTGTTTGTACGAGGGTTTATACAACAACCCCGAAGAAACCGAACTCCGCTCTGCGTAAAGTAGCCCGTATTCGCCTGACAAACGGCTTTGAAGTAATCAGCTATATCCCTGGTGAAGGTCATAACCTGCAAGAACACTCAGTGGTGCTGATTAGAGGAGGCCGCGTTAAAGACTTACCTGGTGTTCGCTATCATATTATCCGCGGTACCCTGGATACTCAGGGTGTTGCCAAACGTCGTCAACGTCGTTCTCTGTACGGCGCAAAGAGACCTAAATAGGAGTTAAGGTAATGTCACGTCGTCATAGTGCTGAAAAAAGAATCGTACTGCCTGATGCAAAGTATAATGACAAGGTAGTTACAAAATTTATCAATAACGTTATGGAAGACGGTAAGAAGGCCGTTGCCGAGAAAATCGTGTATTCCGCTTTCGATATCATGGCTTCCAAAACCAAACAAGACGCTTTAACCGTATTTAACGAAGCTATTGACAATGTTAAACCGGTTGTCGAAGTTCGTTCCCGCCGCGTCGGCGGTGCCACTTATCAGGTACCTGTCGAAGTGCGCGCCGACCGCCGCCAGGCTCTGGCTATCCGCTGGATTATCGCGGCTGCTCAGAAACGCTCCGAAACAACCATGACAGAAAGACTTGCCAATGAACTGCTGGATGCTTTCGCCAATAAGGGTTCTGCCGTCAAGAAACGTGAAGACACCCATAAAATGGCCGAAGCCAACAAGGCTTTCTCTCACTATAAGTTCTAACATAGGAATAATACAATGGCTCGTACACATAAACTTGAAATGTATAGAAACATCGGCATCATGGCCCACATTGATGCCGGCAAGACAACGACCACTGAACGTATTTTGTATTATACCGGTGTTTCTCACAAAATCGGCGAAGTTCATGAAGGTGCCGCCACCATGGACTGGATGGAGCAGGAACAGGAGCGTGGTATAACCATTACTTCTGCCGCGACAACCTGTTTTTGGAAAAATCACCGCATTAATATTATTGATACCCCGGGCCACGTTGACTTTACCGTCGAGGTAGAGCGTTCGCTCCGCGTTCTGGACGGCGCGATTACCGTATTCGATTCCGTCGCCGGTGTTGAACCCCAGTCCGAAACGGTATGGCGTCAGGCTGACAAATATGGTGTTCCCCGTATCTGTTTCTGCAATAAGATGGATCGTATCGGCGCCAATTTCTACCGCTGCCTGGACATGATCAAAGACCGTCTGGGTGCCAGACCTCTGGCCATGCAGCTGCCGATCGGCGCAGAATCGGAATTCAGAGGCGTTGTTGATCTGATCAATATGAATGCGATTATTTATACCGGCGATACAGCCGACTCTCCGATTGAGATTCAGGAAATTCCGGCTGAGCTGAAAGACAAGGCCGAAGAATATCACCATGCTCTGATTGAAACTGCCGTCGAGCAGGATGAACAGGCTATGGAAGATTATCTGGAAGGCAAGGAAGTCTCCGTCGATGTTCTGAAAAAATGCATTCGCAAGGGTACATTAAGCCGCGATTTCGTTCCTGTTTTCTGTGGTACCGCATTTAAAAACAAAGGTGTTCAGCCTTTGCTGGATGCCGTTATCGACTATCTGCCTTCACCGGTTGATATTCCGGCGATTGACGGTGTTAAACCCGGTACTGACGAAGTTATCGAACGCAAACCGGCTGATAACGAGCCATTGGCTGCTTTGGCTTTCAAAATCATGAACGATCCGTTTGTCGGTTCGCTGACCTTTACCCGTATTTATTCGGGTACCATGACCGCCGGTTCTTATATCTATAACTCCGTTAAGGACAAAAAAGAGAGAATCGGACGCATGCTGCTGATGCACGCCAACAAGCGCGAGGATTTGAAAGAGGCTCATGCCGGCGATATTATTGCTCTGGCCGGTCTGAAAGATACGACCACCGGCGATACGCTGTGCGATGCCGCTCATCCGATTGTTCTGGAAAACATGGTTTTCCCGGAACCGGTTATTGAGTTAGCTGTTGAGCCGAAAACGAAAGCCGACGTCGAGAAAATGGGGCTGGCTCTGTCCAGACTGGCGATGGAAGATCCTTCTTTCAAAGTTGCCTCCGATCCTGATTCGGGGCAGACCATTATCAAGGGCATGGGCGAACTGCATTTGGAAATTATTGTCGACCGCCTGAAACGCGAGTTCAAGGTTGAATGCAATGTCGGCGATCCGCAGGTTGCTTACCGCGAGACGATTACCAAGCCGGCCGATATCGAATATACCCATAAGAAACAGTCCGGTGGCGCCGGTCAGTTTGCTAAGGTTAAAATCAGATTTGAGCCGATTGAAGGTTATGAGGGCTTTGAATTTGAAAACACCGTTGTCGGCGGTAACGTTCCCAAGGAATATATCCCGGGTGTTGAAAAAGGTCTTCGTTCCGCGATGGATGCCGGTGTTATTGCCGGATATCCGGTTACCGGTGTTAAGGCCAATCTGTATGATGGTGCTTATCACGAAGTCGACTCTAACGTTATGTGCTTCGAAATTGCCGCCCGCGCCGCTTTCCGCGAAGGTATGAAACAGGCGGGCGCCAAACTGCTGGAGCCGATTATGAAGGTTGAAGTCGTTACTCCGGAAGAATATATGGGTGATATTATCGGTGATCTGAACTCCCGCCGCGGACTGGTCAACGGTATGGATCAGCGTGGCAACGCCCGTGTTATTGACGCGAAAGTTCCGCTGTCTAACATGTTCGGTTATGTTAACACGCTGCGTTCCCTGTCTCAGGGCCGCGCGCAGTTCTCTATGGTCTTCAGCCATTACGCTGAAGTTCCGCGAGAAATCGCAGAGACCGTTAAGGCTAAAAACAGCTAATTATCAGGCGGGGATTTAAAGAGCGGAAAACGATTTTGACAGACTGCTTTCACAATTGGTTTTCCACTCTTTTATCACCGTCGCATTACTTGAAAATTTTATTTTAATTTGGAGAAATTTTAAAAATGGCAAAAGAGAAATTTGAGCGGACGAAGCCGCACTGCAACATAGGCACGATCGGACACGTAGACCACGGGAAGACGACGTTAACAGCAGCGATTACGAAAGTATTGGCGGAAGAAGGCGGAGCCAGCTTTACGGCATATGATCAGATTGATAAGGCGCCGGAAGAGAAAGCGCGCGGCATTACCATTTCGACGTCGCACGTAGAATATGAGACGCCGAACCGTCACTATGCGCACGTAGACTGCCCGGGCCACGCGGACTATGTAAAGAACATGATTACAGGTGCCGCTCAGATGGACGGAGCGATACTGGTAGTATCGGCAGCGGACGGCCCGATGCCGCAGACGCGCGAGCACATTCTGCTGGCTCGTCAGGTAGGCGTGCCTGCGCTGGTAGTTTATATGAACA
>CALXTQ010000009.1 GCA_944391485.1 uncultured Alphaproteobacteria bacterium | reverse complement strand
CCGCGCAGTCCCTCTCTGACCGGGCTTCAGATCTTAATGCCCTGCTGGACGCCATGTCTCAGGGAATACAGACCCTTAAAGCCGCGGCCGAAACCATCGACGCCGCTGCCGGCTTTCTGCAGCAGGCCAAAGCTGTCGCCTCCCAAGCCTTGGAAACAGCCCAGAATATTGCCGCCCGCGTCTCTACAGAAGAAGAGCTTCTTGCTGCCATCAGCTCCGGAAAAAAAGGTTTAATTGTTCTGGAAAAGGACATTACGATGTCCAATAATCAGAATATTGTTCTCAGCGACGGGCAGTCTCTTGTCGGCGCCAGATATTTTAGCGCTAATGCTGCGGAAACAACTTTAACCTTTGATATAAACGGTCAGGAACTGAATGGAATTGAAGCCGGAAATAACTCTCTGATTTCAGACCTGTCCATAAATTTCACCTCAAACAATCAGGGGCCGGAAAGTGGTAATGCCGTTGCGGTAATTGATAAATACGGCGTTCGTCTGAACAATCTGAACATAAAAATCGACGCAACCGCTCACAATAGCTCTTCCTCAGCTGCCGCAATTTTTAATCACGGAGAAAAAACAGAAACTACAATAAGCGGAACTATAACAATCAGCGTAAAAGCGGCAAACATCAACTATGACACGAACCGCGGATATACTCATGGAATTATGAACGATGCCGGCGGAAATCTGACCGTAAATTCGCTGCTCTCCATTCAGACCGATGGTACTCAGTCCCATGGCATTTATAACAGGGATCATTCATCTCTGACAATTGACGGTAATGCCAAATATAATTTTTTTGCCGCAGGAACATACAGCTCAGGAATCACCAATAATACAAATTCTGTAACAAACATCACCGGTAACGCGTTGGTCAATATTCACACAAAAAAAGATGAATCCTGCGGTATTGCTCACTATTCCAGCTCATCCACCAAAATTTCCGGAAACGCCCGTGTTAACATAACAACGGAAGGAAAAAACGGTTGTGGTATTACATGCAGCAGTGCATCTGACCAAAATTCCTCCTTTGAGATGAGAGGAAACTCACGATTGAATATTAAAACAAGCGGTTATAATGCCGACGCCGTTTACCGAATAAACAGCATTTTTCTGGATCAGGCTGTCGTCAACATTGCCAACAGCGGCGACAACGGTGATGGATTTAACGGAATTGGAAACAAAAAAACCATATTCGGGGGTAACGCACAAATCAACATAAAGCTGACAGGAAATATAACGGATGGCTTCGTCTACGGCTATTTTGATATCGACGGACAGGCCCAAATTAACATTGAAGCCCCCAACGGCATCTGCGGCAGCAAAGGCTATTCTTTATATTTGAATATCCTTTCTGCCTCAGCCCGGCTCAACATCAACGCCCCTCAGGCATTTCGAAGCAACAGCCTATACATCCAATATGTATCGGGAGCACAAATCAACACTCAAGCAGGTGCCTTCCTTGCAAATTCCGCACTTACCGTTCCAACTATTGTTCAAGGAAATACGCCCCCCGGAAATCTCAATAATACAGGAAGCGCAAAATTTGAAACACTGCCGGATATAGACGAAGAAATGCAAAAAGAGCAGGAACATACCGCAGAAGAAAGCAAAATACTTGACGCCTCTTCATTCAATAACATTCTCCTGCAGTACGACCGTTTAATATCCGACGGTTCTTACAAAGGCGTCAACCTGCTGCGCGGCGATAGTCTCAAAGTCAGCTTTAACGAAGATTCATCATCCTCAATTAATATTCCGGGCGTGGACGCATCATCTCAGGCTTTGGGAATAAGTATGTCCGGATTGACCAATTCCGATGGAATAGAAAAAATCATCGTCGAACTGGAGAATGCCATTACCCGCCTGCGCAGTTTTGCATCACAATTCGGCAACTATAACAACATCCTTTCAACACGGCAGAACTTTACTGAGGCGATGATCAATATTCTGGAAGAAGGCGCCGACAAACTGACGCTGACTGACATGAATCAGGAAAGCGCCAATATGCTCGCCCTGCAAACCAGACAGATGCTTGCCGTCAATGCCCTGTCTCTCGCCTCTCAGGCCAGCCAGTCCGTCCTCAAACTCTTTTAGTTTTGTTTCTTAAAAAACTCTTTGCGGTTTTTTCGTCCCATTGACCACAAATTGCCGACGCCGTTTATCGGCTGAACCTTGTAAAGAGAAGCAAAATTAAAGGAGCGGCTTAAAAAAACGCTTGTCGTTTTCGTATAATTGTTCATTGGGCAGAAACCATAAAAATCAACCTGCAGAAGATCCGCCGCGCGCAGAATGTCTATCGCCCGGACATATTCCCGGGAGGTATTGACCCTGTCGCTGTCATCCAAGATAACAATACCGCCCGGAGCAAGCCGGTCTACGGCTGTTTCCGCGCATTGCGCGCGACGCTTGCCGTCAATGGCAATAACGTCATAAAACTCCCCGTCCTCATAAACGGCATTATAATAAACCTCGCCCTCATCCCTCCAGCGGACTTCCAGATTCTCTTCGCGAAACTGAGAACGCCATTTTTCATACCATTGCGGATTATCTTCTATGCTGACAACTTTCCGGGCCCTGGAAGCCCAGAAACGGGAAGAAAAGCCGCAGCCGAATTCAAACACCGTCCGTTCAGAATAATCAAACTGCGACAGATATTCTATTGCCGGATACGTATACCACGGGATCGGATTGCCATCCTTGTCAACGCACAGTTTTTCGTCCATAGTCCGGTCTATGGCATATTCTTTCTGCCACATTTCGATAAATTTCAGAAACTTTTCGCTGTACATAAACCGGCCTCGTTGAAATTAAGACAAATCAACATATATCATAACCGTACGGTTTTTTAAATGTTTTTAGGAGATTATCATGGAATATTTACGCAAAACTTCTCTGATTTTGACAATTATCGGAGCATTAAACTGGGGGCTGATCGGCTTCTTTGATTTTAACCTGGTCGCGTTTTTGTTCGGCAGCATGAGCATTCTGACCCGCATTATCTATATGCTGGTAGGTCTTTCCGCGCTTGAAGTCATTTACGCGGCTTTTACCTGCTGCCCTTTCACGGACAGAGTTAATGAAACGATCAAGGAAATAAAAAAATAAACTCTCTGCCTTTTCGGACCATAAAACCTCCGCAAGGAGGTTTTATTTTGAAAAAAAATTAAACCCGGCGTTATTTTGAAAAAAAAATTAAACCTGGTGATTAAATTTTCCGATCAAAGATTAATTATATTAATCATTATTCAACCTCTTAACGTTTATGCTTATAACATCAACTTCCTTTATCGAACGGATATAAAATGAAACATAACAGTATTTTGCTCAAAAACCCCCGTACCGGAACAGTCAGACAGGCCCCGCTCGGCTTCTCCTGGACAGTTTTGCTTTTCGGATTTTTCGTTCCCCTGCTGCGGCGCGACTGGTTCTGGACTGCTGTTATGTTTATATTCACATTGCCGACCTGCGGTCTCTCCAGCATAATTTTTTCCATAACATACAACAGCAGCTACATCTGCCGCCTCATCGGCAAAGGATACAGAATTTACCGGATTCCAGAAAATCTCAGATGTAAAGATTTTGAAAAATTTTTCGCCTTGCAGAACAGGGCTTTCAACAAAGCCTTTCCCCCAGTTTATGACTATCGCGGTGAACTGAACACCGCCGATCGCACGGCAGCCTAAAACTGCCCCAGACGTTTTGCCGCCGATGAAATCTGCATAATCGCATAGGAAACAAGCTCCTCAACCGGCATATTTGTAGTTTTGCAGTCCCTCTCACATTTGTACAACAGCTCCAGAACGCTGAAAATCTTATCTTTCGGCCAAATGCTGACCTGCCGCTTAAAGGCGTTTTCACGATAGAAAATCACCCGCGGCTGCAGCTTAAAAACCGCCTTGTCGACGGTATCCCCGTTTTCCATATGCCCCTGGCATACCAGAAGCTTATTAAAATGATATGTCAGGTTGCGGACAATTGAAACCTGCTCCGTTCCCTCGTTTACCAGACGCGAATATGCTGCCAGAGCCTTATCGGTCAGTCCGGACGCCGCGGCAAACGCAATATCGTCCATACTGGAAGAAGAGGTATCGCTGATTACGGCGCGGACATCTTCCGGCGTAACGTTCTTTTTATCGCCGATATAAGTAATCAGCTTGTCTATTTCGCCGAGATTGGCCAGGCGGTCGTTGGAAAGGCGCGCGCATAAAAGCTGCAAAGCCTCGTTCCCGATGGTTACGCCGTTTTCGATAAACAGGTTTCTGGCCGTTGCGTAAATATCCTCGTCGCGGTCTTCATAACAGGCAATCGCGGCCAGTTTATCGCTTTCTTCCGCCAGTTTGACCAAAGAAGATTTTTTATTCAGACTGGAAGATGAAATAATCAGCAGATTGTCGGAAACCGTATCCTCCAGCAGGGCTTTCAGGTGTTTTGTAAGATTATTATCGGCATCCCGGATAATAATGGCTCTTCTGCCGCCCATCAGAGACTGTCCGTTGAACTCTCCGAACAAGGCTCCCGGATCACTGCTGACATCGCCCCCGTTAAGGTAAACCACGCGGAATGGATCATACGGATCGGGACTGACCGCCGCCGTAAATTTTTTGACATAATCGGCCTGCAGCCCTTCGTTATTGCCGTAAATGACCACGCCCTTCAGGAGATCGTCGGGCTTTTTCAGATATTTGTTAATCTGGGCGGCTTTAAATTGCACCGGCGGTTCCCCTCTTAGAAACTTTGGAATGGAAATAAGCGCCGATTCTCAAAGCTATGTCATTGGCAATGATTTTTGCCGCGTCGGTTTCGGTTTTTTTCTGCGCCATGGTCGTTGAATAAGGATTGTCCAGCATATCATAGCTGACATAAGCAATGCTGTCTCCACGGACCAGTTCCTCATCACCCGCAGACAGGGTATAAATTACCGTATATTTCACCTGTTCGCGCGTGGCCGTAATATCATCGCGCATTGCCTGCTGGGAAATCTGCTTCGCCGCCAGCTGCGCCGACAGCCTGTATTTCGGATGGCTCGGAACGCCGAGCGGCGTCAGATTGTCTATCAGTTCATTGCGGATCAGCTGGCCGAACCTCTGCTCAATAGGTTCAACGCGTATCTGCGCCATTTCATCGGAAACGGAGGTATCGAAATCCCCGCCGAAATACCATCCGCCGCTTTGTTTTTTTTGGGCATACAACGGCTCAAAACCGCAGGCGGCCAGAAAAAAAACAAAATTAAGAACAACAAAACATTTTTTCATATTCACAACCCGGTTGGTTAAACTCTGGCGGCTGAAGCTCAGCCGCCGGTCATATTTTCAGCCGATTCGGCGGCAGTCAGACAGCCGCGTCCCTGGCCACGATATTGCAGATTCGGTTCGGAACGACAATAATCTTGACGATTTCCTTTCCTTCTAACATCCTCTTAATATTAAACTGTTCCAAAGCCGCTTTCTCCACTTCATTCTGCGGGGCATCCTTCGGCATCTCAATCGTTGCCCGGACTTTTCCGCAAATCTGAACGGCAATGGTAACCACATTGTCCTGCGCCAGCTTGGCGTCGCCCTCCGGCCAGCTTTCGGTAATAATCAGCGACTGTTTGCCCATGCGCGCCCACATTTCCTCGGCCAGATGCGGTGTAAACGGCGACATCAGTTTCAACAGCGTCAAATACAACTCGGCCGGAACCTTTTCCAGCCCTGACATATAGTTGACATAGGTCATCAGCGACGAAACCGCCGTATTAAACTTCATCTGATCAATACGCTCGGTTACCTCAAGAATGCACTTGTGCATCGCGCGCAGATCCTTCTCGTTCGGCTGAACGTCATATACCTTCTTCATCAGCGCATAAACCTTGCTGACAAAACGGTAAACGCCCATCAGGCTCTCGTCCGACCACATCGCGACCTGATCAAACGGACCGATGAACATTTCATACAGACGGAACGTATCCGCGCCGTAGGCGTCGACAATATCGTCCGGATTAATAACATTGCCGCGCGACTTCGACATTTTCTCGCCGTTCTCGGCCAGAATCATGCCGTGCGACGTGCGTTTGTTGTAGGGCTCTTTAGTCGGAACCAGACCGCAGTCATACAAAAACTTATGCCAGAAACGCGAATACAGCAGGTGCAGCGTCGTATGTTCCATACCGCCGTTGTACCAGTCGACATTCATCCAGTAGTCCAGAGCTTCCTTGGACGCAAATTCCTTGTCGTTGTGCGGATCGCAGTAACGCAGAAAATACCAGGAAGAACCGGCCCAGTTCGGCATTGTGTCCGTTTCCCGGCGCGCATGGCCGCCGCACTTCGGACATTTGGCGTTCAGCCAGTCGCCGGCCTTGGACAGCGGCGATTCGCCCTCATCGTTCGGATGATAATCCGGAACCGGCGGCAGCGTCAGCGGCAGCTCCGATTCGGGGATCGGCTGCCAGCCGCATTTCTCGCAGTAAACCATCGGTATCGGCTCGCCCCAGTAACGCTGGCGGGAGAAAACCCAGTCGCGCAGTTTGAAGTTGACTTTCGAACGGCCGAAACCATGCTCTTCGGCATACCTGATGGCAGCTTTCATGCCGTCTTCCTTGTTCATGCCGTTCAGAAAACCTGAGTTGACATGCGCGCCGTCCTCTTCCCATGCCTTTTCGGAAATATCGCCGCCTTTCAGAACTTGAACAATCGGCAGACCGAAAGCCTTGGCAAAGTCATAGTCGCGCTGATCATGCGCCGGCACCGCCATAATCGCGCCGGTACCGTAGCCCATCAGCACATAATCGGAAATAAACACCGGAATCAGCTCGCCGTTATACGGATTTTTCGCCTTGATGCCTTTCAGCTCCACACCGGTCTTGCTGTCGTCCATAGTTCTCTGCAGATCCGATTTTTTGGCGGTTTCCGCAACATAAGCAGCAACTTCACCCGCATTTTCAAACCGTTCCGACAGTTCCGCCACATAAGCATGCTCCGGCGCCAGAACCATATAGGTAACGCCGAAAGCCGTATCCGGACGGGTCGTAAAGACAGTCAGCTTCTTGTCGCCCAGAGGTGCGCCGTCCTTGTCGGTCAGTCCGAAATCAAGTTCGGCGCCTTCCGAACGACCGATCCAGTTAATCTGCTGCGACTTGACGCGATCAATAAAATCCAGCCCGTCCAGATCATTGATTAAACGGTCGGCGTATTTGGTAATCGCAATCATCCACTGTTCTTTGTTTTTGCGCACCACCTGCGCGCCGCAGCGCTCGCAACAGCCGTTGACAACCTCTTCGTTGGCCAGGCCGACCTTGCAGGACGGGCACCAGTTGATGGCAATTTTGTCTTTGTAAGCCAAACCTTTTTCAAAAAACTTGATAAACATCCACTGCGTCCACTTGAAATATTCCGGCGACGAGGTATCGATACACCTGTCCCAGTCAAAACTGAAACCGAGCGATTTCAGCTGCTTGGTAAAGGTTTTGATGTTTGCCTGCGTTGAAACCGCCGGATGCACGCCGGTCTTGATGGCATAATTTTCAGCTGGCAGCCCGAAAGCGTCAAAGCCCATCGGATACAAAACATTAAAACCCTGCATGCGTTTTTTGCGGGCAATCACGTCCAAAGCGGTATAGGAGCGCGGATGTCCCACATGCAGACCGGCGCCCGACGGATACGGAAACTCGACCAGAGCGTAAAACTTCTTTTTATTATGATCGATTTCAACCTTGTAAGCTTTCTCGTCGTCCCAGATTTTCTGCCATTTTTTCTCAATGGTATGAAAATTGTATCTGTCTTCCAGCGCCCATTCCTTGCGCCATTCTTCAAAACTTGCTTTGCCGTTATATCTGGCATTACTGACAGTCATCGTCTCTTATTCCCTTCTACCTGCTAAATCTCTTCTGAACAAAATCTGCGCCTGAGTCAGAATTGCGTTTTCAATTTCGCCGGACAATCTTTTGTCCGGAGTGGCGCCAACCCATTTTCCGTCCCGGTAAACCCGTTTGAAAACCGTAACTTTCAGACAATCGGCACGTAAATCTCTGGACAGGATATGAACCGTTACCTTAAAACGCTCGCTCGGCGCGTTGTCCATCGCCGCCCAGTCGGTAACAATCACGCCGCCTTTTGAATCTGCCGACTGCAAAGGCATAAATGACAATTTGCTGAGCGCGGCCTGCCAAAGATACGGGTTAACACCCAGCTGTCCGGGAACCGTTTTTTCGCCGGGTTCTTCGGCAAAAGGATTCATATCGGACAACGACGGCATCCAGGAGCAGCCGCAAACCAAGACCAAAACGCTCAAAATCGTGCACAATTGTTTTTTCATTGCTTGCTCTTTCTCTCAAAATTAAACACTGCTAAGAAAACTATAATACTTTTAACGAAATGACAAGTAACTTGCGCAATTTTCACACTTGTCATCGGCAAAACATTTGCTTATGATAACAAAAAAACAAGAGAGAAGCACACCTATGTCGGAATCACGTTCAACCGCCGTCCTCATCCTAGAGAATATTTTGAAAAGGCACATTTTCTTCAGCGAGGCCAAAAACCGCGATTCTGTCGCTCCGCAGGACGCCGCTTTTGTCAATATGCTGGTGCTGACAACGCTGCGCCGGCTCTCCGTTCTGAAAAAGGAGCTGAGCCGCCGGATGAAGAAAAAGCTGCCGGAAAAAATGGCCTCTGCCGAATATGCTCTTTATTTGGCCATGGCCGAAATCCTGTACATGAACACTCCGGAATACGCCGTCCTCAACAGCTATGTCGATCTTATCAAAAAACAGACGGACAAATACATCGCCGGTTTTGCCAACGCCGTTCTCAGAAAAATCTGCGCCGAAAAGGAAAGTATCCTCCAAAACAGCGGCGGCGAATTTTTCCCTCAGGAATTTTTCCGGATTCTCAACCGCGATTACAACAAACGGGCTGTCGGCAAAATCCGCGAAGCCGTGCAGCACGAGCCACCACTGGACATTACCGTCAAAAAAGATCCCGAACGCTGGGCCGCGCGCTTAAACGGCCGGCTGATGCCCAACGGCAGCGTCCGCATAGCAGCCGGCGGCAGAATCAGCGAACTTCCCGGCTACATCAGCGGCGACTGGTGGGTTCAGGACATAGCCGCTTCGCTTCCGGTTCTTGCGCTCGGCGACGTCAAGGGACTGCGCGTGCTTGACATGTGCGCGGCGCCCGGCGGCAAAACAGCGCAGCTGCTCAATGCCGGCGCCGAGGTAACGTCTCTGGACATTTCGGAAAGCCGCCTGAAGACTCTCAAAGACAACATCGCCCGTCTGGGACTCCCCATGCCTGAAATCATTTGCGCGGACGGCCTCGATTACCTAGAAAAATTCCGCGGCGTCAAATACGACGCCATCCTGTTGGACGCTCCGTGTTCGGCAACGGGAACCCTGCGCCGGCATCCCGAAATCATGCACATCAAATGCCTTCGCGACATCGAAAAGCAGGCGCTTCTCCAGACAGAGCTCCTCAACGCCTCTGTCGGCGCCCTGCGGCAGAACGGCACGTTGCTTTACTGCGTCTGCTCAATCAGCAAAGACGAAGGCGAAAAACAAATCCGGGAATTTCTGAAAACACACCGGTATTTCAGACTGCTCCCCATAACCGAGCGCGACATAAACCTTTTCGGAACGGAAAGTCTAGCTGACCTTATCACGCCGGAAGGTTTTCTGCGCACGCTCCCATTCCATCTCGCCTCAGCGGGCGGAATGGATTCTTTCTTTGCCGCAAAATTACAAAAGGTTGCCTGATGTTCTCCGATAAAAACGACCCCGAAAATCAAAAACAGACCGGTCCGGATTCCCCTGCCGCCACGGATAAACCCTTTTATGTCGTCGGAGACACCGCTCTGGCGTATTATCTGTCCGCCAAACTGACCGATGCTGGACGAAGGGTCATTGCCATTTCCGACAAAGCGTCCAACACCAGCCTATCGACCAACGGTTTCATCCTCAAAGAGGATCGCAGCCTAAAAAACGCTCGTTACCGGCTGACAACCTCTTTCTGGATGAAAGAAAAAGCGGAGCTTGTTCTGCTTTGCGCCTCTGCGTCAAAACTCAACGCGTTTCTCAGCTCGCTGTCGCGTCCGAAAATCGATGCGGCTCCCGTCCTTTGTTTTTCGGCGCACAAAGACATTGAATACATCGAGGGTATTCTCGGGCCGAACGTCTGCGCCGCTTACTTTGACGGTTTTCTGAAACTTGAAGGCCAGCAGCTGCTGCTGTTCGGCAGATCACCGTCAATTACCGTCTGCAAAAACCGCACCTGGAAAGAAAACAATCCTTTCCCCGGCTTGTTTGCCGGAACCGACATAAACCTCTGTTTCGAGGACAATGAAAACGCCGGTTTCTGGAATTTCTTTGCGCCGTATGCCGTCGGATCCCTGATAACCGCGGTTGGCGGCAAGAATATTTTTGACATTACCAAAGACAAACAGCTGCGGGAAGAGCTCAGTCCCCTGATTGCCGAAATGGCCGGTTTGGCCGCAGTCGACGGAATCAAACTGGATGAGGAAAACGTCCTGAAAAAACTTTACAACATTCCCATGAATTACGTCTACCCGCTTCAGCAAGAAATTAAAAACGGCGGCCGGGGAGAAATCGGCGTAATCAGTTCCGTCATAACCAACGCCTCCCGCGCCACCAAAACCCGTGTTCCCGCCGCAAAGCTGAACGGGCTTCTGAAAAAGCTTTATGACTTAACCCTTGCATAAAAGCTTAATGTTTATTGAAGAAAAAGAAGAAACATATTATAAAATATCTGTTAGGCATAATTGATTAAGGATCGCGGACAATGAACACGGAATATCTGATACCCCTGGTTGCTTTCTGCGCCTGTTTTGTTTTCTGTTACGTCTGGCTGCGGAAAACCGCGGACAATCTGTCATCCGTCATGCCGGACAGCCAATACCGAAAAGATGCCTTTCTGCCTCTGTATACAGCTTCTTTTGCCGCCGTTGCGGCCATTACGTTTCTGACACCGGACGGCTTTGACCAAATTTATGAAACGACCTGGCCGGAAATTCTGGTCGTTTTCATCGGCGCGGGGCTGATCTATGCCGTCTCCCTCCGTTCAAAAACAACAAAACTGACGCCGGCAGCCGTGCTGGCCGTGGCAATATTGGCCGTTTTTTTGCTACCGAAAGATTTCATGTTGTTCAACGGCGTTCTGCCCTGGGGAGTTGACCGCGCCCTCATAATCGTTTTCTGGTTCCTGTTTGCTTTTTGTTACCAGTATCTAAACGGCATAGACGGCATGCTGAGCGTTCAGAATCTCAGCATAACCGCGGGAATCTTTCTGCTGGCCGTGCTGGGGGCCGTTCCCTGGCTGACCGGAAACTACTGCGCCGCCCTGCTCGGTGTTTTCGGCGCCTTTGCCATATTCAACTGGTATCCGGCTCGGCTGGTTTTGCAGCCCGGCGGCTGCATGTCTCTGGGGTTCATTCTGGGCTGGCTGCTGCTGGTTACCTGCCGGGAAAGTTCGGCGGGAAGCGCCCTGATACTCATCCTCTATTACGTTGTGGAAATGCTGTTTGCCGCAGTCAAAAAGTTTTCCCTCAAACCGGAAAACCAGAATTTTCTCGTCAACACAATTTATTATCAAACGAATGTTTCCGGTCTGTCGCCGGCTGTTGTCTCACAGAACATTATGAAAATCAACGGACTTCTGATAATCATCAGCTGTTTTCAGATTTTTTCGCCGAATTATTATTCTCTGCCGGGCCTTTCCCTGCTGCTGACTCTGTGGTTTATCGGCAAAATTAAAAACTGGCAGGAACCGACCAAAACCCTGAAGGAAATTAACCAGGATTTCATTCAGGAAGTAAAAGAAAACGTAGAAGATATTAAAAAGATCATCAAATAGAACGGACTTATACCCATGGCGCTTCTGGACCGGATTAAAAATGCTTTGTTTTCGCCCCGCCTCGTCAATCGCGAAACCCTGAATCTGGCCGATTACAGCATGGAAAAATTCAAAATTCTAGTCATCGAATTCAGCGAAAATGTCGAAAGCGCGGGCGGAGAGGCTGTTACCGCCGTGCTGAGCACCCGGGAAGGCATACGGACATCTTATTTCAACGAACCGTTTTCCAAAACTTTTCTCAACCTTGAAAGCCGGACACTTTTTGACCTCATCGACAAAGGACAGGCCATCATTGACAAAACCGGAGCCGATGTTCTTATCTGGGGTTACAGAGAAGGAGAAAAACTCCGTATCAACTTTCAGACCGACAAACAATATGAAAACAGGGGCAGCGCTTTCTTGTCCCTGATGGACAGCCTTTATATCCCGGCGGAAGCGGCGCAAAGCGCGGAGAACTTTCCCGAAGCGATCGTAAACCTGATTTACGGAGCGGCAGTCAGCGCCGTCAGCTGTCAAAACGTGCCGGCCAAAGTATACAAGCGCTACCTCCTCAAAAAGGTCATAGACCATCTTTCCCGAGATAATTCGGCCAAATCGCTCTCCATAGAATACATGCCTTACATTATGAACTTCCTCGGCATAATTTACTTGAGCTTCGCCGGAGATAATACCGCGGAAAAAGATTTCAAAATCATCAAAAGTCTTTTTGAAACGGCCATAAAACATCAGGACCTGATTACCTCTCCCATTCACCTTGGCTGCATTTACAACCATCTCGGGCAGTTATACGATTGCGCCACCGCCAATATAGAAAAGCGCCGCGACGCTTATTTCAGGGGCGCCATAGAATATTACCGACAGGCGCAGAAATATCTGGGAAAATACACTTACCCTTACGATTACGGCTATATTTCCTACCGTCTTGCCAAGCTGTTTTTCAGCTACTGGCGCCAGAAAGAGGACATTCAGGCTCTCCGCGACGCGGTCTTTCAGCTGCGCGAGGCCGAAAAAATCTATACCTACGCCCTTTTCCCCGAATTTTGGGCCGAAATTCAGGGCGAACTCGGCTATTATCTGTCTCTCCTCGGTTCATTTACCAAAAGCGGCGACATTTCAGAACTGGCCGTCGCCTGCTATAAAAACAAGCAAAAAGTCATTACCGAACGCCGGGACCCCATCCTCTGGGCATCTCTTCAGGAAAACATCGGCGACATTTATTACCGCCTCGGAAAAAGCAGCTATGACAAAGAGATGCTGGAAGAAGCTCTGGAATATTTTCACGACGCTCTTTACATTTACGAAAATGCCGACATGCCCGAACAGGTAAAGAAACTGACCGCCTGCATTGCCCGCACCAATCAGACGCTTGCCTATGCCTGATGAAAGACGCGGCCGCCGGTTCCGCTTTCGGAACAAAAAAAGCTTGACTTCGAGCATACTCTAACAATTATGCTGTTATCTTCCGCAAACGGGGAAACAAAAATGAACAGACGAAGCTTTATAAAAAATACCCTGATCGCCGCGGCAGCCGCCGCCGGAAGTTTCATATTCAGCAGAGCGGCCCGGGCTTTATCGGAAAGGAGCAACAAAATGAAAATACTGGTTTTAACCGGCAGCCCCCGCAAAAACGGCAACTCAAATACGCTGGCGGATAATTTTATCAAAGGAGCCGAAGAAGCCGGACATGAGGTTGTCCGTTTCGATTCGGCCTTTAAGAACGTTCATCCCTGCATTGCCTGCAATTCATGCGGTATGAATGGACCCTGCGTTTTTAAGGACGATTTTGAATTTGTCCGCCAGCATATTGTCGATGCCGATATGGTCGTATTTGCCACGCCGATGTATTATTTCGGCATTTCGGCGCAGCTTAAGGCGGTTATCGACCGTTTCTATGCCATAAACGGTCAAATCCACCGGCCGAAAAAAGCCGCGCTGTTTATGACTTATGCCGATACGGGGGCCGCCGAGGCCGCCCCGATAAAATCTCATTATGAGGTTTTATTGAACTATCTCGGCTGGGAAGATGCGGGACAAATTATTGTTCCCGGCGTCTGGTCAGCCGGTGCCGTTGATCGTACGGATTATCCCAAGCAGGCCTATGAGCTGGGAAAAAACATAAAATAAGCCAGCGCCGTTCAAAAAACATCACGGCACAAAAAGCAGAAACCGAAAAAATTAACAATAGTCATAAAAAAACACTTGACTTAGAGTTAACTTTAAGTGTTACGCTTCAAAAAACTTAAATAACAGGAGGAAATTTTCTGATGAACAGACGCCAATTTTTAATGACAACTTTGGCAGCTTTTGCCTTCTCCGCGCTGCCGAAACTGACTCTTGCCGAAGCCGTTCCGGTTTCCGATGCGGTCAAAAGCAAAGTCAATCTTAAAAACAAGCTCGGATTCGGTTTTATGCGTCTGCCGCTGAAAAATCCCGAAGACCAGACGTCCATTGATTATGACGTTTTGAACAAAATGGTCGATACCTTCCTGGAACGCGGTTTTACCTATTTCGACACGGCCTGGATGTATATGGGATATGAAAGCGAAGTTGCCATTCGTGAATCTCTGGTCAAGCGCTATCCCAGAAACAAATTTACCGTTGCCAGCAAGCTTCCTGCCGGTTATCTGAAAAGCAAAGAGGAAATGGAGCAGATTTTCAATAAGCAGTTGGAAAAGACCGGACTGGACTATTTTGACTACTATATGGTTCACAACATCAATGCCAATACCATTGACAATGTCCGCAAATATGACTGCTTCAAGTTCATTGCCGACAAGAAAAAAGAAGGCAAAGTCAAACAAATCGGCTTTTCTTTTCATGATAAGCCGGAACTTCTGGAAGAGGTGCTGAAAGAGCATCCGGAAGTTGATTTTGTTCAGTTGCAGATTAATTATATTGACTGGGACAACGCCAGCATTCAGGCACGCAAATGCTACGAAATCGCTCAAAAATATAATAAGCCGGTAATTGTCATGGAGCCGGTCAAGGGTGGTAGTCTGGCTGTTGTTCCGCCGGCTGTCGAAAAGGTGTTTAAAGATGCGGAACCGAATATGTCGGTTGCTTCCTGGGCTGTCCGCTATGCCGCGTCGCTCCCGGGCGTCATGATGGTTTTAAGCGGCATGAGCAATCTGGAACAGCTTGAGGACAATACGTCCTATATGCAAAATTTCAAACCGCTGACCGCAGAAGAAATGAAAGTTGTCGAAAATGCGGTCAGAACCATGCATGCTTCGATAGCCATTCCCTGCACGGCCTGCAAATACTGCGTGGAATTCTGCCCGATGAAAATTGCCATTCCGGATTATTTTGCGCTGTACAACGCCGAGAAGCAGGAACGCAGCGACAAACCATTCAACGCGCAGCGCGTTTACTATGAAAACCTCATCAAATCACACGGCAAAGCGTCCAGCTGCATCGGCTGCCGTATGTGCGAAAAGCATTGTCCGCAACATATCGAAATCAGCAAATGGATGAAAGAAGTCGCCAAAACATTTGAAGCATAAGGAGAGAAGCATGAACAAACTTTTACTGCTCGGAGCCGTTGTCCTATCCATACTGGCTTTTTCAGGATACAAGACTTTTGCCCAAACGGAAAAGGAGAATAAAACAATGCGGACGGAAAACGCAAAAATTCTTGTCGCTTATTATTCTTACAGCGGCAACACAAAAGAAGTCGCCGAAGCCATTCACGAAAAAGTCGGCGGCGACCTGTTCGAGATCAAAACCGAAGGTTCTTATCCGGAGGAATATCGTCCGATGACGGTTCAGGCCAAAAAGGAAATTGAGGACGGCTGGCGCCCGAAACTGACGACTTCCGTTACCGATATTTCCAAATACGATGTTGTTTTTCTCGGTTCGCCGAACTGGTGGGGAACGATTACGCCGCAGGTCAGCAGCTTTCTGGAAAACTATGACTTGTCGGGCAAAACCGTTATTCCGTTTATCACCCATGGCGGTGGCGGCGTCCAGAATACGGTCAGAGATATGACGGCACAGTGCAAGGGCTGCAATGTCAATCAGGAAGCCTGGGTTGGTTACGGCAGCCGTACTTTCGGCATCGGCGGCTGGCTGGAAGATTTGGGATTTGCAAAATAAATGACCGATAATTTCGAAGATTTGGGCTTTGCCAAGCTGGATATGAGCCGGCGTGAACGAACCGGAGTTCCGGAAACCATCTATTGCGCCGGCAAAACCAAAGAACAACTGGTCGAAATTTTCAAAGCTTTCAAAAGCAAGAACAGTCCGGTGCTCGGAACCCGCTGCTCGGCAGAGCAGGCGGATTTTGTTCGCGCCGCGGGGCTGAATGTCAAATATGACGCAATGTCCCGGACGATTGTGCTTCAGGCCGGGCATCTGCCCCGGCTTAACGGTCGGATTGCCGTTTGTACCGGCGGTACGGCGGATTTGCCCGTGGCCGGGGAGGCCGCGGCCGTTGCCGAATTTTTCGGTGCCGAAGTCGACCGTCATTTTGATGTCGGCGTTGCCGGTATCCATCGTTTGTTTGCCAGGCTGGAGGAAATCCGTCGTGCCGACGTCGTCATTGCCGTCGCCGGAATGGAGGGCGCTCTGGCCGGTGTTGTTGCCGGGCTGGTTGAGGCGCCGGTTATCGCTGTGCCGACGTCAGTTGGCTATGGTGCATCTTTCGGCGGTTTGGCGGCTTTGCTGACAATGCTCAATTCCTGTGCCGAAGGCGTTTCCGTCGTTAATATCGACAATGGTTTCGGGGCGGCGGCCTTGGCCTGCAGAATATTGAGGAGAACCCAAAAACATGACTAAATATCTTTATCTTGACGGCAGCTGCGGCATCAGCGGCGATATGACCGTTGCGGCCCTGCTTGATTTGGGCGGCAGCCGGAGCCGGCTCGACGCCGTTTTGCAGAGCCTGCACCTGGACGGTTTTGACTATACGGTTGAGCGGAAAAATTCTTACAGCATATCCGGTTGTGATTTTGACGTGCATCTGCATCATCACGAACATCACCATGAAGAGCATTATCATGAACATCATCACCACGAACACCGCCATTTAAAAGATGTTTACGAAATCATTGACCGCGGAGACATGAGCGGCAAAGCGCGTGAACTGGCCAAAAAAATATTTTTGATTGTTGCCGAAGCCGAATGCAAGGCGCACGGCTGCTCATTAGAAGAAGTACATTTTCATGAAGTCGGGGCAATCGATTCTATTGTCGATATTATTTCCGCTGCGGTTTTGTTTGACGATTTGCAAATTGACGGCTGTATCGTCAACGGACTGTCTGAAGGCTGCGGAACGGTCGTTTGCCAGCATGGCTCGCTGCCTGTTCCGGTACCGGCCGTGCTTAATATTGCCGAAAAATACGGCATTATTCTGCGGCCGACGGATAACAAGGGCGAAATGGTCACGCCGACCGGCATTGCCATTGCTGCTGCGCTCAAAACTTCGGAAAAGCTTCCGGCGGCATACAGAGTTCGCAAAACGGGCATCGGCCTCGGCAAACGCGATTTCGGACACGCCAATTTTCTGCGTGCGATGATTATTGAAGACGTCGTCGATGAAAATCAGATTTATGTCATCGAAACCAATATAGATGATTCAACCGCCGAAGAACTCGGACTGGCAATGGAAAAACTGCTGGCGGCGGGTGCGGCCGATGTTCATTTTGAACCATGCTTCATGAAAAAAAGCCGCCCGGCTTATATATTGCGGGTTATTGCGTCGGCAGAACTTCTGCCTCGTCTGGAAGACATTATTTTCCGCAATACGTCCACGATAGGCCTGCGCAAATATCCGGTCGAAAGAACTTGTATGGAACGCGAAATAATTACGGTCGGCCTTTCCGGCGGCAGCGTAAAAGTCAAAAAGTGCCGTCTCGGAGACATTGTCCGCTATAATCCCGAATACGAGAGCGTCAAAACGCTGGCGGAACAAACGGGACAGCCCTTTCGCAAGGTTTTTGACGATGCCCGGCGCAAAGCGGAGGAAGAAAATTAGTGCTCGAACGTTTGGAAGAATATCTGCGGAAAATGACGTCGGACGGCATAGCCCTGGCTTTTTCGGGCGGGGTGGACAGCACGCTGCTGTTGGCGGTTTTAAGCCGTCTGTTCCGGCAGAAGAATTTTCCTTTGGCGGTTTTGACCATGCGTACGATTTTGCAGGATAAAGAGGAGATGGATGAAGCCGGAGAACTGGCCGCAAAATTCGGTGCGGAACAAAAGTTTTTTACGTTTAATCCCTTTTCTTTGGAGGAGGTCCGTCATAACCGGGTTGACCGTTGTTATCACTGCAAAAAGGCGATTTTTACGCAGTTTAGGAATTATGCCGAAGCCAACGGTTTAAAATATCTGCTTGACGGGACGAATGCCGATGATCTGAAAGTTTATCGTCCCGGCAGAAAGGCCTTAAAAGAACTGGGCGTTATTTCGCCGCTGGCCGAACTGGAATTTGACAAAGCCGCTATCCGTCAGATGTCTGCCGAACTCGGATTGCCGACCGCCTCCAAACCGGCGGTTCCGTGTCTGGCAACCCGTTTTGAATATAATACGTTGCTGGACGACAATGCAATTTGCCGGGTGGCATCGGGTGAGGAAATGATTAAAAAGATGTTTCCCGCCGTCAAAGACATACGGTTGCGCGTCCATGGCAGCCTTGCCCGGCTGGAGGTATCTGCCGGCCATTTGGCCGAAGTTGCCGCCCGGGGAAAGGAAATAGCCGGGGAACTCGAAAAACTCGGCTTCGATTATGTAACGCTCGACCTGAAGGGGTTTCGCTCAGGGAGCTTCGACAAAGGATTAAAACAGAATTAAAAAGTTATTATGAAAATTATTGTTTAACGAAAAAGGTAAAATTATGAAAAAGACAATTTTAACTTTCATTTTGATGATGGGTTTTGCGGCTTCCGCATTGGCACATGGTAATCACGGACAGTTTGACGTCGCTCCGGGCTCGACTTTGTCTGCCATTTGGCTGGCAGCGTTGTTGACCGCCGTCGTTCACACGATTATGGGGCCGGATCACTATCTGCCCTTTATCGCGATTGCCAAAAGCAAGGGGTACAGCATAAAGAAAACCCTGTTGTGGACCTTTGTCTGCGGCATCGGCCACATTGCCAGTGCTCTTCTCATTGCGTTGATATTTATTTATTTTTCGCATTGGCTGAGCCGGGAAAACTTTGTCTGGATTGAAGAAAACCGCGGCAACGTTGCGGCCTATGCGCTTATCGGACTTGGCGCGGCTTACCTGCTGTGGGCTTTGCGCCGTCGCTGGCAGCACGGACATCTGGACGAACATCATCACTTGCCTCAAACGGACGGCAAAAAAAGTATTACCGTCTGGGTGGTGTTTATTATTTTTGTTTTGGGCCCCTGCGAGGCGCTGCTGCCGATTTTGACGGCTTCGAGCGTCCTTGGGAGTTCCGCGGTTGTTTCCAGCACGATAATCTTCTCGGTTGCGACCATAGCAACCATGATGCTGGCCGTGTCTCTGGGAATGCTTGGCATCAATGCCCTGCGTTTTAACCGTTTGGAGGCCTATGCGCATGAAATTGCCGGCGGCACGATTATGGCCTGCGGTCTGGCGATTATCTGCGGATTGTAATATTAAGCCCTTTGCCGGAATTGTCTCTTGAGATAATATTCGGCAAAGGGGACTTAATAGGTTGTTGAAAAGGTTGAACAACTATGAATAAGTTTTATCGTTATTTGAGAGGAGGGCTCGCCGTTGTTGTCGGAATTATGGCGGTTTTGGCTTTCGCCGGATTGTTTTATCCGATACAGGTTTTTGATGTCCAGTTGACGGCTCTGCTGCAGCGTGTGCTGGTTGACTTTTCTTTGTTTGCGGCCGTTCTGCTGGCTGCACTCCTGATTATTTCTCTTTTGTTTGGGCGAATTTACTGCTCGATGTTGTGTCCGCTTGGTCTGTATCAGGAATTTTTGATGCTGTTGTTTCGGCGTCGGGTTCCCGTTCAGAAAAACCGTCCGTACAAATATTTTCTGGCGGCGGTTGTCTTTAGCGCGCTGATTGGCGGAACGGCTTTTCTGGTAAGACTGATTGATCCTTATACGCTGTTTGGTTCAGCGGCAAGCGGCGCCTGGCTGGGTCTCGGCGTTTTGCTGGCCTTAGCCGTTTTGGTCTGGTTCCGGGGGCGTCTGTTTTGTTCCAACATTTGCCCGGTGGGTGTCGTTCTCGGCCTCATATCCAAACATGCCCTGAAGCAGATTTATATTGAAAAAGACAAATGCGTGTCCTGTGGGTTGTGTGCGGCCAAATGCCCGACCGGAAGTATTGATTTCAAAAACAAAACCGTTGACAACGAAACCTGTATCAAATGTTTTAAATGTTTGGGCGGCTGCCGTCGCGGCGGAATTCACTATGGTTCGAAACCGTCCGAAAAAATTGCCTTCAATCCGGCACGGCGCCGGTTGCTGGTCAGCGGTGCTGTCGTTGCCGTTTTGGCTCTGGCGGTTAAGGGCGGAGTTGAACTTGGCAAAACCATTGCCGCCAAAGTCAAAAAAGTTATTCTGCCCGCAGGTGCAGGCAATGCGGAAGATTTTGCCAATCGCTGCCTCAACTGTAATCTCTGCGTTCAAAATTGTCCGATGAAAATCCTCAAAAAAGCGGACGGGGATTATCCTGCGGTTCATGTTGACTATACGAACGGTTTCTGCGACTATGATTGCAACCGCTGTTCCGCAATTTGCCCGTCCGGCGCAATCAAACGCCTGACACTGGCCGAAAAGCAGAAAACGCAAATCGGACTGGCCGTGATTAATGAAGAAGTCTGCATCAAATGCGGCCTTTGCGTGATGAAATGTCCGCGGCAGGCCATAAGCAGGGAGGACGGAAGTTTTCCGCTGGTTGATGCCGGCGGCTGCATCGGTTGCGGCGCCTGCAAGGCTGCCTGTCCGGTAAAAGCGATAACCATTGTTCCTGTCGAAAAACAGAGAATTTTATAAAAGGAGAAAAAAATGTCATTGGGATTAACCGAAATTGCTCTCATTCTGGTCGTCGTGCTGATTCTGTTCGGCGGCAAACGTATTCCCGAACTTGCCAAGGCTCTGGGCAAGGCGCAGTATGAATACAAAAAGGCCAAAGAAACGCTGCAAAACGAGGCCAAAGAATTGAAAGACACCGTTGAACAGGCAGCGGCCGAAGAAGAAAAGAAAAACAAAGAATAACCGCCATGGAAGACCAAGACGAAAGCCTGATTCTGCATCTGGAAGCCCTGCGCTCAATGCTTTTGAAGTGTATTATTGCATTGGGCGTCGGGTTGGTTCCGATGTTTTTGGCGGCGCCTTGGTGCATGAACGGTCTGATAAAAGTCATCATCGGCAGCAATGACGTGTCATTAAATTATTTTTCGCCGATGGAGGTTTTTATCCTGCAAATTAAGATTGCTGTTGTTCTGGACTTGATTATATGTTTTCCTTACATTGCCAGACAAATATGGAAGTTTTTGCTGCCGGCGCTGTATGAAAATGAACGGAAGTTTGTCAAGTCAATCGTTCTGACTTCTTCCGGTTTGTTTGTTATCGGTGTTTTGTTTTGCATCTTTTTTATCCTGCCGTTGATTATCAATTTCGGTATCAGCTTTTCCACTTCGGAGATAAAAGCCGTATTCGGCGTTTCCAATATTATCGGGTTGGCTCTGATGCTGTCGGTAATTTTTGGATTGATGTTTCAGTTTCCGCTGATTACCTATTCGCTGATCCGTTCAGGCATAGTTTCCTATGATACAATCAAAAACAAACGTCCTTACATTTTTGTCGGCATATTGATTGTCGCCGGCATTTTGACGCCGCCCGACGTAGTCAGCCAGCTGATGCTGACAATACCGACCTATCTTCTCTTCGAAGCCGGTCTGTTCGCCTCCCGCAAATATAAACGGAAAAATCAGACAGGCTGAATTTTGTTTAGGAGAATTTGTTTTGCAGGGCTTCCAGAAAAATTTTTGCCGCCGGTGAAAATACCTGATATTTTTTCCAGACAATATCAAGACCGGATTCCAATGCCGGATTAAGAGGCCGAAAACAGACACTGTTATCCATTGTATCAACAAGTTTGTCCAGACTAAGGAGATATAATGCCGGAAAGGTTGGTCTGATGAGTATCAATGATAACAATCGACTCATTGTCCGTACATTGACTTATGCTTGGAAATTTAAGAAACTCTACGAAAAGGGACTAAGTACCGATGACATAGCAAAACAAGAGAAAATGTCAAAACGAACCATCTACAAATACCTAAATCTTGCCTACCTCTCACCAAGAATAGTTAATCAACTTCTCGATGGAACCTTAACCATTAACCTTCAAACACTCTTCGAAATCGCCTCTAAAAACCTGAGTTTTGACGAGCAGGAAAAGATGTTAGTAAAATTTGCTTGATTTTTTTTAATATATTTATAACATAACACTATGCTAATGGCTAGCTAGCTCATCCGTGCAAAGATTTTATCAGCCACAGATAACATAAACCTTATGGGTTTATTATCTAACCAACAGATTACGGATGCAAAATTTATAGATAATAAGCTCAACCATTTAATAAGGAATATGTTATGAACAACATTGAATATTTCAAACTACAAGCAAAGAACTTATATAAAGATTGGAAAAATAGGGAGCAAAAGCTCTGTGTTTTCAATATAAAGGATTTGTTTTATATATATAATGTCAAAATAGATGAAAAACCAACATTAATGAGAGCTCAACATTTACTTGCTTTAGCTCTAGGGCGCAATAAATGGGCTGACCTTATTAATGAAGCTGACGAGAAACTTAGCTATACTCGTGAGATTATGGAAGCTGAGAGGCTAGAATTTAAAGAAACAAAAATAGAAAATACAGCAGAAAACATTAATGAGAATGGTTATACTGGAGAAGTTGAGTGCCTACATTGTGGACAACGCTTTCCAATAAACAAACCAAACCATTTACCTAGTTGTGATGGTGAAGAATGGGATTTAGTTCCAGTCGAGGAATTAGACTAAACAACATACATTGTTTTTAGTGGGCTACTATAAATCTTAGTAGCCCACTAATTTGACTCTGCAAAAATCGGCAATGTATGTAACTGCCGGAAATTTTGTGTTTTCCAACATAAAACGAGCTTACCATAGTCAATTTATCAAAGTCAACAGCCAGCAAAGCCCGCAATTCCGCAGGATGCAAAAAAAGACGCTATATCTAAGCGTCTTTTCAAATAAATTGGCGGAGAGATAGGGATTCGAACCCTAGGTACCCCGTTAAAGAGTACAATTGATTTCGAGTCAACCGCATTCGACCACTCTGCCATCTCTCCGAGAACATATCTTTAATAAAAGCAAACTTATAAATTTGCAAGCATTATTTAAAAATAGACAGCCATTTTTCCCAAACCGACACTTTCTTCCGCTTAAAGGCAAAATGTTTAAACAAAAGGTAATTGTTAACCGTAATGACAATAACGGCGACAGCCTGAGCCAGATAAACGTTCCACATCAGCCGGCCGGCCAGAATTTCCAGAATAACGGCATTCAAAACATAGCTGACAACCCAAGTCAAAACGCTTTTCAGATATTCTTTCAGATGATTGCCGGCTGTTTCAAAAACCAGATACTTATAAATCAAAAATGCCGGAACCGACGACAGCATCCAAGACAACAGCAAATTCACCTGATACCTGGCAGGCGTCAGCCACAGAGTTACAAGAACAAAAACTGTATATCTCACGGCCATATTAAACAGTCCGGTAACCAGAAACCGGACCTTTTCATCCAAAGCAAACCAGTTTTCAGCAATTTTGCTCCGGCGCTTTTTTTGAAAAAAAGAAAACATGTTTTCCGGATACCGTTAAAAAGCTAGCCGAAAACCTTAATTCTGTTTTCCAACGGTAGAAAACTCTTTTCTCCGGCAGGCGCTTCAACGCTTCCGAAAGGCATCTGCGCCAAAAGTTCCCATTCTGCCGGCAGATTCCATTCCTTTTTAACGGCTTCGTCAATCAAAGGGTTATAATGTTGCAAATTTGCGCCCAATCCTTCCGCTTCCAGAGCCGTCCAGATTAAATATTCCAGCATTCCGTTAGACTGCAACGACCAGCGTGGAAAGTTCTCTGCATACAAAGGAAACTGTTTTTGAAGCCCGTCAACAACCGTCATATCCTCAAAGAATAAAACCGACCCGATTCCTTTTGCAAAACCGTCTATTTTCTGTTCGGTTTTTGTAAAAGCATCAGCCGGCACGATTCGGCGCAGCACGTCTTTTACAAGAGTCCACAGCCGTACATGCTGCTCGCCCAACAGCAGAACTATCCGGCCCGACTGCGAATTAAAAGCAGACGGACAGTATTTCACCATATTGCTGAGAATTTCCCTGATCCTCTGCGAAGAAACCGTCGTATTTTTTCCCAGCTGATATATTGAACGCCGCGTTTCAACCGCTTCCGAAAAACTCTTTTCCATACGCCCTCCTGTCATATTGTTCATCCGAATTGCCCGGTTTTCGGCCAATTATACTAGAAAATATTTACGATGCCGTTTTTTTCAAGAAGCGAATTATTTCAGGGTATTGTTTTTGTGAAACATCAGCATTGCCGCTCCGAGCATACCTGCATCATTTTTAAAAACAGCCTCGCGCAGTTTGAAAGGCTCCGTTAAAATCCGTTCATTGGCAATTTTTTCGAGTTTTTCATATTCTACAAACTGAGCCAAAGAACCTGACAATACGACAATTTCAGGATCAAACAAGTTGCCGACCGCAATCAGTCCGTCCAACAGATGCCCCTGCCAGCGGTCAAAAGCCTCTCTGGCAGCAGGATTGTTGTTTTTCAGACCTTCAATCACATCATAACTGGTCGCATTCTTGTCCGCAAAACTGATTCTCGCTTCCGCAGCCAGCCCGTTTCCCGAGACATAAGCTTCCAGACAGTCTTCCAGGCCGCAGGTACACATCCGGTGCTGACAGTCGATTTTAAAATGCATTTCTCCCGCGCCTCCGGATTTTCCTTTCAACAGACATCCGTCAATAATAATTCCCGCGCCGACACCTGTTCCGAGCGTCAGCACCACGGTATTGCGCATACCTTTGGCCGCGCCGAGAACATATTCTGCCCAGCCGGCGGAATTTGCATCATTTTCAACAAAAACCGGTTTGCTGCTCAATCCCTGAAAATCCGTCTGACCGTATCCTTCCGGCAAATTTCCCGGATTATTTATAATACCCGTATTGGCATTATTGACAGCTCCTGCCGTTGAAATGGCAACGCCGTCAATCTCCTGTTCGTATTTACTAATTGTCTCGCGCAGCAGAGCTGCGATTCCTTCCGCCGTTTTCGGCGTACTCTGTTTGGAAACTTTCGTAAAAAACTCACCCTTGTCATTAATAACCGCATAAGCGATTTTTGTTCCGCCGATATCAAAAGAAAGAATTTTTTTCATATGCGTCTGCCCTAAAATTTATTGATAACATAATTTGAAATTATAGACGTGCATGGTAAACTAATCGTAAACTGCGCAACGGAAAAATATCCCGGCCTCGGCGACAAAAACAGACGCCTCCGCATATGCGCATGTAAAAATTTTGCAAAACTGTCTCTTCCCAAACATTGGCCAAATAAAGATAAACACAAAAACAACACAGGCGCCTGCACCCCGATTCGTTCGGGACTTTTTACTACCAGGATTTGCTAAGTTTTTAAAAGTTTACAACGGCAAACTGCGGCTTTGAGAGTTTTTCAAAAGTAATTTGAAGCAAGATACTTTCAGAGATTTTTAGTTTAAGACACGAAAAAAGCCTTGTAAAAACAAGGCTTTGAAATTGGAGCGGGCAATGGGATTCGGACCCACGACATCAACCTTGGCAAGGTTGCGCTCTACCCCTGAGCTATACCCGCATTCGATAGAACGGAATATTAATTACCATATTCAAAAAAAATTGCAAGTCCTAATTTCAATTTTTTTCAAATTTTCTTCTCTCTTTTAATCTCATCGCAAAAATATCCCGATAACCGGAAGAAGAAAGCAGACAGCTTTTGAGCCTATTCTTGCGCCGGAACACCAATGAATAAAGCAGAGGCTAAAATTCCCAGCGCAATGAACCGCATAAGCCAAATAACTCCCCGGCTGCCGAGCAGCGGCTTACCGTTGGCGCTGTGGTTGACAAACAACAGTTCTCCCAGGACCCAAAGTGTCGAAACCACTCCGGTCAGACCCCAGGAATAAAAAGACGCCAACGTAAGTGCCATCTGTGCCAGACCGCATTTATACCGTCCCGCGTAAAAATTGTGCAGTCCGATATTTCCCAGAAAAAAAGCCAGAACAATATATATAACCCCGCTTTTTTCCCCGCTGCTGCGGGAACTTTCCCTGATGATTTTTCTAGCCAGCAGCCGGCGGCAGTTTTCGTATTGTCTTTCGGTAATAATCCCCCGCGCCAGCAAAGCTTTCAAATCATCCAGATTTTCATAATTTGCCATAAATCCCCCAGAAAAAATATACAACAACTTCCTGTAAATTTAAAATAAAAAGTGTCCAAATTTCACTTTGGACACTTTTATATTTCAGACCTGCGGAATATTTAGAAGCCCATGCCGCCCATGCCGCCCGGCATACCGGCGCCGGCACCGTCATGACAGTGGCACTCCTTCTGCGGAGCTTCCGTAACCATGGCCTCAGTCGTAATCAGCAGACCACCGACCGAAGCGGCATCCTGCAGCGCGGTTCTGACAACCTTGGTCGGATCAATAATACCGGCCTTAACCATATCGGTATATTCCCCTGTCTGGGCATTATAACCGAAATTGGCATCAGTGCTTTCCATCAGCTTTCCGGCAACAACCGCGCCGTCAACGCCGGCATTCTCGACAATCTGGCGCAAAGGAGCCTGTGTGGCTTTGCGGATGATTTCAATACCAACTTTCTGATCCTGATTGGCGGGTTCCAGCTTATCCAAAGCTTTTCCGGCATACAGAAGAGCTACGCCGCCGCCGGCCACAACGCCTTCCTTGACAGCTGCGCGGGTAGCGTGCAAAGCGTCGTCAATACGGTCTTTCTTTTCCTTAACTTCGACTTCGGAAGCGCCGCCGACTTTGATAACGGCTACGCCGCCGGACAGTTTGGCCAGTCTTTCCTGAAGTTTTTCGCGGTCATAATCCGAAGATGTCTCTTCAATTTCTTTGCGGATCTGGGCGGCACGAGCCGTAATCAGATCTTTTTCGCCGTCGCCGTCAATAATGGTCGTATCGTCTTTGGTAATTTCGACGCGTTTAGCCGAACCAAGCATATCCAGCGTTACATTTTCGATTTTCATGCCCAGCTCTTCGGAAACAACCTGACCTCCGGTCAGAATGGCAATATCCTGCAGCATGGCTTTTCTGCGGTCGCCGAAGCCCGGAGCCTTAACGGCGCAGACTTTCAGGCCGCCGCGAATTCTGTTGACAACCAGAGTTGCCAGAGCCTCGCCCTCAATATCTTCGGCAACAATCAGCAAAGCGCGGCCGGACTGAACAATGGCTTCCAAGACCGGAATCAGCGGCTGCAGATTGGTAATTTTTTGATCATAAAGCAGAATATACGGATTCTCAAATTCGGCGTTCATCTTTTCCGGATTGGTAATAAAATAGGGAGACAGATAGCCGCGGTCAAACTGCATGCCTTCAACAACCTCAAGTTCCGTTTCCAGTCCTTTGGCGTCTTCAACCGTAATAACCCCTTCATTGCCGACCTTTTCCATAGCGCGGGCCAGATATTCGCCGATTGAACGGTCACCGTTGGCGGAAATCGTGCCGACCTGGGCAATTTCCTCCGAAGTTTTGATTTCTTTCGACCGGGATTTGACATCCTCAACCACAGCCTCAACCGCCATATCAATACCGCGTTTCAGATCCATCGGATTCATTCCGGCGGCCACCGCCTTTGTTCCTTCTTTAATAATCGCCTCGGCCAGTACCGTCGCCGTAGTTGTTCCGTCTCCGGCCTTATCGGCGGTTTTCTGGGCAACTTCCTTGATCAGCTGCGCGCCCATATTTTCAAATTTGTCGCTCAGTTCGACTTCTTTTGCGACGGAAACGCCGTCTTTGGTAATTTTAGGAGCGCCGTATGACTTGTCCAAAATTACGTTGCGTCCTTTCGGGCCAAGAGTAACTTTTACGGTTTTAGCCAGAATCTCAACGCCGTTCAGCATTTTTGCCCGGGCGTCCGTTCCAAATTTAATGTCTTTAGCAGCCATTTTTAATTCCTTTTCATCTGTTCAATTATTTTTCAATCACGCCCAGAATATCTGATTCTTTCATAATCAGACGTTCTTCGCCTTCAATTTTGACTTCGGTTCCCGACCATTTGGCAAACAGGATCTTATCGCCAACTTTGACGCTCATCGGCAGGATCTTCCCGTCTTCGGCGCGGAACCCGTCGCCAACGGCTTCCACAATGCCCTCGCTCGGCTTTTCTTTGGCCGTATCGGGAATAATGATTCCGCCGGACGTCTTGGTAACTTCATCCAGTCTTTTAACTAAAACTCTGTCATGTAACGGTCTGATTTTCATTGTTTGTTTAACTCCTAAAATGAGATTTTACCTTAGTATTTTTTATCTAGTACTTTAGTTAGTGTCTGGTTTTACGCTTGTCAAGCAATGCGCGCAATATTTATAAAAAAATTTTTCACTGCCAAATTGTTTTGACAACGGCATCCCGATGGCGTACATTACGCTTAAAATAAATATTTTTATGTATCAAATCCAATTAGTATGAAAAAAGAAAAACTCAAAAAGGAATTATGGCAAATCGTAAAGCCTTTGCGGATTTCCGAAAAAACCAGAGAAACCTACCTGCTGAATCAGGGATCGTTAACCGGCATCAGAAACCCGGAACAGTTCATCGAAAACATCTGCGACATAGAAAAACAGCCCGAATTGATTTTTTCCGGAGAATGGCGTGTTAGACAGGCTGTCAAAGTTTTGGGACACTATCTGCTGATAGAGTACAAAACGGATGAAACGCCGCAGTGGATTTCGGATTATTACCAGTACCTGAAAGCCGGAATTTATGACGCAAAATTTCCTCTGATATATGAGGAACTGCAGCGTTTGGAAAGAAACATGCTCTGGCAGATCGGACTGTTGAAAGAAACCAGGCGCCAAAATGCCGAAGTTATGAAAGCGCTGACTGTTCTGCTTCTGTATTTTGACTATATTCAGAACTGCGAATATCTTGAAAAATTATTATTAATCCTAAACAAAAAACAACATGAATTCTGAATTAAAAAAAAGGATATTCAATATCCTCGGACCGGTAAATTTTCCGGAAAACGTGCTGGCTGAATACTGCCAAAATCAGCGGAAAGCTCATGAACCCTTTGAGGTTTTCAGCAAAAAGATCAACCAGAAAGATTTTCAGGAAGTTCTGCTTTTCGGCAACAAAAAACAGAATTGGAAAACATCGTACGGTTATTTTGAGAAGCTGAAGTTCCTCCTCGTGCAGAATTATCTCCGTACCTGCAAAGAACCCGCTTTCTGCGAATACCTGAAAATCCTCTCCGGCAGTGAAATCGTTTGTACGGACGCCGTCAGAAAGATTATCCGCCAAAAGGAAAAGAAAGTTTTCGATTACCTTTTTGAGGTAAATATCCCGAAACTGGAACAGAACATCAAACAACAGGAAGAAATCCGAAAAATGATGAATATCCTGCTGCTTTTCTCGGAATGCAGACCGAACCCGCATCAGGATGAGGAGTTCGACTTTTTTCTCGACATGGTGGAGTTTGACCTCATGCCGATTAAAAATTAGCCCTTGCATAAAAAAAGCCCCGGAACAACCGCTCTCAGGGGCTTTTTTGTTTACAGCCTTGATTTCGGTTTGAACTCGCGGTGCACAATCTCCGATACGGCGCTCATCAGAAAACTGATGACAATCAGGAACGAGACAAACAGGTATGAAACAAAAAATACCCAGGCATGCGGGAACACAGCCATAACCGGCCGGGCAACGTTTGATGCCCAGCCGTCCAACGTAAACACCTGCAGCAGAGCAAACAACGCGGCTCCCAAATCGCCGAACTCGACAAACACATCGCCGAACAGGCTGACGGAAATAATCGCGAAAATATAAATAAAGATGACAAACACCAGCAGCATGGCCATAAAATTGGGCAACAGGGCAAGAAAGGTATTAATGACCTGCTTCAGACGCGAAAATTTATTGACGTATTTCAAAAGCCTGAACAGACGGAACGTCCGCAGAATAATGAAATAGCTGGCAACCGGCACGGAAGAAATCGCGATAACCGTAAAATCAAAGACATTCCAGCCCGATTTGAAAAACTTTCCGCCGAAAGCAAAAATCTTCATCAGCATTTCGATAATGAAAATCGCCATAAACAACCGGTCAAGAATAAACAGCCCGCCTTCAAAAAAGCGGTTCATGTCATCCGACGTCATCATTCCGAGGATAACGGCATCCATACAGATCAGCGACATGATCAGAAAGTCAAAGTTTTTGCCTTCAACCAGTTTTTTTACCTTGCGTTTATCAGCCTGCAGCGTAGATTTTGTCATGTTCTATTTCCTCTAATCGCTTAATTTGTCCCTATTTTATATCAGAAATTGTAAAATGCAATCATTATTGCCGCCGCGGCGATTGACGGTCCGAACGCGCCGCAGCGCTGTCGCCGCAGCAGCGAATAAACACCAAACAGCAGGCTGGCCAGAATAACGACATACAAAATATTCTCCAGCCCCAGCCAGGCACCTGCCGCCGCCAGCAGTTTGATATCGCCGCCGCCGAATACATCCTTATGTTTCCAGACAAAAAACACGCTGGCCACCACCGGCAGCAGATACCCGGCGGCCGCTCCGAGCGAACTTTCCGCCGGACCGGCCCACGCGCCGAAAAAAACAGCGAAAGCATAACCGGCAATCAGCAGCGGCACAGTCAGAATATCCGGCAACAGAAACATTCTGTTGTCAATTTCGCTCAGCAGCAAAAGAGTCCAGATAAACGCCAAATTCCAGACAATATGCCCCGTTCCGAAATGGGCGTCCGCCAGACCGCTTAATGCCGCGCAGACGATTCCCCAGCCGACGCTGCGCATCCGGTACCGGCGCATAAGCTTCTGATAAAGCGGATTCGCCTTTTTCTTTTCAGACCGCACGCTTTTGACCGGCTTGAAAATACGATAAAGCGCATAAGCCGGCGTTGCCGGCATAAACTTGGAAAACCGCCGCGCCAGATAAGGAATGAACAAACCGAAAAGCAGACCATAAACCGTATAACTCATGATAAAATCCTTACAGTTGTTTTATCGGAAGCATATTCTGCAAAGATTAAAATCACTTTAATAACCGGACGGCGCAGTTTTCCAATAATAAAATCCCGTCTCAGCGGACGGGATTTTATGCAGATAAAGAGATGGAACGGCCCTAAAACCCTTTCAAAATATAATTACTGATCGCTTCGCTGTAAAATGACGGATCGCTAATAGTCTCGCCCTCGGCAATCTTGGCCTGATCCAAAATCAGTCTTGCCACTTCCTCAACTTTAGGTTTTAGTTGTTCGTCACCGGTCGCCTCCGCCAGTTTTATAATCAGCGGATGATACGGGTTGATTTCGAGGATTCGCGTACTGGCAAAGGCTGTTTGCTGCTGATGGTTACGCATCAGACGTTCCAGATGAATGCTCATCTGCCCGTTTTCAACCGTCAGACTGGCCGGACTGCGCGTCAGCTTTTCCGTCGTAACAACCTTGCCGACCTCCTTATGAAACATCTCCGTCATCAGATCCGTCAGCTTTTTCAGACTGCCCTCGTCCGCCTTTTTCTCTCTGCGTTCAAAGGACAAATCAATATCCGCCTGGGAAATATGCTTAACCGCAAACGTTTTATAGGAAGTCAGCACCTGCGTCCAGAACTCGTCAATCGGATCTGTCAGAAGCAGCACTTCCAGTCCTTTTTCCTTAAACGCCTCAAGCTGCGGATTGTTTTGCAGCGTTCTGACATCGTCGCCCGTAATATAATAAATCACTTTCTGCTCCGGCCGGACGCGCTTGATATAATCATCCAGAGACGTCAGTTTCTCCGTATCTTGAGTCGAAGCAAACAGCGACAGTCCCGCAATTTCCTCTCGGTTTGAAAAATCTTCGTAAATGCCTTCTTTGAACGCAATGCCGAAAGCATTCCAGAACTTGAGATAATCGTCATAATCCTTGGCCCGTTTTTTGAGTTCTTTCAAAATCCGCGACACCATTCCCTGCCGGATTTTAGCAATCAGCGGACTTTGCTGCAGCATCTCGCGCGAAATATTCAACGGCAAATCCGATGAATCGACAACGCCCTTAACAAATCGCAGATACGAAGGCAGCAGTTCTTCTACCTTGTCCGAAATAAACACCCGGTTGACATACAGTTTAAGGCTCTGCCGGCGGTCCGGTTGAAAAAGATCATAAGGAGCCGTTCCCGGAATATACAAAAGCCCCGTATACTCAATGCTGCCCTCTGCCTTAAAATGGAGAGTCAGCCATGGTTCGTCAAAATTCTTGGAAATATGATGATAAAACTCCTTATACTGCTCCGAGGTAATCTCCGCCTTATTGCGCGCCCATAAAGCCGAAGCGCTGTTGACAACCTCTTCCCCGGCATTGCCCAGACACAGAACAATCGGATAATTGATATGATCCGAATAGGTGCGGATAATCTGGCGCAGATAAATGCTGTCCGTATACTGCTTTTCGTCTTTTTTCAGAAAAAGCTTGATTTCGGTACCGTTTGTTTCTTTTTCCGCCTCGCGGATTTCAAAACCTTCCGCCCCATCGGAAACCCAGAACCAAGCCTTGTCTTCTCCTGCTTTTCTGGTCAGGATTTCAACTTTGTCGGCAACCATAAAAGCCGAATAAAAACCCACGCCGAACTGTCCGATCAAATCGACCGCGGAGCCGTTATCCTTCACGTTGCGCACAAAATCGGCCGTTCCGGATTTTGCAATCGTGCCCAGATGGTTGACGAGGTCTTCCCTGTTCATGCCGATTCCGTTATCGGCAATTTTCAGCGTTTTGTTTTTTTCGTCCGGGGTAATCAGTATTTTCATCTCACCGGAAGCCTTGGCTATATCGGGGTGCGTTAAAGCCAGATACTTAAGCTTATCGCAGGCGTCGCTGGCATTCGAAATCAGTTCGCGCAGAAAAATCTGTTTTTCCGAATAAAGGGAATTGACCACAATATCGAGCATTTTGCTGACATCGGCCTGAAAACTCATTTTGTCGCTCATTATAAACTCCTCTGAAACAATTCGTTTACCTTTTATATGGGAAGCCGTCGTCCCGTTCGCAAGCGCCGCGGAACAAAAAACTGGCCATGATTGTTTTTTTTGCTTGCTTTTATTATCAAACTGGTTAAATTGGGGGCTGAGATTTTGACTAAACTACGAGGAGTTAATAAAATGGTATCTGTTGTTAATGATGCTTGCATCAAATGCAAATCCTGCGCCGATGTCTGCCCGGTAGATGCTTTCCACGAAGGCGAAACTCAGCTGGTTGTTGATCCTGACACATGCATCGACTGCGGCGTCTGCATTTCCGAATGCCCGCAGGAAGCCATCACTTCTGAAGACGAAGCCGACGAAAAATGGATCAAATTCAACGCTGAAAACGCTAAAAACTGGCCGAACGCCAACGAATAATTTTTCGGGCAAATCCAAAAAAAGGCCTTAATTAAGGTCTTTTTTTATGCCCGAAGCAGGCTTTCCCTTGCTTAAAAGCAAAAACTAGCATAAATATTAAGAACAAACGCAACTTCAGGATATTAACCATGAGCACCAAAGATTCTACATTATACGACGTCGTCGGCATAGGTAACGCCATTGTCGACGTTCTGGCCAAAGTCGGCGAAGGATTTCTCACGGAGCGCCGTCTTCAAAAAGGAAAAATGACGCTGGTCGAAGCGGCCGACGCCGGAAAAATATACGCGGACATCATTCCCGAACGCGAGGTTTCCGGCGGTTCCGCCGCCAATACCGTCGCAGGTCTCGCGTCCCTCGGCTCGGACTGCGCCTTTATCGGCAAAGTCCACGACGATGAGCTCGGTCAGGAGTTTCAGCGCAACATCGGCGCCGCCGGCATCGACTTTTTTACCAGACCGCTGACCGAAGGCCCGTCGACCGGCCGTAGCATTGTTCTGGTTACGCCTGACGCCGAACGCTCCATGTTTACCTATCTGGGCGCCTCCAAAAAACTGTCCGCCGAAGATATCGATGAGGAAACCGTCAAAGCGGCGCAGATTACCTATATTGAAGGATACCTGCTTGACGAGGGCACAGCCAAAGACGCCGTGCTCAAAGCCTGCGAAATTGCTCATAAGCACAACCGCAAGGTCGCGTTCAGCCTGTCAGACAAATCCTGCATTGAAAACCGCTGCGACGAACTGCTTGAGCTGATCAGAACGCATGTCGACATTCTGTTCGGCAACGAAGACGAACTTAAGGCGCTCTTCCGAGAAGATGATTTTTACAAGGCTCTGGACTTAATCAAACCACTGGTGGAAGTTGCCGCCATTACGCGCAACGCCAAAGGGTCCGTCGTCGTCAACGGCCGGGTCAAAATCTTTGTCGAAGCCGAAAAAGTTGCGGACGTCGTCGACACAACCGGTGCCGGCGATTTGTACGCCGCCGGTTTTCTCTACGGCTTTACCCGGGAAAGAAGTCTGGGCACCTGCGCCATGATTGGCGGTATCTGCGCCGCGGAGATTATCGGCCATTACGGCGCCAGACCGGAAGTTTCGCTGCGCGGCTTTGTCCGCAACCGTCTGCGACAATACGGCAAGCGCGCTTAACGCCGCAACGCCGGCAGAACGCACAAGTCTCCGCCTCATCCTCCGACCCCGAACGCCGGCGGCAGTTATTCGGAAACGATTGTTTCAAAATACCGGTCAATAGCGGAAACAAAAAAGGGTTGTGATAATCACAACCCTTTTCTCGCAACAAAATTAATAAACTTCAGGAACATCACCTTCGGAACCAGCTCTATATAATAGAGACAGGTCATGACAATCCTGACTGCAAATCCCGTCAGCTGCGGTGAAAAGAAAATGGCAACAAACAGCAGCCAAAATCCTCCGGTTGTCAGCAGCGTATCATTCTTGGCCAGCAGCACCAACAGCGGCACAATCATGACCAAACCACCGAAACTGAGTCGGTACAAAACCGTTTTAGTCCCGGGAACAGCAGTTCTCAGCAGCGGAAGCATCCATATCTGCCGGGGTTTCAAACTCCTGATACATATCGCGCAAAACAGAACTTGTTCATAGCTCTTTAGGATTATTCCCAAACACAGGAGCCACAATGCCCAATCGGGCAGAATCATAAAACTGAAAAAATCTTTCATCTTTAATTGTTTTTATAGTTTGACAAAATAATTTCTAAATATACAAAACAGGCTCAAAGGGATAACATACTTTTCTTATTTTTTCAATGCCAATTCGCATGAAAATCTTGAATTTTAATTTTAAAGCGTTATTGTAAGGCGAATTTAATAACTGCCGGAAATTCAGTACACATTTTTCTTTACATAAAAAGCTTATGCGGAAAATAAGCCTGACTGCAATGTGTACAAAAAAGCAGTACATGAGCGCAGTTGCTCATGGCATGATAAGTTTTTAGGAAAGAAACAAAAAATGAAGAGAAGAAATATTGCCATCATCGCCCACGTTGACCACGGCAAAACCACTTTGGTTGATGGCCTCTTAAAGCAAAGCGGCACATTCCGCGACAACCAGAAGGTCGAAACCTGCGTTATGGACAGCAACGATCTTGAAAGGGAACGCGGCATTACCATTCTGTCAAAATGCACTTCCGTTCAGTGGAAGGACACGCATATCAACATCGTCGACACCCCGGGGCACGCGGATTTCGGCGGTGAAGTCGAACGCATTATGTCTATGGTAGACGGCGTCGTTTTGCTGGTCGATTCCTCGGAAGGACCGATGCCGCAGACCAAGTTCGTTCTGGGCAAAGCCTTAAAAGTCGGCCTGAAGCCGATCGTCGTCATAAACAAAGCAGACAAAGCGGATGCCCGCGTTGACGACGTGCTGAACGAAATATTCGATCTGTTTGTCAGCCTCAACGCCACGGACGAGCAGCTTGACTTCCCTGTTTTATACGCCTCCGGCCGCAACGGCTGGGCCGTCAAAGACATGAATGACGAGAAGAAGGATCTGTCGCCGCTGTTTGAGCTGATTCTGTCTTATGTGCCGGAACCGGTATGTGAACCGGACAAACCATTTTCCATGCTGGCCACCACACTGGAAGCCGACAAGTTCATCGGGCGCATTCTGACCGGAAAAATCCACTCCGGAAGCCTGAAAGTCAACGACGCCGTAAAGGTTCTCAATGCCATGGGCGAAGTTGAGCGCACCCGCGTTACCAAAATTCTGGCGTATGAAGGTCTCACCCGCGTCAGCAAAGACGAAGCCCACGCCGGAGACATTGTCGCCGTCGCCGGCATCGTAAAAGGCACGGTTGCCGACACAATCTGCGCTCCCGAAGTCTCGGAAGCCATTCATGCGCAGCCGATTGACCCGCCGACGCTGGCCATGACCTTTTCTGTCAATGATTCGCCTTTGGCCGGTCGCGAAGGAGATAAAGTAACGTCCCGCATGATATGGGACCGTCTCTGCAAAGAGGCTGAAGGCAACATTGCCCTGCGGATTTCCAAAACAGATTCAACGGATTCTTTCGAAGTCGCCGGACGCGGGGAACTGCAGCTCGGCGTTCTGATCGAAACAATGCGCCGCGAAGGCTTTGAGCTCTCCATTTCCCGTCCCCGCGTTCTGATGAAAAAAGACGAGAATGGCCGGTTGCTGGAGCCGATTGAAGAAGTCGTCGTCGACGTCGACGAGGAATTTTCCGGCGTTGTTGTCGAAAAGCTGGGCCAAAAGCGCGCCGAACTGATTGAGATGATTCCGTCTCAGATTGGCAATAAAGTACGCCTGATTTTCCATGCGCCTTCGCGCGGCCTGATCGGCTATCATTCCGAATTTTTGACCGATACGCGCGGCACCGGCGTCATGAACCGCATTTTTTACGCCTATGAACCTTACAAAGGCGATATTGACACCCGCCGCAACGGCGTCCTGATTTCCAGCGAAGACGGAACGGCTATTGCCTACTCCCTCTGGAAACTTCAGGATCGCGGCCCGATGTTTATTGACGCGGGCGTTCCGGTTTATGTCGGCATGATTATTGGCGAACACACCAAGTCTAACGATCTGGAGGTCAACCCGACCAAAGCCAAGCAGCTGACGAACATCCGCGCCGCCGGCAAAGACGAGGCCATCGATCTGGTTCCGCCGCGCAAAATGTCTTTGGAACAGGGATTGTCTTACATTCAGGCAGACGAACTTCTGGAAGTAACCCCCAAAACTATCCGCCTGCGGAAACGGATTTTGGACCCCATTGCCCGCAAACGGGCCAAGCCTGATCTGGCATAATGCTCCGCCCCTGCCGGTAAACAATCTTTTCTAAAAGGACTGTTCAAAACAGCAGGGGCTTTTTTTATTCCTGCGGCACACGTTTCGCCGGCTCATGCAAAAAGTCTAAACACAAAGGCACTCATCGTCACAAGCCCTGAAGTTTTTTCCGTTCGGCGGCACGGTATTGCTTTAATATTTTGTTATCTTCCCTCGCCGCGAAACAAATGATTTTTGAAGGAAATGTAACAGATATCCGGGAAAGATACTGCCCGACCGAGCTTATCGGCGTAGGCAGCATCTGATAACCCATTGATCCCGATTCAGAATAAATTCGGAATTCTCTGAAAATAAGCAATAAAAAAACCCGGAAAATCATTCCGGGTCTCGGGAGAAATAGGTTTAATTACTGTTTTGCTGATATTCGGCTTCGGCTCTTATCATTATCTCATACGCCTTATCCGCGTCAAATTTCCTCAATAGGCCGCTGACGCAGTCAAACACCGGCTTTGCCGCTTCGGCGCCGCCGTTCTTTGCCGTTTGTGCCGTATCACGTCCGGTCATCATCCCTGTCGTCCGCCTGGATAACCGCGAACCGCTGCCGGATTTACTCTGGCAGACTGAACCAAAGCTGATTTCAACCCGTCGCGCACAACTTTAAGCGGCGTCTTTTCCATAAATTTCATAAACATTTTTTTAACAGTCCGGCAGATGCCGCTTGCAATCAACTTCACGCCTTTGGCCACTGCCGCCGCGGCTCTCTCGCCGGTCTTCAGAATTCCGACCAGCTTATTGAGGCGCAGTTTATTTCCGACCTCGTCAATTTTGCTCATTTTAATTTCTCCCAAAACATCAGTTCTTCATTTTGTCTATTATCGCAATAAAAAACTTTTTTGTCAACAGAAAATTACGGAAAGACAGAATGCGGTAGACAATTTTTCATTAATACAATATAAAGCAATATGCTGTACTTATACAATATATAATGCACAAATCAATAAAATATTGTTAACAGATCACAAATTTATAAAAATTGACGGAAAAAGCATGTCTTTATTCAAATCTATCGCCACTTTCGGCAGTTTCACGCTGCTCAGCCGCATTACCGGATTTTTCCGGGATATGGTTCTGGCCAATTTTCTGGGAGCCGGCGCCGTATCTGACGCTTTTTTTGTCGCGTTCAAACTGCCAAACTGTTTTCGCAGCCTTTTCGCCGAAGGCGCTTTTACATCCGCATTTGTGCCCATGGTTTCGCAGAAGCTGGTAAGCGACGGAAAAGAAAAATCAATGCTGTTTTCAGCCAAAGCCATTTCGGTTCTGGCCTTTTTCCTTGCGTTTTTTGTAATCCTGATGGAAATTTTCATGCCTTGGGTCGTCCGGATTCTCGCGCCCGGTTTTGCCGAAAACGGCGGAATGATTGATCTGGCAATAACGCTTTCCCGCATCACTTTTCCCTTTCTGCTTCTCGTATCTATTGTCTCTTTCCAGTCCGGCATCCTGAATTCTCTGGGAAAATTTGCGGCGCCGGCTTCTGCGCCTGTCATATTAAACCTGATGATGATTTTTTCCGTCTTTATTTTCACGCCGTTCAGCATCACACCGGCGCACGGCATAGCCATCAGCGTTACTTTCGCCGGATTGCTTGAAATTTTCTGGCTGTCCTATTTTCTGCGCCGCGAAGGCGTCCGCATCCGGCCGCAGTATAATATTCCGGCCATTGTCAGAGAGCCTGATATCCGCACTTTGTTCAAGAGAATTGCCCCCGGCATTCTCGGTGCCGGCATCTATCAGATAAACATGTTTGTCGACACGGTTCTCGTCTCCCTGGTGGGAACGGGCGCCATCTCCTGGCTTTATTATGCAAACCGAATGCAGCAGCTGCCGCTGGGTGTTGTCGGCGCGGCTATCGGCGTTGCACTTCTCCCGATCCTGTCTCACCACCTCAAAACCGGAGAAACAGAAGAAGCGCGCCAAACTCAGGACAAAGCCGTCGAATACGGAGCCTTGTTCTCCATTCCGGCCGCTGTGGCGCTGGTTGTTCTGGCTGAGCCTATAATCAATATTCTTTTCCAGCACGGCAAATTCAACGCCACTGATACAACCATGACATCCCGGGCCCTGATAGCCTATGCCGTCGGCCTGCCGCTGTATGTTCTGGTCAAAGCGCTGACCCCGAACTTTTTCGCCCGCGGCGATACCCGGACCCCCGTAAAATACAGTATTGTCGTCCTTATAGCCAACCTGATCGGTTCGCTGGTGCTGATGCGGTTTTACGGACATGTCGGCATTGCGGCGGCCACGACAATCGCGGCGTTTATTTCTCTTTATCAGTATGTCCGCGGCCTGAAAAAGCGCGCTTACTGGCAATTTTCCGCCGGCCTGATTAAAAAAATCATCATGATAACTATATCTTCTGTCATCATGGGGCTGGCAATGCTAGGAGCCGAATGGGGCATCGACCGCGGGCTGCACGGCTGGCTCGACTTGAATTTGCTGCCCAGACTGCTGATTTTTGGACTATTGTGCATTTTGGGTGTTGCAACTTTCGCCGTTATGGCTAAACTGACAGGAGTATTATGTATTTCGGACATCATTGGTTTGTTGACAAAGAAAAGGAAGAAAAATGCCAAAATTTCAACTTAGCGGCCTTTTGACACGGATAAAAAACTTTTATGCTGGCAAAATCCGTCCTCTGCTGTCGCGGCTTCCGGACTTTTTCCTCAATTTTATCAGTTCCTGGTGGCATGTTCTCCTGATCGGCTTGGCCGCTGTCATTTTCCTTTATTATCCGCTGGGCGGCCTGCTGATAAACAATATTGATAAAAACACCTCCTACGAAATCAACGATAACAAACCGGAACAGTCCTGCACCGTGGACATGATGGCATTCATCATCAACCGCGAAGTCAATGAAAAACTATGGACCCCGAACCTGCCGTTTTTCTTTCCGTCCTATTTTCTTGACAATATGCCGGCTTTCCAGCTCGGCATGATTTCATCCGTTTCCGACATTTCAAGATCTTTTGCAGCCAGAGTGGAAAAAAGCATTTCCGAAGGAAACCGCCTGCATTTGAAAAAAGCGGCGGAACTACTCAGATATCCCGGAACTGTCTGGCTGTTCTCCCCCGGCAACAAGCTGCTCCCCGCCCCGTCGGCCAACACGCAGTACAGAAAAGCGCGCAAACAACTGATAAAATATAACCGCGAGCTGGCTGCGGAAAAAGAAATTTTTTACAAAAGCCCCTCCGATCTGGCTTACATTCTGGCAAAATCTTCCCGCAATCTGTGGAACTCTGCCGGAAAGCTGGAAGCCCACATCCGGGAAAACAGTTCGTCTTGGACGGATTTTCAGGCGGATGACGTTTTCTACTACCATCAGGGCCGGGCTTACGCTTACTTTTTATTATACAAAGCGTTGGGATGCGACTATAAGGATGTCATTGTCGACGCGGAGCAGTACCAGAACTGGACGGCTTTGCTGAAAGCTCTGGAAAACGCGGCGCTGATCGACCCGTTTATCATCCGCAACGGCGAACTCAGCAGTTCCAGCGCGCCCAATCACTTAAGCTATCTGCAGTCTTATCTGCTTAAGGCTCAGAGCCTGATGCAGAAAATCGCGCAGAATCTCGATACAAAACAGCAACCCAAGGATACCGTTCATGCTGATTGAAACCCAGACAACGCCGGATGCCGACGTCATCAATTTTTTTCCGGCTCAGCAGATTCTCAAAAAAGGCTCGGCCGAATTTGTTGACGCCAAATCTTTGCGCAAATCCCCGCTGGCCGAAAAAATATTTGACCTCGGCGGCATAAAATCATTGTTCCTGACCACGGACATGATCTCGGTTACCAAAAACCCCGAAGCCTCATGGGACGATTTAAAACCGCTGATTTTAGCCGAAATCATGGACTTTTTCGCCATGGGAGAAGAAGCGGTCATTACCGGTTCGGAAGGCTCCCGCGGCACGGAAGAAATCATCGCGGAAATCACCGGGCTGATCAACGCGCGGATCCGTCCCGCTGTCCGGCAGGACGGCGGCGACATTGTTTTCCGCAGTTTTGACAACGGCATTGTCTATGTCGAACTTCAGGGCAGCTGCAAAGGCTGTCCCTATGCCTTGGTTACCCTGAAAGAAGGCGTTGAAAAAATCCTTAAAACCTACATTCCTGAAGTAAAATCGGTAGAAAATTATGATAAAGAAGGATAAATGAAAAAAATATATAAGACGCTGTGCGCGGTTTTCGGTTTTTTGTTTTTTGCGTGGGGTGCGGAAGCCTCCGCTGCTTCCGGCAGCGCCCCGCGGGTCGATTTCCGCCCGGACGGCTTATATTTGCAAAACATTACGGTTGAAGACCTCAAAGATTATTACCAAATTTACCGCTACAACGATTATATTTACATGCCCGGGTGGATCTACCCGCCCGTTTTTCTCAACGAGCTGCCCTCCGACTATGCGGCTCTGAAGGACAAAACAGCCCGCAACCGACTTTTTATTCAGATCTTGGCGCCACTTACGCTCAAACTGGCGGAAGAATTGCGCGAAGAACGGTTTCTTATTCTGGAAACGGAAGCTTTTTTCGAAAAAAACGGCGCTTTCACGCCAGAGCAGGAAGCCCTGCTGGAAAGCAAAGCCAAAAAATATGACATTTTTACCAGAATGAAAGGGCAGCGCAGATACGAACTGCTGCTGAAACACCTCCTCCTCAAAGTCGACGTTGTTCCGCCCTCAATTTTAATTGCCGCCGCGGCTATCGACACGGACTGGGGAACTTCCCGTCCGGCTCAAAAGGCAAACAACCTGTACAAACAGCTGGTCTGGTACACGGACAAGGGCCTTGCTCCCGAAGACGAGAAAGAAGACAACAGCTACCGGTACGAAATTTTTCCGTCGCTTTACGAATCAATAAAAGCCTACGCCCTGAAAATAAACAGCGGCGTCAATTACGAACACATGCGCTTCCTGCGGGAAGAAATAAGGAGCCGCGAGCAGCCTGTTCTTGGACGCACACTGGCCCATGCCATGATTTTTGACTCCAGCCTGAAAAATTACGCAGGCATATTGGACTATACGATAACCTATTACGAACTGACCAATTTTGATGAAGCGCAGCTGGGCGGCATTGAAATACCGGCTGTGCAAAAAGGACAAAAAAACGATTAATGTTGACTATTTATGTCCTTGATTTATTATTAAAAAGATTTTTGTAACAAAAAATTAATGCTTTTTTGTACAATAATATCTTATCATAGAGTTATGGTAAGCATAAAACGGGATTGAAGCCATGGATAGTGCCTTGTTAACTAAAAATGATATCAAAATCTTATCCCAAAACCGCTCTGTCGAAAACAAATCCAATACGGTGCGTAAAGTTACGGCCTATTACAATGGCGACAAAATAACCGAACGCGGTTTAAAACTGGCTGAAGACATCTTTCGCCTGATGGTAGAAGATGTTGAGGTCAAAGTCCGGGAAATCCTGTCCGACAGCCTCAAAAACTGCAAGAACATCCCGCACGACATCGCGGCCAAACTCATCAACGACCAAAATTCCGTCGCCGTGCCTTTCATCAAATATTACGCCAATCTGACCAGAGAAGACCTGATCAGCATTTTGGAAATGCCAAACATCGACAAACAGAAAGCCGTCGCCCAGAGACAAAACCTGTCGGAAGACATTTCCCAGTACATTGTCGACAAATGCCCCGAAGAGGTTGTCGGCACGCTGATTTCAAATGACAGCGCCAAAATTGTCGAACGGACCTATGATAGGATCGTCAGCAAATATTCAAACAGCGAAAACATCAAAAGCCGTCTGGTCGACCGGGCGGAACTGCCGATATCAGTCATAGAAAAAATCGTCAACTCTTTGTCCGAAGAACTGCAGAAACGCCTTTTGCTTTCGCATAATCTGCCAAACAACATTGTTACCGACATTGTTGAACAGGTTAAAGAAAAGGCAACGCTGAAAATCTCCGAAGAATTCAGTTCCGACAAGCAGATTGAAGAGCTCGTTCATCAGCTTTACACATCCAACCGCCTGACGCCCAGCCTGGTTGTCAGAGCCATCTGCATGGGAGATCTCAAATTTTTTGAATACGCGCTTGTTTACCTGTCCAACACCTCGATCACCGAGGTTCGCAAAATTCTGTTCAATACGCAGCTTGATTTTATGATTCGCAATCTGCTGCGCAAGGCCTTTATCCCCAAAAGCATGTTTCCGGCCGTATTCAGCGCTCTTAAAGTTATCAGGGACATCCGATTCGACTGCCGCCGCAGCGACCGCCGTTCCTTTGTCCACAAAGTTATTGAACGCATTCTGACTTTTGGAACCGCCGGCGAGGAAATGAGCGAGGAAGATATTTCCTATCTGATTTCCAAAATCAGCTAACTGTGTAAGTTTTTGGGAATTTTATTGATTAAATCCGGCTCCTGCCTATATAATATGCTAATGCGTATATCTTGTGCGATATACGACCCTTTTTGTAGCTGACGGGATAAAAAAATTTGGCATCAGACGCTGACATATTAGCAGATTTGCTCAATCTGAACTTATTGCTCCTGAGCGAAAAAGACCACACCGTCCTTATTGAAAAGATAATGGACACGGCCGGCGCGGCCTGCGGAGCAGACTGCGGCTTTTTTTACGGTATCAGCGACGACAGTTTTCTGAGCCTCGATTACAGCTACAATATCAGCCTGCGTCTCAGCCACAGAGGTTCAGACAATCAGTCTTTCATGCCCGTTGTCTACCTGCCCGAACAGCGTACAAAAAAAAATAAATCCTTCGTTGAGCAGTGTTACTTCAACCGTGAAATAATAAACGCCCCCAATATTTATGCCGCGGCCGACACAGACAACACCTTTTTCGCCAATTATGATGACGATAACGGTTACCGGACCATCTCGGCTCTGACTCTGCCGGTTATCAACCGCAAAAACGACATTGTCGGCATTGCCCAGTTCATAAATCCGGTTGACAATTATGGAAAAAACATCACTTTCAATTCGGAAGCCCAAAAAACTGTCCAGTCAATCTGTGCCTTAGCCGGTCTTGTTCTAGAAAACCGTAGTCTGACGGAATCTTACGGGCAGCTGCTGGAATCCTTTATTGAAGTGCTTGCCCGCGCCATTGACGCAAAATCTCCCTATACCGGCGCTCACTGCCAGCGCGTCCCCGTCATCGCCCGGATGCTTGCTACGGCAGCCGTGCAGGAAGACAGCGGTCCGCTGCGCAATTTCGAAATGAGCAGCGAAGATTGGTACGCGCTGCATATTGCCTCCTGGCTTCACGACTGCGGCAAAGTAACCACGCCCGAATATATTGTTGACAAAGCCACCAAACTGGAAACGATTTACAACCGTATCCACGAAATCCGCAACCGCTTTGAGCTTTTGCGCCGCGACGCACATATAGAATACCTGAAAAAGCGTCTCGCCGACACCGACAGCAAAGAAAACCTGCAGGCAGAATATGTTGCCAAAGTCAAAAAACTCGAAGACGACTTTGCGTTTGTGGCGGCCTGCAACACCGGCGACACCCCGCTGACAGACGACGACATCGCCCGTCTGGAAGAAATTTCCCAGATTAAATTTACCCGTTACTTCAACCGGATGCTTGGGCTTTCCTGGGCGGAACGCGACAATGTTCCCGACCCCCAGACCTACGAGCAGCCCAGCATGGAAAACCTGCTCCAAAACCGTCCGGATCATATCTTCGGCCAGTATAACCGGGGCGAATTGTACAATCTGGAAATTCGCAGCGGCACAATCAACAAGGAAGAGCGCGATAAAATCAACGAACATATCGTGGTAACGATAGACATGCTCAAGGCTCTGCCTTTTCCCAAGGAACTTTCAAAAGTTGTCGAATATGCCGGCGCCCACCATGAGCGGGTTGACGGCAAGGGATATCCGAACGGTCTGACCGGAGACGAAATGTCCATTCCCGCCAAAATCATGGCTATCGCCGATATCTTCGAAGCCCTGACAGCCAACGACCGCCCGTATAAGGAACCTAAAAAGCTGTCCGAAGTTCTGTCCATAATGAAAAAGATGAAAGAAAACGGCCATATCGATCCCGATCTTTACAAGGTTTTCATAACAAGCAAAGTATATCAGGATTATGCAGAACAATATATTTCTCCGCAGCAGATTGATGAAATAAATCCGGACGATTATTTATAAAATTCCCACGGAGGTAAAATGAGTCTGAAAATAGAAACAGTTTTGTGCCGCGCCGGCGTCATGGACAACTATTCTTATCTTCTTACCGATAAAGAGACCGGCATAACCGCGGTTATCGATCCGTCCGAAAGCGCGCCGATTGTCCGCCGTTGTAAGGAACTCGGACTAACGCCGCAATACGTGTTTAACACGCATCATCATTTCGACCATACCGACGCCAACTTGCAGATGAAAGAAACCTTTGGCGCCAGAGTCGTCGGTGCTGCCGCCGACAGCCGCCGCATTCCCGGCCTGGACATTGAAGTCCGGGACGGAGACAGTTTCATGCTTGGTCAGAGCCGGGCGGAAATCATTCGCGCCGACGGCCACACCATCGGCCATATCTTATGGTATTTTCCCGACGACAAAGCCCTGTTTACCGGCGATACGCTGTTCAATCTCTGCATCGGCGGACTTTTCGAAGGCACAATGGAACAAATGTTCTCCTCTCTTGAAAAAATAAAAAATCTTCCGGACGATACGCTTTTCTATCCCGGACACGAATACACAATGGGAGGCGCCGATTTTGCCCTGTACCTGAACTCGGACAGTCCCGATCTGCAACACTATCTGAAAAAAGCTCAGGACCGCCTCCGCAAAGGACTGCCGGCCGGTCCCGTAACTCTCGGCGAAGAGAAAAAGTGCAATCCCTATCTACTGGCGGAACACCCGGAGCAATTAAGAAAAATCCTAGGTTAAAGGCCGGCACACCCATCGCAAGACATACTGTTTTCTCAACAAACAACATATCTCGCCGATGAAACGCTCCACGCGCTAACCAGCAATAAAAAATAGACAAAAAATATTTTTTGTGTTAAATTAAAGTCAGTTAAATAAATGGCGGAGAAGGACAATGGCATTAAAAAACAAAGAAAATGACTACCTGTTTGACGAATTTATCGCAGAAATCCGAAACCGCGGCGGAGACATTAAAGATATTGATAAGCTGAAAAAGACTTATATTTCAAGACGCGGCATGCTCACGCCGGAACAGGCCGTAAAAATGAACCTGTCTTCTTCCGGCAAACCGTCTGCCGACGACAAAAAAGAAAAAGCGCCTATCGACTGGAAAGACAAGCTTTCCCAATTGAAAGAAACCTTTGAGGACGAAGAAAAAAAGGATACTGTTCCGCAAAACGGCGATGGCCGGACCGCCAACACCGAAAGACACCCCGCGCATTCCGAAACAATGACGGCCTCCCGCCCAAACAACAGAGAGCAATCACCCGCCAAAAAGAAAAAATATCTGACGCAAGAAGAAAAATTTGCCCGCCTGATAAGAGGCAGAACAGCGCGGATGTACAAGATTCTTGACAAAGAAAAACTGTTTGAGATTTTCAACTCAACCACCGGCGGCATTGACTGGGATAACCTGCCTGAAGGCGTTGTTAGAAAGAAGAGAGTCAACCACGGCAAATCTGCTTTTCAAACTGCGGCCAGACGCGAAAAAACACCCAAAGACTCTGTCTCTGAGAAAACTGATAACGGCGCAGCCGGACAAACGGTTTCCGTGGATGAAAGATTCCACCAGTACTGCCAGGAACTTCTGGACAAAGGATATCAGATCGGCAGACGCAAGGCTTTGGCTCAAGCCTTTATTGCGAACGGCGGCCCGTTGAGCGATGAAGAGCTGAAACCTTTCATAAGCAGAGAAACCCCTCAGACGGAAAATTCCGGCTGCAGCAGAAAACTGGTAACCGTCGGCGAAACCGCCTTTCCGCAAAAAATTCAGGAACAGGCGGCAGACATCGTTCCTCTCAAAATCGACGAGGCGGAAGTTTCCTGGGCGGAAAGCTGGATAAAACCTCTTCAAAACTGGTGCGACGAAGAAAAAGGCAAGGACGGAAAGCCGAAACGGACGCTGAAAAGCGAGATAAAAAGCCCTGCCGAAATCATCGTCAACATCTCGCCGTCGCCGGAGCTGCAGCGGGAAAAGCCGGAAGACACCGGCACCAGCTATGTCATCTCCAAAGACGACAATTCCGGAAATGTCAATGTCGGCATGCCGAGCCAAAGCGAATATGACTATTTTTATCAGATTGTCAGAGATGCCAAACTGAACGGAATAGAAATCATTGAGTTTAAGGATATTAAAACACCCCAGTTCCGCGACAAACTTCTGGCGGCGGCCCTGCAACACGGTTTGATGCTGAAAGGCGCACCGGAAAAAATAGACTTCAATGCTCCGCATATTCAAAAACTTCCTCCCGAAGCCAGAAAAGAGTTGCTGCTTTACAACAACCGGGAAAAAAGCAAAGAAAAAATACTGCAGCATAAAGAAGAACTCAGACAACAGGAAGAGCGGGCGGATACAGAAAAGAAACCATCCCGCGAAGAAAGCACCGCCGAACAGAAACAGCTGCCGGAGCACAAACTTGTTATTAAGGGGCTGTTGCCGGAACATATTGAGCGCGTTGAAAGATAAAAGCGCTTAAAAGAGCCGGCCCCCCGGCTCTTTTTTTCAGGACAGACACTGATTAATCCTTGCCCATCTGAACATTATGGTTGATATGGACAGACATGATAATTCCGAAAGAAGCCATAATCGACAGCATGACCGTTCCGCCGTAAGAAATCAACGGCAGCGGGATACCAACCACGGGAATCAGTCCCAGTACCATCGCCATATTGATGAAAACATACATAAAATAGTTGGTTGCCAGCCCGATGGCGACCAATTTTCCGAAATAACTGGTGCTCTTAAGCGCAAAAGAATAGCTGTAAATCAAAATCAGCAAATTCAGAATAACGATCAAAACGGCGCCGACCATGCCAAATTCCTCTGACAGCATGGTAAAAATAAAGTCGGTATGTTTTTCCGGCAGAAAATTAAGGTGGCTCTGCGTTCCCTTAAGAAAACCCTTGCCAAAAATACCGCCCGACCCCAGCGCGATTTTGGACTGAATGATATGGTAGCCGGACCCAAGCGGATCTCTTTCCGGATTCAAAAAAGTCAGAATACGGTTTTGCTGATAATCGTGCAGAAAATGCCAAGCAATCGGCATAGAGACAAAGGCACCCAAAATCAAAACGCCGAATTTCCATAACTGCACACCAACTACAAAGAAAATGGCGCCGGTCGTAAACATCAGCATCAAAGCCGTTCCCAAATCTGGCTGCAAAATAATCAACACGGCGGGAAACAGTGCCATAAGCAGCGGCGCGATAATTCCCCTGATGCTTTCAATACTTTGCAGCGACGAAGTATGAAAATAGCGCGCCAAAACCAAAACCATAGCAATTTTCATTAGTTCGGAAGGCTGAAGCTTAAAAAATCCAAAATTAATCCAACGCTGCGCACCCATGCCGATATGTCCGGTTACCTCAACCACAATCAGCAAAATCAGCGTCAAGAAATAAAAAACATAGGCATAACGCATAAAAATGCGAATATCCGTCAGAGCCAAAACCAGCATAACGACAAAACCGATGCCGAAACGAATCAGCTGGTTCAGGGCCCAGGGGCTCCAGCTGCCGTTAGCGGCGGAATACAGCATCGTAATACCGATTCCCGCCAGAATAACGATAAATAAAAGATAAGAAAAACTCAGATTAAACAGTTTTTCCTTGATACTCAGCGACTGATTGCGAAAACTCGTTTCATAGGCTCTGTACATGTCTCATACTCTCATTGTCTGGAATCAACGGCTTCTTTGGTCGGATCAAGCATAACCGCCTCCTTAAGAATTTTTGAAGCCATCGGCGCGGCCACTGAAGATCCGCCACCGCCGTGCTCAACAATAACCACAACGGCATATTTCGGATTATCTGCCGGAGCATAACCCACAAACAGGGCATGATTACGCAGCCTCCAGGGCAGTTCCTCTTCTTTCAGAATACCGGTCTGGCGTTCCTTCATCGTAATGCGCCGAACCTGCGTAGTTCCCGTTTTACCGCCCATTCTCTGACCGTTGTAATTAAACTGCGACCAATAAGCCGTACCGCCCGGCTTATTGACAACATTAAACATCCCTTCTTTCAAAAGCTCCAGATTTTCTCTGGAAACGTTTATCTTCTTAATCTGACTGCGTTCTTGCTCGGAAACTTTAATAAACGTCGGCCTGACTTCGTAACCGCCGTTGACCAGCCGCGCCATCATCGTAACCAGCTGCAGCGGCGTTGTCAGAATATAGCCCTGTCCGATGCCAGAGATAAGGCTTTCTCCCATCTGCCAGGGTTCGCCGAACCGTTTAAGCTTCCACTCTTTATCCGGAATCAGCCCGGCTTTTTCGTTGTCAAAACCAATGCCGACGCGGCTGCCCAGACCAAACCTTCTGGCCATGGCAGCAATTTTTTCGATCCCCAGCTTTTGAGCCGTTTCGTAAAAGAAAATATCGCAGGAATGCTGCAGCGCCTCAACAACATTGATATATCCGTGCCCAACCTTTTTCCAGCAGTGAAAAGCATGGTTGCCCAAAAACATTTTGCCGGCGCAGAAACTTCTGGTATCCGGTTTAATAATGCCGGCTTCCAGCGCGGCAAGGGCAACCACCATTTTGAAAGTGGAACCGGGAGAATAAAGGCCGGAAATCGCCTTGTCGGACAATGGGTTTCTTTCATTGCTAACCAGAGCCTGCCATTGTTCATTGTTCAGCCCCTTTGTCATCAGATTCGGATCAAACGACGGCGCGGAAACAAAAGTTAGGATTTCCCCGGTATGCACATCCAGAACCACGGCCGCACCGCTCTCCTCGCCAAACAGATCATAGGCTTTTTTCTGCAGTCTGGCATCAAGCGTCAGTTCAATATCCTTTCCGGGAATACCGTCAATTTTCTCGATTTCTTTCATAATGCGCCCGTAGGCATTAACCTCCAGACGCAGGTTGCCACTTTCCCCGCGCAGATCTTTTTCAAAAAGTTTTTCAATACCCGATTTTCCGATTTTAAACCCGGGAACCTCAAGCAACGGATCGTCCTTCACGTCCTTTTCAGACACAGACGACACATAACCCAAAACATGAGCCATGCTCTCGCCGTAGGGATAATATCTGGTCAGGCCTTCATCAATAACTATGCCGGGCAGATCCGGCGCATGCAGCTGGATTTTTGAAACCTCCTCCCAGCTCAGATTATCGCGGATTTTTATCGGAACAAAGCTTCTTTTCCGCTTCAGTTCTTTCTTTATCCGCTCTTCCTCAGCCTCGCTCAAAGGCATAATTTTTTTAAAGGCATCAAGCGTTTCCTGCACATTGGGCGTCTGTTCCGCCACTATCAGCGCCTGAAAGTTCTGCTCATTTCTGGCAATCATTTCACCGTTTCTGTCATAAATAATGCCGCGCGGCGGAATCAGAAGCCGAGTGGAAATGCGGTTTTCGTCGGCAAGAGTCTTATAGCGGTCGGCCTGATAAACCTGAAGATAATACAGCCTCCCGATAATAACCATCAGCAAAAAGAACTTTCCGAACGCCATAATCAGCGAGCGGCGAATGAGGACCTTGCCTTTGTCGTTGTCGCGGTTCATACTACACCTCATCCGTCATAAGCCTATTTTGAACAAAAACATTAATCAGGCTCAAAATAGGATAAAATGCCACAGTCGACAAAAAACTGAAAAAGACCGAAAATACCGGTAGGAACTGACTGTAATAAACAGAAACCATCAGCCAACGGCTGAAAAAAGAAACAAAAGCCAGCAACGCAAAGCCGGACCAAATGATAATAAAGGGCTTTGCATTGAAATATTTGGCCAGATTAGTTACCAGAACATACATGATTAACAGAGCAAACACATTAGAACCGAAAGGCGCCGAAGAAATAATATCTTCCGTCAGCCCCAGCAGATATACTGACAGCAGATTAAAGACATCGGGTCTGGTCAACAACCAGAAAAACGCGCAGATCAGGGCAACTGCAGGTCTGACGTTGCTAGAAAAAGGCAACTCCAGAGGAATATAGGAAATAAAAATCAACAAAACCGACGTCAGCAGCGGCAGAAGCCGTTGCAGATACTGAGTCAGATTTTCGCTCCACTCTTCGCTCATTCCGTACCGTCCGCCCGCTCTGAACCATTTTCATAGAAGATATCATCCAAACCGTAATCGACTATTTTAACATATTCCAACCGATCCAGATTTCCGAAAGGCTTAATCTTGACGGCGCCCTTGTCAATAGAACTAATTTTGCCGATCGGTAGCCCCGGCGGAAAAGTTCCGGCAACGCCGGAAGTAACGATTCTGTCGCCGACGGTCAACTCGGCCGACAGGGGAATAAACACCATTTTCGGAACAGATGTGTTGTCTCCGCTCAAAATGCCGCGAACTCTGGTCCGCTCAACCATAACCGGAATTTTGGAGTTAATATCGGTAATCAGGATAACTTTGGAATAAAGTTTCCCAACCCGGTCTATTCTCCCGATAACTCCGCGGTCGCTCAACACGACCTGCCCTTTCTTCACCGGTTTGTCGCCGCCGGTATAGATGATGATCGAGTGGGAAAAACCATCGCCCTCTTCGGCAATAATACGAGCCGACAGATAACTTGCCTCGGGCGGCGGCGTATAATTCAAAAGCTCTGACAACAGCTTGTTTTCAATTTCCAGAGCCCGGGCCCGGTTTTCGACATTTTCGAGCCTTCTATTTTCTTCCCTGAGGCGCTGATTGTCTTCCCTGATCGTCCGCAGCTCGCGAAAATAGTCATAGACGCCTGACAACGCCCGCGCCGGAATCACCAACACGTCAATAACCGGGCTGACGATATCCGTTGCCATAGAGGAGGTTTTTTCAATAATAACTGTATCCGTTTTATTGATAAGCATCATGACAAACGCGGTCAGAAACAAAATGACGATCGCAAATTTTTTGGCCAGAAGCCGGATCTGACTGAGATGAATAAATAAAACCTTGCGCCGTTTCATTCCGTTTTACCCGATACAAAGAAATACCCGAAACATAAAAAACGGACGGCAGCGGCAGCTTCCCTTTTCTCCGGCAGAAAATCCGAAAATATTTCCGGACTTGCGCCAGCAAACAGTTCCGCCGCCCTGCCGGCCGGTCTTAATACATGGTAGAAAGAATGCCTTTCAGCTTTCTGATCTCGTCCAAAGCCTTGCCGGTTCCCTTAACAACGCAGGCCAGAGGATTTTCGGCAATCGACACAGGAAGCCCCGTCGCATTGCGCAAAACCTGATCCAGGTTGGTCAGCAGAGCGCCGCCGCCGGTCAGAACAATACCCTTGTCGACAATATCGGCTGCCAGTTCCGGCGCCGTATTTTCAAGCGCGACCTTAACGGCCTCGACAATCTGAGAAACCGGTTCCGACAGACTTTCCGCTACCTGGCGTTCCGTAATGACAATTTCTTTCGGCACGCCGTTCATCAGGTCGCGCCCTTTGATTTCGACGGTTCTGCCCTCGCCTTTTTCCGGCGGGCAGGCCGAACCGATTTCTTTTTTGATTTTCTCCGCGCTTCCTTCGCCGACCAAAAGGTTATGATTGCGGCGAATATAAGAAATAATCGCGCTGTCCATCTTGTCGCCGCCGACGCGGACGGAACGGGCATAGACAATGCCGCCCAGAGACAACACGGCAACTTCGGTCGTACCGCCGCCGATATCAACGACCATGCTTCCGGTCGGTTCGGTTACAGGCAGATCGGCGCCGATTGCCGCTGCCATCGGTTCCTCAATCAGCCATACCTTGCGGGCGCCCGCGGCCTCGGCAGATTCCTGAATGGCTCTTCTTTCCACTGCCGTAGAACCGGAAGGAACGCAGACAATAATCATCGGCGACGCAAATGTCCGGCGGTTATGCACTTTGCGGATAAAATATTTGATCATCTCTTCGGCAATCTCAAAGTCGGCGATAACGCCGTCGCGCAGCGGACGAATGGCATGAATATTACCCGGCGTACGGCCCAACATCTGTTTAGCTTCGTTACCCACCGCCAAAACCTGTTTTTTGCCGCGATATTCTTCAATCGCAACCACGGAAGGCTCGTTCAGCACGATACCCTTTCCCTTAACGTAGACCAGCGTATTTGCGGTACCCAGATCCATCGCCATATCGGCTGAAAGCCAGCCCATCAATTTTGAAATCATTTTTATATTTCTCCGCAATTTATTTCAGAATTTAGTATTATCTTGTTTTTTATAACCATATTGGCTTTTGTGCAAGCGCTATAATCGTTTTTTAACATCAAAAATAATATTTTCCGCCCCCTGATAGCACACGTTCAAAACCACGTCCGTCGCCAGCTTGTTTTTAAACCAGGTGCGTTGACGCTTGGCATACTGGCGGGTATGCAGTTTTGCCAGACCGACAGCTTCCTCCAACGAACGATTGCCATTCAGAAAATCAAGCAGTTCCGGTACGCCGAGCGCTTTCATCGCCGGCAGAGAAGCCGGCAGATTCATGGCCTTCAGCCGCCGAACCTCGTCCAAGGCACCGGCCGCCATCATCTTGTCAAAACGCCGGGCACAACGCTCGTCCAGTTCTGTCATCGGCGGCAAAATTTTCAACGTGACAAATTCGGCTTCCGGCAATTTCTGGACCATTGGCCGCCGATACCAGACCGACAGCGGTACGCCTGTCTGATAAAAAACCTCCAGCGCCCTTTTGACCCGTGTGCTGTCGTTCGGACTCAACCTGTCGGCCGTTACGGCATCGACAGTCAAGAGTCTGGCATGCAGCGCCGGTATTCCCTCCGCAGCCGCGGCTTCAGCCACCTTATGCCTGATCTCCGGCTCAGCCTCGGGTATTGGCGTCGTTCCGTTAATCAGATTGTCAATATACAGTCCTGTACCGCCACAGACGACCGGCAATTTGTCTTCGCTCCAAATCCGGCGGATTTCCCCGGCTGCCAACATCAGCCATTCGACGACGGTTCCGTTTTTCGAACTCGGAAACACGCCATACAGACAATGTTCTATTCCGCCTCTCTCGGCTGCGGACGGAATTGCCGACAGAACCGGCGTATCGGGATAAACCTGCATTGAATCGGCATTAACCACAACGCCGCGGCAGGCGCGGGCAACATCGACCGCCAGTTGCGATTTTCCAGATGCCGTCGGTCCGGCGATAATGACAACTTTCCTTAATGCCATAAAACACCCATTTAAAATTCCCGGAACTTGCCGTTAAATCTCGCGGCAGGAAGCATTTTCCACTAAATACGAACACAACCGTTCATAACTGATACCGATATATTTGGCTTGCTCGGGAACCAAAGATAAATCAGTCATTCCCGGGGCGGTATTGATTTCCAGCAAAACGACCCCATCCTCGGGATTGTAACGGAAATCGCAGCGAGACACACTCCTGCAGCCGAGAATATTATGCAGATGTTCCGCATAAAGCTTGCAGCGATTGGCAGCATCCTCCGGAATCTCAGCCGGTAGAATATGCTGAGTCGCGCCGGCGGTATATTTGGCGTGATAATCATAAAATTCATCGCTTGCCCGTAGTTCCGTCACCACATGCGCCTGAGAACCCAAAACCATACAGGTAAGTTCCTTGCCGTCAATAAATTCCTCAATCAGAATCTCTCTGTTGTCTTCATAACGAACCGCTTCCGCATCTTCTTTTTTGCGGATAATATACACGCCCACCGACGAACCGTCGCTGACCGGTTTTATCACATACGGCATTTTTAAAAACGTGCCTTCAGCCTTAAACTTGCGAAAGGTCATCTTTTCGCCCTGAGGAACCTTGATACCGTTTTCCGAAGCCAGTTCCTTGGTCAGTGATTTATCCATGCCCAAAACCGAAGCCTTCAGCCCCGAATGCGTATAGGGAACTTGCAACACGTCGAGAAAACCCTGAATTTCGCCGTCTTCGCCCCAGTTTCCGTGCAAGGCGTTAAAAACGACGTCCGGCTTTTCTTTCTTCAAAGTTTCAACCAGTTCAAACCCGTTCTGCAAATCATGGGGAACCACTTCGTAACCAGCTTTTTTCAATGCCGCGCAAACACATTTTCCGGTGGTCAAAGAAACCTCGCGTTCGGCCGAAAAGCCGCCCATCAACACCAAAACTTTTTTTGCCATGTCAATTTAGTCCTTTATTAAAATATTTTTTGTGATAATAATAGGCGGAATTGTTTAAGAAAGACTAAAATCCCATGAAAAAATACGGTTTGACCCTTTTGTTTTTGCTCCTTTTGTCCGGACCGGCAAACGCCTTTTCCGTCAGACACGACTTTACAGTTTATCTCGGTCCGTTTAACGCCAGCAGAACTGAATTTGTCTATGCCCTGTCTCCCGAAAAATACAGCGTCAGTTCCTCGGTCAAAACCTTCGGACTGTTCGACACATTATATCCGTTCGAGGCTCAATATGCCACCACAGGCAAAATCAAGGGAAAAAAACTCGAAACATCAAGTTACAGATACAAATCAAAATCACGTTTCAACCGGCGCAGCAAAGAACTCGTCTATGATGAACACGGCATGCCTCTGTACCGCCTGAGTACCAAAAACGACAAAGAAAAAAAAGTCGAAATAACACCGGATGCCAAAAACAGCGGCACCACGGATCTGCAGACGGTTTTTGCCGAGCTTGCAAAACAATATAATCAGGTTCGCTTCTGCGATTCCCGCATGGAAGTTTTTGACGGCAAACGCCGTTATGATGTCATTTTCCGCGACGAAGGCCGCGAAGAACTCTCCAAAAATGAAGACATGCCTTTTTCGGGAACCGCCGCAAAATGCTCCATGTACATCGATTCCCTCGGCTCTTCAGGCGACGATCTGCTGTGGGAAGTTACATCCGATGCGCCGATATACTTTTGGATCATGGAAGATCCGGAGCATAAAATCCCCTTTATTGCCAAAATCGAAATTGAATCAACTCCGCTGGGAAAACTGCGGGTTTATACCCGCAACTTGATAATTGAGGAAGAATAACATGCGCAAATCAGAACTTCTGCTTCCCGCCGGCTCACTGGTCAAGCTCAAAACCGCAATTTTATACGGTGCCGACGCCGTCTATGCCGGCACGCCGGACATGTGTCTCCGCGCCCAATCCAAATTTTCGCCAGAAGAACTTGAGGAAGGCATTGAGTTTGTCCATAAGCACGGCAGAAAAATTTATCTGACTCTGAACCTTTTTATGCATAACCGCGATGTTGCCAAACTGCCGCAGTTTGTCGACACTCTGCGCCGGTTGCATCCGGACGGCGTACTAATCGCCGATCCCGGCGTTTTCATGTACGTTCGGGAACATGCGCCCGAACTCAATTTATTCGTTTCCACGCAGGCCAATATCTGTTCGGCGCAGGCCGTCAAATTCTGGCAGAGCCAAGGCGCAAAACTCTGTGTTCTCGGCCGCGAAGTAACCTTTGCCGAAATGAAGGAAATTCGCGAACAATGTCCGGACATTCTGCTTGAATGCTTTATGCACGGCGCCATGTGCATGTCCTATTCCGGACGCTGCCTGATTTCGAACTACCTTGCCGACCGCAGCGCCAATCAGGGCAAATGCGCGCACTGCTGCCGCTGGCATTATAAACTGAATCTGCGGCTGAAAGACGGCTCAATCAAAGAAATCGAAATTAATCAGGACAATCGGAACGCTTTCGAGTTTCTGCTGGAAGAAGACTTTCGTCCCGGCGAATATTACGAAATTGTCGAGGACGAACACGGCGGTTACATGCTCAACTCCAAGGACATGTGCCTGCTGCCCCGTCTACCCGACTTGCTTGGCATCGGCATGGATTCGCTAAAAGTCGAAGGCCGCAACAAAACCGAATACTACGCCGCTGTCGTTGCCCGCGCTTATCGGCAGGCCATCGACGATTGGTACAAGGCACCGCAGGACTGGAACTTCAAAAAATACATGCCGGATTTAAATACGCTGCAAAACCGCGGCTACTGCCTTGGCTTCCATGACGGACCGTTGACCAACATATCTCAAAACTACGAATACACACGCACTTTGGGAGACTGGCTGTTTGCCGGTTCTATCGTGGAATGGCAGGGAGATGACGCAATCTTTGAGGTCCGCAACTATATCAACGGCGGCGAGTTTATCGAATTTCTGCTCCCCGGCACATTAAACAATCTGCGTCTGACCCTGACCGAATTTGAAGATGCCGAAACCGGCGAAATTACGCCGCGCGTTTCTGCCGGACAAGGTAAAAAAATCCGTATTAAAGCGTCGGCATTCGACATGCCGGCCGCAAAAGTCAGAAAACTGCTGCCGCAATACGTCATTGCCCGCAAACCGGCGGTTCTGACCCCGGAAGACAAAATCCGTCTTGATCACAAAAAAGACGAATATCAGCAGTTGATAAACAATCGCTGAATCGCAAAAAAGCATCGTTTGAAACGATGCTTTTTTCTTCTCTCCGAATTTTAATCCGGTGTTTCATTACTCTTTTTTTCATGCAGAGGCGCAATTATCCGCGGCAATCACGTCTTTTTATGAGACAAACCTGAAATCCGCCGTAAAATGCTTTTGCTCAAAGCGGTTCCGTCCGCATAGATAACCTCGCTGTCATCAAGTCCCGCGCAGACTTTGCGCAAAATATCCTGGCGAAAATCCTTGTTCTGCAGACAAAATTTTTCGGCCGTCTCCACGATTTCTCCATAAACCTCCAGCTGTCTGCCTCTCCGGGTTTCCCCGGCCAGCTTGTCTTCCAGAGCCTTTATCGCCAAAACCGCCGTATTCTCCATAAGCTTTCTGATCCGCCTGACATTCGCCCCGTCGCGGCAACTGCGGTAACTGTCCGCGAGCATTTCCCCAATGGCCAGAGTATTGCGGCATTTGGTCAGGAAAGAAACTTCTTCTTTGGTAACGTATTCCAAAGCCTTTTCAAGCCACTCGCTTTTTTCTCCCTGATCTTCGCGGCTGGCCGCCAGACTGACATATCCCTGCCGCTTATATTCATCGCCGAGCGATTCCACAATATCCTCTTCCGTCCGGCTGAGACTTTCGGCATCTTCCAGACACTTATAGACTTCCGCAATTTTTTTCAGGGAATTTATTTTCTCGGCATCATCTCTGGCCAGATTCAGCGCCTCCCGGTAATAAGCGATAGCCAGCTGATAATTCTGCTCCCGCGCCGTTCCGTTGTTTTCGCGGTTTTTCAGAACGAAAGCGTCGCCGAGATTATTAAAACTCCAATACATAACCCGGTTTCTTTTAATGCTCTCATCAATCCGGCAGCTGCGGGACTCCCCGCAGAAATTAACAACCTGCCCGTAAGCCGAAATTTTGACGTCGGGATCATCCGAACGGCTGGCTTTCTCAAAGGCCGTTCGGTAAATTCCCAGCAAACTCGCAGGCTTGTGTGCGGCGCCGTCTATTTTCAATTTTCCGGCAGTCATTTTCAGGTTTAATGCTGAACAGTTTCTTTTCCCGATGCGGCATACTCAAATATACCACCAGTTACGATGCAGTAATCTTCGCGGTTCAGATTGTATTTTCTGTGGACCTCGCAGTCGGCGCAGATACAGCCTTTGTCTTCCTTGATGCAGTGGCTCTTGTCAAAGGCGCAGAACATTTTTTCGTAATGATCCACCTTCTCCAGATTTTCTGCCAATTTCAACAGATTTTCAGGCATGTTTTTTACTTTGCAGCCAAGCGTGTAAGTCGGGCAACTAGTGCAGATACAATGACTGAGATTTTCTTTGCTTCTCTCTACTTGCATAACATATCTCCCTAAATGAAATCATCATCTAGAGAGATATGTTCGTCTTGCCAAAAAACAAGGGCGGTCTTTTATGCCAAATCGGTTATATTCTGGTAAAAACGCCTTCGGTAATTTCCGGCATAAAATAGCTTGGCGGCCTGGTAAGAAATCTGATATGATCCACCCGCGCCAGCATCGGCCCGCGATAGCAGGCCTGAATCATTCTGTCAATATTCTCTTCCGCGCCGCTCATGTGAATTTCAACAGTGCCGTCCTCCACATTCCGGACCCAGCCCGAAACGCCGCCGATCTCCTCCGCCGTTCGCACCGCCCATCGGCGATAGCCGATTCCCTGCACCCTGCCATCAATTTTGAGATAAACTTCTTTTTCCATGGCCTATCTGCTTTTCAGATATTCTCCGATAGTTTCCAGCTCCTGTTTCATTTCCCGGCGCTTTTTATCCGCCTCTTCATCATTGCCCCAGTTTTCCGCCTGCCACAGTTCGTCAAGAAACGCGGCGTCAAACGCCTCCTGAGCGGTAATACGCCCTTTGACGAGAGCCGCGGCCAGCAAAACCGACTTCATATCCAGCGCTGCGGCGTAAAAAGCCGTCAGCTCCTTATCAGACAGGCTTTCCAGAAACTCTTTCATCCGGTAACCGGCCTGGCGGTTTTCTTCGGGAACATCCAATCCGTTTGTCGTAACGAATTTGGCCTTAAACTCATCTTTTGCCCATTCCAAAATTGGTCCCCAAAATTTCTCTTGTCGGGCGATAAGGTCTTTTTCCTGTCCCCAGAACAAAAGCATATCAGTCAGGGAAAACTCGACCAGCCGGTCGATAACCGCCTCCCTATTTTTGGCAATATCGGCTTCGGCATTTTGTAAAAAGTTCTGCATAGTCCTATTTTCCTTTCGGATTTTTAAACATGTTCAACAGATCCTTTGCGGTGTTTTTCAGATCCTTAGCCGTATTTTTAAGCGCATCGACACTGTCATCGACGACCTGATCCGCGCCCTGATAAACTTCCTGTGTTGCGTTGGAAACGCCTTCCGGCGCAGGGAAACGGTCTTGATACGGAGTTCCTTTTAACGCCGTGTAACAGGGAGCGCTGTCGGCGTCAAGAACCAGTTTTGACCCGAGATACGCCGGTCCCGTTGTCGCCACGCCGACAAGCGCTTTCAGCGCCTGCTTGTCGTCAATGGCGATTTTCGGATCCTCAATTGTTCCCCTTACCTTGATAAATGACGACAAAGCCTGAGCAACATTCGTATCAACAACCTTTCCGGAAAAAGGACGAATGCTGAAATCAAGCTGATCGTTCACCAGATTGATGTTTCCGTCGCTGACAAGCTTCATCACGTTTGAATCCAGCGCAATGCCTTTCGGAAAAACCGCCTTGCCGCTGCCGATATCCGCGCGGACGACGGCGCATTTTACATCCATTTTCTCATTGTTTTTTCGCGCAAACGGCAAAGCATTCAACAGCTGCGACACAAAATTTCCGGTCAGGAAACTAAGATTCCCCGTCTGAATAACCGATTTGTTCAAAATAACCACGGCCCGCCCGCTGAGGCTGCGCACCAATTCGCGATAAGTACTGCCGCTGCCGCTCAGGTTTATGTCAATATCCGTGTTGCCGCCCGACAAAACGCCGAAATCCCCATTGCCGGAAACAGCAAATTCTTTGTGCAGACTCTGCAGCAGCATGTCTTTGCTGGTCGCTTTCAGCGTAACAGTGCGGGTATTGGCGTTGACAGCGGCATTAACCGCAATATCCCCGCCGCCGAAATTCAGCTGCAGCGGATCAACGTTAAGCACACCGTTTTGCAGATTTGCCGACATCAGAACATTATTCGCCTCCAGTCCAGACTGGATCACCAGCTTTTTAATATCCAAGGCCAGTTTGGCATTGACCTTATTCATATCGCCGTAAGGAATGGCGGTATCGGGAACCAACGGACTGGCTTCCGCCGTGCTTATCAGGCCCGGCAGCTCAAAAGCAAAACTGCTGTTCTGGCTGAAGTTCTGCAGATTAACCAGATCGCTGCGCAGGTCGGCACTAATCATCGGCAGCTTTCCGGTAAAATCCGCCGCTATCTTGCCGGTAATCCTGTTATTGACGATATTCAGCAGTTTGACGTTCAGATTAACCTTTTTTGCGGTTCCTTCGGCATAACCGTTCAGCGTGGTTTCGGGAGCACCGAAATTTCCCGCCGGATTATAAAAATTTATGTCCGCTGCAAAACGCGGATCGCCGGCAAGTTCGGCAACTGTTCCCTTTAAATTCAGGTCGGCTCCGTAAGCTCTGACATCCAGACTGACCGGGTAAGGCTGCGTGCCCGACAACAGAATATTCAGGGAACCGAGAACCGTTTTTCCTTTTATCTGCTGCCCGTCTAGAGCAATGTCAAACGCTGCCGTAATATCGGAATTTATATCCGTTGCAGCCATGGTAAAACTGTTAATAACCAAACTGGTTTTCTGTCCGCTTTTCTGATCGGCATACTCGACCAGACCATTCTCGACAGATACGTTTTTCGCGGCAAATCCTGCCAGAACAGCCGCGGCCGGATTCGCGGATTCGCTCTTGACTTTTGAAATAATCTCCTGCTTTTCCGGAGTCAGAGCTGCGTTTTCCTGTTCCGAAACTTTTTCGGCGACCGCGTTTTTCTCAGAAGCGGAAAATTCCCAGTTTGCCTGACCGTCTTTTGATTTTTCAAGATAAATTTCCGGCTTCGCAAGCGCCACGTTGTCTATCACAATCTGCTTCTTCAACAGCGGCAGCAGAGAAAATTTGACCTCCAGGCTCTTTATCTTGACCATTTGCGGCCGGCTTGCCCAGGAAGCGTTGGAAAGCTCGACATCTTCCAGAATGATTGTCGGAATTAAGGAAATACCAACGCTGGCATTGCCGTTGATGGCCAGTTTGCGCCCCAGTTGTTTTTCTACGATTTCGGAGGCATAGGATTTATATTTGTTCAAATCAAAATTGCGGATAAACAGATACCCTCCTGCACCAAGCAGAATAATCAGACTTAAAATAACATAAACCGTAACTTTAAATAGTTTTTTCATTTATTTTTGCTCCTTAAATTCCATACCGACGGCTTCCAGACTCTGCTTAAAATATTCCGGCACCGGCGCCGTTATAATTTTTTTCCTATTATATATTACCGATAAATCAATTTTGTATGCATGTAAATGCAGTTTGTCGGCAATTGTGCTGAATCTACGCCGCTCCGGCCCGAAATATTTGTCGTCCCCTGCAATCGGCGTTCCCAGATATTCCATATGCGCCCGGATCTGATGGGTTCTTCCTGTCCGGGGACAGGCCTCGACAAGGGCAAACTTTTCTCCGGCCCGGTCCAAAACCCGGTAAGTCGTAACCGCCTTTTTGCCATCGGCGTAGACCCGAACCTTCTCGCCCTCTTTTTCCAGCGGAGCGTCGATAACGCCTTCAATCTTACCGGGACAACCGATAACCAAAGCCAGATAGGTTTTCGGAAGCTGATGTTCCCGAAAGGCTTTCGTCAGCATGTCAGCGTATTTGCGCGTGCGGGCCAGCACCAGCAGACCGCTGGTATTTTTATCAATCCGATGCACCAGTCTGGGACGCTCGTCAAGCCCGAACCTCAGGGCATCAAGCATTCCGTCTACATGCCGCGTCGTTTTCGTTCCACCCTGCACCGCAAGCCCGGACGGCTTGTTCAAAACCAGAATATTGTCGTCCTTGTAGATAACCAGCGATGTTATAAAGCTGGCATCTTTGGCCGAAACGCCTTCTTCTTTCTTTCCGGTGTTTTTTTCCTCGTCAAGCGGCGGAATTCTGATTTCCTGACCGGCGGCAAGTTTCAGCGAAGCTTCCGCTTTCCTGCCGTCCACTTTGATTTGTTTTGTCCGCAACAGTTTCTGAAACCGTCCCAGTGACAGTCCCGGATAATACTTCAGAAACCAGCGGTTAAGCCGCATCCCGTCATCGACATCCTTAACTTTTTCTGTGCTTACGCCCATAGTTTGATCCTTCATAATTACTGCTATGAATGTAAATTATGATTGCAAAATATACAAGCAATTACTTATAAAAAAACAGCTTCCGTTAAAGCGGAAAGCCGGAGAATTACAAATTTCTTATTTCTTTCTGCAGAAGTTTCAAACGCAGAAACGCATTTTCGTTATTGGCTTCTTTTGCTTTTCTGAGGAGTTTTTCGCAGCGTTTTTCGTGCTCTGCGGCAGAACAGAGCTTTCTGTTTTCCAGATAATCCGCAAAACTGTTTTTGCCGTTCCGGGACACATACGCGGGTTCCGTTTTTCCGGGTTCATAAACTTCAAACCTGATGTTTTTTTTATCCGCCTGCAGCAGAAAATCCACCAGTCTCATGGAACTTATAATTGAATCCTGACTGCTCACCTCCAGAGGGTTCCCGGAGGGATAACGCCCCTTCCCCTGCTTATAGCGGATATATTCTTCGTTATTTTGCAGTTTGCGCTCTTCCACATTCAGGGCGCTCGTATATTCGTCGTCGATAACGGCTTTGATGTTGAAGTCATAGCCGAAGTTTTTGACAACCTTGAAAATATTTCCCAAATCGCTCAGCGACATAGCATCATAGGCAATATCATATTTCAGCGCCAGAGCCTTATTCATGGTTTCATAACTGACGCGCATCGCAAAATCGCCGGTTTGCGCATCATAATTATTCTGGGTCAGGTCATAACCGAGATCTTTGTACAAACGCCGGATAACTTCGTCCGGCGATACGACAACCGTATTCCTGAGGCTTTTGGATAAAGTGGATTTTCCGGCGCCCTGCGCTCCGAGAATAATGGTAAAGCGCGGATAAGATCCGGCGGAAGATGTTACTCCGGAAAAAAGATCTTCCTGATATTGTTTGATAAAGGTCTGCTGTTCATCCTCAGCCAGGACATCCCACTCTGAATCTGCCATGCCGCTCTCCCTGCCAATATTTTGAGGATACGGCATTTAGACAAAATTGTCAATATTCAAAAGAGGATTCTAGCCAGACGGATTCCCAGAATCAAAAAGGCAATGCCGGCAATAACGGAGCCCAGCAGATAAGACATCGCCTCATAAAAACGGCTGTTTCCCATCAGCGTGTTAAAATCGAGCATATATGTGGAAAAAGTCGTAAATCCTCCCAGCAGACCGGTCATGACAAAAGCACGATATTCAGGCCGCAGAGCACTGCGGTCGGCAAAATATTCATAGGCCATTCCGATCAGCAGGGCTCCTGTAACATTCACAGCCATAATTCCCCAGTGGCTCCCTATCCGGGAAGAAAGCAGATGTCTCAGAACAGACCCCAGTCCACCCCCTATAAACACAGCGGCAAGATACATTTTCAGCCTTTCAGATCTTTTTCTTTCCGGGCGGCGCGTTGTTTTTCGGCGCGCAGATTGTCAAAATACTCAACCCGTTTTTTGACCTCGCGTTCAAAACCCCGGTCGACCGGAAAATACAGTTTTGTCCGGTTCATGCCGTCCGGAAAATAATTGGCTCCCGAAAAACCGTCTTCCAAATCCTGGTCATAAATATACCCTTCGCCGTATCCCAGTTCTTTCATAAGCTTTGTGGGGGCATTGAGAATATTTTTCGGTGGCATCAGCGAACCAGTTTTGCGCGCCAGCTCGCGGGCCTTGTGCATGGCTTTGTACACACCGGCCGATTTCGGCGCCGTCGCCAGATAAACCACCAGCTGCATAATTGCCAGATCACCTTCCGGCGATCCCAGCCGGTCATAAGTGTCCCAGCAAGCAATGGCATGAATAACAGCCTGAGGATCAGCCATGGAGACATCCTCCACGGCAAAACGGGTCAGACGGCGCAGCAGATATTTAGGATCCTCCCCCGCCTCAAGCATACGGGCCGCCCAATAAAGCGCCGCATCCACGTCAGACCCCCGCAAAGACTTATGGACTGCCGAAATCAGGTTATAATGGCCGTCCCGGCCTTTGTCATAAATCGGCGCCCGCGACCGGACGATTTTGACAATCGCGTCCTTGTCAAAAACCTCGCCGTCTTTCGCATAGGCAAAAACGCTCTCCGCAAGATTAAGAATATACCGCCCGTCTCCGTCGGCCGTGTCTTTCATAAACTGGCGCGCCTCATCGTCAACGGGAAGCTTGCGTCCGGTCTCCTTTTCCGCACGCTGGAGCAGCACTTCGAAATCATCTGCGCTGAGTCGGTTGAGAACAAAAACCTGGCATCGGGACAACAGAGCGGCATTCAATTCAAAAGACGGATTTTCCGTCGTCGCACCGACCAGAATAATCGTGCCGTCTTCGACATAAGGCAGAAAACCGTCCTGCTGCGATTTGTTAAAACGGTGAATTTCATCAACAAACAACAGCGTGCCTTTTCCCTGATTGGCCCGGCGTTCCTGCGCATACTGAAAAACCCGCTTCAAATCGGCAACGCCCGAAAAAACAGCCGATATCTGCTCAAAATACAAATTCGTATTTTCGGCGATCAGTCTGGCAATCGTGGTCTTGCCGCAGCCCGGCGGCCCCCATAAAATAAAGGAGCTTATTTTTCCTGCCCGGACCATTCGTCCCAAAGGGGCGTCAGCGCCCACAACCTGATCCTGTCCCACAACTTCCGCCAGAGACTGGGGGCGAAGCCTGTCCGCCAAAGGACGTTTAACCTGCGATGAAAATAATGTGTCTTCCATGTTTTTACGATTCTCAAAATTCCTGTGTCGTATCATAACAGAAAATTACATAATCTCAAGAGCGCAAATACGCAAGACAGACACGGCGGCCTATTGTTTTTCAAACGGATTGACGCCGACATCATTGGCTATCGAAAAAGATTCCTCACTCATCCACCATTCGTCGGTATTATTTTTGCCGGACGAAACAACGGGTTTTCCGGCCGGGGCGGTTTCACGATTTTTCCAGCGCGAAGAAATATCTTCGGCCAACGCGCTTTTCTTATCCATCGGTTCCCTGATATTCTCAACTACTTCTTCATATTTTCCCTGAAGAAATTCGTCAATCTCCTCATCTCTTCGTACTGTTGCGCCTGTCTCCGCCAAAACATCCGTCAGCTGCGGCGCGTCAGCGTCCTGAGGATTCCGATTTGCCAAAACGTCTTCGCCGCTCAGATAAGCCGTATCCATAGTCGCTTTGGCCTTAAGCGTCTCGTCTTTCAAAAAGAAACGGGCGCTGACCTTAACGGGCAGATGATAAAACCCCTGAACCAGAAGCAGATGCTCTCCTTTTTTGATTTGGGACCTCTTTCCCTGTTTGAGCAAAACCTGGGCAATGCGGCGATAATAGGTCGCGTCGGCCAGTCCTTGCCGCACTTTGTAAAAAGCCCCCGTATCCGTCGCCGGAATCTGCACCGACTTCGTGCCGTACACCGCCAGCCGGTTGAAATGATCGCTCAAATGCCGGTTGTTATCAGCAAACATCAGTTTGCACGACGTATTGCTGATGATTTCTTCCAATCCCTCCAGACCATACACGTCATGAACATTTTTCAGATTATCAGTCAGCAGCAGAAATGACAGACGCGCGGCGGCGCCATGGGTCAGCCCCTCATTCAGAAGGTCAAATTTCGGCAGAAGTTCAAAATCATCCAGCACAAACAACAGCGGAAACGGAGCCTCCTCGGCGGACATTTTCAGATTCGTACCGATAATCATATCCGTAAAAAACTTGGTAAGAAAAGAGGAATGTCGATTCTCTGCAATGCTGTATATGGTCGAAACCTGCCATTTCCCGGTCTGCGGATTCCTGATGCCGCGGACATCGCCGAAAGACAAATCGCTACTGACCGTTCTTTCCCTGACGCTGTTTTTGCGGAATACGGACAACGGCTCCAGCAGCATGGTAAAAATTATCTGCCGCTGCTTTCTCGTCAGATAAAACAGATGTCTCATCACCTGGATAGCGCGGGGATGATACCCGAAAAACTCAGCTTCGCGGATAAAACCGTTCAGCATAATTTTCCAGCCGCCGTACTCGTGCCCGTCATCATCCTTCATAATGGCGTAATACCTCTGGATCAGACAATCGGTAAACATCGGAAAACAAAATTCCCGTCCCTGCCAGACGGCCGGAATATTGTCCCAGCTGCCGACCGGAAGATAATTTTCAATCGTCAGGCTGCCGTTGTTCAGATGTTCGATAGCCGGCTTTGAATACTGCTCGGGCATAACGGCGTAATAACTCAGCAGAATATCCCTGTCCTCATTGCTCAGTTTGCCTTTTTCCAAAAGACAGCTCAGAAAATAATCATTGGCGTACGCCTGTTCCGTTTTCGACACAAAAAACTGCAGCAGTCCTTCCATGGCAATACAGGATAGCTTCTCCCAGTAATTATCCTTTTCCTTTGACAGCATATATTTCGAAATGGCAACAAAATATTTGTCGCGCTCCGGCCCCTTGGGCGGAAGATTTTTGGGAGACAAAGGATTCCAGCGTGGCCAGAACTCTCCCTTTTCAGGATTATCCAGCAGATTCCAGTTAAAATAAAACACCTGCCCCAAAGACGCGCGATACCCGCTGGTATATCTGGCGAGGGTTCCTTTGCTGTCAACCGCCACCACGCTGGCGTCATCACTGTCCAGTATTGACGGAATGGCCACCGTCGTCGTTTTGCCGAACCCCGGAGAGCCCCAGCCGAAAACCGACAACGGCCGGTTCAGCCGCAGTTTGCTCCCCTGAAAATCTCCCAGATCCATAAGATTTCCGTCCAGAAGGCCCATTTGCCTGACGTCTTCCATCTTGGCAAAACGATTGTTCAACCGGTACCACAACCTGAAAGAATAAGGGCTTTTTACAAAGCTGAGAATCAGCAGCCCCGCAAAAAGCAGGATAGGAACAAACGGCAGAAAAGACGCGGGGATAAGCTGCCCGTACCGGTAAGCCAGTCGGAAAATATGCCACCACTCGTCATAAGCCTCAAACAGATAAAAAGGTTCCCGTCCCAGCTTGTTCAAAAAACCCGCGATGGTATCCGTCGTCGCGGCTGTTATGCCAAACTGCAAAAAATAAGCGCAAATAAAAAAAACAATGCTCGCCAGATAAAAAATTACCAGAGAAAACAACACGACCCCGGCCAGCCAGAAATAAACCCTGGCGGGACTCTCTTCCTTATCTGCATTGGCATTAGCGCTCATTACCGCCCCTGCTCCGGATTCTCATCTCACGCGCTTTCTCGGCGGCTGCCCGGTTGTTGTTCTCTTTTTCTTTTGCCAATTCCTGCATTTTCTGCCGGCGGCTTTCCAGTTCTTCCCTTTTATGCTGCTCAATAATGCGACGCAGCTCATCCTTATGATTATCGGACTGCTGTTTCTGGTCTTCTTTGATCTGCTCGAGAATCTTCTCATCCTTGACCGGAGGTCTGGGAGCGGATCTTCTGAAAACTTTCCGGCCCGCGTCAAGAATCTTATTAAGGCTGATGCCCTTGTCATTCAGCGTATCCCAGGTTCCGACCTCGCGGCCGTCGTCTAGAAACAAACCACTGATATCTATCCCTTCTCGTCCGCTTTTGCCTTTTTTCTCCTTTGGCGCCATCAGCCTCTTCAGCTCTTCGGCATTGGGCATGCGTCCAAGAGCCTGAGCAATCTGCTGCGGCGTAATATTGGTTTCGCTCAGGTCAAGATCCATGATATTCACGCCGGTAAAGTCGACGCCGGTAAAATCGACGCCGCGCAGGTTGACGTTTTTCAGGTCGATTCGTTTCAAATCCAAAAGCAGCAGATTCATCCGCGCCAGATTCAGCTTATGGGGATAATACTGAGCCAGGTATTCGACCAGCGCCTGCAGTTCTTCCAACCCGAGTTCGTCGATTTCAATATCAAGCAGAACGGCATCCTGAATATCGGCGTCGGTCAAAACAACTTTATTGAGAATTGCGCCGCTGAAGTTTGCCTGCACAAGCTGCGCTCCGGACAGGACAGCGCCGGTCAGATCAGCGCCCTGCAAATTGGCTCCGGTCAGGTCTGCGCCTGAAAAATCGACGCCGCGCAGATTGGCCCCGGAAAAATCAACGCCCTTAAGATTGGCGACGGAAAAATTCGCCCCCGAAAGATTCTCATGCGCAAACCGCCCATTTTCAAGATTTTTGCCGACAAAATCGATTTTATAGGATAAAAAATTATCCAGACCGTCTATTCTCGGAGCCGCGCCGTTATTGCGGGAAACGGCGCTCCAGGAAAAAGTCCCCTCGTCGGAATCCGCGGCTACTCCGCCTGCCGGCGAAAAGTCTTCCCGGCTTGTTTTGACCTTGTTGCGTATCGTGTCCAAATCAAAATTTCTTTTGCTGTTTTCTGCCATTTTTCAGTCCGGATAAATTCAGGTAATATTCTGATAATAGCTTAACATTTCGGTTTTGACAAACATTTTTAACCGTAGCCGGAAGAGGAAATCATTTTTGCGCTTTTCTTCCGGATCGGAAAATTACCCTGCGGATTCCGCCGCCATAATCTCGTGACCGTCGGTATCCGAAACAAAAACATTCCTCGAACACAGCAGCCGCAATTTCATAACTGCTGAAAAAACCGTTCCGCCGCGCGTCGTTGTCCGCCAATAAACCGCCGCAGCAAAATCCGGCGCCGGTTCCGAACATTCTCATAAGAGTTTGCCGGAAATAAAAACAGCTTACTTCAACAGGCACTCAACCCTGTCGCGGCGCAGACGATTGCAGATATCCATAAAACCGCCGTTTTCCGAACGCAGAATCAGACGATACATAATCTGTCCGTTAATCCGGGTTTTGACCACGCTTGGTTCTCTGTTCCTGAATTCGGGATAAAGTTGCTGCAGCATTTTCCATTCGGTATCGGCATTTTCCCGCTGAATATAAGATCCCAGCTGCATTACCTTTTTGCGATCATAGGCCTTGTTCGTATACGGCGAGAACAAATCATCACCGGACTTCTCCGGCAAAACGACGGCTGCTGCCGGACTCTTTTTGCCATCAATCAGCTTTTCCAGCCAGTTTTCCTGTTTGGCCCAGACATTGTTCATCCGCTCTTCTTCTTTCTGCTGCTCCGGAACGGCCGCCAGCATTTCCACCGCATCTTTGTTAAAGCCGGCTTTCAGGGAAACGACAATGTCTTTTATCGGATTTTTAAGTAATCTGGTATTAAACGGCGAAAATCCGGCGTAAAAATACAGAGCTCTTATCGCCAGCGCCTTTTCCCCGAGTATCTGGCTTTCGCGGCTCTCCAGTTCCAAAAGTTTTATTTTTTTGTTGAGAATTTCTATCTTCTTTGCGGAACTCAGCCGATATCTTTTTTCCGCCTGTTTGATTTCCTTTTTCAGGTTATGTATTTCCTTATGCACGTTGCCATAGTCTATTTCGCTGATTTTTACCAGATTATAGGCCAGCTCAACCTGCGTAAACACGGCGGTTCCCAGTTCGTCATAGGCATTAAGCCTGATTGCTTTCTTTTCTTCCGGCTTCCGGCTCATCCTGTAAGCCAGGGCATCATCAACCAGCGTCAGCGCCAGATCATAAGCCCTTTTTTGCAGATTCTCCGCATAAACGGGATTTTCCACGTCATAACCGTTGATATTCAGCCTTTCGATTTCCGGATAAATTTTATAAATACGGCGCTGTATCTCATTAAAACTGTAACTGCGTCCCATTTCCTTGGCCAGGGAAAACTCATTGCGGTTGCGGAAGGCCGAATTCTGAAAAATACCGACCGTCAGGGATTTGTCCAGATCCTCCAGTTCATAAAATGCGCGTCCCTCAAGCTGCAGATTTTTCGTTTCCGCCTTAATCAGGGCGGCATATTCCACCGCGTTAAAAGCCAAGGCGTTGCGCAGTTCCGTCAGTTTCAGAATCGCGACTTCCAGCCCTTTTTTATACGTCTGATCCGCCTGGCTCAGCCGTCCGGTCCGCTCCTGTTTTTGCCTGAGTTCATTTAAATTTTTGGTTTCCTTGTCAATCAGCCGGTTGATTTCCTTAACTTTTTTCAGAGAAAATAATGTGTTTTTGTGCGACTTAATTGCAGCCAGCGCCAAATTCTGCGCGGCTTTCGCATAAATATTCGAGTCAATATAAGCCCGGTCATCGCTCAAATTGGCAACGGCGTACAAAACGGCAAAATCCAAAATTCGGATACTGTCATACAAAGGATTTTCCCGTCCGGTTTTGACATTGGCAATGCCGCGGATGACCTCCTGCGGCGTGACGTTCGGATTGTCGGGATACAGTTTTTTGTTAATTTCCCGGCTCGTAACGTCGACATTATACTTGACGGTCCGGGCCATTGCCGTATATACGTCCGTTTTTCCTCTGAGCTGTTCCGGATTTTCCGCAAAGACCAGTTCTTCCGTCGTTATTTTGTTGCTGACCGGCTGGTCGGTTGCGGAAGAACACGCGCATAACCCCAGCGACAAAACGGCGGCAAAAGAAATCCTAAAATAGCTGTACATCTGCATCAACCCCGAAAAAGCATGGCAAATACGACTTTAAAAACACTGTAACATTATGTAACAACATTTTAAAAGCTTTTTAGCAAGAAATTTGCTATAAGTAAACCAAATTTAAAGCCACATGTAACTTTAGAGGTAAATTTCATGACTAAAAACATAAAAGTAGCCGTCATCGGCGCCGGAATGATGGGCAAGAATCATATCAAGACATACAAGTCCCTGCCGGGCGTCGAACTGGTCGGCGTTTATGATATTTTTCCCGACGCGGCCAAAGCTGCTGCCGAAACTTTCGGGATCAAAGCTTTTTCCTCAATGGAAGAAGTTGCCAAAAAAGTTGACGCCGTCAGCGTCGTTACCACATCCGTTACGCACGCCGACGTCGGAGAATTTTTTCTGAACAAAGGCATCCACTGCATGATGGAAAAGCCTCTTGCCTGCACGGAAGAAGAATGCCAGCGTCTGATCAGCGCCGCTGCCAAAAACAAAGTTACCCTTTTGGTCGGCCATATCGAGCGCTTTAACCCCGCCGTTGAACAGATGGGCAAATTACTGTCCGACACCTCTAAAATCCGCTCGCTGACAGCGCAGCGCATGTCTGCCGCCAGCGGACGCATTACCGATGTGGACGTCGCCATGGATCTGATGATTCACGACGTTGAAGTAATCCAGTCTCTAGTAAAATCCCCGGTTGTCAACATTCACGCCGCTTCCGTCAAAACAAGCGACCATCCTGCCGGCAAAGATTACATTACGGCTCTGCTTGAATTTGCCAACGGCGCGACTGCCAACATCACGGCCAGCCGCATTACGCAGGCCCGCGTCCGCACGCTGACGGTTACAACCGACACAAACTACATTGACATGGACTTTATCAACCAGAGCATCAATGTTCACTCTCAGGGACGCATGCCTTATGTTAACAATGAAAATCTGCCTGAATGGATGAACTATGGTCTGAAAGGTTCTGTCGAACAATTGTTCATTCCGACCAATCAGCCGCTGACCGCTGAACTGAACCACTTTATCAGCTGCGTCAAAGGCGAGGCAACACCGCGCATTTCGGGACAAAATGCTCTGGATGCCCTGCGGGTTGTCTGGAAAATTCAGGAGAAACTCGGTTTTTTTAACCAAAATGCCGAAAAAAGCGAATTGAACAATGCGGTCGCTGCATAAAAGATTGCGTTCGGCAAAAAATTAAGTTAGGTTAAAGGGCATGAATTCATGCCCTTTAATTTTTGATAAAAAATGCGTTACAAAATTACTATAGAATACGACGGAACCGATCTGCTCGGCTGGCAAAAACAATTGGACGGCCCCAGCGTTCAGGAACATTTGGAAAAAGCTCTGCTCGCTTTCGCCGGAAAACACGTTCTTGCTCAGACCTCCGGCAAAAACGGCAGCCTGACTCCGGTCTCCTCTCAGGATAAGACCTCCGGAGCTCTTTCTGCCAGCGAACAATTCCTGCCGGACGACAGCGCGGCGGCTGGCCTGAACGCCAAAACGATTATACAGGGCGCGGGAAGGACAGACGCCGGCGTGCATGCCTTGGGACAGGTCGCGCATTTCGACCTTGATGCCGAAATGGACTGCTTCCGGATTCGCGAAGCCTTCAACGCGCATTTGCGTCTGGCGAACGCTCCGGTCAGCGTCCTTAACGTCGAACAGACTGACGACGGATTCCACGCCCGCTTTTCAGCCAAAGGCCGCGGTTACATATATCGCATTCTCTGCCGCCGGGCCCCTTCCGTTCTGCAAAAGAACCGCGTCTGGTGGGTTCCCGTTCCCCTGCATATCGAAAAAATGCGGCAGGGCGCGGCTTATCTGCTCGGCCATCACGACTTCAGCTCTTTTCGTGCCGCGGCATGCCAGGCAAAATCTCCGCTGAAAACGCTGGACAGACTGGATATTGAACAATGCGGCGAAGAAATTATTTTTACGGTAGAGGCCAGGTCCTTTCTGCACCACCAGGTACGAAACATGGTCGGAACGCTTAAAATGGTCGGCGACGGACATCTCCGTCCGGAAGACGTAAAAACGATTCTGGAAGCCAAAAAAAGAAGCGCCGGCGGCGTCAATGCGCCTGCCTGCGGATTATACCTGAACAAAGTCGTATACTGACGTGGTGCCCCTTTTCCGAAATCCGGCGTCTGTGCCTAAAATTCTTCCGAACACTCGCTTTCCGCAGGCATTCCGCAGATTTTCCGGGCTATATCATAGTCGAACCCGGCTCTGACAATCGCCGCAAGATCTTTTTGCCGGCACTCTTTTCTTTGGGCTTCATCCGGACGAAAACAGCCGATGCGTTTTTTCCGCGCGAATTTTATTGCCAGCTCGTAAGGATCATATTCCTGTTCCTCCAGCAGAGCTTCCACCGTCTCCTCACCGATGCCCTTTGCCTGCAGTTTTCCCTTGATGTACCTCGCGGACTTTCCGGCCGCAAGATAATCCCGGATTTTAATCTCCGCATAACGTTCGTCGTTCAGATAGCCGTATCCTTCAAACTGACAGATAAGATCTTCCGCCCACTGATAAGCCTCATTTTTATCAAAATCGCGGTTTTGATAGGCATACTCGTCGATTCTTTTTTGCAGAACCCTGCGCAGATTGTCGGAAGAAGATTCAAACCGTTTCAGATAATACAGCCCTATATTTTTCAGCCTCTGCGGCGTAATTTTCCGAAGGACTTTTCTTTTGGCGGTCTTCTCTTCTTCAGCCACTTGCAAATTCTCCCCAAAAACATTAAATAAACATCAGATTGATTTTTTATATTATAAAGGATTCTGCCATTGATTAACAAAAATTTTGATACCTGTGCATCTTTTCACATTGACAACGGCGCGTTTATGGGCCGCATTGTCCGTTTGGAAGAAACCTTAAACGTCATTCTGGGAAAGCATTGCTATCCCAAACCGGTTTCTGCTGTCGTAGCGGAAAGCACCGCCTTGGGAGCCTTACTGGCCAGCGCCCTGAAATATGAGGGTCTTTTCACGCTGCAGACCCAAAGCAACGGACCGGTTTCGATGATTGTTGTCGATATCACTTCCGACGGAACAATCCGCGCCTGCGCCAAATTTGATGAAGAACACCTGAAAAAAGCCCAGGAACTGCGAAAAACCGAAGGAATGGTCGAGCCGGCGCCGCACCTGATGGGAGAGGGACATCTGGCCTTCACTGTTGATCAAGGCGCCGGAACGAACCTTTATCAGGGAATTGTTGATTTACAGGGAAAAAACCTGACAGAATGCGCGTTACGCTATTTCAAACAATCGGAACAAATAGAAACCTATCTCAAACTGTTTCTTCATGTTCCCGCGGATGACAACGACGACTGGAAAGCGGCCGGCGTTATGCTGCAGAAGCTTCCTTCCACGGGCGGAAAGATTGAGACCGGCACCGATTTGGACGAAGCATGGAACGAAGCGGTTACCTTCATGCAGAGCCTGCGGGAGGAAGAAGTTTTCGACCCCGCACTCAGCAACGAAGATATCCTGCACCGTCTGTATCATTCCAACAGCCTGACAATAACCAGAACAAAAGAATATAGGTTCGGTTGTCGCTGCAGCCGCGAAAAACTGCTCAATACGCTCAGCTCTTTCAAACCCGAAGATATCGAATCCCTGAGCGAAAAGAACCAGATCGCCGCCACTTGCAGCTTCTGCTCGGAAAAGTACCTGTTTGACAAAGGCGAACTGCTGAAACATTAAGCATATATTAAACAATCCTCATTATTCTGAAAAGGCTCATTAGGAAAATGGGCCTTTTGCTATATTAATAGAACAGGGCAGACAAAAATGAAAATATTCAGTAGAATTTTTACCGTATTATTTTTAGCCGGACTTGCGGCTTCCTGCGCAACTTCCAACGACGAAGCCGAACCACGGCGTTACAGCGAACCCCGCTTCACCAGCCAGGCTCCGATTGAGCTGAAAGTAAACCGTATCGAAGTTGTCTCGGAATTCACGCCGACCTTCACCCGCCCGAATGTCGAACACCTGTTCCCCATCTCCATAGAAAGAACAGCCCGCATCTGGGCCAAAGATCGCCTTGAAGCGGTCGACTTTTCATCAGACAAAATCGCCCAGTTCATCATCAAAGACGCCAGTGTTACCGAACAAGTCGAAAAATCGGAAAAAGTTTTTTACAAAGACCGCATCAAATACCGCGCCAACCTGCATGTCGTCATCAAAATAAGCGACCCGCGCAAGCAATCCAGCGCCGAAACCTCTATCGAAGCCTGGCGTGAGCTGATTATCCCTGTTGATACGGACATTGAAGAAAAAGAAAGATACTGGAACGGCATGGTTACCAAACTCTTCGATGAGTTCAACCTGCGCATGGAACAAAATATCCACGAATATCTGAACTTATACGTTCAGAACAACAGTTACATCCGCGAATATAATTAGTTCAAAACCGCGGACGACGGTTCCGGACGCGCAGAAAGCGCAAAGGTAGGGATTCGGACTTCTTTAACCACGCGTTTTCTTTCATCCATAATTTTGCAGCTGCCGTAAAATACGGCGTTTGGCGAATTGACCGGCGTCATGGAACTGAATTCGAAATATTCTCCCGGTTCCAATTCCGGAATTTCCCCCTTAAATCCCGCCGAATCATCACAAAAGCTGTTTCCTCGCTCATCGGTAATATTCCAGTTTTTGCCGAGCAGATGAATTTTATCGCCGGAATTATTTTCAATCCGCATATAATATCCCCACAAGAACTCTCTGCCGGCCTTATCTTCCTCCAGCAGCATCGGGCAGGCCGAAATAACAATATCATCGGTTTGCGCGGTAACAAAATCAGGATCTTCAATCATGGCCGGACTTTCTCAAAGGTTAACGATAATTAACTATTAATTAACCTTTTCCTGATTCGCAACCGACCGCTTCTCTTGTTAACAGTCTTATACACAACAAATTTGATTCGCTATTTAATGCTTGCAAAAATTAAAAAAAGCTATGCGAACCGAGACGAACGGAGTCTGTCCGATTCTCTCTTCCTCCCCGATTTTATGCCGCGCAAAGATACTTCTGTTCCCATGCCTGCAAAAATCTTTTGCATAAAGTTTCTCTGCTTTACAGGCAAGAACGCTCTTTTCCGAAAACCTTTCCCGCGGATGATTTTTACAGGCAGCGCCTTTCCCGGCGCCGACCAAATCAGCTCCCTGTGAAAATCCGCTTGTCCGGATAAAACCGTCCCCTGCCGAAAAGGCTTTTAGCCAAACAAAAGCCGCGGCTTTTGAGTCCGCGGCTTAAGGTATCAGTGTTTTTTGCAATTATTTGGATAAGAGATCTAGCAGTTTTTTGGTCGCTTCCGCCGAAGAAATATTTTCGCAGACCGCCACCTCGTTGGCCAACCGGTCAAGAGCCTGTTCATATATCTGTCTCTCGCTGTACGACTGTTCGGCCAGATTCTCGCTGCGGTACAGATCGCGCACAACCTCGGCGATAGCCACCGGGTTTCCAGAATTGATTTTGTTTTCATATTCCTGAGCGCGGCGCGACCACATGATCTTTTTAACTTTGGCCTTACCCTTAAGAACGCTGAGCGCATCATTCATCGTCTCGGTTTCGGAAATTTTGCGTAACCCAACATTTTCTGCCTTGGCCATCGGAATACGCAAAGTCATCTTATCCCGGTCAAAATTAACGACAATCAGCTCCAGTTCCGTTCCGGCCACTTTCTGTTTGGCCACGTCGGAGATTTTGCCGACGCCGTGAGCCGGATAAACGACATAATCCCCGGGATTAAACGCAATAGCGGAAGAAATCTTTTTATTCATCAAACTTTTCCTATCTGCTCAAAAACGATTAATAAACTCAACTTCTCTTCAAGAGGCCTTTACCATATCACAAAACCAGACCGAAATCTAGTCTAAAAATAGAAATTTTGTCAAAAAATTGTAACATTCTGAAAAAACTTGGAAAATATGTCTTTTATTTTCTTCGGACGGGAAACATACCGGTCTGGCGCAGGCATTCTCCCACGACCATAACCGCGGATACGGCCACATTGATAGACCGCGCCTTTTCGTTCATCGGGATAAGCAGTCTGGCATCAGCCGTTTCATGAACCTCCTGCGGCACCCCGGCGCTCTCCCGCCCCATCAGGATAATGTCATTTTTCTGAAATTCAAATTCGGTATACGGAACCGACGCATGCGTCGTCAACAGAACAATTCTGCCGTATTCTTCCGGATGAGCGCAGCGGCAGGCGAGAAAATCTCCCCAAGAATCATGACGGCGGTATGAGGCCATTTCCAGATAATCCATACCAGCGCGGCGCATTGCCTTCTCGTTAAAAACAAAACCGCAGGGTTCGATAATATCCAGCGGAACATCCAGACAGGCACCGAGCCGCAGCAGCGTTCCCGTATTTTGCGGAATATCCGGCTGAAAAAGCGCTAACCTCATTTTCATCTCCATTACAGACGCCGATAAATCTGTTCTGCCTTCTCCGAAAGTTCGGAACCCCAAACAACACATTTCCCGGCGGTTTACTTTTTATGCTTCTGTCTTGTCTATACTGCGGATAAACTCTCTCTACAAGCAAAAAAGCGGGGTGTTTTGCAAAAAACATGCCCGCTTTTAATCACTATTTTCCATGACCTGTGTATTTTAGTTTGGCAATAAAAAAAGAAATGTCCCGGATTGTCTGATTCCTGACCAGTTCTTTCCTTTGCGTTTTTCTCAGCTTGTACTTAATGACAAGCAGACTCATCAGACGGTTAAATTTCTTGATCGTCTGACTATTGCCCTGCCAGAATAGAATTTCGTCAGTCAGATACCATTCGCCAAAATTTTTCTGGATAAAACTTTGCAGATATCTGGCCAGTCCTTTCGCATAGCAGGAAAAACAGATTGCTTCAGCAAACTCGTCAAGCGTCGAAAAATTTTCCGGCTCAGCCAAAATACATTGGTACTTTCTCTGAAGCTCCAGTGCCATAAGACCCCTGAAGCGAGGCTCAATCACCTGGTTACTCCGCGGAGGAACCTTGCAGCTGCGCAGAACGGCGTAACACGCGCTTACATCCGCTAAAACTTTCAGTTTTTTCATAATCACAAAATAATCATTAGAATATTTTCAACATAGCACAACACTTGTTAATTGTCAAACAAAGCTTTCTTAACCCGCTGTTTTACAATAAAAGTTTCGCCCTACGCCATATACAAGCTATTCTCTCACAAATATCAGCCACGCCTGCGCGAAAACATCTTCGACCGGTAGAAACAATTTGGGGCGCAAAAGCGCCCCGTCAGCAGAAAACTTTCCGGTCGGTCAGACATTAAAGAGAAACAGCATGACGTCTCCGTCCTGAACAACGTATTCTTTTCCTTCCGAGCGGACCTTGCCCGCTTCTTTGCAAGCCTGCTCGCCGCCATACTTGACAAAGTCATCATACGCAATTGTTTCCGCCCGGATAAAACCCCGTTCAAAATCTGAATGAATAATACCGGCGCACTGCGGAGCCTTGGAACCTTTCACAAACGTCCAGGCCCGAACTTCTTTCGGACCGCAGGTAAAATATGTCTGCAGCCCCAAAAGCTCGTAACCGGCCCGGATAATTTTCGCCAGCCCCGTTTCCTCCAGACCCAGCGCGGCAAGAAACTCCTTTTTCTCTTCTTCGCTGTCAAGCTGCGCCACCTCGGATTCGATTGCGGCGGAAATAATGACGGCGCCGGCGCCTTCTGCTTTAGCTTTGGCAAAAACCTGCTCCGAAAACTTATTTCCGGTCGCCGCGGAATCTTCATCCACGTTACAGACATACAAAACCGGCTTGGATGTCAGCAGCTGCAGCATTGTATATTCTTTGTAGGCGTCTTTGTTTTCTTTGGACGGCGCTGCTGTCCGGGCTGGTTTTCCTTCTCTCAGGGCCCTGATAACCGGCTCCATGACTTCGGCTTTAAGCTTTGCGTCCTTGTCGCCGCCGGTTTTTGCTTTTTTGGCAAGCTGTTCGAACCTTTTTTCCAGCGATTCCAAATCGGCGATCATCAGCTCCGTTTCCACGATCTCCGCGTCGCGGATCGGATCCACACTGCCCTCGACATGCGTAATATTGTCATTTTCAAAACAGCGCAGAACATGAATGATGGCGTCGACTTCGCGGATATTGGCCAGAAACTGGTTTCCCAGTCCCTCACCCTTTGACGCGCCTTTTACCAAACCGGCAATATCGACAAACTCAAGCTGAGTCGGCGTAACCGTACGGGGTTTAACCATTTCGGACAACTTTTCCAGCCGTTTGTCCGGAACGGCAACCCGGCCGGTATTCGGTTCAATCGTGCAAAACGGAAAATTTGCGGCCTGCGCGGCGATCGTCTGAGTCAGCGCATTAAATAAAGTGGACTTTCCGACATTCGGCAGCCCGACAATTCCACAGTTGAATCCCATTCAAAAAACTCCTGTCGTTTCAACAAAATAAAATTTACTGACTTATAGCCCGTAACCGCCAAGTTTTCAAGGGAATTATTTTGCTGTCCTGTCCCCGGTGCTGTTTATCAGGGTTATGCCGAAAATCCGCAGAATTTTCCGGTCCTTCTTAAACCGGCAGAAAAACAGCCAATGCTTAAAAGCTTTCAGTTTTCTCTTAAACAGCACATTATCCAGCTTATACGTCCGGATATATTCCGCCAGCCGGCGGTTAAACTTTTCCTTGGAGACGACAATTTCTTCGCCCAGCCCGTACATCGGCATAACTCTGTTCAGAATAACCCGGCAGTCGATACCGTCTTTCCGGCATTTGGCAATAACATCGTCCATGGTTTTAAAAGCGTCAAAATACATATCCGTATTCTGCCTGCTGCGGCCGGAAATGGAACCGTCAAACATTCTGTGAAAATAAAGCATCTCATTCACAAAAGAAATCTTACGCGCATGATGCACCACAAACAAATGGAAAAAGACATCGTCAAAACGGTTAAAATCCTCGGAGAATCCCAAGCCGTATTTTTCGATAAATGCCCGCCGCACCAATTTTGCCCATGGCGGAAAGAACGTAATGGACAGACGCCGCCTGAGCTTCTCGTTCAAAGACAGAGCCTCGCGCTCAAAACGGGGATAAGGCAGCGCCTCAACCTCGTCTGAACCGTCGACAAATTCTCCGGCATAACAGAAAGCCGCGTCCGCCTCGTTGTCAATAATCGAATGATACAGCTTTTCCAGCCAGCCGGAAGCGACATGGTCATCATGGTCCATGAAAATGATAAAATTTCCTTTTGCCTGACCGATGCCGAAATTGCGCGATTTTCCGGGACCTTGGTTACTGTTGTGAAAAACTCTGATTCTGCTGTCGGCGGCGGCAAACTCATCACAAAGGCCGGCAACATTCCTTTCCGACCCGTCATCAACGATAATCAGCTCAAAATCAGAAAAACTCTGCGACAAAACGCTTTGGACGGCAGTCCGCAGATGAGTCAGATTACTGTTGTAGACTGGTAAAATTACAGATATTTCCGTCATTTCCAACTCCAAGAAATTAGAATAAGGATAGCCTATCTGTTTTTTTAGACAAGAAAAAAAATAACTATTTCCGATAAATTTTCTAAAGACGATTTAACTATTGTTTTTCTGCCTCGATTTCAGCATACCGATTTGGTTGGAATAAGCCCCGATTCCATCCTTAATCAAAACCCCAATAGTTGCCGCAGCCGTTTCCAATGCCTCATCCACCAGCTTTTTATCATCCTTTGAAAAACCGGACAACACATGGCTGACAACCTTCTCGCCTTTTCCGGACGGATGTCCAACGCCGATGCGGACGCGGTTGTAGCCCGGCGTAATATGGGCATCAATGCTTTTTATGCCGTTATGGCCGCCGCTGCCGCCGCCGAGTTTTGCCTTAAGCTGTCCCGGCTGCAGATCCATGTCATCGTGAATAACAATCACATTCTGCGGCGGTATTTTGTAAAAAGCAGCGGCTTTTACTACAGAATTTCCCGACAGGTTCATAAAGGTCTGCGGTTTGAGCAGATATACTTTTTCACCCTCGATTTTTCCTTCGGCAAGCAACCCGTCAAATTTGGCTTTAAACGGACCAAAGCCATACCGGCCGGCAATAGCGTCCGCCGCCATAAAGCCGATGTTATGCCGCGTATTGGCATATTCCGTTCCCGGATTCCCCAAACCGACGATTAAAAACATTTCCGCCTCTCAAAACTTGCTTTCAGAAAAAAAAAGAAGGCGGCTTCCGGCGATAAATCAAAATATGCCTGACCGGCACCGATCTTGAAAAATCGCAAAAACCGCCTTAATAGTCTAACGACTACTTTCTCAAAAAGTCGACATGCAGCGGCGCATCCGAAACGGGATGGAACTGAACGTCCTGGCAGATGACACTGTGCTTTTTGCCATCAATGACAATTTCGATATCGGCATCATAAAAACCTGCCGTATCCAGAGCCTTGGTCAATTCAACCGGGTTAAGGCTGATCATCAGGGGCTCTTTGTTTCCGCCATAAATAACGGCCGGAACACGGCCCTCACGACGACATGCACGAGCTGCCCCCTTACCTGCTTTTTCACGCATCTGCGCATTAAAAGTAATATCTGACATTTTATTTTTCCTTAAATAAGTTAATCAAACCAAAGAGACCTCCAGGGGTGTCCTTCGGCTAAGTAGGACTCTTACAACTTTATTTTACAGATTTCAAGGATTTTTTAAAAATAAGAAAGGAATGGTAACCTCCAACTGCAATTCGGATTTTTGCATTTTGAAAAATAGGATCGTTGTCTTCTTTGCCAGCGGATGCAAAAGGAGGTTCTTAAAACTGTTTTTAAGAACCTCCCCGTTACCCCGAACCCAAAAGCCGGGATAACTCCGGCTGCGGTCAACAGCTTCTCAGTAACTGTTTTCCACTCCGGTAACCTTGCAGATACGATCCCGAAAATCGTATAAGATATTTATAATGGAAAAACAAAATACATTCTACTTTAAAATGGTCAAGGCAAAATAAAAGGCTCCGTTATTGACGGAGCCTTAAGTTTCATACGCGGACAATCACTTTCCCTTTCGCGTCTGTTCTCAGAAACACGGCCTTAACCGTTTTAAGTTCCGAAAAATCTTCAGGGGCATAAGGAGCCACGTCCTCGGCATAAATCCAGTACTTTCCGACAACCATATAGCCACCAATGCACTGGTCACTGACTGAAGAAATAATAAATCTGTACTCCTTTCCCTCAATGAGATACAGATTATAATTTTTTTTCAGCCTCCAGATAATTCCTCTGGCCAGCAGAGCCTGACCGGCAATAAGCCAAAACGAGAACTCCCACTGGGTATAACTGCCGCTGCGACACAAAAAATACGTGTTTGCCAGCAAAACGGCAATCAGCAAGATTGTCATCCCCGTATAAAAACGGGCCAGATTTCTGACATGAGGCAGAAGCATAACCTTCTGATAATCCCACCACATGCAGAACAGCATGGCGTTAACTGCCGCCAGAACAAAAGCCGTTACATAAACGGCAAATTCGATTTGCCACATACTTGTATTTTTTAGTTAAACATTCTCCGGTTCTTCTGTTTCATCCTCGCAGGGAACAAAACAGCTCACCAGTTTCACATTCTCAAACCGAACGGTTATAATCATTCCGGGCCGGCCTTCTTCTTCGGACATAAAGACAAACCCTTTCCGGGCTTCCCTGCCTTCAAAATACTCGCACAGCCATGCTCCGTCATGATAACAGATCAGTTCGGCATAACAATTTTTATCCTCCGGTTTTTGAAGAAATAATTTTCTGATAGCCAGAAGAACGCCCAACAGGACAAGAATGATCCCGAGGAACACAAAAAATTGAATTGTTTCCATAAATAATAAATTTTAAAGTGTTTCCCAATAACAATACAACCGCACAATAATCAACTTCAGGCGGTTATTATAGACAAAATTAAATTTATGTCAAATTTTATTTGCATGCAAAAAGGGCCGATTTTTCAATCAGCCCTTTTTGATACTCAAAACAGTCAGACAACACGGGAAAATAACCTGCATCACTTCCCCGCCGGTCGGCTATTTTTCAAGGTCTTCGCCGGTTTCCTGATTAACCCTCTTGGCCGAGAGCTTAATCTTGCCGCGGTTATCGGTGCCAAGACACTTAACCCACATTGAATCGCCTTCCTTATAGAAATCGGAAACCGAAGCAATGCGCTCGTTCTTAACCTCAGAAATATGAACCAGACCTTCGGTTGTGCCGAGGAAACGGACAAATGCGCCAAAGTCCATAATTTTGGTAATGACGCCGTGATAAATTTTACCTTCTTCCGGTTCGGCGACAATCCCCATAATCCATTCCAAAGCAGCTTCGCCGTCTTCCTTTTTGACTGAAGCGATTTTAATCACGCCGTCATCGGCAATATCAATCTTGGAATTGGTTTTCTCGGTAATTTCGCGAATAACCTTACCGCCGGAACCGATAACTTCGCGGATTTTATCAACCGGAATTTTAATGGCGATAATACGCGGTGCTTTGTCGGAAACATGCGGACGGGGTTCCGAAATGGCTTTTGCCATTTCACCCAGAATATGGATACGGCCTTCATGAGCCTGAGCCAGAGCCGTCTGCATAATTTCTTTGGTAATGGATGTAATTTTAATATCCATCTGCAGAGCCGTAACGCCGTCTTTTGTGCCCGCAACCTTGAAATCCATATCGCCAAGGTGATCTTCATCGCCGAGAATATCGGTCAGAACAGCCACGCGGTTGCCTTCTTCCTTAATCAGACCCATCGCAATACCTGCGACCGGTTTTGCCATCGGCACGCCGGCAGCCATCAGGGACAATGTTGTGCCGCAGACAGTGGCCATTGAGGAAGAACCGTTCGATTCCATAATTTCCGAAACCACGCGAATGGTATAAGGAAATGTATCCTTGTTTTTCGGCAGCATCGGATGAATGGCGCGCCAGGCCAATTTTCCGTGGCCGATTTCGCGGCGGCCGGGACTGCCGATTCTACCGCATTCACCGACCGAAAACGGCGGAAAGTTATAGTTCAGCATAAAGTCTTCTTTATACTCGTTCATCAGGCCGTCAACAACCTGGGCATCCTCGCCGGTTCCCAATGTGGTAACCACCATAGCCTGAGTTTCGCCGCGGGTAAACAGCGCCGAACCATGCGCACAGGGCAGAACATCAACTTCACACTGAATCGGACGAACAGTTTTGGTATCGCGTCCATCAATGCGGTGGCCCGTTGTCAGAACTTTTTCGCGCACAACCTTATGCATCAGCTTTTCAATCGCGTCACCGACATAGCGCATTTCGATTTCGTTTTCCGGATCAATCGTCGCTTTAACCTCTTCCGAAGCCTGACCGACGAGTTCGCCTCTTTTCAGCTTGTCTGTTTCCTTAAAAGCCTCTTCAAATTTAGCGCCGAAATCTTTCTCAATCCGCGTGTATAAAGCATCAAACTCAGGCGGAAAAACCGGAGCTTCCCAAGGTTCTTTTCCGGCTTCGGCCTTGAGCTCGTTAATCATCTTAATAACCGGCTGGAAGCTTTCAAAACCGAACATAACGGCATTCAGCATCGTCTCTTCCGACAGCTCGTTTGCCTCGGATTCAACCATCAGCACGCCTTCCGACGTGCCGGCGACAGCAAGCTCCAGCTGTGTGTTGGGCATCTGTTCCAGCGTCGGGTTCAAAACATACTGTCCGTCAATATAACCGACTTTGGCGGCGCCGATCGGGCCCAGAAATGGGATCCCCGAAATTGCCAACGCGGCGGAAGCGGCAATCATGGCCGGAATATCGGAATCCGTATTCTGGTCATGAGACAAAACCGTACAGATAACCTGAACTTCATTTTTGAAAGCATCCGGGAAAAGCGGACGGATCGGACGGTCAATCAGACGCGAAATCAGAACTTCGCGCTCCGAAGGTTTGCCTTCTCTTTTCATAAAGCCGCCCGGTACTTTGCCGGTTGCATAATATTTTTCCTGATAATTGACGGTTAGAGGGAAGAAATCCTGATCTGCCTTTACTTCTTTTGCGGCACATACCGTTGCCAAAACCTCTGTTTCACCATAAGTTACCACCACGGCGCCCTGAGCCTGTCTGGCAACTTTTCCTGTTTCCAAAACTAATTTGCGTCCGCCCCATTCCATCTCTTTGCGGGACACTTTAAAATCGATCATAAAATCTTCCTTTCATCTATCTCTTACAATCCTCACCCGGCCCCCATGGCCCGGGATTTTCTACCAATGCTCCTTCCGGAGCTTAAAAGGAATGCGGAGCACCATTGCCCCGCATACCCGAAACTTACTGCGCCATACTCCCCTTTTTGGCAAAGATACGGCATAAAAGACTGATTTTCTGCCGACAATCCGCACAGTTTCCGCCTGCCACCACAGCTTCTGCGCACAAAGACATGCGCGAACTGTTCCGGCTCTTGTAAAACTGCTTAACCTGTCGCATGAAACCAATCCGGCTTACTTACGCAGATTCAGCTTCTCGATAATATTCTGATATCTTTCTTCGCTTTTAGATTTCAGGTGGTCAAGAAGGTGGCGGCGTTTACCGACCATTTTCATCAGACCCAGACGAGAATGCAGATCTTTTTTATGAGTGTTGAAATGTTCAATCAGATTATTGATTCTGGTTGTCCAGATAGCAATCTGCACTTCGGCAGAACCGGTGTCTCCCGGTTTTGTTGCATAAGTTTTAATTACTTCTTGTTTCTGTTCGTTCGTAATCGACATCACTATTTTCCTTATCATTAATATTAAAAACCCGAACCGGAGCGATTCGCCGCTCATCGATTCGCACTATTGCAATCAGGCTGCCACCGCACATCGCCGCTGCTGTTTTTCCGCACAGGCTTTCCGTATCGAAGGTCCGGGGAGAGAGGCTCTGCCCCATTTTCAGCTTGAGAGCATCTGCTTCCGAAACAGCAATTACCGCGATGTCGCGCAGTAATGTTTCTAACGGAAGCAAAAACTTTTGCAGGTCCTCAAAATACACTATATTTTTTAAACTTTCCAGAGAAATTTTATCATCAAGGCCGAAAATACCACAGCGAACGCGCCGCAGCTCGCATAAATGCCCCACTGTTCCCAGTGCCAGCGCCAGATCCTGCCCCAGCGCGCGAATATATGTTCCCTTGGAGCAGCGGACGCAGAAACGAGCCTTGCCGCCGGCAATTTCTTCCAGAAATTTCAAATCATAAATATGAATCCGCCGTGCGGGCATTTCAACGGCTTCGCCTTTTCTCACCAGATCATACGCTCTTCTGCCGTTGATTTTAATCGCGGAATACGCCGGCGGAACCTGCTCGATTTCTCCGACAAAGGACGGTATAACCGCTTCAATTTCCTCCCGGGACGGAATTTTATTGGAGGTCTCGCAGACATTTCCTTCCGTATCCGCCGTATCTGTAGCCTCACCCCACTGAACGACAAACTCATATTCTTTTTCGCCGTCCGTAACAAAAGGAATAAGTTTCGTCGCTTCTCCGAAGGCAATTGGCAGAACGCCTGTCGCAAAAGGATCCAGAGTCCCGCAATGCCCGCATTTTTTAGCCTTAAACAACCGGCGCGCCAAATTAACCACATCCGTCGACCCCGTATTCCGGGGTTTGTCGATAATCAGCCAGCCGTTAATATCCAGTCCTTTTTTATGCCGTCCCATTCCTATCCTGCCGCACGTTTACTTACGTCGTTGATAAATTAAAATGCCGTCAATGTCAAGCCGGGCCGTTTTGTATCTTTGCTGCTGATGAATCATGAAATGCCGCCAACAAACAGATCATCTGCCCGGCCGGCGGCGCTGCCGCCGCAGCTCAGATACCGCTCTTATCTCCGCGGCGGACAGATAACCGTCCGCGTCTGCAGCCCAAATTCCGATACTCATAAAAAAGCCCCGGTTTCGGGGCTCCTGCACAAATCAGTCTTTCTTAAGATCCTGAGCGACGCGGGGATCCCGGAACAGTTTTTCCATCTTATCCACCTGTTCAAAACTTTCGTCGATTCGAAAATTAAGCTCAGGCACATAACGCAATTCCATTTTCATGCCGATAATCTTGCGAAAATGGTTAGCCGCCAGCTGCAGCCCCGTACGAACTTCTTCATCCCTGTCTTTTTGCGAGGTAATAAAATAAACATTCGCGTATTTCAAATCCGGAGAAATCCGGACTTCCATAATTGTTACCAGCGCGTCAATCCCTTCCAGATTGCGGACCAGCCCTTTTTCTATTTCTCCGGCCAGAATTTTCTTGATTTCCTGCCCGACTCTCAATTGTCTTTGTGATGGTTCTTTTTCTGCCATTTCATAATTCCTTTGATTTTTATGTTCCGCATTTCCGCCAAAACGGACGGCATGATACCTTCGGAAATTCCCGGGGAACCCTTTTGCGGCAACGGCTCGGATTCCCCGGTATGGATTTTACTTAAAGCTTGGCGGCGATAGATTCTATTTCGTAACACTCAATAAAATCGCCGACCTGAATATCATTGTAATTTTCGAAGCTCATGCCGCATTCATAGCCTTCCTTAACTTCTTTGACATCGTCCTTAAAGCGCTTCAGCTGGCCGAGGGAACCGTCATGAATAACGACATTGTCGCGTAGCAGACGAACCTTCGCTCCGCGTTTGACCATACCCTCGGTAACCATGCAGCCGGCCACTTTGCCGACGCCGGTAATATTGAAGACATTGCGGATTTCGGCATATCCCAGAATTTTTTCTTTCAACTCGGGCGATAACATGCCTTCCAGAGCTTTCTTAATATCATCGGCCACGTCATAAATGATCGAATAATAGCGGATATCAACACCATCCTGACGCGCCATATCGCGGGCATGCGGAATCGCGCGGACATTAAAACCGATAATAAACGCATTGGAAGCCTTGGCCAAAGTAACGTCGGAATCAGAAATCGGGCCGACGGCCGAATGCAAAATCTGTACGCTGACTTCATCATTCGAAAGCTTGGTAATCGTCCCCTCAATCGCCTCAATGGAACCCTGAACATCGGCCTTGATAATAACCGGCAGATGTTTGACTTCGCCGGACTTGATCTTATCCAGCATCTGTTCCATAGCCGATTTCGCGCTCTTGACAAGCTTGGCCTCGCGTTCTTTGCGGATGCGGTAACTCGTAACTTCTTTGGCCTGATTCTCGTCGGCAACGACAATAAAGTCATCACCAGCCGCCGGCGTTCCCTGTAGACCGAGAACCTCGACCGGCGTTGCCGGTCCGGCTTCAGACATTTTCTTGCCCATTTCGTTGAACATGGCGCGGACACGCCCCCATTCCTTGCCGGCAATAACGATATCGCCGATGTGCAGCGTGCCTTTCTGAACCAGAACGGTTGCGACGGAACCGCGGCCTTTTTCCATTTTGGCCTCAATCACCGCTCCTTCTGCTTTGCGATTCGGATTAGCTTTCAGATCCAGAATTTCCGCCTGCAGCAAAATAGCTTCCACCAGTTTATCGATATTAATGCGCTTTTTGGCGGAAACTTCGGCGCAAAGGCTTTCTCCGCCCAGTTCCTCGACAGCAATGCCATGCTGCAGCAGAGCAGTCTTGACTTTCATCGGATCTGCGCCAGGCAGATCAATTTTATTTATCGCCACGACAATCGGCACTTCGGCTGCCTGAGCATGGCGGATAGCCTCAATGGTTTGCGGCATGATGCCGTCATTGGCGGCAACAACCAGCACAACAATATCCGTAACTTTGGCGCCGCGCGCGCGCATTTCCGAAAAAGCCTCGTGCCCCGGCGTATCGATAAACGTAATCTTGTCACCGGTTTTTACCGTAATCTGATAAGCGCCGATATGCTGCGTAATGCCGCCGGCTTCATGAGAAGCGACGTTGGTCTCACGAAGAGCGTCCAACAAAGAGGTCTTACCATGGTCAACATGCCCCATAACCGTAACGACGGGAGCCCGCGGCTTTAAATCGGCGGGAGAATCCTCGCCGCCTTTCAGACCAAGCTCGACATCGCTGTCGGCAACGCGTTTAACCTTATGCCCCATTTCTTCGACGACAATCTGCGCCGTATCCGCGTCAATCGGCTGATTTATGGTCGCCATAACGCCCAAAGACATCAGTTTTTTGATAACGTCGGCGCTCTTCTCGGCCATGCGGTTTGCCAGTTCCTGCACCGTAATAATTTCGGGAACCACCACTTCCTTGATGATTTTTTCAGCCGGCTGCTGAGGCTGCTGAACAGGCTTAGGCTGCTTGCGCTTAAACCGCCGCCGACCGCCGAAACCGTAATCATCGTCGTCATCGTCGCCGCCGAATACCGACTGAATATTGACCTTTCCGCCGCGGCGCTGCGGTTCGAAACTTCTTTTGGTAATTTTCTTGCGTTCCTGCTCAAACGTCTCTTCACGACTCAGAGGCTTATCCGCATTGACGGATTTCTTGAACTTCCTGTTATGATAATCCTCTTCGTCCTCATCTTCGTCATCGTCATAATCCTTGCCTCTCTTTTCTTTCGGCTTAAAGGATTTTTCCTCCTGCTCGGCAGAAGCCGCGGTTTTTACCGCCACAGCAGGCTTTTTGTCAGCCTCTTTTTCTTTTTGAGCCTCTTCCTGCTCGCGCCGGGCTTTTTCCTGTTCTTCACGCTCGCGTTCCAGCTGGCGCTGTCTCTCTTTTTCCTCTTCTTCCTGACGGCGACGCGCCTCATGTTCTTTCGCTTCCGCAATCAGACGCAGTTTCTGGGCTGTTGCCTCATCTATCTCGACTTTAGGTTCCTGAACCGCAGCCGGATTGATGATTCTTTTTTTGCGGACTTCTACCTGGACAAATTTCTTGCCGTCATGACTGTGCGACTTGGAGGCGTCCCCGATGTTTTTAAGCGTAAGTGTCGATTTTCCTGATAATGTGAGTCTGTTTTTTGCATTATCTTCCGTCATTGCGATATTTTCTCCATCTTCCAATAAAACTCTATGAATTCAAAAAAGTCTGAAGTCTTTTAAATTCGTTGTAAACCATTTTTGACATTTCGCCTTTTACAAAGGCTGCATGTACAGTGTTAACCTTGTCTAATGCCTTATCTAACTCCTCAATATCATACAGCGCAAAAACTTCTAAATCCCGGGCCAGCTGCATCATCTTCTGGTGCCCGTCAGCCCCGGCATCCCGCGCTTCCAGAATAAAAGCGACTTTTCCCCGCTTGATTTTTTCGGCCGCTTTTTCAAAACCCGTAACCAGAACACCGGCTTTTTTTGCCAAGCAGATTGATTCTAAACCTTTTTTTCTTAAAATATTTTCTACGGTTTGAATTAATTCTGCATTAACTTTTACATTTTTTTTCACAGCTTTGGCAAATAAATTTTTCTCAATCGCGGTTTTCAGCATTTTGAGGGAATTTGAAACATAAATGCCGCCACCAGGAAGCTTTTTCTTAAAATCGGGCACAACGCGGTTATCCGGCGTCAGCGTAAAGCGCAAAAGCTGCTCTTTGTCCTTAACTTCCCCGCACACGATGCATTTGCGGTTTTCCGTTTCCTGTTTCATCTTTCCCCCAATCTGCAGAAACTGTTTATCCGGGCATCGGAACGGTTTGGGAGAAAAAGCGCTTCCGCCCAAAACCGTCCGTCCGCCGGGCAAACTACTCCTGTTCGTCTTCAAACCAGTGGGCTCTGGCCGCCATAATAACTCTGTTGGCTTCGACTTCGGACAAAACGTTTTCGCCCAAAATTTCCATCAGCTCGTCAGCGGCAAGATCCGCCAGGTCGTCTATTGTTTTGACGCCTTTGTCAGCCAGTGTCAGGATCATATCCTGATCCAGCCCCGGAACTTCCTTGAGTTTTTCGTCAATACCCAGATTTTTGCTCTTTTCCGCAAAATCTTCGTTTCTCTTTTCAATAAAGGCTTTAGCGCGCTTCTGCAGCTCGGAGGCAACATCCTCGTCAAATCCTTCGATGTCGGCCAGTTCGGACAAAGGAACCAGCGCAACTTCGTCAACCGTCGAGAAACCTTCCGCAATCAGCAGATGAGCAATCATCTCGTCAACATCCAGAGCTTCCATAAATCTCTGCGAGCGAACCTTGTTTTCGTTTGAACGGCGCTCCTGTTCCTGCTCTTCTGTCAGAACGTCGATATCGCAGCCCAAAAGCTGGGAAGCAAGTTTGACATTCTGGCCGCGGCGGCCGATCGCGATTGAAAACTGTTCCTGAGGAACAACGGCCTCGATACGGTTGTTCTCTTCGTCAATAACCACCTTGGTAACTTCGGCCGGAGCCAGCGCGCTGACAATATACTGCGCCTTGTCTTCGGAATAAGGAACGATGTCGATTTTCTCGCCCTGCAGTTCCGTTACCACAGCCTGAACGCGGATACCGCGCAGACCGACGCAGGCGCCGACGGCGTCAACGGTCATATCATCGGTTTTGACGGCGATCTTAGCTTTTGATCCCGGATCGCGGGCAACGCCCATAATCTTGACAATACCGTCATAAATTTCGGGAACTTCCTGAGTAAAGAGTTTCGCCATAAATTCGGGACAAGTGCGGGACAGAAAAATCTGCGGTCCCTTATTTTCGCGGCGCACATCCAAAACATAAGCGCGGATCCGGTCGCCGTTTTTGAATTTTTCCCGCGGGATAATCTCGTCGCGGCGCAGAATGGCCTCCGTTTTGCCGATATCAAGAATAACGTTGCCGAACTCGATTCTTTTGATTGTTCCGTTTACGATCGTGCCGACTTTTTCCTTATATTCTTCATACTGTTTATTGCGCTCCGCATCGCGAACCTTCTGGACGATAACCTGTTTCGCGGTCTGAGCGGCAATGCGGCCGAAATCAATCGGCGGCAGCTGGTCGATGATAAAATCGCCGACTTTCGCGTTGGCATCATACATTTTGGCATCTTCCAGAGTGAGCTGGGTAACTTCGTTTTCGACATCTTCCGGATTCGCAACCACCTCGCGGTAACGGGCGAGGGTAATGGCGCCGGTTTTGCGGTCTATGGTCGCGCGGATATCGTGTTCAAAACCGTATTTCGAGCGGCCGGCTTTCTGGATGGCTACTTCCATCGCCGTAAAAACATCTTCCTTGTCAATATTTTTCTCTCTGGCGACAGTGTCGGCGACAAGAATAATTTCTGGTCTTGGCATGCTTTCAATGTTCTGCATTTTGTCCTCTTGGTTAGATAATTAAAATTAAAGTTCGATTTCCGGATGATTCTCCGCGTATTCCGCCAGAAGCTCGTCCGTAATTATCAGTTTGGCTTTGGATACGGCATCGCAGGGAATGGCATATTCCGTACCGTCCATATCAAAATGAATAATGTTTTTCTGCTCGTCCATGCTGATGATTTTTCCCTTAAACCGCTTGCGTTTTTCAACTTCCTCAGAAGTCTCGATTTTGGCCTCATAACCGGCAAAACGGCTGAAATGCTCAGGCCTCGTCAGCGGACGGTCCAGCCCCGGAGAGCTGACCTCAAGCGTGTACTGGTCTTTAATCGGGTCTTTGGCGTCGAGCACTTCCGACACGGCGCGGCTGACGGCGGCGCAGTCATCGACGACGATATCCCGGCGGTCTTTTCGCTCAATCATGATCTGGAGCGTCGGATTCTTCTGCCCGATTGTCAGGATACGCACCACGTCGAACCCCATGCCGTCAATGACCGGCTCCAGCATATCCTGTAAATAATGTTTATTCTGCATTCGTCTTTCCTTAACAAAAAAGCGGGGCTTTTGGCCCCCGCTTCCAATAATTTTCTGCGATATGTCAATATATATATCATAAAAAATATAAAAATCCAGAACTTTTTTAAACTTTGGAACGCAAAAGCGCCGCATATTTTTCCATGACATAATCCTCGACGGCATCCGAAAAACTACAAAACCTCGCGCCGACCGACATGATCCGCGGCGGAAATAATGCCGTTTTCTTCCATCTTGTCAATAATGGACGCCGCGCGGTTATACCCGATGCGCAGTTTCCGCTGGATATAGCTGGTGGAGGCTTTTTTGTCGTTCTGCACGATTTCCACGGCCTGACGATACAGGTCGTCATCGCTGTCGCCGCCACCGAAATCACCCTTGTCAAAAACAGAACCGCCGTCTTTCTCGGAAAGTTCGCCTTCCGTAACGCTCTGGATATATTCCGGCTCTTTCTGCGCTTTCAGAAAATCGACGATTTTTTCAACTTCACTGTCTTTGACAAAAGAACCGTGAACGCGGATCGGCCGCTGACCGGCCGGCATATAGAGCATATCGCCCATGCCGAGAAGCTGCTCGGCCCCCTGCTCGCCCAGAATAGTGCGGCTGTCGATTTTGGATGTTACCTGAAAGCTGATTCGCGTCGGGAAATTGGCCTTAATCGTGCCGGTAATAACGTCCACGGACGGTCTCTGCGTCGACATAATCAGATGCAGACCGGCAGCGCGCGCCATCTGCGCCAGACGCTGAATAGCCGCTTCCACGTCCTTGCCGGCAACCAGCATCAGGTCGGCCATTTCGTCAACCACAATCACAATATACGGCAGCGGCGTCAGGTCAAGTTCCTGTTCTTCGAAAATCGGCTTGCCGCTTTCGGCGTCAAAACCGGTCTGCACCGTGCGCGTAACCTTTTCGCCGCTGGCTCTCAGTTCCTTAAGCTTCTGGTTATACCCGGAAATATTGCGCACATTCAGCTGGGCCATGGCGCGGTAGCGATCCTCCATTTCCTTGACGGCCCATTTCAGGCCGATAACCGCCTTGGCCGGATCGGTAATTACCGGCGTCAGCAGGTGCGGAATACCGTTATACATTGAAAATTCAAGCATTTTCGGGTCAATCATAATCAATTTGCATTCGTCGGGCCGCATACGGTACAGCAGCGACACAATCATGGAGTTGACGCCGACGGACTTTCCGGAACCCGTCGTACCGGCAACCAGCAGATGCGGCATTTTTGCCAGATCCGCATACACGTTGCGGCCGCCGATATCTTTGCCGAGAACAATATTGAGCGTATTTTTGGTTTCCCGGAAATTCGGATCCTCGAGCAGATCCTTAAGCCAGACTGTTTCGCGGTCTTTGTTTGGCATTTCGATACCGATGGTATTGGATCCCGGAACCACGGCGATACGAACCGAAACCGCCGACATGGAGCGCGCGATATCGTCGGCCAGACCGATAACCCGGGCGGTTTTTGTTCCTGGCGCGGGTTCCAGCTCATACAGTGTAACAACCGGCCCCGGGCGGACCTTGACAATTTTGCCGTTTACTCCGAACTCTTGCAGCACATTTTCCAGATCTCTGGCAATCGCCTCCAGTTCCTTTTCGTTAACATTGTTGCCGCCTTTGTCTTTCGGCCGCGACAGCAGATTAACGTCGGGATACTGGTAACCATCGCCGGTTTCCTTGGATTTTTTCGTCATCGCCTGCGCGATTTTCCGCTCTTCTTTGCTTTCTTCCGACTTAACTTTCGGCTCCTTGTGCTCTTTCGGCGCCTTAACTCTGGCTGCGCGTTCTTCTTTGTCCTCGCGCGGCGACGGTCTTCTGGCGGCGACAGCTCGAATTCCCCTGACAATCAGCATAACGATCCGGGCAAAAACTCTGGCCGCGGCTCTAAACCAGCCGAACCAGTTCTTATAGGTAATGCCGGCAGCAAAATTAAACGACAGCAGCGCCAGCGCAAAAAAGACCGCGAGCGCAATATAAAGGTTATAGGCTCCCGGATAATGATTAATAACCGTCATCAGGTTGGCGGCGGCCTTTTTGCCGATGGTGCCGCCCAGCTGGTAAGCGCCCAGCAGATGCTCGGGCAGCAGCCCGAAAAAAACCGACAGAAAAAACGCGCCGAACACAAAAGCCGTAATCCGCGCCCAGGGCTGCAAAAACTCGCGCAGCCGCAGAAAACCGTATCCCCAGACAATGGGGGCAATTAGAAAAACAATCAGGGACGCGCCGAAAGAGCTGACAATCAGGCTGGCGGCGTTGGCGCCGAAACTGCCGAGATAATTATGCACCGGCGCCCGGCTCGCCACATTATAAGAGGCGTCATTGGCGTCATAGCCGACAAGGCTCAGGATCGCCGCCGCGCAAAAGACGATAAGAAAGGCGCCGAACAAACGCCAGATTGCTTTGCTCAAAAAGGATTTTTCTTTTTTCCGATTAGATTTCCTAGCCATTTTAGTCTCCCAAAATTGAGGCCATCCTAACAGAAAATCATCAAAAAAATATTAACGCGGCGGCATTTGCCGCACCCGAAGCACCGGGCATTTTATACAGCCGAGCAGCCGGCGCAAACATCAGGGAACATAACGTTTTCAAAGGCTTACGGGGCAACAGATATGCCCTGCGGCGGAGTTTTGACTTGACTTTTGCGCAATAATCTTTAGAACTGAATCCCGAAAGTTAATAACACGAAGGTTTTTTATTGATGAAATATGCATTTGTATTTCCCGGCCAGGGCTCGCAGTTCGTCGGCATGGGAAAAGAGCTGGCGGAGAATTTCAAAACCGCCAAAGAAGTATTTCAGGAAGTCAATAACGCATTATCCCAGGATTTGTTTAAATTAATGGTTGAGGGTCCGGAAAACGAACTGACCCTTACTGCCAATGCCCAGCCGGCATTAATGGCAAATTCCATGGCCCTGGTGCGCGTTCTTGAAAAAGATTTCGGAATCCGCCTCAAAGACAAGGCGTCCTTTGTTGCCGGCCATTCGCTCGGCGAATATTCGGCGGCCTGCGCGGCCGGCGTTTTTTCGCTTGAGGACACGGCCAAACTGCTGCGCATCCGCGGCGACGCCATGCAGAAAGCCGTTCCGGTAGGGGTCGGCGGCATGGCCGCGGTCATGGGCATGTCTTTCAAAGACGTTGCCGCCTTGGCCGAAGCCTGCGCGGATGAAGATAACATCTGCGTGGCGGCCAATGACAACGCCGACGGCCAGGTTGTTCTTTCCGGCCATATCAAAGCCATCGAAAAAGCTGTTGAAATCGCCTCCGAATTTGGTGCCAAAAGATGCATCAAACTTCCGGTCAGCGCGCCGTTCCACAGCCCGCTGATGCAGCCGGCGGCCGAAACCATGGCCCGCGCTCTGATGCAGGCGGAAGCCCATAATGCCGAAATCCCGCTGATTGCCAACGTTTTGGCCTCGGCCATTACCGACGCCAAAGAAATTGTCAAACATCTGGTCGAGCAGGTTACCGGCTCAGTCCGCTGGCGCGAAAGCGTCATTTACATGAAGGAACAGGGCGTAACCGACGTTGTCGAGTTAGGCGCCGGCAAGGTTCTTTCCAACATTGTCAAAAGAAGCGACAAAGACATCAACGCCGTTTCCGTCGGCTCTCCGGCAGAAATCGAAGAATTGGCAAAAAACTTATAAAGACCAACAACAAAAAGGAATATTCTCATGTTTGAATTACACGACAAAGTAGCATTAATCACCGGCGCCAGTGGCGGCCTCGGCGACAAAATCGCCCGCACGCTGCACAAACAGGGCGCGACGCTGGCTCTGACCGACCGCAATGCCGAAAAGATGGAAAAGCTGAAAGCCGAACTCGGCGGCAATGTTGAGTGCTTTGTTGCCGACCTCGGCAATTCCGAAGCCATCAGCCAGCTGATTAAGGATGTTGAAGCAAAATTCGGCCGCATTGATATCCTGGTCAACAACGCCGGCCTGACCCGCGACAACCTGTTCATCCGCATGAGCGACGAAGAATGGCAGCTGGTTCTCGACGTCAACCTGACGGCAGGTTTCAAACTGGCCAAAGCCGCTGTCCGCGGTATGATGAAACGCCGTTTCGGCCGTATCATCGGCATCGCTTCCGTCGTCGGCGTAACCGGCAACGCCGGACAGGCCAACTATTCCGCCTCCAAAGCCGGAATGATCGCCATGAACAAATGTCTGGCTCAGGAAGTCGGCTCCCGCGGCATCACCGTCAACTCGATTGCGCCGGGCTTCATCAGAACCCCGATGACCGACGTTCTGCCGGACGATGTCAAAGCCGCACTGCTGGCCAAAATTCCGGAAGGCAAACTCGGCGAAGCTCAGGACATCGCCAATGTTGTGGCTTTCCTTGCTTCGGACGAAGCCCAGTACATCACCGGCCAGACCATCAACATCAACGGCGGTATGGCAATGATTTAAAGAGGCTCCGGATAATCCGGCAGCTTTTTTTCACAGACCTGAAACCCCCGCGCCGAAACGCGGGGGTTTCTTTATTGCCCGTTCCTTTGCCGGCAGAACCGATATTCCGTTCGGCAAAAGGCCGGCGCGGCTCTACTCGGCCGCGGCGGTTTTTTCTTTGCAGAGAGCCGCTTTCTTTCCTTTGTCATAAGCCCTTTTCTTCATGATAAAAGAATCCGCAAAGGCGGCGGCAATTTCGCGCAGATGTTCGGCAAACACCGGACTGCCGATTTTCAGATAAGCATGCACCAGAGAGAGCACGTCTGCGCGAAACAAAGGATCTTCCTTAAAAACCATAAGGTTTTCCGTTTTCGGCGCGCCGGCAAGCACCCGCGGGCTGTTGTTTTTGGCATAATCATCCATTCCCTGAAAAAAATATGAGAAGTCAACCATCAACAACTGCGCAATATCCCACAGACGGCTGGCCGAAACCCGGTTTTGCCCCTTTTCATATTTTTGCACCTGCTGAAACGCCAGTCCCAGCGCCCTGCCGAAATTTTCCTGCGAGAGAAAAAGCATCTCGCGCCGCTGGCGGATACGCTGCCCGATATAGATATCTATGGGATTGGGCTGTCCGTCCTCACGGCGGCCGCGCGCTGAAATTCTTGATGAGATAGTCCTAGAAAAAGTCCGATTGTCTGAATTCATTTTTCAATCCTTTTCTTCCGGTATCTTTAACAAAAAACCGCCTTGAAAAAAAGGCGGTCGAGACGTTGAAGAGTTGCACAAGGCCAACTGCACCTGTCTTTAAGGGTTTCCCCCCTGGACATACACAGGCGCCATCTCGACCGTGAAAAGAGTCAAGATATAAATAATACTGGTATTGAGAAATACCAGAAGCTGTGCCAACCAGACGTCAACACAGCCCCTTGTGCAAGAGCTCTTCAAAGCTCCCGAACCCCTAGGTTCTAAATTGTTCAGAGTACAATCTTAAACTCAGCTTATAATAATATGTTCAGCTTGGCAAGATTGTTTTTCTCTTACTCAAAACACCCTGCCGGCAGTCTTTTTTACTTGTTTTACCTGCCCTCTAAAACAAAACCCTCAGCCTTGAGAAAGGTGAGGGAGTTCCAACCTGCGCATACGACAGTCTAACTTATTCGCCTCCAAAGGAGCTTATATCGTTAGCTCCCCCAAAGGAGGGTTCTGTATATGCGAAGGGTTGGAAGCCCTGGGCGAGCACCGCTCTGCATAATGCCGCTTTTCTGCGCAAAAACAGAACTTGGCAACACTATTACCCGTTAAGAATACTATCTGAGATCATATAGAATTGCAATAGAAAAAAGATTTTCAACCAAAGCTTGACAGACACCGGCCACCCCGCAGCTCCGCGCTTCCGCCTCAAACATCACCAACCCTGCGCACCAACCGCCCTGTGCCCAATCTCCGTTACAACAACAGACACCGGCCAACCCGCAGCCCCGCGCTTCCTACCCAGACACCACCAATCCGCGCGCCAACCGCCCTGTGCTCAATCCCCGTTACAGCAACAGACACCGGCCAACCCGCAGCCCCGCGCTTCCGCCTCAAACATCACCAACCCGCGCGCCCAAACCCCGCAGCCGGTAGAAAATCCCCTTCCCCAAAACAACAAAACTCCCCCGGCCGTTTTCGGCCGGAGAAGTTCCTGCTGATTTCGCCCATTCTGAGCGGATAACGACCCAATAAGTTTATATAAAGCCGGTATATGCGGCGGATGATAAGAATAAAAAAAGCCAGCCGGTCCAATATACCTCAGACCGGCCGGTTTATTCGCAAGTTCCGTACTGGTTAATCACCAGACAAACTTTAATTATTCTTTGTTATAAGCCTTTTCCTGCTTCTTCGCATCATCTTCGGTTCTGGCAACATTAACCAGAATCGTCTGAGAAACTTCAGGATGCAGGTTCAGTTTTACCTGATAAATGCCGAGGTCTTTAATCGGCTTTTCCAGATAAACGCAACGGCGCTCAACATCAAAACCGGAAGCTTTGATGGCGGCGGCAATGTCGCGAATGGTAACAGAACCGTACAGCTGGCCTGTTTCAGCGGCCTGGCGGACCAGAACAGCGCTGTATCCCTTCAGGGATTCGGCCTTGGCGGAAGCGGCTTCGAACAGAGCCTTGTTATGGGCTTCCAGTTCGGCTTTCTGTTTTTCATAGAAAGCTACATTGGCTTCGGTAGCGCGGAGAGCTTTCTTCTGCGGCAGAAGGTAGTTGCGGGCGTAACCGGTCTTAACCGTTACTTTATCGCCCATTTTACCCAGCTTTTCAACATGTTCTAAAAGGATAACTTCCATATCATTTCTCCTCTTAAGCTGCAACATACGGAAGCAGGGCCAGATAACGCGCGCGTTTGATGGCGCGGGCCAGCTCTCTCTGTTTTTTTGCAGAAACAGCCGTAATGCGGCTGGGGATGATTTTGCCTTTCTCGGAAATATATCTGGAAAGGAGTTTGACATCCTTATAGTCGATGGTCAGGCCGTCTTCGCCGGAAAACGGACAAGCTTTTTTTCTTCTAAAGAATACTTGTTTAGCCATTATGTTTCTCCTATTCTTCTGCAGCCGCTTCTCTGTCGTCGGAAGAGACAAGTTCTTTGAACTCGTCGACTTTGACGGTCATGTAGCGGATAATGTCTTCGTTGAATCTCATGATACGTTCATATTCTGCAATGGCGTTGGCCGGAGCAGTAATATTCAGCAGAACATAATGACCTTTGCGGTTTTTCTTGATGCGGTAAGCCAGGTTCTTCAGACCCCAGTTATCGACTTTGACAACCTCGCCGCCCTCTTTCTTAATAACATCGCTCAGTTCCGAAACAATGTTGTTAACCTGAGAGGTGCCGAGATCCTGACGTGCAATCAGCACGCTTTCATAATTTGCCATATAAAATATCTCCTTATGGATTCTCAACAAATGGCTCAAACGAGCCGGGTTCTTGTATAGCTGAAGCCGGTTTTATTGTTATAAAGTCAGAGTCTTCAGCAAGGGACGACTGCGAATATACCCTAAAACTTTATTTTTGCAAGCATTTTTAACATATAAATATTATTTTAACCATTATGGGCTATAACTGGGATTAAAACCAAGGGGTATTTTGCGGAAAATGCATAACAAAACAGCCATATTCTCGCTTCTTGCCGGGTGCCTTCTGGCCACCGGCTGTTCGCTCGCGCCCGAAAAGCCCATGCCGGAAGGAGCACTGCCCCGCCCCTATGTAGCCAACGAAGAACCTTTCATCCCACTGCAAAACCTCAAAACCCGCGTCATCATCCGCTGCTACAACAGCGTTTATGAATCCGCCGAAACCTGCGCTCAGATATACGAAAGCGAGGGTTACGTCCGCCTGCGCGACATTCCATACAAAATCGCCAAATACGACCGTCTTCAGGTCGACACCTACCCCACCCGCCGCTGGCGCCCCGGGGAAAGAACTCCCCGTTGGTAGGCAGACATGCTGGCCCGCATCAATACCGTCGCGTTCAATGGTTTGGAAATTCTCGATGTTAACCTTCAGGTCCAGATCTCTTCGGGTCTGCCCGCTTTTACCATTGTCGGCCTGCCCGACAAATCAGTGGCCGAAAGCCGCGACCGCGTCCGCGCCGCCCTGCAGTCTCTGGGTCTGGGTCTTCCGCCCAAAAGAATAACCCTCAATCTGGCTCCCGCCGACCTTGTCAAGGAAGGCTCGCATTTTGATCTTGCCGTCGCCCTCGGGCTGCTGGCCGGAATGGGCGTCATCCCGCAGGAAGAACTGGACAATTATATTGTGCTCGGCGAACTCGGGCTTGACGCGTCCGTTGCTCCCGTCAACGGCGTTTTGCCGGTTGCCATCCGCGCCAACAGGGCTCATAAAGGGCTTATCTGTCCCGCGGCCAACGGCGGAGAAGCCGCCTGGTCCGGTCTTCGCGACATCATTGCCCCGGACAGCCTGCTGTCCCTGATCAATCATTTTAAGGGCACGCAGCTGGTGCCTGCTCCGGTGCGTCCGCAGCCTGTCAAAAATACCGCCGTTTTGGATATGAGCGACGTTAAAGGACAGGAAACGGCCAAACACGCTCTCGAAATCGCCGCGGCCGGCGGCCACAACCTGCTGATGGTCGGGCCTCCCGGCGCCGGAAAATCCATGCTGGCGGCGCGTCTGCCTTCGATTTTGCCGCCCCTGACGCCGGAAGAAGCGCTTGAAACTAGCATGATTCATTCCGTCGCCGGAGAGCTGAAAGACGGACGGATATGTCTTGAGCGCCCTTACCGCGCCCCGCACCACAGCGCGTCAACCCCGGCTCTGGTCGGCGGCGGGCGGAAAGGACAACCAGGGGAAATCTCTCTGGCTCACAACGGCGTCCTGTTTTTGGACGAGCTGCCGGAATTCAGCCGCGCGGCGCTCGAAGCCCTGCGTCAGCCGCTCGAAAACGGCAGCATCACCATTTCCCGCGTCAACGCTCATACGCAATATCCGGCGGAGTTTCAGCTGATTGCGGCCATGAACCCCTGTCGCTGCGGTCATCTGGGTGACCGCGGTCTCGAATGCTCCCGCGCGCCGAAATGCGCCGAAGAATATCAGGCAAAAATTTCCGGCCCCCTTCTCGACCGTATCGACATCCATATTGAAGTCCCGGCCGTAACGCCGTGGGAAATCGGCGGCGCCCCCAAAGGCGAAACCTCCGCCCAAATCCGCGAAAGAGTTATCCGGGCGCGCCAAATTCAGGCTGAACGTTTCCGCCGATTCGGACATCCGGAGCTGACCGTCAACGCCCAACTGAAAGGCGACCTTCTGGAACAGGCGGCGGCCTTGGACGGCGACGCCCGGAATCTCCTCATCGATTTTGCCGGCAAAGCCCGGATTTCCGCCCGCGCCTACCACCGCATTTTGCGGTTAGCAAGAACGATTGCGGACTTGCAAAATGCCGAAAAAGTCCTTAAACTGCACATAGCCGAAGCTCTGTCGCTCCGCCGCAGAATGCTGTCCAAATAGGTTGAGGAGTATAAAAATAATGAAAATTCAACAAGCTATGAAATTTTTCTTTCTTCCGGCACTGGTCGCCGGCGGAGTGCTTTTGACTGCGTCAGCCTCCTCAGCGGCCGACAGCGTCAAAGCCTTTTTCGGCACGGAAGCTCCCCAACGCGACGGCAGCATGTTTCCCGGCGGCAAATGCACGGCCTGTCCGGAAGACAAGGACGGCAGTATTTTTCCGGGCGGAAGCTGCGTCAGCTGCCCCACAACCTGTTGCGACGAAAAGCCCAAAAAACGCGTAAGAAACTATGAAGTCGCCTACGATGACGAAATCTACCGTTCCGTCTACCGTGATTGCAAAAACTTTGCCCCGGTCATGCTGGAATACGTCGATTTCCGCATAAAAAAAGGCCGCGGCTACGAACCCTTTACAACCAAGCTCGGCAATTACCGTTTCCGTATTTTCGGCTGCCGCCGTTACGACAAGGAAGCCATTCTGAACCAGGGCCGCGTTATGCAGAAAGACATGGAATTCATCCGCATTTTCAACGAAATGGTCGGCAGCTGCTACCCAATTATTAAAATGCCATCCGACCTGTGTCTGGAAACCAGCCCGTCTCCGCTGCCGGAATATATCCTGACTGCCGAAATCACCGATTATTTTATGAATCTCTGCGACGAATACAGCTGGGATAAAGGCGAAAAAGCCGACAAACGCACCGGCACATCCGAAATGACGGTCGTCTGGCGCCTCATGGACATCACCAAAACAAACGTCCTGTGGAAAGGAACTTCAACCGGATACGGCGAAGTCCGGGAAGGCGAATACAACGCCGAAATCGCCCTGATTGAATCCGCTTTTGCCGACGCGGTGTCAAACCTGCGCAACCTGCCCGGCTTTGAAAAACAACTTGCGCAGCGCGTCAGCCCCGAAGAACTGGCGGCGCAGCGTCAGGCGCTGGTCGATCTCGAAATTCTGAGCGATCCGGTCAAATGCAAATTCGAACCTGAAATCAAAGTCGCAGCTGCAGCAGAAGTCGGCAACTGCCCCGCTTGTCCTGACTGTCCTGTCTGCTGTCCTTGTGCCCTGAACGCTGACGGCACGCCAAACTTAAGCTGCCCCTGCGCGCTTAATCCCGTTCCTGACGACGCAGCAAACCTGAACTGCCCCGTTGTTCAGCAGGTTCCCGTAGTCGAACTTGTTCCCGAAGAACCGCAGGAGGTGCTGACACTTGTTCCTGACGACGGCCTCGTCGAAGAAAACTACGGCCTGATCACCGACAGCGGCGAAACACTCGAAACCGGCGGTATCTGTCTGCTGGCTGACGCCGAACCCCTGACTGACATTGACGAAAAAAGCGGCTTCGTTTCCACCGGTTCGGGCGAACAGAAAGACGGCAACATCATTATGGTTGACGATTCATGGATCGACCTACCGTCCGAAAAACGCGCCGCCGTGGAAGAAGGCTATTTCGAAAGCGCCGACAGCCTCTGCATCATTGACCGCGATCCCTATGAAAAACTGACGCCGGAAAATCTGTACCGCGTTCGCGCTTCCATTGTCTCCATAACCAACTCAAAAGGTAAAAAAGGCGCCGGGCTGATTGTCTCCGACCAGTTTGTGCTGACCTCCGCCGACCTGATTACCAAAGAAAACAACAGATACGACCTTGAGACCATCAACGGCGGAAAACTGAAGGCCAGCGCTTTCCGTATCAACCCGAGCAAAAATACCGCCTTGCTGCTTCTGGATGAAAAAACGCGCTATACGCCTCTGTCGCTGAATCTGGATCTGCCGGAAGTCGGACAGGGCAAATTTATTGCTCTCGGCCTGCTCAACATTGATGGCAGTTTTGAAAACGGCGAGGGATATCTGGACGACAGCGGAACGGTTTCCGGTTACCGCTATTCGGAAGAAAAAGGCGCGGAAATCATTATTGACACTTTCGTACAGACCGTTACCATCGGCGGCGCCTTAATAGACGAGCATGGCACGATCAACGGCTTTGCGTCCTCGGCCAAACAGAAAGAAGATGATCCCGACCTGTTTGTTCCGACGGAAACGGCGCTGCGCAGCCTTGGTCTATCGATCTGCGGCAAAGAATTTACCGACAAGAGGCCGTGGGAAAAAGCCGTTTACAAACCCCTGACGGAAGCCATCAGGAAAAATTCCGGTCCTAAAGATCCCAAACCGATGGACGCCTCCGAAAGGAAATAAAATCCGAAACGCCTGCCCGGCGGGACATTTTCCCAGCCGGGCATTTTCTTGCCGGGATTTTATCCCGGAGCAATCTCTGGATAACTCTTGCTTTTTCATGTTGCGCACCCTAAATTAACAGCAGTTGCAATTTAAAACAGGATAATCTGATGACCACGATTTTATGCGTTCGCAAAGGACACGAAGTTGTCATGGCCGGCGACGGGCAGGCAACCCTCGGGGAATCCGTAATTTTCAAATCAAAATCCGTCAAAGTCCGCCGCATCGGCAACGGCAGCATCATCGCCGGTTTTGCGGGAGCGGCCGCCGACGGCATAACGCTTATTGAACGTCTGGAAGGCAAACTGGAAAAACATGCCAATCAGCTCAAACGAGCCGCTGTCGAACTGGCCAAAGACTGGCGCATGGACAAATATCTGCGTCAGCTTCAGGCTTTTATGATCGTAGCCGACCGCGACGTTTCTCTGGTCATCTCCGGCACCGGCGAAGTCATGGAACCCGATGACGGCATCATCGGCATCGGCTCCGGAGGCAATTATGCCATGGCCGCGGCCAAAGCCCTGTACGACATTGAAGACCTTTCTCTGGAGGAAATCGCCCGCAAAGCGCTGAAAATCGCCGGCGATATCGACGTATTCACAAACCATAATGTTATTCTTGAAAAGGTAGATTAAAATGGCCAATTTCAGTCCCCGCGAAATCGTATCGGAACTCGACCGCTTCATTGTCGGGCAATGCGAAGCCAAAAAGGCCGTAGCCATCGCTTTGCGCAACCGCTGGCGCCGCATGCAGCTGTCAGAACACTTAAAAGAGGAAATTGTCCCCAAAAACATTCTGATGGTCGGACCGACCGGCGTCGGCAAAACGGAAATCTCGCGCCGTCTGGCAAAGCTTGCCAAAGCGCCGTTCATCAAGGTTGAGGCCACGAAGTTTACGGAAATCTGCTATGTGGGCAGCGACGTTGAATCCACCATCCGCGACCTGCTGGAAATTTCCATTGCCGACACAAAAAAGGAAATGCGCAAAAATGTGGCGGCAAAAGCCGAAACTGCCGCTGAAGAAAGGGTTCTGGAAGCTCTGGTCGGCGTCGGCGCCGGTGATGAAACCAAACAGAAATTCCGTAAACTGCTGCGCGAAAACCAGCTCAATGACAAGGAAATCGAGATCAGCGTGCTGGACAACACAAACCCTTCCATGCCCACCATTGATATTCCGGGCATGCCGGGAGCCCAGATGGGGATGATCAGTCTCGGCGACATTTTCGGAAAATCTTTCGGCGACAGATACAAAACCAGAAAAATGACCATTGGCGAAGCTTATCAGATTCTGATGGACGAAGAAAGCGACAAGCTCCTCGACAATGACGCCATCATCCGGGAAGCCATTCACACCGTTGAAAATGACGGAATTGTCTTCATTGATGAGATTGACAAAATCGCCGGTAAAGACGACCGGCGCGGCGGAGACGTTTCGCGCGAAGGCGTCCAGAGAGACCTGCTGCCCCTGATTGAGGGAACCACCGTAACCACCAAATACGGCATGGTCAAAACCGACCATATTCTCTTTATCTGTTCCGGCGCCTTTCATCTGTCCAAGCCGTCGGATCTCCTCCCCGAACTTCAGGGCCGTCTGCCGATTCGCGTAGAGCTTAAAGCCTTAAATCACGAAGATTTTGTCCGGATTCTTACCGAACCGGAAGCCAACCTCATTGAGCAGTATATCGCCCTGATGAAAACCGAAAATTTTGATTTGGAGTTTGAAAAAGAAGCGATAGACAAGATCGCGGACATAGCCGTTGCCATCAACGAAAACGTGGAAAACATCGGCGCCCGTCGTCTGCACACGGTTTTGGAAATTCTTCTCGAAGACATCAGCTATACGGCGTCAGACCGCAGCGGTGAAAAAGCGGTTATTACCGCGCAGATGGTTGAAGAAAAACTTTCCAAATACACCGAAGCAAACGATTTGTCGAAATTTATTCTCTGATGAAAAGCAAAACACGGATACCGGCGGCAGAACAGCCTTTGTCCCGCGCCGGAACAGACGGAAAGGCAAATGCCGGAAACGTTCCTTTCGGCATTTATATTCACTGGCCGTTTTGCAAAAGCAGGTGTCCGTACTGCGACTTTTATAAAGAAGTAAGAAAAAACGTTGACCAAGAAAGCATTGTCAGCAAATACATCGACACCCTGAACAGTTATCGCCCGTTAACCGGCGACAAAACCGTAACCAGCATTTTTTTCGGCGGCGGAACACCGTCTCTGATAAAACCGTGCCTGATTGAAAAACTTATCAGCCATATACAAAAATCATGGCCTTGCGCCGCGGATATCGAAATCAGTCTGGAAGCCAATCCCAATACCGACACGCCGACCCTGTTTCCGGATCTGAAAACAGCCGGCGTCAACCGCCTGTCTCTCGGCGTCCAAGCTCTTAACGACGCGGACCTGAAGCTTCTGGGCAGAACGCACAACCTCAAACAGGCTCTGGATTCCCTCGGTATGGTTCTGCAGACTTTTGATAATCATTCCGCTGACTTGATTTACGCCCGCCCCGGACAGCGCTCGGAAGACTGGGAAAAAGAGCTTGAACAGATTTCCGGATTCGGACTAAAGCACATTTCGCTGTATCAGCTGACGATTGAAGAAGGAACCGTCTTTGCCGGAAAAGGCATACGGCCGCTGGAAGAAAACGCCGCCGCTGAAATGTACTCGTTCACCGACAATTTTCTGAACCGCCACGGCTACCCGAAATATGAGGTTTCCAACTTTGCCGTTCCGGGTTTTCGTTCGCGGCATAATCTGATTTACTGGCAGGGCGGCGATTACATCGGCATCGGAATGTCAGCGCAAGGCAGAATCAGAGCCGGAGAAAAAATTTATGCTCAGGAGTACGGACAGCCCCTAGAAATCCTGACGCCGGAGGAACGTGCGGAAGAACTTGTAATTATGGGGCTGCGTCTGACCGACGGCCTCGATAAATCTCTCTTCCGACAGCGCTGCGGTCTCGACTTCAACAGCTTTGTCAATCAGAAAAACCTGTCAACGCTTGTCGAGCATGGTTTTCTTGAAGACGGCAAAGCTTTTGTCCGGGCAACGCCAAAAGGCTTTTTGGTTCTGAACAAAATGATTGAAGAGCTTTGTTCCTGATCCGATATCCCCGCAATCCCGCCCATGCCGAAATCAACAAGAAACTAATCCGTAACGCCGTAATTTCCGTTCACCAGCAAAATCAGCATCAGCAAAAAAAAGATCATGGAAAAACCGGCCTTAACGGACACATCATCCGGAATTTTACCGTATCTGTTCAAAACAAAAACAAAAATCGGCGCCACCAGCAGCAGCGCGACCACATATCCCGGATTTGGAGCAACACGAAGTGCTAGTGTTTTTGCGGTAATCAATGCCGCGCTGAAACTGACCAGATATAATCCCGGCTTAAGCGTCTTGGCGCCGAAAACCTCCTGAAAAAACAACTTTGGCCCCGGCCTCTGTGTGCGCAGGTAAAAAAACAGATTGTAACAGCCGCTGACAAAAGTCGCCACAACCAGATAATAAACGAGGCTTCCCCAGACACCGGAACCGTTAAGGGCAATATCCTTGGTGGCAATACTCATGCCTGCCAGCGCAAAAACGGCCGGCAACATGTAACCGACCACTTTTCTTGAAACCGGGCTCTGCACCATTTGCCAGTAACTTACGGTAAAACCGAACAAAACCAGCATCAGCGAAATAAAGACCGTACCGTTGTGCAACAGCCTAATAAAATCCTGCGGCGTCAACAGCCACCACAAAAATGTCGTAACCAGCGCTGTAATCGCCATAAATCTGGAAGTCGGCCCCGCACCGAATTCCGCAGAAGCAAAAAACAGATGCGAATCATAAATGCCGATCAGCAACCCTTGAAAAACCAGCAGAAACCAGTAATAACCACTGGTCGGAAACGGAAAGAAAAACAAAAAAGGCATAAAGACGAAAGAAATTCCGAATCCGCGCCAGATTCCGAGAAGATAGCCGTTAAGCTTGTAATACTGATTGAATATTGTATAAATAGCCGTAAAAAAGCCATAAACCAGGCCATCGATTACCCAAAGCATATCGTGTACCTCTAAGCAGATTAAGCTGGCTTAAATATAAGCTTCAATTTCATGAAAAAAAGGGCGAACGTTTAATAACGTGCGGAGGTTTCGCAGACTTCCGAATAAAAATCCAGCAAATCAGAGAGCATCTGAATGGAAATATCGGATGGCCCTTCTTCGGCATCCCGCAAAATTGCAACGGTATATCCTGTTTTCCGAGCCAGATCACTTAAGTTGAGACCTGCTTTCAAACGTATATGCTTAAGTTTTTTGCGGATTTCATCCTGTAAAAGCTCGTTCATAAGAACAAATTTCTGCCTTTCAGCTTCGATATCCATTTTAGACCTTCCGTTAATCAGCCGCCTGAATAAAAGGCGGGGAATCATGGCGTGTAAGAGTACTAAGCAGCGTTAGTTCTGTCCTTTCGAAAATTTCTTATGGACAGAAACACCACAACTCCCCAAAAGACAGTTGTGATTACGGACAGATACAAACGGTATGGCAGATAAAATTCTCTGTCATACCGCCGCTGCTTGTAAAAGCCTCTTACCGCTTCGATTCTCGCGTTTGAGAATACTGAAAACCGCCGGACAGCGATTCCCATACAAAAAATATTATATAGAATAATGCAAAAATTTGCAACCAGCAGTGTAAATAAACCAAAAATTTCTTAAATCCAGAACTTTCGACACGTTTTCCACTGCCAAAAAAAAGGGCGCTGAAAAGCGCCCCTTAACTCATACGAAAAAACGGCATTACTGATGAGACTCAATCCAAGACACCAAAGAAGCCTGGGAATTAAGACCGACCTTCACATCAACCTGCTTACCGTCCTTAAACAGAAACATAGTCGGAATACTGCGGATACCATACTGAGCCGCCGTATTCGGAGATTCGTCAACATTCATTTTGCAGATTTTGACTTTTTCGCCCATTTCTTTTGAAACTTCTTCCAAAACCGGACCAAGCTGACGGCAGGGACCACACCATTCCGCCCAAAAGTCAACCAAAACCAAACCTTTTGAACCCAAAACTTCCGTTTCAAATTGACTGTCTGTGATTGATTTCATGTTCTACCCTTTCAAATTAATCGACACTGATTTTAATATAATTGGTATTTTTCTATATTAAAGACTAATTACATAAAAACAACCAAAAATTTACTCTATCGGCATCAGCCGGGCCGTATCCGTCCACAAAATCAGAGTTTCGACTTTCTTGTCCTTGTAAATTCTTTCCAGAAGCACCTTATATGCCCGGAGCTGTTTGACATAAACTTCCGGCACCTCGGCCACGCAATCAGCCGCGGGACGATTCGTTTTAAAATCGACAATGACGACGCGGTCTTTCTCCACGGCCAGCCTGTCTATCTGCGCCGACACAATTCTGCCGTCGACGACACCCATAACCGGCACTTCGGCTTTGGATTCGCTGCCGAAAATAACGGAAAAGTTCTTATCTTCGAGAAGCCGCAAAACTTCGGCGGAAATTCTCTGCTTCTCCGCCATCGACAGCTCTGGAACATTCTTCTCCAGAAAACCGGCGATAACCTCCATCTTATCCGCCTGCCTGACATCTGGCAAAAACTGCAGCAGCTTGTGAATTACCTGTCCGCGCCGATATCTGCTTTTTCCGTTTGGACCGATCGGCGAAACCAGAGCAACGTCATCTTCATCGTCCGGCCGCGACGGCGTAAACGGCTTTGACAGAGGATCTTCCTCCGGCGCCGGTTCAGACAGCCACGAAAATTCCGGCCGCCGCAGTTTAACCGGCTGAACGGTGTCTTTTTTTCCGGCTTCAATCTGCTGTTCCGTCCGGTAAACAATGCTTCCGTCCTGTTTTTCCTCGCCGATTTTCCCCAGCAGCCGCCGGCAGATTTCATACCATGAATCTTCGGACGCCCTGCTCTTCCGGCGGTAGCCGCAGAGACACAGTCGGTCTTCGGCGCGTGTCAGAGCCACATACAACAGACGCCTGTATTCTTCCAGTGCCGCTTTCTTTTCTTCTTCCTTGATTTTGGTGCAGCAGGATTCATAATCTCTGGCCGAAAGAGGATAAAACAAAATATCATCCCACAGCATGCCGCCTTCTTTTTTTGCGCTGACAACACGCACCGTATCCGGAAGAATAACCACCGGCGCCTGAAGCCCTTTCGAACCATGAACGGTCATTATTCTGACCATATCGGCGCTGCTTTGCTCAAGTTCTCTTTTTATTTCCACATCGTCTTTGGTAATCCACTCGACAAACCCCTGAAGACTGGGAACATGCTGCTGTTCAAAATCGAGCGTCAGATTTACGAATTCGTCGATACCGTCTTCCGCCTCGATTCCCATACGTTCAACAAATTTTTTCCGTCCCTGCAGCGGCCCGAGAACATAACTGTACAGTTCAAAAGGCCGAACATAGTCCGCTTTGTTCAGCAAGCCGCAAAGCATGTCATATACTTCGGAATATGCGGGGTGATCACCGAGCCTTGTCCAGACGGAAGCTTTGCCGCGGCCATAACATAGCCTGAACAGATCATCGTCATCCAGACTGCATAAAGGAGATTTTAAAACCTCTGCCAAAGTCAGATCATCGGTCGGCAAAAGCAAAAATTTGCCAAGAGAAACCAGATCCTGAACAGCAATCTGTTCCAGCAGGCGGATTTTATCAATGCCCGCCACATTCACGCCGGCATTTTTGCATTCTCTGACCAGTTCCTCGACAAAGCTGTTGCGGCGCTGAACCAGAATCATAAAGTCTTTATATCGCAGCGGACGGTTCTGTGAGGCCAGAATTTCCCCGCCCTCAACCATCGCTTTGATTCTGCCGGCAATCTGTCTGGCCAGACGGGCAGAAGTCGATTCTCCGAAACTTCTCTCTACCGGCGGCAACCACACATCCTTATTTTCTCCTTCTTCCGGCTCAACCAGCGGCCACAGCTCAACCCGGCCGCCGTCGCCGATGCGAAAAGGCACATGCGTAACATTTTGTCCGGCTGACACAACGCCGGCTTTGACTTCGTCATCGGCAAAAACCGTATTAACCGCATCCAGAACCGCCGCCGTCGAACGGAAAGAAACATCAAGATTTATCTCCGAAAAGTTTTCCGTCTTTTCCGAAAAATAACGGCGCATCTTGTCAAACTCTTTCGGATCCGCTCCCTGAAAACTGTAAATGGACTGTTTGCGATCGCCCACGGCAAAAATCGTCCGCTTGTCTTCCGCCGCGCTTTTTCCCGCAAAAAAATCTTCCGTTACGGCCCGGACGATCGCCCACTGATCCGGCGAAGTATCCTGCGCCTCGTCAATAAGCACATTGTCAATGCCGCCGTCCAGCTTAAACAGAACCCAATCGGCAACAGCCTTATTCTCCAAAAGATTACGGGTCAACACGACCAGATCCTCATAATCCATTTTGGAATGTATTTTTTTGTAGGCGTTATAACTGCCGATAAGATCTTCCGCCAGATACAAAACCGCTTTTGTCGCCGCAAAAACCCGCGCGGCGTTCCGTCTGTTTTCCAGTTCCTGAATCCGTATTCCTTCCGCCGTCATCGCCGCTGCGGCATCAGGATAAAAAGCCGCGGCGCCTTTGCTGGCCGGCTTGGACGGAAGCTCGCCTTTCTGCGTCAGAAAAACTGATTTATAGGCCGGATAATCTTCCGGCAGAAAACCGTGTTCCAGACATCGGGAAAGAACGTCCGCTTTTTCGTTGTCCTTTGCCGCGCCGTGAAGCAGAGCATCCCGGATTTTCCGGATATCATCTCCGCGGACGGCAGCCATGAAACTTTCGACAAGGCTTTCTTCGCTGTCCTGCTCCCCGACGCCCAGACGCGCGGCGACAGCGACAATCACGTTTTCAACCGAACCGTAACGGATAAGCATTCTGGCAATTTTATTGCGGGCGCTCGCAATGGAATTCATAATATTGGGAAACTGAAACTCGCTGACATTCCGCGTCAGAAAAGCCAGCGCCTGAGCGGAGCGTCCGTCCGGATCCTGCTCAATCTTGCGCAGCAGTCCGTTTTTGATTTCATTAATGGCTTCCTGCGCGCTCCGCTCGTCCATCACCTCAAAATACGGAGAAATTTTTGCCTCCAGGGGAAACCGTTTCAGAACTTCCTGACAAAAACTGTGAATGGTTTGAATTTTCATCCCGCCGGGCGTCTCAAGCAGAACCGCAAACAATTTGCGCGCCGATGCTTCCAGAGATTCACAGCTTTTTCTGTCATCCGGCAGACCGCCGAGAAGACTTTGCAGCTCCTTGCGCAGTTCCTCCTCTCCGGCAACGGCCCAGCGGCTGAGCCGTCCGGCAATACGGGAGCTCATTTCCACCGCTGCCGCCTTTGTATAAGTCAGGCACAAAATTTTTGAGGGAGAAACGCCGTTCAGCAAAATCCGCAGCACCCGGTCGGACAAAACCTTTGTTTTTCCCGTTCCCGCCGAAGCCTCCACCCAGACCGAACGGCAGGGATCAGACGCCCGGCGCTGCTGTCCGGTGGCCAGAGCGCCTCTTTTGTTCCGGGCTTCCAGAATTTCGTTATTCATCCGTCCCGTCCTCCGTTACCGACCATTCCCGAACCCGGGACAAATGCTCATAATCGGAATATTTCGGAGCATTTTTGGGATTCGGCTGGCTGATATAAGGCGTTGTCTCAAAATCAAACAAAGCCGCCAGCTGTTTTATATGTTCAAAACAATTCTCCAGAATTTCCGGCATATTTTCTTCCGCAACGGTTTCCTTGCGGCCGAGCTGCCAGTAAATAAGCTTGGCCACCTCAGCCTGCGGAATTCCTTCAAAACCGCCTCTTTGGGCAATCAGTCCCTCTATCGGCAGCTGCGGTGCATAACCGGTCTCTATTTCCCTGACGCTTCTGGCTGTCCCCGTTTTATAATCAATAATATTTATTTTCCCGTCCGCTGTTTCGTCAACACGGTCCGCTTTAGCCGTAATGGTAAATCTGCCGGCCGGCGCCTCAAAATCAAAACTTCCCTGCGCCTCGCCGTGCACTTTCGCAATTTCGGGGCGATAATTTCTTTCGGTATCCGCCAGCCAGTTCACCGTCTTTTCAAAATTCGGCCACCAGAACGCTCTGGTTTCCGCCGCCACTTTATTTTCGTTAAAATAATCCTCACCCATTTTTAAAAGTTCCGCTCTGGCATTATCGGGAAAAGACGCGGGATATTTTTTATTGAACTTTTCCAAAACCGCATGAATAATCGTCCCGTAATCCTTCAGGGTCAAATCCTGCTCCAGATCCTCAAGCGGCCTGAGTTTCAGAATATATTTGGCAAAAATTATATACGGATCGCGCATCCAGTTTTCTACCGCGCTGGCGGACAGAACCCGGGGACGGGCTTCCACCGGGGGACGGGGCGCGGGTGGCGCCAGACGTACAAAAACATCGCTTCTGTCAATAAATTCCGCCCAGGAAGAAAATGCCGTGTCGGCAAAATCTTCGCTTTGCAATCCGAGCGCTTTCAGAACCGTTTCCAGACGCATCCACCACCGGGATTTCACCATGGGCGTCCCCTGAACTCTGTCGGCGCGCGTCAGATAAACGCGTTTCTGCCCCAGCAGTTGGCAGAAGTCATGGGCCAGCACGCCGATTGCCTTTTCCGGCAGAGGAAAACCGAAGTCTTTTTTCATTGGCCGCGACATCCAGGGATCAGAAGCCGACTGCTTGGGAAAAATTCCTTCGTTTACTTCGCCGACGATTACCGTATCAAAATGCGTCAGCCGGGCCTCAATAGGTCCCAGTATTTTCAGGCGCGGGTGCATGCCGTATTTCGGCCTGACCGTAATTCCCGCCATCAGGGCTTCCATCAGGCCGAGATATTCCGCGGTTTCCATTTTGCCTAAAACATCAGCTTTTTCATACAAATCTCCGACAAACTGCGCGGCGGCTTCGCCGGCGTCGCCGCGCCACAAAATCTGCGCGCCGTCCTTGCCGGGCGCTGCCGCCAGACATTCCGCAGTCCGGATATGGACTTCGCACAAATCCTTAAATTCTGTTTGCGGATTCCGATACAGCCGGCAGAGCTCCCCAAACAGCGCCCGGATGCCGGCAATCTTTTCTTCCAGAACGGCATCTTCCCTGCCCCCGCGCAAAACATTTTTTTCATAATCCCGCGCCAGTTGCCTGACTTCCGCATACTCGCGCCCGGCGGCAAACAGCGGATGTTTCAGCAGGCTGAGAAACGCCGCCGGCGCAAAATCCTTTTCGCAGACTTTCGCAATCAGCCGCAGAAAAATTCCAACCGGAGTCAGCGCCAGCGGCCGGCCGGCAGAATCATCGACAGAAATATTCCAGCGCTCAAGCTCGGCGGAAACACGTCTGGCCAGCTGCCTGTCGGTTGTAACCAGCGCCGCCGTCCTTTCCGGATATTCAAGCGTTTCTCTCATAATCAGAGCTATCGTCAAAGCCTCTTTCCGGATATCCTGACACTCAATCAGACGCAGGCCGTCCAGCGCCGCCGCGCCGATATGTCTGTCTCCGATACCGCGCCATTTGTCCGTTGTCGGCGCCGGCCGCATCACTTCGGAAACCAGCCTTTCGCGCAGAACATCTTCCGCCGGCACCAGGTCCTCGATCTGAAAACGCTTCAGTTCCAGATATTCCAGCAGATCTTTTAACTCATACTGCGGATGCGTTTCATCAACCCGCGTCCAGTCTTCCTCATCCAGTTCCCGGTCCAGACCGGATAAAACAACGGCCCCATGCGGAAGCCCTGCCACCGTTTTGACCAGTTCCTTCATCGCGGGAAAAGTTGCCGTTGTTCCGGCAATGACAATTCTTTTTTCCGGAGGATTTTTCCGCCAGATTTCGCTCTGCAGATGCAGCAGCATATTGCGGCGAAAGCTTGGGTCAGACAAACCGCGCTCTTTCAGAATTTCTGGCCAGTAATGGGTAATAATTCTCAAAAATTTCAGAGTATCCTGCCAATGCGCGGCATATTCCTCGGGAACCAGTTTTTCCAGATTATCAAAAGAAAGGCGCTCGTTATGAACGGTATCAATCAGGGAAGCCAGTTCCTGCGCCAGAAAACACGCCTGATTCGCCGAAAGTTTTTCAATTCCGAAATCCGCCGGTTTGGCCATAATAATTTTTGTAAACAGCAACAGTCTTTCCGTCCGTTCAATTCCGGGAGGCAGTTCGGCCAGCGCCTCCCCGAAATCAAATCCCGTCAGAAAGAGCTCATCTTCTTCGACATCGCCGATAGGAAGCATCCTCGGCAGAAGAGTCGGTTCAAGGCCCTTCTCCCGGACAAACGCGTCGGCCAGCGCTTTGCAGGCGCGCCGGTTAGGCAGCAGAAAAACGACATCGGACAGTTCCAGCGGCGTATTTCTGTATTCTTCGGCAAATTTCCGCGCCAGAACATCGGCAAAAGCGCAAGTCAGAGGAATATTATATATATGCTGTGTCATTTCCTTTTTGCCCGCCGGCAGCGCCGCCTATTTCAAAGCGCCGATAAATTTGGCAAAAGCCCGTCCCCGGTGCGAAATGGCATTTTTGGCGTCTTTATCCAGATCCCCGAACGTAACGTCATACCCGTCGGGAATAAAAACCGGATCATAGCCAAAACCGTTTGTTCCCTGTTTTTTCTCGGCGATCCGGCCATTGACGCGGCCTTCAAAAACTTTTGTTTCGCATCCCGGAACCGCCAGAGCCAGCACGCAGGCAAAATAAGCCGAGCGGTCGTCCGAACCGCTTTCTTCCAGCTCCTGCAGAAGCATATCCATGCCTTTGTCAAAATCCCGGTTCGGAGCATATCGGGCGGAATAAACGCCGGGACGGCCGCCGAGAGCATTGACGCACAGACCGGAATCATCCGCCAGACAGGGAACGCCGCTTTGGGCAGACAACGTGTCCGCCTTCAGGCGGGCATTTTCTTCAAAAGTGGTTCCCGTTTCTTCAACATCCGGCAGATTCAGATCGGAAGCGGACAACACCTCTATCCCATAAGGCGACAGCATATCGCGGATTTCTTTTATTTTTCCCTGATTATGGCTGGCAACGACAATCTTTTCCAATTTCATTTTAAAACCCCAACGCTTGTTTCTGTTTTTCAATCAGTTGTTTAATTCCGTCTTTGGCCAGAGCAAACATTTCGTTAAATTCGGATTCGTCAAAAGGATTCCCTTCCGCCGTCCCCTGAATTTCAACAATTTTTCCGCTCTCTGTCAGCACAAAATTCATATCGGCCTGCGCGTGGCAGTCTTCCTCATAATCCACATCAACGATCTTTTCGCCTTCATGAATGGCGCAGGAAATAGCCGCAACATATTCTTTGATCGGGTTTGTTTTCAGCTTTTTTTCCATCAGCAGTTTGCGAACAGCCAGATACAGGGCGACAAAGCCGCCGGTAATCGACGCCGTGCGGGTTCCCCCGTCAGCCTGGATAACGTCGCAGTCAATGCAGATTGACAAATCCTTCATTTTCTCCAAGTCAACAACCGCGCGCAGCGAGCGGCCGATCAGCCTTTGGATTTCCTGCGTGCGGCCGGACGGTTTTTTGGCCTCCCGCGGCACGCGCACCTGAGTCGCGCGGGGCAGCATACCGTACTCGGCGGTAATCCAGCCTTTGTTTTGGCCTTTAAGCCAGGCCGGAAGCTTTTCCTCGACGGAAGCCGTGCAGACCACATGCGTATTGCCGCACCTGATCAGACAGGAACCTTCGGCATAAGGGTTAAAACCGGGGATAATTTCCACCGGGCGGATTTCATCTTTAAGTCTTTCGGAATGACGCATTTTCTTCTCTTTTCATACTGTTTGGCGATAAGAAGACAATACGCCAAATCATACCGTCAGGCAAGCATAATTTAAACCTGTCCCGCCCCGCAAAACAAAAAGGAAGTTCCGAACAAATGCCGGCCGCAATAAAAAAACGGGGCAGAAATTCCAGCCTTGCGGCCGCGGGCGGTTTTTCCCGGCCGCAAAGCCGCGGATTCCCCGACGAAGACCCCAAAACGGTTTTTCCGTTATAAGCGGCTATAAATGCCCGGTTTTGAGAAGATTAAAATATTTATAAACGGACCCCTCGGGAACATCCCAGCTGAAATCCTTGTGCATGGCGTTAACCGTCATCTGCCGTATCTTCTCCGGACGCAGATAAAAGGCCTCCAGAGCTTTCTGCAGCGTTTCGGCATAAGCGTTCACATTGTTTTTCAGGCGTTTTGCCGTCAGGTTGCTGCCATAGACGCGGCGCTTTTCGGTAAAGAAAACTTCCGTTCTGAAACCGTCGATCCCGTCTTCAATCGTATCGACCAGACCGCCGGTAGACATGGCAATCGGCAGGGCGCCTTTGGCCATTGCTTCCATCTGCGTCAGACCGCAGGGTTCAAACCGGCAGGGCATCATATAAAAATCCGACGCCAGCTGAACGGCATAGGCAAACTCGTCCTTATATCCCCGGAATACGAAAATTCTCTGTGCCGCTTTCGGATTCATCTGCGCGACTTTGTCTTTCAGCTTGGTCAGAAGCTCAAAATAATTGGCGTCGCCGGCTCCCCCCAGAATAAAAATCGGCAGCTCGCGCTTGAAGTTCGTATATTTCTTGCAGAGATTAATCATGGCCTGCGCGGCGATATCATATCCTTTCTGCTCCACCAGACGGCTTGTCGCGCAGAAGATGGGCGTTTTGGCGGGATTTTTGACAGACTTGGAAATATCTTCGAACTTATATGTGTCAATCAGCGGAATGGTTTTGTTCTTATATTCTCGGTCCGAGGCAAGACGCGAGATCAGTTTGATAAACTCTTCCTTGTTGTGGTGCTTGCCGTCAATGTTGTTTTCGTCATATACCCTGAAGTCAAAATCTTTGAAAAACTCGTTGATATGGTCAATTTTGTTTTTGTTCGGAGAAATCAGCTTCTTGTCATATCCGTTGACAATCCCGAAGAAATTGCGGTGGTCTTTGCGGATTTTGAGAATATCGCGAAAATCAAAGCCAAAGCCGAGTTCCTTGGAAACTTCTTCCATATAGTTTTTGGAAACGGTTACAACCCTGTCTGCCAGATGAAAATCGCAGGAAGCCTGATTATAGCAGTCATGCACAATCAACGTGTTGGTCGCGCGCGGATTGGAGTTTTTTATGGCTTTGGCGTTACGAAACACCAGCATCGCCGCGTCTTCATACAGAGAATTGAGAATTTTGGAAGTATTTTCATAATCCCAGCCCTGATACCCAAGATGATGCGCAATATGCACAACCGGAATAGACTTGATCTCCGCCGCCAGTTCGGAACTCATGTCGCTGGTTTCGACTTTCGCCGTCGTCAGATATTTGGTCAAACCGGCCAGCGCGCCGCTATGCCAGTCATTCGCAATCAGGACGTTAGGCTTGCTTATGTCTTTAATCCGACGGTCGCAGATATTTTCGATCAGCTCATACACCGCCTTGGAGAAAAAAGCAAACCGCTCAACCTCGTTAATTCCGAATTCGTTCAGAACATAGCATCCGTCCTGAGCCGAAGGGTTGAACTTATGGGGATTGATGGAGAAAAAGCGATCGTTGGCAAGAAAAATATAATCTGTATTGCCGCATCGCCCCGTATACACCGTTACTTTGTACTTGACCAGAGACGACCTGTCTCCGTAAAACGGCACATTGATGACCTTTATCTTTTTCAGTTTGACGGAATAATGCTCCGCGCCGGTATAAACATCGCCGTTCAGCTCGGCCTTTTTCTTTTTTGTATCGCCGGTATACAAGGGGGTTACGACCTGCAGACGATGGCCTTTTTTCCCAAAACAGGCGTTAAACGCCTCCGGAAGCTCCGAAGCAATCATGCCGAGCCCGCCCCACTTCATAAACGTGGCGGTTTCGGATGAAATCATCCAGGCGTCAATCTTGTCAATTTCTGGCCAAGGCGTTTTGCCGAGGCATTGCTTTCGGGATAAATTCTGGATTTCCAGCAGATTGGGATTAGTAACAACGTTATAAGAGAGAATAAATTTCTTTTTGTTAAAATTTTTTGGAAGCGGTTTGCCGTAAATTTTACTTTCAAAGTTCAGTGGTACAGGGGTCATTTCAATTCTCGCAAATATCCAAAAATAATTGGTTTTGTCATAACGTTATCACTTGCCAAAAATAGTATTAAAAGACACAAAAAAGATATCCGCTCTTGACTTGTTTCTCTTTAATTACTAAGTTTCTTAATATATACACGCCTTCATAAAATATTTAAAGAGGAAAAAAATGAAAAAGTATAAAAATAATCATCATGAAAACCAGGAAGCCCGAAACGAAGAACATGATGAAGAACTTGAGCAGGACATCGAAAACGACGAAGAAGTCGCAGAAGAGGAGGCAGAAAGCACGGCTGAAGATGAAGTTGCGGCTCTAAAGGCTGAAAACCAAGAACTTAAGGAAGATTTTCTCCGGGCATACGCCGATGCTGAAAACATCAAGAAACGCTGTGCGCAGGAAATTGAAAAAAATAACAAATATGCCGTATCTTCCTTTGCCAAAAACCTGCTGACCGTTGCCGACAACCTGCATCGCGCTCTGGAATCAATCCCGGAGGAAAAACGCGGCGAATGCAGCGGATTGGATACCCTCTTAAAAGGCGTTGAACTGACCGAAAACGAACTCATGCATGTTTTTGAAAAAAACGGCATCAAAAAAATGGAAATCATGAACACCGTGTTCAACCCCAACTTCCATCAGGTTGTTCAGGAAGTTGAGGACTCCACCAAACCAGCGGGAACCATTATTGCCGAGCTTCAGACCGGTTATATGATCAATGACCGCATTCTCCGTGAGGCGATGGTCGTTGTAACCAAAGGCGGCAAATAAAATGCAACCTCAACGCAAAGCTCCGTTTCCGGAGCTTTTTTTGTGAATAAAACCGTATGTATGAAAAACAAATACGGAAAACCTTTTCTCAAATTCCGTATTCAGCCTCGCCTTTTTGTCTCTCGCGATTGCCGTTTTATACCATACAGACAATACTGGATAACTTTTCCAAAAATCTGTCATAAAAAAGCAAAATGCGATACTTATGAAATCAGAGGTAACTTTTAGCATTAAGATAACTTATAGTACACGTATGAAGAAAAGAGAAGCCCAACAAATAAGCGACAAGCTGGTAGAAGCCCTTAGATTCGTCAGGGAATCCAAGAACATTTCGCGTTACAGAGTTTCAAAACTGACCGGAATCAGCGAAAGCTCCGTCAAATATATAGAAGAATGCAGGCAGCGTCCGACCTTTTATATTTTGCAAATGATAGCTGAAGCCATAGGCATAGATATCGTCGATGCCATTCTCCTCTCCAGAAAACTCGGTTCAGAACCTTTGCAGCCAATAGCCGAAGACCATCGTCCGGAAGATTAAACTGGAAAAAACAAAAAATAATCCATTGACAATTTATGCAACGCTTAATAGAATTACATTAAAATTAGAAAGCAACAGTTCTTTTTAGTTTTTAAATTCGGCAGTAAATACAATATATTATGTAAAAATCAGCTATATTAAATATTCCCAAAAAGATACCAGGATTATATGGACAGAAGAAAACTGGCGCCAATTTATTTTTCAATATTTACTGCCGTTTATTTTTAATCCTTTCAGCAAATGAAGGAGAGACAATGTTCAACAAAATTTTCATAGTCAGACAGGGACGGCTGGGATTAACGGCGTCCTGCCTGGGCATAAAGATTCAAAAACGCCATTCCGTCGGAGGCATTGCCGCCAAACGCAGTCTGGATACAATTGAATTGTATCGCGGCAGCAACACGCACTGTGTAAACAGTTTTCCCGGATATCACAAACTTTTCGACAAAGGGTAAAAAAACAGCGCCGTTTGTAAAAAATTCTGTCGCTGCCGCGGAGAACCGACACTCCGCCAAAGTATTTCCGCGGCGGCAAAATTCTCTTTTGCGCCGGACACACAAAAGCACCCCGAAGGGTGCTTCTTACTTTCTCGCTGCATTTTTCCGCAGATTTTACTTATTATACAAACCGCGCGGCACATAATGCGTATGCAGCAGCTCATGCGCCTTGCCCGAATTCGGTTTTCCCAGATATTCGGCGTACAGAGCCTTGATGGATTCATTATGATGCGACATGCGGTTTTTGGCATTAAGGTCTTCGTCAAACAACCCTTTGGCGCGTTTGACGCGGATATCGTCCGTAATCCCTCTCGGCTTAGGCTGATCCGGCATCATGACCCGGGGTTGTCCGCCGCCGGCGACACAGCCGCCGCGGCAGGCCATGACCTCAATAAAGTGATACGGCGTTTCCTCTCCGTTGGCTTTCGCCTCGCGCACGCGGTCAAGCACTTTTTCCACATTGCCGATGCCATGGGCAACTGCTACGCGGACTTTGGTGCCTTTAATATCAACCTCGGCCTCTTTGATGCCTTCAAGACCGTCTATTTCCTTAAAATCAAGCTGACCGAGCTCTTCGCCGGTAATATAAAAATACGCCGTACGCAGCGCTGCCGTCATAACGCCGCCAGTCGTGCCGAAAATCGTCGCCGCCCCGGAATACTCGCCCAATGGGCTGTCGGCATCTTCATCCTTAAGCTGACGGAAATTAATGCCCGCCTGCTTGATCATCCGCGTCAACTCACGGGTTGTGATTGACACATCCACATCCTGAAAACCGGAACTGCGCATATCTTCGCTGCGAACAATTTCCCACTTTTTCGCCGTGCAGGGCATAACCGAAATCACGCGGACTTTTGCCGGATCCAGTCCCATTTTCTCGGCAAAATAAGTTTTGGCAACGGCTCCCACCATCGATTGCGGCGATTTGCAGGTAGAAAACTGCGGAATCATGTCATGATGATATTTCTCCAGCAGATCGACCCAGGCCGGACAACAGGACGTAAACATCGGCAGACTGCCCGGATTCATTTTAAAGCGCTCAACAAACTCCGTTGCTTCCTCAATAATTGTCAGATCGGCGCCGAAATTCGTATCAAAAACCTTTTTAAACCCAAGGCGGCGCAAGGCGGCATACGTTTTGCCGGTTAGGTTCTCGCCGAAGTCAAAGCCAAACTCCTCGCCAATTGCCACGCGGACAGCCGGAGCAATCTGAACAACGGTGTATAAATCCTTGTCGTTCAGCATATCCCAGACCTTTTGCGTTTCGTCATACTCGACAATCGCTCCCGTCGGGCAGTGCGCCGAACATTGGCCGCATTTAATACACGGACTGTCCGCCAGATTAATGCCGCCGGCCGCCGTAATTCTGGTTGCCAGACCGCGGTTCAGATAACTCAGCGCCCAGACATTCTGCTGATTCTGGCACACTTCAACGCACCGGCCGCAGACAATGCATTTTGACGCGTCCAGCACAATTGCTTTTGTGGAATCATCAATTTCGTATTTTTTGTTCAGACTCGGCAGGCGCGAATTTTTGATGCCGAAATTATTGGCCATATCCTGCAGTTCGCAGTGTCCGGAACGAATACAGGTCAGACATTCGTTCGGGTGGTTGCTTAAAATAAGCTTCAGCACCGTCCTTCTGACATCAACGATTTCCGGATCTGAGGTAATAACCTCCATTCCTTCGCTGACCGGTGTGCAGCAGGAACGCATAATGCGGCCGTTAACCCGGCAGATGCACAATCCGCAGCCGGCGGTCGCGTCAACATCCGGATGTTTGCACAAAGTCGGAATCTCAATCTGCACCGTTCTTGCCGCATCCAAAATAGAGGTGCCGGCAGGGACATCGACATCATAATTATCAATCTTTAATTTCACCATTGTAATCTCCTCTATTTTGCTTTTTCGTTCGGCTCAACTTTAGCCAAATATTCATTCTCAAAAAACTTCAGTGTTGAAAGCACCGGATTCGGAGCCGTTTGTCCCAGGCCGCACAGCGACGCTTTCTGCATGGCGTGAGCAATGCTGCGCAGATCCTCGATATCCTGTTTGGTTCCCTTGCCCTTGTTTATTTTTTCCAGAAGCAGCAGCATCTGTTTGCCGCCGATACGGCAGGGAGCGCATTTTCCACAGGATTCATCTACCGTAAAATCAAGATAAAAATTGGCCAGACTGACCATATCCGACGTATCGTCAATAACGATCATACCGCCCGATCCCATAATCGATCCGACTTTTTTCAGTTCCTCATAACAAACGGGCAGATCCAGATATTCGGAAGGAATGACGCCTCCCGATGGCCCGCCGGTCTGCACGGCTTTCAAATGCTTGCCGTTAGGAACGCCGCCGCCGATTTCATTGACAATTTCGTTAATTGTCGTTCCCATCGGCACCTCAATCAGACCGGAATGTTCGACCTGACCGGTCAGAGCAAAAACTTTCGTTCCTTTTGACGTCTCCGTTCCGAAAGAGGAGAACCAGTCGGCTCCTTTCAAAATAATGGAAGCGACATTGCCCAGCGTCTCAACATTGTTGACGCAACTCGGTTTGTCCCACAGTCCTTTGTCCGTCGGATACGGCGGCCGCGGCCGCGGCGTGCCGCGTTTGCCCTCGATGGAATGGATCAAAGCGGTCTCCTCGCCGCAGACAAAAGCGCCGGCACCGAGACGAACATCAATGTTAAAACAAAAGTCCGTCCCCATGATATTATTGCCGAGAAGTCTGTTTTTCTTGCAGGCCTTAATCGCTTTTTCCAGTCTTTCCACCGCCAGCGGATATTCAGCGCGGACATAAAACCAGCCATCCGTTGCGCCAATGGCATAAGCGGCAATCATCATGCCCTCAATAACCGCGTGCGGATTTGCCTCCAGAATACTGCGATCCATGTAGGCACCCGGATCCCCCTCGTCGCCGTTACAGATGATAAACTTTTCATCCACTGTCGGAACCTTGGCCGCCAGCTCCCATTTCATGCCGGTTGAAAAACCGCCGCCGCCGCGCCCCCGCAGTCCCGATTTCTTAATTTCCTGCACGACCTGTTCCGGGGTCATGGTTTTCAAAACCTTTTCCAAAGCCAGGTAGCCGCCGTTGGCAATATATTCGTGAATATCTTCCGGATCCATATGTCCGGCCAGCTTCAGCACAACTTTTTCCTGTTTGGTGAAAAACGGTAGATCCAGAGACAGAACATGGCTAGCCAAAAACTCCGGCAGCTCAAATTCTTCGCCTTCCTGCAACTTGAGGGCCGGCACCACATGCTCGGCCATAACCAGACGGGCAACCAGCGGTTCCAGACGTTTGTACAAAACATCTTTCTGGCCTTTGATTTCCACTCTCATCAACGGCCCTTGCGCGCAAAGTCCCATACAGCCGGCGGCAACAATGCGAACCTGTCCCTGCAGGCCGTATTCCTCAACGGCCTGTTCCAAAACCGAAATAATGTCATCGCTGCCCGATGATTTGCATCCCGTTGAATGACAGCAGTAAATATTGCACTGATAACGCTCTAAATCCGCTTTTTTGTTTTTAGCGATTTCATGAATGTCAAATCTCTTGTCCAAATCCATTTCAGCCATCGTCCTACTCCTTGTCGTCAGCCAGCTTGTTGCGCCATTCGTTCAAAATATTCCGGACATCGCCCGGCGTAACGCGGCCGTATGTCTTGCCGTTGACAACGCAGACGGGTGCCAGTCCGCAGCATCCGACGCAGCGGACGACCTGCAGGTGAAACATGCGGTCTTCCGTACTCTCTCCCTCGTTGATTCCCAGCTCTTTCTTAAATTCTTCCAAAACCTTGTCATTGCCCTTTAAATAACAAGCGGTACCCGTACATACTGAGATAACCGCTTTGCCTGGAGCTTCTAATTTGAAGAAGTTATAAAAAGTGAGGACCTCATAAATCCTTGCCAGGGGCACTCCCATGCCGTTGGCAATTTCAACGGCGTCTTCCCAGGGCACATAACCTTTGACACTTTGGATTTCATGCAGGGCCATTATCAGCGAACCTCTTTTCTTGCGCCATTTTGCGGCGGCCTGAGAGGCAACAGAAGCTTCGGTCATATTTCTACCTTTCCTTTTTCATTATGCAAAGTCCGGCTTGCGGGCAAGCCTGTTCAACTCCGGTTTCGGATGATGAAACTATGTTAACAGGATATTCGTAAATAAAATCTTATTCAAGCACAAAATACTGACGGTTTTACGCTTCTACCGGATATTCGTCACGCTCCTCAGACGCCAAACCCGGGAAATTGTCGCGTTTTTTTGCAATAATTTTGCAATAAGTTAAAAATATTAGTTTTTTTATAAGATATTTTGGTTATAATCCCTTTCATTAAGGGCAATAAAAAGCTCATAATTTGTTGCGGCTTGAATTTCGGGCAATTAATGAAAAAACTGAACATTTACATTACCAGACAGATTTTAACGGGTTTCCTGCTCGTTACCTTTTCTCTGCTTTCCATTCTCTGGCTGACGCAGTCCCTGCGCTTCGTGGAGCTGATCACGAACAAGGGTCTGCCTCTCGGCTTGTTTGTGCAGATGACCTCCCTACTGATGCCGCGCCTGTTTGTGATTTTGTCGCCAATTGCCTTGTTTGTCGCCGTTTTGTTTGTTTACAATCGTCTTCTTTCGGACCGGGAGCTTGTCGTTATGCAGTCCGCGGGCATCAGCCCCTGGCAGAACGCTAAGGCCGCGCTTTTTATGGGTATCATGCTTTCCGTTTTCAACCTCTATGTCAACAACATCGGCATTCCGCAGGCGGAAAAAGCCTTCAACGAGCTTGAATGGAAAGTAAAAAACGACGTGTCGCACCTGATGTTTCGGGAAGGCGAATTTACAACCCTGCAATATGGTCTGACCGTTTTTGTTACCACGCATGAAAAAGACGGTTCCGTTACCGGTATCCTCGTCAATGACGAAAGAAACCCCAAATCCAAAATGACCGTGTCGGCGGAAAAAGGACGCATTGTCTATACGGACAAGGGACCGCGTTTAATCATGATCAACGGCGTCCGTCAGGAAATAACCAACGCAAATTCCCAGTTTTCATCTCTTTCCTTTGACCGTTATTCAGTTGACTTCGGCAATATGGGACAGAAAAAAGCCAAGGAAGAAGGCGCGCGGGAAAAATCCCTATCAGAACTGTTCAACGCCCGCAGCGATCCGAACCTAACACCCAACGAGGTGAACCGCTACATCGTTGAAGGCAACAAACGCATTCTCACGCCGATGTTCAATCTTGTTTTTGCGCTTCTGGCCTGTACCGGGCTGCTGATCGGCAACTTCAACCGCCGGGGACAAAGCAAAATTATTTCCGTTTCCATCTCGGCAATGGTCTTAATTCAGGCTCTTGATCTGGCCTTTACGAATATGTCGGCCAAAAGTCTTTACTGCCTGCCTCTGCTTTATGCCAATTTCGCAATTCCCTTAGCCGCTTGCATTTATCTTTTATTGTTCTATAATCCGGCATTCTTCCGCCGCAGGAAAAAACAAGAAGGATTAGAGAATGAATAAAATTTTCAGCAGAACATGGCTTTTTGCCGCCGCCGGCCTCTTATTGCATGCCGGCGCTGTTTTTGCTGAAGAAACCATTATTATTCCCGTTTCCGGAAAAAAAAGCGCTCCCAAACCTTATGTAAATTATGATCCCAAAATGAACATGACGGGTTTTATGCACGAACCCGAACCACAAAAGATTGAAAAAGAAGCGCCGGATATTTATTTCAGTGCCGACGAAATGGAAAACAACGATGAATTGCAGACAATCACCGCCAAAGGCGATGTCAACATCATCAGAGAAAATATGACACTCAAAGCGGACAAAGTGATCTACAACCAAAAAGAAGATATTGTTACGGCCGTTGGCGACGTCAGTATCGTCCAACCGGACGGCAGCGTCATTTTTTCGGACTATGTCGAACTGAGCGAGCAGATGACCAAAGGTCACATGACGGACGTGCGCGTCATCATGCGCGACGAAACGCGTATTGCCGCCAGAAAATTCCGCAAAATGGCCAACGACAACAAAGTCATGGAAAATGTGGTCTACTCCCCCTGCGACGTCTGCCGCAACAAAGAACCCCTGTGGCAGATTAAGGCGCGAAAAGTCAAGCATGACGCCGCCAGCAAGGATGTTTATTACAACGACGCCTTTATTGAAGTAAAGGGCGTACCCGTTTTCTACACACCTTTTCTTTCCCATCCGGATCCGACGGTCAAACGCCGCTCCGGCTTCATTGCGCCGACCATCGGCAGCAACAGTTATATCGGCGGCTATTTCCAGCCCCGTTATTTCTGGAACATATCCGACCACGAAGACTTTCTTTTCTCACCCATGCTTTCTTCCGACAAGGGAATTGTTTGGAACGGACAGTATCGTAAATATGTATACAACGGCGATATTGACATCACCGGATCTTTCCTGCACGACGAAGATGACGACCGCAACCGCGGCAATATGTTTCTGAAAGGGCGTTATGAAGTCAACGACTTCTGGCTGGCGGAAGCCGACGTTAATTATGCGTCTGACAGCCTTTACCTCAAAGACCTGTCCCTGCCTTACAAAGACGATGCCTGGCTGACCTCGAAACTGAGCCTGCAGGGCTTTGACAATCGCAACTACGCTTCAATCGAGGCATATTATTACAAGCTGATCAGCTATACTCTGCGCGAATATGACCAAAAGGAATTCGACCGGCGCAACCTTGGCAAACCGACCGTTCTGCCGCTTATGGAATATGAAAACATTAGCGAAACGGGAAAATACGGTTCTTACATGAAGAACACTTTCAACTTTGCTTCTGTCTACCGTGAAGACGACACCACGACCCAGCGCGCCTCAATGATCAACTCCTGGGTTTTACCTTATACCAGCCCCTACGGCGAAAAATACAGAATGGTCGCATCCGTCAAATCCGATTTATATTATGTGGACGATTATACCAATTCACTGGATGAAAACTACACGGGCACAGTTGCCCGCGTCTTTCCGCAGTTAGGTTTGGAATGGCGCCTACCCTTTATTCGCGCGACGGAAAACACGCGTCAAATTATTGAGCCTGTCGTCGTGGCGGTATTAGCTCCCGACGGCGGCAACAAAATTGATAAAATTCCGAATGAAGACAGTCAGGATTCGGAACTTTCCGACAGCAACATCCTCGATATCGACCGTTATGCGGGCTATGACCGCAACGACACGGGAAGCCGTATCAGCTACGGTATTAACTGGAGTTCGTACGGCGACATCATGGGGCGCACCTCCGCCTTTATCGCCCAGAGTTATAAATTCAGCAAAGACGAAAGCTTTGCCGAAGGTATTAACGAAGATAGCAGCTTTACCGACTATGTCGGCCGCATTTACGCTTCGCCATCCGAATATCTTGATTTAAACTACCGTTTCCGTATGGACAAAGACAATTTCAAAATGCGTTACAGCGAACTGGGCGCCGCAATGGGTCCCGACATGCTGCGCATGACGGTTTCCTATATTTATCTGCAGGAAAACAACGCGTCCTCTTCTTCGTTTGACCCCAGCGAACGCAAGGAGCTGTATACGGCTCTGACAGCCAAGCTCAGCCGTGACTGGACAATTACCCTTTACAACCGCCAGGATCTGGCTCCCCACGGCGTCGGCTCTCTTGAGCACGGCGGCAACCTCACATATGAGGACGAATGCCTCAAACTGGTTACCAATGTAAGGCGATATAATTCTGATGATCCCGATTTCGAAGGAGACTACGAATTCAGCTTTACGTTTATGCTGAAGACCCTCGGCGGCATCGGTTCCCGGTAATTATCAAGGAGAATAATGCATGAAAAAACTTTTGATGATTTCGTTTCTTTTGGCAGCAGCCGGTGCATTCCCCGTTTATGCGCAGATAGACCTCTCGCAGATTGGGGCGGACAGACCGGCGGCCGGGCAAAATTCCGTTGTTTTCAAAAACCGGGCAGAAGAAGTTCCGGAACCGCCTTCCGTCATGCAGCGTGAAGAAATCGCCGAACCGCAGCCGGCCCCCGCGCCGAAGCCCGTCCCCGTAAAATTGTTCGGAAACGGCGTCAAAATCGTTGCTCTCGTTAACGGCGAAATCATTTCCACGGACGACCTGCAAAACAGAATCAATGCTTTTGTTATGAACACGCAAATTCCGCTCAATGAGCAGACTAAAGATCTGATTATCCATCGGACGCTGCAAGCCGCCATTGACGAAAAGCTGAAAATACAGGATGCCGAAAAAAACGGAATTACCATAACGGAAAAAGACATTGACAACTCCGTCCGCTTTTTTGAAAAGACCAATAAAATACCGCACGGACAGCTTAAAAATATTCTGAAAGAAGCCGGCGTCAGCGAAGATGTCTTCCGCGAGCAGATGAAATCAGACCTGGCCTGGGTCCGTCTGGTTCGCAAAAAGACCCTGGCCGAAGGAGAACTGACCCAGAAAGAGCTTGAAGAAGCTCAGGCTGCGGCCGTCAAAGATCTCAACACACCTAAATACATGGTTTCGGAAATTCTGATAAAGAAAAACAACGCCAAAAACCTGAATGATTTGGTCGCAAACCTGCGGCAGGATCCTCGTTTTGAACTTTATGCCATGCAGTTTTCGGAGGCTCCAAGCGCGGCCGGTGGCGGCAAACTCGGCTGGATCAACAAAGAGCGTCTGATTGCGCCGCTCTCCTCCGCTCTCGGCAAAATGAAACCCGGCGATGTTTCGTCCCCGATTAACGTCAACGGCGATTACTATATTCTGAAACTGGAAAAAGTTTTTGATCCCAAAAAAGACACGGCCGAAGAACCGACCATAGAAAATATCAAAAAGTTTCTTGAAAATCGCCGTATGGAAGAACTGGCGTCCCGTCATCTGCAAAACCTGCGGCAGGCGGCCGTCATTGAACTGAGAAACTGAAATGCCTCTGACACCGGCCGAAATTATCGATTCTTTTCCCAGCCTGCGCCTAACGGTAGAGGCTCACGGGCTTCTGGCCAAAAAAGCGCTGGGACAGAACTTTCTTCTGGACCGGAATATCACCGATAAAATCATCCGACTGTCGCTCGCCAGACAGAATTTGGCAGACTACTCAGGAGCTTCCGTTTACGAAATCGGCCCCGGACCGGGCGGTCTGACACGTTCTGTTCTTGCCTGCGCGCCAGACAAACTGACCGTTATAGAAATGGACGACCGTTGCATTGCCATTATGGAGGAGCTCAGAGAAAGATTCGGCAGCCGGATGGAAATTATTAACGGCGACGCCCTGCAGACAGACTTAAGCCGCAGAGATTCCGCGCCCCGCCACATCGTCAGCAATCTGCCCTATAATATTTCCGTGCCACTGTTGGTTTCGTGGCTCAAGCAAATGCCCGCTTACCAGAGCATGACTCTGATGTTTCAGAAAGAAGTTGCCGACCGTATCACCGCGCCGACGGAAACAAAAGACTACGGACGCATCTCCGTTTTGTCGCAGCTGATCTGCCGGATTGACCGGCTGTTTGACCTCAATCCCGAATGTTTTGTCCCCGCTCCAAAAATCTGGTCCAGCATTCTGCTGTTCCGGCCATTAAGCAATATTCCGGACGCCAGACAAATTGCCGGTATTGAAAAACTGGCCGCTCTTGCTTTCGGTCAGCGGCGCAAAATGATTCGTCAGAGCCTAAAATCCGTTCCTGACCTGGAAGAAAAATGCCGGATTGCCGATATTCCTTTGACAGCCAGAGCCGAACAGATCACGCCGGAACAATATCTGCATCTGGCCAGCCTTCTTTAATTTTGTCAAATTTTTGTTGATAACTCATCGTCCCTGTGATATAAGAATAAGTCAAATCGTAAATTATTATATATAACCATATGCATACAAAAAATTATATTGTTGGGATCTTTGCCAGAAAGCTCAACTTTGACCGTACTTCGGTTGAGAACTTATCATTAAAATCAGAAAAAGTAGCGCCGGAATATATGCGCTCCGTTCTGGAATATGTTAAGAAAAAAATAGGGAGCAAAGAGTTCAGCAACAGCTCTTTCAATCCCTGGGGCTTCATTGAAAGACGCCTGAAAGAACAGGATCTGACAATCGGTGAGTTTGCCGAATTTTTGGCCACGCCGCCATATAAGATGGCAAAAGCCAGAGCCGCTTTTCTGAAACCCTGCGTAAGCAACAATCTGGTTATCCGTTATATCGCGGACCAGATGGAAATTGCCCCGGCGTATCTGGATCTGACAACGCCTGTCAAGAACCTGATCCCGCCCGTCTGCGCGCATGACCCGACAGGATACCGGACGCTTCTGATCTGGTGCTGCCGTTTTTTTCGCAAACCCGTGCCGCACAAACTTCCTCCGGAGACAACAGTGGCGGATCTGGTCGCCTATCTTTCGGACAAATAAAACAAAGAGAGAACTCCGGTTCTCTCTTTGTTTTTCTGCTCATTAAATCTTGATTTTTGTCCGGTAAAATGGTACATCTTGCCCATGTTTAATATAATTATGCTATACTATGAAAAAAGAAGTTGTATTATCGCTGATTGCGTCTGCCCAGGGCATCAGTCTCAATCGCGCCGGTTCAACGAAAGTCTCTCAACTTTCAGCCGGCCCGCGGGAAAAAATCATTGATCACTTCAAAAATCTGAACAACGTCAATGAACTGTTTACGCACAATGCCGAAAAAAATCTTGAGGATTTTGCCGGCATTCTGGCATCCGCCAGCGGTAATTAGTTACTCAAAAAGAGAGCGGTTTATCCAACCCCTCTCTTTTTTTGTTTTTAAACACCGAATAGTTGAAACAAACAAAAAAAATACCTATCAAAGAACAATTCTGAAAAACCACCGAACAGAAATAATTAAAGCCGCCGCCATATTCATCGACAAAACAGCATAAATTTTTCGTCAATTATCTCAAATAATACTTGATTTAAAACTTCAAAAATGTTACTCCTTACCTAAACCATTAAAAATATGTTTTTATTATGGACAGAAAAATTATCGCTGCTTATCTTGCTCTAAAAGCAATCCGCAGCAACAAGGAATTAGGGGAAACCTACGCTTTGCCCCTGGGTGAAAAACGGGATCTGGCAATTGCAGAAATCATGATGCTTCCGTCCTCGGTAATTGGTCCGAAAGGAATGGAAACAATTACCAGACGACTGGCCAACAAAACCAACCAAAAGGCCAACAAAGACGTTTGGAAAGACTTCTGCGGCAAAATCTCTTTGGGAACTGTCGCTGATTTCTACGCCGGAAAAATCAACGCGCTGCTGACTCTGCGTCGTGTCGAAATACTGGATTATTTTTCCAAATATTCCGGTGTCAGCAAAGAAAATCTGATCAAAAGCAAGATCAGCTCCTCTTTGGTCATGCGGCCTTTACTGATTGACATGGTCGAGGCCATGGAATACCTGACGGGACGCCAGCTGACAGCCGATTGCGGCCAACCGTTGCAGTACCTTGACGAAGAAGCAACTTTCGGCGACATCGCCGATTACTTCTCCACAACGGGAAGCGTAAAAATCAACCGGATCCGGACTAAAATCTTTCAGCCGAAAGAAAAGAGCCTTGAAGATGAGTTGAACATTTTCCGGGCTTATGTACTGGCAGTATACGCCGGCATCATCGGACAGCCGGTCAACGACGCTCTGCTGGAACTGAAAGTCCGGGAATGCTATCCGCAGGACTTCGGCGGCCCTGAAAACTGGGATTTGGCTGTAGCCTGGACGGAAGATGAGGCCGGCGTACTGGTTTATCATCTTCTGAACGATGATCCCAAACGGAATTTTATCGGAGAAATCACGAGAAATTCCACCGTGGCGGATTTGGTAAACATTTTCTGCCGGGAAAAGAAAAAAGCGCTCGAAAAAAAGCGCGCTTAATTATTAACGTTGACAAAGAGGAAGCTGTTCGGCTTCCTCTTTTGCTTTTTAATATATTCTTACACAGATTCTACACTTTCGCCAAAGGATGTTTCTCCCGGACGACTTCTGCCAGTTTATCCGAAAGAACATGGGTATAAATTTCCGTTGTGCCGATATCTTCATGGCCGAGCATTTTTTGCACCGATCGCAGATCAGCGCCGCAATTCAGCAAATGTGTGGCAAAAGAATGACGCAAAACATGGGGATGAACCTTTGAAACGGGAACATTCGTCAATAAGGCCAGTTTTTTAAGATTGTTATAAAAACTGAACCGACTGACATGACCGGAATCCGCCGTCGAAGACGGGAACAGCCAGACCGACCGCCGTCCCGCCCGCAAAAAACTTTCGCGGATTTCCAGATAACTGCTGACAGCGTCTAAAGCTTCCGAACTTATGGGAACGACCCTTTCCTTGCTGCCCTTACCTCGGACCAAAAGTTGCCTCTTTTCATAATTGATACAATTTTCCGGCAGGGAAACAAGTTCCGAAACGCGCAGGCCGCAGGCATACATCAGCTTCAGCATTGTCGCGGTCCGCCGGCTTCTGATATCCGTATTTTTTTCAGCGGCGGCAATCAGTTCGGCAACATCTTTTTCCGTCAAAAACTCCGGCAGAGGTTTTTCCCGTTTGGGAGATTCTGTATTTGCCGCCGGATTATCGCTGATTCTCCCTTCTGAAAACAAAAACTTAAAAAATTCACGCACGGCGGAAAGACGGCGCAGAATTGTTTTGGTCGCAAATTTCTTTTTGCTGAGCTCCCGGATATATTCCGAAATATCATCCGGCCGAACCTGAGACGAGGCTTTTGCAATAATGGATCTGAACAAAACCAGATCGCGGCGGTAAGCGTCAATCGTATTCAGGGAGGCGCCTTTTTCTGCGGCCATCATCTCCAAAAACTCTGTTATTTCGCTGTCTGCCATAAAAACCGCTACTTATTCAGAAAAGTATTTTCTAGCGGTTGCTCGACATGTTCTGACGAAACCGGTACTTCGCGGGAGGCCGCAAACAAAATTCCCAAAACAACCACCGCACCAAGAACATAAAAGATTATTTTTGATTTTTTCTGTCTCATGATATATACCTTATAAAAAAATATTGATAAATATGGTTTGATTACACTATATTATTTATCAAAAGAGATTGAAAGAAAAATTAAAAAAAATGCTAAAAAAAACAGATAAGATTATTTTGCTTGTCGGACTGATGGGAAGCGGAAAAACCAGTGTCGGCAAGCGTCTGGCAAAAAAACTGGATCTCCCGTTCGTTGACGGAGATCAAGAAATAGAAAAAGCGGCGGGACTGTCTCTGGTAGACGTCCTGAAATGTTTCGGCGAAGAAGAATACCGCGCCGGCGAAAAAAGGGTCATGAAGCGCCTTCTGCAGGGATCCCCATGCGTTCTGGCTTCCGGCGGAGGTTCTTTTGTTGCGGAGCAGACAAGGCTTCTCGCCCGCGAGCATGCCATCACAATCTGGCTCAAGGCCGATGTCGAGATCCTTTACAACCGGACGGCCGGACGCAAGCACCGCCCGTTTCTCAAAGGCAATGACGAACATTTGAAAAACAAACTGGAAAAATACATTAATGAGGAATATCCCTATTACTCGGAAGCCGACATTGTCGTAGAAACCAAGGAAGAACAGGTAGACAATACAGTCGCCCGCGTAGTGGATGCCATAAATGACTTTTTAGCCAAGGAACAGCCATGATAATATCTCTCGTCGCGATTATCTTACTTTTGTTGCTTTCAGCCTTTTTCTCTGGTTCCGAAACTGCTCTGACCGGAGCTTCGCAGGCTTATATGATAGATATGGAAAGAAACGGCAGCAACCGCCGGGCAAAGATAATCAACGGACTTTTTGCCCATCGCGACAGGCTTATAATCACAACCCTGCTCGGTTCCAATCTTTCCAACACGCTGGCTACCGCCTTATCCACCAGTGTCTTGATAAATCTGTTCGGTCGGGAAGGCGTTGCATACGCTACCATTATCATGACGATTCTGGTCCTTGTTTACACGGACATGCTGCCCAAAAGCTACGCCGTAAAAAATGCCAACAACGCGGCTCTGGCCGTGGCTCCTTTCGTCCGTTTCTGGGTTATTATCTTTTCGCCCCTGGTTTATATCCTGCAAAAAATCGTCAATACCACTTTCAGAATTTTCAAAATCCAGAAAAGAGATCATCAGGATGAAGCCTCGTCCATTTCCGAAATCCGCGGGGCAATCTATATGTATAAGGGAAAAGACATCAAAGAAGAAAACGAGATGTTGAAAAGCATTCTCGACCTTGATGAAATCACGGTCTACGATGTCATGAACCATCGCCGCAACCTATTCGCGCTCAACATAAACCTGCCTGTCAAAAAACTCATTGACAAAGTCAAAAACTCTCCTTTTTCCAGAATTCCCCTGTATCAGGACAAACCGGAAAACATTGTTGGCGTTATCAGAGTCAAGCACCTGCTCAAAGAATGCGTTGAAAAAAACAACGACTTTTCAAAAATAAACATCCGTCAGTTGATGGCCGAACCCTGGTTTATTCCGGAAAATACCACTTTGCTGCAGCAGCTTCAGCTTTTTCGGGCCCGCCGGGAACATTTTGCCATTGTTGTCGATGAATATGGCACTCTGCAGGGTATTGTAACTCTGGAAGACATTCTGGAAGAAATTGTCGGCGACATCAATGACGAAACGGATATTCAGAACATAGACATTATGGGTATAAAAAAAGCCGGAGACAACGCCTGGCTGATTGACGGACAGGTATCCATCCGGGACATCAACCGCAAATTCGGCTGGGATCTGGATGATGACTGCGCCGTAACAGTCGCCGGTTTTCTGCTTGACAGAACCCAGTCTATCCCCGAACAGGGACAAAAATTCATTTTCGACGGTTATGAGTTTGAAATCATCAAACGGAATAAAAATCAGCTGAGTCAGATAAAGATTACTCCAAACAAATCCTGACGGCAGACAATCCGCGCTTTGAGCCGGAAACATTTTTCCCAAACGCCTCGAGACTTATTGAGGGCGCGGTAACATAATCAGCAACTCATCTAAAACAGCTTCAGGACAGATTGGCTGGCCTGAGAGGCGAGAGCCAGAGAGTTGACGGCAAGCATCTGTCTGGTCTGCAGAGCGAGCATATTGGCGCTTTCCTGGTTCATGTCGGCCAGCGTCAGCTTGTCAGCGCCTTCTTCCAGAACATTGATCATCGCTTCGGTAAATTCCTGCCGCGTCGTTACGATATTGTTGTAAGTGCCGAACCTGGCCGCAAAATCGCGCAGAGAAGCGATTGCCGCGTCCAGTCCGGACA
>CALXTQ010000008.1 GCA_944391485.1 uncultured Alphaproteobacteria bacterium | reverse complement strand
CGGCGTTTAGCCGGAATAAGAACCCTCGTTAAGACCATACTGGTAACAATCCGCACATGTGTTAAGTGTATACACAGGATATAATACGCGCGGGAATGTTAACAATTCCTTACCCCTATCCTTTTTTCCGCTAATTTTAATTCCCGGATAAATAAACCGTATTTTCACGACAGTTATGGCCGGATACCCCTGCCCGCCGCCGCTCCGGCGTCTCCGTCTGCGGACAAATTCGTAATTTTTTCCGACCTTGTCCGCTGCCATAAGCGCTGATATTCTCCCCGGACAGCCCCGTAATTCTTTTCGCAGCAAATCTGACCATTTAAACACTCTCGCCGGCATGAGGAGATATCTGAAAACATCTGTATCCGACAAAAATGAAATTTTCTGTAAGATATGTCATAAAAAAAGAGACCCCCGAAAGCGTCTCTTTTCAAACTATTTTTCAGAAGATTATTCTTCGCCGTCGAAATCTACGTCATCCGTATCTTCGGAATCATCTTCCAGCAGCAGCGGCTCTTCTTCCTGCATTTCAATTTTTTTGCGGCGGCCGCGGCGCTTTTTCTGCGGCGTTTTTTTCTGCATCGCGCCGATAATATAATTTCCGGCAATCTTGTACAAATCAACCAAATGGTTATTGTACATATGGTCACCCTCCTCAATCAGCGCAAAATCAACTTCCACGTTTCTCTGAACATTCAGCCTCTTGGCCAGCGCCGCCACGCTCTGCGGATTGACGATTTCGTCCGCACCGCCCTGAATAATCAGACCCGAGGTCGGACAAGGGGCAAGAAAACTAAAATCTTTTTCGTTTGCCGGCGGCGAAACGGCAATAAAATTATTGATGTCGGGACGGCGCATCAACAGCTGCAAACCGATCCAGGCGCCAAAAGAATACCCGGCAATCCAGCATTGGCGCGCCTCTGGATTAACCGACTGCAGCCAGTCCAAAGCAACGGTTGCGTCGGAAAGTTCGCCCGGACCATCTTCAAACTCTCCCTGCGAACGGCCCACGCTCCTGAAATTGAAGCGTAAAACCGAGAAACCCAAATTTTGAAAACAGCTGAACAGGCTGTACACGACCTTATTGTTCATTGTCCCGCCATATTGGGGATGCGGATGCAGAATCAGCGCGATCGGCGCTCCCGGCTTTTCGCTCTGGTGATAACGCCCTTCCAAACGCCCGGCATGACCGTTAAATAATACCTCTGTCATTTAAATTTCTCTTTTTAACATTAATTTAGTAACAATTGATTATATAGTAAAAATATTATATAAATTGTTAATTTTTCAAATAAGTTGCAGAGGAATGTATCACAAGATGGGCAGTAAATTCAAGATTATAATTGAGGACCTTGACGCAATTCTGAAACGGGATCCGGCAACCAGAAGCAGAACCGAGGCTTTGCTCTGTTCATCGGGGTTTCATTGTATCGTCATCCACCGCTTTGCGCATGCGCTGTGGAAGAGGAACTTCCGCCTGACGGCGCGCATAATCTCCCAGATTGCCCGCTTTCTGACCGGAATAGAAATTCATCCCGGAGCCCGAGTCGGCAGAGGCTTTTTCATAGACCACGGTGCCGGCGTCGTCATCGGCGAAACAACGGAAATCGGCAGCAACGTAACGCTGTATCACGACGTAACCCTCGGCGGCACAACCGTTTTTGACAAAAACGGCAAAGTAACCGCCAAACGTCATCCCACAATCGGCGACAATGTCATTATCGGTTCCGGCGCTCAGGTTCTCGGTCCCATCAAAATCGGCAAAAATGCAAAAATAGGTTCCAATGCCATTGTCGTCAAAGATGTCCCGGCAGATACCACCGTTGTCGGAATGGCGGCGCATAAAGTCGAAGCCCTGAAAAAAGAGCAGCAGAAATGCTTCTGCGCTTATGGCATTGACTCAAACGCGCCCGATCCTCTGGAAAAGAAACTGAAAGAAATGACCGCAGAGCTTACCGCTCTGCGCCGCGAACTGAATGAACTGAAAAATGGAAACAACACCAACGCCAAATAGTCTGGGCCTGCGCAAAACACCGCGGGAAACAAGGGTCTGCGTAGCCATGTCGGGAGGCGTGGACAGTTCCGCCGCCGCCGCAATGCTCAAACAGCAGGGGTACGATGTTTTCGGCATCACCATGGATCTGCTCGCGCCGCCGTACAGACCCGAACATCTGTCAATCGCCGACGCGGCGGACGTCGCCTCCCGTCTGGACATAGAGCACCATTACATTAACATGAAAGAAGAGTTTGCCGCCAAAGTCGTGCGTTATTTTACGGATTCCTATCTGCAGGGAATGACCCCCTCGCCCTGCATCATGTGCAACAAATTCATCAAGCTCGGAACACTGGCCGACAAAGCCCGGGATTTGGGCGCCGATATTCTCGTAACGGGACATTATGCTGACATCAGACTGACCGCGCGCGGCGCGGAACTGCACAGAGCCGAAGACCTGACGCGGGACCAGAGTTACTTTCTCTTTGCCGTAAAAAAAGCCGCATTGCAGATGCTGCGCTGCCCCCTGGCCGGATACACCAAAGATCAGACCCGGGAAATCGCCAGAAACGCCGGACTGAGCATTTATAAGAAATCCGACAGCCAGGATATTTGTTTTGTTGCCGACGGCAAATACGCCGAACTGATTACCGGTCTGCGGCCGGAAGTCGGAGTTTTTCCGGGAGATATTGTCGATACGTCGGGAAAAATCCTCGGGCAGCACAAAGGCCTGATAAATTATACCGTCGGTCAGCGCCGCGGAATGGGCATCGGCGGCAATACCGGCATTTTGTATGTTTTGAAAATAGACGCGCGCGAAAACCGCCTCATCGTCGGTTCCAAAGAAGAGCTCCTCTGCCGCTCGCTGACAATAAGCGAAATCAACTGGCTCGGAGAAGAAATGCCCGCGGAGGCCGAATTTATGGTCAAACTGCGCTCCAGACAAAAAGCTGTTCCGGCAAAAGTCCGCTTTATCAGTCAGGAAAAAGCCGAACTTACCCTGCTGGATGAATTTTACGGCGTCGCGCCCGGACAGGGCTGCTGCTTTTATGACGGAACCAGAGTTATGGGCGGCGGCATCATCGACCGGCTTCCCTGACCGCGTTTTGCACAAAAACACAGACTTTTTCGCCACTTCTCCTGCGCGCCGCATATGTCACATTTTTTTGCCGATTTACCGACAGCCGAAAAATCTGACGGCATTCCGCACTGAACTGGAAAATGCTCTCCACCGCCGCAGACCGTTGAAGACGGCGTTTCATCCCGAAATCAGCAAAAATCCGGTTGTTTTAACGGGGAAATTTCCGGTCATGCACCAGTAGAGCGCCGGTTTTGGGCTGTTTCAGCAGGAACGGCACGACCTTTTCCATATTTTTTCCCAAATTCCAATACAATTTTACGGCTTCGGGAAAATAATAGTCCAGATAGTTAAAAGAGCGGACATCGCCCGACACAAAATCGACGGAGCTGTTTTTATATTGTTCCGCCGCCGCGGCCAGGGTTGCGTAAACGTCCTTTTTCTTAACCCGGTAAAGACTCGGAAAATAGTAAGACGTCAAAAAGCCTGTCTGAGCAAAATCGTCGAGATACTGGGGATTGGAACTTTCGATAATGATATGGGATTTGCGCATAATATTGCGGCCGACCACCGCGATCAGCTCTTTCAGAGCGTCGTCCTTATTGTCAAAGCCCAGATTTTTGAAATCGAGCCAAAAAAACTTTTTGCCGACATCAGGCATTTCTCCGAACATCATGTCCAGCGTAACCTCGCCGTTCGGATTATTGCGATGCACGACAAACGTCCCTCGTTCGGCATTATAAAAAACATCAAGCTCAAAACCGCCGTATCTGTCAAAATAAGCGCGCAGCCGTTTTGGCGTATTAACCTGATGCAGCCAGACTCTGGAAGCCGGAGAAAGATCGGCGTCCCTGCCAGAAAGATTATCCCGAACAACAAGTTCCGGATATTTTTCCAGCGGCATAAAATACTGGCGGATATTTTTATTATTCACATACCTGCCGGCAGAAACCGCGACCGCGGTAATAAACACTAGAATAAAAATTTTGTTCAACATGCGCGCTGTCTTCAATTTCAGATTTCTCCGAATATCATAACTTTCCCCGTCGGATTGTCAATCGGATTAACGCGATATTTACTTTTGCAACAATATTGTAACTATTATTTTCTTATTTTTTATTGTATGATAAAAGAAGATGGAGAAGAATGGAGGCTGTCATGAAAAAGTACTTATGCATTCTCGCGGTTTTAGGCTGTTTTTCCGTTGCGGGCGCCGCCAACGCGCAGCTGCCTGCCAATCCCTGGGCTCCCCACCCCAATGACGGATATTTTGGAGAAAACGTCCCTGACAAAAGCCCCGACAAATCTCCGGACGCGCCGGCCTATGGCAACGGCCCTACCGGCGGCGACATTCTTCCCGTTGATCCCTGGGCAAAATCCCGCGACCGCACCGGAATCCAGACTTGGCGAGGGTCAGGTCAGCACGGCCGCCTGAACTATGTCGGCGAAGCGACAACTTTCGGCACCGATTACGGTCAGGAACGTCTGGCTCCGGAAGTCAACCGCCATAATATGCTTGTTTTGACCGAACATTTAAGAAAACTCGGCTACAAAATTCCGGACAGCTATGATGAAAACATCAAAAACATGCCGAAAAACTATACCAACATCCTGCGCGAAAGCTATCAAGACGTTTATGCCGCCGACGACCCGTTGAGCAAGGCCTTTTCAAACGTAATGTCCAATTTTGAAGACGGTCTGGGACTCGACTTCCAGAACATTCTCTTCAACACCATGGATTTGCTGGGAACAGACTAAAGGAAAACACATGCTGCACAAAATCTTTGCCTTTGCTTTGCTCGGAACCATCGTCGCTTTCGGCGTTCAGGCTCAGGAAACCGAAACGGAACTGGATAAATCAGCGGATAACATAAACGTCATTCCGATTGCGGAACGTCTGAAAATCAAGCGCTCAGTCGACAGGGACATAGACATGACCGTAGACCATGCGCGCAAAGGCGAATTGTCTGACATCCTCAAAAACACTTCGCAGATAAAACAAAAAGCGGCTCGCCACAGCGGACAAAAGGAACCGCCGTCGGTCGCAGTTGACGCCTCAGACAAAAAAGCGGCAAAAGAATATCTGAAAAAAGACCTTAAATTATATAATTATCCCCGTATGTAAACCTAACGGAAGAAAACAGCATGAACAATCAGCCATACATTATTCTGGTAAAGCCGCAGCTGGCCGAAAACATAGGGATGTCCGCCCGCGCCATGATGAACTGCGGTCTGGAGCATCTGCGCCTGGTCTCCCCGCGCGAAAATCATCTTTCTCCCAAAGCAGTGTCCGCCTCTTCAGGGGCGGAAGAAATCCTCCGCAACGCCCGCATATATGCCACGACACAAGAAGCCGCGGCAGATTTGCAGCTGGTAATGGCCACAACCGCTCGTCCCCGCAATCAGATAAAAATGGTCTACACGGCGTCGGCCGCGGCAACAGAACTGCAACAAAAACTGTCGGCGGACATCCGCTGCGGAATTCTGTTTGGTCCCGAACGCACCGGCTTGCAGAATGAAGACATCAGTCTAGCTGATTCTATCATTGAAATTCCGTTAAACCCGCGCCACTGTTCGCTGAATCTGGCACAGGCCGTGCTTCTGGTCGGTTATGAATGGTATAAAACACAGATTCACGGCGCGTCTGCCAAATTTGTAACCAACGATACCATTCCCGCTTCCAGAGACAGTCTTTTGCACTTTTTGGAATATCTGGAAAAGCAGCTTGAGCAGTCCGGCAGCTTTCCTCTTGATGAAAAAAGAGCGCGTATGGTTATCAACCTACGCAACATTTTTACGCGCAACAGCCTGACCGAACAAGAAATCAACACGCTTTACGGCGTTGTCAACCATCTGGCGGGCTCCAAATAGGCATTTCGTTCACACCCATACCGGAAACATTTGTTTTTTAATAAACTTGCTTATATATTACTCATGCAGTGATATTTTATATAGGAGTTTATTATGGACGCTGAAGGTTTAACCCACGTTTCAAAAGCGGTTTTCGGCCTTGATCCCAAAATCCTGTCCACGGCAATTCTGGTCATCAGCTATATTATCCTGTTCACGGAAAAACTGAACCGCGCCGTTGTGGCGTTAATGGGCGCCGCAATCATGATTTTCGCGGGAATTCTGACACAGGAAACGGCTATTGCCGGCATTGACTTCAACACGCTGGCCCTGCTGATAGGCATGATGACCATTGTCGGCATCGCCGAAAAGTCCGGCATGTTTCAATATGTGGCAGTCTGGTCGGCAAAAAAAGTAAAAGCGTCCCCCCGCGGGCTTCTGATTGTTCTGGCTGTCGTAACCGCAGTCTTTTCGGCCCTGCTGGACAATGTTACTACCGTGTTGCTGGTTGCGCCCGTAACTTTCCAGATTACCCGCAAGCTCAAAATCAACCCCTATCCTTTCCTGATTGTCGAAATTTTTGCCTCCAACATCGGCGGGACGGCAACCCTTATCGGCGACCCCCCGAACATTCTTATCGGTTCAGCCCTCAAACTCACGTTCATGGACTTTGTCAATGAGCTGACGCCTGTGGTCGCGGTAACAATGATTGTTTTGGTATTCGCTTTTGACCTCATCTGGGGACGCCATATGCAGACCTCGGACAAAAACCGCCAGGCCGTTATGAAAATCAACGAAAAAGATACGATTACGGATTCTGTCCTTCTCGTCAAATCTCTGGCGGTATTAACGGCGGTCATCATCGGCTTCATGGCGGCCGAACATCTGCACATCGCCAACGGCACCATCGCCATATTCGGCGCTTCCGTCCTGCTGCTGCTTTATACCTGGGGCAGCCCGCATGATGAGCGCGATCACAAAATAGAAGAAGCTTTCGGTCTGGTCGACTGGACGACGATTTTCTTCTTTGCCGGTCTGTTTGCCATTGTTTACGGACTGGAGGAAGCCGGCGTTCTTTCTCTTCTGGGAACCAAATTTATCGAGATAACCGACGGCAGCATTGAAAAAGCGGCGATGATCGTTGTCTGGCTTTCCGCATTTGTTTCCACGGCCATCGACAACATCCCCTTTGTCGCCACCATGATCCCGATGATCAAGTCCATGGAGGAATCAATGGGCGGCCGCGAGGCCATGATGCCCGTATGGTGGGCCTTGTCGCTCGGCGCCTGCTTTGGCGGAAACGGATCGCTGATTGCGGCTTCGGCAAACGTCATTGTCGCCGGCATGGCTCAGCGCGAAGGCCACCCGATTCATTTCATGAAATTCCTCATCTGGTCTATTCCAACCATGCTTATCAGTGTGGGAATTGCCGCGTTATACCTGCATATCCGCCACTTTATGTAATAAAAAAGGCTCCGGAACGGAGCCTTTTTTATTAATACAATATTAGCATGTCTGTTTTATAAATAGTTTAGAATATTTGTCCTAATAACAGAAGGAAACAATTATGCACGCCGCAGAAATAGCGCAGTCAGCGCTGATATGGGGCTTCGATCCCAAAATAGTAGCCACGGCGATAGTGGTTATCTGTTACATAATCCTTTTTACCGAAAAACTAAACCGTGCCGTTGTCGCGCTGCTGGGCGCAGTCGTCATGATCTTTGCCGGAATTCTGACACAGGAAACGGCATTGAAAGGCATAGACTTCAATACTCTGGCCCTACTGATAGGGATGATGACCATTGTCGGTATTTCCGAAAAATCCGGCATGTTTCAGTTTGTCGCCGTCTGGGGAGCCAAAAAAGTCAAAGCCAATCCCCGCGGGCTGATGATTGTCCTCGCCGCCGTAACCGCTGTCTTTTCGGCGTTTTTGGATAATGTAACCACCGTTTTGCTGATTGCTCCCGTAACTTTTCAGATTACCCGCAAACTCAAAATCAACCCTTACCCCTACCTTATTCTGGAAATCTTTTCTTCCAACATCGGCGGTACTTCAACCCTCATCGGCGATCCACCGAACATTCTTATCGGCTCGGCCCTGAATTTATCCTTTATGGACTTTGTCAAAGAACTGGCTCCGATAGTTGCCATAACCATGGTTGTACTGATTTTCTGCTTTGACCTCATCTGGAGCAAAAGCCTCGTTACTACGGATAAAAACCGCCAGGCTGTCATGAAAATCAATGAAAAAGACACTATCACAGACTGGAAACTGCTGGGCAAGTCTTTATTCGTCCTGTTTCTGGTAATCGCCGGTTTTGTTTCCGCCGAGCACCTGCACATCGCCAACGGCACTATTGCCATCTGCGGCGCCGCAGTTCTACTTCTGCTGTACACGCTCGGCAGCAGTCATGAAGAGCGGGAACGCAAAGTTGAAGAAGTTTTTGCCGTTGTCGACTGGACAACAATCTTTTTCTTCTCCGGGTTATTTGTCATCGTATACGGACTTGAAGAAACCGGCGTATTGAGAATGCTCGGACAGATGTTTATCGACATCACCGACGGAAGCATCAAAAAAAGCGTTTTCCTGATTGTCTGGATCTCGGCAATTCTTTCCAGCGCCATTGACAATATCCCCTTTGTCGCCACCATGATCCCGATGATCAAATCCATGGAGGAGTCAATGGGCGGCCGCGAAGCCATGATGCCCGTATGGTGGGCTTTGTCACTCGGCGCCTGTTTCGGCGGAAACGGCACGCTGATCGGCGCTTCGGCAAACGTCATTGTCGCCGGCATGGCCCAGCGCGAAGGCCACCCGATTCATTTCATGAAATTTCTCATCTGGTCTATTCCGACCATGCTGATCAGTGTGGGAATTGCGACAATATATCTGTATATCCAGTATTTTTAACCGGATAAAATCAGAAAAACCCGGCTTCGGCCGGGTTTTTTATGACATTAATCCAGCCACGCTACTCATAACGCAGCGCGTTAATCGGATTTAACAACGAGGCCTTATATGCCGGATAAAAACCGAAAAACAATCCGACAAATCCGGAAAAGGCAAAAGGAACGATAATATAAAACATCGACACAATCAGCGTAAAATCCGTAAAATATTTCATAATCTGTACTCCCAGCAGCCCCGTGACAATGCCGATAATGCCACCGATAAGCGATAAAACGAGAGATTCCATCAGAAACTGCCACCTGATATCCCAGGCCTTAGCCCCGATTGCCATGCGGATGCCAATTTCCCGGGTACGTTCCGTTACCGAAACCAGCATGATATTCATAATGCCGATACCGCCGACTAACAAGGAAATGGAAGCAATCGACCCCAGAAGAATAGTCATGATTTTCGTCGAACTCTCCATCATTTCCATCATCTGCGTCAGGTTTCTTATAATGAAATCATTTTCCTTATTGGCACCGAGATTATGCCGCTGCCTCAGCAGTTCGGTAATCTCGGGCTGCGACGTATAGGTGCTTTCCGCATCAACAGCCTGCAGCATAATAAATTTCACCTGATCGGGAAAACTGGTTCCCATAACTTTCTTTTGCGCCGTCGTAATCGGAATATAAACCTCATCGTCCTGATCTTGCCCCATGCCGGTCTGTCCTCTCGTATCCAGAACGCCGATAACCTGAAAAGGAATCCCCTTAATACGAATGCTCTTATTGATAGGATCAACGTCGCCAAACAGTTCTTTTTTGACCGTTTGCCCTAAAATAGCCACTTTTCCAGCATTTTTAATATCAGCTTCGCTGAAGAAACGCCCGTAATCCAGATCCCATTCCTTAATGGTAAACATGCGGTTGTCCGTGCCGGTAATCTGCGTTGACCAGTTGGCGTTGCCGTAAACAATCTGCGCCGTCTCATTCAAGACGGGAGCCGCAAGTCTGATTTTGCTGATTTTTGCCTGAATCGCGTCGCCGTCGCTTTTCTTCATGGTCGGCTGCGAGCCATGTCCGCCGCGCGCGCCGCTGGAGGTTGCCACGCCGGAGCGGACAATAATAAGATTGGAACCGATAGCTTTCATATCTTCCTGAATAGATACCTGCGCCCCGTTGCCGATGGCCAGCATGACAATAACGGCGGCAACACCGATGATAATGCCCAGACTGGTCAGCGTCGAACGCATCTTATTGGCTTTAATGGCTCTCAGCGCAATTTTGGTAATCGTTTTCAAATCAATCATGGCGGTTTCTCTTGTCGCTGACAATCTCGCCGTCCACAATGCGGATGACCCGGTCGCTGTAGGCGGCAATGTCTTCTTCATGCGTTACCAGAATAATCGTCCGTTTCAGCTCGCGGTTAAACCTGGTAAACAGTTCCATAACTTCCACGCTGGTCTTTGTGTCCAGATTTCCCGTCGGCTCATCGGCAAAAATAATCGGCGCATCATTAACTATCGCTCTGGCAATCGCCACGCGCTGCTGCTGACCGCCCGACAGCTGGTTTGGCTGATGATGCATGCGCGATTTCAGCCCCACGACTTCCAGCGCCTTAATCGCCTTTTTGCGGCGCTCATCCTCCGGTACATCCGCATAAACCATAGGCAGTTCAACATTTTCCAGCGCCGATGTCCTGGACAGCAGATTAAATCCCTGAAAGACAAATCCTATTTTTTTATTGCGGATTGCCGCCAGTTCGTCGGAATTCAGTTTTCCGATATCCACGCCGTCCAGAATATACTTTCCCGAGCTTGGCTTGTCCAAACACCCCAAAATATTCATCAGCGTTGACTTTCCCGAACCGGACGGTCCCATAATCGCCACAAATTCGCCATTTTCGATATGCAGAGACAACCCCTTGAGAATCTCCAGACGCATATCACCGACAAGATAATGCTTTTTCAGATTATGTATGTCAATCAAAGACATCAGCGGATCCTCATGCGCATGGCGCGCGCATTGGCGCCCGCACCGTCTTTCTGTTCGACAATAACCTGGCTCCTGTCATTCAGCCGCGACGAAACAATTTCCGTAAATTCGTCATCCGCAACACCTGTCGTTATACTGACGCGCTTTGGCCCGCCGTTTTCCAGAACCCAGATACCCTTGTCCTTATAACGTTTGCTCTCACCGCTGCCGTCATCAAAATAATAGCGCAGAGCTTTATTCGGCGCCAGCAGGACATTGCTTTTCTGCGCCGTAATAATCTCGACATTAGCCGTCATACCCGGCTTAAGCTTCAGTTCCTTATTGTCAATTTCTATAATTACTTCATAGGTAACAACATTTGAGGTCGTAATCGCCTCGTTGCGCACCTGCGTAACGATACCGTAGAAAATCTCGTCCGGAAAACTGTCGACGCTGAATTCGACAACCTGTCCCACCTTGACTTTGGCAATATCCGCTTCCACCACCGACGCTTCAATCTGCATTTTCGTCAAATCTTCCGCCACATTAAACAATGTCGGCGTCTGAAAGCTTGCCGCCACGGTCTGCCCGACCTCAACAGCCTTTGATACGACAATACCGTCAACCGGCGAAATAATCTTTGTATAACGAAGTTCTGTCTCCGCCAAAAGCAGCGATGCCTGCGCCTGCTCTACCTGCGCTCTCTGCAGAGCCAGCTGTGCAACCGACGTATCATAATCCCTTTCCGCCGTTTCCAATTCCCTGTCGGCAGAATATTTTTGCTTATGCAGTTTACGAATTCGTTTAAGGTTTTTATCATTATATTTGACTTCGCTTTCCTGAACCAGCACCTGCGCTTTGGCAATATCCAAAGCCGCCTTTTGCTGCGCGACCTTCGCTTCAAACATGTCAGGATCAATCAGAGCCAGCAGCTGATTCTTTTTTACTTCCGAATTGTAATCGACGTAAATCTCTTTGATTGTCCCGGACACCTGCGTGCCGACATTAATCGTCGATATCGGATTAATAATGCCAGAGGCGGTAATTTTTTCGGTAATGTCGCCTTTTTTCAGAGGTTCCGTAATATATTCGGTTTTACTCTTCCCTTTTGCGGAAAAATAGTAGGCGACTCCGGCCAGAACGGCCAAGACGATGGCAATTTTAATTATTCGCTTCATTGTTCAATACAACCCCTGAAATATTATTTATTATCTTAAAACGAATATTAAACAAAAAAAGTTCATTTGACCATAAATAAAACTTGAAAAAGCACATTTTTTTGTCTATATTTGTATCTGAGACTATATACTTATGTGTTAAACTGGCTGAAATCTGAGCAATTCGGGTTAAGCCGCAATTTGTATCATTATGGTAAAAAAAGAATTCCCCTTTGTGGAAAGTGCTGAAGAAAAAACCCTGCGTCATCAGAGAAAAGAGGAAAATATCCGTCTTTCGCTGAAAGGAAACCAGATGCTGCGGGAAGTGAAGTTGGGAGAAGCCATTCGCGGTTTTGCAAATGACCACTCGCTCAAAGGTTACGAACTTCAAATAGAAAGGCTCTTTGCTTTTCCCGAAAATTATGTGGGCTGCGAACGCCAGTACCACAATCTTTTCGACCGCATCAAAAGTTCCGGAAACGAAAATCTGATTCGACAATCGGAAAAATTTCAGATGCTTTTACGCAAGGAAGGATTAAAAAAAACGGCTTATGAAATTTTCATGGGCAAAACAAAAAATTAAGTTAACCGGGATTTAGAAATAACAATATTCCAAAATCCCAAAAAAGTACTATTATGGATAAAAAAGAAAAAAGAGCTGCGGCATTCGAGAGAATGACCCCGGAACAAAAAGCGATCGCGGAAGAAAAAATCCGCAAACGTCAGGAAAAAAAGGCACTGGCCGAGAAATTGAACGCCGAAAGAGTAAAAGAACTCGATGAAAAGGCCAAAGAGGAAGAACGCAGAGCAGCCATCAAGGCGGCCGCTCCCAAAAGACAGCTTCTCAAAGAGCTGACGGCAGAACTGAAAGCTTTTCAGGCCGGCCTCCGGGAATACGATTCTTCCGTAGAAAAAAAGATCAAGGCATCTCTGAGTTTGGACGATTACGAATTTGCCAGAGATGAATATATTGATCTCCTGCGGACGGGATTTTATTTCCGCACTCCCAAATACACGCATCCGGTCAAAACCATCATCGCCAACTTTGTCGATGAAATGATTGAAAAACTGCATTGCGTCGAATGGGGACTGATTATTGGGCTTTTGTCCGGCGGCTACATTTCCAAATCGCTGGCCCGCATACTCGTTAATCACCGGGACATCATCATTGAAACCGGCCTTGGCGAGTTTGTGTACCGCTTTGCGCAGGACATCTGGAAGCGCGGCGGAAATCTGGAAGAGGACGGAAGCGTTTCACCCTTCACTCAAGGTCAGATTGTGCGCGTAAACACAATCATAGATCTTTACAGGCCTGCCATTTATAAAAACGGTATGCTGGAAGATATGGCCGATTAACAAAAAACCCCGTTGTGCCGACAGCACTTCGGGGTTTTCCATATCATAAACCTTATTTGTCGCCGGCACAGCCTTCTTTCCCTGCCGCTGCAACTCCTCAATCAGCAGATTCCCATCCCGGCAGCCAACCGCATAAACGCCGTCTGTCCGCTTTTCAGAATCAGTCCCGCGCCGGTTCAGCCCACGCCGCATTCAACACGTCGGAACCGCGGTGAAAATCTTCAGCCGGCATAGCCTTCTTTCCCTGCCGCTGCAACTCCTCAATCAGCAGATTCCCGTCCCGGCAGCCAACCGCATAAACGCCGTCTGCCCAGCGGATTTCCCCTTCATCCAGCGTTTTCTGCGCAGGCCGGGCCCTCAGCACCTTAAACCTTTCGCCGTTGCAGACAAAATAAGCTCCCGGAAAAGGATTAAAGGCTCTGACTTTGCGTTCCAAAACATCAACCGGCCGGGAAAAATCAAGCCGGGCCTCGTCTTTTTCCAGCTTGGCCGCATAAGGCGTCGTCATCCCGCCTTGTTTGCGCGGCGGGTATTTTTGCGGATGGCGCAGATATTCGGCAATCATTTTGGCGCCGTGTTCCGCCATAAGATCATGAAACGCGCCGCCCGTAATACTGCCCAGCGCAATCGGTTCCGGATCCTCAAGCAAAATATCTCCGGTATCCAGTCCCTCATCCATCTGCATAATCGTTACGCCGCCAAATTCGTCTCCCGCCAGTATTGCTCTTTGAATCGGCGCTGCGCCGCGCCAGCGCGGCAGAAGCGAAGCATGCACATTGATACATCCGCGGGGAAACGCCTCCAATACGGGCTTTGGCAAAATCAGGCCGTAAGCGGCGACAACGGCGGCATCCGCATCTAAAGCTTTAAACTTTTCCTGCTCGTCTTCATTGCGCAGCGTTTTCGGAGTCCGAACCTCGATTCCCAGTTTTTCCGCCAGCAGATGAACCGGCGTTTTGCTTTCTTTTTGTCCCCGTCCCGCTTCTTTGGGCGCGCGGGTATAAACGCAGACCACCTCATGCTCTTTGGCCAGAACCTCCAAAACCGGAACCGAAAAATCCGGCGTTCCCATAAATACGATTTTCATTTCCTATCTCCTGCCCGGCTCATTTTGACAACACGATACCATTTCCAGAACCGTAAAGGTATTATCTCACGCAGCCGTTTTTGACAATAAAGGCCTCTCCGCTTTCAGCCGGCTTACTTTTCCCGGGCCTCTTCCTCGCGGCGCTTTTCCATTTTTTTGATAAGCATGTTGCGTTTCAGACGGCTGATGCGGTCAATATACAAAATCCCGTCCAAATGGTCAATTTCATGCTGCAGCACAATTGCCAGAAAATCATCAGCCAGAATTTCCCGCTCTTTTCCGTCATAATCCAGATAACGAACGCGGATTTTTTCAAAACGCTCAACTTCGGCCCTCTGTCCGGGAACGGAAAGGCATCCCTCCTCGCCGCAGACTCTTTCTTCCGAAGTCCAGACAATTTCCGGGTTAATAAAATATCTGGGACGACCCCTAAGGTGGTTGCCATTCTCGTCTTCTTCCTGCTCATAGTCGATAACGACTATTCTTTTGGACACGCCGACCTGCGGCGCGGCCAGCCCGACGCCGACGGCCGAATACATTGTTTCCAGCATATCGTCAAGAAAACGCCGAAGCTCGTCATCGACCTTTTCAACTGCCGCCGCTTTTTTCTTCAAAATCGGATCAGGATATTCAAAAACTTTTAATACTGTCATCTCTAATTCTCAACAACCTTACTTATTCAACCGCATCCTGTCGACAAAAGCGTTTTTCTAAATTCCGCCCATACGCACTTCGTGGGCAATCTGATCCAGCAGCGCATTAATCATTTTCGGCTCGTTTTTGGAGAAAAACGCATAGGCCAGATCGACATATTCCTGAATAATAACTTTAACATCAACATCTAACGTATTGATTATCTCATAAACCGCGCACAAAAGCAACGCCTGCATTGTGCCGTCCATTCTTTCAAAAGACCAGCCTTCGTTCAAATAAGAAGAAAGCGACTTTTCAATATATTCTTTTTTCTCATGGACACCGCGCACAAGAGTTGCGAAATAATTGGTGTCAATATCCGAAATTTTAATCATCTCCTCGGTATTATTATCTTTCTCGTCAATAACGTACCGTCCGACTTCGCCGTTGATAAAATCCCTGATCACCTCGTCTACGGAAAGCTGGCCGTACGCAATCATATACGTTGCCTGCACGGCTGCCAGACGGGCTCCGGATTTCATTTTGATTTTTTCGGAAATATATTTCGCCATTTTAATCTTCCTCAATATGCGGCAAAGTTTCGGGCTTTGCCAGTTTGTCAATTGTTTCCACAAAATCTTCAAAGTCTTTTACTTCGCGAAAATCCTTATAAACCGACGCAAACCGGATATAGGCAACATGATCGAGCCGCAGTAGGGCCTCCATCACATATTCGCCGATTATTCTCGACGGGATCTCGGTTTCGCCGGAACTTTCAAGACGCCTCTGAATAGAGTTGACCACCTTTTCCACCCGCTCCGGATTAACAGGGCGCTTGCGGACGGCAAGCTGAATGGAACGCGCCAGCTTGTCACGGTCAAACATTGTCTTTTCACCGTTTTTCTTGACGACAATCAGTTCCCGCAGCTGCACGCGCTCAAAAGTCGTAAATCTGGATCCGCATTCCGGACATTCCCGCCGCCGGCGGATACAGGTATTGTCGTCGGTTGTTCTCGAATCCTTGACCTGCGTGTCTTCATAACCGCAAAAAGGACATTTCATAAGTCTTTCCCTTCTCCGTTTTTAATAAGGCTTTCCGCAACCTGATAAAGTTTTGAAGAATATCTTGCCCCCTTTATAAGGACAATATCATTATTTTGCAATAACTTATTTGCTAAAAATTCATCCAGACCTTCCTTATTTTCAAAATAATGCCGCTCTATACGGTCTGGCAGCTGCGCCAGCATGTCTTTCATCTCCGGGCAAACGCCGACAACAATGTCAATATTTGTTCCGGCCAGCAGCTTGCCGATCTCCACATGCTTTGCTTTGGAATACGCGCCAAGTTCCGCCATTTTTCCGAGCACAGCGATTTTCCGGCCGGAAGCAGGCATCTTGTCCAGAGCCTCAATCCCCAGTTTCATTGCTTCCGGCTGTCCCGAATAACTGTCGTCAATCAGGGTATAAACGCCACCGGACGGCAGCTTCAGCTCATGTTTTTTGCCGCGGCCGTCAAGCGCACCGAAATCCCGGATCAGAGCCGCGGCCTTGCGGACGTCAATGCCAAGTTCATGCGCGGCGGTCAGGGCGCACAAAGCATTATAAACATGATGCTCGCCGCCGTCAGTCAGCTCAAAAGAAACTTTTTCGCCGCCGATAAGAGCCTGAATCGTCGTTACGCCGTCTTTCTCCGAACGGGAAACAATATTGTTTCTGCCGAATTTAACCAGTTTTGCAGGACGTTCAAGAGCACGCTTTTCCAAAATCTCTGCAAAATTGGTATCTTCGTTGATAATGGCGGCTCCACTTCCGTCTGCGGGAAGTCCCTCGAAAATCTCGGCTTTGGCTTCGGCGATTCCTTCCAGACTGTCAAAAAATTCTATATGCATCGGATAAACATTGGTAACAATGGCAATATCGGGCTGCGTATAGGAAACAAGCTTTGATATCTCACCTTTGGAACTCATCCCCATTTCAATCACCGCGTAATCGGAACTCATGTTGATTTTGCACAGGGTTTCCGGCACGCCGATATGATTATTGTGGTTTCCTCCGGTGGCATAGACATTGCCGAAACGGGCCAGCAGATATTTGATCTCTTCCTTGGTTGTCGTTTTCCCGGCGCTTCCGGTCAGAGCGATGACCCTGCCCTTAAACTGCCGGCGGTTATAACGCCCGAGTTTTCCGAACGCCTCAAGGGTATCCGGAACCACAATCTGCCGCACCGCAGGAACATCCGGCAGCTGTTTTTGCACCATCACCAGTTCCACGCCGCGGGCAATCACGTCTTTGACAAAATCATGTCCGTCAAATCTGTCGCCTTTCAGGGCGATGAACAGATCTCCCCTTTTGGCAATGCGGCTATCCGTAACCACCTCGTCGATATCCGTGTCGACAACGACCATCGGCGACCCGACAATCTCGGCAATTTTCTTCGAATTTATCTTAATCATTTTCAGTCCTTATAAATTGGAAAACATGCGCAGAGAGCCATCACTTTCTCTTTCGTGTCCGCAATAACTTTTTCCGCGTTTCCCGCCGCCAGAGCGTCAATCACGTCGCCGATCCAGCCGGCAATCTGTTCAAACTCTTTTTCTTTAAAGCCGCGTGTCGTTCCCGCCGGCGTTCCGACGCGAATGCCGGAAGTTACTTTTGGCGGCATCGGGTCAAACGGAATGGCGTTTTTGTTACAGGTAATATTGGCGCGTTCCAAAGCTTCCGCCACCACGTCGCCGGTCAGTTTTTTCGGCCGCAGATCCACCAGAAGCAGATGCGTGTCCGTTCCTCCCGAAACCAGATCCAATCCTCTCTTATGCAAAACTTCGCCCATAACGGCGGCGTTTTTAACCACCTGAGCGGCATATTCCTTAAACTGCGGCGTCAGATCTTCGCCGAAACAGACGGCTTTGGCCGCAATCACATGCATCAACGGCCCGCCCTGCGTTCCGGGAAAGATAGCGGAGTTTATCTTTTTTGCGATTTCTTCGTTATTTGTCAGAATCATGCCGCCGCGCGGTCCGCGCAGCGTCTTATGCGTCGTCGTTGTTACAACATCGGCAAAATCCAGAGGATTCGGATGCTGTCCTCCAGCCACAAGCCCCGCAAAATGAGCCATATCCACCATCAGATACGCGCCGACACGGTCCGCTATTTTTCTGAAGCGGGCAAAATCTATCTGCCGCGGATACGCCGACCCTCCGGCAATAATCAGTTTTGGCCGGTTCTCAAGAGCCAGGCGCTCAGCCTCGTCATAATCGATCAGGCCATCTTCTTTGCGCACACCATACTGCACGGCTTTCAGCCATTTTCCCGAAAACGAAACCTTTGACCCGTGCGTCAGATGTCCGCCGGCATCCAGCGACATTCCCATAATCATATCGCACGGCTGCAGCAGCGCTACATAAACCGCCGTATTGGCCTGAGAACCGGAATGAGGCTGAACATTTGCAAATTTGGCGTTAAACAACTCTTTGGCACGTTCAATGGCAATTTCCTCCACCATGTCGACAAAAGTGCAGCCGCCATAATAACGCTTCTGCGGATGCCCTTCCGCATATTTGTTGGTCAGAATGGATCCCTGCGCCTGCAGCACGGCTCTGGAAACAATATTCTCCGAGGCAATCAGTTCAATCTGATTCTGCTGACGGTCCAGCTCCAGATTTATTGCCTCAAAAATGCTTTTGTCTTCTTTTTCCAGTTCGTATAAATCTTTCTTTTCGTTTTCCAAATCACCGTCTCTCCCGTTTTCAGCGTTTTTTTCGCTCATGTTTTTCAGTTCTTCCGTAAAAGTCATGATTCCGCCCCGCTAGTCGATATCAAGTTTGCACAACCGGCGGTCATGCCGGCCGCCTTCGTATTTTGCGCTCAGAAAAATATCAAACCGCCGGACAGCTTCTTCAAAAGTCATCGTTCTCCCGCCAAACACCGCGATATTGGCATTATTGTGCTCTCTGGCCAGGCGCGCGGCATCGTCGCTGTACAGAATAGCGGCCCGGATTCCCTTATGGCGGTTGGCGGCAATGGAAATGCCGATTCCTGTTCCGCAGATCAGGATCCCCAGATCCGCAGCTCCGTCCAGAATATTTTTTGCCATCGCCGCCGCAATATCCGGATAATCAACCGAGTCTTGCGAATAGGTTCCCAAATCCGTCAAAACAAGACCTTGTTTTTCATAATATTTTATCATGCGGGACTTCAGTTCAAATCCTCCGTGATCCGCGGCTATGGCTATTTTCATTCTCTCCGCTCCTTCCGAAACAATTCTCAAAACGGCATAATGATAGACCATATAAGGCATAAAAAAAGCATTTTTTGCGCCTTATGCAAAAAAATGTGAAAATATTTAAAAAAAATGATTGACGTGCGAAAAAAACATTGTATATATGTAAGCACTGAGTGAGAGATTGGTACTCACGATTGGCCGGTTGGCAGAATGGTTATGCAGAGGACTGCAAATCCTTTGATATCGGTTCAATTCCGGTACCGGCCTCCAAGTTGCTTATTCCGACTTAGCTCAGTGGTAGAGCAATCGGCTGTTAACCGATTGGTCGCTGGTTCGAGCCCAGCAGTCGGAGCCAATAAAAAACACCCTTGAACAAGGGTGTTTTTTTATGATACTTCTGCCGGCAAACCTCAGATTTCCCGGCACCGTAACCTGCCAATGCTGCTCCGCGCCGGCAAACTTTTTTTTCGCAGCTGCCACAGCTTTCCCGGTTTACTGAAATACCTTACAGATGTTTGAGAATTTCCCGGAAGTCATCGCCAAAAGAAAATCCGTTTTTCCTATAAAAACCGAGAGTGCTTTCCGTAAGCGCGGAATAAGCGATAACCCAGGTAATGCCGTTACTGCGGCACAAATCTTCAAAAGCGGTAAGTAGTCTGGTTCCTATTCCGGCATGGCGGATATTACTGTCAACAACCAACAGCCATACATACGCTCCCTGCAGCCTGATCTTTTCGCCGAGGATATAGCCGCAGACCCGCCCCTCGGCTTCCGCTGCCAGAAACAAACCGTCATGAAGATATTCTGCCAGCCACTCGGGTTCAAAAACCTCCCCTTTAGCCGTCAAAAGTCCCGCCTGTTTCTGCAGTTCAATACATCTTTCAAAATCCTGCGGCATTGCCTGACGGATAATAACTTCCATAATTTCACCTCTTTTTGTTTACTCTTTATCTTGGACTGCAAACCGTTTTACGGACAAAACATATATTTTCCGGATTGCAGCTACATAATAATAATACCATTTTTGCCGGTGTTTTTTCAAGCTCCTCGTTATAAACGCTCCGCACTCTTTCCGCACAAACTTCCGTTCCGCATTTTTTCATAAACCATTGTTATGCGGATTCCTGCAGAACTTCGCATCTGCCGGCATCTCAGCAACCTGCCGGACATTCCGGATATGTTTTTCAGATTTTTACAGAAGGCCAACCGTCTTTTCGACGATTTCAGCCAGTTTTTCCGGAGCCTGTTCCCAAAAGTCGTAATACTGTTTCTGATGATTTTCAACACCCGGCGTATCGCTGATAATGCGCAGGCTCAAAAAAGGAACGCCGTAAATATGGCAAACCTGGGCAACGGCGGCGGATTCCATATCTACCGCAAGAGCATCGGGAAACTTCTGTCTGATGTTTTCCAGATCCCCGCGGCTTGTTATAAACTGATCGCCGCTACAGATAAGCCCCTCATGGATTCTGACGCCGCATTCAGACTGCGCCGCTTTTTTCAGCAGAGCGGCTTCCGACGCGAAAAACGCCGGCAGCCCCTGAACCTGTCCATAGGCGTTTGGCTCGCCGCACCAGACATCATGATAAACAAGACGACTGCCGGCAACCACGTCCATAACCTTTGTTTCCGAAGAAATACCGCCGGCAACACCCGTATTGATGATACACTCCGGACCCAAAAACTTTATCAGTTCTGTTGTGCCGACAGCCGCGCAAACTTTGCCGATGCCGCACTGCATCAAGGCTGTTTTTTTGCCGCCCAGAAACCCTTCCGCCATTTCCGAACCGTTGACAGTGCCGACTGAAACCTTTTCCAGTTTTCCTTTCAACAACTCAAATTCTTTCGTCATTGCCACGATTATGCCGATTTTTTGCATGTCTTGTCCTTATCAAGTATTTCATACACTTTTTTATAGTCTTTAAAACTTTTTACCTCAACCGCTTTTATGCCTTTCTGCCGCAAAAAGCTTTCAATTTCGCTTTCTATTTCTCTGTTGGCCCTGTCCCATTCGAGAATTTTGCGCAGCGTCGGTTTCCGGTAATGATAAGGCTGCACGGGCTCATCCTCCCTTCCCCGTATAACTCCGGGGCCATAGCGATCCAAAAGCTTTTTGGCTTTGAAAAAGCGTGTTGTAAAGCGCCAAACTGCGCGCAGCCTTGAAATTTTCATATTGATAACCAGATCGGGGCTGACGCGCTCATAAAGATATTTCTGACATCCCTCCATAACCCAGTTCCGGTATTCTTTCGCAAAACGCTCCGTTTCCGCAATCTGCGTTTCCTGCGGAAAATATTCTCCCGTTTGCGGAGAACGGCAGATTTCGTCCAGATTTAGACGGCGGAGATTATATTTACGGCTCAGGTCAAAAGCAAGCGAAGATTTTCCCGCTCCCAGCATGCCGATAATCAAAACTTTCATCTGCCCTCCTTCATACCCTCCCGGACATTAAACAGTCAAATTTCAACAAATACAATATTGAAATTAAATTATCAGGACTTAATATACAAAAACAACCAAAAGGGATCGGGAATGAAAATCTTTATAACCTACTTTCTGCTCACGATCTGGAGCAGCCTCTACATCGCCTGGCATTACGCCGCCGCGGCGGAGGATTACCCGCATGCGGCAGGAGCAGCCGTTTTCATCATCATGCTCGTTTCTTTCAACGCCATCTGGCTGATGATTGCTTCCGTCCGCCGCAAAATACGGCTGACCAGACATCAGAACAACATCCTGTCTCTTCTGCTGGGCTTTTCTTTTTTTCTGATGCTTCTCTTCATCGCAAACGACATGCTCTTCTTTTTCGAAGAATATGCGTTCTGGTACTTTTCCCGCGCCCGAACTGCGGTTTTCACAATCACTGCCGTTGCGGCGGGCGCAACGTTTTTTGCCTTTGCCAACTCATATTTTGTGCGGGTTACCTGTTATAATATAACTCCCGACAAACCGGCGCTTGATTTTTCCGTCGCCATGGTGTCCGATCTGCATATCGACGAAAGCGGCATGAGCGCCCGGCGCATGGAAAAAATTATCTACCGCATCAATGAGCTGAAACCCGACTTTGCCGTTTTTGCCGGCGATATCATCGAAAGCACGCCAGAACATTTTATCCGCGAAGACTTTCCCCGCATAATAAAAAAACTGCAAACTCGTTTTCCGCCCGTCGCCGTTATAGGTAACCACGAATACTACGGCGGCAGGATTCGCGAAAATATCGAAGCCCTGCAGCAAGCCGGTCTCACCGTTCTGCGCGACGAAATTCTGAATATTCCCGAACTGGGCGTCAGTCTTCTCGGCCGGGACGATAAAATGAACCGCGGCCGCTGCGCCCTCTGCGACCTCAAAGGAAAAGCGCCGGCAGATTTTCTGACCATTCTGCTCGATCACAATCCCCAATATATTGATGAAGCCGTGGACAACGGCATTGATATTCAGCTGTCCGGTCATACGCACAACGGACAGATATTTCCTTTCAATCTCATTGTCCGGCGTATATTTGCCAACGGATACGGTTACCGCAAAATCGGCGGCACACATACGGTCGTCAGTTCGGGAGCCGGCACCTGGGGGCCGTCTCTGCGTCTGGGAACCAAAGCCGAAATTGCCTTTATCAGGGTAAAATCTGTCTGATCAGATATATTTTTGCAACGCCGCGCAAACATTTTCGGCATCGGTAATATGCTCAACATTCAACCCGTATTTTCTGCAAATGTCGATAATTGCGGGATTGTCGTCAAACATAACGCAGTCCTGAGGTCTCAGAGCATTGTCTTTCAAAAAGGCATTAAAGAAAGGCATCCCCTTTTCCTCATCAAAATCTTCTTTCATAACGCCCAGAACATGCGAATTGAGAATATGATCAAAAAGTTTATTCAATCCGAGTTTTTTGACCGTAATGTAATTGAACAGATCAGTATTGTCGGAAGCAAGCACAACCTTTTTGCCGCCCCTTCTGATTTTTCCGATTGTCTCGGCCACGGCCGGTTTCACAAAATCAAGCCGGCCGTAATTTTCTTTGATTTCTTCAATAACCGCGTCTTTCGGACAGCTTTCGCAGGCAATCGCTTCCGCCACGGCCCCATAGGTATCCGTTCCGCGCAGCCAGGAATACAGCATGTTTCTGTTATTTCTGAACAAATTGTCATCAAGTTCCCGCGAAGAAAAAATGCGCCCGGTGCAGATAGTTCCGAACCAATCCAAAAAAACAACTTTTACCATTTGTGCTTCTTGTTAAAATATGTTATTGCTTTTCTCAGGTAGAAAATTATATTTCCAGAAATCAAAATAATTTATTAATGGCGAACCCCAAAATGCAAAAAAACTGCAAAAATATTGTTATTCTGACCGGAGCCGGAATTTCCGCCGAGTCCGGTCTGGCCACATTTCGCGGCTCCGACGGCCTTTGGAACAACTGCCGCATAGAAGACGTCGCCACGGTCGAGGCCTTTCAGCGCAATCCCGAATATGTTCACGCCTTTTACAACGACCTGAAAAAAGAACTCGTCAAAGCCAAGCCCAATCCGGCGCATCTGGCAATAACGCGCCTGCAGGAAAATTATCCCGCAGCCGTCAGCGTGGTTACGCAAAACGTCGATACCCTGCACGAAAAAGCCGGCAATAAAAACGTCTATCACATTCACGGACAGATCAATCAGGCCGTATGTCTCAATTGCGGACACATTCTGGAAACTTTCGGAGACGTAGACACGCAGACTGTCTGCCCGCTTTGCGGCGTTCAGGGCATGATGAAACCAAATATCGTATTTTTCGGAGAAAATCTTTTGTGCATGAACAGGGTTGAACACCTGTTGGACAACTGCGGCTTGTTCATATCCGTCGGAACTTCCGGCGTCGTTTTTCCCGCAGCCTCTTTTGTGCAGATAGCCAAATACAACGGCGCCGAAACTTACGAATTCAATATGGAAAAGACATCCAACAACTTTTATTTTGACCGTCATATCTACGGCCCGGCGGGAACCACGCTGCCGGCTTTTGTCGACGAACTCATAAAAAACCGGGAAGACAGCCCGCAAGATCCGGAGTCGGCATAACGCTGCCGAATAAAAGCCCTCAGACGCAAATCCTCATCCCGCGCCGCGCAGAGAAGTCAGCAGCCGTCATGACTGACAATTCTGTACCCCTCGTCCGGCGTCAACGGTTCAAAATCCGTTTTAAACTTATCAAAACAGTTTTCGTCAATATACAGAGCCTCGTCATCTTCGGCCGTTCTTTTCAGAACTCTGGCTTTAGCCGTGTCAAAATCGCAGCTGACATTATCAAAAACCACGTCAGAAGTCAGTTTTCTTGCCCGCTCAAAAGCTTCCCGTCGCTGTTTTCTTGTCCAAAAACCATAATCCAAGACCACGTTGCCGCCGCACCGGATAATTTCCGCGGCGACTTTCCAAATCAGATCGCTGACTTTTTCCTGATACAGGCGAAACTGCTCTTCGGGCAGATTCCATCCGAACAACGACCGCATAAAATCATCATGCGTCAGCCGGACGGCCGGCAGTTGCTCCGCCAGTTTCTTGGCTAGCGTCGTTTTACCGAACCCCATATACCCGACAATCAAATGTACCTCTGCCATTGTACGCCTCAAAAAAGCACCCTGCCAGAGACAGGGTGCCGAAATAATCAGGTTAACCGCCAAAAGCTTTTTTATAAACTTCCAGAACCAGCTCTTTGCTGCACGGCCGCGGGTTGCCACCGGTGCACACATCAGCCATTGCCGCGTCGGCAAGAGCATCCAGGTCTTCTTCTCTCACGCCGATCTCTTTCAGCGTTTGCGGAATGCCGACATCTTTCGACAATTTTCTGACGGCGTCTATCGCAGCCCTGCGGTATTCGTCCTGCGACAGGGCATCAACATTTTTTACGCCCATCGCGCGGGCTATTTCCCGAAACTTTTCGCCCGTATAAGGAGCGTTAAATTCCATGACATACGGCAGCAGAACTGCATTGGCCACACCGTGCGGCGTATCATAAAAAGCGCTGAGGGGATGTGCCATGCCATGAACAACGCCCAACCCGACATTTGAAAACGCCATGCCCGTAACATACTGTCCAAGCGCCATATCCTCGCGTCCCTGCGGATCATTTTCGACCGCTTTGCGCAAAGAGCGAGAAATAAGCTCAATGGCTTTCAAATTCAGCGTATCGGCCAATTCCCAGGCGCCAAGGGTTGTATAGCCCTCAATGGCGTGTGTCAGCGCGTCCATACCCGTTGCCGCCGTCAAGCCTTTGGGCATTGAAGACATCATATCCGGATCAACGATAGCCACAACCGGAATATCATGCGGATCAACGCAGACAAACTTACGGCGTTTGCTTTCATCCGTAATCACATAGTTGATCGTCGTTTCCGCAGCCGTGCCCGCAGTCGTCGCAACAGCAATGACCGGAACACTTTTATGCTTGGTTGGCGCCACGCCTTCCAGAGAAACAACATCGGCAAATTCAGGATTGTTAATGATAATGCCGATCCCTTTAGCCGTATCCTGCGGAGAACCGCCGCCGATGGCGATCATATAGTCGGCTCCCGCCTTTTTAAAAGCTTCTACGCCCTTTTTAACAACTTCCACACTCGGATTGGCCTTGACTTGATCATAAATCTCATAGGCAAAACCGCCCTTGTCCAAAATATCCGTAACCTTTTTGACGACATTAAATCTGACCAGATCCGCATCGGTTACGATCAACGCTTTTTTAAACCCGCGCGATCTGACTTCGCTGACAATCTCGTTGACAGCGCCATGACCGTGATAACTTGTTTCATTAAGAATAAAACGTTTTGCCATTTTTTTCCCTTTCTAGAAGATTCTTTTTAAAAAAGTTATCCTCCAATTTTTAATATAAGTTTAAATTCCCAAAAATTAAGCCCCGGCAACGGGGCTTAATCGGCGGAAGCATTCTATTCATGCTCCGGCATATGTTCGGCCGGACGCTCGTGATGTTCAGGGCGGACATGGCCGGGACGCATATGTTTTCTTCTCATTTTCCGATCGGCTTTTCTTTTCTCAAAAGCATCTTTGCGGTCTTTCTTCATCTGCTCGAGCTTTGTTTTCTGTTCGGGCGTCAGAATGTTTTCAAACTCCTTCATGTTTTCTTCTCTCAGCTGGTCCATTTTGCCGCGCAGCATTTTCATTTCATCCATAAGGGGTTTCATTTTCTCGCGGCCGGATTCGCGGATTTTGTCGGCTTCTTTTTTCTGCTCCTCCGTCAACCCCAGATCCGCGGCAAATTTATCGGCCATTTTTTTATGAAATTCATGATCAAATCCCGGACCTTTTTCATCAGGGCCCGTATGACGCAGAGGATGATCCAGTTCATGTCCCGGAGGCGGCGGAGGAGGCATATCGTTCTCCTGGGCAAAAACCGTGCTTCCGGCAATAATTCCGCCGGCGCAGAGTAAAGTCAGCAATTTTTTATTCATGTCTGTTCTCCTTTAAAAAATTTAATTTTTCACTCAATATTTTACGGGCATTAAACAGTCTTGATTTAACCGTGCCGACAGGCACCCCTGTTTTCCCGGCGATTTCGTCATAGCTCATTTCCTCGAATTCGTACCAGACGACAACCTGCCGCAGCTTACGGGGCAGTTCGTCGACCGCTTTCAAAATAATCTTCTGCCTTTGTCTGGCGTCGATCACTTCTTCCTGCCGGCCTCCGACTCTGAGTTGTTCCAGCGCTTCGCCTCCGACCTGCCGCGCCTCCATTTTATACTGCCTGGACTTGAAATAATCCCGGCAGACATTGGCTGTCAACGCGCTTATCCATTGGCTGAAGCGGCCTTTTTCCTGATAATTATCCAGATTCTTCCACGTTTTAATATAAACTTCCTGTTCAATATCTTCATTATACGAACCGGTCAGTTTTTTTATAATCGCTTTAATCCGGCTTCTGTTGGCTTCTATAATTTCTTTCATTATCCTACCATCAACAAGCCGTAGTCATCCGTCGGCAAGCCCATCTCTTCAATAATCGACGTTGTTTCGTTCCAGGAAAAATCCGTTCCGAACAAATAATAATTATAATCATAAATATAATCATTGTTTCTCGGATAAAACATCCCGACCATCACAATTATTACCAGCGAACACAAAGCCGTCTTAATCCGGTTATTGCGTTTTTTGCGGGCAAAATACAGCGGCCTTGCCTCTTTTATCAGGTTAGAAATATCATCCATTTTCTGCCTCCTTACAAAATATGAAACGACAGAACACCGCAAAAAGTTCAGTTTTTTTTATTTTCCTGTTTACAGGCTACGGGCAAATAATTTATTTTTTGCTAAATTCTGGCTGTCTCGCGAAAAAAGGACGTATTTTCACCTTTTTTTAATATAAAAAAATATAATGTTTTTTGACTTTTTTCTTATTTGATATTACTTAACAACCGTTGGCAACAAAATCGGAAAAACAAAAATGATTCAGGATTTAACCCGGGGATCTCCCGCGCAGTTGATTGTCAGATTCGCACTGCCGCTTCTGATCGGCAATATATTCCAACAGCTTTACCAGATTTCCGACATCATCATCGTCGGACGCCTCATCGGTGTTGAAGCTCTGGCGGCTGTCGGTTCATCCGCGCCAATTTATTTTGTCATGCTTCTTATCACGCTCGGTTTTACCGGCGGACTGACGGTCATTACCGCCCAGCGCTTCGGCGCCAAAGACAAAGACGGCGTCCGGCGTTCCGTAACGCACAGCATCATGGCCGGTATGGGACTGAGTCTGATTTCCAGCTTTATTCTGATTGTTTTTCTGCCGCAGCTGCTGCGCCTGATGAACGTGCCGGCGGAAATCATGGCTGACTCATACCGTTTTATGGTCGTTCTGGCTGCCGGTTTCTTTATGATTGTGGCCTACAATCTTCTTTCTTTCATTATTCGCGCTCTCGGAGACAGCAAAACCCCGCTTTATTTCCTGATTTTCTCTTCCGTCCTCAATATTTTTCTTAACCTCTTTCTGATTTATATTCTGAAACTCGGCATCATTGGTTCCGCTTTGGGAACGGTTATCGCCGTCAGCATTTCCGTCGCGGCATGCCTTTTATACATTGCCAAAAAATTTCCGATTCTGCGCCTGACCCGCAAAGACTGGAAATTCAGCTGGCCGTTCATGAAACAGCATCTTAACATTGCTTTTCCGATGGCCCTGCAATTTTCCGTTCTGTCCGTCGGGCTGATGATTATGCAGAGCGTCTGCAACTCCTTCGGTCCTGACACAATCGCCGCCTTTACCTCGGCGCTGCGGATTGAACAGCTGGCCACACAGCCGCTTGTGGCTTTGGGCATCGCCATGGCAACCTACACCGCCCAAAATTTCGGGGCCGGCATGGTAAAACGCATTCGTCAGGGTGTCCGCGTCAGTTTTCTGATGTCTTCGGGTTTCAGCATTTTCATCGCCCTGCTGGTCCGTTTTGTCGGAGAAAACATGATTCAGGTTTTCATTGAGGACGGCAATCCCCATATCATTGAAACAGGACGCATGTACCTCAACATCAGCACAATGTTCTACTTTTTCCTCGGCATGATCTTTATCTTCCGCAACACTCTTCAGGGAATGGGCCATTCCGTCATCCCGCTGATTGCCGGAATCATCGAACTTGCCATGCGTTCTTTCGCCGCCATATATCTGGCGTCTAAAATCGGCTATCTCGGCATCTGCTGGGCCAGTCCGATCGCCTGGGTCGGCGCCGCACTGGTCGTTATCGGCGGTTATATCGAAACCATCCGCAAAATGGATCACAGATATCTGAAAAAGCATATGGCCCTGTCAAACAGCAACGCAAAAGAAACGCACCGTCTGACGGAAAATACCGGCTTTACTCCCGCGGAATAATGCCGCCGAACCGCCCTCTTTCTCAAAACAAAAAGCGGAAACAGCCAAACGTTATAACAACGCCGGGCGGTCTATGTTTCCTTTATTAATGCCGGAAACATCTTCAAAACGGCGGACGCTGTCCCATATGCGCTTTGCCTCTCCGGCCGGATAACGGCGATAGCAGAAATCAACCCGGTAATAATCGGCGGGAATATTCCCGGCCTCAACCGCCAGACACAGAGGACGTCTGTCAAACAGCATAATCTGGCAGTCTCTAGACAATGCCTCATAGCGAACGCCGTTTCTGGTCAGGGTCAGCCACTTTTCTCCCCGCTGACATTTTGAACATGGATTGGTACGAATACAGTCCGCGCTCGTAAACAAAGGAACATCCTGATACACAATCATCGTAACCGGCAAAACCGCAGCGGAACATATTTCTTTCAAATGATTTTCTGTCCCTTCGACAGGCAGCGTAACGCGTCCGGCCCCCAAAGACGCCGCCGCGCGCACAGCCTCGCCGTTAAACATATACAAAGGAGCGTCAAAACTCAAATCAATCCCTGTCTCAGGTAAAAATCCGCATCCCCAGTAATTTCCTATTTCCCATTTCCGGTATCCTTCCTCCAGCAGTTTGTCAACCAGCGGACGGAATCTCTGCGGATGCCGACAGACCGTAGGCAAAGCAAGACGCAGCTTATTTTTGGGAAATTTACGCACAACATCCAAAGATGTGTCCGGCGCCAGAAGAAACACAATTTCCGCAGCCTCGGCAAGATCAATTTCCGCCAGATTTTCCGGACGATCCGTCTTAATGCACCACCGGGGCTCTCCGCTTTTTACCACAGCCGGATTTCGCTGCAAAACTCCCTTTTTCTCTTCCGGGCGGATTTTTCCGTAAAGCCCACGCCGCAGCTCGTTCAAAACGGATACCGGCACAAAAACCCCATCCGGATTTTCAAATGTCAGCTTTTCCAGATTAAAATCAGTGTCTCCTGTTTTATCAAACACTTTTTTCACGGTTTCTTCCATTTTCGACACATCTTTTGCCGGTTCAAAAACCCCGTTCAGACAAACCCTCTCACCGCCGCCGGACGCGCAGATTTCTCCGGCTGTCACCTCTACCGAAACACTAATATTCTGCCGGCATTTAAATTCTCCGGGCTTGGGCCGGCTGTATGGATAAGCCCCCTTCACCTCGCTGGACGACGCCAGATAAACGTCCATTCCCCTGCGCAGAGAAGGAGCCTTCGGCGGCAGAAAAATCTCGGCCGTATTGCCCGGATTGCATTCAAAAACCCTTTTCCCGTTTACCCGCAGTTCCTGCACCGAAAAACCGAAAGGCTTTTCCTCGCCCGGAACATCTATCTGGATCCCGTCATGCCGCGCTATTTTATAACGGGGCCTGACAACGATGCGGCGTTTGTCCGCCTGCTCCGTTCTGCCGGCCCAAAGCCCCCTATGTCCCACAAAATCCCGGTCGATAACCTCTTTGTTTTTACCGTTGAAATGAAATCTGGTCCACGGACGGGAAAATATCTGTTTAATATTTTCCTCTCTTTTACTGTCTTCCCCTTTTCCGTCAAGGATACGCCGGTAATAATCGGTTACGGCCGCCACATAAAGCGCCGTTTTTTTGCGGCCCTCGATTTTCAGGGATGTTACGGGCATTTTCAAAACATCCTTCTGCAGCGCCATATCCTTCATGGAAAAATAATGTTTTTCTCCGTCTTCTCCTCCAAAAACCGCCCGGCACGGATAAAGGCATTTGCCGCGGTTCGCGCTTTTGCCGCTTTCCAGAGACGAAAACAGACAGATTCCGCTATATGAATAGCAGAGAGCGCCATGGATAAAGGCTTCCGTTTCCAAATCGGGAATTGCCGCGATTTCTTCTATCTCCGGCAAAGTCAGTTCCCGGGCAAGCACCACTCTGCTGAAACCGAATTTTTTCAGCGCCAGCGCTCCCTCTTTATTATGCACTGCCATCTGGGTGCTGGCATGCATTTCCAGTTCGGGATACAATTTCCGCACAATTTCCGCCACACCGAGATCCTGGATAATAATGGCGTCAACCTTATATTTTGAACAGATGTCCAGTGTTTTCAGCAGGCCGTCAAGTTCGTCTTCCTGAACCAATGTATTAACGGCCACAAAAACTTTTCGCCCGAGAGAATGCGCGTAAGCCGTAAATTCGTTCAGAGCCTCCGGCGTAAAATTGGCCGCCGTCGCCCGCGCCGAAAAATGCTGCAAACCGAGATAAACGGCGTCAGCACCGTAATAGAGCGCGGCATAACCTGCCTCCAAATCTCCGGCAGGCGCAAGCAGTTCTTTTTTCATATTGATTTCCGTCCGTTCAATGAGAATAAATCTGCTCACAGGCTATTGCAGGAGTTCTGCTTTGTCAAGCCGCGATTTTAGACCGGCCGCACCTATACGATTTATCATGCGAAGCGGCACATATTTTTCCAGCTGCCTGCTTGATAATCACGCAAAAAGGGTTATCTCCACCATAGAATAAACCAAGGAGGAAAACGATGAAAATTTTTCTGGGAATAATTGCCGCTCTCACTTTTCTGATCGGCGTTATGCTGAACAAAATGGCCATTACCGTCGGCGAGCAGGTTTACGCGGCCATGTATTACATCATGGCGCTGATCTCTTTCTGCACTCTGGCCATTCTGCTGAGAGGAAGTTTCCGCTGGAACTGCGACTGGCTGAAACGCGAATGCGGCATTGATGACGACAGAGAAAACACCAAAATAGAAGAAGCCGACCTTTCCGGCGTCATTCTGGACGTTGATGCTCCGGAAGACAGGCATCTCAGAGAAAGAGACGCCCGGAACTGACAGTTTAAACAGAGTCTGCGGCAGAACAGGCTCTGTTTTTTATTTCACAAAAAGACTCATTTTCTGTTCCTGAGGCACAAACCCGTAAGTCTCATAAAAACGACAGGCCTTTTTATTCTTATTGAAGACACCAAACTTTATTTCCTGGATTCCCAGACGCTTACATTCCTGATAAAAAGCGTCCATCAGCATCTTTCCCGTTCCTCTGCCCTGATGCATTTCCGCAACCCCGAAATTATGAATATAGCCGATTTCCGGCTTTTCCAGCCAGGGAGCATTTCTGTGCTCGGCCAGAAGGTAACCGCAGACATCGCCGTCAGCCGCTGCAACAAAACACATAAAATTACCGTTTTCCAGCGCTTTTCGGAAAAGAGTTTCTTCAAGACAATCATCCTGAGGCAGAAAATAGCCGTCCAGAATTTGACGATGATATTCACGAACCTCACGACACAGACATAAAACCTGCCTCATATCCCCCGCCTCAAACTTTCTTATTTTTATGTCCATTTTATTCTCCTTTCAACTAAGGCTAAAACATATTTATATAAAAAACAATATGCTCTGCCCAAGAAAGAACTTGATAATTTTATTTTAATAAATTAGCTTTAATCTTATAAAGTAATTTTTTGTACTGGAGAAACGCAATGAGCAAATTAAATGATCAGGCCATAGCCGAAGCCGCTTACTACATCTGGAAAAACAACGGCTGTCCTGCGAATACGCATGCTCAGGACTGGGCTGCCGCAATTGAACAGCTTTCCGCTTCGGAAAAGAAAAACCAGCGCACGGCCGCCTGCACAGCCTATGCCAGCAAAATAAACGCCGTGGACATCAATACGCTTAACCGCATCGCCGCCGTCAAAAAACAAAAGATCAGCCCGGTCAGTGACGCCAGTAAGCTCATGGCCCTAAAGCTGGCCTCTTCCACTCAGAAATCCCTGATTTCCAGCAACAAAATTCCTTTGAAGAAAATCAGCCTTTAACAAGCGCTTTTCAAAATAAAATCCCGGATATTTCATCCGGGATTTTATTTTCCGTATCCGGAACAGTCAGAAAATTTCTGTTGATTCAAAAAACCCGCCATGCAGGCGGGCTTTTTAATTGGTGGGCGCTGAGAGGTTCGAACTCCCGACCCTCTCGGTGTAAACGAGATGCTCTTCCAGCTGAGCTAAGCGCCCATCGCGTTCACGAATGTGTTTATATACTCATAAAAAAAATTAATCAAGCAAAAAAATAAAATTTTTTAATTTTTCACATTTTCCCGAATTTTTTCCGCGTTGTATCCGTCAAAACTAAAGCAGCACGTTTTTTCTTCGCCCTCACGAAATGCCCTGCCGTCAGTCAGATTTTATTTACTCGCTCACAGCATATATTCTGCACCGACAGCAAAGTTCTTTTCATTCTCTCCGGCATCCCCGTGAAAGAACTGTCTGTCATAGACACCCGCGAACAAAACCGCCGGCACCCCACAGCAATCTTAACGATTTAACTACATTTACCGACTTAGCGGCGGCGCCGTCCCGGCACCTTGCCGTTCAGACGGCGTTTTTCCGCAAGGCCATAAATAATCCGGTAAAAAAATTACGCAGTGGCAAAGCTTAACTAACTGCCCATGCTCTTCGATGCGGAACAAACCGTATCTCACGGCAGCTGAATCTTCTGCCCCGGATAAACCAGAGATTTTTGTCAGACATGCAATAAAAAAGGTCTCCCAAAACGGAGACCTTTTTTACAAACTAATAAATTTACAACTACTTGTAAAACAATAAGGACTAAACCTTGCTTAGTCCTTACACATTATAATTAGTTTACAGCGTCCTGAAGAGCTTTACCTGCTTTGAACTTAGCCTGTTTGCGAGCAGGAATTTTGATGGTAGCGCCGGTGCGCGGATTGCGGCCGGTCGTAGCAGAACGTTTAGAAACAGCAAAAGTACCGAAACCAACCAGGCGAACTTCGTCACCAGATTTCAGAGCTTTGGTTACAGAAGCTACAAATGCATCAACAGCCTTAGCAGAATCAGTTTTTGTTAAGCCTGTTTCACTAGCAACGCTAGAAATAAGTTCATTTTTATTCACTGTGAGGACTCCCTCTAATTATAAGTTATAAACCAAATGACAACATTTCGTCATCACAAGAAAATTTAACCGCCAAAATTTCGTTAAGTCAAACGGAATCAACGCTTACAAACAAAAAAAAGCCTTTTTTCGGCATTTATACACATAAATTTCCGCATTTTACGGTTAAAAATCTCCAAAACTCGCAAAATACAACTGCTTAAGCGGAATCTAAACCGCGATTCTGCAAAAGAGTCGCCGAAAGCCGCGGCAAAAAAAAGGTCTGAACAAATTTGTTCAGACCTCATAACGCGTTATGCCGCCGCATGGAAATCAAGATACCCTGCTTTTTTCCCCGTCAGCTGATTTCGCCTGCGGTTTTATTTTGCCTTTTAGCGCAATTTTCAAAACCTCGCTCACTTCCGAAACCGGAATAATTTTCAGGCCGGTTTTCACATTGTCCGGAATTTCGGCCAGATCTTTTTCGTTTTCTTTCGGAATGATAACGGTCTTAATGCCGCCGCGCAAAGCCGACAGCAGCTTTTCCTTCAAACCGCCGATCGGCAGCACCCGGCCCTGAAGAGTAATTTCTCCGGTCATGGCCACGTCCTTGCGAACCGGAATTTTGGTAAGCACGGAAACCAGAGTCGTGTACATCGCGATACCCGCGGACGGACCGTCTTTCGGCGTTGCCCCCTCCGGAACATGGATATGAATATCCGTCTTGTCAAACACTTCCGGATCGATTCCCAGATCGCGGGAATGCGAACGAACGACAGAATAGGCCGTTTCTATGGATTCCTTCATAACATCGCCAAGTTTTCCCGTCTGGGTGATTTTTCCCTTTCCGGGCATATCCACCGCCTCAATAAACAGAATATCCCCGCCGACTTCCGTCCAGGCAAGCCCGGTAGTTACGCCGACATGATCCTGATCCTCGGCCTCTCCGTAACGGTATTTAATAACTCCGAGATATTTATCCAGATTTTTGGCGTCGACTTTAAGCTTTTTGTCTTTGCCCTTGGTCAGCAGAATCTCCTTCACGGCCTTGCGGGCGATTTTGGAAAGTTCCCGCTCCAGATTACGCACGCCGGCTTCTCGGGTATAATACCTGATAATATCCCGCACGGCTTCGTCCGTAATCTCAAGCTCATTTTCCTTAACCGCGTTTTCGCTGAAAATCTTGGGCAGAAGATGCCTTTTGGCAATCTGGATTTTCTCGTCTTCCGTATAGCCGGACAACCGGATGATTTCCATTCTGTCAAGCAGCGGCCGCGGCATATCCAGCGAATTTGCCGTTGTTACGAACATAACGTCGGACAAATCATAGTCGACTTCAAGATAATGGTCGTTAAAAGCGCAGTTCTGCTCCGGATCCAGCACTTCAAGCAGCGCCGAACTCGGATCGCCGCGCCAGTCGCTGCCCAGCTTGTCTATTTCATCCAGCAGAAACAGCGGATTGGAGGTACCGGCTTTTTTCATTCCTTTAATAATTTTTCCCGGCATGGACCCGATATAGGTGCGGCGGTGTCCGCGGATTTCCGCCTCATCGCGCATGCCGCCCAGCGAAGCGCGGACAAAAGAACGCCCCGTCGCTCTGGCAATGGATTTTCCCAGCGAGGTTTTGCCCACGCCCGGAGGTCCGACCAGACAGAGGATCGGTCCCCTGACCTTGTCGGCGCGAGCCTGAACTGCCAGATATTCGACAATCCTTTCCTTGACTTTTTCCAGACCGTAATGGTCTTTTTCCAGAATTTCCATCGCCTTGCCCAGATCCTTGTTGACTCTTGAGCGCTTTTTCCAGGGAATATCAAGCAGCCAGTCCAGATAATTGCGCACAACCGTAGCCTCCGAGGACATCGAACTCATATTCCTCAGTTTTTTGACTTCGGCCAGAGCTTTATCTTTGGCTTCCCTGGAAAGTTTGGTTTTTTCGATCTTTTTCATATATTCGGAAATCTCGGCATCCTCGTCGCCGTCGCCCAGCTCCTTCTGGATGGCTTTCATCTGCTCGTTCAGATAATATTCCTTCTGGCTTTTTTCCATTTGTTTTTTCACGCGGGTTTTGATTTTGTTTTCCACTTCCATCAGCGTTATTTCCGCGTCCATAAACCCCAGAATTTTTTCAAAACGGTCCTTAAGGGAATGCCCTTCGAGCAGCGCCTGCTTGTCCGCAATCTTCAGGGAAAGATGCGAGGCAATCGTATCGGCGAGTTTGCTGTAATCCTCAATTTGCCCGACTGATACCAGAACCTCTGGGGGCGTTTTCTTCGACAGTTTGACATATTCCTCAAACTGGGACAAAACCGCCCGCGACAAAGCCTCCAGCTCGGCATCGTTCTGCTGTTCGTCAGGCAGCACCGTTGCCTGAACTTCCAAAAAGTCATCGTTTTTAAGAAACTTGTCAATCCGGACTCTTTCCAGTCCCTCAATCAGAACCTTGACGGTTCCGTCGGGCAGTTTAAGCAGCTGCAGGATTGTTCCCATTGTTCCGGTATGGTAAATGTCATCAGGCGTCGGATCCTCAACGGAAGCGTTTTTCTGCGTTGCCAAAATGATATTTTTGTCGTTGTCGACAACTTCCTGAAGAGCTTTAATCGATTTTTCGCGTCCGACAAACAGAGGCACGATCATCTTCGGATAAACAACGATGTCGCGCAACGGAAGAACCGGATATTTCTCTTTACTGCTTACCATTTTATTCATTGTCCCTAATAAAAAATTATCTCTTAACTATATAGGAAAAGTTTAACCGAACTACAATAGGTCTTCTGCTTTTTTGGCATAATTATAATTTTAGGGCAATCTCTAAACCGTTTAATCCACAGACGCCTTTTGCCGCAGAAGGATTCCCCGTGCGGAAAGCTCTCGAATTATTTTCTTTATAAATATATGTAATAAGTTGATAAAATGATTTTTCAGTTGTAAATAAATCTTATATCATAAGTTTTAAGTATTGTTTTTCAAATTTGGGGATGCTTTTTTATGGCTTTCAAAAAAAATGATTCAAACGGAGAAATCACCGTAGACATTTCCGTTACGCTCGGCACGGCCGACCTACGCGTCAACCAGCTGCTCAAACTCGGTCGCGGCGCCGTTGTGGAGCTGGACCGCGATGTCAACGACTATGTTGACATCTACGCCAATAATATTCTGATCGGCCACGGAGAGGTCGTCATTACAGACAACGAAACGATCGGCATCGCGATTACGGACACGGTAAAGAAATCCCACAGATAAGAAAATAGTGATGAAACTGAAAAAACTGATAAAAAAACTCATCAAGCGCATAGCGAGATCCAAACCCGTCATGCGCCTGCTCAGCGGGGCAATGTATTATTATTCCCGCTTCGTCGGCAAAACCACAAAATGGCAGATTAAAGGCGTCGACGAATTTTACCGGGCCTGGAAAAAACATAAAAGCGTCATTCTCATCGGCTGGCACGGCCGCGCGATGATGTATCCTTTTTTCTGGAACGGTGAAGATCCTCTCAACGCTCTGGTTTCTCTGCATCAGGACGGCCGCCTTATTGCCGGTTTTCTCGAAAAATACGGTCTTGGCACAATCGGCGGTTCCAGTTCGACCAATGCGGTCGGTTCGGCCAGAGATCTGATGGAATCTCTGGAGAACGATATTTCAATCTGCGTTATTCCTGACGGGCCGAAAGGACCAAACCTGAGACTCAGCAAAAGCCCGCTCTATTTTGCCCGCAAATCCGGCAAACCCATCTTCTGCATTACATACAGCATCAAAGGATCAAAAATCATCCGCAAAAGCTGGGATCAGATGATGGTTCCCGTTCCTTTTTCCCGGGGTATCTGCGAAGTCATCGGCCCCTTTTTCATTCCCGAAAGCGCCGACGAGCAGGAACTCGAAAACCTGAGACAAAAAATCGAAAACAGCATGAACAGGCAGCTGCGGGAAGTCGACGACAAAATGGGGATCGCCCCGATCATTCCAGGAACGACGGCCAAAGCCAAACGCTATATTAATTCGCAACAAGGAAACAAACACTGATGTTCATCCGCATATACAATATTCTCATTCGCATTCTGTATCCTCTGGTAATCAGCCGCTACATCAAAAAGCGCAAGGAAAACGGCAAGGAAGACCTCAAACGTTTCAACGAACGCGTCGGCCGCCCGACGCTGAAGCGTCCGGAAGGAAAGCTCATCTGGTTTCACGGCGCCTCGGTCGGAGAATCTCTGTCGATGCTGCCGCTGATCCACAAGCTTCTGGCCATATATCCGGATATAAACATTATGGTTACCACCGGCACAATTACCTCTGCCGAACTCATGGGCAAAAGACTTCCCGAAAGAGCTTTTCACCAGTATATTCCGCTCGACAACCCGGTTTTCACCACCCGTTTCATCAGACACTGGAAACCTGATCTGGTCTTGTGGTTTGAATCGGACCTTTGGCCCGCCATGCTTTCCGGCATTAAAAGAAAAAACATCCCGCTGATTCTGGTAAACGGAAGAATTTCCAACAAATCTTTCAAACGCTGGCAGCAGTTTGACTACATCAGCAAAGAACTTCTGGACTGCTTCAGCTTTTGTCTGGGACAGTCGGAAGAAGACGCCTACCGCCTGCGCGTTCTGGGCGCCAAAGATTCCATGTGTCTCGGCAATCTCAAATATGCCGGACTGCCGCAGCCGATCGACGAAGAAAAGAAAAAAGAGATGCTGGAGCAAATCGGTTCGCGTCCGGTTTGGGCTGTCAGCTCAACACATAAGGACGAAGAAGTCAAAATCGGCAAATTTCTGAAAAGGACGATAGAAAAAGTCCCCGGCCTGCTGACGCTTGTCATACCGAGACATCCGCAGCGCGGCCCCGAAATCCGGGACGACCTGCAGAATCTCGGTCTGAAAACGGCACTGCGTTCTCAAAACGAACCCATTACCCCTGAAACGGATGTTTATATTGCCGACACCATCGGCGAAATCGGCATCTGGTATGACATTGCGCCGCTTGTTTTCATCGGCGGATCGCTGATTCCGCATGGCGGACAGAACTTTATGGAGCCTTCGCGCGCCCGCGACGCCGTCATTGTCGGTCCGCACATGTTCAACTTTACCGATGCCATGAACCGCGCCAAAAAAGCCGATGCCGTCATTCAGGTCAACGACGTTCTTGAACTGGAAGAAACCGTCAACCAGCTTCTGACTCATAAAGACCTGCTGGAAGCCAAACAATCTCTGGCGTACAACTGGGCGCACGGCGAAGCAAAGGTTCTTGACGGCATCGTGGAAAAAGTCAAAGGATACATTTAATGAAAACACCTGCCTTCTGGTCCGGCAAAAACCTTTTAAGCAGTCTTCTTGCTCCCCTCGGTTGCCTCTATGCCCTGGCCACGGCAATCCGGATAAAACGCGGCCGTCCCCGGAAAATCGGCCGTCCGGTCATCTGTGTCGGCAACATCACGGCCGGCGGCACCGGAAAAACACCGACGGCTGTATCTATTGCCGGACTGTTGCAGACCCGGGGCTTAAATCCGTTTTTTGTCTCCCGGGGATACGGCGGAAAACTGAAAAATATTCTGGTCGATATTCAAAAGCACTCTGCGGCGGAAACCGGCGACGAACCGCTCATTCTGGCCCGTCAGGCGCCGGTTGTCATCAATCCGGACCGGGTTGCCGCGGCGCAGAAAGCGCTCCAATCCGGCGCGGAGCTGATAATCATGGACGACGGTTTTCAAAATCCGGGGCTGCGCAAAGACCTTTCTTTTCTGGTCTTTGACGGCGCCGCCGGCATCGGCAACGGCCTCTGTATTCCGGCCGGCCCGCTCCGCGAAAAGCTTGACGACGGATTGAAACGGGCGCAGGCCGTCATCATTCTCGGTGAAGATAAACATAATTTGCGGGCGCTGTTTCCCGAAATGCCGGTTTTTCACGGCAGACTGGCGCCGATTCCTCCCCAATCCGGCAAAAAAGAAATTATCGCCTTTGCCGGCATCGGCCGACCGGAAAAATTCTATGCGTCCTTGAGAGAGCTGGGTTTCACCTTGCTGAAAACCCTTGACTTTCCGGATCACCACCGCTATGGCGCAAAAGAGCTGGCTAAAATTATAAACACGGCCGACCGGCTTAATGCCGATATATACACGACTGCCAAAGACTTTGTTAAAATTCCTCTGCCGCTGCGGCCGCATTTCCGCGTTCTGGAAGTTGAGGTCAGATGGAAAGACGCCGAAAAACTGACTGATTTCATTTTGGAAAAAATCCGCTGAAATCTTTATAAACCGTCCAGCCAGAAGGTTGACGCAAATGCACCGCCACAGACCGGCGAAAAAACAGTTATGCCACCAGCCAAACCGGTAAAAGTCATAATGCTGCAAATTCTTTTGATCCCGGCGCTTCCGGAAAAAACCTTTTTTTCGCGCGATTGCCGCAGCCTTACAAATTCATTCCGTCATAAGCCAGTTCAATGCCGTCGGGCATTTTACGCATGTCCGTTTCATAATCAATATCAATGCCGAGATGCGTTAAAATCATTCTTTTCGGCCCAAAGCGCTCCTTAATCCGGAAAGCGTCCCTGAAATCATTGTGGCCGTTGCCTTTCGCGTCGAAATTAAAACCATTGTTGGTCTCCATAACCAAACAGTCCAGCTTCTCAAAAAACGGCGCTTTGTCCTCAGGCAGGGCGTCAAAATCCGTCGCGTATAAAAAACTTCCTGTTTTCAGGGCATAAGAATTCATATGTTTATGCGGCAGAGGAAAGATTTCAAACTTTCTGCCGCAGATTTCGAAACTTTTCTCCGCCGTATGCCAGCGCAACAGATCGCTTCCCCGTTCATTATGTCGCGAAGAAAACATAAAACCGAAAGAATTCCGGATCCCGTCCAGCGTTTCCGGAGCGCAAAATACGGAAATCGGCGCTTTCTGGTTAAAAGCCAGTCTTTGCAGATCAGGAATACCGTTGATATGGTCTGCATGCGCATGCGTAAAGAAAACGGCGTCAACGCGGGCAACGGCATTATCGGTCAGCTGCCATGCAATATCCGGACCTGCGTCAATCAGCAGATTAAAGCCGCCGTCCGAATACAGAAAAGACGCTCTGGTTCTGCGGTTTTTAGGGTTTCCGGCAGCTGCCGCCCCCCAGTATCCTCCGGCCTGCGGCGTTGCATAAGCGGAACCTGATCCCAGTACAATAGCTTTCATTTTTGTTCCTCCTGCCGCAAGTATACACATTTTTCTCATAAATAAAAGATCAAATCCCGTCCCGATAACAAGCTCGGTCTCATATTTCACAACCCGCGGCGCCTGATTCCCGGCAAAACTTCCATTTCTGAAAAGGCCAAAACTCATATTTCCCCGTCAATAACCAGAAAGGCTCTCTCGTTAAGCTTCGAATCACGCGTCTGGCTCGCGGTTTTCAGGTTACAAAAAAGGGAGCCTTTCAGCTCCCTCAACCGCATTATTTCCATATCGGGCGGCCGCTCCGTAATTCAGCGGAAAGACGTTTAACAAAACGGCGGTCAACAGCGCTTTACGGGCCGCGCTACGCAAAAATACTGCCGGTGCTGTAATCCCCTTTGGCAAAAGCGCTGCCGTCTACAAAGCGGTAACCTTCGTCAAGGGAGGCAATTTTCTTCATATCCTCGTCATCCAGCTCAAAATTCTGAGCCGCAAAATTTTCTTTTATCCTTTCCATATGGATAGATTTGGGAATGGAGACAACGCCCCGGGCAATCTGCCAGGCCAGCATCACCTGCGCCGTTGTGGCGTTCAACCGGTCGGCTATTTCCTTTAGAACCGGATTTTCAATCAGATTTCTGTCGCCGTCATGCATACCGGAACCCAGCGGCGAATAAGCGGTAACGGCGATCATATTCTTATGGCAGAAATCAATAAGGTCATTTTGCTGCAGTAGCGGATGATTCTCAATCTGGTTCATTGCCGGCACAATCTCGGCCTTTTCAATCAGATTCTGCAGATTTTTCTGACCAAAATTCGAAACGCCGATAGATTTTGCCAATCCTTTTTTCTGCGCCTGTTCCATACCGGCCCAGGTTATCTCAAGCGGAAGTTCCCTGAGCGAAATCATATCCTCCGCCACTTCCGGAAGGACCGTCCCCTTTCTTTGCGCGACCGGCCAATGTACCAGATACAGATCCAGATAATCCAGCTGCAGATCATTTAATGTCTGCTGCAAAGCGGGAAGAACATCCTCTTCCGCATGTGAATCGTTCCACAACTTGGAGACAACAAACAAATCCTCGCGCCGGATATCCCCCTCGCTCATCGCGTCATGCAGAGCCTGGCCGATTTCTTTTTCATTGCCGTAAATCGGAGCGCAGTCAATATGCTGATAGCCGAGTTTGATAGCCCAGCGGATTGCCTGATACACTTCTCCCGGATTCGCCTTCCATGTTCCCAGCCCAATGACGGGAACCCGAACCTCATCGTTTAACTTTACATATTTCATAGAGCTCTCCTCAAAACAGTTATTATTCTCCCGTCATATATAATCGCTTTGCAAAAGCCTTAAAGGTAAACGCGGAAAATTTTATTATACCTGCAACCCGCAAATTTATCAGAAGAAGCTTGCAAAAACCAAAAACTTATACTATGGTTGTAACATATCAGTTATAACTTTGGTTATGTCTGATAAGGAAATACGACTTTCACAGATGCTGTGTTTAGTATTCTCTAACTAACTAAAAGGACGTTGACTACATGAAGAAAACATTATTACTTGCTGGCGTTGCCTGCTTATTTGCCGCTAACGCTGCTAACGCTGAAGTTAAACCCTATGTAGGTTTGGACTATAACTACTCTTCTTTTGGTATGGATCATGATGCCAATACCGCTCTGGAAGACGATTACAACAACTTATCCCTGATTGCGGGTGCCAAACTGCACGAAAACTTCGGACTGGAAGCTTTTTATCAGAGATCTCTGAACGAGAAGAACACGGATCCCGAAGGCGACAAATTCTCCAGCCGCATTCAGGCATATGGTGTTGACGCTTTGGGTTATCTGCCGTTAGGCTGCGACAAACAGGTCGAACTGATCGCCGGTGTCGGTCTCGGTCAGTATGAAATGAAATACAGACTTCAGGGCGAAGGTTCTGACAAAGAAGAAGCTCTGGGTTATCGTCTGAATGTCGGCGCTCAGTACAACATCGACGAGAACTGGTCTGTCCGCGGCATGTATCGCCATGTATATCTGCAGCACAGCTTCTTAAACGACCTGAACGAATTTTCTGCCGGTGTCAGATACAATTTCTAATCCCCGCAAAATCGTTCAACACCGCATTTCCTCACCGGAATGCGGTGTTTTTTTATGCACAGGAGCGTCCCCCGTCTTCTCAAAATACTTTGCTTAACATAAAATAACAAAAAACTTTTACGGAAAGGAAATATTTCATGGAAGAATACGAAAGCCGGGTTTTGGAATGCCACAAAGCCATGGAACTGGCCGTCAACGAGCCGTACAGCGTCAGTCTTCTCAAACTCCGCCAAAAGCTTCTGCGAGAGGAAATGGACGAGCTGGACGCGGAAATCAATACTCTGATCGATGAACTGGAAAAAACCGGCACAACGGAAAAAAATACCCGCGCCAGAATGATGAAAGAACTGTCCGACCTGCAGTATGTTCTGAGCGGAATGGTCGTAAGCTTCGGTATTCCCATGCAGGAAGTTTTCAGACGCACGCACGAAAGCAACATGTCTAAACTGGTCAACGGCAAAGTCCTGAAACGCGAAGACGGAAAATTCTTGAAAGGCCCGAACTACAAACCGCCTTTTTTGGAAGATATCGCATAGAATTTCCTGAATAAATCAATGGCACTTTCCGCAGCGGACCTAACTGGCTGCCCCATTCGTCATAACGGATATTTCCCAAACTGCCGGCTTAACCTTGTTTGCCGGCAGAACTCATCCCTTTCCGAAAGGATGTAACAGATATCCCCTTCACCCAGACGCTGACCTTGTTTATCGGCATGGAGCGGCGTCTAAAAACACCCGGGCATTCAGCCCCGGGAAAGCCAAAATTTTCTGCAAAGCATGCAAAAAACAAGCCCTCCGCAAGAAGGGCTTGTTTTCAATTTAACAAAATTTCCGTATTCAGGAAGCTTTCTGTTCTTTTTTATAGACGTACTGCGGTTCTTTATGATCGTTAATCACGTCTTCGTTAATGATGATTTCCGCAATATTTTTCTTATCCGGAATATCATACATCAGTTCCAGCAGATTATCTTCCATAATGGCTCTCAAACCACGTGCTCCAGTTTTACGCTCAATGGCCTTCTTGGCGATTGCCCGCAGCGCTTCTTCGGTAATGGTCAGCTTAACCCCTTCCATATCAAACAAAGTGGCATACTGACGGACCAGCGCATTCTTCGGCTCGGTCAGAACCTTGACCAGCGCATCTTCATCCAGATCACCCAAAGTGGCAATAACCGGCAGACGCCCGACAAATTCCGGAATAAGGCCGTATTTCAGCAAATCCTCAGGCTGCACATCCTTAATGATTTCGCCGATGCCGCGTTCTTCCTTGCTGGCAACCTTGGCTCCGAAACCAATAGACGTATCCTTGCCGCGGCGGCTGACAATTTTTTCCAGACCGGCAAAAGCACCGCCGCAGATAAAGAGGATATTGGTCGTATCGACATGCAGAAATTCCTGCTGCGGATGTTTGCGCCCGCCTTGCGGCGGAACATTGGCAATCGTTCCTTCAATAATTTTCAGCAAAGCCTGCTGAACGCCCTCGCCGGAAACATCGCGCGTAATCGACGGTCCGTCGGTTTTACGGGTAATCTTATCAATTTCGTCAATATAGACTATGCCGCGCTGCGCTTTCTCAATATCGTAATTTGCAGCCTGCACCAATTTCAGAATAATGTTTTCGACATCTTCGCCAACATAGCCCGCTTCCGTCAGTGTCGTCGCGTCGGCAATGGCAAACGGCACATCAAGAATTTTAGCCAGCGTCTGAGCCAGCAGCGTCTTGCCCGATCCCGTCGAACCGATTAAAATCACGTTGGATTTGGACACTTCAATATCTTTTTGGGTTTTCTGGCAATTCAGTCTTTTATAATGATTGTAAACCGCGACGGAAAGTACTTTTTTCGCCTGTTCCTGTCCGATAACATACTGATCCAGAAATTCTTTGATTTTGGACGGCGTCGGCAGATGTTCGGCCGTATTTCCGCCTTCGTTTTTCGCCAGTTCGTTCATCTCATCGGCAACAATATTAATGCATACTTCGATACATTCGTCACAGATATAGACACCGCGTCCGGCAACCAATTTTTTTACTTCAGCCTGACTTTTGCCACAGAAAGAGCAGTATAAAATCTCGCCGTTATTTTCATTATTATCGCTCATATCAACCTCTATTTAACAACATCGTCGCGATTGGTAATAATCTGGTCAATTAGACCGAATTTTAAAGCCTCTTCCGGCGTCATAAAATTATCGCGGTCCATGGCCTTTTCAATAACCGAGAGCTTTTGTCCGGTATTGGCGGCATAGATGGCATTCAGGCGTTTGCGCATATCCAAAATCAGTTTGGCCTGAATTTCAATATCGGCCGCCTGGCCTTTTGCCCCGCCCGACGGCTGGTGAATCATAATCTGCGAATTCGGCAGAGAATATCTTTTTCCCTTTGCGCCGCCGGCCAGCAGGAAAGACCCCATTGAGCAGGCCTGGCCGATGCACATGGTCGCCACATCGCAACTGATGTACTGCATTGTGTCATACATGGCCATTCCCGAGGTAATAACCCCGCCCGGCGAATTAATATACAGGAAAATATCTTTTTTAGGATTTTCCGATTCCAAGAACAGAAGCTGCGCGCAGACCAGCGCGGAAACTTCGTCATTTACCTCCCCGGTCAGAAAAATAATTCTTTCTTTCAGCAGTCTGGAAAAAATATCAAAAGAGCGTTCGCCTTTTGAGGTCTGCTCAATAACCATGGGAACCAGCGTGCTGCCGTAAATTTCCAAAGGACTTCTCTCAGCCATTTTAACTTCCTTATCAATTACACATATTCATCTTTTATATAAAGATATAACAAGATAATCAATAAATTATTAATAACTGCGTCCTTTAGTCGTCAAATCCGGTCTTCTCATCGACGATATACAGCGGACGGCGTTTGACTTCCACGAAAATTTTGGCAAGATATTCGCCGATAATTCCCAGCGACACCAGCTGCACGCCGGAAAAAATCGTAATAATGGTTACCAGTGAGGCCCAGCCGACAATCGTTCCCCGCACCGACCAGCGGTAAATGACAAAGCCGAGAAAACACAGGCTCAGAAAACAGATAAAAAATCCCATAAACGTTACCAGCCGCAGCGGCACGATTGAAAAGCTCGAAATACCGCTCCAGGCAAAACCGAGCATTTTCATCAGCGGATATTTTGTTTCGCCGGCCGGACGCGCTTTGCGGTCATAATAAACCTTGTCCGACTTAAACCCCACCAGAGGCATCATCGCCCGCAGAAACAGGTTGCGCTCGGGAAACTGCTTCAGCGTATCCACGGCCCGCCGCGTCATCATGCGGAAATCGGCATGATTATACACGATGTTTACGCCGAGAAGCCGCATCAGTTTATAAAAAGCCAGCGCCGAATATTTTTTGAACCAGGTATCCGTATCGCGGCTGTCGCGCACGCCGTAAACAATCTCGCAGCCCTCGCCCGCTTTTTCTAGCATCTCGCGAATAGCGCTGCAGTCGTCCTGCAAATCGGCGTCAATCGTTACATAAAGATCGGCGTCGCTGTCATACATTCCGGCAATGATCGCTTTCTGGTGCCCGAAGTTGCGCGACAGGCTGATCCCCGCAATTCTCTTGTTTTTCCGCGCCGCTTTTTTAATCAGCTCCCATGTTCTGTCTTTACTGCCGTCATTCACAAAGCAGATCCTGCTTTTCGGACTGACTTTTTTCGCCGCAATCAAATCATCCAGCAGCGCCCCGATGACCTTAACAGTCTGCGGAAAGACTTCCTCTTCATTGTAACAGGGCATGATTATGGCAAGTTTTGGAAGCATATTAAAACCTGTACCTTGATATTTTGGACTTCAACCTTTTCGTTGGCATTAAAAAAGATAATACTTTTATTATTTTATTAAACCATGGCGCCAAATTAACTACAACGCGTTTGACATGAGCTAACTGTACAAAAGATGAACCGGTAATGTCAACTGAAAATGTCGGTACAACCTTTGAAAGAGGCGTCTGAGAACAAAGGGCAATCAAGTAACGGGGAGCATGTGTTTGCGACAGTTCCGGTATCTGAAGATACGATGCACGGGACAAATCTTCCATATAACTAACACAGGATACATCCTGTCCGATAATACGAACATACGAAAAATATTTATTCAGAAACTGATAGAATTCCCTTTCGGTAAATTCTTTTTTATGAAACGAATTTGGTACCCATAAAGGAGATTCTAAATTAGGAGTCGAAACAAACAAGATACCTTCCGGTTTAAGATATTTCGCAAAATTTTTAAGAGCCGCATCCTGAATTTCCGCCTCAACATGTTCTATCGTTTCAAAACATGTAATAACATCAAAAGAATTTTCCGCAAAAAGATCTTCCGCCAAAGATCCGACACGAAAATTAACAGTCGGGTATTTCTGCAGAGCATAAGTTACCGCCTCTTGCGAAATATCACAACCGTAAACCTCCGCCGCACTCTGCCTCAAAATTTCACAACCGTATCCTTCTCCGCAGGCAAAATCCAAAACTTTCTTTCCCTCGCAAAACTGTCTGGCAAAATAATATCTGTGATAATGTTCTAACGCCATAATAGATGCTTTATCCGTTGGAATAAAACGTTCTCCAGAATACGACAAAGATTCAGTTCCAGAATTACCTGATTTAAAAAACATACTCAACTTTCACAATCCCGTTATTTTTGTAGACACAACAATATTTTTCATCGTATTATATTAAATATAAAATGTACAAAAATTTTGAAAGTCATGTGTACAAGTAATTGCCCTAAAGTATCAGTACTTATTCCGGTCTATAACAGCGCTCCTTTTCTGGAAGACGCGATAAGGAGCATTTTGTCGCAGACATTCGAAGATTTCGAGCTGCTCCTCCTCAATGATGCCTCAACCGACAACTCCGAGGAAATCATCAAAAAATTTACCGATCCCCGCCTCAAATATTTTTCTAATAAAAAAAATCTCGGCATTTCGGGAAGCCGGAACCGCCTCATGGACTTAGCCTCGGGAGAATATCTGGCTATCATGGACAATGACGATCTGTCCCTACCCGACCGCCTGCGGAAACAAGTCGAATTTATGGATAAAAATCCTGAAGTTGCTATGCTCGGCAGCTGGGGAAAACTGTTTTGCAAATTTCCACCTTCTCCCGGTTTTTTCGGCAGGCTGAAACAGCGTTTTATCAATCTCGGCTGGATATGGTGTCAGCCGGAACATCCGGACATCAACGACATGCTGCGCGGCAACCCGGTAATGCATTCATCTTCGATGCTGCGCCGTCAGGCTCTCGTCCGCGATAATATCCGCTACAACCCCAGCTATACTCCGGCTGAAGATTTTGACCTCTGCCGACAGATTTTAGCTGCCGGCTGGAAGCTCGCCAACCTCTCTGAAGTCTTATTTCTTTACCATTATCACGGCGGAAACTTTTCTCTGAAAAACAAACGATCCATGCGTTTTGCCGACAGAAAGGTAAAAAAAGACGTTTTGAAACTTTTGGAAAAAAAGTCATTTTTCTATCCTTATATACTGGTCATGCTGCAAAAGTTAAGATTGAAATTCTTTTTGAGGAACAAACATGATTAGCGAACCGTTATTTCAAGATAACATAATCTCCACGATTTTACGCAATTTCAAATTTTATTTTTTTGACCGGCCCTGGTACATATATGCGGCGGCAACACTGGTTCTTTTATATCTGTTTTATTCTCTCATCCGCTGGCGGAATCCGGTTCGCTGTCCGAACCTGTTGCCCGAAGCCGCCGCGGCTTTTGACTGGCGGAACAGAACTGACAAGGCGGCTCTGGCTTTTCTGGCCGCCGTCATTTCCGCCTATGCCGGCGTTATATATTCTCTGGACGACACCCTGTTCAACAATTACGACCTTATGAGCGTCAACACGATTTTTACCTTTCACCGGGGACTGAACGCCTATTACAACATCACGCGTCTCTGCCCGGTGTCTTTCTTTGATCTGAACTTCATCTACGCTGTCAGCCATAACTTCAACATTATCAACCTCTTTATCATTGCAAAGCAAATCCTTATCGTCTGGCTGTTATACCGTTTTCTGGACTTTCTGGCTCCGGCGAGGAGATTGCTCGCAATATCCCTGATAATGATGATTCCCGCCGTTTTCTGGCTCAACAACATCATTTTTGCGGAACAGAATATCCTGATTTTCATTCTGACGTCGCTGATCTTTGTCAGAAAATTTTCCCGTACCGGCCGCTACGGCAGCCTCTGGTGGTTTTCTGTTTTTACCCTGCTGGCCGTTTTTACCAAAGAAACAGCTGTTATTTTCTACGGCGGTCTGCTGGCTTTTGCCGTTCTGCAGGATATTTTTCAGGAAAAAATAAATTTTTCCAATATCTTCCGGCCGATCCGCCTTGCCCGCTCTCTGCCTCTGGAAAGCATGCTGTTTTTCTGCTGTCTGGCTTTCGCTGTTTTTTACCTTTTCGTTGTGGTTGAGCTGGATGAAAACATTTACAGTCTGCCCCGCGTCCGTTCTTTTTCATATCTTTTCAGTCTCTACAAGGTCGAAATCATCCTGACGGTTCTGGCCTGGCTGACAGTTGCGGGAAAAATCATCAGAAAAGAAAGTTTTAACGGCGCTCTGTTCAACGAAGGACTGCTGTTTGCCGGAACCTGTGTTCTGGTTCATATCGTTTTTTTCCTGCGGCTCGCTCCCGAACTCGAACATGTTGCTTACAAGAGTTATTATATTGTCCTGACAGACGTCTTCAGCCTCATATATCTGGCCCGTAACACCAGCGGCAAAACAATACCTGTTCTACTGGCCTGCTGTGTTCTGGGGGTGTCCGTATTTCTCAACGCCGCCGTTTATAAACACGAAAACGGCCGCAGTTACAGGGAAGCCGCAGAATTTTTTGCCCGGGACATCCGGAACGGAAAAAGCCTCAGCATCATGTTTTCTCCGTTGACGGAAGATTCCGACTGGGTGCGCGAAAACTGGGGTTCGGCGTTAATGTACTATTTTCCCGGGGCTGACATCACTTTCAAATTTCCGACCATTTCCGAAGACAATAAAAGCAACCGGCTGACTCTGTGGATTTATAAGCAGATGGAAGGAGCTCTTGCCAAGATCAAAGGCGAGAGCAAACCCGTTTCCGGCGATTATTATATCATAAAAAAAGGCCGGGCCGACATTGATCATGTCCATCTCTCCATTCTGCCGCATGAACTGGTATTTGAAAACAAACTGTTCCGGATATACAAAATCAAATGATCAGCTTATACCGTCATATCGAAAACCTGTGGTTCAAAATACCGCAAAAGCTCAGATTCCTGCTCGTCGGCGGTTTCAACACGCTGGTTTCGTACCTGCTGTTTGTCTGGTTCGTCGACATAATCAAAATACCTTATCAGCTGAGTCTGATTATCCTGTATTTTCTGACCGTAAACATTTCGATTTTTACCATGCGCTATTATGTTTTCCGATCAAACGGCAGGCTGTCCGCAGAATATTCAAAAGCCTGGGCCGTCTACCTGACCCTGCTTTTGCTAAACTATGCCTTTTTGTTTCTGACCGCGGACTGCCTAAACTTGAACATTCTTCTGGCTCAGGCGCTTTATGTGGTGCTCTCAACAATTATTACATTTCTTGTCCACAAATATATAACATTCAAAAAAACCGGCTAACGTCTCCGCCTTTCCGAAACTTTTTATAAAACTTTCCGTCCGGTTGTTTTCTGTATCCGAAACGGCCGGGCATTTGCGCAACAATCAGACTTTTCCTTTTCCGAAACCGGTTGCTTTATGATCAACCGGTGCATATTTCCTCACCGCTTCCATTCGGCCGGCAGATTGTCCTGAAAAAGCCGGCGCATCTCCCCGCCACCGGCTCCGGACATCCAAAATCTCCGCTTCATTCACAAAAAAACGGGATACGAAAACCGTACCCCGTTCATAAAACAAACAACAAAATTAAGCTGTTTTTTTAGATGCCTTTTTGGCGGTTTCCTTTTTATCGCCAGCTCCTTTTTTATCCGCAGCCTTTGTTTCTTTTTTGGCGGCGGTCTTTTTAGCCTGCTTTTTATCTTCGTCAAAATTATACAGTTCTTCAATAGAAACCGTCTTTTCGTTTACTTTGGCCTTGCTGAGAATATGATCTACAATTTTCTCCTCAAAAACCGGAGCTTTCAGGGACTCAACCGCCTGTTTGTTTTTCAGATAATAATCAAAAACAGCCTTTTCCTGTCCCGGATATTTTTTAGCCTCGTTCATAATGGCCTTATTGATGTCATCAGGCGTAATCTCGATTTTAGCTTCCTTGCCGATCTCGGACAGCAGCAGTCCCAGCTTAACGCGGCGCAGGGCAATATCCTTATACTCGGCCAGCAGATCTTTTTCTGACTTGGCTTTTTCGCTTTCATCCAGCTGATTATACTTTTTAGCTTGCTGATACTGAGCTTCGATGCTTTTGTATTCGGCATCGACCAGTCCCTGCGGCACCTCAAAATTATAAGCCTTGTCCAGATTGTCAAGCAGGGCGCGCTTCAGTTTCATACGGGAAGCCGTTTCATAGTCTCCCTTAATCCGTTCTGCAATAACCGACTTGAGTTTATCCAGGCTTTCTTCGCCGAGAGATTTGGCAAAATCATCATTGATCTCGACCGGTTTGGAGCTACGCAGTTCTTTAACTTCAACGGCAAACACGGCGTCTTTTCCGGCCAGATCTTTTGCATGATAGTTCTCGGGGAACTTAACCTTGACATCAATCTTATCACCGGCCTTTTTACCGATCAGCTGGTCTTCAAAACCCGGAATGAAAGAACCAGATCCCAGTTCCAGAGGATAATTGCTGCCCTTTCCGCCCTGAAATTCGACACCATCAACGGAACCGACAAAATCAATAACGGTCGTGTCGCCCTTTGCCGCGGCTCTGTCATCTTCAACCTTAACGGTTTCTTTGCGGGCCTTGGCCAGATATTCCAAAGCTTTGCTGACTTCTTCCGCCGGAACCTCGGCCATCAGTTTTTCCAGTTCGATTTTGGAAAAATCGCCGGTTTTAATTTCGGGCAGATTTTCCAAACTGATCTCGAATTCAACGTCCTTGCCGTCGGAAAACGCCGTAATTTTAATGTCGGGCATCATTGCCGGACGGAGCTTTTTGCTGCGGATAACCTCATCCGCGGCGTTTCTGACCGTCTCATCCAGAACCTCACCCATTACCGAAGCGCGGTATTTCTGCTTCAGCATTTCCTTGGGAGCTTTTCCCGGACGGAAACCGGGAAGCTTAGTGGTTTTGGCAATAACATTGATCTTTTCATCGACTTTTTTATCAAAATCTTTGAAAGGAATAACGACTTTAAATTCTTTTTTTAAGCCTTCAGATTTTAATTCGGTTACATTCATGAATTTTTCTCTTAAAATTTAGGGTTAACCGCCGGCGCATAATCCAGATTACAGACCGATGGTGCGGGCGGAGAGACTCGAACTCTCACAACTTGCGTCACCAGATCCTAAGTCTGGCGTGTCTACCAATTCCACCACGCCCGCAATTTCAGCAAATTAGTTCATTTTGCTTGCATACTAGCTAAAAAAAATTTTAAATCAAGCAAAATTAACAAAGCAAACAAAATTATTGTAATGTAAGTTAATATTTTATAATATGGGGAGCAAATAAGAGTTTTTGCCAATTTTAAGGAGTAATCTTGTGTTTTCAAGAAAGATCATAAACAGCTTCTGCATTGCCGGCCTGGCGGCCGGACTGCTCAGCTCCTGCGCCCTGTTTGAAAAAGAGGCCGACGGCGAACCCAGCCACAGCTGGAAAGAAAACAAAAACTATTACGGCCGGGGCAATAAAGAAGCCACATTGGCAACCGTTGCTTATTCTCAAGGAAATTTCAAAGAAGCCGAGGAACACGTCATCAACGCCCTGACCAACAATCCCCGCCATCCGCAAGCTCTGATGGTCGGCGCGCTGGTTTATGAACAGCTCGGACGTCCGAACCGCGCGCGCCAGTATTACGAAGACTTGATGCTTATCGGCGGCGACGAAACGACAATTCTGGGCAGCCGCAGCGGCCAGCCGCAGAAAATGTCCGAAATCGCAAAGCAGCGCCTTCGCCTGATTAACATGAACCAAAGCGAAATGATTATCGAAGACAAAAACGGCATGAAAATGTTCAACATCAGCGGCGAAGCGGCGGCCCGACAGGGAAAATCGGCTCTGGAGGAAGCGCTGTTCATCCGCGAACAGACCCGCGCCGCCGATAACAGAGCCGTTTCGGAAGCAGATGTCAAAGCGGTTGAAGTTCTGTTTTCGGACGAAGAAAAGAACGCCATTTCCCGTTTTCTGATTTTAAAGGAACTTGCCGAAAACGACATGATTACCAAAGACGAGTTTCTCAACGGACGCATGGCCAACATCGGCGGTCTTCTGCCGCTGACCAGCACGCCGCCCGCTTACGGCATCGGAGCGCCGGTTCCTTCTCCCGACCTGATTTTGGAAAGGATTAACGCGCTGAAAGAGGCCGTTGAGGCCAGAGCCATTACGCCCAGGGAGTTTTCCGCGGAAAGGAACCTGATTATCGAGGCTGTTCTGCCGCCGCATCCGCGCCAGAGACTGAAACCCAAAGCTCCGTCAAAAAATATTCTGGACGCAGCCAAAGACATCCGCAAGCTTGAGGTAATTCACGATCTTGGCCTGATTACCTCCAAAGAAAAAGAAAAAGAGCAAAAGGCGATAGAAAAATACCTCGGCATCGCGCAGGCTTCGTCCCGCGCGCCGGTCAAACCGCAGCAGCGCGCCGCGGCAGTTCCCGCGGAACCCAAGCCGGCCGACATAAAATCCGAAACCAAAATTATTATTGAGACGCCAGCTCAGCCGCAGACGGCAGCGCCCGCCGCTTCTGCCGAACCGCTGCAGCCCCAGCTCCTGCTTCCGGACGTTTCAAGCCCTTTTGAAAACATAGACAACAATAAATAAGACAGAAAAACACAACAATGGCTGACACAGTTAATTTGCGCAAAACCTTTGCGATCATTTCACATCCTGACGCCGGTAAAACGACGCTGACCGAAAAACTTCTACTTTTCGGAGGTGCCATCCAGCAGGCCGGCGCCGTCAAAGCCCGCGGAGAAAACCGCCATGCCCGTTCCGACTGGATGAAAGTTGAGCAGGAACGCGGTATCTCCGTCGCTTCTTCGGTCATGAATTTCGAATACAGGGACATCACGTTCAACCTGCTCGACACGCCGGGACACGAAGACTTTTCCGAAGACACTTACCGCGTGCTCACGGCAGTCGATTCCGCCGTCATGGTTCTGGATTCGGCCAAAGGTATCGAGAGCCAGACAAAAAAACTGTTCGAGGTCTGCCGTCTGCGCAATGTGCCGATCTTAACCTTCATCAACAAACTGGACCGGGAAGGACTGGATCCTTTCAGCCTTCTCGATGACATTGAGAAAACGCTGGCGCTTGACGTTACGCCGGCAAGTTGGCCGATCGGCATGGGCAAAGATTTTCTCGGCTGCTACGATCTGATCAACGACCAGCTGATCCTGATGAACAAAACCGGCGACAAATCCCAAATCAACGCAACAATCGAAACCTGCCGCGGACTGGATGACGAAAAACTGGACAGGTTGCTGCCGGCGCACGCCGTCCAAAAACTGCGCGAAGATGTTGCTATGGTTCGCGAACTCTGCCCGTCTTTTGATAAGGAGCTTTATCTGGCCGGAGCCCTTACGCCGGTATTTTTCGGCAGCGCCATCAATAACTTCGGCGTTAAGGAAGTTTTGGAAGGCCTGCACGATCTGGCGCCGACGCCGCGAGAACATCCGGCTGTCGAACGTTCCGTAAATCCGGCGGAAAACAAGGTAACGGGCTTTGTTTTCAAAATTCAGGCCAATATGGATCCCAAACACCGGGACCGCATCGCGTTCATGCGCGTCTGCTCCGGACATTTCAAACGCGGCATGACCCTGAATCAGGTTCGCACCGGCAAAGGCATCAAAGTCCCGACCCCGGTTATGTTTCTGGCTCAGGAAAGAGAACTGGCGGAAGACGCCTATCCCGGAGACATTATCGGCATTCCCAACCATGGGCAGCTTCGTATCGGCGACACGCTGACCGAAGGAGAAAAACTGCATTTCACGGGCATTCCGAGTTTTGCGCCGGAACTTTTAAAAAGCGTCCGCGCTCTTGACCCGCTGAAATCAAAGCATCTCGGCAACGCTCTGCAGCAAATAGCGGAAGAAGGCGGCGCCAGTGTATTCAAGCCGGTTATCGGCGCCGAATGGATTGTCGGCGTGGTCGGAGCGCTGCAGTTTGAAGTAATGGCCGACCGCATCCGAACCGAATTCAATATTCCGGTTATTTTCGAACCGACCCAGTATTTTACGGCGCGCTGGGTAAGCTGCGATGACAAAACGGAACTGAAAAAGTTTATGGACGCCAACCAGGCCAATATTGCCGCCGACCACGACGGCGAAACCGTTTTTCTGGCCCGCAACGCCTGGCATCTGGGAAAAGTCAATGAAGACTTTCCCAAAATAGTTCTGAGCAAAACGCGCGAACAGGTTTTTTAGGAGAACAAGAATGACAGGCCCCGACAAAAAAGAAGAACTGCTGTTGAAAATTATCGGGGTCTTTTCTTCCGAACGCCCGCTCACGATGAAACAGGACGGCAATCTTATCCGGCTTTTTGACAAACATTTCGGCAGCAAAAATTATCCGTCCGGCCTGATCAAAGCTGAAACCAGCCGTCCCGACATCCGCCTTCTAAACAGACCTGAAATCAGAAAAAGCATTGTCAAAACGCTTTCCGCCGTCCGGGAAGCTTCCCGTTACCCGACGCAGACCACCACGCTGTGCCATACCCGCAGCGACGGCGAAAAAGTTTCGTTCAAAGTCAATAACCCTGAAATAGCCGGCTTTTTGCAGCGAAAGCTTGACAGCGCAACCTTTCAAAAACTGTTTGACCTTGCCGCTGACAAGGGCGTGTTCGATTTGCAGTTTGAGTTCGGAGTTCCCTGCGTAACCCTATGCGCCGGCAGCCGCCATATGACCAGAAAATGGCCGCGCGACCACGCGGGGATGATGCCGCTGATAGAAAAACGCTATTCCAACCAGTTGTGGCCGGGGCTGAAAAACGTTGCCAGATCTTACTTGTCCCCGCTGGAACTGCGCGCTTTCGAAACCGTCATCGCCTCGCCGAAAACGTTCAAACAAAACAAAGGGATAGCTCATGTTTTCTGGCTGAATGCCAAAAGCGGAACACTTGTGCGCGACAAAGACTGGGAGATAAAACAAAGGATAGAATCCCACGCCGAATATCTGAATGTTCTGGCCGACGCTTACCGTAAAATCTTACCTTCCCGCCCTGCTCGTTCTGACAGGGAAGACAGCGTTTTTATCAAAAACATCGTTTATTTTACCCACTACCTCTACGCTTTGGGAATAAACCCGCAAACCTGCGGCCCCTGGGAGGAAATTCCGTTTGCCAAAGGCTCCAACTGGGATTCCGCAAGCGTCGTCTGTGCTTTTGACAAAGTTCTGCAGCTATTGGCAGAAGTTAAAAACCACCCTTTTTATTATAAAAATTTCATAAAGACAGAAAAGAAACTGTCGCAAAAAATAAACATTCCGCTTTTGTTTGCCGCCCCGGAACTGCTTGACAAATTCAACAGAAAAAGCCTGTCCTTTATCAGAAAACATTATCTTGACGAATTCCGCGGCCACACGGCGCGCGTGGATTCTTCTTCTGTCATGTTGTCCGCCTCGGGATTGGACCTGAGTTCAAACGGCAGCCAGACGCAAGATATCGGCAGACATCTGCAAATTCTAAAACACTTTCAAAAACATCTGGTAAAAGAATTCGGAGCACTGCGCTACAATAGTTTTGACATTACGCTAAACAAAGAGCACATCCGTTCCTGCGACAGTTATCTCAATCTCAACAGCGACATCCTGCTGGACAATGCTGATGGCGGTCTGTATCTGGACAAGAAAAAACGCATCAAATTTCTTGAGGAAAACAACGCCGACACTTCATCACTGCAGATTTTCAAGGAACGTAACCGCGGTTTCTGCGACGCGACATCAGCCCAGTGGGGACTGCCGCTGTCCTACGCTGCCGTAGCTTACGGAAAACTGGTGCAAAAACTGCTGCACCGCCACCGGAAACAAGGCTGCCTGTCATCCCCGGAACAACAGCTTCTGAAAGAATGTCTGAACGGCGAAGAAGAATTTATCAAACGCAGCTACGGAAACATTACCGGCCTCCGGACAGACGGAAGCATTCCGCTGAAAGCCAACGGCACCCCGTCGCTGCCATGGAGAAAACCCGAGGCGTATCAGGCTGTCAGCAACTTGGAAGGAAAACCGGAATTTCTGCCCGGCGTCAATAGTCATCTCGGCTGGGATGCCGCCAAATGCTGGGAGGCCTCCGAAATATACTTGGAAAATCTCAGATATATTGAAGAAAAGGGACTTTTGTAAAAGTCCCTTCTTTCGCTCCGTCCCGCATTACTCCCGGAAAGCCATTTTTTGGGCCGCCTCCGGCAACAAAGGCGAAAGCCCCGGCATTTCTTTTTCTAAAATTTGCAAATTTTCTTTTTTGTCAGCCTGCGGATTAAGTTTCTCCAAAACCTTTTTCAAATATTTTTCATTATTTTCAACAACCTCTCTCGCCTCATTTCTGCCGCTTAACTCAAAAGACGTCCCGCTTTCCCGGTAACGGGAAGCCGCGCCCAGAACATAAGCGGTATCCTCCCGACCTTCTCTCATAAACTCTTTGGCTATTTTGTCGCCGATCTCCGCAGCCTGTTCCCGCGAATATCCGTTATCCATCAAAACTTTTGCATATGCCGCGCAGCGGATTTCATGCATGTTTTCCGGTTCAATCAGTTTGACGCCCCGCGCGGTTTTCTCACCGCGGATATAATGTTTTTTGATCTCCTCATCGGCCTTTTCCAAAGAAAATCCCTTATTCAGATTTTCATCCCGAAATTCCGTCAAACTGAATAACTTGTCAGCCTTTCCGTTTTCATATCCTAATACCGATCCCAGCACAACATACTGCCCCTCGCCGACCGCAATCTTACTGAGAAATGTAGACGTCGTGTATTCTGATAAACCGCCGCTTTTCGCCTCATTAAAGGAAAAACTTTTTCTCTGAGAAAAACTGACTTTTGTCGGAGACTGAACAAAAGAAACTTTATCAAAATTCTCGCTGAAATCCTGTGCCTGAACTTCCTTCATAAACGGACTCAGCATACCGATCAGGCAAGCGCCTTTCAGCATATTTTTTCTGACGCTTTCCTCAAACTTCTTTCGTGAAATCTTAATCTGCATTTACGCCTCCGCCAGTTTCAAAAGTTTATCAAAGACAGCGTCCACAATCTGCCGCTCGTTTTCCGTCAAAACCTTATACAGCGGAATATCATCAATCATGGCCAGGTTCGCCAGCACCCGCTTCATTTTATCATAAAACACGCGGCGAAACTCCTCTTCGCTGATTTCGCTGTTGCGGTAGGCAAGTTCCATATAAGTTTCGCTTTTAGCCAGATTGATAATCTCATTTTTATTGACATCGGCGTCTTCGCGGCCGTTCTCATCCACGACGCTGACTGCCCTAAAGACCTTCATCAGCCGGTCTCCGGCTTCATCAATACGCTCAAAAACATTTTTCATAAAACCGGATAAGGCTTCCATATTCCGGCTGCAAACCGATGAAAAAGGCAAAACAATTTCTTCCGACATCATTAATCTCCAAAGTTGCACAGAATTATTTTAACTTATTTTGTTTATTTTGTCAAAAACTATTCCACGGCCGCCGTCCGATATAATCCCGGACAGTCCGGACTTCGACTTTATTATTGCGGACAAAAAAGACTGCGCCTTCTGCCCCGTACAAATCAAAATCCTTTCCGTCAATTTCTATGCCGCCGAATTTATTTATGAACAAAACTCCCTTATACACACAATATCTCTCGTCGCATGCCAGATCAAGCCATTCTTTGTCCGTCTCCCTGCCGTCGTAGATTCTCTTCAGTTTCCGCTGTTCTTTCGCGTCAAGCTTTTTATCGGCAGCCTTTTCAAGCCAGATTTTCTTGACAAAGCTGTTCCCGCGCGACGGCAGTATAACCAGCTCGCCCCGATTATCCTTTACCGCGAACACTTCGCCGTACTTATCCGCCATAACATCAGGAACCCGCACGGTCAAAAGACTGAGAATACCGACCAAAATACCAAGCCAGCCCCAGAGACGCCACCGGCCGGTCCAGATACACAGCCAAAGTCCGCCCAGCGTTATCAAAACCAGTCCCCACAGCGGCAGCGACAAAACCTGATATCCGGCTCCCGGCAATCCGGCGGTAAATGCGGTAATATCATTCACGATCCCGATGCCGTATCCGACGATTTTCAAGCTCCAGACATCCAGATGCAGCGGCATCAGCAGCAGCGATAAAAGAACAAAAGGCATAATGACCAGACCGATTACCGGACCGGCAAGCAGATTTCCGAGCGTTGTATACACGGCAATCCGGTTAAAATGATAAACTGAATACGGCAGAGTCGCCAGGCTGGCCACCAGATCCGAAATCAGAATACCGGCAACATACGCGAAAATTATTTTAATTATCTTAAGCGGCAGAGACGGCTGACGCTGTCCGCTGCCGTTCAAAAAACGATGCAATGTTCCTGCAAAACGCTCATAAAAGGCTATCAGAACAACCACGGCCGCGAAAGACATTTGAAAACTCGGGCTGATAATGGCTTCGGGAGAGATCACCAAAACAATCAACGCCGCCCAGGAAATCATGCGGATAGAAATGGCCTGCCGGTCGAACAAAACGCCGAGCAGCACGATAAACGTCATAATAAAAGCTCTCTGGCTGGGAATTTCGGCACCCGAAATCAGCAGATAAACAAAACTCATCAAAATGGCAAACACCGCCGCCGCTTTTTTGGAATCATACCGCAGGGCCAGCGGCGGAATAAGCGCCATTGTCAGACGCACCAGAAAAAACATCAGACCGGCGATCATACTCATATGCAGTCCGGAAATGGACAGAAAATGCGCCAAACCGGAATCTCTGTAATTTTCGGTTATTTTACGGCTGATCAAACCTCGTTCTCCGGCAACAATAGCCGCGACAATCCCGGCTTCGTCCCGGGGCAGAATTTTTTCAATTCTCTTTACGATGCTCTGCCGCAGCACCGAAATTTTTTCGCCGGCTTTTGCCATCAGCGGAGCTTCTGTTTTGCATTCCGCGGGCAGAGCCCGGCTTGCGGCATATCCCGTGGCGTTGATTCCTTCGTAATAAACTCTTCTGTCCTGCTCGAACCCACCCGGAAGATTCGCTTTCATCGGCGGCATAACCGTCGCGACCAGTTCAATGCAGTCGCCGTTTTTAAGACTATTGTTTTTGGATGTCAAACTGACGCGATAGCGTCCGGGAATTTTTTGATCGTCAAAATCCGACATGTCTTCCAAAACAAAACGGGGATTTCCCCGGTAATTTGTGCCCAAATCAGCAACGCGACCAGTCAGATAAAGTTTGCGGTCATATGGAATAATCTCGTTTTTATTCAGATAAATTGTTCTCAGCTGAATATTTGCAAAACCGGCCGCTATAATTGCCAGCGTGGCAAGACACAACAGTCTTTCAGGATGAAACCGGTTGATATAAACCGCCGCGAGTAACATCTCAATAACAAGAAGCGTCAGCCATCTGGAAGGTTCTTCGGGCAGAAGAAAATACAGACCTGTCCCCGTCCCGAACAAAACGGGAATCCACATAAACCATCTGTCCCTCTGACCATAAAACCGCTCTTTAATATATTCCGCCCAATCTGACATACCGCTCCTGTAATTTTGTTTTTTTCACTGTAATGCCAAGCCGGCAAGAATGCAAAAAAAAGTTGTCAAACTTTAACAGCCTGACAACTTTTTAATTATTCGCCGATTTTTACCAGCGACAGCGAAAATCCTTCCGCCTTTTTTTCATATTTTACGCCCCCGTCTTTGTAACAGAGCACGTCTCCGGGATAAAAATCAGTCAGCGGACACTGCAAAACAGTATAGTTGTCTTTCCAGCGGCGCGAAACTCTTTCCGCCTGCCCTTTAAAATCGACGATCCAGTAAAAATCGTCATAATATAAGGAAACAACCGGATACTCTGTCCCGTCTTCCCGCAAAACAGAAACAACGAGAGATTTTTCACAAATTTTCGGACAGCCCCTGTTGTACTTTTTAATAATCTTCTGTAGGCTGCGGATAAATTCTTCGCCGCTGACAACGGTATGAAACTTTACCGTTCTTTTCCTGCGACGGAAAAAGCTGAACAGGTCAGGAAACAAAATCCATTTCATAACATGCGTTTTAACGGGTTAATATCTCTTTTTCCAAGCCTTCAGACGGCCGTTCTGACATTTGATAACCAACGATGTCTTTTCTACATACAGATTAAATTCCGTACACTCCGCAAGTTCGGGAATATAAGCAAAATGCGTAAGACGGTCTTCTGCCTCGGTTCTTTCAACAGCCATATCCTCGCGGTCAATAAAAACCAGATAATAGCAGTCTCCGTAATACAGGGAAAAAGCAATATCCATACTCTTTTTCTCTCTGACATAACAGACAGCCACATCCCTGAGCATAACGCTGACATCCTTGCCTGTTTTCTTCTTGATTAAAGCATTCAGGCGAAAAATAATCTTTTCTCCGGTTATGATGCTGCCGCACAGGCGCAGAAACCACAGCCGGACTCGTTTTAAATTTTCCATAATTATAAATTTTATGCCGGAAACCGGCGGTTATTATACAAATAAACATATTCTTAGATAAGCGGACTAAGAATATTAAAATTTTGTCCAATTGTCAAACTGATTATTGCCGCCTGTCAGCAATAAGCTTCAGCAGAACATCCGCAGCGTTTTCGCTGGGAGTCTGCTCACCCATGCCCAGAATTTTTCTGACTTTGGCAAAACCGGCCATTTGTTTTTCATACCAGTCGCCATGCGCCAGAATATTGTCGACATAGCTTCTGATATTGGCGGCGATACAGCGCTCCTGAAGCAACTCGGGCACCACCTCCCGCCCCAGCAGAATATTGGAAAGATTGACAAACTGAATATGCAGAAAATGCCGAACCAGCAGCGCCGTCAGAGGAGACACCTTATACGCGATAATATGCGGCACATTGGCAATCGCCAGTTCCAATGCCACGGTTCCCGAGGCCGCAATCGCCGCTTCCGACGCGACATAAGCGTTATGGCGATCCTGCTCTGTTTCAACGACCAGAACGGGCAGTCCCGATTCTTCAACCGTCTTTTTGACGCGTTTGGCAACAGTCTTAACCGTCGGAATAACAAAAAAGAAATTTTCATCTTTGGCCCGGAGCTGCGCGGCCGCTTCCAAAAACACCGGCAGCAGTTTTGCAACTTCGTTATGGCGGGATCCCGGCAAAACGGAAATAATCCTCTTTTCTTCCGGAATATCGAATTTTTTCCGAAATGCTTCGGCGTCCCCTTTTACCACATTGCTTTCAATAACCGGATGCCCCACAAAAGTCGTCGGCAGCCGGTAAGGCGTAAAATATTTCGGTTCCTGCGGCAAAAGCGTCAGCAGATGGTCGACATATTTATACATCGTCCGCGCTCTCTTCTTCTTCCAGGCCCAGACCTGCGGCGCCACATAATGCACCTGCGAAATTCCAAGTTTTTTCTTACGCAGAGCCTTCTGAACCCTTGACGCAAAACTCCAGCTATCAATCGTAACAACAATATCCGGCCGGACTCTGACAATATCTTCGACCGTTTCCCGGATTCTCCGCAAAACTTTCGGGATACTGGGCAGAATTTCCGCCAGTCCCATAATCGCCAGATCCGAAATATCAAACAGCGGCGTCAGCCCCTCGCTTTCCATCATATCGCCGCCCAAGCCGTAAAACTCCGCCTGATTGCCGGTTTTCTTTTTCAGCGCGCGCATCAGCCTTGCGCCGAGAGCATCGCCGGATGGTTCTCCGGCAACCAGATATATTTTCAGTTTTTTATCCGACAAACTCACCGGGATCAACTCCTATAACAAACATGCCTGCCTTATCCGCCGCCCGGATAACTTCTTTTTCATCGACAATCAGCCCGTTCCCAGCATGGACGGCTATTCCCTGCAACCCGCATTTATGAGCATTTTCCACAGTCTGCAGCCCGATGGTCGGCAAATCGATTCTCATATCCTGCTGCGGTTTTCTCAATTTGACCAAAACGCCTCCCGTTCCCTTGCGCTTATAGTTTTTGCTGCGTTTAAGGAGTTCGTCCGTTCCCTCAATTCCTTCGACAGCCAGAACCAGCCCCTGCTGAACGACGACGGCCTGTCCGACATCCAGTCTCCCGAGCGCCAGGGCAACCTCAACGCCTCTTTTTATATCAGCCATCGCCTGTTTGTCCGGCTTAACCTTTCCCAAAACTCCGGGTTTAACCAGCAAATCGCGCATAACTTCGTGAACTCCCTTCACGATCAGCCCTTCGCTCTCAATTTCCTTAACCAGGGCCCTCAAAATTCCGTCATCCCCCAATGCTTTCGTACCCACTTTGGCAAAAAAAGCCGTCGTTCTCAAATCCGGAACCAGATCAAAAAAGCCCGGACGTTTTATCGTCCCGATCATAATGACTTCTTCCGCCTTTTCTTCATGAAGGCGTTTAAAGCCGGTCCCTGCCTGACCAATTCTGATCCACTGATGCGGAACGCCGGCATCTATAAGAGCGGGATCGGCGTTACCTTCAATCGCCAGAACAAAATACGGGCGGTTCTGCTCTTTGCAATGCTCAATCAGCATTTTCGGAATATACCCGCCGCCGGCGATTATGCCAAGTTTTTTAAAATCGGAAGTCATTTTATATCCTGAGTTGCGGTTAAAATATAAACAGACAGCGTCAGAGAGTCGTTCAGGGCGGTTGCCGCGGCCTCAAAATTCACAGCCTTCCAAGAAAGCAAATTTTTTCAAGTCCGTAAAACCCGCCCCGAACAAACAATATCCCTCTTTAGTCGGAAACCATAATTTTGCGGCGTCCCTGCAAAGCCTCTTCAATAAAGCGGATCTGTTCCATAACCATATCATTGTCCTTGTATTTTTCCTTGGCTTTTTCCAGACGGGTCTCAAAATTGTCTTCTTTGCCTTTGAAAAGATACATATACGCATGACTGATAGACTTGACGACTTTTTCCTCAAAACCGCTGCGCTTCAGTCCGATAACGTTCAGCCCGCGCAATTTGCCGCGTTCGTTGGTAACAATACCGAAAGGAATAACATCGCGGTCAACGCCCGTCATACCGCCGATCATAGCTTTGCGGCCGATACGGACAAACTGGTGAACGGCGCAGTTTCCGCCCAGGATAGCCCCGTCGCCGATACGGACATGCCCGCCGATGACGGCATTGTTGGTCATAATAACATTATTGCCGACCACGCAGTCATGCGCAATATGAGAATTGACCATAAACATGCCGTCGTCGCCGACCGTCGTCGTAAAGTGTTCTTTCGGCGTGCCGGCATGCATTGTTACATTCTCGCGGATAATATTGCGCTTGCCGATAATAAGTTTGGCCTCTTCCTTAAACTCATTTCCGTGATCCTGAGGTCCGGCGCCCAAAACGGCTCCCGGAAAAACGATTGTTCCCTCTCCGATCGTCGTATCACCCAAAATCGTTACATGTGCAAGTAACTGCACATTTTCTCCGATTTTAGCCCTGGAGCTGACATAGCATAAAGGTCCGATTTTTGCGGAAGCCGCAATTTGGGCGCCATCTTCGACAACGGCGGAAGGATGTATATTGGTCATAAAATTTTCCTTATCTAAATGGTTTTCAACGATAAAACTAAACTATCCGTTTTCAGAAACAATGTAAACACAAATTACTTTACATTTTATTACAGTTAAAGCGGATATCTCCATAAAAGACCATGTGGGTAAAAAAAGAAAGAATGTCCGGATTATCCGGACACTCTTTCCCATTCATACAGCAGCCGGATAATTCCGATATCTCCCGCTTCCTGCTGCTGACGGAAACTCCGAAAATCCGCCGCAAACATGACTTTCCGGCAATCTTCCGCTTCCGTGGTTCCCAATGCCGCGGGAACACAAAGCCCTACTCCATGATCATGGCCGTAAATTCGGCTTCCGAAACAACCTGTCCGTCGACCTTGCTCTCGCCTTTAAAAACATAGACATTGCGGCGCGCGCGGACCTTTTCCACATGCATCCGCAGCTGGTCGCCTGGTTTGACGGGCTTACGGAATTTCACGCCGTCAATCGACATAAACAAAACGCTGGATCGATGGTCGGCATAATCGTCTTTGGAACAGGCGACAATCGCCCCGGCCGTCTGAGCCATAGCCTCAATCTGCAGAACACCCGGCATTACCGGATTTCCCGGGAAATGACCCTGAAAAAACTCTTCGTTCATCGTTACGTTTTTAATACCGACGCCCTTTTCTCCCGGAACTTCGACTTCCAGACGGTCTACCAGCAGAAACGGATAGCGGTGCGGCAGCATTTTCATAATTTCTTCAATATGATAAACTTTAGTCTCAGACATTATACTCCTCTCTTTTATTCATTAGCGGTACAAATTACTTTTTTGATGCCCTGTCGCCGTTTGCAGCTTTCTGCAGATAAGCGACCTGGCGCATAAAATCCTTTATCGGCACGGCCGGCGTTCCCATAACGATTGTTCCTGGTTCCACGTCGCGCATCAGTCCCGACTGCGCGCCGATCTGGGCGCCGGACCCAATATGCAGATGATCGGCAAAACCGGTCTGCCCGCCGCAAACGACATAATCCCCGAATGTGCAGCTGCCGGCAATTCCGGTCATAGCCACCAGAACGCAACCCCGACCCAGCTTGTCATTATGCGCAACCTGAACCAGATTGTCAATCCGGCAGCCGTCGCCGATAACCGTATCGTCCAAAGCGCCTCTGTCAATACAGCTGTTGGCGCCGACTTCGACGTCATTGCCGATAATAACGCGGCCGACCTGCGGAATACGCTTATGCTGACCGGCAACCATCATAAACCCGAAGCCATCCAGCCCAATGCGCGCGCCGCTGTAAATATAGCAGTCATTACCCATAATGCAGTAGGCAATCGTCGCCGACGCACCGATGCGGCAGTTGCTGCCGATCTGGCAGCCGCGGTGAATAACGGCTCCTGCCTCAATAACGCAGTTTTCGCCGATTTTGACATTTTCGCCGATAACGACATGCTCGCCGATATAACAATTCTGTCCGATAATGGCCGACGGATGAATTCTGGCGCTTGGAGCTACGTCAGGTTTCGGATCGTATTCGCCGTAAAAGCGGCAATTCAGCTTCAGAAAAGCCAGTTTGGGATTCGCACAAACCAGAACAACAACGCTCTCCGGAACAAACGCGGCCAGTTCCGGCGTTGTCAGACAGGCAGTCGCCCCGATTTTTCCGGCCGCTTCCTTAGCCTTTTTGTCATAGAAAAAACAAATTTCGTTTTCCCCGGCTTTTTCCATGGTTGCAATATCGGAAACCGTCATATTGGCCTTTGAAGAATCTTTCAGTTCCGCTTCGCAGATCTCGGCAACCTGCTGCAGGGTAAATGGCCCGTTATTTTTATAAAAGGTCGTGTCAACCATGTTTTTGCTCCTTCATCTAACTTATCTTAAACTGCTTTTGCCAAAAAACAGAACTCTTTCTGGGGAACCGGCAGAATATTCTGCCGGTTCCAAACCCAAATTACGTCCGCTTTTCCGCCGACGGCTATTACAGTCGCGTACCGAAGTTCAGACGGAACACCTCCGTTTCGTCATAATCTTCCTTAACAATCGGGAAAGCCAGATCAATATCAATCTGTCCCATCGGCGACTGCCATGTAAAGCCAAAACCGGCGGCAACACGCGGACTGGACGAATATTCTACGATTCTGCGGTCAATATCGTCAGGTTTGCCCAGCATACCCATATCGACAAAGGTTCTTCCTTTGATACCCAGTTCGTCGAGCCCGATCGGGAACGCGACTTCGGCGCCGGAGTAAATCATCCAGTTGCCGCCCAGCGCATCTTTTGTATACTTGTCGCGGGCACCGATACCGGCAACATCAAAACCTCTCAGGGTCGAACCGCCCAGATAGTATCTCTGGGACAAGCGAACACCCTCGCCGCCGTATCCTTCAATATAGCCGGCATTGACAAACAGCTTAAAGGTATAATAATCCGCCAGAGTATAATAGGTATAGACTTTACCGTCAAAGCGCAGATATTTTTCATCTCCGCCCAGACCGGCCACATCGTTGCCGAAAGAAAGGTAATAGCCTTCTTTGGGGTTGATGGCGCTGTCGCGTTTGTCATAAACCAGCGTCTGGCCGATAACGGAACCAGTCGATTCGCCCTGCTCGTTCTTAATATAAACCGAGGCATCGCGGTCAACGTTGCTGATTTTGTCCTGACGCAGCGTATAGCGGGCATACTGCGCCAGATCATCTGTATAGTTCCAGCCGAGACGGATACGTCCACCCGTTGTTTCGTTATCATACGATCCTTCGTCCTGATAATCCTGCTCGGTACGGAACAGATCGACACCCGCACTCAGCCGACGGCCCATAAAATACGGTTCGGTAAAGCTGACGTTATATTCGGATGTTCTCTGAGAAACGCCAATATCCAACCCGAGCTGCTGACCTTTGCCTTGGAAGTTGTTTTCGGTAACACCAGCCCTGACCAACGCGCCGTTAACAGTAGAATAACCGACACCGACATTGAAGTATCCCGTCGATTTTTCTTCAACATTGACATTGATGTCGGCTTTGTTTTCGTCATCAGTCGGCACGGTCTGAATATCAACCTTGCTGAAATAGTCAAGATTCTCCACATTTTTGCGCGAAGCCCGGATTTTTGCGGGGTTAAAAGCGTCTCCTTCATCGATTCGGAACTCGCGGCGGATAACCTCGTCATGGGTTCTGGTATTTCCGGTAATATTAATGCGGTCGACGAAAATACGGTCACCTTCTTTAATATTAAAGGTAATATCCAGCTTGCCTGTCTCGGTATCCTTGTTCAGATCGGGAACAACATCGACAAAGGCAAAACCTTTTTTGCCGAGTTCGTCCGTAATGGCATAGACCGACTTTTCCAGAAGCTCGGCATTATACCACTCGCCTCTTTTCAAAAGCACTTCCTCATACAGCGGCTTAACATCGACATCGGCAATTTCCGAAGTTATGGTAATATCGTTAACCTTGTATCTTTTGCCTTCGTCCAGAACAAAAGTCATCACAAAAGACTTTTTGTCCGGACTGAGTTCGGCAACGGCGGATACAACCCGGAAATCGGCATAACCGCGCTTCAGATAAAACCGTCGCAGCAACTCCTTATCGTAATTGGTCTTTTCGGGATCATAATTTTCCGCCGACGAAAAAATACGGTACCACCGGCTCTCCTTGCTCATAATCTCGCCCTGAAGATCATCGTCGCTGTAATGTCTGTTGCCGATAAAATTGACTTTGGTGATAACAGCCGACGGTCCTTCGTTGATTTCATAAATCAAATCAACCCGGTTCTGGTCACGCTGAATGATTTTCGGTTCGACAACGGCGGCATATCGTCCCGAACGCTTATAAACTTCCAGAATGCGCTGAACGTCTTCCTGAACCTTTGCGCGGTTGTAAATCGAACCGGCGGTCAGCTGCACTTCCGTTTCCAGCAAACTGTCATCAAGCTTTTTATTGCCGTCAAAAACCCTTTTGTTAACGATCGGGTTTTCGACAACTTTTATTGTCAGCAGGCCGTCCGGACTGACATCAAAAACCACGTCGTTGAACAAACCGGTCGAATAAAGCTGTTTCAGGGCTTCGTCAAGCGTATCCTGATCAACGTTCTGTCCCTTCTGAATATTCAGATAGGAGTCAACCGTCTCGGGCTCGACGCGCTGCAGCCCCTTGACGTCAATGGCGCGGATATACACCTGAGAAGCGTTTGCTTCAAAACTAAGCAGCAGTCCAAATAAAAAAGTCCCTAACAATATTTTTTTCATCAGTAGGCATTCCTTAAATTATCGGCTCGCTTTTATGCAAACCATCTGTGAAACAAACGAACAAAGTCATTCCATGTCGCAAAGACCATCAATGCGATGATCAGCGTAAAACCAAACTTAAACAGTCCTTCCCGGACGCCCGGGCTCAGTTCTTTTCCGGTAACGATTTCAATCAGATAAATAATAACATGGCCGCCATCCAAAACCGGTATCGGAAACAGATTGATAAGACCGAGGTTGATGGACAGCAGCGCCATAAATACGACAAAATCAAGAAAACCGTTTTGCTTGGAAATATCTCCGGACATCTCGGCAATGCGGATAATGCCGCCGATTTCCTCGCCGCTGCGTTTTCCCGTAATCATCTGACCGACACCGCGCAGCGTGGCTTCCGTAATATTCCAAGCTTCCGCTCCCGCTTCGGCAAAAGCCTGCCATAACGAAAGCTCGACTTTCTCGACCTCGATGACATTGACCGATTTGACGCCGAGCATCGGACGCTTGCTCATTGTGCCGTCATGTTCGGCCACCTCAAGCTCGACAAGCGGAAATTTCAACGCCAGCTTTTCTCCATCGCGCAGAATCTCGACCGTTACCTCTCCGTCCGTAACCAGATCGACTTCCCTGCGGATATCGTCAAAATTCTCGATTTCATGACCGTTAATCGTTAAAATACGGTCATTCGGAACAATCCCGGCTTTTGCGGCAGCGCTGTTCTCAAAAACCTCGCCCACAACCGGCGGAAAATTTATTTTTCCCAAAAAGAAAAAAATCGAGGCAAAAACTAAAATGGCAAAAAGATAATTGGCACCGGGCCCAGCCAGAACTATCGCAAGTTTTTTAAAAGGATTCTGGTATGGAAAGGCAAATTTCTTATCCTCATCACTCAGTTTGACGGCTTCGACGTCCTGTGTTGAGGATGAAGCGTCGGCATCTCCCAAAAACTGACAGTAGCCACCCAGCGGAATTGCCGAAAGCTTCCAGTTAGTGCCGTGTTTATCCGTCCAGCCGTACAGCTCTTTTCCGAAACCGATGGAAAAGACCTCGACTTTAACGCCGCACATTCTGGCCACGGCAAAATGCCCCAGCTCATGCACAAACACCAAAATCCCCAGCAGAACAATGAAGGGGACGACATAATAAACCACGTTAATCAGCCATTCCATATTAACCAACCCTAAAACAACAACAAACCGAATTTAAACCACAGAACCACCAGCGGCGCGGAGAAAATAAGCCCGTCAACGCGGTCAAAAACCCCGCCGTGCCCCGGAATCAGATTGCTGGAATCTTTCAGTCCCAGACTTCTCTTAATATACGATTCCACCAGATCGCCGATCTGCGCAATAACGGCGATAACCGCTCCGAGGAGAGCATAAAATCCCCAATTGACATGACTGCTGAAAATAAGAGAGAAAACAACGCTGGCCAGAACGGAAAAGAGCACGCCCCCGATCAGACCAGACCATGTTTTGTTCGGGCTGATTTTCGGAGCAAGCTTCGGCCCTTTGAGGTTAACGCCGACAACATAGCCGCCGATATCAACAAACCAGACCATCAGCAAAAACCACAGCATTGTTTCGAAGCCGACCGCATTATACAGCCAGACCAGAGAACCGATGCCCACGGAAATATACGGAACCCCGAGTGTCAGCAGATTACGGCGCGATTCGGCCGCGGCTTTTTTCCAGACAAACAACGTGGCGCCGACAATAACGGCGCCGATGGCAAACGGACAGTTCATCAGAACCGACGCCGCCAGAGAAACGGTATAGGCAACGGCATAAACCGGCGTATTGCCGTTCGGAACCATATGGGCCCATTCCCAAGCCAGCATGGCGCCGAAAACCAAAGCCATAATATTCAGATACGGAGCACCGAAATAAATGACGACAATCGTGAGGGGAGCAAGAACCAGCGCGGTTATAACGCGCTTGAATATCGAACTGTGTTTAGGCTTTTCCATATCTTCTCTCCCTCTGGTTAAAGTCCTTAATAATATTTTCCAGCGCTTCTTTCGTAAAATCAGGCCACAAAATATCGCTGAAATAAAATTCGGAATAGGCAATCTGCCACAACAGGTAATTGCTGATTCTCCGCTCGCCGCTGGTTCTGATGACCAGATCAGGGTCAGGCATGTTTTGCGTGTAAAGCATATCAGAAAACAACTCAACATCAATATCATTAATTGAGATATCACCGCTTTTAACCAGCGCGGCCGTTTTTCTGACGGCGCTGACAATCTCCTGACGGGAACCGTAACTGAGCGCAATGCACAGCGTCATATCCGTATTATTCGCCGTATCAGCCTCAATCTGCGCCATTTTCTCGACAATATCGCCGGCAAGCATGTCTCTTTCGCCGATAAAGCGGATACGCACGTTTTTCTCCTGAATCTCCTTCAGATCGCTTTTCAGATATTCGCGCAGAAGTCCCATCAGGGTATCCACCTCATCCTTGCTGCGTTTCCAGTTTTCGGTCGAAAACGCGTAAAGCGTCAGATACCTGATTCCCAGTTCGGCGGCGGCGCGAGTTATCTCTTTAACGACTTCGGCACCTTTTCTGTGTCCCATGGACCGCGGCAAGCCGCGTTTCTGAGCCCAGCGCCCGTTGCCGTCCATAATGACGGCCAAATGCTGCAATTTATTTTCTTCCTTACTCAAAACCTTATTATCCTTATAGTCCCGCTCTTTCCAAGAAACGTCCCCGTTTGACAAACCAAACGGAAAAGACGGCGCGGTCCGCGCCTTAAACCTGCAGAATATCCTTTTCCTTGTTTGACAGAGCTTCGTCAATTTTCTTGATTGACTCGTCCGTCATTTTCTGGACTTCGTTTTCAAATCTTTTTTCTTCATCTTCAGAAATGGAATTATCTTTCTTGAGTTTCTTTACTTCGTCAAGAGCGTCGCGACGGATATTGCGAACGGCGACTTTGCTCTGCTCCGCGTATTTTCCGGCAATTTTAACCAGCTCTTTGCGGCGCTCTTCGGACAACGGCGGTATCGGAATACGAATAAGCTGACCATCCGAGGCGGGATTAAGCCCCAAATCGGATTCGCGCAGCGCTTTCTCGACACTCTTGGCCAGTCCCCGATCCCAGACGCTGACGGACAGTGTTCTGGCGTCCGGAACAGAAATCGTTCCGACCTGAGACAGCGGCGTCATAGAACCGTAAGCCTCGACCATAATGCCGTCCAGCAGGCTTGCATGAGCGCGGCCGGCCCTCAACCCGCCGAAATCGGCGCGGAGAGATTCCAGGCTTTTTTCCATTCTTCCCTTTGTGTCATTTTTTATATCTGTAAAATCTGCCATAATATACCTCTTTGTTTGTTATTGATTTTCTTCGGTCAGCCTGCCGTTTTTGAACTTATAAACGGCGGCGCCGGAATAAAACTGTCCGCTTTCCGTCAGAGACGCTTTTCCCGCCGCGCCGTCAAATCCTTTTTCTTTCAGGAGTTCGGCGGCGATTTCGTCGGCAGCCGGAACAACGCGGCCGTTTTGCGCGCCCAGACGCTCAAAAATGCCGTGCAGAATATGCATGTCATCATAATAGTATGCGGAATAAAAAGTAAAGTCGTTTTCCATTTTATCACGAAAAGCCTGATCGCCCTGTCGCGCCCCGATACTGTAAAAGCCGTCAAAGACTTCCGGATTTTCGGCAAAATTAATAATGTCAATGCCCGCTTTCACTCCGCCGACCCCCTGCGCCGCCAGAGCTTCCGCAGCCAGTTCGAGGCCTCTGCCCGCGCCGCTCAGAACAACCATATCCGGCAGCATCTCCTTTACCGCAGCTGCCGTTTTTTCAAAATCGCCGTTTTCACCGCCGTAAAAGCTTTCACTGACTTCAATGCCCGCTTTTTCAAGCTGCCCCTTCAGCAAAGCGGCGGCCTCGCGCTGGCCGTCTCCGGCCTGAAACAGCAAAACGGCCTTTTTAACGCCTTTTCTTTGGGCAAAACGGCCGATTTCCATATTGAGTTCCCCCGCGGAAACCATATTCTGAAAATTATATTCTCCGGCAGAAAGACGAGGATCGTAAGATCCGTGAAAAGCGACTGTTTTGGCTTCCTCGGCAATCGGGTTAACGGCGTAAGCCGGTCCCTGCAAAAACGTAAAAAGGACATTAACCCTGTCATGACTGATAAGCTTGCTGGCATTAACCGCCGCCTGCGCCGGAGACATGGCATCATCTTCAAAAACCAGGTCATAATCAAATATATTTTCGGGATTCGCGTTGATCTCGTCCAAAGCCAGCGTCATTGCCTTTCGGACAGCCTGTCCGCGGCGAGGCATATCGCCGCTCAGGTTCAGGGAAACGCCGAACCGGACAACGGGTTTTTCTCCGGCAGCCGTCGGTATCCGTCCGGCCGGACGCAGGATAAAATACAGAAGCGCTGCCGCGGCAAGAATCAGAACAATTGCAAATCCCATTTTTTTCATCTGTTACACATCTTTCTTGATAATGGTAAAGCTTCCCTGTCCGGAAACAACATCAGCCAGAGAATTTTTGCCTTTTTGCGCAAAAACTACAATCGGAATGTTGTTTTCTCGTGCCAAAGCAACAGCTGTCGTATCCATCACCTTCAGCTGCCGTCCGATAACTTCATCATAACTGACCGCCTCAAATTTCCGTGCCGCCGAATTCTTTTTCGGATCGCTGTCATAAACACCGTCCACCTGCGTGGCTTTTAGCAGAGCGTCGCACTGCATTTCAGAAGCGCGGAGAGCCGCTCCCGTATCCGTCGTAAAATAGGGGTTTCCCGTGCCGCCTGCAAAAATAATGATTCTCTTTTTTTCCAGATGGCGCATGGCCCGGCGGTAAACATAGTTTTCGCAGACCGACGGAATCTGTATGCCGGACATGACCCGTGCCTGCGCGCCGGCTTCCTCAAGGGCATTCTGCAGATAAAGCGCGTTCATGACCGTAGCCAGCATTCCGACCTGATCGGCCACCGTCCGGTTCATGCCTTTCGAGGCTTCTTTGGCGCCACGGAAAATATTTCCGCCCCCGACGACAACACAGACTTCCACGCCGTGATCGTGAACCTCCTTGATCTGGCGTGCCAGCTCGTTAATCACTTCGGCCGACATGCCGAAGCTTTTGTCGCCCATCAACCCTTCACCGGAAAGTTTCAGCAGAATGCGTTTGTATATAGGCTTCATACCCCTCACCCTTTGCGGTCTGTTAAAAATTATACCGCACATATTAACGGAATAAATCACTTTGTCATTAAGATTTTTATACTTTTATGCAGAAAATTGCATGACGTTCCGCGCAAAACAACGCAATACACACGCCGCAAAATTTTAATTGCAACTTAGCGGCATTAAGGTTAAGAATATTTTCATACTCAACAATTCAACGGACTGTTTTATCATGACTATTCAAACTGTTTTCTTATACTGCGCCCTCGGCGGATATGTCCTGGGTTCAATTCCTTTCGGACTTGTTTTAACCCGCATGGCCGGTTACGGGGATATCCGCAAAATCGGATCGGGCAACATCGGCGCGACAAACGTCCTGCGCACCGGCAACAAAACTCTGGCTCTTCTGACGGTTCTCTGCGATGCTTTCAAGGCCGGCTTTGCAGCCTGGCTGGCTTTTCATCTGGTTCCCGCCGACGATTACGTCTTTTTCGGTTTCTACACCAAACTAAACGTCGTCGCGTCGCTCATCGCCGGCACGTTGGGCATTCTCGGCCACAATTTTCCCGTCTGGCTCAAATTCAAAGGCGGCAAAGGCGTTGCCTCCGCTTTTGGTTTTATTCTCGTAACAAACTGGCAGATCGCGCTGCTGGCTTTCGGCATCTGGCTGATTATGGCTTTTGCCTTTCGTTACTCCTCACTGGCGGCGCTGACCGCTGCTGCTTCCGTTCCGGTCATTTCCTTCTTTATGGCCGAGCCGGTATATGCCCTGTTCTACAGCTTCATCGCCGTTTTGGTGATTGTCCGCCACCATGCGAACATTTCCCGGCTGCTTAAAAGGCAGGAAAGCAAAATCACCTTTAAGAAGAAATAGCCCGTGCCCGCCGGCGAAAAGGAAATACTCGACTGTCTACAGCTAGCCGGCGCTGCCGGCGTGGGGCCCGTTACCTTTTTGCGCCTTCTGGACAAATTCGGAAGCCCTGCCGCGGCGTTGGAGGCTCTGCCCGAAGATAAAAAAGTCTTTTCCAGAAGCCAGGCCGCCCGGGAACTGGACAAGGCCCGTAGAAAAAACATCCGACTTATTCCCTTCACGGATTCGGACTATCCCGTCAGGCTCCGCAGCATTCCGGATGCTCCGCCGCTGATTTATGTCAGGGGAAGGACAGACATTCTGGACGCGCCGCTCAGTCTGGCCGTCGTCGGAGCGCGCAATGCTTCCGTCAACGGGCGCAAACTGGCGTCAAAAATAGCTTATGACCTGACCGAAAGCGGCGTTATCATCATCTCCGGCATGGCCCGTGGCATTGACTCATCCGCGCATAAGGGCGCCATGTACGCGCAAAACCGCGCGGGACCGACCGTCGCGGTTCTGGGAACGGGAGCGGATATCCCCTACCCGGCGGAAAACAGTCTTTTATACGAACAGATCTGCGCGCAGGGCGCTGTCGTTTCGGAGTTTCCGCTCGGCACGGAAGCGCAGCCCAACAACTTTCCGCGCCGCAACCGCATTGTTTCGGCCTTGTCGTCCGGCACCCTGGTTGTGGAAGCCACGCTTCACTCCGGTTCGCTCATCACGGCCAAAATGGCTCTGGAACAGGGACGCGACGTTTTCGCCGTGCCGGGCAGTCCGGCGGAAGGGCGCTCTCTGGGCCCGAACAGGCTGATAAAAGACGGTGCCGTTCTGGCCGAAAGCGCCGACGATATCCTGAACGTGCTTCAAATGACGGCCGGACGCAGCATTCCTCTTTCTCTGTCCCGGCCTCCGCAACCCGCCGAAAACACAGCCGCGCAGACGGACGGATGTTCTTTCTTTTCAAACCGGCCGGAACCTGCGGCCGAACATCAGAAGTCTCTTTTTTATCAAAACGGACATGCGGCCTATCTCTCACGGCGGGAAGAAGAGATTGAATTCCTCGCTTCCGGCGGCAGACAATCCGAACAATCGGCAGCACATAAAAATTCTTCCGCGCGGCGGATCACGCAAAAAGAATTATGCAGAAATTCCCTTGACAAAGTTGAAAATAATGCCGATATTCCACAACAGCCCACTGATGACATAACGGATTATCTGAGCGCCGAAGGCGTCTGCGTAGACGAAATAATCCGCGCTTCGGGACTGACGCCGGCCGAGGTTTCGCTCAAACTTCTCGAGCTGGAAATGCAGGGCAGAATAGAACGCCAGATCGGCAACAAAGTGGCATTAATAAAGAGATAATGAAAGTAAGAATATGAAATTAGTTATCGTTGAATCTCCGGCCAAAGCCAAAACCATTAACAAATACCTCGGTCCCGACTACAAGGTTTTAGCGAGCTTCGGCCACATCCGTGATCTGCCAAGCAAAGACGGTTCCGTCAATCCGGACGACGGTTTTGCCATGACCTGGGAACTGAGCCCCGGCGGCAAGAAACGCCTCAACGATATTATCGCAGCGCTGAAAGACTGCGACACAATTGTCCTCGCGTCCGACCCGGATAGAGAAGGAGAAGCCATCGCCTGGCATATTCTTGAAGAACTGACGGCTCGCAAAAAAATAAAAGACAAAAAAATCGAGCGCGTTGTTTTCCACGAAATTACCAAATCGGCGGTTACCGAAGCCATCAAAAATCCCCGCCAGATTGACAACAATCTCGTGTCGGCTTACATGGCTCGCCGGGCATTGGATTATCTGGTCGGTTTCACGCTTTCGCCGGTGCTGTGGCGCAAGCTTCCTGGATCAAAATCCGCGGGACGCGTCCAGTCTGTTGCTCTGCGCCTGATCTGCGAACGCGAAAACGAAATTGAAAAATTCAAACCCGAAGAATACTGGACAATCGACGTCGACTTACTAACCAAAACCCAGGCTCTCATAAAATCCAGACTGATAACCCTTGATGGAAAGAAGCTGGAAAAATTTGACCTCAACACCGAGGTTCTTGCTCTGGATGCCAAAGCCAAAATTGAAGCTCAGGATTTTCATATTGCCAGCGTTGAGCGCAAAAAGGCCAACCGCTACCCGGCACCGCCGTTTACCACCTCCACACTGCAGCAGGAAGCTGCCAGAAAGTTAAGGTTCAGCGCGAAGAAAACCATGCAGGTGGCTCAAAAACTGTATGAAGACGGTATCATCACATATATGCGTACCGACGCAGTCAACCTGTCTCAGGAAGCAATTTCCGCCTGCCGCGATGCCATTTTGAAATATTTCGGCGAAGCTTATCTGCCCAAAACACCCAAAGAATACAAAACCAAGTCGAAAAACGCGCAGGAAGCGCACGAAGCCATTCGCCCCGCGCATGTTTCCGACACCCCCAAAAAACTGGAAGGCAAGCTTGATTCCGACGGCCACAAACTTTATGAACTTATTTGGAAAAGAACGGTAGCCTGCCAGATGAATCCGGCAATTCTCGACAAGGTTGTAATAGATTCGGAATCCGCCGACGGCAAAATCATTCTCCGCGCCAACGGTCAGGTTATTGATTTTGACGGCTTTCTTAAATTGTATCAGGAAAGCAAGGACGATTCCGACGATGATGACGAAAACCGTATTCTGCCGAATGTCGAAAACGGCGAAAACGTCGACAAAGGCGACATCCGCCCCGAACAGCATTTCACCACGCCGCCGCCGCGTTTTACCGAGGCCAGTCTGGTCAAAAAGCTGGAAGAACTTGGCATCGGCCGCCCGTCGACTTATGCTTCGATCATTGCGGTTTTGCAGGAGCGAAAATACGTCCGTGTTGAAAAGCTCCGGTTTATCCCCGAAGACCGCGGCCGCATCGTTACTGTTTTTCTGGAAAATTTCTTTAAAAAATATGTCGAATACGACTTTACGGCGCAGCTGGAAGAATATCTCGACGATGTCTCTGCCGGCGAAATGGAATGGAAAAAGCTTCTGGGCGGCTTCTGGGTAAAATTCATCAAAAACATCGACGCCGTTAAACCGCTGCAGATAAGCGAAGTCATTGATAAAATAGATGAAGTTCTTTCCTATCATCTCTTTCCGCCCCGCGAAGACGGTTCGGATCCGCGCGTCTGCCCGGAATGCGGCAAAGGAAAATTAAGCGTTAAGCTCGGCAAATTCGGCGCTTTTCTCGGCTGTTCCAATTATCCCGAATGCAAATACACCAAACCGCTGACTGACGTCAAGGAAGAAGAGCAGAACGACACACCTAAACCGGCCAATCCGGAAGACAAGCTGCTCGGAGAAATGAACGGCCTCAACATCTACCTGAAAAAAGGCCCTTACGGTTTTTATGTCCAGCTGGGAGAAGACGCGACGGCCACCACTGAAAAGCCCAAACGCAGTTCTCTGCCGAAATTCATTAAACCTGAAGAAATTACTTTAGAACAGGCCTCTACCCTGTTGAGTTTACCCAGACAACTCGGCAACGGCATTGAAGTAAACATCGGCAAATTCGGACAATATCTGAAACAGGGCGGCAAATCAAAATCCCTGACCGGCAATGACAACATTTTCAACATAACGCTGGAACGCGCCGAAGAGATCTTGAAAAACGTCGCGGAAAAACCAACGGGAACGGTTCTCGGCAAAAATCCCAAGGACAAAAACGACATCACGCTTCTGAACGGCCGTTACGGCCCCTATCTAAAATGCGGCCGGACCAATTACGCCATTCCCAAAGACATGCGGGACAAGGAGCTGACTCTGGATGATGCCCTCAAAATTATCAATGCCAGAAAATAATCTTTTTCCGAACCGCAAATCCCTTCAGAATTCTGAAGGGATTTTTTTAAGAAAAAACGGAAAATAACAAAAACAAAAAAGAACCTTTTTGAAAAAGGTTCTTTTTAACAGCTTTCACAAGGGCTCGATATTCGAGATATACAAACACTCGTCTTCGGCAATCCTGTGCTTCAGCTCATAAGACATCATTCTCAACAACTCCCCCGGAACGGGACGGACATATTCCTTCTCGTCCAGCTGCGTCAAAACTGCTTCGATAAAGTTTTTCTTCTTTGTATTGACGCGGCTTGAATCCGCAGTTACCAGTTCAAGCAGTTCTTTCCGCATAATTTCTCTGATACCGTCTGTTTTCTGACAGTTAAACACCAGAATATTGACAGGGTTATACAAATGCTTCCCATGCCATAAATCTACCTTTCCGACCCATTTGTAAGTATATTCCTTAACTTCCGGCTCGGCTTTGCAAAGCAAAAACGTTGATGAAAAAATCTGACTCATAATATGATATTTAAGTGAAACATAATTCAACAAAATGATAAATTTATACCTAAAATATAGTGCAGTATTTTTATTTTGCCAAGCTTAACTTTTCAAAAAACAACCCCCGAAAACAAAAAAAATTAAAATAACTGAAAATTATACTGGACAAGCTAAAAAATATGAATTATAAAGCTTTTCGTTAGTTTGAGAAAATAATTGGTCGGGTAGCTCAGTTGGTAGAGCAGAGGACTGAAAATCCTCGTGTCGGCGGTTCGATCCCGTCCCCGACCACCATTAAAAGCCTGCGGTTACGCAGGCTTTTTTATTTGTAGCACTGTAGCACGCCGCGCGATTTTGGACTTTTAGCCGTTTCTTTTTAGACTTTTGCAGTTGTTTTGAAACAATTCCTGTTCCCGAATACAAACATTGCCATATACAAATCTGAAAAATCCTTCTGCCCGGAGGCTTTTTATATCCGAAAAAAAGGGCGCCCCTATTTATTATTGACTTTTTTACGCAATTCACCTATAATGACAATTGATAGGTGAGTGATAAATAAATTGGCAGATGTGTGTTGTCTTCCGGTTTTGTTGGGCTGCGTTTTTTCTGCGGCGCTTTTATTGCCACCTCATGCAGGCTTTGGTTTCATAACTGATGTGAGGTGTTATTATGATAAATTGTCTTAAATTTACCGCCCTTTTGTGCTGTGCCTTTTTTACGGGCATCGGCACTCTTAAGGCTGATAATCCTTCACATTCGGTTCTATCACGCACATACACACCTACTGAACCGAAGCCTGCTCCTCTCGACAACTCTTTCCAAATCGCTTCCGTCTGTTTTGCCGGCGGAGACTGCTCCGATGACGGCGACTACTCTACTTCCGACAATCTATGCAAGGAAGCGGGCTTTACAAAATCCGGAAGCTGCGAACCGGACGAACAGCCGGGCGCTTATTGCGGATATGACGCCACTTATTATGACAAATGCTGCAATAAAGCCTACAACTATACTGCCGCTAACTGTTCTTACCCCAATTATCTCAGTTCGGACCACTGTTCCG
>CALXTQ010000007.1 GCA_944391485.1 uncultured Alphaproteobacteria bacterium | reverse complement strand
AAAAAAGGATAGGGGTAAGGAATTGTTAACATTCCCGCGCGTATTATATCCTGTGTATACACTTAACACATGTGCGGATTGTTACCAGTATGGTCTTAACGAGGGTTCTTATTCCGGCTAAACGCCGTTTTATCCCCCTGAACGGAGGCCGTTATGCTTCATAACGTCTCCCTCAATGCCTCCATGCGCGCCAATCTTCTCAGTCTTCAGCAGACTTCAAAGCTTCAGGACATGACCTCCAACCGGCTGTCGACCGGTCTGAAGGTCAATTCCGCCATTGACAATCCCTCCGCATATTATACCGCTCGGTCCCTCTCTGACCGAGCCTCGGACCTTAATTCCCTGCTGGATGCCATGTCTCAGGGAATACAGACCCTTAAAGCCGTAGCCGAAACCATCGACGCCGCTGCCGGCTTTCTGCAACAGGCTAAAGCTGTCGCCTCCCAGGCCTTGGAAACAGCCCAGAATATTGCCGCCCGCGTCTCTACAAAAGAAGAGCTGCTTGCTGCCGTCAACTCCCTGGCTCTCGCCTCTCAGGCCTCCAGAGCCGTTCTTTATATCTTTTAAACATTTTACGCCTGTTTTAAAGTTTTGCCGCGCCGACAAAACCATCCGCCTGCATATTGTAAAGTTTGTAATACATGCCTTTTTTACGCAACAGCCCCAGATGAGTGCCTTCTTCGACAATTTTGCCCTTGTCAAAAACAAGAATACGGTCCATCTCCCGCAATGTTGACAGACGATGGGCGACGGCTATGACAGTTTTATCTTTCATCAGAGCGGATAAAGATTTCTGGATATGCTTCTCGCTTTCGCTGTCAAGCGCAGACGTTGCTTCGTCAAATATCAGAATCGGCGCATTTTTCAGAATCGCGCGGGCTATGGCTATTCTTTGCCTTTCTCCGCCGGAAAGAACGACGCCTCTTTCTCCGACCTTAGTCATGTAAGCTTTCGGAAAAGCTTTGATGAAGACGTCGGCACCGGCTTTTTCCGCCGCCTGACAGACATCTTCTTCCGCGGCGTTTGTTCTGCCGTATTTTATATTTTCAAATAATGTCCGGTTGAACAGGCAGACATCCTGAGGGATGGTTGAAATGAGCCTGTGAAGAGAATCCTGAGTAATTTCCCGAATGTCGATGCCGTTGATTTTAATCGCGCCGGAACTGATGTCAAAATACCGGGCCAGCAATTTTACAAAAGTTGATTTTCCTGCTCCCGAATGTCCAACAAGCCCTATTTTTTCACCTGGACGGACGGAAACATTTATATTATCAAACAAAAGGGGACGTCCTTTGTAGGCAAAAGATACGTTTTCAAAAACAATGGCCGCTTTTTCCGCTTTGAGGTCAACAGCTCCCGGGCAATCGACAATTTCCGGCTCAACGGCCAGCGTCTCAAGCGCCGAATTGAGCTGCCCGTGCGTTCTCATTATGTTATTATAAGACCAGGTGATATGAAAAACCATCATCGAAACCATGGCAAACAGCGTATTGGAATAGATAAACTGCGTCGTATCAATGTAACCGCTGCGGAAGATCCAGATAGAAAGAAACATAAACCCCAGAACGGAAAAAGTCGCAAACAGATTCTGAAACAAATGTATCCGGGCTTTTATTTTCTGCTCCTTTGTTTCCGCCTCGCGCAGAATGCGCAGGTATTTCAAAAGGTTCAGGCGCTCGAAGGAAAAATTGGCAAAGCTTTTTATTTCGCTGTAATTGGCAATGCTGTCGACGATAACGCCGTTGGCCAGACTCTGCTGTCTGCTGGTTTCTTTGGACATTTTCGACCTTTTTATTCCCATGAGCCTACTGATATAAATGGTTGCGACAAGCCAGACAATTACGGCAATCAAAAAATAACCGCTGATGACACCCAGAATAACAGCTGTCAAAACCAGAGTAACGCCGGAATTAAACGCATTGAAAAATTCGACCAGAGCTTCCAAAACACCCGAATTCAGCTGATTGACCTTATTGGAGATGTTACCGGACATTTCCTGATTAAAATAAGCAATCGAATGTTTATTGACATAATCAAAACTGTCTCTGATGACGATCGTCCGCAGCTTTGGCATAACCCGCGAGGAAAGAAACATCGTCGACTCAAAAAGCAGCACCTGCCCCAGGCCGAAAGCAAAAGCGACAAGCGTAAAATGGATGATTCTGTGCCAGTAATCCGGCTGGCCTATCTCGCCGGCGGCCGTGTTATATATTTTTGCCAGATAAAGCGGATAAATCTGCGCGCAGAGCTGCGAACCGATAATCAGAACCGCCATGGAAATCATAAAAAGTTTGAACTGCCTGACATAATGCCAGATGTATTTCAGGGGCGTTTTCTGCATCTGCCGCTTCCGTTTCTGTTAACACAAAATTGACACATTGCTGTTATTGTAATATTATGCATTTAATTAAGGTTTAACACATCTTACAGGAAAAACCATGGAAACACAATATTACACTTTGATTGAAAAGCAGGATTTCTATGAAATTATCGAGAACAAATACGGAGAACTTGCCATTTTCATCGATGCCCGCGAAGGAAGCCCGGTCGCGCCGGTGCTGGAATTTGACGGCAAAAAGACAGCCCTGCTGAAAAGAGACGAGCGTCTGGCCGTCCGTCTGGACAATATTGACGAGGAAACCAAAGGCCCTTTGGCTGAGGCGGAATTTGTCCTGATTGTCGAACTGCAGGGAAAAATGGTTGAAAGAACCTACGGCGTTCCGGTTGAAAACGTCGAAGAAATTGTTTTTGAAGGCCGGCAGACGCGCGCTGACGAAATCGTCAAAGCCAAAAGCAAGGAAGACGTTATCAAAAGCTTCGGCGCGGTTCGCTCCTGGATTAGCGGTGGTAAAAAATGATAGGACTGGTTTTAGTTACGCATGGCAATCTGGCCAAAGAATTTATTTCCGCCATGCAGCATGTGGTCGGAAAACAGGAACAGGTTGAGGCTGTCTGCATCGGTCCGGAAGACGATATGGAAATGCGCCGCTCCGAAATTTTGAAAAAAGTAGAACAAGTGGACAAGGGAAACGGCGCTATTGTGCTGACGGATATGTTCGGCGGAACGCCTTCCAATCTGGCTATTTCGATTATGGACCGCGCGAAAGTTGAAATCATCGCCGGCATTAATCTGCCCATGCTCATCAAACTGGCTTCGCTGCGCAAGGAAAAGAACCTGAAGGAAACCGTTGAAGGCGCTCAGGAGGCCGGAAAGAAATATATCAATATCGCATCGCAATTATTGGGAATGTAAGACTAATGACCGAAGAAACATTTTCAGCCGAACTGGAAATCCAGAACAAAAAAGGGCTGCATGCGCGGGCTGCCGCTGCTTTTGTCAAAGCTATCGAAGATCTTGACGCGGAAGTCAGCGTGGAACGCATCGGACAATGCGTGAGCGGCTGTTCCATCATGGGGCTGATGATGCTGGCCGCCGCCAAAGGCACGACAATATCCGTTACCGCCAAAGGCAAACAGGCCAAGGAGGCCCTTGAAGCTCTGACAAAACTGATAAACAACAAATTCGGCGAAGATTAAGCGCCTGCCCTCATGAAAAAGAAAGCTCCGCGCAATAAAACAATCTGCCTGAGCCCGAAGGAAGTAAATTTTTACGCGGCCAGGACCATCGGGCTGAAAAAGCGCGCGGTTCTTGATGAAGTTCTGAACAAAACCGTTCTGCAGGACGCTTTCAAGGCAATCGACTATTTGCCGGACTCCTGCGTCGATCTGATGATTGCGGACCCGCCGTATAACCTGACCAAAAATTTCGGCAAAAATATATTCCGGGAAATGGAGACGGAAGCCTATAAGTCCTGGCTTGACAGATGGCTGCAAAAAACCGTGCGAATACTGAAAGACAATGCCTCCGTCTATATCTGCGCAGACTGGAAAACCTCCATTGCCATTCCGGAAATCGCCGGAAAATATTTTATTCTGCAAAACCGCATTTCCTGGGAGCGCGAAAAAGGGCGCGGCGCCCTGAACAACTGGAAAAACTGTCTGGAAGACATCTGGTTTTTTACAAAATCGGCAAAATATACTTTCAATCTGCAAGCGGTCAAAATCCGAAAGGCCGTTATTGCTCCGTACCGAGACGACAAAGGCCGGCCAAAAGACTGGGTCGAAAACGGCAGAGACAAATACCGCCTGACCTCACCCTCCAATATCTGGACGGATATTTCCATTCCTTTCTGGTCCATGCCGGAAAACACGCCGCATCCGACGCAAAAACCCGAAAAACTGATCGCCAAGCTGATTTTGGCTTCAAGCAACCCGGGCGATGTGGTTTTTGACCCGTTTCTCGGCTCGGGCACAACTTCTGTTACAGCCAAAAAACTCGGACGGCATTTTATCGGTATCGAACGGGAAAAAGAGTATGCCGCCATTGCCGAAAAACGTCTGGAAATGGCAGAAACCGATCAGACTATCCAGGGGTTTGAAGACGGGGTATTCCGGCCCCGCAATGCCTGATTTCCTTCCGCCGCGGCCTCTCTACAACTAATTGCCTAACGCGGCGACGCTTGTTTTAGGTTTGTCAGCGATTAAATTCTTATTGTCTTTGAGACATGAAAACCTAATTTAATCATATATGGAGTATGTAAAATGAAAAGCGAAAATAGTTCAAACAAAAAATCGGCTTCCGAATCTTCTTCCAGCACTGCTAAAAGTTCAAAGGAAAAAGGCTGCGGCTGCAAATAATCCGGCCTGATTTTCCTGATAAAACTTCCGTCGGCTTCTGCGGCGGAAGTTTTTTGTTTTAAAAAATATTTAAACACTGTATTTTACGGAAAAAGACGGTTATATTAAAATACATTGAAATAAACTTTGAGGATAACAACGATGAAAATGACAGTGGCTCTGCTGGCAGGATTTTTTCTTCTGGCTTTTGCCGAACCGCTCCGGGCACAAACGGCGGACGATTTGAAACAAGTTGAAAATTATCTGAACAACATCAGAACCATGGAAGCACGCTTTGTCCAGACGGCAAGCAACGGCAATACAGCGGAAGGGCGGCTTTATATAGCAAAGCCCAACAAGATCCGAATGGAATATGCGGCACCGACTTCGGTTTTGATTGTCGGAGACGGGGATTATATAGTTTATAATGATCAGGATCTTGATCAGGTAACGCATATCGACTATGACGATATTCCCGCCAGTCTGATTTTGGCCAATGATATCAAAATCGACGGACAGAAAATCAAAGTGAGCGATTTTTACAAAGACGCCGGCATTACAACCATCACTCTGGAATACAGCAAAGGCGATATCGGCCCGATTACCCTGGTATTCGGAAATAATCCCTTTGAGCTCAAACAATGGAAAATCGTCGATCCGCAAAGCGTGGAAGTTACGGTCTCACTGTATGACGCGGTCAATGACACGGCCATCAACGCAGATATGTTCAAATTCAAAAAGAACAGCAGCAATCCTCTGAACTACAAAAAAGGTAAGAAAAAATAATGACTCCGGACTCTTTCAAACTGGCTACATGGAACGTCAATTCCATTCGTATTCGTCTTGACTGTCTTAAAAAATTCTGCGAAGAGGAAAATCCTGACGTTATCTGTCTTCAGGAAGTTAAGGCTAAAGCGGAAGACTTTCCGTTTGACGAGGTCAAATCTTTGGGATTTCCGCATGTTGCCCTATACGGCATGCCCGGATACAACGGTGTGGCCATTCTTTCCAAAACGCCGCTGACAGATATCCGGCGGCACGACTGGGTCGGCAAAAATGACGCACGGCATATTTCGGCCATTGTTTTTGACAATATTGAAATCAACAATATTTATATTCCGGCCGGCGGCGACATTCCGGATCCGATAGAAAATCTGTCTTTTGCCCACAAATTAACCTTTATGGACGACATTGCCGAACAATGGGAACAGCAGGCAGCGGAACTGAGCGCAAAAAAAATGATTGTTTGCGGCGATTTCAACGTCGCGCCGCTGGAAAACGACGTCTGGAGTCATAAACAGATGCTGAAAATCGTTTCGCACACGCCGGTAGAGGTGGAAAGGCTGACAAGACTAAAAAACTCTCTCGGTTTTGTGGATATTCTGCGCAAATTCTATCCGGAACCGCAAAAAATATTCTCCTGGTGGAGCTACCGTAATCCTAACTGGCAGACAAACAACAAAGGGCGCAGGCTGGACCATGTCTGGGCAACCCCGAATATGGCTGACAGATTTTCTGCCGCAAAGATTTTTAAGGAAACGCGAAGCTGGGTACGTCCGTCAGACCATGTTCCCGTAGTGGCCGAAATCCGGCTTTAAGCCGTTTTTAGTTTATATCCGCCATCTTCCGTCAAAATAAGCTGGGCTGAGGCATCCTCATGCTCAACTTTTTGGCGCAGACGGTAAATATGCGTTTCTATCGTATGGGTCGTAACGTCCGGACTGTATCCCCAGACTTCCTGCAGTAGCTCGTTTTTGGAGACAATTTTATCGCGGGCTTTGTACAAATATTTGATAATAGCCACTTCTTTTTCCGTCAGCTTGACAACTTCATTATTGCGGAGATTCAAGATTTCGCGGCTGACCGGCCGCAGCTCGTAGCGGTTGAAGGTCAAATAACCGTCCGCGCTGTTCTCCAGAAGATTGATGCCCGACTTTATCTGATTCAGAAAATCTTCCAGAACCAAAGGCTTAAACATTATTTTGTTCAGAGCGGATTCTTCCAGTCCGACAGGTTCTTCCCGCGTCAGAAAGATCAGCGGTATACCGGGACAACGGCCGCGAAACTCCCTTGCCCCGGCACTTTGGCCGTCAATCACGGCCAGATCAAACAAAACACCGGGTTCCTCAACAAACATAACATTAAAATCACCGGCATACAAAGCGATCTGCCCGGCCAGATCGTTGGCGAAAGCCTCGTTATCAGAAAGAAGCAAAATATTAGGCATAGTTTCAGTCCTTAAAAGTTCAGCCCGACGCCGGCAATAAAGGCGTATCCTTTATTATTGTCCCGCGCTTCGCGGCCGGCGCCGCGAAAATCGACATGCGCGGCAATTAAATAGACATCCAGATACCTGTTCATCCGGTACTGGTTGGAAAACTGGATAATTCTGTCCTCGCTGTCCGTATTGTCGGCTTTGGCGGCAAAATATGTCAATCCGGCCTGATAAGGGCCGATTTCATAGCCGATCCCCGCATTCCAGGCATAGCCTTCGCGGTAACCGTCAAAAAATTCCGGCTGGCGGGAGGGGTCTGTCCGGACATTCTGAGGATAGTCTCCGCCGTCAATATAGGTACGGCGGAAAGAACCGCCTAGACTCCAACCGCCGCGGGACAACCTGATTCCGGCAGAAAACTCCTTGTCGTCATCCATAAACTGCGCGTAGCCGAAAGAAGTTTCAACATCGGCGCCGGCAATTTCAACACTGGTATAGGCGGCGGCAATATAACCGTCATCCCGGCCATAATCGGCATGTTTATTTATCAGGCCCGCCCTGCTGTAACTGTCGGGCACATAAGTGAAACCCAGCATTGTGTGGTAAAATTCCGGCGTAATATACGTTATTTTGGGCGCAACGCCGTCAGTGTTGATATCCGTGGAATTAAGTGTCCGGAAAGACGCCGTTTTGTCATTGCGCTTCCAGTTCGGATTGGATATAAAATCGACAATGTCGCTGTTGTTTACTCCGAGCGGACCGATGCTCGGCGCCCCGACGCCGAACTGATACGCGGCGTTATAGGTTTGTCCAAGCATAACACGGCCGTACGGCGTGTCAAAAATACCGTAAGCTTCCTCCCCCCATTTGCCCTGATTATAATCCTCCAGCTCCTTATCAGCTCCGGCGCTTAAATCCAGATACAGACCGGCACGATACCCCCTGCCGGCATCATATTCGGCAGAAAGGCTGACACTAACGGCAGACGGCGTATGATTATTGTCATTGAAATTCTTATAACGGCTTTTTACATCACTGTATCCGTAAAGAGCCTGCGCGCTGCCGGAAGCGTCAAAAGACCAGTCTCCGGCACGGGCTGGCGACGCCAGGCAGAAAAAAGTTATTAAAATGATGAAAAGTCCGGATCTCATTAGTCTGTTCCTGATTAATATTTATCCGAGTTTAGGGTTCATGTACGGCAGAGTCAATATATTTTGTATTTGCAATTTTACAACTTTTCGCCCATAATTTCTTATGTTTCAGGAGCCGCCTATGGATAAAACACATCAATATACACACGGTCTGGCCGTTATGAGAGCCCAGCCCCTGCATATCGCCCACGAAAAGGTCATCCGCAGCATGCTGGAAAAATGCAGTTACGCAACGATCATTCTGGGGTCAATTCAAGAACAGGGGACGGATCGCAACCCTTTCAGCTATACTCAGCGCAAACAGATGATCAAAAATGTTTTTCCCGATGAAACGGAAGCTAAAAAGCTTCGGGTCATCGGATTATTTGACATCAATAACCCGACGGAATGGGGCAATTTCGTTCTAGATTTCATGCACGAGGCTTTTCCCGAACTGCCGCGGCCGGACGTTTACTTTGCCGGCAGCGCTTATGACATGCAGTGGTTTAAAAATTTTTTCGACAATTTCGAGCTTATTGACCGCACAGATTACAGCTTTCCTTATGTTTCGGGCAGCATGGTCCGCGATATGATGACTATCGGCGACCGGCGGTGGAAAGATTTTGTAAACCCGCTGAACCATGCTCTGGTTGAAAATTATACCCGAGAAAGAAACAAAGGAATCGTCTGATGCAGGAATTATGGAACAAACTGACAAACGGTCTGAAAAAATACTGTGATGAAAACGGCTTCAGCGACGCGGCGCTCGGATTATCCGGCGGCATAGATTCTGCCCTGACCGCCGTTTTGGCCGGTGACGCGCTTGGCGCCGACCGTGTCCACTGCCTGATGATGAAAACGCAGCATACTTCTCCGCTCAGTATTCAGATTGCCGCCGAAATTGTCCGCCTTAACGGTTTTGACTATAAAAAAATTGATATTCAGCCGGTTATCGACAATCAAAAAGCTTTTTTACGGGGCGTGTTCGGCGAGGAACCCAAAAACATTGTTCTGGAAAATCTGCAGGCACGGGAAAGAGGAAAAATCTTGATGGCGCTCTCCAATCAATACAATTATCTGGTTTTGGCCTGCGGAAACAAATCCGAGGCAGCGACAGGTTACTGCACCCTTTACGGCGATACCTGTGGCGGACTGGCTCCTCTCGGCAACCTTTATAAAACGGAAGTGTACAAGCTGGCAAAATGGCGCAACAGCCTGAACCAGGTTCTGCCCACGGAAGTTATCGTCCGCGCTCCCACGGCAGAACTGTCCTTTAATCAGAAAGATCAAGACATTCTGCCTCCGTATGACGTTCTTGACAAAATACTCGCTTTATATATTGACGGCAAAATGTCCGTTTCGCAAATTACGGACGAAGGATTTGGCGCCGATACGGTCAACTGGATAGTCAATCGCTATAAACGGCAGGCATTTAAACGCTCTCAGCTGCCGCAGGCTCTGGAGGTATAACAACCGCCGCGGACGGATATATAAAACGACAAAAAAGCCTCCCGTCGGGAGGCTTTTGTTTTTTCGGAAGATTAAATATCCAGGTTAACCACATCCAAAGCATTATCCTGAATGAACTCTTTGCGGGGTTCAACCACATCGCCCATCAGAGTAGCGAAGGTTTCGTCGGCCTCGTCAAAATGCTCGATTTTAACCTGAAGCAATGACCGGGCCTCCGGATCCAGAGTTGTTTCCCATAACTGTTCGGGGTTCATTTCTCCCAAACCTTTATAACGCTGGATGGTTATTCCCTTCTTGCCGGCAGCCATAACGGCATCAACCAAAGCTACCGGACCGGATATTTTCTTTTCCAAACCGATTTTGGAAACCAAAACAGACGGTTCGCCAAAATTCTCGCATAAGAACCCGCGCATGTCGTTCAAGACTTTCACTTCCGAGCTGTCAATAATGCCGGAACCGATAACATGCTGTTCCTTAACGCCGCGCAGCGTGCGGTGGAAAACAATATTTCCGTCATCATCAAGCTCGGCCTTCCAGCCTTTGTCATATTCCGCCTCCAAACTGTCCAGACGGACGGCAAGCTTTTCGATTTCATCGCGGAGGCAGGCTTTGTTGTTGACGGTTTCAGGATCAAACAGACCATGAATGGCCATCTGTTCCAGAATTTTTTCCGGCGCCTTGCGGCTCAGGGTTGCCAGAACCGACCGAGCCTTGCGGGTTCTTTCCACTAAAGAAATCAAATCCGCGCCGGCAATCTGCTCGCCGTCTTTTTTATTCAGAACAGCATCTTCGCAGCCGCCGCGAATCAGATAATCTTCCATTTCGTTGTCGTCTTTCAGATACAAAATGGAATTGCCGCGTTTGGCTTTGTACAACGGCGGCTGAGCAATATAAACATAACCGCGTTCGATAAGCTCGGGCATCTGCCGGTAGAAAAAGGTCAACAGCAGCGTGCGAATATGCGCGCCGTCGACATCGGCATCGGCCATCAGAATTATCTTATGGTAGCGGCATTTGTCGGCATCAAAATCATCGCGGCCGATACCCGTTCCCAGCGCCGTAATAATCGTGCCGATTTCGGCAGAGTTAAGCATTTTATCGAAGCGGGCGCGCTCAACATTGAGAATTTTACCGCGCAGAGGCATAATCGCCTGATTTTTACGGTGGCGTCCCTGTTTGGCAGAACCGCCGGCGGAATCTCCCTCAACAATGAAAACTTCGGACAAAGCCGGATCTTTTTCCTGGCAGTCGGCAAGTTTTCCGGGCAGCGAAGCCACATCCAAAACGCCTTTGCGACGCGTCAGTTCGCGGGCTTTGCGGGCAGCCTCCCGGGCGGTTGCCGCCTCAACGATTTTGCCGACAATGATGCGGGCCTCGGCCGGGTGCTCATCCAGCCATTCCTTCAGTTTGTCGCCGACAACGCTTTCCACAACCGGACGCACTTCGGAAGATACCAGTTTGTCTTTGGTCTGCGAAGAAAATTTCGGATCCGGCGCCTTGACGGACAAGACGCAGGTCAGACCTTCGCGCATGTCTTCGCCGGTAATCGTGTTTTTGTCTTTTTTAAGAAGGTTGTTTTCGGCAATGTAATTGTTTATCGTGCGGGTCAGCGCGCCGCGGAAACCGGCCAGATGCGTGCCGCCGTCCTTCTGCGGAATGTTGTTGGTAAAGCAGAGCATGCTCTCATTATACGCGTTGGTCCACTGCAGAGCAACCTCGACCTGAATATCGTCCTTTTCGCCGCTGAAAGCGATGACATTGTCATGGAGAGGCGATTTTGACTTGTTGATGTGATTGACAAAAGCCGTCAGACCGCCTTCATAATGAAAATCAACTTCCCGGGGTTCGGCGCCGCGGTTATCAATCAGTTTCAGATAAACGCCGGAGTTCAGAAAAGCCTTTTCGCGAATGGCGCGCTCAAGCGTATCAAAGTTAAATTCGGTCATGGTAAAGGTTTCGGGACTGGGCAGAAACGTTACTTCCGTACCATGGCGGCCTTCAGCGTCGCCGACGACTTTCAGGTGCTCCACCACATTGCCGTGGGAGAAACGCGCCAGATGTTCCTTGCCTTCGCGCCAAATACGCAGATTGAGCCAGACGGACAAAGCGTTGACGACGGAAACGCCGACGCCGTGCAGACCGCCGGAAACCTTGTAGGAATTGTTGTCGAACTTGCCGCCGGAATGGAGTTCCGTCATGATGACTTCCGCCGCGGAAACGCCTTCTTCCTTGTGCATGCCGACCGGAATACCGCGGCCGTTGTCGCGAATGGTGGCCGAACCGTCTGGGTTCAGAATAACTTCGGTTTTGTCGCAGTAACCAGCTAGAGCCTCGTCAATCGCATTGTCCAAAACCTCGTAAATCATATGATGAAGACCGGAGCCGTCATCCGTATCGCCGATGTACATTCCCGGGCGCTTACGCACGGCATCAAGCCCTTTCAGGACCTTGATGGAATCCGCATTATACTCGCTTTCTTCTTTTTTCTGTTCTTCGGCTGTCATTTCTTCCATGTTAAAACCTCTTGATTATGTATTTTAAGCTGGAAAAACTATACATCAAACTCTCGGAATAACCAAGCGATAAATCGAAGTTCCGCAACAGTTTGGGGATAAATTTTCTTTTACCGCGACAGCTTTTGGACAAAAATTTTATAGACAAAAACAAAAGTTGTGGTATGATGATTCGGAAAAGACGGAAAGCCTTTTGGGAAGGAGTTTTTATGGTCAAAAAAATCATTATCGAAAGCCAGTGGAAAACAGATCCGAAGTTCAATGACTGGGCAGCGGAAGCCGTCCGGGAATTTACGGAACTTTTTCCCGAATTCAGGGATAAATTCGTTATTGAAGACCGCAAATGCCACAAACCCAGAGGCAGCGTCATTTCGGAAGAAAAATTCAACAATCTTCCCGATGATGCCGAAAAAAAACTTTACGTCCGCCTTAAAAACGGCCGGTATCTCGTGCCTTATCAATCAACAGACTGGTATGTGCAGCAGGCACGCCTTGCGACAAACGGCCGGGAGCTGGACGCGAGCGTCTTGAGCGGGCTGCGTCTCAGGCACGCGCAGGAAACCAACAGCACCGACATCGTCATCATGCTGGCTAACAGCAAATTTAAACCTTTTTGTTTCGGTTACGGTCTGGAAGGATACACTTCCAGCATTTCCACTTCCGCCTGCCGGGATAAGGATTTCTTCAAAAACATCATTAAGCATGAGCTGGGGCACGTTTTCAGAGCAACCTACGCGGAAAGAAGCAATATTGTCGAAGCCCTGGGCGAACATTGCACGAATCCGGACTGCATTATGGAAAAATATACGCCGGATTTTACCAAACACCTGAACCGGCCGATTGAAAAACCTTTCTGCGACGAATGTCTTGAGTCCATGCGCGAATATATGGGCAATCTTCCCGAGCTTAAAAAGACCGTCAGCTTGACAAATGACAACGCCAGTCTTCCGCCGGCCGAAGAAAAGAAAGACGACGCCTGGAAAAAACCGCTGCGGGATCATTTCAGCGCCGCAGTAGCAAAAGACGGATCGCACTATGCAGAGAATACCGAAGCAAAAAACTATCAGGCGCAATTGCGGGAAACGGACGGCACCGTTACAAACATAGAGGCCTCCTCGCCGAAACACATTGCCATGTCCGCCGTCAACAAAAACGGCCAGGTTATTACGCCGGATCTGAAAAAATTCAGGGATATCGTGCAATATGCGCGCAAAAACAAGATGGCAATCGAACTCGGCAGCATAAAAACGGCGGAATACAGAGCTCGGCTTGTTCTTGCCTGCCTGACGGAAACGCCGCCGATGGAAATTACCAATATGCCGCCGCTGGACGACGCTTTCTTTGACGGCGTCAGTCCGGACATAAAAGCGCAGATTCTGGCTCAACGGCAAAAGCCTTCTCCAGAAAAGACTGCCGGGTTTCCGGACCTGCCGCGCGGCGGCGGACGTTCCTGAAACGTTTCGGGATTCTGACAGCAAAAACGGTTTTTTGCTTCCAACCGGCATAAAATCCGGCTTCCTTTGTTAATGGGCTTCGGCCCAGTTCTGCCCGACGCCGGCTTCGGCAATAAAAGGAACATCAAAGCGGACAACGCTTTCCATCGTGTCTTTTACCAGCCGGCGGACTTCTTCGACTTCATCATCCGGAACCTCAAATACCAGTTCATCATGAACCTGAAGCAGCATTCTGGCCTTGTATCCGCCTTTTTTCAGCCGCCACAGACACTGATTCATGGCCATTTTAATGATATCGGCAGCACCGCCCTGCAGCGGCGCGTTGATAGCGGCGCGTTCAGCGTTGGCCTGTATTCTTTTGTTTTTGTCGTTAATGCCTAAAACCGAGCATTTGCGGCCATAAGGTGTCAGAACATAGCCGTGCCTGCGGGCAAATTCAATGGTTTTTTCCATATAGACCCTGATCTCGGGCAGCTTGGCAAAATATGCGTCAATATAGGCTTTGGCTTCTTCCGGCGAAATACCCAGATTTTTGGCAAGACCGTATTGCGATATGCCGTAAACAACGCCGAAATTTATGGTTTTGGCCTGGCGGCGGAGGTTATGATCCACTTTTTCGGCAGGAACGCCGAATACTTTCACGGCCGTGGCCGTATGCACGTCAACATTATGGGCAAAGGCTTCCTTCAGGCCGCGGACATTCGCCACAACCGCCAAAAGCCTGAGCTCTACCTGACTGTAATCGGAAGAAATGATTTTATATCCCGGACGGGCGATAAAACATTCGCGGATTTTCAGTCCTTCTTCGCTGCGGATCGGAATATTCTGCAGGTTCGGATTGGTGGAAGACAGGCGACCGGTGTTGGTGCTTATCTGGCTGTATGTGGTATGAATACGGCTGTCCTTGTCCAACAGCTTCAGCAAAGCGTCGGTATAAGTCGACTTGAGTTTGGCAAAGGCGCGCCATTCCAGAATTTTTGCCGGGAGTTCATGTTCTTCAGCCATTTGCTCAAGAACATCCGCTCCCGTCTGATATCCTCCCGTCGGCGTTTTTTTACCTTTCAGGCCCATTTTGACATACAGGATTTCGCCTATCTGCTTCGGCGACCCGAGATTAAACTCTTCGCCGGCCAATTTATAGATTTCGCTTTCCAGCGCCGCCAGTTTCTTATCAAATTCCCTCTTCAGGTTATCCAGAGCCGCGGCATTGACCATAATGCCGTTTTGTTCCATTTCCTTCAGGGTCAAAATCAGCGGCCGGTCAAAATTCTCATAAACGGCAGCCATATGTTCGGAAATTAGCCGCGGTCTCATAACGTTGAACAACTGCAGAATTATGTCTGCCTGCTCCGCCGCATATTCTTTCAGTTCCGCCGTATCAATCTCTTCAATTTTCCGGCGGTTTTTGCCGGTTCCGGTCAAATCATCCATTTTCCGGATCTGCCGGTCGAGAAAAAGCTCAGACAGTTCTTCAAGACTATGACCGTGCTTTGAACTGTCCAAATCATACGAAATGACCGCAACGTCGTCTATTGGAAAAACTTCCGCCTCTTTGCCCAGAATCCATGCCAACGAATGCAGATCCGCTTTCATGTTATGACCGATTTTCAAGACCGATTTTTCCAAAAACAGCGGCAACAGGTATTTACGAACCAGTTCCGACGGCAGTCCTTCTCCGGTATTTTGGGGAGCAAACAGATCCATACTGCCTTTCTGCTCCGCGCTGTCGGCAGAAAGAGGCAGATATGCCGCCGAACCGGGAGCAACGGCGAGAGACAGACCGATAATATCGTCCGCGCCGCTGCCGGCAAGAGTACGAAAAGAAAAGAACCGGGCCGCTTTGATTTTGTTGGTCCATTTCTGCAGGTCCGCTTCATTGCGGATAAGTTCATAATTCTTTTCCGCCGGTTGATGAACAGTGTTCATACCCAAGCCACCGGGCTGTTCCGAACACTGTTCGGAAACCCATTTTTCAATACGGGGACGAATGCTTTTGAAACCGTAAGTTTCTACAAAATTCAAAAGCTTTGTTAGCTCGGGACGGCGGCATTCGTATTCTTCCAGCCCATGATCTACGGGAACGTCTTTTTTCAGACTGACAAGCTGTTTTGAAATGCGGGCATTGTCCAGATTGGCCAGCAGAGTTTCGCGGCGTTTGTTTTGCTTGATTTCGCCGGCATGCTCCAGCACCCCTTCCAAAGACCCGTACTGATTGACAAGTTCGGCGGCGGTTTTCGGACCAATGCCGGGAACGCCCGGAACATTGTCTATAGCATCTCCAGACAAAGCCTGCACATCAACGACATGTTCGGGATAAACACCGAATTTTTCCTTGACGTCTTCCGGCGTAAAAAACTTGTCTTTCATCGGGTCAAAAAACTCAACACCGGGACGGATCAGCTGCATTAGATCCTTGTCGCCGGAAACCACGACGACTTCATATCCCCTTGTCAGAGCCTGTTCCGCAAAAGTGGCGATCAGATCGTCCGCTTCATACCCTTCCATTTCCAGATGGTTGAGGTTCAGAGCATCCACCGCCTCGCGGATGATGGAAAACTGGGGGATCAGTTCTTCGGGAGTTTCTTTGCGCGTCCCTTTGTAATCGGGAAAAATATCATTGCGGAAATTCTGACGTTTGGCATCGAACAAAACCAGACTGTAATCACATTTTATCTGACTGGTCAGCTTCAGAAACATGTTTGTAAAGCCATAGACGGCATTAACAGGAACGCCGGCCGGACTGGTCAGCGGCGGCAAAGCGTAAAAGGCGCGGAAAATATAGCCCGAACCATCAATAAGACAGACTTTTTTGGTCATTTCGGCTCACCCGGTTAAAATTGTGTTCGGAAATAATATAATCGGTATTTTCTTATTCGCCAACAGCTAAAAAGAAAGAGCGTTCCAGCGCGCTGACGGCGTTAAAATCCGTTTTGTAAATATCTTCATAATTTTCGATATACTCGGACAAGGCAAGATCAAGGCATTCATCTATGCTGCGGCCGCTTTTTTCGGCAATCGCCTGCAGTTTGACGAACAGATTTTTATCAAGAGTTACCGAAATATCGCTCATAAAATTTTCCTTAACTTATTTGTGATAACAAATTACCTAAGTTTTAAAATAAAATGCGAATCGAAGCAAGGACTGAATAAATGGCAAAAACGGCTAAGACCAGAAAGAAAACGGCAAAAAACAAAAAAAGAGAGTCAAAACAAAGGTTTGCGACTCGGCGGATTCTCTTAAAAATTTTTGTCTTACTGTCGATAACTTTATTAATATATCTGCTTTACTGCGCCTTAACCTTGCCGGATATCGAAAAGGCCGTTGCAAGGACGCGTCAGCCGTCAACAACCATTACCGCGGAAAACGGAAACGAGGTGCAGACGTTCGGCAGCGTCTATTCGGAAGTTATCCACCTCAACGAACTTCCGGCCTATGTCCCCGATGCCATTATTTCGACGGAAGACCGGCGTTTTTATTCGCATTTCGGGTTTGATATCATCGCCTTTACCCGGGCCATGATTACCAATATTCTTATGGGACGGTATGCTCAGGGCGGCAGCACAATCACCCAGCAGGTGGCAAAAAACCTGTTTCTGACTTCGCAGAAAAATATCAAACGTAAAACCCAGGAACTGCTGCTGGCTTTCTGGCTTGAATACAAATTTTCAAAAGACCAGATTTTAACACTGTATTTAAACCGGGTTTATCTCGGCGCGGGAACTTACGGGATTGAGGCTGCCAGCCAAAAATACTTCCAAAAATCCTCCCGGGACCTGAATGTTAAAGAAGCCGCCATCATTGCCGGCATGCTGAAAGCTCCTTCGCGCTACAACCCGATAGCCAGTCCGGAACGCGCGGAACAGCGGGCAAAAGTCGTTTTGCAGAATATGGTCGACAACAAAACCATTACGGAAAAACAAATGCAGTATGCCCTGACCCTACCCATTGGCGAAGACAAGTCCTATAAGGTTCAGGGAGCCAGATATTTCGCCGACTGGGTTTATAACGAAGTCAACGCCTATATCGGCGAAAGAGACAATGACATTTATGTTTATACGACGCTGGATCAGGAGTTGCAGGAAAATGCCGAACGTATTCTGCGGGAAACGGTTCTGGCCAACAAAAACCGCAATGTAACCGAAGGAGCCGTCGTTATTATGGACAAACAGGGCGCCGTCAAAGCGATGGTCGGTGGCGTCGATTATGACAAAAGCCAGTTCAACCGCGCGACGCAGGCTCTGCGGCAGCCTGGTTCGGCGTTCAAGCCTTTTGTTTATCTGACGGCTTTGGAAAACGGCTGGCACCGGGAAGACACCATTGACGACGTCCCCTTGTCTATCGGCAAATGGAAACCCGAAAACTATGACAAAAAATACCACGGCGCCGTTACGCTGGACGAGGCTCTTGCCAGATCGCTCAACCTGGCAACCATTAATTTGTCAGAATCCGTTTCCAGAAACGAGATCATAAAAAACGCCAAAAAAATGGGCCTTACAACGCCTATTGACAATACGCCCTCGCTGGCTCTGGGAACCTTTGAAGTAAAGGTTATTGACATGGCTACCGCCTATTCTGCCATAGCCAACGGCGGCTACGCGACCTGGCCCCATACCATAAAAGAAATTTACACCAAAGACGGATATCAGCTTTACCAGCGGGAATCCGACGCGGAGAACAGAATCCTCGATAAACAGGCAGTTAAAGACCTGACAAAAATGCTGGAAAAAGTTATCCGCGGCGGAACGGGAAAAAGAGCGCGGATCTCGGGCTTTGCGGCTGGAAAAACCGGAACAACCCAAGATTACCGCGATGCCTGGTTTGTCGGTTTTACAGACAAATACGTCATAGCCGTGTGGGTCGGAAACGACGACAATTCGCCGATGAAAGGCATAACCGGAGGAACCGTTCCCGCGGATATCTGGCGCAAAATAGCCCAAAGCATCCGGGATTAAATCCGCCGCACGGGAAAAGCATCCATTTTCCCGAAAGAGATGCAGAAAAAGTAAAAAATTAGTGCTTTTTTATTATGAATTATTATATATAATACCAAAAAGTTTGTTTGATGGAAACACGGCAGATTCATCAGGTCGTGTGATTTTTTGAAAGAGAGAAAAGAATGACACAGAAACCCGTAATGCTTTTGATTTTGGACGGCTGGGGATACAGAAGGCCCATCACACCCGATAACGCCATTGAAAATGGCAATACCCCGAACTGGCACAAATTCACGGCGGAATGCCCGCACAGCCTGATTGAGACCTCAGGTCTGGCGGTGGGTCTCCCGGACGGACAGATGGGAAACTCCGAAGTCGGCCATATGAATCTTGGCGCCGGCCGCGTCGTCATGCAGGACCTTCCGCGCATTGATCAGGCCATTAAGGACGGAAGCATTGAAAAAAATCCGGTTTTGAACGATCTTATAAATATTCTGAAAGCCAGCGGCAAAACCTGCCACCTGATGGGACTGATGTCTCCTGGCGGTGTTCACTCAAGTCAGGAACATATTGTCGCGCTGGCCGCAATTTTGGATAAAAACGGTATTAAGACAGAAGTTCACGCCTTTTTGGACGGGCGCGACACGCCGCCCTCTTCGGCTGAAGGTTTTCTGGCTGACTTTGAACAAGCCGTCAGGGATATGAAACATGTTAAAATCGCCACTCTTGCGGGACGTTTCTATGCCATGGACCGCGACAAACGCTGGGACCGTGTCGAAGCGGCATACAACAATATCGTTTCGGCTTCCGGCAAGCGTTATGCCACGGTTAAAGAAGCGATTGAAGCTTCTTATCAGGCTGGCGTAACCGACGAGTTTGTCGTTCCCTGCGTTATCGGCAACTATCAGGGCTGCGAAGACGGCGACGCCGTTATGATGGCAAATTTCCGCGCCGACCGCGCCCGCGAGATTCTGTACGCTCTGGCTGACAAAGAGTTCAGCGGTTTCGAGCGCAAAAAATTTGTTAACTTTGTTCTTGCGGCCGGGATGACCGAATATTCGACAGACCACAACCGTTTCATGAAAACCATGTTCGGTCCCGAAACGTTGCATAATATTTTCGGACAGGTCGTCGCCGACCACGGACTGACGCAGCTGCGCATTGCCGAAACCGAAAAATACGCACATGTAACATTCTTTTTTAACGGCGGCGAAGAAAAGGAATTCAAAGGCGAAAGCCGTATCCTGATTCCCAGCCCGAAAGTCGCAACTTACGACCTGAAGCCGGAAATGAGCGTCTACGAAGTAACCGACGCGCTGGTTGACGCTATCGAAAACAAACGTTTCGACGTCATTATCTGTAATTTCGCCAACGGCGACATGGTCGGACATACCGGCATTATGGAAGCCGCTCTGAAAGCCGTTGCCGCCGTTGACGAATGTCTCGGCCGCGTTGTCAAAGCCATTCAGGATGCCGGCGGCGTTCTGCTGGTAACCGCCGACCACGGCAATGCCGAGAAAATGGTCGACGAAAAAACTGGGGCTCCGTACACGGCTCACACGATCGGAAAAGTTATGGACGTTTTGATCAATGCTCCCAAAGACGTCAAAGGCCTGAGAGACGGCAAACTGGCAGATATTTCGCCGACGCTGCTCGACCTGCTCGGAATTGAAAAACCGGCGGAAATGACAGGACAATCTCTGTTGATTAAATAGCAGAATGAAACGCCGGACGCCGTATATAACCGTATTTTTAAGCATGGGGCTTTTGGTCTCCATGCTTAAAACGGTTTACGGCGCCGATGTTTCCAAAGAAGACCTGATGCGGATGGAAAAACAGGTTGAAGCACAGAGTTTGGAACATAAAAAACTTCAGGCTCAGGCAACGCAAATCAGCATGGAACTTACCCAGGTCAGCCGCGATATGATAAAATCCGCCCGTCTGATTCAGAATAATGAAGAAAAAATTTCGGCAATGGAAGCCGAGCTGAAAAAACTTCAGGATGATTTGAAAAAGGCCGAAGAAAATTTTGTCGTTGAAGACGACAACCTCATCAAAACCCTTTCCGCTCTGCAGAATCTGGCTCTGAAACCGACGGAAGCCCTATTTGTGCAGCCCCTGACGCCAGTGGAAATCATCCGCAGCGCCATGCTTCTCCGGGAAACGGTGCCTTATCTCAATCAAAACGCGCAGAGAATCCGCACGGAACTGGAACAGATCGCCAAAAAGAAAACGCGCGTGGAAAAACAGGTCGCCAAAATCGTCAGACAGAAAAATATCCTAGAAAAGGAACATGAGCAGATGAAGCTTCTGGTTCAGAGAAAGTCAAAAATCCGCAACGCAGTTGAAATTCAAAGCGTTAAAACCAGAAAAAAAGTAGAAGCCCTGGCTTCGCAGGCTCAGGATCTGCGCGATTTGCTCAATAAACTCGAGAAAGAGCGTCTGGAAAAGAAAAGACGGCAGGATGAGGAAAGACGCCGGCTGGCGGAAGAAAGAGCCCGTGAGGCTGCCAGACTAGCCGAAACGAAAAAAACTGAAGAGAAACAAAGAGCTGACTTGATTAAATTTAAACCCGAGATTATAAATGAAGTTGGGGAAGGTTTCGTGAAAGCAAAAGGCAAACTTTCTCGTCCGGCTCGCGGACAAATCGTTACCGCTTACGGTCAGGAAACCACAAAGGGCGTCAGTTCCAAGGGCATGATTATCAAAACCCGGAATCAGGCTCAAGTTATCGCGCCGTTTGACGGTTCCGTCATCTTTGCCGGTCCGTTCCGCGGTTACGGAAATCTTATTATTATTGAGCACGGTCAGGGATATCTTTCTCTTCTGGCCGGTCTGGAAACAATAGACGCCGAGCTCGGACAAATGCTTCTGGCCGGAGAACCGGTAGGACAGATGCCCGAAAGCGGCGAAGCAAAATTATATGTGGAACTTCGCAAAGACAATCATCCGATTAACCCGATGTCATGGTTCGCAGATTAAAATATTAAAGGAATAGAAAAAATGCGCACAAAATTATCTTTTTTAACGGTTCTGTTTTTCAGCCTGATGCTGGTTTCACCCTTACAGGCATCGCTTTCCAAAGACACGGCGGAAAAAGAGGACGCTGATACTTACGAACTTTTAAATCTGTTCGGCGAAGTCATGGAACGGGCAAAAATATCCTATGTCGAAGAAGTTTCCGATAAAAAACTGATTGAAGCCGCCATCAACGGCATGCTTGTCTCTTTGGATCCGCATTCCAGCTATCTGGACGCTCAGAGCTTCAAATATATGAACGAACAGACCAAAGGAAAATTCGGCGGTCTGGGCATTGAGGTTACAATGGACAGCGGTGTGGTCAAGGTTGTTTCGCCGATAGACGACACGCCGGCGGCAAAGGCCGGAATCAAAGCGGGTGACTATATTACCAATATTGACGGCGAGCAGGTTATGGGATTGACGCTTAATGAGGCCGTCGATAAAATGCGCGGAAAGGTCGGTTCAAAAGTCAAACTGACTATCCGCCGCCTTAATGAAAAACCGTTTGACGTTACGCTTAAGCGCGAGGAAATCAAAATCCAGTCCGTTAAAAGCGACGTCAAGGACGAAAGCGTGGCTTACGTCCGCATCACGTCTTTCAGTGAAGACACCGACAAAATGATTGCCAAAGCGATTAAGGATGCTAAGAAAAAACTGAAAGACAAGCTGGTCGGCGTCGTTATCGACGTCCGGAATAATCCCGGCGGGCTTCTGGATCAGGCGGTTGCCGTTTCCGATCTTTTCCTCGACAAAGGCGAAATCGTTTCCACGCGTTCCCGCAATGAGAGCGATACTATAAAATATACGGCAAAAGCCGGGGATATTGCAAACGGCCTGCCTATTGTCGTTTTGATCAACGAAGGCTCGGCCTCGGCTTCCGAAATTGTTGCCGGAGCGCTGCAGGATCATCACCGGGCAATTATTTTGGGCGAAAAGTCGTTCGGAAAAGGATCCGTACAGACGGTAATCCCTCTCGGAAACTACGGCGCAATGAGAATTACGACCGCCCGTTATTACACACCCTCCGGAAGATCTATTCAGGCCAAAGGCATCGAGCCGGATGTTGAAGTTAAACCCGCCAAACTGGAAGTTCTGGAAAGCGGCGGTTTCGGCATGAGCGAAGCTGACCTGCGCGGCGCCCTGAAAAACGAAAACGCCGGAGAAGACAAATCCAAAGACACCTCGGACAATAACCAGGATGATGATATGCTAAAAGACTATCAGCTGATGCGCGCCGTCGATATGGTTAAGGGGCTGGGGCTTTATTCTAAAAAGGATTAAGACTGCGTGTTCAGAACCTTAAAATATAAGCAGGGCATTATCGCCGCCATTGTTTTGTCGCTTCTTTTGATTTTTGGCGTGGGATATTTTTTTGCGGTCCGGAAAAGCGAGCCTGAATATCGCAACAAAATCGAAAAAATTATGTTCGACAGCAAGAACAGAGCGCCAAAGTTTATTATTACCCTGCCTGATTACAAGGTCAGAAAAATCGAAAAAAACAAAAAGGAAGCCAAAGAAAAACAACAAAAAAAAGATTCTGACGGACTGACGCCGCAGCAGCGCGTGCTGGCAAACATTCCGCTTCTGACGAAACTCACGCCGCGAGAAAATGCCGAACCGCTGAAAATTATTGATCTTTCCGCAAATCTGACACAGGAAGAAGGAAAGCTTTCTGTTCCCAAAAAAGACGGAGAGCTCCAACCCTGGCAGGTTTACGGCAAAAAAGTCAGTATTCTGCCTAATTTTTACCGCGTGGCCGTCGTGTTCAAAAATTTCGGGCTGGATAAAAACTCTTCCGAAGCAATCAGTAAAGGCCTGCCGGAAAATATTTCGTTTTCCTATTCGCCATACGGCACTGATCTGTCGGCACAGATAAAAGCCGCGCGCCGCAGCGGACATGAAACCTATGTTGACCTGCTGTTGTCCTCCAAAGATTTTCTGTCTGTTGACACCGGACCGCTGGCAATGGACATTACCGTCAGTGAAGAAGAACTTATCGCCCGGCTGAAACAGGCCGTTTCTGCAGGAGCTCCCGTCGGCGGGATTATCATCAATGACGGAGAAACGGGAACCGACAGCCTAGCCAGACTGAAAAAGGTTCTTACAAAAGCATCAGACATGGGGCTGCTGGCCATAGACGCGACCCTTTCCGGCGATGTGTCGGAAATAAAGATTCCAGGACTGGCTCGCAACAGAGCGGATATTGTTATAGACAGCGGCTTCAATCCCGAAGACATCGGCCAAAAACTGGAACTGGCAGAACAAATTGCGGAAAACAAGGGACAGGTTATTATCGTTGCGGATCCTAAGCCGGTTGTGGTTCTGCAGATACTGAAATGGGCAGAAAGCTTTTCTCCGCAGCTCTCTTACGAGGAAATGAAAGCGCAGAACATTACGGCTCCCGAAAAACCGTTCGCTTTGGTTCCTCTCTCCAACACAGTTATTGAATAAGAGCTTTATATGGAAAAGAAATACAGAAAATGCGCCGGAATTATTGTGGTTAATCCTGAAGGAAAAGTTTTGCTTTGCGCGAGAAAGGACAGCAAAAAAGCCGAATGGCAGTTTCCGCAGGGCGGAATAGAAGACGGAGAAACGCCGGAAGCCGCGGCCAGAAGAGAATTACTGGAGGAAACTTCCGTTTCTTCCGTTGATTTCATTCTTTCCCTGCCCTCGCCGCTGCGATATGACTTTCCGCCAGCAATCAGGGAAAAATTCTTTAAGCGCCATATTTATAATTATGGTCAGGAAATGTATTGGAGCCTGTTCCGGTTTACGGGGGTGGACAGCGAGATTAATCTGCAAACGGCTCAACCAGAGTTTCGGGACTGGGGATGGTTTGACATTGACGACGCCCCGCAAAAAATCGTTTTCTTCAAAAAACACGTCTATGAGCAGGCCGTTCGTTTTTTTAAACCTTATCTCGCGGTAAAAAATAATGTGGAATCGGAAGCAGAATTATGATATAATCCGCTCTGTTTGAGGTTTCAGCGGGGCGCGGAATGGAAAATAAAAGACTTCAAAAAATTATTCAAAACCTGATTCAAAAAGCCGTTAATGTGGAAATTATATCGGAAGTTCCTCTGGAATTCTGCCAGACGGAAGATCTTCTCAGCCTGAACGAATACTGCGTGCATCAGGTACTGAGCGATCCCGAGGTTGTCTTGGATCCCCGTAAAATAAACTATAAAACCAATCAGGAACTGAAAGCGGCTCTGGTTGCCTTTTGTCTGGCGCAGTCATTGACGAATCCTCTCCGCAAAACCAGAGAAAACAAAGAATGGTTTGAAGAAAATATTTCAATTTACATGCAGGACGAGCATACAAAAGTTATCGGTTTCGGCGAAATTGCTCCGGAAAACGTTCAGCAAGCCCTGTTTACGGATATTATCGAGGACTGGAAGATTTACCGCGACAAAGAAGGCTTCGGAATCAAGACCCTTATTGACGAAAAAACGAATCTGGCCGGGCTGGACAATTATCAGCGCGGCGGCGATCCGGTTTATGAATTTGCCCGTTTTCACCGCAAATATACCGAAAAAGAACGGCGGCGGGAAGAAAAAGCCCGCGAAGCGGCGCAAGACGCTTTCAGAGCGGCTCTGGTACAGTCTTTGGCTCAGGAAGCCGCAAAGCAACAGCTCTTAAAAGGAGAAAATCCGCTGCAGCTTCTGGAACAGATTTTTAATTCCGCCGGTTCCAAAACAGCCCGCAGGCAGCCACAGGAAATTGACCCGCAGATTGAAAAAAACATTACCAAAATGCTTGAATACAGCAACAGCCGGAATGATAATTCCAGAAGCCGCTGAAGATCAGAGCTGTCGCCGCGAATTCAGCGCCAGTTGAAGCGTTCCCTCGTCCATATAATCCAGTTCCGCGCCCATCGGAATCCCCTGAGCCAGAGTGGTTACCCTGACGTCTTCCTCCCTGAGGCGGGAAAGCAGATAATGCGACGTTATCTGACCGTCAACAGTTGCCGGCAGCGCCAAAACAACTTCTTTGACGTCATCTTTTCTGACGCGGCACAACAAACTCTCAATATTCAGATCTTCGGGCGCAATACCGTCCAGAGCCGACAAAACACCGCCCAGCACATGATATTTGCCCTTAAAAAGGGAAACTCTTTCCATGGCCCACAAATCGGCAACATCCTGCACAACGCAGATAATGCCGTTTTCGCGCTTATCGGACGCGCAGACGGAACAAGGCGACTGCGTATCATAATTGCCGCAGATTTCGCAGGTTTTTACATTGGCGGCAACCTCGTTCAGCGCCTCTATCAGCGGCAGAAGCAATACCTCTTTTTTCTTGAGCAGTTGCAAAACAATACGCCGCGAGGACCTTGTTCCCAGCGACGGAAGCTTTGAAATCAGCTTGGTTAATTTCTCTATTTCTTTTCCGGCCACTTTTGCTCTCTCAGAAAGGAAGTTTCAGACCGCCGAGGTTCATGCCACCGGTTACTTCTTTCATGCCTTCGGCCATGGATGCGTCAACTTTCGCATGCGCGTCATTATAAGCGGCGATAATCAGATCTTCCAAAATATCGACTTCATCTTCCACCATCAGCGTCTTGTCGATTTCGACTTTCTTCATTTCAAATTTGCCGTTAAGCGTAACCTTGACCATGCCGCCGCCGGAAATGCCCGTCAACTCCTGCTGGGCAAGCTTTTCCTGCGTTTCTTCCATCTTTTTCTGCATCATCTGCGCTTGTTTCATAATTCCCTGAATATTCATCATTTTTAATTTTCCTCTTCAAAAAACAATTCTGATTCCGCTTCTTCGTCTTCTTCGGAAATTACTTTCCGGGTCGCCGTTTCTATTTTTGCCCCCTTAAATTCCGCCAAGATTGCCTTTACCAGCGGATATTCGGAAATACTGCGTTTTTCTTCGTCGCTTTTGGCTCGCTCCCTGTCGGCGATTGTTTCTCCCAAAACGCCGCGGACAATGTCTATTTTCCAGGTTTTTCCCGTGGCTTCCGTCAATATTTTATGCAGGTTCATAATAAAATCCGGGTGGATTTTATCCGATACCGTCATCTTAATTGCGCCGTCGGCAAATTCATGAATACAGACATCGTTTTTAAGGGCATATTCCACCAGCATTTTCCGGTTGGCCTCCAGATAAGACAAAAGCGCTTCAACATCAGGAAAAACGCTGCTGACGGGCGTTTGTCCGGATGTCTGTGAAACCGGAGACGAAACAGAAAGCGGAACTTCCGCCGGACCTGCGGCCGGCTTCCGCGCGGAAACATCCGGAACCGCCTGCGGCCGGGCAGATATTAAACTAGAGTTTTTTTTTACGTCGTTTAAAAGCTCGTAAGGAGTAGGCAAACCCGCCGAATAAGCTATACGGATCAGAATCATCTCCAGCGCGTCTATCTGCACGGGCGCAACCTGAAGCTCACCTAGCCCCTTGATAAGCATCTGCCAGATCTTCGAAAGAACGGCTATTGAAACGGCAGCCGACAGTTTCCGACATAATTCGCGCTCATTTTCCGTTACGCTCATGTCATTGACCGAGTTCGGAATAATCCGGGCTTTCGCCATCATATGCGTGATATTGATCAGATCCTGCAGCAGCGTTGTCGGATTGGCGCCGTTTTTGTATTGTTCCTGAAGTCCGGCAATAACCTTTTCGACATTGCCGGCCACCAGATTTTCAAATAAATCGAAAACCTGATTGCGATCGGCCAAACCAATCATATTTTTGACGATATCGGCTCTGATGTTTCCGCCGCCCAGCGAAATGGCTTGGTCCAACAAGGATAATCCGTCGCGGGCCGAGCCATCCGCCGCTTTTGCAATGATATGCAGAGCCTCGTCATCGGCTTTCAGATTTTCGGCGGCAACAATTTTGTTGAACAACGTCATCAGGTTATCTATGGTCAGACGCTGCAAATCAAACCGCTGACAGCGGGACAATATGGTTACCGGAACCTTGCGGATTTCGGTTGTGGCGAAAATAAACTTTACATGGGACGGCGGTTCTTCCAGCGTTTTGAGAAGCGCGTTGAAAGCGCTTTTGGAAAGCATGTGAACTTCGTCGATGATATAAATCTTATAACGGGCATTGGTGGGCTTATAGCGCACACCGTCCAAAATCTCGCGGATATCGTCCACACCGGTGTGAGAAGCTGCGTCAAGCTCCAGAACATCTATATGCCGGTCGGCGGCAATGGCCTTACAGTTTTCACAAACGCCGCAGGGATGTATTGTCGGACCGCTTTTGCCGTCCAGTCCCGTGCAGTTCAGTGCGCGGGCAATAATCCGCGCAGTCGTTGTCTTGCCGACACCGCGGATACCGGTCAGAATATAAGCATGGTGCAAACGGTTGTTCTTAATGGCATTGGTTAAGGTCTGCACCAAAGCATCCTGCCCCAGAAGATCGTCAAAACTCTGAGGGCGGTATTTGCGCGCCAGAACAACATACTGGTCGTCTTTGTCTTTTTTTTCTGCAGTTTCTTCCTCAGCCATAAGAACTCTTTTCAAAAGAAGGCGGAGGAGCACCGACCCCGGCTTATCCCGTTACGGCTGCTTCCTTCCGGACCTGACCGGATTGGCGGGCAGCCGGCCCGGCGTCCTCCATTAAATCAACTTTCTTAAATATCGTGTAAAACCGTTCAGATTTCAAGCAAAAAATTATCAATTAACACTTTCTACATCTGCGGAACGCGAATGTTAAGCTTTGCCAGCGCTTCTCTGACAATTTCCTGTTCTTTTTCGCTTGAAATATAGGTTGACGGCTGATTTTCAGGACTCAGCTGATGCCCGTAGATCAGTGTCTGCGCCAAAGCGCTGTCTTTGCCGAAAATCAGCGGAGCCTTGTATGAGGAATCTACAAAAATCCCGTGGTTTCCCTCCTCCGGCGTTTCGGAAAAACGTTTTGGCGCGGCATCAATCACCGTATCCCCGGTGCTGCGGATTTCTACAATATCCAGACTATGTTCGTTCCGGCCGTCCGGAAGCAGGCGGAAAGCCCCGTTAATTCCGACATACCCGTCGGGACTGGCGATTGTTTCGTTTAAATCTCCGCCATCCTGCTTAGACAGAGCCGAAGCCAGCGCAACGCCGTCATAGGCAAAAGAATACAGCGTGCTGGGGCGTTCGCCGATAAGATCATTATACTTGGCGGCAAAATATGAGCTGTGCGCTCTCGACATAGCCGGATACCAACTGCCGTAAAGCGTCGTTTCCTTGCTCAAATTCGTGTTTTCCCAAATGGAGGTTCCCAAAAATTTTACTTTCGGCGAAAAGACATCATAATATCCGAACATGGACGCCGCCGATTTCAAACGCGGACCATATTCGGGTATCAAAACAGCGTCAAAATCGACGTCGCCGAGAGTATCCAATGGTTCCAGACGTTTCAGAATCCTTATGGCATTGGCATCGCCCCTGTCTGCCCGCGAGTTCAGACTGGCGCGGATTTTTTCCAGACGGGCCACTCGCTGCGGATAGTCGGTCATTTTCTTAAGGATATTGGAAAAATCGGTTGTCTCGGGAGGATAAAAAGCAATGCGAACAATCCGGACGCCGTTTTTCTGCGCCGAAGCCACCGCCGCTTTGGCAACGGCAATACCGGTCGAGTTGTCCGGAAGAAGCAGAGCAAAGCGGCTCCGCCCTCTTTCCGCCGCAAAGGTCATTATGCGGTTTACCTGCTCGTCAATCAGCAAACCGAGCGTATAGACCCCTCGTTCCAGAACGTCGGCCGAAGTCGAGAAAGCTATTACCGGCACCTCTTTTGAAACCGCGGCGCCGGAAATGGCCCGAACCTCCGAACTCATTAACGGACCGATAATAAGACGGGAACGCTGGTTGAGCGCATTTTCAACCGCAACACGGGCGCCGCTGGGCGTGCCTTTGGTATCATAAAACTGCAAAATCAAATTCGGATTGCGGACATCGTCAAGCGCCAAAAGAGTCGCATTTTTAAGCCCCTGCCCCTGTTTTGACGCTTCTCCGCTCAGCGGAAGTAAAACGCCGACGCGAAAAGAATCTTCCTTTTCCGTAAAAGTAACTTCGCCAAATTCGGCATCAACATCTTCATATCCCCCCGTTGCTGCGATTTTCGAAGTGCTACAGCCGGATGTCAGAAGCAGAAGAAAGAGCATAAAATAACGTTTTAACACTTGCATTTTATCCTAAAATAGAAAACAATCCTGTCATATGGTAGTTTAAATAACGCAATTTCAATAAAAAAGTCTTAACATAAAAGAAAAGATAATATGAAAAACGGATTATACATTGTGGCAACCCCGATCGGCAATCTGAATGATATTTCCGCCCGTGCCACCGAAGTGCTGGCCGAGGCTGACATCATTGCCTGCGAAGATACCCGCGTTGCAAAAAAACTGTTTTCCCTCCTGGGCGTCAGCCACAGCAAAACATTTATTACCTATCAGGACCATAACGAAGAAAATCAGGCTCAGAGACTTATTGATTTAATCAGCGGTGAAGGAAAATCAATAGCTCTGGTCAGCGACGCAGGTTCTCCGCTTATTTCGGATCCCGGCTACAAACTGGTCAGAAAATGCCGAGAACAGGGGATTTATGTTACGGTCATTCCCGGATGCTGCGCCTTTGTCTGCGCGCTGCAGCTTTCCGGTTTGCCGACCAACCGTTTTTTGTTCGCGGGTTTTATTCCCAACAAAGATAAAGCCCGGACGGATATGTTTCAAAAACTAAAATCTCTCGATGCCACGCTGATTTTCTACGAAACAGCACCGCGCATTGTCAAAACGCTTAAAGCCGCCGCCGAAGTTTTCGGATCACGGCAGGCTGCTGTTGCCAGAGAAATAACCAAAATATTTGAGGAATGCGTCACGGGAACGGCGGAGGAGCTGGCAGAACATTTTACGGAAAAAGAGCCCAAAGGTGAGATGGTTTTTATGGTGGCACCCTGTCCGGATAATGAGAGCGGCCGGGACGATCTGGAAGAACTTTTAAAAAATGCTCTTAAGAAAAAACCGCTGAAAACCGCCGTCAGGGAAATAGTTGACCAGTACGGACTGAATAAACACGATGTTTACCAAACCGCTTTGAAAGTTAAAGATGAACAATAATGTAGCTGGCCGCTGGGCCGAAAGACTGGCAAGAGGTATTTTCGTTCTTAAAGGCTTCAGGATTTTGGCGGCCAATTATGTAACGGGACGGGGAACGCAGGCCGGCGAAGTTGATTTTGTTGCCCGCCGCGGCAGTCTTATCGTTTTTGCCGAAGTAAAACAGCGTTCATCTCTGGAAAAAGCAGCTTATGCGATTTCAGAAAAACAAAAGCGCCGCATTATCAACGGCGCAGCGGCTTTTTTGCAGAAACATCCCGAACTGAACGGCTGCGACATTCGTTTTGATGCCGTTTTGGTAGAACTCCCGTTCAAAATCCGGCATATCAAAAACGCCTGGAGCGAATATTAAGCTGTTTTTTCGCAGGACAGCGCAGGAATTTCTGACAAAAGTTCTTCCCGCGTCAGATTAAATCCGCTATCTATCCATTTTTGTTCAACACGGTCAAGGATTTTGCCGATTTTGCGGTTATTATCAACCCCGGCGGCAATAATGTCTTTACCGCGCACCGGAAAAACAGGAACAATCGTATTTTCTATTTTCTGCAGCAGGTCGTGGAGATTTTCCGGTTTACGCATTTCAACGGCAGCCTGCAGAAGCAGCTTACTGCGGCAAAATTCTTTACCATATTGATACACGAGTTTTTTAAGAGAAGCATCGTCGCAGAAATCGTTCAGTTTAAGGCTGATTCTGGCCCAGCTGACAAAATTCTCCCGCTGTTTCCGGGTCAGATGCAGACGAACCGCCAGATTTTCGGCCAGATCTTCATCGGGTTCATAAAGAATAAAAAGCCGCCGCATCGCCTCATGGTCCAAAGCTTCCTCATCCACCAGATTAATGAGAAAATCCAGCTTGGCAAAATTGTCTGACGGCGCCAGCAAATGCACAAGTATATTATTGTCAAAAATTATTTTCATAACTTTCGAAACATTTTTGGTCAGGAGAATTTTTGCCAACTCGTCCCGGATGCGTTCAATGGAAAGGGTTTTCAAACCGTCCTTATTTTCTACGCAGGCTTTGAGCGCCTTTTCATCTATCGGTCCCTTGCCGAAAATCGAATAAAAACGGAAAAAACGCATAATACGCAAATAGTCTTCTTTTATACGGTGATTGGGATTGCCTATAAAACGGACAATGCCGTTTTCCAAATCTTCAATACCGTTGTAATAGTCAAAAACGTTGCCCTTTTCGTCCGCGTAAACGGCGTTGATTGTCAGGTCGCGGCGGGAGGCATCTTCGTTCCAGTCCGTGGTAAATTCAACTTCGGCATGCCTGCCGTCGGTTTTGACGTCTTTGCGCAGCGAGGTAACTTCCAGAACCTTGTCGTTGATGATAACGCCGACCGTCCCGTATTTTATGCCGATAGGAACCGTTCTCAGTCCATTTTCGCCGCAGGCTTCAACCAGTTCGTCCGGAGACAGGTCCGTCGCAAGATCAAGGTCAAACCCTTTCAGACCGGCTAGGGCATCGCGCACCGCACCGCCGACAAAACGAAGGACACCGCCGTGGCTTTCTACCGTGCGAAAAAGCCTGAGAATTTTCTTGTCCTGAATTATTTTATCCATGTTCAGATAATTGTCGCGTATCATTGGCTTACCCCGAATTTTTGTTTTTCTGCCTTATTGTTAACAGTTTTTATATATTTTTCAAATACAATAATGTCAAAATAACTTTTTTGTGAGTATAAAGGTATGTTAAGAATTTTTTCTATTTTCAGTATGTTAAGTTTATTCTGCATTGCAAATGCCGAAGCGGCCGCCCCGCAGCTTATCGGCGAATACGGCGACTGGGTAGCTTATTATTACAAAGATGCCGGCGGCGCTGTCTGTTATATGGCATCCATTCCGAAAAAAGACGAAGGAAAATATACCAAACGCGGTGAAATTTACACGGTTGTTACACACCGTCCCAACGAAAAAAGTTTTGATGTCGTCAACTTTGTCGCGGGTTATACGTTCAAACCCGATACGCAGGTTGTCGTCAAAATCGGCAAAACCACCATCAACAAACTGTTTACAAGCGGCGACAAAGCCTGGGCCGTCAGCGACAGGGTCGACAGGCAGCTGGTGGAAGCCATGAAAAAAGGCGAAAGGATGATTGTCCACGGTATTTCATCCAGAGGCACTTCAACTAAAGACACTTATTCCCTCTCGGGATTTACCAGCGCTTATAAGGCTATCAGCGCCAAATGCGGCAAAAAATGATCATGACGGAAAAAAAAGAACTTCTGGGACTGGATAAAAAGGAAATTGAGGCGCTCATCGCCGAAATCGGGGAAAAACCTTTCCGGGCCAAACAACTCTGGCAGTGGATCTATTACCACGGCGAGACAGATTTCGACAGGATGACAAGTTTTTCCAAAGATCTGCGGGAGAAACTGAAAGCCGGATTTACAATTACGCGGCCGAAAATCGTCGCCGAACAGGTTTCGCAGGATAAAACCAGAAAATGGCTGCTTGAGTTTGCCGACGGCCAAAGGGTCGAGATGGTTTATATTCCCGAGGAAGACCGCGGCGCCGTTTGCATTTCCACTCAGGTCGGATGCGCGGTCGGATGCCGCTTCTGCCATACGGGAAGCCAGAAGCTTACCAGAAATCTGACTGCCGGAGAAATCGTCGGACAATTTATGACCGCCCGCGACGCTTATGGGGAATGGCCTAGTCCGACCGATGAAACCCGCCTGCTGTCCAATATCGTGGTTATGGGAATGGGCGAACCGCTGCATAATTTTGACAATGTTGCAAAAGCGATGAACATTCTGACAGACGGCGCCGGAATTGCCATTTCGCGGCGGAGAATCACTCTTTCGACCTCCGGCATCGCCCCGCGCATCGTCGATATGGTCAATGCCACGGGCGTGCGTCTGGCAATCAGCCTTCATGCACCGACCAACGAAATCCGGTCGCAGATTATGCCCATCAACAATAAATATCCGCTTGAAGAAGTTCTGGAAGCCTGCAAAACCTATCAGCAGCAGGACGGCAGCCGCTATATCACTTTTGAATATTTAATGTTGAACGGCATTAATGATTCTCTGGAAAATGCGCAGCAGCTAATTGAGCTGATGAGAAAATACAAAATCAACGCCAAATTTAACCTGATAGGTTTTAACCCGTGGCCCGGCTGTGCTTTTCAGCCGAGTTCCAACAACAGAATCCACGCTTTTGCGAAAGTTCTGAACAACGCCGGATTTGCGGCGCCGATCAGAGTTCCCCGCGGTCAGGATATTCTGGCAGCCTGCGGACAGCTGAAATCCAAAAAAGAAGGAAGCAAAGCTTAACAAATCGGGGTTATTTAGTTTCAGTTTTTCGGGCAACGGCATATTTAAAATGCGGCAAAGACTCCTTATATCAGTTATGGCGGCAATACTTGCGGCCGCTTCCATATCTTATTGCGGGGAGGTTAGAATGCAGATCAGTTCGGAAGGAATTATCAACGGCGTTATTGAGGACAAATACGGCAAGCGCGGAAATGATTTTATTAATAATGTTCCGGCTCTGTCCCTGCCTTTTTCCATTACAGACGCGCCGACAGAAACTAAATCTTTTGTCGTCGTTCTGAAAGACGACGATGCTGTCCCGGTTGCCGGATTTCCGTGGATTCACTGGCTGGCGGCCAATATTACCGATACCAGTGTTCCCGAAAACGCAAGCCGGAGCCTACCTAGCTTTGTTCAGGGCGTCAACAGCTGGAATATGCCTTTTTACGGCGGAATGATGCCGCCCAACGCCCCTCACCGCTATGATCTTTATGTTTACGCTTTGGACAAGCTTCTGCCGCTGAAAGACGGCTTTACTTATGAAGAACTTAAGAAAGCCATGCGAAACAATATCCTGGCCGAAACCAAAATAAGCGGTACTTATGACAATTAAAAAGGAGCCCAAAGGCTCCTTTTTTTCCGCAGTCTATTCAACCGTATTTTCTATCAGCCGGTTGAGATTGTCTCTCTCGTAAGTATTGTATCCTTCAAAATCCTCTTTGATTTTTTCGAGTTTTTTCCTGTCCTTGCGCATTTTTTCGATTTGAGGCTGCGCCAGTTTTTCAAACAAATCGTCCACCTCGCTGCGGCTTTTGTCCTTTTCCGGATCCCGGGATTTCTTCTCCTCTTTTTCTTCATCATCGCCCAGGCCGGCTTCCGCCGTTTTTTCCTTAATGGCGTCCAAAGTATCTTTGGGAATAAGTTTTTCTATCGGTTCGGCAAAGTTTCCGGCGATCTGAAAATATTTTGACTTTTTCAAGAGATCCGGCTGCGCTTTTTGCGGCATCATCCAACTGACAAGAATATACATCAGAACAACCAGCAGAAAAGCCCTGACAATTCCGAAAAACAGTCCCAGCGTCCGGTCAAGCGAACTCAGTTTGCTGGAACGGATTTTGCTGACAATATTCCCGGTTATCAGAATCCAGACAACCATAAAAACAATCAAAATCAGCACGGCCGTCGTAACGCCGGCAACCCAGCCGGTTTCAATATATTTCTGCGCAACCGGATTTAGAACGGGCAGCAGATATATAATGGCAATACCGCTCAAAACCCAGCCGATAATGGAAAGAACTTCTTTAACCAGACCGCGCCCCAAAGCTATTAAGGCCGAAATGGCGACAATTATTAAAATAACGATATCCAGATTATTCAGCTGCTGCATTGTTTTCCTCTTTAATTAAACCAGTTAATCAGGCGTTGAACGTTGCCGATTTCGAAAACTGACATGTCATGATTATTGAGTTTTTTGTCTTTTTGATAAGAAGCCGGCATGATGGCGCTGGCAAAACCCAGCTTATGCGCCTCTTTTAAGCGCGCGTTCGGCTGACTGACGGCACGAATTTCTCCGGAAAGGCCGATTTCGCCGAAAATAACCGTATCGGCGGGAAGCGGCTTATTGGTCATCGAGGAGATAACAGCCATCGCTACGGCCAGATCTGCCGCCGGTTCCGAAATTTTCAGGCCTCCGGCGATGTTCAGGTAGATATCCTGTGAACTGAGATTCATACCGCAACGCGCTTCCAAAACAGCCAGGACCATTGCCAGACGATTGGAATCCCAGCCGACAACAGCCCGCTTAGGGCTTGAATAACTGGTCGGGCTGACCAAAGCCTGAATTTCAACCAAAACCGGACGGGAACCTTCAATTCCGGCAAAAACACAGGAACCGGATATATTGCCCTGACGTTCGGCCAGAAACAGCGCCGACGGATTTTCGACTTCCACCAGGCCTTTGTCCTGCATTTCGAAAACACCGATTTCGTCCGTTGCGCCGTAGCGGTTTTTGACCGCGCGCAAAATACGGAAATGATGACCGCGTTCTCCTTCAAAATACAAAACAGTATCAACCATATGTTCCAAAACGCGGGGACCGGCAATGGCGCCTTGCTTGGTTACATGACCAACCAGAAACAGAACAAATCCTTTTTTCTTGGCGAGCTTGATAAGCTCATACGCGCAGGCTCTGACCTGCGCAACGCTTCCGGGCGTAGATTCCACTTCTTCCAGATACATTGTCTGAATTGAATCGATGATGACGACGGCTGCTTCCGCTTTGTCCAGAGTTTCGATAATATCTTTAACGTCGGTGGTGCTGGCCAGCTTGACCGGAGATTGTTCCAGCCCCAGCCTCTTGGCGCGAATGCGGACCTGATCGATCGCCTCTTCTCCGGAAATGTAATAACATTCGGGATGCGTCGGCATATTGGCTATGCTGGCGCAAACCTGCAGCAAAAGCGTCGATTTGCCGATGCCGGGATCACCGCCGACCAGAATGGCTGAACCGGGAACCAGACCACCGCCGGACACGCGATCAAGCTCTTTGATATTTGTCGGAATCCGGCTTAATGCCTGTTCGGAACCGCTGAGCGGCACAAAGTCCAGAATCCGGCCTTTTTTCTTCGGAGCCAGATTGGAAAAGCCCTCGCCGCCTATCTTTTCCTCGACAATGGTGTTCCATTCGCCGCAGGCATCACATTTGCCCTGCCATTTTGGGTAAACACTGCCGCAGCTTTGGCAGACAAATTCGCTTCCGCCTTTTTTTGCCACTTTTAAACCTCCACTTTGATCGGTCCCTGCGAACAACCGTTAATAAACTGGCAGACATAAGGATTGTCCGTTTTATCCATTTCCTTTACCGTTCCCGACCAGATTATTTTTCCGTGATACAGCATGGCGATGCGGTCGGCGATCTTCCGCGCCGAAGCCATATCGTGCGTGATGGTCAGGGCGCTGGCTCCCAAACCTCTGGCGGATTCTATAATCAGATCGTTAATGACGTCGGCCATAATCGGATCCAACCCGGTTGTCGGTTCGTCAAAAAATATTATTTCCGGTTTGGTGGCAATTGCCCTTGCCAGGCTGACGCGCTTCTGCATGCCGCCGGAAAGCTCAGACGGCGACAAATCCGCCACATCCGGCGCCAGTCCTACCTGACGCAAAACGCGTATGGCCTCGTTTTTGGCATCTTTTTTGGGCATATGCTGATTTTCAATCAATCCGAAAGCCACATTTTCCCAAACGCTCAGACTGTCAAAAAGCGCTCCGCCCTGAAACAACATTCCCATTTTGGAATGCATGCCGTCGCGGACATGCTCGTCCGCACCGATGACTTCTGTTCCGTCAATCTTAATGGATCCTTCATCCGGCGTCAAAAGTCCCTGAATACATTTTATCAGAACGGATTTTCCCGTTCCGGACCCGCCGATAACAACCAGAGATTCCCCGGGTTTTATGTCCAGATCGACGCCGTCAAGCACTATTTTTTTGCCGAAAGCCTTATGAAGATTTCTTACTTGGATTTTATAGTCGCTCATTTTTATTCTCCACTCATACTATCTGGCAAAGAAAAGTTCGGTAATAACGTAGTTGAATACCAAAATCAGGATTGAAGCCGAAACGACGGCGTTGGTTGTCGCTTCGCCGACGCCCTGAGCGCCGCCCTTTGATTTGTAGCCGTTATAACAGCCCATAATGGCGATAATAAAGCCAAAAACACAGGCTTTGACAACGCCGGTCGTAATGTCGAGACTTTCCAGACCGTTTATTGTCGAATTGATGTAGTTGGCCGGGTTGAAACCGAGTTTATAAACACCAATGATATATCCGCCGAAAATGCCGATAATATCGCCGATCAGAACCAAAATCGGCAAAACGATCAGACTTGCAAGCACGCGCGGCGCAACCAGATATTTGAAAGGATTGGTCGAAAGGGTTACCAACGCGTCTATCTGCTCGGTTACGCGCATGGTACCGATTTCGGCAGCCATTGCCGCGCCGATGCGTCCGGCAACCATGAGGCCGCTGAAGACAGGCGCCAGCTCCCGCGTTACGGAAATAAGAACGACGGAAGCCACGGCACTTTCAGCGCCAAAACTGGAAAACCCCGAATAAGTCTGCAACGCAATTACCATACCGGCAAAAATCGTCGTCAGGGCCACTACCGGCAGGGAGTAGAAACCGATGTCTATCATCTGTTTTCCCATCAGTTTCAGATAAAACGGCGGCGTTACGCTGTTGTAAACCGAACGGGCAATGAACAGAGACAGCTCTCCTAGTCCGCAAATGAATTTAACCAGCGGTTTGCCAAGTTTGCGCAAAAATTTTTCAATATGATTTCCAGGCATTGTTTTTTCTTTCATCGAATTAACAAAATCTGCGTGTATCTTAAGTCAAGCGCCTTAATTAATCAAGCAGACTATCCATTTTTATAACAATCTTGTCTGGCGCGGAAGCCTCGAAAGGACAGAGGGTTATTTTCTCCACAGCGGAATGTCCGAAGCAATAAAACTCCCTTTCGGGCAAGCGTTCTATCTTCCGACTGTCATTTTCCAGAAAAACGGCCAGCTTTACGGTAGCGGACGCCTGAAAAGGCATCGTTTTGATGCCGATGCCGCGAATTTCGAGCAGACCCTTTATTCCGTCCGGGCAGGATGCCTGAAGCCCGCCGTCTTTTTCTTCCAGATCCGTGCGGTCATCGGAAACCAGAACGCAGCCCTTATTCATAATCAGGCGTAAAGCCAGATCGGATTTTCCGCTGCCGGAGGGACCAAAAATCAAAATTCCCGCATTCTTATAGGAAACGCAGCCGGCATATATATTTTCCATGTCAGAACTCCAAAGCGGCCAGACGTTTTTTCTTTTCGGGAGAATCCGACGAAATCTCAATCAGTCTCCCCTGCCCGTCATTTTCTATGCTTACCTTAAAAATATCTCCAGGCAGCAAAGCCCCCATTTTTTCCGGCCATTCTATCAGGCAGACATTTTCATACAGCGCCTCTTCCATACCAAGCTCAAAAACCTCTTCCGCCGATTTTATGCGGTAAAGGTCATAATGGCAGATTTCAAAATCGGGAGCCTCGTATCCCTGAACAAGCGTAAAGGTCGGGCTCAGCACTTCGCGGGCACCGGTCAAAGCCTGAATGAATCCCCTGGCAAAAACACTTTTTCCCATTCCGAGCGTTCCGTAAAGAGCAAAAGTATCTCCCCGGCGGGCAATTCCGGCAAGGCGTGAAGCCAGTTCCGCGGTTTCTTTTTCATCCGCACAATGCACTGAGACTGATGTCATCTTAAAGATCCAGTATTCCTTTCTTGCGGGTTTTGGGTTTGATAACCTTTATCTTCGGTTTTTTGGACTGCAGCGTTCTCCAGTCCCACGGCATATAAAACTTGCCTTGCCATAATCCGCGTTTGTTATTGCGCGCCTGCTGTTCATACGGCACATAAATATCCGTGTACCGCGTGTTGGCAACAGCCCAGCCGGCATTAACCAAAGCTGCTCCTAGATCATATTGCCCGAGGGCGCATGTTCCCACCATATTGCCCCGGGAATCCTGCTGCATAACCCGGCATTCCAGCTCATTGGTGGTAATCCAGTTTTTCAGCCAGACCGCCGCTTCCCTGCCGCAGTTGTAAGAGCGCCCCTGACGATCGGCGCAGCTTTGGTTGGATTCCGGCGCGTCAATGCCGTACAGCTTAAAATATCTTCCCTGAATTTCCAGCGTATCGCCGTTTATTACCCGGGCAGCGCTGTATACGGCAGGAAAATTAGCGGGATTGAACTCCGGCGCCGGCTGTGCCTTTTGTCCCGAAAAAGCATTCATAATCTGCTGGATGGCGCTGTCCTGAACCTGTTCTGCCGGCGTTGGCTGCGCCTGAGATCCGATGCCGTCGGAAAAATTTTCGTCAATCGCGGCATTATAATCTCCGTCTTCTTCCATTAAATTCAGATTTCCCGGTGCCTGTTGCGGCGCTGCCTGCCGGCCCATGAAGCTGTTCAGCGACTGGCCGATGCCGCCAATTCCGTTATTAAAACCGCCGATAGCATAAAGGATAAACAATGCGATGCATATTATAATGATGAGCGAAGGAATACACCCCATCGCGCGCCAGGCCATTTTTCCGAAAACGTATAAAACAATCAGACCGATGACCAAACCGATAAAACCACCGCCCTGCAGCAGCAGACTGTTGCTCTGCGTTCCGCTGCCGCCGATAAAAATCAGGGCCAGCGCGCCAAGACCGAGGAGAACTTTTTTAAGAAAAAACATGCGCATCTTCCTTGGGTTATTTTTGTTTATTAAATCATAAGATAGTCTTTTTTCAAGCTCTTTTTATCTCTCTTTTCGGAATATTCCTACCGTTGCCGAAAACTTTCCTGTTTACAATTTATGCCAAAATCGTAAATAAACCGATAACAAAAAAGCAGGGAAATTTCCCTGCTTTTTCCAGAGCCTTTTTATTATTCGGCGGCATTTTCTATTTTTGCATAACAATGACAGTGGCAGATGCCGTCGCGCTCAATGTCGGTTCTGCAGAGTTCTGAAATGCACCAGCGCGCTTCATTTGCGCCGTCGCACGGACATCTCTGCCACTCCTTTTCGCCAAACATCATCTTTTTGGCCCTGGCTATCTTTTCAATATTTTTGGTTGCGCAATATCCTGCTTTTGAACAGTTTTCAATCATTTTATCCAGAATAGTCATTTTAATCTCTTTATTTTAATCTATTATTTTCATTGTAAATTTTTCGGAAGCAGCGGGTGTCCCCGTTTCCGGCAGACCGGCCTGTCCTGCGGACGGCTGCGTCCCTTTGCGTTTTTGCTCCAGAATATCAATAATCATATCCAATTCGGCGATTGACGCATATTGCAGAACGACTTTTCCGCCGCCTTGTTTACTCGGCGAGATTTTTATTCTGAGACCGAGATTCTTATTGAGGTCTTTTTCTATTTCGATAATATCCGCATCTTTGTTTTTTTTAGGCTGCTTTTCGCCGTCTGTTTTTTGTTTCTGCCTGGCAACCAAATCCTCAACCTGACGAACATTTAAATCTCTGGCGATTATCTGTCCGGCCAAAGCTTCTGCATTTTCCAGGCCGACCAGGGCGCGGGCGTGTCCGGCGGAAAGTTTATTTTCCCGAACTAGATTTTGAACGCTTTCCGGCAGCGTCAGAAGACGAAGCGTATTGGCAATATGACTGCGGGATTTGCCGATGATCTGCGACAAAGCCTCCTGCGTGTGGGAAAATTCGTCAATCAGGCGCTGAAACCCTTCCGCTTCTTCAATTGCTGACAGGTTTTCGCGCAGCAGATTTTCGACCAGAGCAACTTCCAGAACTTCTTTGTCGCTCATTTCCTTTATGATTACGGGAACCTTATCCAGACCGGCAAGCTTAGACGCACGCCAGCGGCGTTCGCCGGCGATAATTTCGTATCCGTTGTCTTTCTTTCTGACCAAAAGCGGCTGCAGCACGCCTTTTTCCCTTATTGATTCCGATAGCGCACGCAATGCTTCTTCATCAAATTCCTTACGCGGCTGAAAAGGACTGGGGCTGATCATTCCGACGGGGACATTTTCATCGGCCTCGTGAAAAGCCGGCGTTTCGGCCAGAGCTTCGTTTATGTCAAATTCATCGTCTCCAAGCAGCGCTCCAAGACCGCGGCCCAGACTTTTTCTTTTGGAAGCGTGATTGTTTTCTTCTTTGTTGTTTTGATTATCCATTTTATTTTCCTCAGCACGCAATTAATTCTTTTTCTCTTTTCAGAACTTCGCCGGTCAGGCTGATGTAAGCTTGCGAACCGGGACATTTGAAGTCGTAAATCAATACGGGTTTGCCGTGCGACGGCGCTTCCGATATGCGCACATTCCGCGGAATTACCGTCTGATAAACTTTTTTTCCGAAATAACTGCGAACATCTTCTTCAACCATCTGCGTCAGATTGTTGCGACGGTCGTACATTGTGAGAACAACGCCCTGAAGTTCCAGTTTCGGGTTAAATTTCTTTTTGATGATATTTATGTTTCTTATTAAATCGGTAATACCTTCCAGAGCCAGAAATTCACACTGCAGCGGAACAATAACGGCATCGGCGGCGACCAAAGCGTTAATGGTAACCAGACTGAGCGACGGCGGACAGTCAATCAGTATATAGTCATAATTGATGACATCGCGCCCCAGAGCATTCCGCAAAACAAATTCGCGATTTTCCATATCAACCAGCTCAACTTCTGCGCCGGCCAAGTCGGGGGAAGAAGGAACCAGCGAGAAATTCGGAATCTCGGTCCAGACAACGGCTTCGCTAACGCGGCGCGTTCCGACTAGAACTTCATATGTGGACGGCATTCTGCCGCTTTTGTTAATGCCCATCGAGGTTGTGGCATTTCCCTGCGGATCAAGATCTATAACCAAAACTTTTTTTCCGGCGGCAGCCATTGCCGTAGCGACATTTACCGTTGTCGTCGTTTTTCCGACGCCTCCTTTGCGGTTTGCAATAGCAATAATTCTTGGCATTATTTAACTCCTTTAAGTTTTGACAAATTGCTGATGACTAATATGACGCCTTCATCGCTCGTCCGACTGGGAATTATCCGACAGTCGAATTTCCAGTCTTTTTCGGCTTCTTTTATTTCTTCGGCAAATTTTTTGCCTTTCAGAAAAAGTCCGATTGTTTTTTTTGAAAAAAACTTTTCCGAATATCTGAGGAGGTCCTTTAAGGAACACATAGCCCGCGAAGTAATGACATCGGCTTTTTCGGGCGGCAGATTCTCAATACGTTGATTGATAATTTCAACATTTGCTCCCGTAATTTTTTTGACCTCATTTAAATACAGTGTTTTCTTACCAATACTTTCAATTAATTTAAATTTTAAATACGGTGTTTTTTTAAGAGCCATTACGGCCAGTACCATCCCGGGAAACCCCGCTCCAGAGCCAAAATCGACAACCAACTTAGCCTCTTGCGGAATGAGTTCGTACAGCTGAGCAGAGTCAACAAAATGCCTTTCCCAGCTGTTTTGGAGCGACGCATTACTGACCAGATTAAACTTTTTCTGCCACTCGTGCAGAGATGTTTCATAGACCTTTAAGAGGTCAAATGTTTCACGTGAAACATTGTATGTATCGCAAAAATTTTTCATGAAATATTTATATAATTTTTATAAAATATTTAAAACCGAAAAAAAACACTTATAAACATGATATTTTATAAATTTTAAAAGACTCTTAAAACAATCACTTAGACAGTGTTTATTGAATCAAAATTTCAATATTTTTTAAAAACCGAGAAGAGAAAATGTATCCTGAGCACATTTTTCATCAAAATATTTTTTCAGAAAGACGGCATTTTCATTCAGATACCTGTTTTCCTGATTCGTTAGATTATAACGCTTGCAGATGTTTTTAATCCGGTCAGCGGGTTTCATTATCGTTAAAGCTTCTAAAAACAGATCACAATACTGGACAAGACGATCATAATCATCATAGTGCATCTGATCCAAAATTGACCTGGCAAACTCCAGATCCGTCTGCGGGTAACTCGGATAATATGAAAAATCAAAATTCCTGACCGGGAAAGTGTGGCTGATACAAATTCTGGCAATATCCGGATAACCCATGTCCATCATTTCCAGATAACCGAGAAGTCCGTGAAAACGCTTTATTTTTCTTTCGTCATATTTTTTGCCGTAATCATGAAGCAATCCGCAGATATATGCTTTTTCGATATTTAGTCCAGGAATTTTGGAAGCAAGCAGACGGCAGAAAGCGGCGATATTCATTGTATGAAACCGATATTCATCCTCATAAACAAAACCGTCATCTTCCCGACGTCTCCGGATTCCATCTTCCCAGAGCCTCATCGCTTCCTTTATATCCGGATATCCGCTGCCGGAAACAATATTGTTCGCATTCCCGAACATCACGATTTTACTCCGAGCAGGCTGTATATGTCACAGCCGCAAAGTTTATCAAAATAACTTTTTAAATGCAGGGCCTCACGGTATTTGCGCTTAATTATCAGACTGCTCACCCGGTATTTTAATTTTATAAATTCTATGCGTTCGCGCAAAGTCTTAAAATCAAAATCCAAAATTAGAAGATCGCAAAGCTGGATTAAACGGTCATAATCGTCGTATTCCATTTTGGACAGCAACCGACGTGTTTTTTGCAAATCACGATGAGGATAGCTGTAATCAGACAATTTAAAATCCTTGTTTGTAAAGCTATGCGTCAAACATATTTTGGCAATATCCGGGTATCCTATTTTCATGAATTCGTCATAACCGGTCAGACCATGAAAAAACATTTCATTATCAGCGTCTTTTATCATTTTACCGTAATCGTGGAGCAGACCGTAAATATAAGCCTTACGTCCGTCTATATGAGGAAGTCTTGATGCGATAATTTCAGCACAGCAAGCTACCAGACAGCAGTGGCTTTTAAAACTTTTTCCCTGAGAATAATAAAATTTCGGTTGTTCATCTATCAAACGGCGGTAACCTGTTTCAAACAACTCTAATGCTCTTGACATGGTTATTTCTGTCATCGTTACCTCTTAATATATCCTAAGACGGCAGTTATCGCAGCTGGAGTTACTCCAGGTATCCGCGAAGCTTCGCCAATGGTTGCCGGTCTTACTTTACTTAACTTTGCAACCATTTCTCGCGACAGTCCGCCGATTTTTGTATAATCTATATCTTCACGGATTTTAAGTTTTTCGTCTTTTTTGAAAACTTCAATATCTGCCAGCTGTCGTTTGATGTATCCGGCATATTTAGCTTCTATCTCTATTTGCTCAAGAATCTCATCCTCAAACTGCTGAAATTCAGGCCATAATGTCAAAATTGTTTCACGTGAAACGTCTTCATGAGACATAAGATTAAATGCATTTTTTCTGCTGCCGTCAAATTTGACACGAATATCTTTTTCAGCAAGCAATTTAGGCGTAGCAGACAAGGTTTCCGCCAACTCTCTTGCTTTGGTAATCTGTGCGGATTTTACTTTAAATACAGTGTTTCTCTTATCTCCGACACAACCAATTTCATAGCCGAGCGTCGTCAGACGCAGGTCTGCATTGTCAGCGCGCAGAAACAGACGATATTCCGAGCGGGAAGTAAACATACGATACGGTTCGTCAACCCCTTTGGTTATCAGATCATCTATCATTACTCCGATATAAGCCTGACTTCGGTCAACGGAAAACTCCTTCGCACTTCCGCCTGCTTTTAACGCGGCATTGACGCCGGCAACCAGCCCCTGCGCCGCAGCTTCTTCATATCCGGTGGTTCCGTTAATCTGGCCGGCCAGAAACAGACCGGAAACTTTTTTACACTCCAGCGTATGCTTCAGTTCCTGAGGATCGACATAATCATATTCTATGGCATAAGCCGGCCGCAGAATTTCAACATTTTCAAGCCCTTTCATGGTATGAATGAATTCATGCTGGACATCCGCGGGCAATGAAGTCGAAATACCGTTCGGGTAAACGACATCCGTATTTAATCCTTCCGGTTCCAAAAATATCTGATGACTGGTCCGATCGGCAAATTTGACAAGTTTATCTTCTATGCTCGGACAATAACGGGGACCAACACCGGTTATCAAACCAGAAAAAAGAGCGCATTTTGAAAAGTTATCGCGAATAATACGATGCGTTTCCTCATTGGTATGCGTGATATAACACTGTATCTGAGGATTGGTAATTTTATCGGTCAGATATGAAAAAGGACGCGGATTATCATCTCCGGACTGAGACTCAAGAATATTCCAGTTTATTGTCCGGCCGTTCAGACGGGCAGGGGTTCCTGTTTTCAAACGCCCGATTTTCAGACCAAAATTTTTTAAATACGGTGTTATACCGGAGCAGGAAACATCTCCGATACGACCACCGACCGTTGTTTCATGACCAATAAACATGACGCCGTTCAAAAAGGTTCCTGAAGTCAGAATAACCGTCGCGGCCGATAAAACTCTTCCATCCGCCAGTATTACGCCGGTGATTCTCTTATCCGAATATGTCAGTCCTTCGACGGCAGCTTCGAGAATATTCAGGCAGCTTTGGTTCTGTAATGCCTCCAGCATAAATTTTTTATACAACTCACGATCCGCCTGCGCCCTGGGTCCGCGCACAGCCGGTCCCTTAGACGCATTCAACATGCGAAACTGTATGCCAGCCTTATCAATTACCCGTCCCATCAAGCCATCCAGAGCATCTATCTCTCGGACCAGATGACCTTTGCCAAGACCGCCGATTGCCGGATTGCACGACATGGCGCCTATTGTATCCAGCCTATGTGTTATCAGCAGGGTATCGGCCCCCATGCGCGCAGCAGCAGCGCAGGCTTCACATCCAGCATGTCCTCCACCGACGACAATAACGTCATATTGATTTTTATTTTTATCTCGCATTTTTCATAACTTTACGTTTTTGGCTTCAATTTAACAGAAAAAAATTAGCAAGGCGTTAATTTATCCGCTTTAAAAAAGAAAAAACCGTCGCTTTATAAAAAGCGAACGGTTTTTATGTACGACCATCCTATTTATGGTCAAACATACCCGTGCTGTTTGTCAGACGAATGAATTCTTGCATTGCAACCACGTCTGCCAGTTCGGGATGATAACAATAGAGATGCATCATCACTTCTACGGCAACGCGGGCCTCATGGGTAAAATTTACTTTCTCTTCAGCAGCTCTGCTTAACGAAGTGATTAAACTTTTGAAAGCGCTCGCTGCATTCGATTTGTCATCAAGTTTTCCGCTGTCGGCTTTATCAACCACAAACGGCAACATGTTTAAGGAAACGGCATTGCTATCGCATACTGCTTTCGCCTGATTCGATAAGTCATTTTTTGACTTAATACGACCGCCATAAATCCCTTTGATGGTCATAATGTTAGATTTTACTGAGCTCATAATATATAAATTAAAAATTAGAACTAATAATCAAATGAAGTTTGATTAAATTAGTTCAAAATTCATTTAGCGTCAATTATTTTCCAATACAGAAACTGCCGAATATTTTATCCAGAATTTCATCCACTTCTATATGACCAGTAATTTTTCCCAGGCCGCGGGTCGCTAGACGGATGTCTTCCGCCGCTAACTCTATTTCCTTATCCAAATTAAAATCTTCCAAAGCGTCAAGCGTTTCCCTGAGAGCCTCTTTGTATCTCTGTCTAGTTATCAGGAGGCCGGAACCGGAAGTAAAACGACTTTTGATTAAATTATAAATATTGTCCCAAAGAACCTCTATTCCCTGTTTTTGTCTGGCCGAAATGGGAATACATCCTTGCTTTTGTAGTTCTGAACATTGTTCGAAAGTTAATTTATCGCATTTGTTGGCAATATATAACGTTTTGTTTTTAAATATATCTTTTATATTATCAAACACTTGAACAGAGTCTTTTGAAGCATCAAACAAACATAATACCAGATCGGCATCTTTCATCTTATCAAAAGCTATTTCAATGCCTTTTTTCTCGATTTCTTCCTCAACTTCACGAATACCGGCGGTGTCGGTAATTAATACCGGATATCCCTTAACATCAAGGTAGACATCCACAGCATCACGGGTAGTGCCGGCAATATCGGAAACAATCGCCGCATCACGCCTGACAATCGTATTCAGCAAGCTTGACTTTCCGGCATTCGGCGGCCCGACGATAACAACACGGAAACCTTCGCGCAGACGTTCGCCTATATTGTCTCCGGATAAATGCTCCTTAATGGCGTTTTTAAGTTTAAATACATTGTTCAACAACTGGGAAATCAATTCTTCGGGAATATTTTCATCCGGAAAATCTATGTAAGCTTCAAGATAAGCCAATATTTTGAGAAGTTCTTCGCGCCAGCCGTCGTAAAGACTTTTTAAAACACCGCTCATTTGGCGCAGGGCATATTTCTGCTGCTCGGCGGTTTCGGCATCTATCAGGTCAGCCAGACCTTCGGCTTCGGTCAAATCCATCTTGCCATTATAAAATGCCCGTTTGGAAAATTCGCCGGGTTCGGCAAGCCGGAATCCGGGCAGGGCGGACAATGCCGACAAAACCGCGGCAATGACAGCTCTGGAACCATGCGTCTGTAGCTCAACAATATCTTCGCCGGTAAAAGAACTGGGAGCGCGGAAATACAGCAGCAGACATTTATCAACGGTTTCACGTGAAACAGGATCAAGAAGATCCGTAAAGCAGGCATAACGCGGTTTTATGTCTGCCAAAGAGATCGTTGTCATTTTGGTTATAACATCGGCTGCGCTTTTACCGGAAATGCGAATGACGGCAACTCCCGATTTGCCAAAAACGGTCGAAAGCGCGTAAATTGTTTTGTCGTCCATTTGAGCTCCTTTTTGTTTATCTATTATCATAACCCGAAATTTCTGCAAGATTAAAATAAAGGCGTTTTTTTGACTCAGGAAGAGAATTTTACCGTTGGTTAAGCAATCTATCATAAAATGTCTGAAAAAGCGCTGTACGGGCTTTATACGAAACCACTTTTTTAAAACCGAAAGTTGTAAAATGGAAAATAAATTAATTATATGGGACTTTGACGGCGTTATCGCGGACAGCGAACATTTATGGATCAGAAACTGGCAGGATCTCCTGAATGAAAAATTCGGATTAAACTGGGATTTTGAAACGGCGGTCAAATATCTCGGCGGTATTTCTCCCCAAACTAAAATAGAAAATCTGAAGAAACTGGGAATTCTTATTAACGACGATTTTCTGACGGAAATTAAAAAACGCGACTGGGAAATCATCCATACAGATTTCAAAGCCATTGAAGGCGTGGAAAACATTTTGAAAAACACAAACAAAAAATATTGTCTGGCCACCGGCGGCAACAGGGACAAAACTCTGGAAAAACTAAAGGCTCTGGATTTTAAAAAATATTTTCCCGACGAAGAAATATTTACAGCCGAACAAGTCAAAAAAGGAAAACCGGCGCCGGACCTGTTTTTGTATGCAGCAGAAAAAAACGGTTTTAAGCCCAAAAACTGCATTGTTGTCGAAGATTCCCTGCCAGGTCTTACGGCCGGACTGGCAGCGGGAATGACAACCGCCGCTTTTATCGGAAGCCAGATGACTGATAACCAGTCTTATGAACAAAAAGTACGCAAGCTTGGCGTTGATAATATTTTCAGGAATATGAAAAAACTAGAATCATGGCTAAACAATGAATAAAAATAAAATTTTTACATAGAAGAAAAGGCAGTTGTTTTTTACAACTGCCTTTTCTTTATATTTCCTGAACATCATCCTGAAGAAGAAGCTGCAGGACATCATCGCCGCTCCAGTATATGTAAGTCGGCGATGTTTTAAACAAAATGCCGTTATGACGCGCTTTTTCCGAAGTGATTTTACCTAAGTCATTATTATCAAAATAGTAAAACAGATCTTCGCTGACACGAACTTCATCTCCCAGACTTTTTGCCAGCCTGATCAGACTGCCTTTACGGGCATGATATTTTGCCGTTTTGGAAAAAATTCTGACTTTATCCGGCGCCTTGCGCGTATCCTCTGCTCTGACTATCTTCAGTTCGGCCAGGAGGCGTCTGATCGCTTCATAGACTTCCTGCACGTTGTCGGCTTCATAGGAATCATGACTGCCGCATTCAATGCAGAGGTTGGGTACACCGGCGTCATCCAGACAGGCATTCAGCGTATTTTTATAAGAGGAATTTGCTCCCATATCAATAAACTGATTATAACTGACACCGGCAGTTTTGACCCAGGACAAATATGTCTGTCTGGAGAAAATACCGAAAGGAATGCTGTGCCGCGATGTGTGCAGATCAAGCGCAAAATCAGCCTGCTTTGCCAAACCAAACAAAACTGCCGCTATTCTTTCGCCCATAGAACCTTCCGGATTTCCGGGAAAATTGCGGTTCCAGTCTTTTCCCATATAAAAGTCAAATTTTCCATTGGTCGAATAGTAAGCTCGCTGCGTCCAAGAAACGGGATTGGCGCAGGGAACCAGAACAACTTTGCCTGAAATCATTTTTCTTTCCAGAAAATGGTATAATTCATGAAGGATCCACTGAGTGACTTCTCCGCCGTGAATGCCGCTCTGAATGTAAACCGTTTTTCCGGGAACTTCAGAATCCAATTCATATTTCAGAATTTCCAGCGGTGTTCCCATTGGCGTATAACCGACATTCAAATTTTCTTTCGTTACTTTCATTGACTAATCCTTCTTATCAGCGGTTAACCGTGTTTCTGTATTTTTTCAGAACATAATTTGACACGATTTTATCATTGCCGTTTGCTGCAGTAAAGGCCGTTTTATCAATGGCAACAGGTTTCCACTGGACAAGATTGCCGTTTGCAGCGCGCCGCTTTTGCAATAACGGATTTTTCTGCATATAGCCTTCGCCGAACAGATAATTATAACAAGCTTCAACAACTTTCTGCCATTGCGGATTCAACCGGGTTTTACCGCCTTTGATGATGAAAGGAGGATTTTTCGGATCGGTTATGCCGGTTAAACGGAACAGCTGGGAACCGTTGTCGACATGGTCGCCTGCTTTCCAGTCGCCGCCGACAAGTTTTACCGTTACGCGGCCAGCCGCCGGATCTGTCTTATAATCGACTTTATCAGCCGGTTTGCGGTAAGACGAAAACTCAAGTTTCCAGGAATTGTCTTTCTGTCTGACAATGTCATAATATCCCGGCATCAGATTTTTCTGAACATATTCCAATTGTCCCTGAGGATGCGTCGAATGAACCTTAAGGTAAAATTCGCCTTTTGACGTTGTATAGGCCTCGTTTATTTCGGCAGAACTGGATTGCAGTTCCCTGAACAAGCTCTGAACCTTTTCATCTTTAAAATCAGCATAACTGCTTATCAGCGCAACTTTCAGCAAAGACGGTATTCCGTTTTGTTCGGCATCTTTAGACATCTGAGCCGTCGGCCCCTGCTGGCGGTCGTTTATTTCGTTTATCCAGACTTTGCCGCTGTGATCGATAATGAGATCGGCGCCTGCCAAACCGACTTTTCCGGCCCTTGCCATTAATGTTGACAACTTTCTGCCGACCTCCTTTATCTGGCTGCGTACGGAATCTTCATATACATAACCGATGTCATTGCCGACGCCGTTTGATTCGCCGCTGGTTAAATTTTCATCACCGACCGCTTTCAGGGTTCCTCTGCCGACAACCGTTACAATGTTTTCCGAAGTTATACCTTCAGCTTCAGCCTGCTTCAGCAGTTTGTCCAATGTGTCAGGATCAAAAGGATTCATTTCCGGCGTAAGGTTCATTTTTTTGGCGCCCAGCATATCTTCGGCCGCCATGCGGTTTCCGGCAAAGAAAGACAGATTGCTTTCATATCCTTTGATGAATCTGGCTACCTTACGATTTCCTTTATGTCCGCGGACATTGGCAACAAAATCTTCGACATTGTCTATAAATACGGTACCTTTGCCGCCGGCGTTGCCGTTTTCGGAACAGCAGTCCTGAACAACAACTTTGCCGTCTTCATTTTTTATTCTGTGATAAACGGCAGCCAGTTCGCTGACCGGCGTTTCGTTGCTGACATGTTCCGTCGGAATCTTATAAGCCGATAATCCTGCCGTATCCAGAATTTTGAGCAGATTTCCTTTTTCCTCAAAATAATTGCGCAGGTTCTGCTCAACTGTCGCCACAATCTCCGTATCGAGGTTTCTGTTTTTTATATGTCTGCTCCACCCCAGATTATTGACATAGGAAAAAACTGCGACCTTACGTCCTTTCAAGCGGTCTTCGGGAATTATATCGACAATTCCTTTGGTAATATATTCGGGAAACGAAGCCGTGTAAGGCAGCGTATCTTCCGGCATGCCGACCTGATCAATACCACGGAAACATTTTGCTCCCTGATATCCTCCCGATATCAGAGTTTCCACTCCGTACCAGCTGAGTTCCTGCAAAATTTCTCCCCGCTGGGGAACATAAGTCGGCATAACGACACTGACATTTTCCGCTTTGAATTTTCTGGCTATTTTACTTAATTCCTGATCTAACTGTAAGGATAATTTCTTTATTTTACTCATTTTATTTCCCGTTATTTAATATTTTCATCTTATGTATCTTATCTTGCAGACTTTAGCCTTTTCCGCCTCCAAACACAAAGTCCGCAAAAATATTCAGAGGCTGCGCAAGAGAATATGGCTAAAGATAATAAGAAGAAAAAAATTCATAACGAGCTTTCCGGAAAAGCTTCCGGATGATCTGCCGTGTATGTCGTAATTTTTACTGCTCATTATGAATATCTCAAAAATTTAAATACAAGTTGTTTCAAGGCTTGTCAGAAAATTAATTCCTCCAAGCACCCAAGCCTTATCCCCAGTGCTTAGAGGTTCATAATGAGAATAAAGAAAATGGAAAGAAGAGAAAGACGCGCAAACGCTTCCGTTACGGAAACGGAAGAAAGCTTTTTGAAAGATATGTTGTTTAAACCTGTCATTTGCACTCTTTTATCAGTTGAACGTAATAATAATTTATGCTTTTTTTTGATTTGTCAATAAGCAATGTCAAAATTTTTTGAAAAAAAATCCGCCCCTTGCTGCCAAGGGACGGAAAAAATCAGGAATTCATGGTGTTGAAGAAGTCTTCGTTGTCCTTTGACTGCTTCAGTTTGTCGAGCAGAAATTCCATGCCGTCGGTCATTCCCATCTGCATCAGAACACGGCGGAGAACCCACATTTTCGACAAAGTTGCCTTGTCGACCAGAAGTTCTTCTTTTCTGGTGCCGGATCTGGTAATGTCAATCGTCGGAAACAGACGTTTGTCGGTTAGTTTTCTATCAAGAATAATTTCCGAGTTACCGGTTCCCTTAAATTCTTCAAAAATAACCTCATCCATGCGGGAACCCGTATCAATCAGGGCCGTGGCAATAATTGTCAGAGATCCTCCTTCTTCGACGTTACGGGCAGCGCCAAGCAGACGTTTCGGACGCTGCAGGGCATTGGCATCCACACCGCCGGTCAAAACTTTGCCGGATGACGGCACAACCGTATTGTAAGCTCTGCCCAGACGCGTAATGGAATCCAGCAGAATGACAACGTCTTTTTTGGTTTCGACAAGACGTTTAGCTTTTTCAATAACCATTTCGGCAACCTGAACATGGCGGGCCGCCGGTTCGTCAAAAGTAGAGGAAATAACTTCGCCTTTGACCGAACGCGTCATGTCCGTTACTTCTTCGGGGCGTTCGTCAATCAGCAAAACCATCAGGTATACTTCAGGATGATTGGTGGCGATCGCATGCGCTATATTTTGAAGCATAACCGTTTTACCAGTGCGCGGCGGAGCCACGATCAGACCGCGCTGCCCCTTACCCTGCGGAGCGATGAGGTCAATAATTCTGGTGGTATAATCCTTTTCGCCGCAGATGATGTCAAATTTTAATTTTTCGGTTGGGTAAAGAGGGGTCAGGTTGTCAAAGTTGACACGCAGTTTTGATTTTTCGGGATCTTCATAATTTATCGTGTTGATCTTGGTCAGGGCAAAATAGCGTTCATTATCTTTAGGGCCGCGGATTTCCCCTTCAACGGTATCTCCCGTTCTCAAACCGAATTTTTTGACCTGGCTGGGAGAAACGTAAATATCATCGGGACTGGCCAGATAATTTGATTCCGCGGAGCGTAAAAAGCCGAAGCCGTCCTGCAGCACTTCTATTGTGCCTTCCCCGTAAATGGTCTGGTCATCAGACGCAACTTTTTTCATTATGGCAAAGATCAGATCCTGCACGCGCATGGACGACGCGTCTTCAATTCCTAGTTCCTCCGCCTGAGTTAGCAACTCTTTGGGAGATTTTTGCTTTAATTCTTTTAAATGCATTGTAACCTTGTTCAGAAGTGAGGTGAGTAAAGTTCAGACGGGGAAGCCCCCCTTGATAAGCCGTTTATGGAAACAGCATGCCTTTTTATATGATTTAAAACCCGGAAAGTCAATAAAGGAAGTGAAATTTTTATGCACAGCTTTTCTTCCCTTAAATAATATTTAAAAAGTTTGGTTGTTATTTGTATATTCCTGTGCAGACTGTGAATTATTTTTTATCCACAAAATTATTAAAAGGTTAACGATATGTTAATAAGCTTGTGTAAATAAAAAAGCACATATTAACGAATCGTTAATTTTTATCAGAGGGAATTTGTAAACGTATTTATTAATTTTTTGTTAATAACTTTTTTATCAACCTTATTTTGCGAGGTGCATAAAAGTTATCAACCTGTGCGTAAAATTGTATATTAGATTTTACTTTATGGTGATTAATTTGTATAACTAGTGTGAACGGCAGAGTTATGCACAAAAAGTTAACGAACTGTGGGTAACTTGGCTAAGTTTTTGTTTTTGAGGGATGTTTTATGAAACTTGCGGCGATTACAGGCTCTATCGGCTGCGGAAAAACGACGATGGCGAAAATTATCCGCAGCATGGGATACTGCGTATATGACGTTGACGGTTGGGTCCGGCGTCTGTATTACAAACCCGAGTTTATAAAAGTCATTGTCGGCCATTTTCCCGAAGTAGTAGAAAACGGCAGGTTTAACAAACGGCGGCTCAGAAATCTGGTGTTTAACGACAATGCTAAGCTTAAGCAGCTTGAGGCGCTGATTCATCCTTTTTTGCGCCAGACCCTGAAAAACGTCATCAGCAGGCACAGCCGGTCCGACGGATTGTTTTTTCTGGATGTTGCTCTGTTATTTGAAATGGGCTGGGATATCTACTGCGACTGTATTATTCTTGCCGATGTGGATTATGACGTTCAAAGAAAAAGAGTAATGGAACGCGACAAGATAACGGCTGAAGATTTTGATAAGATTAATGATATACAAATGAGCAACAAGGACAAGGCTCTGTTGTCGGATATCGTGGTAAATACGGATAAGCCGCGCAATCAGCTGAAACTGGATCTGATAGGTATTGTTGAGGGATTGAAAAATTCATGGTAAGAGAAATTGTATTTGATACGGAAACAACCGGTTTTAAAGCTGAGGAAGGCGAGCGTTTGGTGGAAATCGGCGCCGTGGAGCTGATTAACCATATTCCGACCGGAAGAACCTATCATCAGTACATTAATCCTGAAAAAGAAGTTCCGGAAGAAGCCTTTAAGGTTCACGGTCTGTCTTATGACTTTTTGAAAGATTATCCGGTTTTTTCGAAAGTGGCTGACGATTGGCTGGAATTTGTCGGAGATGATTCAGTTCTGGTTGCTCATAACGCTTCTTTCGATATTAACTTTTTAAATTATGAGCTGAAGCAGCTTGGTAAGCCGACTTTTTCCTGGGATCGGGTTGTCGATACTCTTGAAATTGCCCGCAATATGTTTCCTGGCGCCAGAAATAATCTGGATGCGTTGTGCCGCCGTTTCGGCGTGGATAATTCGGATCGTACAAAACACGGCGCACTGCTGGACGCCGAGCTTCTGGCAAAAGTTTATCTAGAGCTGATGGGCGGCGAGGAGCCGAGCATGAGTCTGGACAGCAACGCTTCAAATACACAGACGGCTTTTGTTGCTTCGCATGAAAATAAACCTTTCCGCGAACCAAGAGTCTTTGCCATAAGCGAAGAAGAACTGAAAGCTCATGAAAATTTCTTGGTTTCCGAGTTAAAAGAAGCTTTGTGGTCTTCTAATTAATAGTTTGAATTACCAGTTTAAAAGATATAAAGAACGGCTCTGGAGGCCTGAGAAGCTAACGAGAGGGAGTTGACGGCAAGCATCTGTCTGGTTTGCAGGGCGAGCATATTTGCGCTTTCCTGGTTCATGTCAGCCAGCGTCAGCTTGTCGGCGCCTTCTTCCAGAACATTGATCATCGCTTCGGTAAATTCCTGCCGCGTCGTTACGATATTGTTGTAAGTGCCGAACCTGGCCGCAAAATCGCGCAGAGAAGCGATTGCCGCGTCCAGTCCGGACA
>CALXTQ010000006.1 GCA_944391485.1 uncultured Alphaproteobacteria bacterium | reverse complement strand
TGTTCATATAAACTACCAGCGCAGGCACGCCTACCTGACGAGCCAGCAGAATGTGCTCGCGCGTCTGCGGCATCGGGCCGTCCGCTGCCGATACTACCAGTATCGCTCCGTCCATCTGAGCGGCACCCGTAATCATGTTCTTTACATAGTCCGCGTGACCCGGGCAGTCTACGTGCGCATAGTGACGGTTCGGCGTCTCATATTCTACGTGCGACGTCGAAATGGTTATACCGCGCGCTTTCTCTTCCGGCGCCTTATCAATCTGATCATATGCCGTAAAGCTGGCTCCGCCCTCTTCCGCCAATACTTTCGTAATGGCCGCTGTTAACGTCGTCTTCCCGTGGTCTACGTGTCCGATCGTGCCTATATTGCAGTGCGGCTTCGTCCGCTCAAATTTCTCTTTTGCCATATCTGTTTAATCCTAATGTTTAAGTTGTTAAGACTGTTTCTCATGATAAAAGGGAAATTTGGAGCGGGTGAGGGGAATCGAACCCCCGTCATAAGCTTGGAAGGCTTCTGCTCTACCATTGAGCTACACCCGCTTAATCAGCCTCTTATCAAGAGACCCCGCAAGTTAAAATGGTGGAGGGGGATGGATTCGAACCATCGTAGACGTTCGTCGACGGATTTACAGTCCGTTGCATTTGACCGCTCTGCCACCCCTCCGATTTCAATCTTTCGGGATAGAGGATTTTATCATCCTTTTAGTTATTCACTAACACGCAAATAATAGCATTTTTGCCCGCTTGTCAATATTTTTTTTGCATAATGGCGAATTTATTGCGGATAAAATCAAAATATTTCGTTTTTCAGAACTTTTTCGCTGACGGCGACCGCTTCCGGAGTCCCGACAATAAACTGGGGATCTTCAAAAATCATTGCACCGAGGCGCCCTTTTGCCTGAGCAATATCATACAGGTCGCGCACAGAAAACTTTCCGTCCGGCGCCCCGTCGAAAATACGCGGATGCAGGATGGAAACGCCGACATAAAGATACGGAAACCCTTCGACGCCGCAGACGTTTCTCTCCGGCCTTTCCTCCGCGTCAAACCTGTAATTGCCTATTTTCGGGTTAACGTCTCCCCACATCCGCCGCATCGGATGCAGCAAAAGCAGAATATCGTGCTTTTTATCATCCCAGGCATCAGTCATCTGACGCAAAACAGGTTTGAAACTGCGGTCGACAAAGAAATTATCGCTGTTAATCACAAAAAACGGATCGCCGCCCAAAAGCGGCAGAGCCTTTTTGATACCCCCGCCGGTTTCCAATGCCGTCTCCTCCTCCGAAATCCGGATGTCAAAGCCGCCGACACGCCGTAAATGCTCCTTTATCTGCTCTTTTTTATAGCAGACGTTGACGACGACGTCGCGGATACCAGCCGCCGCAAGAAGCTCCAGATTATAATCAAGAAGCGTTTTGCCGTTAACCTCTACCAGCGGTTTGGGACAATCGGCAGTCAGTTCCCGCATTCTTTCTCCCCTGCCGGCGGCGAGAATCATGGCTTTTTTTACCGGTTTAACTTTCGGCACGCCGCGTTTTTCGGGCGGAACGACGGCATCAAACCAGTCCTTCATCTCCCGGAAAGCCGGATGGGACAGGCTGCGTTCCACCAGCTTCAGCGCATGCGGAACATATGAGGCATACCACGGCTTTCCCGTAACGGCAATCAGAGTCGTAAAACGCCCCAAAACGCGCATATGCCGCAGCAGAGCCAGAAAATCGTACGCTTCGTCAAAATCCTGACGCGACGTCAGTCCCGAATTGGCAAAATAATAGTTTTTCAATTCGTCCGTTACCTCTGGCCTTATGTCGCGGCGTTCATCTTCTATCAAGCTGGCCAGATCATACAGTCCCGCACCCCACATGGCGTCCTGAAAATCGATGACGGCGCAGCCGTCATAACCGGCGGGATACATCACGTTGTTGACATGATAATCCCACAGCACCAGACTCTGGGGAGACTTTTCGGCCGACGGCAGCAGTTTTTCCGCCGCTGACAAAAACTTCCGGCGCTGCTCGTCCGTCAGGGGAGATCCGAGCGTCAGCGGACAATACCAGTCAAGAAACAGACAGAAATTATCAAGAATAACCCCGGCGTCGAGATTCCGCACAAAAGCGGGTCTTTCGCACTTTTTATGCAGCCGGAGCAGAAGATCGACCGCTTTTTTATAGAGTTCGACCTCATTTTCCGGCGTCGCCACCGACGCGAAATCGCTGTCGCCGAAATCTTCCACCAGCAGAAAACCGTCTGTAAAATCTTCTCCGTATATTTTCGGAGCGCGAATACCGGCCTTTCGCAGCACGGCAGACAGTTCCGCAAATTCGGGAAGCTTGTTGCGGCAGCCCTCGTCATCCATCAAAACGCTGCTTCCGCCGCCGCACAAAATACGAAAATAGCGGCGCGAAGAACCGTCCACGTTCATTTTTTCGGTTAAATGTTTTCCTTCGCCGCAGACCTTATCCAAAAACGCCTGTCTTTTTACTTCACGGCTGCTGTTTTCCATTGACCTGAACTCCCTGAAAAGCTATCATATCGAAAAGTTTAAGGCGCAGTCCTTAAAATAAGTTTAACTCGATTGGAGCCGCACATGAAAATACAGCATATCGTTTTTGACTGGGACGGAACTCTTGCCGATACCTATCCGGTTATATCAGCAGCCTATGACTATACTTTCGACAAACTGGGACTGCCGCGTATTCCGTATGATGAGGTCAAACGCCTGACCAGCACTCTCCAAAACAAAGATACGCTGGGCTATATTTTCGGCGACCGCAAACCAGAAGCAAGCGAAGCCTACTACGAATTCATCACGGCGCACCATGCCGCAAATCTCGAGGCCATGCCTGGCGCCCGTGAGGTTCTGGAATTCTGCCGAAACGCCGGGATAAAGTCCTACCTCATCACCAACAAAAAAACGCTCTATGTCGCCGAAGAAATCAAAAAGGTCGGCTTTGACGGCCTTTTTGACAAAGTCATCGCCGCGGGAGAATATGCTGAAGACAAGCCGCACCCGATTGCCACGCACGCCGTCTTCGGCGGAAACCTTCCCCCGGCCGACACCATTCTGGTTCTTGGCGACGGACAGGCTGATTATAATGTTGCCCGAACTTATGACCACGACGGCCAGAAAGCCTGCTGCATCATTTACGATCCCAAACACAAATACGGCGGCGATCAGCCGGATTATACCGTAACGAACTTAAAAGACGTCATTAATATTCTTAAATCGGGCATCTGACCGTTATAATCAGGCAAATACCGCCGGAAATTTCCTGTCTGCCGCAGTATCTTGCTCAATCTCACCTAACCCCGGACGGAGAAAACATGTCGAAAAAAAATAACAAAACCCCTTCCCCTGCATCAGGACTGATTTTGTACGGCCGTCATGCTGTTTTGGCGGCGTTGGCCAACCCGGCGCGCAAAAAAAGCAAAATCCTTTGCACCGGAGAAAACGCCGACGAGCTCAGAAAGCATTGCCTGGAACACAATGTCAGTCCCGACCTGCTGAACATTGTCGACAGAAAAGAAATCGACCGTATTCTGCCCCGCGAGGCCGTCCATCAGGGCGTTGCTTTTTATACGGCTCCCTTGGAAGGCGCAACGCTTGAAGATATATGTATTATGGCCGACAGCCGCCTGAACTGCCATGTTCTTATTCTTGATCAGGTAACCGATCCCCAGAATATCGGGGCGATTATCCGTTCCTGCGTTGCTTTTGATACTCTGGCGCTGATCATGCAGGACAAAAACGCCCCGGAGGAAACCGGCGCCATGGCCAAAGCCGCCGCCGGCACCATTGAACATTTGCCGCTATGCCGAGTAACAAACCTCTCCCGCGCCGTCCGGCAGCTGAAAGAGGCGGGATTCTGGAGCGTCGGCATGGACGGATACGCCCAAACCACTATTGATAAAATAGACAAGAACGGAAAAATCGCAATTATTATGGGATCGGAAGGCAAAGGCATGCGCCGTCTGGTGGAAGAAGCCTGCGACAGCACCGTCCGCCTTCCCATTTCGGAACGAGTGGAAAGCCTCAATGTTTCCACTGCCGCAGCCATCGCGCTGTATGAGGTTAACAAAAAATAACCGCTAGGGGAGAAACGAGATGAACGGAAAACTCATATTTACGATTATCATTGTCGCCGCTGTCATGGCCGCCATGATTTACCATCACAGAAACGAAAAAGACATGCCGGTCGCCGGTCAGAACATCGTCACCGAAAATTAGACAAAGGGAGTTTGCAGAATGCCCGCCGCCATTAACACCGTAAATCTGAACAAATTCTTCGGCGAAAACAAGGCCGTCGACAACTTTAATTTTACGGCGCAAAAAGGGGAAATCATTGCCCTGCTCGGCCCCAACGGCGCCGGAAAATCGACGCTGATGAATATGATTACCGGCTATCTGGCTCCGACCTCCGGAGATATCTTCATTTTCGGAGAAAACATAAAGACCGATCCCGCAAAGGCCAAAAGCCTTATCGGCTTTCTGCCCGAAGGTTCCCCTCTTTACCCCGACATGAGCGTCAGGGCTTTCCTTCGTTATATGGCGGAACTCCGCGGCGTTTCCCGGCAGCGGACTGAAGAAGCGGCGGCTCTGGCAAACATCACGCCTGTTCTGGAACAAAAAATCGAAACACTTTCCAAGGGATACCTGCGCCGCGTCGGATTCGCCCAAAGCATTTTGTCCGACCCGCCGGTTCTCCTGCTGGACGAACCGACGGACGGTCTGGATCCCAACCAGAAAACCCACATTCGCAGGCTGATTGACGGCATGAGAAAAGAAAAAACGATTCTGATATCGACCCACCTTTTGGAAGAAGCCGAAACCATCTGCAGCCGCATTATCCTGATCAACAAAGGAAAAATACGGGCAGACGGCAGCTGCCGGAACATTCTGGAGCAAACCGGAACAAACAGCCTGTTTCAGGCATTTCGCAAACTTACGACAGAAGAGGAAACGGCATGAAAACGATCTGGATTGTCGGCAAAAACGAACTTTACCGTTATTTCGCATCGCCGCTGGCTTATGTATACTTAATTGCCTTTTTGCTTCTCAACGGATCTTTTGCAATTTACTTCGGGCATTTTTTCGACCGCGGCATCGCCGACCTTCGCCCGATGTTTGTCTTTCAGCCCTGGTTATACCTGCTGTTTATTCCCGGCATTTCCATGCGCTTATGGGCGGAAGAATTTCGCAGCAAAACCATTGTCCAGATTATGACCATGCCCGTTTCGGCCGCCGCGCTTGTCTGGGGTAAATTTGCGGCTTCCTGGGTTTTCTGCGCTCTGGCTCTGGTCCTGACCTTTCCGTTTTGGATAACCGTCAACATTCTGGGAACCCCTGACAACGGCGTCATTGCTATGGGATATCTCGGCAGCTTTATTCTTGCCGGCTGCATGCTGGCTGTCTCGCAGACAATGTCCGCCCTGACCAAAAACCAGGTCATCGCGCTGGTGCTGGCCGTCATCGCCAATCTTGTCTTTTTTCTGAGCGGCCTGGAATATATCCTGTCATTTTTCCGGCTTTTCGCACCGCTGTCCATCATCGACATGATCGCCTCTTTCAGCTTCCTAACGCATTTTGACACCATATCTCAGGGCCTTTTGGAACTGCGGGATCTGATTTTCTTTGCCTCCCTGATCATACTGTTTAACCTGACGACCGTGCTCATTGTCAGCTTTCGCACTTCGGGAACTTCCCGCTGGCTCAAATCGGGATCTCGCAACTATTACATTCTCACCTTTGCCGCCCTGCTCTGCGGCTTTGTCGGCCTCAACCTGCTGGCAAACAATCTGGCGCGGCGCTTTCAGCTCGACGTTACCGAAGAAAAAATCTTTACCCTGACGGACACAACGCGCCGCCTCCTTAAAAATCTGCCCGAACCGGTTCTGGCCAAACTGTACTATTCTCCGGTTTTAGGCGAGCGCGACCCGGAAATCCGTCTGATGTTCGACAAAGTGCGGCTGCTGCTGCGTCAGTATGAAAAACTGTCCGGCGGCAGATTTTCCTACCGGATTTATAACCCAGAACCTCTCAGCGCCAAAGAAGATCAGGCAATCGCCGCCGGTATCCAGCCCCTGCCCGTAATCGACATGAACATTAACGCCTTTTTCGGCCTGAGCCTGTCCGACGCCATTGACGACAAGAGAGTTATTCCGTTTTTTCCGCTGGAACGTCAGGAGTTCCTGGAACAGGATATCACCCAGAAAATCTACGAACTCGGCCACCGAAAAAAAACGCTCGGCCTGATCAGTTCCCTACCTGTTTTCGACACGATTCTCAATGACAATGTCGTAACCCAGAAATGGGAAATCATCAGCCAGATACAGCAGCTCTACAACGTGCGCTCCATTGCCGGAGCCGATGACCTGACCGACGACATTGATGTTCTGATGCTGGTTAACCCGCAGATAACCGACGAAAAACTGGCGGAAAAAATCAGACAATATTCGCTGAAAGGAGGCAACGCCCTTGTCTTTCTTGACAACGCGGCCGAAGCTCCCCGTATTTTTTCTCCGATCAATCATGAATACGTCCCGTCTTATCTCGGCAAGTTGGAGGAGTTCTGGGGCTTCCGCTTTGACCACGGTCTTCTGGCGGCTGACCTCGACAACTCGCTGACCGTCGACGCGACCAGCAATTACAAAAGCAACCCAACCTATACTCAGGACGTTATTCAATATATTTTAAAACCCGGAAACCTCAATCCCGAACGGCCGGAAACGTCAAAACTGAAAGGCGTCTCGTTTTCTTCGGCTTCGGGTATTGAGCCCGCGGCGGCGGACACCGTTTTCGTTCCCATTTTCAAGACCAGCCGCAACGCCGCCTATATTTCGGCGGACGCTGTTTACGACAACATCAATCCCGGCATCATCCTGAGCAGTTTTCAATCGGACAATGCCGAAAAGATTATCGGCGCGGCCATCAGCAGTACCCGCCCGGACAAACCGTTCCGTCTGATTGTTATCGGCGATACCGACCTTTTGTACGATACGTTCTGGACCAAAACGGAAAACATCCTCGACAACCAGTATTCCATTCCCGTTTTGGACAACGGCAATTTTGTGCTCAACGCCCTCGAAAGCCTGACCGGCGGCGAAAATCTGATCGAGCTCCGCGGAAAATCGGCGCAAACCCGCCGGTTTGAAAACATTGAAAAGCTGCGCCGCCAAAATCAGCTCGAGTTCAAAATAAAAGAGCAGGAAATTTTTGATAAGATTGAGCGGACAAAAAAGGAACTTCAGGAAATCTGGAGCAAAAAAGACTTTGAGGGGCGCAGCAATTTTACGGCCGACGAACTGGCAGTCATTGCGGGCATCCGCACGCGTCTGGAGGCTCTGCGCGCTGATCTCGGCAAAATCCGCGGCGACATGAACCGCAAAATAAACCGGATAGACACGACCATCAAGTTTCTCAATATTTACGCCATACCGCTGCTTCTGATTCTCATACTGGCAACAAACATCTTATGGCGCCGCAGAAACAGCCCGCAGACAACCCAGCCGCTGGCACTCAACCGCCGCTTCTGGATTCTGGCGGCTTCCTGCCTGGCAATTTTGGCAGCTGGCCTTGTAGCGGCCGTACTTTCCGACCGCAGCAGCATTGCCGAATACGAAAACAAACCGGCCTTCCCGTCTTTGCGGAATCATATCAACGATGTTGAGGAAATAACTCTGCGCAGCCATGACGCGTCCCTGACTTTTTACAAAAGCGACGAGTTATGGAAACTCAAGAGATACGAAGACTTCCCCGTATACCAGGAACGGATTCGCAGTTTTCTGAGCGCGCTGCTGGAAGCCGTTTATTACGAGAAAAAATCCGCCCGGGCCGAACATTTGGGACGCTTTGGACTGAACCCGATAGAAGTTCCCGGTTCCCCGAATATCCGCATAGAACTGAAAGACCAAAACCGGCGCAGCCTGACCTCTTTTGAGGTTGGAAAATTCAACGTTGATATCGGCAGAGGGGCTCAGGCCGCTTATATCAAATTTGACAACCAGTTTCAGGTATGGCTGGTCGCCGCGGAATTCATAGACCTTTCGGCCGACTGGCGCGACTGGACATACAGCACGCTGTGGAATCTGCGTTTCGGCCGATTGGCTGCCGCAAACGGCATAACTGACGCGGACAGGCTCGCCGAACTGGCTAAGACTCTGTTGAACACCTCCCTGTCTGCTCCCGTTTCCGCTCCGCAATCTGCCAAACGTCTGTTTGTGCTGGATCTGGACATTGAAGGCGGCAGCCGCGCAAAGCTTATTTTCAGCACCGCGGCCGGCAAAGACTACGTCTCTTACCAAATCAGCGGGAAAAACCCCGGAAAACATTTGCAATTATTCAAGGAAAGCGTAGAAGGTAAATTCTACGAAATTACCCCGTCGGTTGTGGAGAAAATAGCAGATGAATTCAAACACTGATGAAAAGAACAGACTAAAACGGGCGGCGACAATCGCCAGCGTCGCTTTGGCAATAAGCCTGAGTCTTCTCAAGACTTTTGGAGCATTGTATACCGGATCTCTGGCAGTTCTGTCTTCCATGATAGACAGTCTGGCCGATATTTTTGCTTCCTCCATCACTTTCATCGCCGTCAAGATTTCCTCCAAACCAGCCGATTCCAACCACCGCTACGGACATGGAAAAGTCGAAGCCGTCAGCGCGCTGATCCAATCGGCGTTTGTCGCCGGATCGGGCATTTTTGTCATGTATGACGGCTTCAGCCGTATGCTTAAACCCGTAACCATCGAACAAACCGGCGCCGGCATTCTGATTATGTCCGTGTCTCTCATCGCCACGCTTGCGCTGATCGTCTTTCAAAAATACGTAGCCCAAAAGACCCGCTCTCAGGCAATTGCTGCCGACAGCGCTCATTATACGGTTGATGTCGTTACCAATATTTCGATCATCCTCACGCTGATAGTCGTCAAGCTGTTCCATATCAGCTGGTTCGACACGCTCACCGCGTTTACCGTATCGTCATATCTCATATACAACGCCTACAAGCTGGCGCGCGATGCCCTGGCTCTGCTGACAGACAAAGAACTCGGCGAAGAAATCCGACTGAACATAAAGAAAATCGTATTGTCCCATGATTTTGCCAAAGGCATTCATGATCTGCGCACCCGCGATCTGGGCGGTATTTTTATGTTCGAATTTCATCTGGAACTGGACGGAGACCTGAGTCTGTACCAGGCCCATGAATATACCGATGCCGTCGAAGCGTCCCTGCTGCGCGTCTACCCCGGCGCCCAAATCATTATTCATGAAGACCCGGCCGGTCTTGCGGAAGACCGTCTTGACCACAAAATAATATGCAGCGGTCCGAACGCTTCCGATTGTCTTCTTTAAAAAATAAAAAGCGGCTTTCAGCCGCTTTTTACACATCCGGGAAATTATCATCCTCGATATCTTCCCACCGCTGTTCATCCTGAGCCTGTCTGCTCAGACGCGCATTCATTTCATCGAGAACCGCAGCCATTTTTCGCAGACGCTCTTGATGAATGCCGTACAAAATCAGTACTGTCGAAAAGTCTTCCCGCGGAATATAACCGCTGTACAGGAACAAAACCTCAAACGCGATATAGACGATCTCGCTCTCCGTCTCCTGTTTCAGACCCTCCGCCAGAGTAACGAAAGCTTTTGCCGCGGCATATTCGTTTTCGTCAGAAATACATCTGACAAAATCTTCAAGATAACCAATATCGCGGCCTCTCGCGTAATCCCAGACTTCCTCCAGCATCTCTCTTTCCCAGCAGCGTTTTATTTCGCGGTACTCGGGACTGACAACAAACGCCAGAAACGCGGGACTGGCCTCCGTGCCGGGAACAGATTTTCCGGCAACAACGGCGGCGTCCTCCGCTGTTTGCGCATCAATTGCCAGCAAAAACGACTGGTCGGGGTCATAATAGATCTCAAAAAACTTCCGAAAACTGTTTTCGCTTGAAACATCGCGTATTTTCTTCACGACTTCAAACGGAATTTTTATGCCGTGCATCAACCGCCACAGCACAATCTTGAATTCATCCGGTTTCATAATAATTTTGAATTAAAATCCGCAGGCTGCGGAAGAGTAAAACATATGTCTGACTTGCTGTTGCAGACTGAATTTCTGTTCCCTGAAAGCATTTTTTGCCGCATCCTTGTCGAGGATATCGTCAAAAAACAGAACGATAATCAGAAAAGCCTCGTACAAAAGCCCCGGATAGAAACGTTCTTTCAGCGCCGTCAGAAAACGTGCCTCCGCCAGATACAGAGCTTCGCTTCCGCCGCCATCGGACACAACGCCCAGCAGCTGAAACAAATAGGCCTCAAACTCCGGAAAATTCCATTCTCTGGCCAAAGCCTCGCGATACAGGCGCTCTGCCTTTTCCTTTTTCAGATACTGCCGCACCAGATTAAAAGCCGGATGTCCGACAACAGTCTGGTATTTCTTCGGGCAGTGCTTTAATTCGGCGTAAGGCATGAGCGCAAAACAATACGCGGGATCTTCCAGCAGTTTTTTCAAGACATCTTTTTTCCCGTCGAGCAGAATTCCCGGTTCGGTTAAAGACGCATCGTTAAACCTGAATTTTACCAAAGTCTTGCAAACTCCCTTGCAAAAACTCAAATCTTTTTCTTCAATCATAATTTACATAATTTTTAAGAAATCTGCTTCCAACTTACGGAGTTAGACAAAATTTGTCAACCGATATTTATAGGGAGATCTGCGCGGACAAAAAGAAAACCGCCCTTTTGAGGAGGGCGGCTTTCCCGTTTTCTGTCAGACGGATTAATCCATCTTTTTAGGCTCAATACGCATTCCGTAGAAAGACCTGCGGACAAAATACAGGCCAATCAGGAAGAACACGACGCCAAGTCCCAGCGAAACGCAGCGCGGAGCGGCAACGGCCATTTCGACGGCCAGCAGTCCGAACAGCGTCGTAAACTTGATAATCGGGTTCAACGCAACGGATGACGTATCCTTATAGGGATCGCCGACTGTATCGCCGACAACCGCGGCGTCATGCAGCGGCGTGCCTTTTTCGTGGAGATCGACTTCCACCACTTTTTTGGCATTATCCCACGCGCCGCCGGCATTAGCCATATACAGCGCCTGGAACAGTCCGAAAATAGCAATGGAGATCAGGTAGCTGGCAAACATGCTGGCATCGAAGCAAGCAAACGCTATCGTAAACGAGAAGATAACGATAAAGATGTTCAGCATGCCTTTCTGCGCATAGATTGTGCAGATACGAACCACGCTTTTTGAATCTTCGATTGATGCGGCTTTGTTGGTATCAAGCTTGATATGTTCCTTGATGTAGTTGACCGCGCGGTAAGCCCCGGTGGAAACCGCCTGCATTGAGGCGCCGGAGAACCAGTAAATAACCGCGCCGCCGAGCAGCAGACCGAACAAAACATTCGGATTCAGCAGGTTCAGCTGCAGGTTCAGCAGCAGGATAATCGAAAAGATCATCGTTGTCGCGCCGATAACCGCCGTACCAATCAGCACCGGTTTTGCCGTTGCCTTAAAGGTATTACCTGCGGAATCGTTTTCTTCAAGCAGGTGCTTACCGATTTCAAAATTAGGTTTAAAGCCGTAATCTTTTTCGATTTCCTTGTCTATGCCTTTAATGCTTTCAATCTGCGAAAGCTCGAAGACAGATTGGGCATTGTCGGTAACCGGGCCGTAAGAGTCGACGGCAATCGTAACCGGTCCCATGCCCAACATGCCAAAAGCAACCAGACCGAAAGCAAATACGGTCGGATAAACCATATAAGCGTCCAATCCAACGCGGGCCGTAAAGTAAGCGATAACCATCAGGCCAACCATAACCAACCCTTTCCAGAAAGCGGAAAAGTTGCCGGCGACGATACCCGAAATAATGTTCAGGGAAGCGCCTGCCTCGCGGCTGGCATTAACAATCTCTTCAACATGTTTCGACTTGGAAGACGTGAAGATTTTGGTAAATTCCGGAATCAAAGCCGCGGCCAGAGTACCGCAGGAAATGATGACGGAAAGCTTCCACCACAGATCTGCGCCCATATCGCCGATCATGACATAAGAAACGCCGAAGGTAACGGCAATGGAGATCAGCGACGTAAGCCAAACCAGAGAGGTCAGCGGCGTCTCAAAGTTAAAGGCGTCTTTTTTGCCAAAAATTATTGCCGAAGCTTTGGCGTTAAGCATATAGGAAACAATTGAGGTAATGATCATCAGAACGCGCATTGTGAAAATCCACACAATCAATCGGGCCTGAATATCAATACCGCCGGCCATCAGGGTCAGTTCGCCGTTCGGAGCGTACATCATGCCCGCGGCCAGAACGATGAAGCTGATTAAGGCTACGCCGGTTACACCGTAAGTTTCAAAGCCGTCGGCGGTCGGACCGACGGAGTCTCCGGCATTGTCACCGGTACAGTCGGCAATAACGCCGGGATTGCGCGCATCGTCTTCGTCGATTTTAAAGATGATTTTCATCAGATCCGCGCCGATATCGGCAATCTTCGTAAAGATACCGCCGCAGATACGCAAAGCGGAAGCTCCCAGAGATTCGCCGATGGCAAAACCGATAAAGCAGGCGCCGGCATTGGCTCTGTCAACAAACAGAAGGATGACAATCATCATGATCAGCTCGACGCAGATCAGCAGAACGCCGATAGACATTCCCGAACGCAGCGGCAGGCTCATAACGGAATACGGTCTGGCTTTCAGGGAATCAAACGCTGTGCGCGAATTGGCATAGGTATTGATTCTCATGCCGAACCAGGCTACGGAATATGATCCCAGAATACCCAGAACAGACCAGCCCAGAATTGTCAGAACTTTCGGCATCGGGGTAGCGTTCAGATAAAAGAAATAATAAAAAATGCAGGCCGCAATAAAAACTTCCAGCAGAATCAACAACAGCCCCTGCTGTTTCATATAGGTTTTGCAGGTTTCGTAAATTGTCTCGGAAACTCTTAACATTGAAGGATGCGACGGCATTCTTTTGATCTTATAAAATTCATACAAACCAAAAAGCATTCCCAAAACACAAATTCCCATACCGTAAAGCAGAATCTGGGAACCGGTCGTTGCATAGCCCCAGATATTGTACCCCACATCCAGCATCGGAACGTTAAGGTCAATTTCGGAGGCAGCTGCGCCGTTTACAAGCGCAATCATAACCAGCAGCGAGGCGACAGCCAAATTGCTGATTTTTCTTAATGCTGACATACTCTTTTTCCTTAAATTGTTAAAACATAAAGTCGATAAAAATAACTTACTTCTTTTCCTGATTAGATACAAGACGTAAGTTAAATTATGGTTCAGAGTGTAGTCCGAGATTCTAAAAAATCGGTTAAGATTCTTATCCGGAGTCAGTTTCCGCGGATTTAAAATTCATAAGGGCGCGCCGAAAACGGATTCGTTTTCGCAATTTAAAACAAAAAAGCTGCGTCCGAAAACGCAGCTTTTTTTACCTCCGCCGTTATATCTCAAAGTCAAGATTATCGAAGAAGTCAAGAGGAATAACCGTTCCTTCGCCTTCTCCGTAAACAACGGATACCTTATCGCCCTTCTTGGTCCACTTAAGCTCTCGGTAAAATTCCGTGGAACCGGTGAACTCTTTTCCGGAAACACCCTCAAAAAGCAGATAATAGGTGCTGCCTTCCAGAGTAATGTCCCGGACAACGAAGGTTTGAGCTTTTTCCTGCACCGGGCCGTCGGTAAGCTTGTCATGAGACGTCTTTTTCAACATTCTCAGATAAGCCTGCTCCGCATCGGTTTTGCTGGACGCGATTCCCACTGCCTGACGGTTGTTTACAGCCACAAAACAATAGCCCATCACATTGCCGGACTGACCCTTCATTGTCATAAAATATGTCGGCACGCTGCGCACATTATACAAAATCGGGTCATTTGCCTGATAGCCGGAAGCTTTGGCAAAATTCTGATCTTCGGCAATCTTCCGGGCTTCAAGCTCGTTAATGCCAATAACCCGGTAGAATTTGGCAGCTTTGGTTTTGGTATCCACCAGAATAAAGCCGTTCGTCGCGTTGTCTGCTCCGGCGCTCTGAATACCGGTATACCAGAAACTTCTGCCTTCCGAATAAACCAGACTGATGCCCGGCGTCGGTTCCTGAACCTCATACTGCGCCCAGAAACTGTTCCACCATCCTCTTCCGTACTCGCCATAACAGCGGATCTGGTCAAAAACGAAGTCTGCAGGCTGAATGCGGTCAATCCATTCCGGTGTTTCTGCAATCGAATACGACTTCAGTTCTCCGGTCTGGGCATCAACCGTAATGACACCCTCGCTTTCTTCTCCCTTAAAACCGATCGTCGGCTCATAAGAGGACAGTACCCAGTAGGGAACGCCTTCCGGAGAAATTTCAAAACAATGGTCATTCAGCCCCTTGGAAGCATAACCGTTGTTTTTGATATGCCGCTCGATATCATCGGCGAAAAACGCATTTTCCAGATATCTTAAAGCCAGCGGCTTTCCGGACAGCTCCGTTACCAGATAAATTTTTGTGGCATCCGTCGCGTCTACAATCACGTAACCGGGGGTTACATCATTGCGCAGCCATTTAAAAAAGCTGCGGTGTTCCAGCGGCGCAACCCAGATCTGGGCATCATCAAACTTGAGCTTCTGCCCTTTGTCGACAACAAATTCTCCAGTCATCTGCTGAATCGTCATCTTGCCGATTTCAACGCGCGACCCAAGTCCCAGATCCTGTCCCAGCTTGTCTTCCGCCACTTTCCGCGCCAGTGTCTCGTCTACCGTTATCATCTTGGAGACGGGAATGGGATGGACATCGTGGTTGAAAACGCTGTCGCTCACGATCTCCACTTTCAGTCTCTGATGAAAAGCCCCTGCATGGAAACATTCCCAGCTTTGTCCGATCATGATCAGAAAAGCAAACAACGAAATTCCCAGCGGAACGGCTCTCCACCAGCGAAAGTTTTTCTTGTTAAATAAGTCATAGCCGTCATCAAAATTTACCAACGACAAGACAAAACCGACAAGACCCACAAAGAAAAACTCAACCCATACGCCGTGGAATCCCCACAACCGCAGAACCGGAAGCCCCGCGTAATTTATCAATCCCAGAATCAGAAAGACGATACCGGGAAGCAGAAAATTCCAGACTTTGCCTTTTTCTTTTCCATATACCAAAACGCCGAACACAGCGGCAAACACAAAAGATAATAAAATGTAACTCATTGCGATTTGTTTTTATGTTAATAATAATAGAAATTTCATAATATGATTTAAGACTTTTAATATACCACAGTTTGTACAAAAGGACAATATTTTTGTACAAACCTCTTCCGCCGCAAAAAAAGATGCCTTTCGTCAGCCAACGGCTTGAATCTCCCGCCGCGCTGTCTATATCAAAAGCAACATCGGCAAAGGAGGACAAATGTATCAGCTCAGACCTGCAAACAAACGCGGCCGCACAAAAAACGGCTGGCTTAACAGCTATCACAGCTTTTCTTTCGGGGATTACTGCGATCCCGCCTTCATGGGTTTCAGCGACCTCAGGGTCATCAACGACGATATCGTGGCGCCCGGTATGGGATTCGGCATGCATCCCCACGCTGACATGGAAATCATCAGCATTATTCTGAGCGGCGAGCTGAAACACCAGGACAGCCTTGGCAACGGCGGCGTCATCCGCCGCGGCGAAATTCAGAAGATGACGGCAGGCTCGGGAATAATGCACAGCGAATACAATCCGTCGCCAACCCAAGCCGTCCGCTTCCTGCAGATTTGGATTCTGCCCAATATTCAGAATCTCCGCCCGTCTTACGAACAGAAAAAATTCGATAAAGCCGCTATGACCAACCGGCTTTGCTGCATTGCCTCGCCGGACGGCCGCGACGATTCGTTTCTGCTTCATCAGGATGCCGAACTGTTTCAATGTCTGCCGGAGGCGAAAGCCGAAGTCATCTGCAAACTGGATGAAAACCGCAAATACTGGATACAGGTGGCCGAGGGGAGTATTGAGGCAAACGGCAGCATCATGGTTGCCGGAGACGGCATGGCAATCAGCGGTGAAACAGATACTCTGGAAATCCGCGGCTCGGACAACCTGTCGAACTTTCTTTTGTTCAACCTGAGGCCTTGAAAATCAGGCCCGAAACATAAGGAGAAAAAAATGCTGTCAGAAGAAATACGCGGCGCAAGAGTCAAAGACTATTCCGACCAGAACTTTACGCCGGATGATGAAAAAGATTTTGAAATCCGTACCATCCGCGATATAAAATTAATCGATTCGGTTCCCGTTTTCGACGACGATCACGAATTCGTCCGCGACATGCTTGATTACAGCAATCTGGACGACCTTCCGGACAGCGACCGTTCCGCCGGCTGCGACACGGCGGGAATAGACCGCAAAACCTGTTTCGACCGGTAACAGCGCGGCAGCGTTTTCCGCAACGTTAGAAAACAAATTGCGGAAAATAAACAATTCGGCAACTTTTTTAGCGTATAATCCCGTCATAAAAAATTTTCGGGACGACGCTTATGAACTTTCTTGATTCTCTAAACAACATCAACGCGCTGACTATTGTTTTTGCCAGCCTGTGCGTTTTCGCCATAGCTTACCGCACTTACGGAATTTTTATTGCCGACAGGGTCCTGCGCCTTGATGCCGGCAGAACAACGCCGGCCGTCAAATATGCCGACGGACACGATTATGTCAAAACCAACCGCAACGTTTTGTTCGGACATCACTTTGCCGCGATTGCCGCTGCCGGCCCCCTCGTCGGCCCCGTGCTCGCCGCCCAGTTCGGCTACCTTCCGGGCGCGCTTTGGATTCTCGTCGGCTGTGTCCTCGGCGGCGCCGTTCATGACATGGTCGTGCTGTTTGCTTCCGTCCGCCACAAAGGCGAAAGCCTCGCCGCCATAGCTCAGCGCGAAATAGGCCCGGTAACGGGGACAGTAACCGGAATCGCCGTCCTGTTCATTCTTGTTCTGACTCTTGCCGGCCTGTCCCTCGCCTGCGTCAGCGCCATGCACAACGCGCCCTGGTCGCTGTTCATCGTCATCATTACCATGCCGATTGCCGTCCTGATGGGATTAATCATGCGATACAAAGCCAACGGCGTCGCCTTTGCCAGTATCCTTGGCATTGCGCTGCTTCTGGCCGGAATCGTTTCCGGCCACAGCCTGATGAAGGAAGATGTTCTGGGCTGGATGTTCAATTGGGATAAAGAGACCGTTTCGCTGGCAATCCCCTTTTACGGTTTTCTGGCGTCAGTCCTTCCCGTATGGTTTCTGCTGGTTCCGCGGGACTATCTTTCCACTTATCTCAAAATCGGCACAATTCTCATGCTGACCGTCGGCATCGTCGTCGTCATGCCCGATGTTCTGATGCCCGCCCTGACACCTTTTGTAAACGGCGGCGGCCCCGTCATCAACGGACCGGTGCTGCCCTTTATTTTCATCACCATCGCCTGCGGAGCCATTTCCGGTTTTCACGCCATTATAGGCACCGGCACGACACCCAAAATGCTCGGCAACGAAAAGGAAATTCTGTTTGTCGGCTATGGCGCCATGCTGACTGAAGGCTTTGTCGCCATGATGGCGCTGATGGCCGCCTGTACCATGATGCCGGGAGACTATTTCGCCATCAACTCGCCGCGCGAAGCCTATACCGCGCTGACCGCCGCGTATCCGGCCCTCGGCGTTGTCGACCTTCCTTATTATGAATCGCACATCGGCATTGACCTGCACGGTCGCACCGGTGGCGCCGTTTCTCTGGCCGTCGGCATGGCTCACATTTTCCGCAACCTGCCTTACATGGATCATCTTGTCGCCTATTGGTACAACTTCGCTGTCATGTTCGAAGCCGTCTTCATCTTAACTGCTATCGATGCCGGAACCCGCGTCGGACGCTTTTTTCTGCAGGAAATGCTCGGCAAAGTCTTTCCTAAATTCAGCGACAAGGAATGGATGCCCGGCATCATCACAACCGGCGCCGTATTTACTTTTCTGTGGGGATACCTTGTCTATACTGGCAATATCAGCAGCATCTGGCCGCTGTTCGGCCTGAGCAACCAGCTTTTGGCAGCTTGCGCGCTGATTGTCTGCACAACAATGCTGCTGCGCCTCAATCGCGGCAGATACGCGCTTGCCTCGGCCATTCCCGGCATCTTCATGGTTATCGTTACCTTTTGGGCCGGCTGGCTTCAGGTTACGGAACAGTACCTGCCCCGGCAGCAATATCTGCTTGCCGTTCTGGGCGCCGCCGTTATGCTTTTGATGACGGTTGTTTTGGCCGGCGCTTTCGCCAAATGGTATCGGCTGATAAAAACAAAAACCCTTCAGACGGATGCATACGGAGAATCAGTTAAACTTAAAGTTGTCGAATAAAATTGATAATAATTATCATTTTCTTTTAAAATACCTTTGACAATTAGATTTTTGCTTTATAGTATGTAAACAGAATTTAACAATGCAAAGGAGAAAATCATGTCTAACGTAAACAAATTAAACGTCTATCTTTCCAATCTCGCTCTTTGGACGGCCAAACTGCACAACATCCACTGGAATGTAACCGGTCAGGCTTTTGTTCAGGTGCACGAGTTTACCGAAAGTCTGTATGATGAAACCTTTGAACAGTACGATGCCGTTGCCGAAGTTCAGAAAATGCGCGGAGAAATGCCGCTGGTCAAACTGTCTGACTTTCTGGCCAACGCAACGCTTAAAGAAATTGACGCCAAAGATTTTACCATTACCGAAGCCCTGCAGCTGGTCGAAGCCGATATGAAAGCTATGTCGGCGCTGGCCCGCGAAATTCGCGATGAAGCCGATAAAAACGACGACTGCCAGATTGTCGGCATGTTTGAAGGCTACCTGGATTTCTACGCCAAAAAGCTGTGGTTCCTGCGCGCCATGCTTGCAAAATAAAAATATCTGCCGCAAAGCTCCCCGAACGGGGAGCTTTTTTATGCCAGAAACATTCCGCCGGTAACGCCGTAAACCTGCGCCGTTACATAACTGGCGGCATCCGACGCCAAAAAGACATAGACATCTGCAAGTTCCGCCGGCTGCCCGGCCCTTTTCAGTGGCGTATCCCGCCCGAAATCCGGAATATTTTCCGGCAGTTGTCCGCCGCAGATCTGCAGCGGCGTCCAAATCGGCCCCGGCGCCACGCAGTTGACGCGAATGCCCTTATCCGCAAGCTGTTTTGCCAAAGCCTGCGTAAAACAGACAATTGCTCCCTTGGTCGACGCATAATCCAGCAGATATTCTCCCGGCTGATAAGCCTGAACGGAAGAGGTCGTAAGAATAGACGCTCCCGCGGCCAGATGCGGCAAAGCGGCTTTTACGGTCCAGAACATCGAAAAGACATTAATCTCAAAAGTCTTGACTAGCTGTTCGCTGCTCAGAGTCGCGATATCCGTGTTTGCCTGTTGTTTTCCGGCCACCAGGCTCAAAATATCCAGTCCGCCCAGATCCTTAACCGCCTGGGCAACCATTTCCCGGCAAAAAGCTTCGCTGCTGATATCTCCGGGAATCAGCGATGCTCTGCGGCCGGCAGCTTCAATCAGCTCCCTAACCTCCTCGGCATCGCTTTGCTCCGCCGGAAGATAATTAATGGCAACATCCGCTCCCTCCCGCGCAAAGGCAATAGCCGCGGCCCTGCCGATTCCCGAATCTCCTCCGGTAACCAGAGCTTTTCTTCCCGACAGCCGCCCGCTGCCCTTATAACTTTCTTCCCCGCAGTCCGGACGCGGATGCATTTTACCCTGAATACCGGGATAATCCTGCGGCTGCCGGCTGAATTTTCCGTTATAATATTTGTCGGTTGGATTCTGTAACGCTGATTTTTCAAACATCATTGCCTCCGAATACTGATTCAAACTGCTGTTTATTTAATCAGTCATCCGCAAAAATCTATAGCCTTAGCCGAAGGGTTATATGGCAGAACCGGTTCCCACCACAGAAAAAAGCACTCCGATCCGGATCGGAATTAATCCGGAACCGCTGCCTCTGGCATCACAGTCCTGACAATTCCGCCTCAATTTCCAGAGCATCCCACAGACAGCGCGCCATGTCGACTTTTCCTTCCGCAGTAAAAAGAGCTCCTTCTTCCTCAAGAAGCTTTCTTTGTCCGGAAACGGCAAAAGCCAGTCCCCCGTCCCTGAAGACAACCCGCTGCCAAGGCACATCGTCCCCGTCCCGCAGTCCGTGCAGAGCATAACCGACAGCCCGCGATGCATGCACGTTGCCGGCCAGCCGGGCAACCCGGCCGTAATTCAGGACTTTTCCGGCGGGAATACAGCGAACCACCGCATAAACGCGCTGATTAAAATTTTTTACTCTGCATTCTTTTCTGTCTTCATCTTCTTCCCAATACACGACCCTGCTCCAAAGCTGATTTACTACCCTTAAAATCATTTCCGGCTTATACCCAAAAGCATTTCCGTTTTATACCCAAACATTTCCGGCGGCAGAGAACTTCTGAGCACGCGCCCTGCGCCCCAATCATCCGTTTTGGCCGCAAGCCTTTCTCGCGCACGGAAAGCTTTTGGACATTATGCCGGAACCAGGCTGATTTTCTTCGCTCATAACGCCTGCCCGTTTTCTCTGACGCTCCCCGGTTGAGTTTCCGGTCATCCGAAAGCCCGGCCTGAGCTCATTTCTCCGAGTGTCCTGATCCGCCGCTGCCTGCCATACACAAAGACCACCCGCAAAAGGGTGGTCTTTGTGTATGGCGCACCCGAGGGGATTCGAACCCATGACCTTCGGCGTCGGAGGCCGACACTCTATCCAACTGAGCTACGGGTGCATCAGCTTGTGTTTCTTTATGTACAATATTTTAATTTTAAATTCCAGTAAAATTTTTCAATTTTCACGCTTATTATATCCGGCGGCTTATTTCCAAAATTTTTGTACACTTTGGTCTTGACTTTTGTTTTTGAAAAAGGTATTAACAAGCAACAAGTTTATTTATAAGGATTAATACAATGGCTAAAAAATGTGATATTTCCGGCACCGGCGTTATGAGCGGCAACAATGTGAGCCACGCTAACAACCGTACTCGTCGTCGTTTTCTGCCGAACCTGCAGGTCGTTTCCCTGCTGAGCGAAACTCTGGGTAAAATCTTCAAGCTGAAAGTCTGCTCCAAGACCCTGCGTTCTATTGAGCACAACGGCGGTCTCGACGCTTACCTGGAATCCACTTCCAACAGCAAACTGACTGAAGAAGCTAAAAAAATCAAAAAAACCATTGCTAAAAGCAAAGCTTCCAAATAATTAAAGATTTTCAGTCCAGAAAACATCTCTATCCTCCTGATAAAACGGGAGGATATTTTTTTATCCCCACAATTAACAGCCTGTGAACAATAAAAGACTAAACTTTTTGAGTTTTATAAAAATCTTGGGTATAACATGCCTGACACTAACCTCTTTATGCAGAAGAAACACACCATGGAACAACCGGATATCTCATCACTGCCTCAAAATCTGGAAGCCGAACAGGCTCTTCTCGGAGCCATTCTGGCCAATAACAAAGCTTACGAAAAAGTTTCAGAATACCTCCGACCTCACCACTTTGCCGATTCGATTCACGCCAAGATATTCGAGGTCATTTCCAAACTCATCCAGCGCGGACACATCGCCGACGTGATCACGCTTAAAAACTATTTCGAACAGGAAGGCAGTCTAAACGAAGTCGGCGGCCACAAATATCTCATCAAACTGGCCGATAGTTCCTCGCCTCTGACCAATGTGGAATACTATGCCCAGTTCATTTACGACAAGTACCTGCGCCGCGAATTGATCAATACCGGATATGAGATCGTCGCCGACGCCCTGAAAGAAGATTTGGATTCCGATGCCTCGGAACAAATCGAAAATGCGGAGAAAAAACTTTTTGAACTTGCCAATCAGGGCGATAGCCAGGGCGGCTTCATCGACTTTGCCGAGGCGCTGACCTCCTCTCTGGGACAAATCGAGCAGGCTTATCAGAAAGACGGAAAGATCTCGGGCCTGCCTTCGGGGCTGGATGCTCTGGATGAAAAAACCGGCGGTCTCAACAACTCCGACCTGATTATTATAGCCGGCCGACCGGCCATGGGCAAAACCGCGCTGGCAACCAACATAGCTTATAATGTAGCAGAATTCATGAGCCATGATAAAAGCATCGAAGCCAAAAACCGCGGCGTAGCGTTTTTTTCGCTGGAAATGTCCGCCGACCAGCTGGCCGGCCGTATTTTGTCCACGGTAACCCAGACGCCCGGACACAAAATGCGCACTGGCGAATTGGACAATGCCGAATTTACGCGGATTGCCGCCGCCGTCCGGGAGCTGGAAAGCATTCCCCTTTATATTGACGACACTCCCGGCCTCAACATTAACACCATCCGCACCCGCGCCCGCCGTCTCAAACGCAACAAAGGTCTCGGCCTGATAGTCATCGACTATATCCAGCTGATCATGGGCACCGGCAGCAAAAAAACCGAAGGCAACCGCGTGCAGGAACTTTCCGAAATCTCCCGCGGCCTCAAAATTCTGGCCAAAGAACTCAACGTTCCTGTCATCGCCTTGTCTCAGCTGAACCGCGGTGTTGAACAGCGCGACGACAAACGCCCCGTCATGTCAGACCTGCGCGAATCAGGCTCCATTGAACAGGATGCCGATATCGTCATGTTTGTTTACCGCGAAAACTATTATATCCAGAACGAGGAACCTAAGCAAAAAGCCTCCGAAACGCCGGAACATCTCCAGAACCGTCTGGAAGAATGGCAGAAGCGCTGCCGCGAAACCGCTAATATCGGCGAAGTCATCATCGGCAAACAGAGACACGGTCCGACCGGAACGGTCAAACTGTTCTGGAACGGCGAATTTGCCCAGTTCGGCAATCTGATTAAAGAAGAATATTTACCGGAACAGATAGGCTGACAATGAAAAAACCGGAAGATTATACCGAAGAAGAATGGGAAGCCATTTGCAACAGATGCGGCAAATGCTGCCTGATCAAGCTGGAAGACGAAGACAGCGGCGAAATTTACTATACCGATGTCATCTGCAGATACTTTGACGAAAAGACCTGCAGCTGCACCGAATATGAAAACCGCTGCATGCTGGTTCCCGAATGCATCAAGCTTACAAAGGATAATGTCGACAAAATCTCCTGGATGCCGGCCTCCTGCGCTTACCGCTGCCTGTTTGAAGACCGTCCCCGTCCCGCGCGCCAGCCGGTTTCCGGTCGGGTTATTTCCGAAACGCGGGTTGAAGAAGACCAGCTTGAAGACCATATTGTGGACTGGGATGACTTATGAGCAAAACCTTTCAGATAGACGATATATATGATCCTCAGTCCCGGTTTGACAATCTGCAAAACATTGAACCGGAATTCTGGAAAAAGAAAAAACTGGAGGAAATGAGCCGCGAAGAATGGGAACTGCTGTGCGACGGCTGCGGCAAATGCTGCCTCAACAAACTGGAGATAAAGGGGAAAATCAGGTTTACCAACACCTGCTGCCGTTTTCTGGACTGCAAAACCTGCCTCTGCCGCATTTACGAAAACCGGTTTGAAAAAGTTCCGGACTGCCGGGACATTGACCTCGACGCCGTGCGCGAGAAGCCGAGATGGCTTCCCAAAACCTGCGCCTATTGGCTGCTGGACAACGGTCAGGATCTGCCGGAATGGCATCCTTTGAAAACCGGAAAGGCCGTTTCGGTGCATCAGGCGGGCATGTCCCTGCAAAACCGCGGCGTTGTTTCGGAAACGGGAATAAACAACTATGAAGATTACATTATTCACTGGGAAGACCTTTGACATCGAACAGGCGCTCGGCTTCAAAATCAAAGTTGTCAAATCAACCCGCGCCAAACGGATGACCCTGCGCATAGACGCCAAAGAGAGAATTCCCGTCCTAACCATGCCATCGCGCTGTTCTGCGGCGCGGGCGGTCGAGTTTGTCAACAGCCACCGCGACTGGATTACCAACTCGCTGGGCAGGCTTCCCGAAGCCAAAAAATTCGAAAACAACGAAACAATCTCCCTCTTCGGACAGAACATCACCATCGTGCATTCCCCCGAAATGCGTTCCGGCGCGCTGCTGCGCGAAGACAGACTTTTTGTTTCCGGCGACATCGAATTTTTGCACCGCCGCGTCAAAGATTACATAAAGAAACAGGCGCGGGAAATCTTTTATCAAAAATCAAAAATTCTCGCCGAAAAACTCGGAACAAAACTGAACGATGTAACGATTAAGGACACCAAATCCCGCTGGGGAAGCTGCTCATCCATGCACAACATAAATTACAGCTGGCGCATTGCTCTGGCTCCTGGCTATGTAATCGATTACCTGATAGCGCACGAAGTGTCGCACCTTGTTCATCAGGACCACTCCGAAGCCTTCTGGCAATGCGTATCAGATCTCTATCCACAGGCGGAACAGGGAAAAAACTGGTTAAAAAAACATAGTCGCCTCCTCTACCGCTATGAATAACGCCGGCCGCCGTTCCGCGCTGTCCAATCGGCATCCTCCTGCTGCGGCTTTATAATTAAAACTTGATATCTGCAGAAATTACCCCTATATTTTTATCAGCAACAACTTAATTCTTAGGAGAAAAACTTTATGTTAGAAAATAAAGATTACGTGGCAGTCAGCGCTAAAACTGCGGTTGACGAAGGTTTGCGCCAGTATATGCTCAAGGTTTACAACTATATGGCCGGTGGCTTATGCCTGACGGCTCTGGTTGCTTACCTGATAGCCCATACTTCTTTGCTTCATGCTTTTTTTAACATCAACGAAGCCGGTCAGGCCGTCGGCATGTCTGCCCTTGGCTGGCTCATGCTGATCGCGCCGTTTATCATGATTTTTGCTTTCGGCTGGGTCATCATGCGCGGTTCGATTGCGCAGGTTCAGGGCGTATTCTGGGGTTTTGCCGCAGTTATGGGCGCCTCTCTCGCTCCTATTGTTCTCATGTATACGGGCGCTTCGGTAACCCGCATTTTTCTTATTACGGCCGCGATGTTCGGCGGAATGAGTCTTTACGGCTACACCACCAAAAAGGATCTGACCGCCATGGGCTCCTTCATGACCATGGGTCTGTGGGGAATCATCATTGCCTCAATCGTCAACATTTTCATGAAAAGCCCGGGATTATACTACGCGCTGTCATTCCTGACCGTTATCGTCTTTACGGGGCTGACGGCCTTTGACACGCAGCGCATCCGTCAGATGTATTATGAAGCGGACGGCGGCGACACCGTAACCCGTAAGGCAATTGCCGGCGCTCTTGCCCTGTACATGGATTTCATCAATATGTTCATCGCTCTGCTCAACCTCTTCGGGGAACGCAGATAAAAAACAGCGAAAATCGTTTTCAGGGGAACCGGACAGGCTCCCCTGTTTTTTTGCAAAAAAACATTGACTTAAAGCGCAAAACTCTATATAAAGCCATTGTCCGAGGCTTTAACGGTGATTAAAGCTTAAATAATAAAAATAACTTTACATCGGTTTTTTAACCGACAACAACCGGAGAAAACAAATGAAACGTACATATCAGCCGAGCAAACTGGTAAGAGCCCGCCGCCACGGTTTTCGTGCGCGCATGGCTACGGTCGGCGGCCGCAAGGTAGTTGCCGCGCGCCGCAGCAGAGGCCGTAAAAATCTTACTGCTTAGTTGCAAATCCCAATGTCTGAAGTTTTAGTATTAAAAAAACGGAAAGATTTTGTCAGAGTCGCCTCCAAAGGAGAAAAAATGGTCGCTTCGACCCTTATCCTGCAGGCGGCTCCTTCTTTATCCGCACCGGAAAACGCCGTCCGCGTCGGCTATACGACCACCAGAAAACTGGGGAAAGCCCATATCCGTAACAGAACCAGACGCCGGCTGCGGGCGGCTGTCCGCGAAATATTTCCCCAATATGCGGCTGCGGGCACCGATTATGTGCTGATCGGCCGTTACAACACGGCGGACTGTCCGTTTGAAAAGCTAAAAAATGACCTGCTTTGGACCACAAAAAAAATCAATAAACTGTTCAACAAAAATGGTAACGGCGATGAAGAACCTGCCCGGCCGCTTTCTGATTCTGCTGGTTAAGGCCTATCAGAAAATTTTATCCCCCCTCTGTCCGGGCGTCTGCCGGTTTCGTCCGACATGTTCGCAATATATGATTGAAGCCATTCAGACCCACGGCGTCATCAAAGGTCTCTGGCTCGGCATCCGCCGGCTTCTGCGCTGTCATCCCTGGGGCGGAAGCGGATATGACCCCGTCCCGCCCAAAAAAGAAAAATGCTCGAAAAACTAGTTATTTGCTTGCTTAACGTCCGATAATACTATAAAAATTCAACAGTAATGACAACGAGGAGATTTTTATAATATGAAAGAAGAAACCAAAGGCCTGTATCTGGCCGTTATTCTGTCTTTAGCCATCATTTTCATAACAAATCTGATCTGGCCGGCCAAAAAAGCGCAGATCCCTGCGCAGGCCACGGTTGAAGCGGCAGTCCCGAAGACTGAACTGCCCCGGGAAACCGTTGTTGTTGATGAATCTCCTCTTACTGTTGCCGAAGCTTTGAAGGAAGACCGGCGCGTCAGCATCAAAACACCGGCGTTATCCGGTTCCATCCGCGTCAAAGGCGCCCGTTTTGACAATCTCCTCCTCGAAAAATACAAACAGACCTTAGCCGCAGACAGTCCGGACATAGAACTTCTGGCGCCTGCCCGCACCGCCGCCCCTTATTACGCCGAATTCGGCTGGCTTGACAACGGCCAGAATATCCGGACCCCGGACGCCGAAACGCTCTGGCAGGTAAAAGGCTCGGAACTGACGCCGCAAACACCCGTGGTTCTGGAATGGAACAACGGCCAGGGTCTCAAATTCATCCGCCGCATTTCCGTAGATGAAAACTATCTATTCAGCATTGAGCAGGCTGTCGAAAACAACACCGGAAAAGAAATAACGCTTTACCCTTATGCTCTCATAAACAAGATTCAGGACCCCAAAGCACCCAAGAGCAGCGTCGTGCACGAGGGAATGATCGGCGTAATGGATCATAATCTCAAAGAAATCAAATATACCGACCTTGAAGAACATGAGCACGAAGATTTCAAAACCAGCGGCGGCTGGGCCGGTTTCTCGGACCGCTATTGGTTCAGCGCGTTTATTCTGGACAAGAACCGGAGCAGCAACGTAAAATTTTCCAACACTGCCAAAGACGCCTATCAGGTTGATTATGTCGGCCAGCCGGTTAAAATTGCCGCCGGAACCATCGGCACCAACAATCTCCGCTTTTTTGCCGGCGCCAAAGAAATCAAACTGCTCGATCATTACACCAATGCCTATAATATCGACAAGTTTGACCTTGCCGTTGATTTCGGCTGGTATTACTTCCTGACCAAACCGTTCTTTTATATCCTTGACTTTCTGTACAATTTCATTGGCAACATGGGCTGGGCAATCCTGCTGTTTGCCGCTCTGCTGAGACTGGTTATGTTCCCCATAGCCAACAAGTCGTACGAAAGCATGTCCAAGATGAAAAAGGTTCAGCCAAAAATAAAAGACCTGCAGGAAAAATACGGCGAAGACAAAGTCAAACTTCAGCAGGAAACATTGGCCTTGTACCGCCGCGAAAAAATCAATCCGGCTGCCGGATGTCTGCCCATGCTGATTCAGATTCCGGTATTTTTCTCGCTCTACAAAGTTCTCAATATCTCCATTGAGATTCGGCATGCGCCGTTTATCGGCTGGATAAAGGACTTGTCAGCGCCGGATCCGATGACTATATCGGCCATAACCCATCTGCCGGTTCCCGGACTGCTTGACATCGGCGTCTGGCCGATTCTGATGGGTCTGACCATGTGGATCCAGCAGAAGCTGAACCCGGCTCCGACCAATAAAGATCAGGCGCGCATGTTTGCCCTGATGCCGGTTATTTTCACGTTTATGCTCGGACATTTTGCATCCGGACTGGTCATATACTGGACTCTGAGCAATATTCTTTCGATAATCCAGCAGAAAGCAATCATGAAGAAAAACGGAGTCAACTAAATGGAACAGGCAGCTGCAAAATTCGGTGCCGAAGAACTGAAACAGGCGGAAGAACAGTTCAACCGCCCGTGCAATTTTGTTCTCAGCGTTGCAAAATTAGAGCAGCTGCCCCTGACCGAAATGGGAGAAGTTGCTTTTGCCGGCCGCTCAAACGTCGGCAAATCAAGCCTGATAAACGCCCTGTTCAACCAGCGCAAACTGGCCAAAACCTCCGGAACCCCGGGTCGCACCCAGCAGCTGAACTATTTTAACCTTGATAACAGGCTCCATCTGGTGGACCTGCCGGGATACGGCTTTGCTCAGGCGCCGGAAGCTCTGGTCAAGAACTGGCAGAAACTGATTTTTACCTATCTTCAGGGCCGCGTTAACCTCAAACGCGTTTTTCTGCTCATCGATTCCCGCCACGGCATAAAAAAAGTCGATGAAGAAACAATGAAACTTCTGGATAAGGCTGCCGTTACCTATCAGATCGTTTTAACCAAAATCGACAAGATAAGCGCCAAACAACTCGCCGGCGTAATCGCCGAAACAAAGGAAATCATAAAAAAACACGGTGCTGCTTATGTCGATGTTCTGGCCACCAGCTCCGAGAAAAACCTCGGCCTGAATGAACTTAAAGCCGAAATCTGTTCGCTTTTCTGATTTTTGCCAAAAAATGTGCCGGGTAAGGAATTGTTAACATTACCGCGCGTATTATATCCTGTGTATACACTTAACATATGTGCGGATTGTTACCAGTATGGTCTTAACGAGGGTCCTTATTCCGACTAAACGCCGTTTTATCCCCCTGAACGGAGGCTGTTATGCTTCATAACGTCTCCCTCAATGCCTCCATGCGCGCCAATCTTCTCAGTCTTCAGCAGACTTCAAAGCTTCAGGACATAACCTCCAACCGGCTGTCGACCGGTCTGAAGGTCAATTCCGCCATTGACAATCCCTCCGCATATTATACCGCGCAGTCCCTCTCTGACCGGGCCTCGGACCTCAATGCCCTGCTGGACGCCATGTCTCAGGGAATACAGACCCTTAAAGCCGTGGCCGAAACCATCGACGCTGCCTCCGGCTTTCTGCAACAGGCTAAAGCCGTTGCCTCCCAGGCCCTGGAAACAGCCCAACCCATCATTGCCAGTGTAGCAACAGAAGACGAATTACTTGCTGCCGTCAATTCCGGAAAAAAGGGTTTAATTGTCGTTAACGGCGAAATAAATATAACCAATCATTCTCTGCAGCTGTCCGCAGGACAGTCTCTGGTTGGCAGCCGATACATCGGCATCGATAAAAACTCAAAACTTAATTTTAATTTCGACACGGCTGAAAACGCCATCAATCTGAAAAACAATTCTATAATTTCCGATCTTGAAATAAACTACACTGCTCAAGCTCCCGGTGGAAAAATTATAAGTCTTGACGGCGGCAGCGCCACCATCAGAAACATCACCGCTTCTTTAGATACTTCCGATACCATCGCCGGAAGCGATGTCGGTATGTTCGGCGCCATAAACGGAGCAGACTTACGCCTTGAAGGCTTCTTCAACACTAAGGCCGAAGGGTATAACCATCGTATGCTGATAGCTTCCGGAAATTCTGCCGTAACCATCGCCGGCAATACGGTCATTAACCATACCGGCCAGGGAACCATTATACGCGGCATTGAGTTCTATGATCAGTCAACACTCAACATCGAAAGCGGCTGCCACATCAATTTTGATCTGAACGGAACAGGAACATCTTCTTATCTTGGCATTTACATGAACAATGCCATTGCCGACATTACCGATTCCCAGATTACAATGCGTCTCAACGGCAATAAAGGCGAAGCTCTGGCTGCCGGACGCGGCGTCGGAGCACGGATCAACATCCGCGGCAACACCCGCCTGAACATCGAAACCGACGGCGAAAACTGCTATGGTTTGGATACATGGAACAGCGGTCAGATAAATATTTATGATCAGGCCGACATTAACATAAAAAACAAAGGCGGCAGCTCTTATGGTCTGGCAGTTTATCTCTCTTCATCTGACGGCAAAGAATTTCCAGCCTCAATCAATATTTTTTCGCCTGACGTCAAAATGAATATCGTTTCTGACATTATGCTGATGTTCAGAGAAAATCCGCAGGCTGAAAACTCTGTTTTCATCGCATCCGGAAGCCTGATTTCGTGGAAAACTCCCGACGGAACGACGCAAGGCGTCTGGCAGTCGGAGCAAAACAACAAACTCACAGCATCAGGTTCCCAGGATATCAAAGGGTTCGACGGTCTGGACGGTTTCAGCAACACCGGCGGACAGGCCTCGGATATTGAAGATCTCCCCGCTGACCTGACCACAAAAACAGAAACCGGTCAAACAGCGGCAACAGCTGAGGGAGAACGTTACCAGGAACTGATTCGCCAGTATGATGCCCTTATCAGAGACGGTTCTTACAAAGGTGTCAACCTGCTGCGCGGCGACAGTCTCAAAGTCAGTTTTAACGAAGATTCATCATCCTCAGTCAACATTCCGGGCGTGGACGCGTCATCTCAGGCTTTGGGAATAAGTATGTCCGGATTGACCAATTCCGATGAAATAGAAAAAATCATCGTCGAACTGGAGAATGCCGTTTCTCGCCTGCGCAGTTTTGCATCACTATTCGGCAACTATAACAACATCCTCTCAACGCGGCAGAACTTTACCGAAGCAATGATCAATGTTCTGGAAGAAGGCGCCGACAAACTGACGCTGGCCGACATGAATCAGGAAAGCGCCAACATGCTCGCTCTGCAGACTAGACAGATGCTTGCCGTCAACTCCCTCTCGTTAGCTTCTCAGGCCAACCAGTCCGTCCTCAAACTCTTTTAGCTTTGTTTCTTAAAAAACTGCCGATCCGTCCTGAAGCTGTTTTAGGCAAATTGCCTCTGCCTGCACGGCCTCAGTTCCGGCCGCGCGTTTTTTCGCAGCACTGCCCTAAATATACCGGTATCTGTCCGCCGCATAGGTGCCGAGAACATGAACCGATTCGGAAAAGAACCGAAGTTCTTCCATGGCGTTCCGGAAAGACTGCTGTTCCGGATGCGCCTCGATTTCCACATAAAACTGCGCCGAAACAAATTTACCGTTCAGCAGATAGCTTTCAAGCTTTGTAAGATTAATGCCGTTGGTCGCAAAACCACCTAACGCCTTATACAGCGCCGCCGGAATATTTTTCGCCTTAAAGATAAAGGACGTAATATATTCGCCTCCGTCATATTTGGGAATAGCCGTTTCCTTCGACATGATCAGAAAACGCGTCGTATTATTGGCCGTATTTTCAATATTGGCCGCCAACACTTTCAGACCATAAATCTCGCCGGCCAGTTTTGACGCAACCGCCGCCTTGCTCTTATCCTGAAAGTCAACCACGTCCTGACACGATTTTGCCGTATCAATTCGGGCCATTGGCACAATAAAATGCTGTTTCAGAAACTCCGAGCATTGAGCCAGAGCCTGCGGATGCGACGACGCGGTTTTGATATCCTCCAGCCTGGCGTCCCTGAGGCCCAGAAGCTGATGCTCAACCCGCAGAAAAAATTCGCCTATAATATGGAGCCCGGTCTGCGGCAACAGAAAATGCACGTCAGATACTCTTCCCGCGTTGGAATTTTCGACCGGAATCATCGCCAGATCCGCTGTGCCGCTCTGCACCAGATCCATGGCTTTTTCGAAAGTGTCGCAGGGAAGATACTCCTGCCCCGGATAAACCCGCATGGAGGCAATATGCGAATAGGCTCCCGGAACTCCCTGATAGGCAATTTTCAACTTCATTTCAACTCCAAAAATAACTTGCTTTAGATTCAGCTATATATTATAACAGGCAGAAAATAAAGGATGAAAAAACATGAAAGTGGATATTTTCGATTTTGACCTCGACCGAAGCCTCATCGCCGACAAGCCTGCCGATCCGCGGGATACCTCCAGACTTCTGGACCTGTCGGAAGAAGGCAGAATCACCGATCGTATTTTTTACGAATTGCCGGATATTCTGAAAGAAGGCGACGTACTGGTATTTAACGATACCAGAGTTATTCCGGCGCGCCTGTACGGACAGCGGGGAGAGGCTCAGGTCGAGGTAACGCTTTATCATCCGGTTGACGGCCTGAAATGGCACTCTTTCATCAAAAATGCCAAAAGGCTGCGTCCCGGAGACATCATTCGTTTTTACACCGGGGAAATTTCCGCGCAGGAGTCGGATTTCAGCGCCGTTGTTATGGAAAAAAACGGTGAAGAGGGCGTTCTGATTGAATTCAACTGTTCGGCTCAGAAGCTCGGCAGTTTTCTTGAAAAATACGGTTCTATGCCGCTGCCGCCCTATATCAAGCGTGAAAAACCGCGCAGCGGCCTCTGGGATAAATATAATGACAAAGAAAACTACCAAACCGTTTACGCAAAACACGAAGGCGCTGTCGCCGCACCGACGGCCGGACTGCATTTTACGCCGCGCGTTCTGGACGCTCTTGAAAAAAAAGGCGTCAAAAAAGTTTTTCTGACCCTGCATGTCGGAGCCGGAACATTCCTGCCGGTCAAGGTTGAGGATACCAAAGATCATAAAATGCACGCGGAATACGGCATCATCACGCCTGAAGCCTGCGAAGAAATCAACCGGGCCAAAAAGAACGGTGCCCGCATTATCGCCGTAGGCACAACTTCACTGCGACTGCTGGAAAGCGCGGCGGACGACCGGGGAATCCTGCATCCCTTTACCGGAGAAACGGACATTTTTATCACGCCGGGATACAAATTCAAAATCATCGATTATATCATCACCAACTTCCACTTGCCAAAATCCACGCTTTTTATGCTGATCTGCGCCATTGCCGGCACGCAGAAAATGCAGGAGGCCTACCGCTACGCCATGGATCACAAATACCGTTTTTATTCTTACGGTGACAGCTCCATTCTTAAATGCGTAAACAAAATTTAAACCTGTTGCGGACTATATTGAAAAAAAGGAGAAAAGATGCTCAGAATTTCAATTAGTCCGGAAAAATTTCTGCCGTTGCTCAAAAACGCGGTTATACCCGCACTTATTTTCGGCGCAGCGCTTATCGGCTGCTACGCGGCTTCTCCTCTAAGCGAGAATACCATGCTTGGCTTTCATTCCCTGTTTTTTATTCTGAGCTTGGCCTGTTTCCTCGTCCTGCTTTATTTCAACCGCGGCAGACCGGCCTTTTTTATTCTGCTGTTCCAGATTTCCTATATTTTGATAAACTGGCTGAAGCGCAGTCTCGGAAGCGACTACCTGCTTTCTCCGGCTTACCTGAATCTGAGCGTCTTTTTGCCGCTCAACCTGCTGATATTCTGCTTTCTGCCGCAGAGGCCGCTGCTGAAAAAAACAAACGTTTACCTCCTTCTGACTGTTTTTGCGCAGTTTGCTCTGGCCGAAAAACTGAGCGCCGCCGGCATTGCCATCGGCTTTTTTCCGGAAGCGCATTCCGTCGCGGGAATGAGCCTGAGCGGATTTCTGCTTTTTGCAATCGTGCTTGCCGCCATGTTTCTTCGGATGTCGGTTGCCGGCACAATTGATACGGCAGGCCTGTTTTACGCATCTTTCTGCGTCTTCCTCGGTTTTTATTATTCGGAAAGCCCCACGGCTCTGACTGTCTTTTTCTCGTCGGCAGCGCTGATATTGCTTCTGACGGTAATTCAGGACATTTACCACTCTGCTTACAAAGACATACTGACCGACCTGCCCAGCCGCAATGCCTATATGCTGAACGCCAGGGATTTTCCGCTCAAATACAGCACCGGTGTTATCTGCATCGACGACTATGAGAAAATCCGCATGGTATTCGGCCGCCTCGGAACCAACGCCCTCGTCAAAATGATAGCGGCCCGAATAAACGAAACCGAAACGGAAGCTCTTATATACCGTTATGCCGAAGACGAGTTCGTACTTATCTTCAAAAACGAGGACAAAAACAGCGGTTTTGACCGTTTAGAAAAAATCCGGCGCAACATTGCCTCAGCCGAATTTATGCTTGGGCGGCGCAAAAAACCGGTAAAGCTGACAGTCTCCTGCAGCGTGTCCGAAAAAAAACGCAGCGATGCCAACTCAATCGAGGTTCTGATTCGCGCCCGTAAAGCCCTGCAGAAAACCTACAAATTCACCCAGAATGTAACCACCAAAGCCTGATACCTGCCCCGCGGCGCCGCATAATCTCCAGCCCTGTTTTTTTCCACGCTCATATTCCAGCATTGCCCGATAAACCGCACAACCGTTTGCGTGTTTCGGCATCTCTCTTCTCATAAGCCGCTTATTTCATTCGCATAACGCCCTATCGCACATCCCCTTTCACCCAGCTCTGCCCTGCTTATTAAACGGCGCGTATAGCGTTTCCGCAGCAAAAATCCTCTCCCCCGCCCGGCAGCGAAACAACGCCAAATACTTTCCATTCCGTTTATGCAAAACAGAAAAACACCGCTGTAACAAAAATTTAATATATTTTGTCTAAAAATAAGTTGATTTCGTCAAAATATTATGTTACTAAATGGCTATGACAACAAATATGGAGTAATTTCCCATGTTGGATTTTATAGCGGACAAGGAAAAAGCCAAACGCACCGCCTGCAAATACGGCTTAAAGCTGAACGGCGATTTTGAGCTAAAGAAAGTTTGCTTCATTGACAAAAAAAATCACGACGGCATTTTCTGGACCTACCGCGACCGGCAGGCCGCGGCGTTGATTTCCGTTTTCGGTTACTTAAAAATCGTCGAAAAAAACAAAATCCAGACAATCTCCGACGTCATTCAGGGCGAAAAATATCCGATGTGCGGCAGCTGTTTCAAGGTCATTCTCCGCCCGGAGGGAATTTCTCTCACGCCGTCAAGATTTGAAAACTAAACTTTCCCGCGCCGACAGGCCAGCCACATCACGATAATGCCTGTTGCCACCAGCGGCACGGATAATATCTGTCCCATGGTAAAATAATCAAAAAAGAACCCCATATGCTTATCTGGCTCCCGAAACTGCTCCATTGCAATCCGGAAAATGCCGTAAAACAGCACAAACAAAGCGGAAACCAAACCCGCCCTGCGGCGTACCCAGTCATAACGCCACAGCCAGTTCAAAACGGCAAACATCACCAACCCCTCAAACAACGCTTCGTACAGCTGCGACGGATGCCGCGGCAGATAACCGCCGTTTGGAAACCTAACGGCCCAGGGAACGTCTGTTACCCTTCCCCACAGCTCGTCATTGATAAAATTTGCCAGCCGTCCGCAGAAAATGCCTATCGGCGCATAAAGGGCAGCCAGATCCGTAAGTTTCAGAAACGGCATCTTCAGCTTTCTCGCGCAGAAAAAAATCGCGAGAATGACGCCCAGAATCCCGCCGTGAAACGACATGCCGCCCTGCCATATTTCAAAAATACTGAGCGGATTTTCCCAAAACATGCCTTTTCCGTAAAAAAGAACATATCCCAGCCGCCCGCCAGCAATGATGCCGATCGTAATATAAAAGATAAAATCCTCAAGATTTTCCCGGCTCAGTCCCAAATCATATTTTTTTACAGTCCGCCCTGCCAGATACCAGCCAAGCAGAATGCCGGCCAGATAAGCCATGGAATACCAGCGGATGTCCAGCGGCCCGATCGAAAACATAATCGGCGAAATTTCAGGATATGCAAAGCCCGTCATCTGTTCTTTCTTTCAAAAATTCAAATTGCTTAAAAGTATATTAACAAAAAAAAATATATCCACATCTAAAAAAAACCGATCTCCACTGTTTTAATATATCTAATTGAATTTTATTGTTTTTTTGTAAAAGATTTATTTATTTTTTTCTTTTAGGTGGAAAACTTTTTAAAGTTTATTGTCTTCTGCGACTCGGTAATGCAATCTGAATTCAGTTCGACATCATTGTCAAAAATTAACCCCGAGTGGAGTATCACACATGTTTCCGGCACAGAAGTTAGCCTTCGATTATAACCCGATCGACACCGTAGAAAACATTTTCGGCCGCCGTAGTTTTGAGCTGGAACGCCGGGGAGCAGACGAAGTTGTCGTCGAGGTACAGGGCAAATGGAACAACATGCTTCTGTTTTTTGCCTGGGAAAGAAACATGCACTGTCTCCACCTCTCCTGCCTGATGGACATTAAATCCGCCATCGAGGACCGGAGCAAAATTTTCGAGCTTCTCGCCCTGGCCAATGAAGAACTCTGGGTCGGGCATTTTTCTTACTGGACAGAACAAAATATGCCGGTCTTCAAACATTCTGTCATTATCAATGACGAAGAAGAAATGTTTGAAAGCAAAATATCGCAGATAATAGATATCGCCATTAAGGAATGCGAACGGATGTACCCCGTCTTTAATGTCGTTTTAACCAAGGGTATGCCGCCCAAACAGGCGCTGTACCCCATGATGCTGGAAACTGTGGGACAGGCATAACCGGCAAAAAGAGCTTTGTCAGTCTGCCGACAAAGCTCTTTGTTTTTTCCTGATATCCGTTGATGCTTTTTCAGTTGCGACGCGACTTAACCCAGTTCCGCACATTGCGGTTATGTTCACCGAGACTTTTGGCAAAGCTGTGGCCCCCCTTGCCGTCGGCAACAAAATACAGAAAGTCGCTGCTTTCGGGATTCACTGCCGCAAAAATCGCTTCTTTTCCGGGATTGCAGATAGGTCCGGGAGGAAGACCGTAATACTTATAGGTATTGAAAGGACTGTCAATACTCAGATCCTTTTTTCTGAGGCTGCGGCCAAAACTCATTTCCCCTTCCGTCAACGCGTAAATAACGGTTGGATCGGTTTGCAGACGCATTCCTTTTTTAAGCCTGTTGATAAAGACGGAGGCCACTAGCGGCCGCTCTTCCGGAACAGCCGTTTCTTTTTCGATAATCGACGCCAGAGTCAGCATCTCGCGCATATTTTTAAGCGGCAGATTTTCCTGTCGGCTTTCCCAAGCCTCGGTCAAAACCTTTTTCATGGCGTTGCGCGCCTGAGAAATAATGCTGCTTCGCGTCGCTCCCAGTTCAAAACTGTAAGTTTCCGGCAGCAGTTCCCCTTCCCTGACATCCTCGTCAACTTCTCCGCTCAAATCAGGATAACTGGCAATCAAATACAAAATCTGCCCGGTTGTCAGTCCCTCAGGAATGGTAATTTTCCGGAAAAACACTTCCCCGCGGGAAATTTTCTGCATGGCTTCGAGCATAGAAATCCCCGGCATAAACTGATATTCACCGGCTTTCAGCTGTTTGTCCATGCCGTTGAATCTCGCCAGAAGACGAAACAAAAGCGGCTTGTCTATAACGCCGGCTTTAGCTAGTTCCGCAGCCACAAGCTTTGATGACGCTCCTTTGGGAATAACCACATTCACAACAGAAAGGAGCGGGCCGGATTTCTCCGCCCACTCCCTCAACTGCATAAAAGACAAAGCCGCAATGATAACCAGTAACAGTAATAATTTTTTCATGCGCTTTTCTTTTTAACTTAACCTTCGTATTTCTTAAATACCAGAGAGGAGTTTGTTCCGCCGAAACCAAACGAGTTGGACATGGCGGCTTTAAACGATTTTTTCTTGGCTTTCAGCGGAACCAGATCCATATGAGCCACTTCTTCGGAAGGGTTCTCAAGGTTTAGGGTCGGAGGACAAATCTGCTCGTCCAGAGCCTTTATCGTCAAAACGGCCTCAACAGCGCCGGCTGCGCCCAGCAGATGTCCGATTGCCGATTTGGTGGAAGACATGGAAACCGTTTTCATATCTTCACCGAACAGACGCTCCACAGCCAGAGCTTCGCCGACATCGCCGGCCGGAGTTGACGTTCCGTGCGCATTGATATAACCGATGTCTTTCAGCTCAACACCGTGTTCTCTGGCGTGGTCGGTAGCCATTTTCATGGCGCGGTATGCCCCGTCGCCCGAAGGAGCGGTAATATGGTAAGCATCGCCGCTCATGCCGTAACCGACCAGCTCCGCATAAATTTTTGCGCCGCGGGCTTTGGCATGTTCAAGCTCTTCTAGAACAACGGCTCCGGAACCTTCGCCCATAACAAAACCGCTGCGGTCCTTGTCCCAGGGCCGGGATGCCTTTTCAGGTTCGTCGTTATAAGCGGCAGTAACGGCACGCAGTCTGGAAAATCCGGCCAGCGCCAGAACATTAACGGCGGATTCCGCACCGCCGGCAACCATAACGTCGGCATCGCCCATCGCAATAATGCGGGCAGCGTCGCCGATAGCGTGCGTTCCCGTCGAGCAGGCTGTTACACAAGCATGATTCGGCCCCTTGTAACCATAGTTAATCGACAGATTTCCCGAAACCATGTTAATCAGACAGGCCGGAATAAAAAACGGAGACATTCTGTGGCTGCCGCTTTCATTAAAAATAAGGGAGTTTTCATAAATTGTCTGCAAACCGCCGATTCCGGATCCCATCATAACGCCCGAGCGATCCTTGTCTTCCTCGCGCTCCGGCTTCCAGCCGGAATCCTCAATCGCGTCGGATCCAGCGGCCAGACCGTAAAGAATAAACTTGTCGACTTTTTTCTGATCTTTGGGAGCCATAACCGTGTCGGGATCAAATTGGTTTTTTTCCTTGCCGAAAGGAACCTGACCGGCTATTTTAACAGGAATATCCTTCAAATCAAAATTTTCGATTTTTCTGATGCCGGATTTTCCGTCCAGGATGTTTTTCCAGTTAAACTCGACACCCCGTCCGAAAGGCGATACCATACCCAGTCCTGTTACAACCACTCTTTTCATTCATTCACTCCATGCAAATTTCATTACACCCCCGGAAAACCGACGGTAATTCCTCCTGTTTTTATATGAAAAAACTCGCTTAGTCAAGCGAGTTTCATCAATTTTACAAGCCGTAAAGACTTATGCATTCTTTGAAAGATAATCGATAGCATCTTTAACAGTAAGAATTTTTTCAGCGGCTTCGTCAGGAATTTCGCAACCGAATTCTTCTTCAAAAGCCATAACCAATTCTACTGTATCCAAGCTGTCAGCACCCAAATCATCAATGAAGCTGGCGTTATCTGTTACTTTAGATTCTTCTACGCCAAGATGTTCTGCAACGATTTTCTTAACGCGGTTAGCTGTATCAGTCATATGATAAACCTCAAAAAATATTAAAACAAATTTTCAGACCACAACGGCCTGTGAAGACTTGTTAGCACAAATTTATATTATTTGACAAGCATTATTTTAAAAAAACGCACGCCGCAGCTCTCTAAGTCTTTAAAAAGCCGTGGAATCTCTGGCTTCAGCCGGCGGAAAAAAGTGGATAAAACATCAAATTCCGGCACCGGGAAAAGATAAATCGGCCGCCGTTCTGGTCAGATACCCGTTCCGCCCGCAAAAACAGAAACATAGTCTCCTAATTTAATTGACAATTATGTAATATCGAAATATTTCTAATAATAGAGAGTCTAATACTATTTTATAAGGTGGAAAAAATGAAAAAGCTGTTCTATATCGTGCTTGTTATTGTCGTCCTGATGGTCATCGGCCGTTTCATCAAGCAGGGAAACCAAGTCCCCGCGGCAGAACCGGCAACCGAAGTTATTGCCGTTGAGGCCGAAACGCCCGAAGCCGCTGCCGTAGACGAAGTAGCTGTTGATGAAAACGGAAATGTTATTGCGGAAGAAGAAATCATCAGCGAAAGCGTTGCCGAAGGCGTTGAGGAAGCCGTTTCTCCAGAAGCTGCCAACGCGGTTGAAGACGAATCTCATGAAGACATCGTTCCTGCGGGAGACATTGAGATTCCTGAAGATAAATAAATCTAGGATCCGGTTTTATTACAAAAAGGTCATCAAATTTGATGGCCTTTTTTGTTGTATTACGAAAAATTATCCTTATATTAACAACGGAAATATTAACAAGAACTGATTTAAGAAAGAGTTGCCGCGACAGGAAACGCCTGCCGGACAGGCAGCATTTGAGGAGATACGAATGAAAGTAGGAATTATCGGAGCCGGCGGAGTCGGCAGCGCCACGGCTTTTGCCCTTGTTATGAGGGGCGTGGCCCGCAAAGTCGTTTTAATAGACGCTAATGAAAAAAGAGCGCAGGCGGAAGCGCAGGATATCGCTCATGCCGCTCCTTTTGCTTATGCCAACAAGGTCAAGGCCGGAACTTATGAAGATTTAACCGGCGCCGAAATAGTCATTATCACGGCCGGGGCTAACCAGAAACCGGGACAAACGCGTCTGGATCTCTTGGAAACAAACGTCAAGATTTTTGAAAGCATTATTCCTCAAGTGGTTAAGGCCGCGCCGGACTGTATTCTCCTGATAGCAGCCAATCCCGTAGACATCATGACGTCCGTCGCCCTGAAACTTTCCGGTTTTCCCAAAGAACGCGTCTTCGGCAGCGGCACCGTTCTTGATACCTCCCGCTTCAGAACACTGCTCGGCTATCATCTCGGCGTTTCGCCGCAGTCAGTGCACGCCAATGTTTTGGGCGAGCATGGCGACAGCGAAGTGCTCATCTGGTCGAGCGCCGTTGCCGGCACCGTCCAGATAGAAAAACTCGGCCGCAGCATCGGCAAACCGTTCACGCCGGAAATCAAAGCGCAGATTGATGACTGTGTCCGCAATGCCGCCTACCATATCATTGACGGCAAGGGTTCGACCACATACGGCATTGCCGGCGGACTGTGCCGCATCTGTCAGGCCGTGTCAAACAACGAATATGCTATTCTGACCGTTTCGTCTTTCCACGAAAAAGCCGAAGACTCAGAAAACATCTGCATTTCCTACCCGTCAATCATCGGCAAATGGGGCATTCAGGGTGAAATTTATCCGGAATTTTCCGCCGACGAACACGCGGCTCTGGCCAAATCCGCGGCCACAGTCAAGGAATACACCGATCAGGCCATGGGATTCATAAAAAAATAATCCTCACGGACAATCAACATTTGCAATTCCTCTTCTTTTCGCCTATATTGCCGGAGAAGAGGAATTTTTTAGGATACGCAATGGTACAGGTCATCACGCTCGGCTGTCGCATCAACAGTTATGAATCCGAGGTTTTAAAAGAAAAACTGGCTTCTTTTGACAATGTCGTCATTGTCAATACCTGCGCCGTAACCGGAGAAGCGGAACGCCAGTGCCGCCAGACTATTCGCAAACTCCGCAAAAGCAATCCGGAAGCCAGAATTATCGTTACGGGCTGCGCGGCGCAGATTGCTCCGGCAAAATTTGCGTCCATGCCCGAGGTCGATCTGGTTCTGGGCAACCGCGAAAAGACAGAGATCGAAAAATATGCCGCTGGCCCGATTACCGAAAAAAGCATTGTCGGCGACATCTTCTCCTATGACGATTATGACAAATACCTGATAACCGGGTTTGAAGGAAGACAACGCGCTTTTGTGCAGATACAGCAGGGCTGCGACCATCGCTGCACATACTGCATTGTCCCTTACGCCCGCGGCGGCAACCGCTCCGTAAAGGAAGAAGACATCATGACCCAGATTCGCGAGCTTCTGAACCAGGGATTCGGTGAAATCTGTCTGACCGGCGTGGACGCCTGTTCCTACAGCCCTTCATTCAGCGGACTGGTAAAACACATTCTGGAACGTTTTCCCGAGCTTCCTTCTCTTCAGTTCGGATCTCTTGACCCGGCAGCCGTCGATGATGAATTTATCGCTCTTGTCGGACAATACCCCAATCTCCATCCGCATTTTCACCTTTCAGTACAGTCCGGCGACAATCTGATTTTGAAGCGCATGAAACGGCGGCACAGCCGCGAAGACGTGATCCGTCTGTGTCATGAAATCCGCAGACTTCGCCCGGAAGCAACCTTCGGAGCGGATTTTATCTGCGGTTTTCCGACCGAAAGCGACGAAAACTTTCTAAATACGGTCAGGCTGGTGGATGAAGCCGGAATTTCCAAACTGCATGTTTTTCCCTATTCCGAGCGCCCGGGAACACCGGCGGCTCTAATGCCGCAGATTCCGGTGGACATCCGCCGCGAACGCGCCCGGATTTTACGTGAACACGGAGAAGACAACAATGACTAGCTTTTTCCAAAAACTCGGTTTCGGACTGAAAAAATCTTCCGCCAAAATCACCGGCGGAATCAGCGGAATCTTCACCAAACGCAAAGTCGACGCGCAAACGCTCGACGAACTGGAAGAACTGCTGATTTCATCCGACATGGGCGTCCGGGCCAGCGCCAGAATTATCGGCGCCTTTGCCAAACGCCGTCTGGACAAGGATGCTTCGGCGGAAGAAATCAAATCCGAGCTGGCGGCTGACATTGAAAAAATACTGGCTCCCTGCGAACAGCCCCTGGTTATAAAAGCAGATGCCTGCCCTTTTATCATCCTGATGGTCGGCGTCAACGGCGCCGGCAAAACGACGACTATCGGCAAATTGGCCGCCAAACTGACGGCACAGGGCAAAAAGGTTTCGTTCATCGCCGCCGACACTTTTCGGGCCGCCGCGGTAGAACAGCTGGTTGTCTGGGGACAGCGCAACGGCGTCCGGGTTTTCAGCGGATCCGGCGGCTGCGATGCGGCCGGATTATGTTTTGACGGCTTAAACGAAGCCATCAGACAGAAAGACAACGTCGTATTCATTGATACGGCCGGACGGCTGCAAAACAAAACCGGCTTGATGGACGAATTAAAAAAAATTGTCAAAGTCATAAAGAAAATTTTACCCCAGGCACCACATGCCACACTTTTAACCATCGATGCGACAACGGGACAAAACGCTTTGTCGCAGGTACAGACTTTCAAAGAAATGGTCGATGTCAGCGGCCTGGTCGTTACAAAGCTCGACGGCACGGCCAAAGGTGGCATTCTGGTTGCCGTGGCCGAAGAACAGCCCGTGCCGATATATTACATCGGCATCGGCGAAGGAATTGACGACCTTGATGAATTTCACGCCGGAGATTATGCCCGCAGTCTGCTGGAACTCGGATAGCCGCCCAACTGCCCGGTTTTACGAATCTTCTCTGTATAAAAAACGATTGCGCTTAACATTTTCCGGATTTGCGCTATGTTAGAAAACAGATGTTTTTACAAAGATAAAGCCGATGGATAATACTCAGATAACAGAATATACGGTCAGCGAAATTTCCTTTGAAATAAAAAAATTCGTTGAAACCAATTTTAACCGCGTTCGCGTTAAAGGTGAAATTTTCGGAGCCAAAAGAGCCGATTCCGGACACTGGTATCTTTCGCTGAAAGACGAAAACGCGGTTTTATCCGCCGTCATCTGGAAAGGGATTGCCAACACCCTGCCCGTCAAACCGGAAGACGGACTGGAAGTCATCGCCACCGGAAAAATAACCACTTTCGCCGGAAAATCCTCCTACCAGCTGGTCATCGAACAAATGGAAGTCGCCGGCACCGGCGCACTCCTGAAGCTTCTGGAAGAGCGAAAACGTAAGTTTGCGGCGGAAGGCCTCTTCGACGCGGCGCACAAAAAAAAGATCCCCTTTCTTCCCGAAACAATCGGCGTAATTACGTCTGCCAGCGGCGCCGTAATCAGAGATATCATCCACCGCGTGCGCGACCGCTTTCCGAGCCGCATTATTGTCTGGCCGACCCCGGTTCAGGGAGAAGGCGCGGCCGACAAAATCGCCGCGGCGATCAAAGGTTTCAACAGCCTCTCTCCGAACGGTCGCATCAAACGCCCGGATGTTCTGATTGTTGCCCGCGGCGGCGGCAGTCTTGAAGATCTGTGGCCGTTTAACGAAGAAGTCGTCATCCGGGCCGTGTATGAATCGGAAATTCCCTTAATCTCTGCTGTCGGACACGAAACAGATACGATGCTCATTGATTATGTCTCGGATCTGCGCGCCCCGACGCCGACCGGTGCTGCCGAATTTGCCGTCCCCGTCAAAGCAGAAATTGCCGCCTCCCTGTCCACAACGCAAAGCCGCATGCTGAACGCGGCCAGCCGTTATCTAGAAGAGCGTCGAAACAAGATTGACGGCCTCAGCCGGGGAATTCCCAATTTAAACCAAATTCTGCAGGAAATCCGGCAGAAATTTGACGACCGCGTCGAGCGCCTGACTCTCGCTTTCGGCAATCTGCTTACGCAAAAAAAAGGATTGCTCGAAAAAACAAGCCTGAAACCTTACTACATTTTGAATATTTTTGAAAAAAAGCAAGAAAATTTAAAGAATTTAGCCCTTAGACTGGATTCTGTCTCAATAGATTCGGTTTTAAGCCGCGGTTTCGCGTGGGTCAGAGACAGCCGTCAGAAAACGGTTTATAATACCGCGCAGGCCAAAAGGACCCCCAACCTTGAAATCAGATTTATTGACGGTTCGGTAAAAACGAAAGTGAAAGTAAAGAAAGATGATTTACAGGGCGATTTGTTTGACTTTTAGCATTCTGCTTCTGGCCGCCCCCGCCGGAGCTCTGGAATTATGCGGAAAAAAAGCTCAGGGCGAAATCCTGCGGGGATATGCACCCGAAGCCGGAAAAATCATGCTCGACGGCAAAGAGTACATGCTCTCACCGTCAGGATATTTTATGATTGCGTTCGGCAGAGACGAACAGCCGCAGAAAAAGCTGTCTCTTATTGACAAAGTGGGAAACACCGAAAATTTCAATCTGCAGGTGGCTCCGACCAAATGGGACATCCAGAACATTAAAGGCATTCCGCAGAAAAAAGTAACGCCGTCCAAAGAAGACGAAAAGGAAATTCTGCGGGAACGCGGCGGCGTCCGGGAAGCTCTGCAGGACAAACTCGGCAAAAACTACTGGCAGAAAGGCTTCATTCGTCCCGTTGAGGGAAGAATCAGCGGCAACTTCGGCGGTCAGAGGATTATGAACGGCAAAAAAATGAACCCGCATCAGGGAATGGATATCGCCGCCCCCGAAGGAACGCCCGTAAAAGCCTCTTCCGGCGGAATTGTCCGCTTAAGCGGCGGAAACTTCTTTTATTCGGGAAACATGGTCATCATCGACCATGGCCAGCAGCTTTTCACGATATATGCGCATCTGAAAAAAACAAACGTCAAAACCGGAGATTATGTCAGACAGGGACAAATCATCGGTCAGGTCGGAAAAACCGGCCGCGTAACGGGACCGCACCTGCACTGGGGAGCTTCGCTGAACGGCGTCAGATTTAATCCTGTTTCATTATTGCATATGAATAATGATGATTTTTGTTTTAATTTATAAACAATTAATATAAACTTGGGATAATCAGAGAGCAAAAAAAGAGGTAATCATGGCAGAAACGGGACACAGACAAATCACTTGGGACACTCTTACCTGCTTGATCGTCGATGACGACAAATTCTCCAGAACCTTCATCAAAACGGCACTGTACCAGATCGGCATGAAAAATACCAAAGAAGCTGCGTCGGCGGAAGAAGCTTGGGAATTTATCAACAACTTCAAAATCGATATTATTTTTCTTGATCAGCAGATGCCGGTCAAAACGGGTCTGGAATTTGCCGCCGAACTGAAAAATTCCGCAAATGTCAATCTGCGCAGCATTCCCATTATCATGATAACCGTTGACACCAAGGAAAAAACCGTTTTGGATGCTAAAGCTCTAGGCATTCAGGAATACCTCGTCAAACCCATTTCGCCTCTGGCTCTCAAAAAACGGATTCTCAACGCTTTCGGAATAAAACAGGAAAGAGTATAAAAGTGACTGATCTGCAACTGCTGTTATTGTCTGCCTTGCAGGGACTGACAGAATTTTTACCGGTAAGTTCCTCGGGACATTTGATTCTATTTTCAAAATTTACGACATTTCCCGACCAGGGGTTGGCTTTGGACGTTGCCATGCATGTCGGTTCCATTATGGCCGTAATGATATATTTTTCAGAAGATATCGCGGCCATGGTCAAAGGCGTTTTCAAAACCTGGCTTATCCCCAATTTCAAAAACGCGGGAAGCAAACTTTTCTGGCTTATCGTCATCGGCACAATTCCTGCTGTTATTGCCGGCTTATGCCTGAAACTTTACGGCATGGAATGGCTGCGTGATTCCCGCATCATCGGCTGGACGATTCTGGGCTTCGGAATTTTGCTGTTCATTGCTGATAAAACTGGTATGACAATCCGTAAAATAGATCATCTTTCATCTCTGGACGCCTTTCTCATCGGGCTGGCGCAGTGTCTGGCTCTCATTCCCGGAACAAGCCGCTCCGGCATAACCATCACCATGGGGCGTTTTCTCGGACTGGAACGCCGCGACGCCGCCAAATTCGCCATGCTGCTGTCAATTCCGACAATTGCCGCCGCCGGTCTTCTTGTCGGCTGGGAACTTTATCAAAGCGGAAATTTTCAGGAAATTATCTATGCGGTCGACGGAATTACTTACTCCTTTGTCTTTTCGATCATTGCAATTTTTATCATCATGTGGTGGCTGAAAAAATCAACTTTTCTGCCGTTTGTCATCTACCGCTTATGCTTGGGAAGCTATCTGCTGTTAGATTCTTATGGATATCTTGATAAATTTTTGAAATAAATGCTTGCAATTTATTTTGAAGTGATATAAAAGAGTATCCGTTGTTAAGCCCTGGTGGCGGAATTGGTAGACGCGCATGCTTCAGGTGCATGTTGGCTCAGCCAGTGGAAGTTCGAGTCTTCTCCAGGGCACCATAACAAAAAAAGCTCCATCAGGAGCTTTTTTTGTTATGGTGAAAAAGAACTTTTTAGTTTGTAACACCGCGACAGCGTGTTAAACAAGCGTTACAATTACTTTGCCCGAAACACCGTAAGGTTTGCTAAAAAACAAACCTTCGCGTTTAGAATTTAACGGAAGAGAACTTTCTTGGTTTGAAGACGATAAAAAAACTTACTCCTGGAAAGGAATGTCCGGTAAACCTGATTATCAATGCAAAGAATACGATACAGTTAAAAACAGAGGTCCGATACCGGAGGGAAAATGGCTGGTAAGACAATCCCAACATCAGAACTTTTATAAAGACCAAAGTAAATTTGACCAATTCAAAAGTGAACACGGTTTTGGAATCATGGGGAAATGGAGAGGCCGAAAAGATTCTTGGGGAAACAACCGCATTTGGCTGGAACCAGCACGAGGAACAGACAACAAAGACAGAACACATCTATCTATTCATGGCGGCAAAGAATATGGTTCAAAAGGATGCATAGATTTAACCGATAAGATGGATGAATTTACCGATAAATTAAAAAAATATGGCCATGATATGCTTCTCAATGTAAAATATGACAAAGATTTCTGGTAATTTTTGGGTTGTATTTTAGACAATTGTTCAATATGCTGAAAACAAATTTAACCAAAGGCGCAATTATGAAAATAATCAAGCTGATACCTTTTGTCAGCATTATATGCATTTGCAGTCTTTATACTCACTGTAACATATCCGGAAGATATGAGCAGCGACCAAATGCCTTGGAATGCAGAAGCGTTGGGTTGGGCATATGAAAACAGATTTAACTATACCATAATGACGTTAACAATCTTATTCATAATCATTGCGCCTTTGGTTTATGCATGGAAAAACCTTAAACAGCACCTAAAAAAAGCCTATATTGCCATATCAATTCCAGCTCTTTTATATCTGGCAAGATACATATATTTTATCAACTTTTTTAATATATAAATATACGAATTCTATCCTTTTTAACCCCAAAAATTCAACAAGTTACCAACTTTGGAACATTATACAAAAATCTGATTTGATAAATATACTGACGTTCTGCACAGAATACACAAATTTTCTTAGACATCGCAATTTTTGACTGTATACTCCTGTCATGCAAAAAACATTATCCAAACAACTGTTAGAGTGGTATACAAAAAACGGTCGCGACCTTCCCTGGCGTGTCAAAGGTGGTCCGCATCCTGATCCTTACGTCATTCTGGTTTCCGAAATAATGCTCCAGCAGACAACCGTCAAAACGGTCATTCCCTACTTCCAACGTTTCATGGAACGCTTTCCGACGGTTCAAACCCTTGCCGACGCGCCGCTAAACGAAATCTATCTGTACTGGCAGGGGCTCGGTTATTACAGCAGAGCCCGCTCCTTGCACGCCACGGCGCAGATAATAGTGCGGCAGATGGGCGGTATTTTTCCCCAAACCCGCAGCGAAGTTTTAAGGCTTAAGGGCATCGGGAATTACACCGCGGCAAGTTTTCTAGCGCTCGCTTTCAACAAACCGGAAACCGTGGTCGACGGCAATGTCATCCGCGTCATTTGCCGGATGTACCGCCTGACGGATCCGGCGGCGGATATTTTGCCTCTCATCCGTCAAAAAGCGGAAGCCCTTACCGACAAAAACAATGCCGCCGACTACGCTTCGGCCATTATGGATCTCGGCGCCCTGATCTGCACGCCGCAAAACCCCCGGTGCCTGCTCTGCCCCTGGCATCAAAGCTGCCTTTCCACAGGCCTTCCCGACCTGGAACAAATTCCCAAACGCGCCAAAACCGAAAAGAAAATCAAACGGGGAAAAGTTTTTCTGATCTACAACCGTCTGGGACAGATCTATATCCGCAAAAGGACAGAAAAAGGACTGCTTTCCGGCCTTTATGAATTTCCCTGGAGTGAAACTGACATGCCATTTGACACGCAAAACGCCGCGGATACAGAAACAGAAGTATCGCATACCTTCACGCATTTCCGGCTGACTCTGCGGATTTATACATTAAAATCAGATGACGTCAATATCGGTGGAATTTTCGTGCCGGTAAAAAACATTGCGGATTATCCGTTTTCAACACTGATGAAAAAAATCTGGCAAAAAGCAGCAACGCTTTCCTGACCGTTTTCTGTTCTGCCGCCGTATCTGTATTCTTTCATAGGCACAAAAATAATATACATTCGCACAGGTATATATTTAAACTTGCCAAAAGATATTTGCCGTATTACACTGAACACATTGAAAAGAACTGGTGTTTTGGTTATTTATATATTATAATATTAACTGTTCACAAGCAGAGGAGGGCAGCATGGAAGTTGAAGAGATCAGCGTTGAAACACTGCGTATCCAACACGCGCATTTAGATGCGGCCATTAAGGAAGAAGAGGCTCATGTCTGGAAGAATTGCATCCGCATTGAAGAATTGAAAAAAGAAAAACTCAGAAAGAAAGACGAACTATTGAGAAGAACATTACAGGCCACAACAATGTAGATTCTTTCTCCGCAGCCCCCTTTTTCGGGGGCTGTTCTTTTTTATAGGTAGAAAATTAACCTTTTTATATTACCTGTAAAAGAAGAAACAACATTAGGAGATTCGCATGAAAAAACTGCTTTTGGCATTAACTGTTCTGCTTATGCTTAACTCGGCGCCGTTTGTTTCCGCTGCAATCCGTTCCATTGTCGATACGGACAACACCGCCGATTCATCAGGAAGCAGCTACGACAGCGAAAACTACAGCATCAGTTCCGAGCAACAGTGCATCAATGAGGGATATACCCAAACCGGTTGCCCGGCAGGCTACATCATGGCCGGCCCCTGCCCTTACAGTTACGGTTATTACCGCGAATGCTGTCCTGAAGAATACCGCTATCAGGAAAGCGATTGCGTTAATCATGGTCTGAAGCCGGTCGGAAAATGCGGCGATTACTACAAATGCGGTTAAATTTTTCAAGAATCTGAACAGATATCCCGGCAAAGCGGAAGATTCAACGGTTGCTGCAAAACTTACAGCCAGACTGCGCTCGTCGGCACAAAACAGCACCTGACCGCATTTTCCCAAATAAATTCAGAATTTTCTGTAAGATATACAATAAAAAAAACCTCTCCCAACGGAGAGGTTTTTCAACAACTTATCGGATTAAACTAGAATCCTTCAGTATCTAAGCGTTTCCGTAGCTGCTTGCGGGCGCGTCTGACAGCTTCTGCCTGACGGCGGGCTTTTTTCTCGGAATTCTTTTCATGATGGCGTCTCAGTTTCATCTCGCGGAAAATACCTTCGCGCTGCATTTTCTTTTTCAGAACTTTCAGAGACTGACCGACATCATTACCGATAACAGTAACCTGAACCACTTAAATCACCCCTTTTCAATTTTCCAAAGGTTAAACATTGACTCGTCTTTTAACATAAACTTTTTGTCAATGCAAGAACAAAATAACAAAAAACGCGGAATCCGCCCCGGATTTCCGCGTAAAGGTTCAAACTTCCGCCGGTCAGACAACGGATGCAAAATCAGGCGATGATATTGGGCATAATTTTGGCTTCGACGCTCTTAATTTTTGTTTTCAGCCCGGAGCGAAGCGTATTCAGCTGCTTTGCCTGAAAAAAATCAATAGTTTTGTTTCTGGTAACTAAATGCCGGATATCCGAACAAACGCGACGTTCTTCGAGCTTTAACTCACATAACTGATGTTGAAGTTTACCCAAATTGTCATTATTTAACATTAAATTAGTCCCCTTTTGAAAAAAAACTATGAGAATAAAAAACTTTTTGCTGGAAATCTTTCCATAAAATTTGTATTGATTATACAGTATATTTGAGGAAAAAGCAATAAATAATACAAGATATAAGTAAAACTAGGAGTTTTTTATGAGTAACTTTAAGAAAATCGGTATCTTAACCAGCGGCGGCGACTGTGCCGGACTTAACGCCGTTATTCGGGCCGTAGTCAATTCCGCAAGCCGTCTCGGTTGGGAAGTTTACGGTATCAAGAATGGTACCGACGGCTTGACCGAAAAGCCTTATCAATACGAAATTCTTACCGTCCACAATTTCTCGGACACACCGTGGCCGAGAATCAGCGGTTCCTATCTCGGCTCTCTGAACAAGGGCGTCAAGATGGAATCTCTGGAAGAAGTTTCCAAACGTTTCGGCGACGGAGTCAGAACTCTTGGTTTAGACGCGGTTGTCGTCATCGGCGGCGACGGCAGTATGAATATCTGCAGCAATTACTGCAAAAACGCCGGCATTAAAATGGTCGGCATTCCCAAAACGATTGACAACGACACGCCCATTACCGAATTTTCAGTAGGGTTCAATTCTGCCTGCCAGGTCTGCACATCGGCAATAGACAGTCTGGAAGCCACGGCCCGGTCGCATTCCCGCGCCCTGATTCTGGAAGTCATGGGACGCGATGCCGGACATCTGGCCATGCATTCGGCTCTAGCCGGCGGCGCGGACGTCTGCCTGGTACCGGAAATCCCCTACAAGATAGATTCTATAATCAATAAATTGAAAGAAATCAAGACCACCGGCAGAAATCACGCTGTGATCGTTGTTTCCGAAGGCATTAAAACGGAAGACGGCGAACATATTACCGGCGCCAAAAATCTCATCGGCGAAAATGTCTACGGCGGTGTCGGACAATATCTTAGCGCGGAGCTAAACAAACGTTATAAGGAATTTCAGACCCGCGTAACCACGCTCGGCCATTTACAGCGGTCCGGTATTCCGACGGCATTTGACCGTATGCTAGCCACAGTTTTCGGCGCCAAAGCCGTAGAACTGCTGGAAAAAGGCGAAACCAACAAAATGGTTGTCTGGGAAGACGGCGAAGCCAAATCCTATGCCTTGGAAGAAGTTGTAAAAAAAGGCACGACATTCCTTGATGTCCACGGCGACTACGTAAAAGCGGCCCAAAAAGTCGGCATGTATGTCGGCGAAATAAAAGCCTGATCCTGCAAAGCCCCGGAAACGGGGCTTTTATTTTGTCTTCCGCAGACAACAAATCCCCGCGCGACTTCTTAAATTCCTTCGCTTTTTCTCTAATCCTGCCGCCCTTGTTTCCGGCACTCTGTTTCTACGCCCCGCAGACTTTTCCCAAAGACATTATCCAGCCGGTTATACTATTCTTCCTCTTTTTCTTCTTTTCCCAAACAAAAAACAGCTCCCTACAAAGGGAGCTGCCTGTAAAATCCGCCAAAATATCGGCTTATTTTATTTTGTTGATCTCGTCTTGAACGACCTGACCATCAATAGTCTGAAGCATTTTGCCGTTCAGGATCAAAGCGGGAACACCGTTAATCTGAACCTTTCCGGCCAAGTCATTAACGTCTCTCATTGCGCCCTCAATCTTGGACGAATTCATGTCGGCCTTGAGTTTTTCAAGATCCAGACCGTTTTTGACGGCGATTTCGTCAATTTTGGCTTCGGTCAGAGGAGCATCGGATTCAAACAATGCATTGTGGAATTCGATATATTTGCCCTGTTCGTTTGCAGCCAGAGCGGCGCGGGCGGCATATTCGGAAACCGGAGCAACAAAAGCCAGAGGTTTGAAAACAACCTTAATATCCGGATTATCCGCAATAACCTTTTTCAGACCCGGATACAGTCTGTGGCAGTAGCCGCAGGAAAAGTCAAAGAATTCAACCAATGTAACCACAGCGTCGGGATTGCCGACAAACGGAGAATTCGGATCGTTATTGACAGCTTCAATATTATCCTCAATAGCTTTCTGAGCCTCGGCCATAGCCTGCTGTCTCATATTCTCTTCATACTTTTGCATAGCGTTAATAATCATTTCCGGCTTATTGTTCAAAGCTTCTTCAATGCCCGGCTGTTCCTGACTGGTATTGTGGATGCCGAGACCGAGAGCGACCAAGGCAACGACTAAAGCCAGCAAAGAAACATAAAGTGAATTCAATTTACTCATATTGTTTGTGTCCTTAAGGTTAATATTATATAATAAACAGAAATAATCTAACTAATATCCTTTATATTTACAAGACCTAATTGAAGATTATTTGTTAAAATGCTAAAGCTTTTTTCATAAATTGCGTATATACTCAGCAAAAACAGAATAAGGAACAAAGCCGAATGTTTAATGTAAAAGTGTCTTTCTTTTCGCGCACCAAATCTCTCGAAAACAAAATCGATTTGTTTCACGACAAGATCATCGATGCCGCCATGACATTCAAGAAAGCCATGCGTATTTTTCTTGAGGAAAAAAGAAGCGACGAATACCGGAAACAAAGCAAACAGATTAAACAAATCGAGCACGACGCCGACGCGCTGCGGCGCGACATCGAAAACAAGCTCTACATTCAAAACCTGATTCCCGATCTGCGCGCGGATGTTCTGCATCTGGTGGAAAACCTCGATAAAATCATCAACAAATTCGACGAGGTTACCTACAAGTTTTATATTGAGCGCCCCGACATTCCGAAAGAATATCACCTGCGGTTGACCGAACTCTGCGAGCAGGTTGCCGACTGCGCGGAAAATATGGCAATCGCCTCGCGGGCTTTTTTCCGCGACTTCAGCACGGTGCGGGATTATTCGCAGAAAGTCTACTTCATGGAACACGAGTCAGACCTTTCTTCAGGCCGTCTGCAGGAAGCGATCTACGATTCTGATATTCCTCTGGCCAACAAAATCCAGCTTGGCGGGCTGATTACGGAAGTTGCCGATATTGCCGACATTGCCGAAGACTGTGTCGACGAACTGCTGATTTTCACAATTAAACGGGATATCTGATGGACCTGAGTTATTTCATATTTTTAAGCAGCGGCTTGTTTCTGGGCTGGTCATTAGGCGCCAACGACGCGGCCAATGTCTTTGGCACGGCCGTCGGCACAAAAATGGTAAAATTCCGGACGGCGGCGTTCATCGCCTCCCTGTTTATTGTCATCGGCGCGGTTTTTGCCGGCGCGGGCGCCAGCCGGACATTAGGTCAGCTGGGCCACATCAATGCCCTGCCCGGCGCGTTTATGGTTGCTCTGGCGGCTGCCCTGAGCGTCTATTGGATGGTCAAAGCCGCCATTCCCGTTTCAACTTCTCAGGCAATTGTCGGAGCGATTGTCGGCTGGAACATATACAGCGGAAAACCGACGGATCTGGACATTTTCTTCAAAATCACCAGCACCTGGGTCATTTGTCCGATATTATCGGGTCTCATCGCCACCATTATCTATTTTATCATAAAATGGCTGTTGAAATATTCCCGCCTCCACCTCATTCGTCAGGATTCGTACACGCGGATCGGCCTGATCATTGCCGGCGCTTTCGGCGCTTATGCCCTCGGCGCCAACAACATCGCCAATGTCATGGGCGTTTTTGTGGATTCCAGCCCATTCAAAGGCATAAATTACCACGGATTTTCTCTCAATGCCGCCCAGATTCTGTTTCTGATCGGCGGTCTGGCCATCAGCAGCGGCGTTTACACTTATTCGCGCCGCGTCATCAATACGGTCGGCAACGGCCTGATGCACATGTCGCCGATTGTCGCGTGGATTGTCGTCGTTTCTCAGTCTCTGGTATTATTTATATTTGCGTCGCAGGGGCTGCAAAACTTTCTGCTCAGCCACGGACTTCCGGCCCTGCCCCTTGTTCCGGTTTCAAGCTCCCAGGCCGTCATCGGCGCCGTAGTCGGCATAGGCATTGCCAAAGGCGGACACGGCATCAGCTGGGGAACGCTCGGCCGCATAGCCATCGGCTGGATAACAACCCCGGCTATCGCCGCTTTGGTGTGCTTCGTTTCCTTGTTTTTCCTGGCTAATGTTTTCAATCAGATCGTTTTTGTCCCCTAAAAGGAAGCTTGGTGTATAACGGACACCCCGGCGCCCTTTTCCGAAACAAAATCCGGATTGCAGAAAACAGTCCCTCCTCCGGACAGGGACGAAGAGGCCGCCTTATTTCCGAAACAATCATGAACAGCGGCGCCGCATTTTTCCCAAAACAAAAATGAGAACGCAAAAACAGTTTCTCTTTCGGACCGGACATCAGAGACATCCTTCCTTCCGAAACAAAAAACGTCTTTCTTCCGGACTGGCTCCAAAGGCATCCTTTCTCCCAAAACAAAAACCGCCCCTTTTCGGAAGCGGTTTCTCGTTACGGATTAAAACTTCAGATTATTCCATCCACCCTGCTTTTTGGGTTGCGACGCCGGAGCGGTGGTCTCGTTTTCCCAGTTGCGGATCGGCCCTTTCTGCTGGCTGACTTTTTCCTTCTGTTCCGCAGTCTGAGCAACGCCGATGGGCAGAAGCTGGTTCAGCAGCGCTGGAGACGTAAAATCGACTGTTTTCCCCTTGAAAGAGTCAACCATAACATCAATAATTTCCGATGCCGGCTTAAAGTTGAAAGTCCGGACTTTTCCGCCGTAAAATATTGAAAAGGAATGGCACGGAGAAGACAGCAGAACGTCCGTCGCGTCAACCCCTTTGACAAAGCGGATCAGCAGGCGGGGCTGGATAACACAGCGCTCGACGTCGGCGGAAATATTTTCCGGAGTTGCCAGAAACTGCTGAACAATCATATCTTTCAGATCTTTTTCGACAATGCCGCAGAAACCGGTCAGTGCCATTCCGTCAAGAGTATAACCGGAATAACCGGAAGGCTTTCCCTGCACCTGATAACAAAAAACCTGTTCCGCGCCGGTAATATTATCTATGGCCGTCTGTGAAGTCGAATCAATGATACTCTGCGACACAACGGGTTTTGCCGAGGTATTCTGACGGCGCCAGGAATCTTCGTCCCGCTGAAAAGACTGGACGCCCTCTGCCGGAAGCCCGGCCGTCCCCTGCGCAAAAACAGGAACCGCGGTGGCGCACAAAACTCCTATTGCCAGCAAAGCCTTAAATTTCATTCGTCATCTCCTCTTTTATTAATCTTTTGATTTAATATAATATCAAAAGAAAAAATTTAATACCAAAAAATTGCGGATAACCACACGCATCACCAAAAAACAGCGAACTGATTATCCTCAATTTCATAAAATCCCGCCATAAAAAAAGCCCCCGGAAATTCCGGGGGCCTGACCGCTGCTTTTACCACGGATCGTTGTAATTCAGCGTCGGATCGTTCAGCCTTGACGAATAAGGCTCTGTCTTGGTATTGGGCGCTCTGAAACTGTTCAGCTGATCATATTTGTCAACCAGATCATCATTGAAGGTCGTTCCGAGCTTGCCCAGACGGTCAAAATAGCAGTATACCGTCGCATAAGCCTCCAGTTGGTTTTTGAACACCGGAAACAGATTCCACGCAATTGTGCTGCTACTCTTATCTTTAGCAGCACCTACCTCTTCCATATATTTTTTATAATATGTATACGGATACATAAAGCCCATAATCGCACTCCAGCCTTTAAAGTTATCGCCGCTGCCGTGCGCATAGACCTTTGCCCTCAGCCAGGTACTTTTCTGGAAATACAGCGGCATCGGAGCGTCAGCCGGATTGGTGGAATAATCATCATGCGGACTTTTCGGATAAGTAACCAGAACAATATCCTGACGGGAAGTCGTATCGGCGCGCGTTCCCGGAATACCGGCCTGCGCCATTGCAAAACCGGCCGGCGTAATCGTTACGACTTTTGCATATCCCGGCGGGCAGATCGGCGACGGAACCACACCCAACCACGGCGACGTCCAGTCGGTATGATTTTTAGCCACATAGCTGTCAGCCACCGTCTGACAGCTGTTACCGCTGGTATGGTTCGGACAACCCGAAGGACTTTCCCAGCTGCCAAAAGTTTCCAGATAAGTATTGTCAACCACATAAATACCTTTGTTAATGAAATCCGGCAGAATATCGCTCAGACGGGCACCGCCGCGCGTGGTCAGCTTAATATCATGCATAACCGACGTATAAGCCGGATTTATCTGGTAATTTTTATATTCATTGACCGAATTTGCCGTTTTCAGCGCTCCGGCATCCAAAGCTTTGTTGGAAACGAACCTGTCCGCTTTCATGTAACCGGTAATGCCAGCCTCGTCCGATTCTTTGCTGCCGGTATTGCTGGCAAGCTCCACGACGCCGCGGCGAACATAAACGCTGCCTTTATCGGCTGCCGCCGTATATTTAAAGTCATTGTCAACGACCAGAACCTTTTTACCGGTAATGCCGTTCCCCATATCCGCGTCGTTTGTCGCATTAAACGTAACCGCGCCGGGAATAACATGCATTGTCGGATTTCCGGCGGCGTTATTGCTGGCCTGCGAAACCTGAAACAGTCTGGAGCCACTGTCCCCCGCCGCATTATCGTTAAAGACCGTCAGTTCGCCGTCAACCTTAACCTTGCCTTTGTTGGCAGTCTGCGGCTCTACTTTCAGGACATAATTGCTGCTACCGTCCCTGACAACCAAATTCATATTATGAATATTCTGGCTCCTGCTTGAAATATCAGTCTGTGCATAAACCGTTGCGTCCGAATTTTTAACGGTAAACGCATTGACGGCGGAATCAATCTCCACCGTACTGCTGTTGGCGCGCAGCATATTGTTCTGAATGCTTACCTCATCGGCAACATTTGAAACTCCGACACCCGATGTATAAATATTCACGCTGTTACCGCCAATAATATTTGTCTGCCCAGCACCGGTAGAACTCAAAACCGCATTGGGCGACAGCGCCAGAGAGGACGCGGTTCCGCCGCCGTACAGATTTACCGTCGTATTACGCAAATCCGTATTGGTCGCCTGAATATCCAGTTTCGGATCACTGGTGTCGCCAACTTTTAAATTAGTTTTGGAAAAAGTCGCCAGCGAATTGGTTACATGCAGATTTGCCGTTGATTCCAAATAATTCGCGTCCATACCGGCATACAACTGTTGCGATTTAAATTCCGGTGTCTTAACTTCGCCGGCCGTTAAAGTGCCGGTAACATCGGCATTTCCCTGGACTGTAAAATCAGATCCCGAAGTCACGGTCTCGCCGCCTACAACCGCTGTTCCAGTCATTTTTACCAGATCGGTCATTTTGGTGCCACCGTCGTTCACCGTAACTTTTCCGTTCAGCAGGTTGACGTCCGACGCGCTTGCCTTAACCACTTTACCGCTTTCCCCGTACAAAAGGTTTGACGGCGTTACCTGAAACAACGCGCCGTATTTCATGCCTTCGCTGTTAACCGTAAAATTCTGATCCGCCGTTCCCATCATCGCCGACAAAGTGCCGTTAATATACGCACCTGCCGAACCGGTCAGCATCAACGCGCCGTTAGCTCCCTGCCCGGCTTCTGCCATATGTCCGATCTGACTTGCCGTAATAATCAGCTGGTTAACGTTGCGGATATTATGATCCATACTGTTAACGCCGCCCAGATAAAGGTCCGTTTCCATCTGGTTCAGTTCTTTGCGGCCCGGGCGCGAAGTACGGTACAGATAGTTTTCGTTCTCGCCGCCGCCGGCCGAAGCAATCGGCTGAACGGACGACGCGATGACGGCTCCGTCAGTTGCCGTTACGCCGAGTTCGCTTTTAATATCGGAAATGGTCCAGATACCTTGAACACCGTTACCGACGTTATTTAAAGCATAACCACCGTTGGAACCGACCATGGACGCAATACGCGAAGCTCTGAGCATCGGAAACTCGCTGCCTTCTTTCGGTTTGGTAATCAGAAACGCCGTAATGCTTTTAATGTTGAGACCTTTGGACGCATCCGTTTTGTCAGTCTTTTTCAATACGACCTGATAATCCTTGGAAAAAGTTTTGCTGTCCTGAACTTTACCATCCTTATCCAAAAAGCCGTAAGGCAGATAATCCCGGAAAAAGGTAATGGGCACCGTAACTTTGCCCTTGTCGTTTTTCAGGTTGGCAAAGCTCTGGCTGGTTCCGGCGCTGTTGGTTACGCTGTCACCTACCACCAGTTTGTCATAGTTGTCTTTGGCAAAATCGTCCACAGCTTTGATAATGCTGCGAACCTGGCTGGCCGCATTAATATCCTGCAGCTCGGTCGTCCTTTCCGCCGCTTTTTTATACAGGATCGGGGTAACCATGGAAATAAGTGCAAGCATGGCCATAGCCTCTACCATCAGGCTGCCCCACTCGTTTAGTTTTTCAAATCTGTTTTTCCACATTTTTGTTCTCCCTTCGCCTTATTCAAACGGCGACATATACATCAGACAATATTTGCAATTGGCTTTGCCGCAGGTATTGGCCACCGTGCGGCTGGCTCCGGCCAGGCTGCCCGAAACAATGTATTTCGGCACGGCAACACCGTAAGTTTCGCTGGAACCGCTGTTGCCCTGCTCCTGGTTGGCCTGGCGGCCGCGGATGACCATTGTCGACCCGAGTTTGTTGGTGCTGGCCTTGACCGTTTCCGTATAGCCGAAGTCAATACCGGAACCAACCACATTCTGCATCGCGTTCAGCAGGTCTGTGTTTGGCAGCCCGGTCTTGATATCCCGCCAGCGGTTCGGCACACAGCCGAACGTAACCAGATAGTTGATAGAGTCCGTATTGCTGCAGCAACTGGGCTGGTTTCCGGGACAGCTGGCCGAAATCTGCTGGCTCAGGCCGGAGCTGCTTTTCTTAAGACAGTACATCAGGGTCGTATAGCCGCCGGGCTGAAAACCGTACGGCAGATAACCGTATTCTTCCAGATCATCAAAACTGATTTCGCCGGGATAATAGGAAACGGCGTTTTTATTGTTTAAAGGCGGCGTGTTGTATTTAATATACTTCATCGCGCCGCGGTGCTGAACCACAAGTTTGGTAACGACAGCCTCGGCCTGCGGCTCGACATAAATTTGGCGCATATCCGGCCTCACCGCCAGATTAAACGAATACAAAATCGTAATAAATGTCGCCAAAATCACCCAAATATACATTTTCCAAGCCTCACAAAGCTCTGATAACTCATTATTAATCCTACCATATTTGTCTTTCTTTTGCCAGAGTTTAAGCCCCGAAACAAATAAAATTCACATATCTGTAACAAAAGAACGAACAATCGGCAGAACAGGCCGACCTGGCCTATTTTTTAGCATGAAATTCCTGAAATAATGGTTAAAATCAGAAATACGTTTAATAAGTATGTTTTTAGTGTTTCATTCTAAAAAAAATATTATAAAATACCGAACAGGGAAAAGTATATATTTGGGGAAAAATATGGCAAATTTTGAGGATGATCTCGATCAGGACGAGGAAGACGGCGAAAGCCGCAGAAAAATCGACCGCAAAAAGATTCTCGTTTTTTTGCTGCCGGCGCTGATTGTCATCGGGCTCGTCGTCAGTTTCTATTCGGTCTTTAACCAAAAACTCAACTCGCAGACCCAGCTGTCATACAGCGTTGTCGAAAAGCCGGCGACTGAGGAGAACGGTCCTGTCCAGACGCTCGTTTTGTATGACATGCCTGAAATAAACGTTCAGATCAGAGACGCCGCCGGAGACGCGCAAAGCATAAAAATGCGCCTGAACATTGAGCTCGACAACGCGGAAAACGTCAGAACCGTCGAAGCCCTGATGCCCAAAATCATAGACACCGTTATTGCCCATACCGTGGAACTGACGCCCGATGAAATCAGCGGTGCCAACGGTCTGTACTGGCTGAAGGAAGAATTACTTTACCGCATCAACCTGATTGTTGACCCGATCGTCGTTTCCAACCTCAATTTTAAAACTTTTGAAATCAATAAAGAGAATTAAGGACACAAAAAGTGGCTGAAGAAAATAAAAACGAAGAAAAGACCTCCCCTGCGGAAGATGCCGGAAAAGACTGGGCAGATTCGATCAAGGTACGGGACGATAACGCCGCCGCTCCGGATGATATGGCCGATTCCAAAATACTAAACCAGGAAGAAATCGACAGTTTGTTCGGCTACACGGCCTCAGATGACGAAAACGAAAATTATACCATGAAGACCGGCGTCCGCGCCATTCTGAACTCCTCCATGGTATCGTATGAACGTCTGCCGATGCTCGATATTGTGTTCGACCGCCTGATCCGCATGATGGCCACATCGCTCCGTAACTTCACGCAGGACAACGTCGAGGTTTCTCTCGACAACATTGAATCCATGCGTTTTGGCGAATATATCGATTCGCTGACTCTTCCGACCCTGCTGGCTGTTTTCAAAGCGGAAGAATGGGACAACTACGGCCTGATGTCCGTTGATTCCTCCCTTGTCTATTCCATTGTCGACGTTCTGCTCGGCGGACGGCGCGGCACAGCGGCCATGCGCATTGAGGGACGCCCCTACACCACAATCGAGCTTAACCTCGTCAAAGACATGATTGAGCTGATTCTTTCCGACCTGTCCACAGCCTTCGATCCCGTAACTTCGGTCAACTTTGCATACGACAGGCTGGAAACCAATCCCCGTTTTGCTACGATTTCCCGTCTTTCCAACGCCGTCATCGTCGCCCGCCTGCGCATAGACATGGAAGACCGCGGCGGCAAAATCGACCTGATGATTCCTTATGCCACGCTGGAACCAATCCGCGAGCTTCTTCTTCAGATGTTTATGGGCGAACGTTACGGCCGCGACACAATCTGGGAAAATCACCTGATGGAAGAACTTTGGGAAACCGACGTTGAAATTCAGGCTATTTTGAAAGAACGGATAATCAAACTCGGCGAAATTGCCAAATGGGAAAAAGGATCTTTTCTCCCGCTGGAAATGTCTTGCGACGAAGAAATCACCCTCATTTGCGGCGACGTTCCGCTTCTGAAAGGCTGCATGGGAAGAAAATCAGACCACGTTGTCATCAAAGTAAAGGATAAGGCGGATAAAAATGGATAATCTGGAACTGATAATCAATCTGATCATCATCGGGCTTCTGATCCCGACTATCATTTATGCATATAAGCTGAACAAGAACCTCAGCCTGCTTCGGCAAAATCAGAAAAGCCTCGGTAAACTGGTTGAATCGTTAAACGACGCCACATTCAAGGCCGAAAACTCGATTCCGAAGCTGAAATCCGTTACCGAACATTCGTCCGAAGGCCTGAAAGAAGTTGTCAGCAGCGCCAAAACGCTCAAAGACGACCTGATCTTTATCAACGAGCGCGCCGACAATCTGGCGGACCGCCTGGAAACAATGATCAAGGACGGACGCAGCATCAAGGACGAAAAATCCCTCAAAACCGCGGCCGCATACGGCAAGGAAAAGACCGCAACCGGCAGAGCTTTCGGCTCAGAGGAAAGCGCGCCGGAAATAACGGATTCCCGGTCGGAAGCGGAGCTTGAATTGTTAAAAGCGCTCAGATCCATCAGATAAAGGAAAAAGCATTGTTTTCAAAAATAAAAAATAATTTTCGTGTTTTGCCGGTTTTCATTTTTCTTGCGGTTCTGATGCTTTCCATCCGCATCAACAATGTGTTTGACTCCCTGAAAAATCAGGACGGCCGGCGCTTCAACATTTCTCAGAGCAGCGCTTTCGCGGAAGAGCAGTCAAACAGAGAAACTGCCGAACTGAACAAAGTTCTGGACCAGTCCGAACGCGGCGTTTCTCCCCACGGACGGAATACCGCCGCTCCCGCGGGAAACTTTACGCAGTCTGAAATCATGATTCTGCAGGAGCTGGCCGAAAGACGCGAAGCCCTTGACCTCCGCAGCCGTGAAATTGATAAAAAAGCCGTGCAGCTGAAAGTCGCCGAAGAAGAAATAGACAAGAAAGTCCAACAGCTGAAAGAATATGAGGCCAGACTGAAAAAACTGGTTAACCAGTATAATGAAAAAGAAAAAGAAAAAATAGCTTCGCTGGTCAAGATGTATTCGACCATGAAGCCCAAAGACGCGGCCAGAATATTCAATACGCTGGATATTGACATCATTGTGTCGCTTTTAAAAGAGATGAAACCGTCCGTCTCCTCGGCCATCGTATCTCAGATGAATTCCGAAAAAGCAAAGGCCGTTACCGACGAGCTGATAGGCAACAGTATTTAAAACATCAGGGACTGAAGTGATAACAGGCATTAAAAACATAATTACCAGATTCTGCCGGCTCATAATATTTGTGCCGGCGTTTGCCTGTTTCATTCCGGCCGCCGCTTCCGCCCAGATTACGCCCGTAAAAACAGCACCGATTGCCGAAGGGCGCATACCCCCGGTTGCCGGAGCGGCCGACACTGTCAGGACGCCGGCACAGACGGCCATTCCTCAGCCCCTGCCGCAGATACGGTCAAACACCAATCAGGTTGCCAGCCTGAGCTTTGCCTGGAACATCCCGGTCGGTCTGGCTGTTTTCAAACGCGGCCCTTATTTATGGATCGTTTTCGACCACAATCAGAGCGTCAATATTGACGAGCTGGCGCAAACGGCGGCGCCTCTGGCGGAAGAAGTCATCCAGATCCCCAATTTTCAGGGACTGATTCTGCGGTTGCGGCTGAAAAATGACATCAATTACGCCATCCGTAAAGAAGGACTTCTCTGGATTGTCGACCTGTTCACACAGGACATCCCCGTCCGGATAAAAGACATGCAGATATTCACGCAGTACAACAGTAAAAAACAGCCTTACCTGTATGTTCCGGTTTCCGGAACCGGCAACATTATTTCGACGCTGGATCCCGAAATCGGCGATACGCTCATCATTGCACCAAACATGGACATCGGTATTGGCATCAGCAAACCATACAGTTACCCCGATCTGGACATTCTTTCTTCCATCCAAGGTCTGGCTCTTATCTCCAAAACCAATGACATTGTCGTCAACCGGGCGACTTCCGGACTGACTATTCAGGGCTATAACCGCGGCCTTAATATCTCGGAAGATTTGGAAATGCTGAAACGGCAGGAACTGCTGCTCCAGTCCGAAATAGATTTTGCTTCTTTCAGCAGCGGCATTCCCGCGGATATTCAGAATGCCCCGTTTATTGAAGCGGAGGAAAAACTACGGCAGGATATTCAAAAAGCCCCCGAAGAACAAAAAACCAAAGCCCGCATGGAATTGGCCAGATATTACCTGTCCAAAGGACTTGGCTCCAACGCGCTCGGCATACTGAACAAAATTAAGGCTTCGGATGCGCCGGAAGCCCGTTCGGATCTGCTCTACGGTATGCTCGGCGTCGCCAACTTTCTGGCTAACCGTTACGAAGAAGCAATTGAAAACTTTTCATTCGGAAAACTCCCGACTGTCAACGAAGCTATTTTCTGGAAAACATTGTCTTCGGCAGCTTTGGAATATCAGGACGAGCACAGCGCCATTCTGCTGTCATTCATTTCCCTCATCCGGGATTATCCTGACGAAATAAAAGACCGCATAGCTTTGGTCGGTGCCGCAATAGCGTTGAAAGCGGGTGATGATCTGTCCGCCCAGAACTTTATCGATATTCTTAAAAACAGCAAACATCCCGAACGTCTGGTTCCAGCGGTTCACTACTTTTCCGCTCAGAAACTGGTTCTTCAGGGCTCGCCGATGAGCGCCGTTTCCGAGTACAGACGCATTCTGCCGCTTGAGTCTCTGAAGTATACTTCTTTTGCGCGGAAAGAAATTGTCGACCTGAGCCTGAAACTCAATATTATGCCTCTGGACAAAGCCATTGCCGAATATGAAAAACTGCGTTACGCCTGGGGCGAAAAGTATTTTAAAATCGACCTGCTGAAAGGATTGGCCGATTTATATGCCCAGAAAAAAGATTTCTACAATTCTCTCCGCACGCTCAACGAACTGAAAAATCTTTCGGATTACGCGGATAAAGCCGGAGTCGAACGCCAGATGGTCAATTTGTTCGAAAATATCTACATCAACAACGAGGCCGACTACCTGCCCGCCCTAAAATCTCTGGCTTTGTATCAGGATTTCGAGTGGCTGGCACCTAAAAGCCCGCGCTACAACACCATCATCCAGAAGCTAAGCGACCGTCTGGTTGCCGTCGACTTGCTGGACAGAGCCGAAACGCTGCTTCAGAACCAGCTGAAAAACAACGAAATGACTGCCTTGGATCGCAGTAAGACCGGCGCCCGTCTCGCCCTTATTTACCTTTTTAACAAAAAGGACGAAGAAGCGTTGCTTATGCTGGACAAAACGGAAATGCCGCAAATGCCACAAACTCTGTTTCTGCACCGTAAAATCATCCGCGCCAAAGCTTTGTCAAACATGGGGCGGGAAGACGAAGCTCTTGAACTGCTGGAAGATGACTTCAGCAAAAACGCCATTTTGCTCAAAAGCGAAATTTACTGGAATGCAGAATTATGGGGACCGGCATCGGACACCATCAAATACCTGATTGAAAAACCCGTTGCCGGCAAACCTTTAAGCGACGAACAAATGAACTATATATTAGACTGGGCTACAGCGCTGAAGAAATCCGGCAAAGAAACCGTCATCGTAAGGCTGCGCAACAAATTTATGCCTTATTTCCAAAACACCAAATATTACAGCGTTTTTAACATATTAACCAACAGCCTGCGAGACGACAAAATCGACATCAACGATATCAACCGAGTTGTGAACGATATTTCGGCTTTCAGCAATTTTGCAAAAATTTATACCAACTCGTTAAAAAGCGGCAATTTAGACAAAGATACGGATTAACAGGAAAAACATGGACAGCGAATTCAAAATCGAAAGTCCGTTTGCTCCGGCAGGGGATCAGCCTCAGGCAATTGCCGAACTGGTCAGCGGCATCAACAACGGCATAAAGGATCAGGTTCTGCTTGGCGTTACCGGAAGCGGAAAGACTTTTACAATGGCCAAAATCATCGAGCAAAGCCGGCGACCGGCTCTCATCATGGCTCCCAACAAGATCCTTGCGGCACAGCTGTACAGTGAAATGAAAGAGTTTTTTCCCAAAAACAAAGTGGAATACTTTGTCTCTTATTACGACTATTACCAGCCGGAAGCTTATGTCCCCAAAACAGACACCTACATTGAAAAAGATTCTGCCATCAACGAACAGATTGACCGCATGCGTAATTCAGCGACCCGAAATATTCTGGAAAGCAACGACGTTATTATCGTCGCCTCCGTATCCTGCATTTACGGCCTCGGCGATGTTGCCTCCTATTCGCAGATGACTATCCGTCTGAAAGTCGGAGACATGATAGAGCCGAGAGACGTCTGCAAAAAACTGGCCGAACTGCAATACGAGAGAAACCAGCAGAATTTTGTGCGTTCCACTTTCCGTGTCCAGGGCGACACACTGGATATTTTCCCCGCCCACTATGAAGACCGTGCCTGGCGCATTTCCTTTTTCGGAGATGAGATTGAAAGCATCTGCGAATTCGACTCCCTGACCGGTAAAAAAACGTCTGAACTGGAAGAGGTTGTCGTTTATCCTGCCAATCACTATGTTACGCCCCGGCCGGCCCTGTCGCAGGCTATTGTCCGTATCCGCGAAGAACTTGGCAGCCGGCTTGAGGAACTCAAATCGCAAAACAAACTGCTGGAGGCGCAGCGGCTGGAACAAAGAACCCGTTTCGATCTGGAAATGCTGGAAACTACCGGCCATTGCAAAGGCATTGAAAACTACTCCCGTTACCTAACGGGAAGACCGGCTGGCGCGCCGCCTCCGACCCTGTTTGAATATCTGCCGCCCAACGCCATCATTTTTATTGACGAGAGCCATATCTCCATCCCGCAGATCGGCGGAATGTACCGCGGCGACTTCAACCGCAAACACACGCTGGCCGAATATGGTTTCCGCCTGCCCTCCTGCGTTGACAACCGCCCGTTAAAATTTGAAGAATGGAATGCCATGCGCGGCCAGACGATTTTTGTTTCCGCCACGCCGGGAGACTGGGAGCTGGAGCAAAGCGGCGGAAGTTTTACAGAACAAGTAATCCGTCCGACCGGACTGGCTGACCCCGTCTGCCTCGTCCGCCCTGCCGAAAATCAGATTGACGATCTGATGGAAGAATGCCGGAAAGTCATCGCCCGGGGCGAGCGGGCTCTGGTAACGACCCTGACAAAAAAAATGGCCGAAGATCTGACCGAATACCTGAATGATAACGGCATTAAAGTACGCTACATGCACTCGGATATCGAAACTCTGGAAAGAATTGAAATCATCCGCGATTTACGGCTGGGCGTCTTTGACGTTCTCGTCGGCATCAACCTTCTGCGCGAGGGACTGGATATTCCCGAATGTTCGCTCGTGGCCATTCTGGACGCCGACAAAGAAGGATTTCTGCGTTCCACAAGATCCCTGATCCAGACAATCGGCCGTGCAGCGCGCAACGCCGAAGGCAAGGTTATCCTCTATGCCGACAAAATGACGGGCTCAATCAAACAGGCTTTGGAAGAAACGCAGAGACGCCGGGAAAAACAGCTCAATTATAATGCGGAGCACGGCATCACGCCGAAAACAATCAAAAAAAGCATTTCCTCAACCCTCAAAGAAATGACCGAAACAGACTTCATTAAAGACGAAGAACAGGATGCGGAAGAAATCAAAAATATTGATAAAAAGATCCGGGAATATACAAAACTCATGAAGGAAGCCGCGGCAAACCTCGAGTTTGAAAGTGCTGTCATCTACCGCGACAAAATCAAAGAGCTGGAACTCAAAGCCATGAAGAATCTATAAGCGCCCGATCCCTCAAACTTAAAGTTAAATTTACAAACTCCCGGTTTCCCGGGAGCTTGTTTCTATTCTATTTCCACAGTCGGAACTTCCTGCCCCTTTTTCTCAAATTTTATAATAACATGGCTGTGATATAAAGACAGCAGCTTCATGATCGCCAATGTCTTTATATTGTGTCTTCCCAGTTCTATTCGATCCAAAAGTTCCGGCTTGATTCCCGTCAGCGCTGCGACCTTGGCCAAACTGTATTTTTCCTTTTGCCGACGCGAGAATAAAAATCTGCCGATATCCCGGCGAAACTTTTCATAATATTTGCGTTGGCTGATATCTATATTGATTATTGTCATTTTCTTCAACTCCTTTTGATTTTGTTAAAAACAAAACCACCTTTTCAAATGAAAAGGTGGAGGAGCTTCAAACTGTAAGTAGACAGCACGCTTATTCGTCCCGCAAGCGGGCTTATATCGCGTCATCCTCCAAGAGTTAGAAATTGGAGGTTAATAGGTTCTAGTCAAGGAGCTTGCACACTCCGCCACGGGCTAACCATTTCCCCTGACGAGCCTAGTATAACGCCATTTTGCTAATTTTCAATTAAGAAATTTCAACAACAAAAAAAGCCTTTTTGCCTCTTGGCAGGCAAAAGGCTTTTTTGAACTGAATAATAAGGCCTGCAAAAAATTTGGATAATGGATTTTATAGAGTTATTTCAAAGGCAAGAAAAATTTTAGTGTACACCTTCATTCATTTTACCCGCTAATCCTGTACCAGCTGGCCGCAGAGCAGTTTTTTCCAGACAAACTTTTATTCCCTATGGTAAGGATGATGACTGATAATAGTCTGCATCCGGTAAATCTGTTCCGCCAAAACAGCCCTCATCAACATATGCGGCAGCGTCAGTTTCCCGAAAGACAACAACAAATCGGCTCTGTTCCGCGTTGACTGCAAATGGCCGTCCGCTCCGCCGATAAGGAAACACAATTCCGAACAACCGTTAGACATCCAGTTTTCGATTTTGGCCGCCAGTTCGGTACTCTTCATATTTTCCCCGCGTTCATCTAGCACCACAACTTTGGCTCCGTGAGGAATATTCCCCTGCAAAAACTTCGCTTCGTCCTCCTGCGTTGAATTATCCTTTTCCTTAATCTGAATACTCCAGGCGGAACGTTTTGCATATTCGCTTATGATCATGGCTTCCGGCGAGTTTTTCCGGCATTTACCGATGGCTAAAATCGTTACTTTCATCATCATTCTCCTGCCGCTATTTAACCACACCCGGCATAATAGTCAATCCCGGCCAAGAGGGTTGACAATTGGACAAAATTTTTCTACAATCTTCTCTGTAAAATTATAATTTATTTCCCTCTGTTCGAGGGGTTAAGAATATGTTTAACAAAAAATATAAATCATGAACAAAAGTAAAAATGATTGGAGCATTAATGGGAGAATTGATGCTTACAAAGCGGAGAATGAAAAAATTCTGCGCAGCGGCGACAGTCAGGCGATCAGGGAAATGTCCGACAGGGCTCTGGAACTTTCAGTTACCAGTTATCCCGTCAACTCAGACATCATCGCGGCAAAGGCTTTTTCAATACTTTTGGGACGCGATGTGCTGCCAGGAAACATAGAAGCTCATATTGGCGGAGAAAACTCTTTCCCGCACGAGATCGCGCTAAAATACAACCTCGACAAACGAGGCTGGCTTTACATTCCCAAAGGCGGCAAAACCGTTTGTTTTGTTGATGCAGCCATCCATTCCTTTGAGGATTTCAAAACCGAAATCAGCAAAGGCCGCAGAGAACACATTGCATTTTTGGTAGCCGTCATCGCAATCATAGCCGCAATTCTGCTTCTTCAATAACCGCGGTTTCAGCCGCTTAAAATTTATCATTATGAAAATATTAAAAAAAATAAAATTATTCCTGATAAAACAGAGATTTAAAAGGAATATTCAAAAAAAGGACAACGGTCTGGGCTATCTCGACAGGATTATAATCTTTGAAGAACAACGGCCGGGACACTGGTTTTTCTCCCGCAGTCCCTTCAGACGAAAATTATCCCATACGCTCGGAAAACAGATAAATCTGGAAAAAATCCAGCATTACATTCTGGAAAACCGGCTGGGAAGAAAAAAATATACATCTGTTTGGGGGTATGTCGACAAGCGTTGGGTATATTTCACGCCGGTAGGTTCCAAAAAGATCTTCCTGACAACTGACAATCTGGTTAAGCTGACAAAAAAGAAAAAAGGCGAAACCGTTATCATGGAAGATGATAGCGACAGAATACTCGACCGCCGTTTTATTGTGGCCTACGAGTTGGACAGCGCTTCGGAACCGCTGATAAATGCGATTTTGATCGAAAATACCCAAAACGGGGATCGTCGGACGTTGAAAACATTCAACTCTCCCCTGTATATAAATTATGTCAGGGAAATCATTGCCGAATGGAAAAAATTAAATTAACCCCGGAATTCCGGGGTTTTTTTATCTTTGATCAAATGAAATTCACAACCGCCCGTTCAGACAAAAGGCAATACATTACTCATATGGAAAGCAAAGCTTTCTTACCCAGACAAAAGGCAGCCTGCAGGCTGCCCTCGTCTTATTTATCCCGAATATTGGCCACAGACTGCCACATTTTTTCCAGATTGTAAAATTCCCGCACTTCAGGCTTAAAAATATGAACAATGACGTCATACGCGTCAATCAAAACCCAGTCAGCCTTTTCTTCTCCTTCCGCAACGGACTTAAATCCTTCCGCCTTCAAATTCTCCTGAACTTTCTGCGCCAGAGACGCGACATGCCGCTGGGACGTTCCGCTGGCAACCACCATCTGATTGGCTATGGAGGTTTTCCCTTTCAAGTCAATGACGACGACATCCTCCGCCTTTCCCTCGTCCAGCGTTTTGGTAATAATCTCCAGAACTTTGTCTTCATTATTAATTTTTTTTGCCGCAGCTTTTGCCAATTCTCAAACTCCTATTCAAATTAATCCAACGGCGACCAGGGCTTTTTTTCCGAAAAAGCACCGGAATTTTCTTCAGTTTCTGAAGTATCCTCGTCTTTTTTCGCTCTTCTGTCTCTAGTAATATACTTATTTACTTCCGATAAGCAATTAAAAAGTCCCTGTTTTGCAACAGCGGAAATCGGAAAGACCTTTTTTCCCGACGCTTTTTCAAGCAGCTTGAGCTTTTTCCCGATTTCTGCCTCATCCAGCGCATCGCATTTGTTCATAACCACGACTTCGGGCTTGAGCGCCAGATCAGCCTTATACAGTTCCAGTTCTTTCCGTATAGCTTTATAGTCCCCGGCGACATCTTCAGACGTTCCGTCGACAAAATGCATAAACGCCGCGCAGCGCTCCACATGCTTGAGAAAACGGTCTCCCAGACCGACACCTTCATGCGCTCCTTCAATCAGCCCTGGAATATCCGCCAAAACCATTTCGTAACCGTCAACCCAAGCCACGCCCAAATTAGGATGCAGCGTCGTAAACGGATAATCGGCGATTTTCGGCCGGGCTTTGGTTACAACCGACAAAAAAGTCGATTTTCCGGCATTAGGCATGCCGATAAGTCCGACATCCGCAATCACCTTCAAACGCAGCCAGACCCATTTTTCCTCACCGGGCCAGCCGGGCTCGGCATAACGGGGAGCCTGATTGACGGAAGTCTTAAACTGCGCGTTGCCGCGGCCGCCATCGCCGCCTTTGGCAATCATATAAACCTGCCCCGGCCTGATCATATCCACAATAACAGTTTCCCCGTCATCCGCAACGATTTCCGTGCCGACCGGAACCTTAATCACAATATCTTCGCCCTTGGCGCCGGCTTTATCGGACCCCATGCCGTGCTGCCCGCGCTGCGCTTTAAAATGCTGCTGATAACGAAAATCGATCAGCGTATTGAGATTTTCCACGGCCTCAAAATAAACGCTGCCGCCTTTGCCGCCGTCACCGCCATTCGGACCGCCGAATTCAATATATTTCTCCCGGCGGAAAGAAACGCAGCCGTTGCCGCCGTCGCCTGATTTTACAAATATTTTCGCCTGGTCTAAAAACTTCATGTCTGTCTCCTTCCGCAAAGACAAGCCCCTGCCTGTGTTATCATCCTGACGATTTAATCATTTTTCAACGTCTTTCCAGATAAGCAGAGATAAAAACGGAGGGGATGCGCAAACACCCCCTCCGCCGATTTGTCTTTGTCAAAACCTACTCGGTAACAACCGAAACAAAAGTTTTGTCATTAGCTTTTTTAACAAAAGCGACTTTACCTTCGACAAGCGCGAAAATGGTATGGTCTCTGCCCATTCCGACATTTTCGCCCGGATGGTACTTGGTTCCGCGCTGACGGATAATGATATTTCCGGGAATAACGGCTTCGCCGCCGAATTTCTTAACGCCTAAACGACGACCTTCCGAATCACGTCCGTTATTGGAACTACCACCTGACTTCTTATGTGCCATGACTATTCTCTCCTAAACTTACTATTTACCGATAATATCAGTAATCTTAACGATTGTGATATTCTGTCTGTGTCCGTTTTTGCGGCGATAATTCTGTCTTCTCTTCTTTTTGAAGACAATGATCTTGTCATCTTTAGCCTGCTTCAAAACGGTAGCTTTGACAGAAGCGCCGTTTACCAGGGGAGTCCCGATGGTCTCGTCCAAAGCCAGAACTTCGTTGAAAATTACTTCCTTACCTTCTTCACCGGCGATTTTTTCCAATTTTACAACATCGCCAGAGGCAACCTTGTATTGTTTTCCGCCTGTTTTAATTACTGCGTACATTTCAATTCACCTAATTTTTGATTATTTTATACATAAATCGTTGTTTGCAATATACATAAGTTTTTTAAGCTGTCAATAAGAATCTCTGCAAAAAGTTATCCTCTTCCCTACTTTTCCTCATTTATTCAAAATCCGGTATAATTCCGGCCGCATGAATTTTCCCTGCCAGATGCCCAGTTTTTTCTTTTTGGCTTCTTTCTCCGCCGCCGCATAAGCCTTGTTGTCGCTTCGGTAAGCCACGGCCCATCCTGTCTCGATCATTTTAAGATTCAGGCTGACGCCGTCCGCAAAACATTCGCACAGTTCCCTGTTGTAGATATCCTTGCTGATTTTCACGCAGCGGACAAGCCTGCCGCCGACCATTTCCGCCAGAGCGTTTTTGGCGGAAATGCCGCAATCGTAAGGCTTATTGTTTTTGTCCTTGCAGGTCTGGTAATATTCCGGCGCGTCAATCCCCGCAAGCCGGATGCTTGCCTCATCGATTTTAAGGCTGTCGCCGTCGATCACATAAACCTCGGCGCGCAGGGGAAACGCCCATAATGCGAAAACAACCGTCCACAGAAACTTTTTCATAATTTTTCCTGCATTCTTTACAATCCCGGATTCGACTATATAATTTTCCGAAACTTAATTCAACAGGAGAATACGCGATGACCGAAATAAAAAAACTTCTCCGGGGACACAGCGCCTTTTACGAAGAATACTTTGTATCCCGGCCGGAACTATACCGGAAACTGGTTGCCGAAGGGCAGTCGCCCAAGGTTCTGGTAATCTGCTGCAGCGATTCCCGCGTCGACCCGTCCATCATCCTCAACGCTGAGCCCGGCGAGCTTTTTGTCATCCGCAACGTCGCCAACATTGTTCCCCGTTTTGAAGAAGACAAAATCAACTGCCACGGCACCACCGCCGCCATAGAATACGCGGTAAAAGGGCTTGAGGTAGAAGATATCATCATCATCGGCCACAGCCATTGCGGCGGTATCAAAACTCTGGTTGAAGACAGGGAAAATAACCATACTTTCATTGACAACTGGCTCTATACGCTGCAGGAAGTCAAAGAAAAAGCCGTCAGCGCCGGGCTGGGTTTTCGCGAATGCTGCGATTACTGCGAAAAAGAAGCAATTCTGGCCTCTCTCCGTAATCTGGAAAAATTCCCTTTTGTCCGAGAACGCGTCAATGCCGGCAGACTGCGGCTGCACGGCTGGCATTTTTGTCTGGAAAGCGGCAGAATAGAAACCATCGGCACGATTCCCGTTCCGGCGGAAAAATCCGCTTAAAGCCCTTCGGCGCTGTGGATTAGTAACAAGAAATCTTTGTTGTTTTATAATCTTTGTCTTATGATAAGCTGAATATGTCAAATTACTAGCAGTCATAAGGATTTGGAAACCGTGCGAAAACTTATCGGGAAAATATTGTTTTTGGGCCTGGCCGTAACGGGCGCAAGCAGCTGCGACATCTGGAACCGCAGCCTTCAGGATGTTCTGAATCATCCTTTTCAGAAAGCGGAAATACAGGAACCCGCGCCTCTGCGGATGCCCAATTCCGTTGTTGTCTGCCGGACCAAACAATGCGCTCCCGCCAAGCTTTCCATGTCGCGGGAATATATTTACAACAGCCTTCTGCACCTGCTGGACAACAACAACCGGCAAAATGCCCTTATCTGCGCGGCGGACGCGGGAACGCACGCCTGCATCGAAAACTACATATCTCTGCCGATACGCGTTGGCATCACGCCCGCTTACATGTACGTCGATTCTGTTAAAATTACCAATGTTTCGGTCGCCAAAGGCAACACCTCTCTCAATCTGGTTCTGAATTACAACGTTACTTACAACGGCCAGTCTCCGGACTGCAAGCCGGCCAAAACGCTGTTATATGTAAAAGACACCAGCAACATTGTCATGGAGGACGGCGGTTATATGTGCCGGATGACCTCCATCGGTCAGACAATGATAAAAACCCTGTTTGTTATTGATTATATCGACCTCGATTATGGTTATATCGGCGGCTTTTATTCCGTCGGTTTGTCAGGACCTGCTTTCGGCGGCGGCACGGGATATATGCTGATTCGCCTGCCCAAAGACGCCTACCCGCTCAGCCCTGAACTGACCAATCCGCGCAACACGCAGGCCATCAACGACGGCCGGCAGATTTTGTACGAAAATGCTCCGGTAGCGCCGTCCGAACCGGTCAACAGCGGTGGCGTGCAGGTTTTCCCGATCAACAAATAAACTTCATTTTTCTAAAAAAGGGCCTTTGTCATTGACAGAGGCCCTAAAAAAACGAATTCATCCGGAAAAACAGTTCTTCTCTCAAAAGAAACAGCCGTTTTTCTGTTCCTGAAAAACCGTTTTTACGCTGTCCAAATGAGGTCTCCCGGATAAGGAGACCATAATAAATCAGGGACGGCCGTAGGCAAAATACTGCGGCGCCTGATAAGCCACAATCCGCTCAATATTGCCAAAAGTCAGAACCGTTTCCCCGTGCCGCAGGGTTCCGGAGCTGTCCGGCATACTCCCGTGTTTTCCCTGATACTCCTGCAGATCTTTCAGACTCATATTAATTCCATTGTTAAAAGTTACGTTCCAGCCGTATGACGATATTCCGGTAGCCACATGAATAGCCTTTTTTTCCTCGGTTCCGACAATCTCGCCTGACGATGTGGAAGCAGTAACCTCAAAAAACTGATCGCCGCTGCTGCCGCTGAACCATTTAATCGCTCTCATGCCGGCTTTTTCGGAACTCTCTGCGGACTGCCCGGACACCGGCAGAACAATTTTCTGAATTCCGGCAAAATAAAGCATCGCATTCCCGCCGATCAACATTCCCGAAGCCGGCGTATCAAATTCGGCAATTGTTCCCTGCCGTCCCGATAAATCAATATTCGTAAAATCGGTTATAACGAGTCCCGTATCCTTTCCGGCCTCTCCGTATATAAAATGTCCTTTGATTTCGCTGAACTCCTGCGGATGAACAAAGACAAAATCCTCCTGATTATAAGTGTCCAGCCGGACAACTCCGTCTTTGACAACCTTGGAAACACGGTAAGTATTTTTTGGCAGAGGATATGATACGCGTTCCTCGCCGGCAGGAACCGGAATAACCGACTGCCGGATCAGGACCAAACGCCAGCCGTCAGAAACTGCCGGAATATCATCCAGCAGCACAATGCCGTTATTATCCTCGGAACGATAAAACGCAACGCCGGACTTCCGGGAAAAATGGAAAGCCTCCGCAGACAAAGCCTCCAACTCGCCGTCATGCAGCTCATAATAAGACAATGCGGGGAGTTCGGGTTCGGCATAATCTTTTTCGCTAACCACAGCTTCTTCTTCAACAATCTCCGCAGCGGCTTCAACCGACGCCTCCTCGACAACCTCCGCAACAGCTTTAACCGGTTCTTCTTCAACAACCTCTGCGGCCGTTTCAACCGGCGCTTCGGCTTGCGACACCGCTTCCTCGACCGTTTCAGGCTCACTGATTTCCACTGCTGTTACTTCTTCGACAACTTCTGATACGGCCTCAGCCGACGCCTCTTCAACAATCTCCGTAGCAGCTTCAACCGGTTTTTCTTCAACAACCTCTGCGGCTGTTTCAACCAGCGTTTCGATTTGCGGCACTGTTTCTGCGGCTGCTTCCGGTTCGCTGATTTCCGCTGCCGGCGCCTCCTCGACAACCTCCGCAACAGCTTTAACCGGTTCTTCTTCAACAACCTCTACAGCTGTCTCAACCGGCGCGGCGGCTTGCGGCACTGTTTCTTCGGTTGCTTCCGGCTCGCTGATTTCCATTGCTGTTACTTCTTCGACAACTTCTGACATGGCCTCAGCCGGCGCCTCTTCTACAATCTCCGTAGCGGCTCCGGCAGGTACTTCTTCGACAGTCTCCGCAACGGTTTCAACCGGTTCTTCTTCAACAACCTCTGCAGCCGTTTCAACCGGCGCTTCGGCTTGCGGCACTGTTTCTGCGGCCGCTTCCGGTTCGCTGATTTCCATTGCTGTTACTTCTTCGACAACTTCTGATACAGCCTCAGCCGGCGCCTCTTCTACAATCTCTGTAGCAGCTTCAGCAGGTACTTCCTCTGCAACCTCCGCGACAACCTCGCCGAGATCCGGTTTCTGCGGCGTACCAATCAAATCATCCAGAGATATTTCTTCAACAGTCTCGATTTTTGCGTCGTCCTGCAGAATATCTTCCAGAGAAACCTCCTCAATTTCTCCGGCGCCAGACGGCGGAACAGAGGCGTCAGATTCTGACGGAATATCGCCAAGCAGCTCCGCCGAATTGATTTCCTCAATACCTTCGTTTTTCAGGATTTCGTCCGGTTTTATTTCCGCGACGCTTTCTTCTTTTAATATCTCATCCGGATTGATTTCCTCAACCCCTTCATCATTTAGTATTCTGGCCGGATCAATTTCTTCAATATTATCAAGAATATCGTCCGGATTTGGAACTTCCGCACCGGCATCATAAGCAATATCCGCCGCGGTTTCCTCTTTTTTAATCTCTTCTGGCGCCGGTTCCGATTCAGGAAAAGGATTTTTGGCTTCCGACAAAGTTTCCGCTGCCGGAACAAATGCTGCCGACACCGCTCTTTCCGGTTCGGATACCGCCGACCGGGCAAGATATTCTTCTGCTGGCTGTTTTTCCGGTTCTGTCATTGCTTCCGCGGGCGAAAGAGGCTCTGTTTTTTCCGATTCCAAGACCGTATTCTCTTCCGACAAAACAGGTATGTCTGACGCGGCAGCGCTTTCCGCAGGCTTTTCTTCTGCCACAACAGGTTCGGAAATAGCCGCGACCGGACTTTCCGGTTCTGCTGCCGACATAACTGACGCGGCCGGATTTACCGGTTCTTCCGGCGGAACGGCTGATATTGTCGGGCTCTCCGGCTCCGCAGACGGAGCTGCCGGAGTTACAGGGACTTCTTCCGGTTCTACAGAAAAGGAAACCGCCGCAACAGGTTCCGCGGCAACGTTTTCCGCAGGCTTTTCTTCTGCTGCAACAGGTTCAGAAACAGCCGCGGCAGGTTCCACGGCAGCACTCTCCGCCGTTTTTTCTTCTACCACAACAGGTTCGGAGACTTTTTCCGCCGCGGAAAAATCCGGCAGCGGCTCATCGGCCGGAACTTCAATATACTCATATTCCGCGTCTTCGGGAAGTTCCTCGCCCTCGGGGATTTCAATATACTCGTATTCGTACTCTTCCGCCCCGGCAACAACGTCTTCTTCCGTAACAGCATTTTCAGGATTAGCGTTTTCCTGCGGATTAACGATATTTTCAGCCATTTTTCCTCACCTGATAGATTAGTATTGCCGCAACTTTAACATAATATATATTAAAATGCTTTTAACAAAAAAAGCCCCGGTCTTATTTTAACCGGGGCTTACGACATAATACTTATCACCGTTCAGGCCTTTCGTTTAATCAGTCGTTTGCCGGCAGGCTGCTGGGGCTGATATAAACTTTGTTGAAAGTATAACGCCTGATGTGGCTGTTATAAGGGAATAGAAATGAGTACCCTCAAGCCTCCTAACGGACTGTCCAGGAGTTCGATCGTGCCTCCGTGGGAAGTTATAATATCTTTGGCAATAGAGAGTCCGAGCCCGACCCCGCCCGTTTCCTTATTGCGCGATCCCTCAAGACGGTAAAAGGCTTTAAAGACCTCTTCCCGCTTGTCTTCCGGAATACCCGGCCCGTCATCATCGACGACCACTTCCAGCTTCCGGTTGTTGCTTTCAAGGCTGACACTGACTGTTTTGCCATAGTCAAAAGCGTTGGAAATGATATTTGTCAGAGCGCGTTTCAAAGCCTGTTCGCGTCCCTGAATTGCGCTTACCTGATCATTGGTAGAATAACGGATAAGCGCCTTGGTATTGCGAAACTTGTTAATAATGCTCAAAATCAGCTCGTTCATATCGACGAAAGTCGACTTTTCGCCGCCCTCGCCGCTGACAAACGACAAATACCCGTCGAGCATTTTTTCCATCTCGTCAATATCCTGCAGAAAATCCTGTTTATCCTGACTGTCTTTCAGCATGGACGTCTGCAGTTTCATACGGGTCAGCGGTGTGCGCAGGTCATGCGAAACGCCGGCCAGCATTTGCGTTCTTTCGCTGATCTGCCTCTGGATGCGCTCCTTCATTTTCATAAAGGCAAAACCGGCGCGGCGGACTTCCACAGAACCGTAGGGCTTGAAATCCTTGTTGTCGATGCCCTTGCCGAAATCTTCCGCCACCTGCGCCAGCTGGGCGATAGAACGCACCTGTATCCGCAGAAACAGGGCCGCGACCACAAACAGCAGCAGAGACGTGCCGATCATCCACGCGACAAACCCGAAAATGGACGTGCTGAAAATATTTTTGGCCGACGTCGAAAACTCAAACAGCCCCTTTGCCGTATCGACAAAGACAACCAGATCATAATCGCCTTTTCCCATATAAATGCTGCTGATCGCATCGGGAAACTCGCGGCGCAGCGAATCTTCCAGAAAACCCGTAACCAGTTTGCTGTTACGGCTGGTTTTGTTCAGCACGTTATGCTTTTCGTCATTGTCGTAATATTTCAGCTGAATATCAAAAATAGAGCGGGTAAGCTCCTGAATTTCCGGAAGTTTATCCGGCGATTTTTCCACCAGCTGCATCACAAAGGCCATATCCGACGTCAGGTTTGACGACAGGCGTTTTCCCACCCGTCCCCAGCTGCCGTCAAAAAAGGCGACTATCGACACCACCTGCACGACGATCAACGGAATAAATATCAGCAGCATCGTTCTGAAAAACAAGGTTTTCGGAAGCATCTTTAATTTAAGATAACGCAATCCGTTTTCAACCTTTTCTGGAAATTTCAAATGCATTAACTCATTCTCCTTAAAGTGAAACTGAAATGATATTAGAATCAATAATTCAAAAATGCCAGTAAAATAAAACAACAAAGAATTACAAAACCACGGCTTTTCCCCCTTCCAAAAACAAACGGAGAGGAGGTTCGCCAGCAGCAGAACCCCGGGATTTATTCAGCGCAAAGCCCCCGGTTTTCGGGGCTTGTTTTTTCGGGCGGAGGTTCGTCCCTTTTGCCACGACAGAACTCCGAACTTTATTCGGGGAGCGGCCCCCAGTTTTTCGGGGCTTGTTTCTCAGGCGGCAGGTTGTCCCTTTTGCCCACGACAGAACTCCGAACTTTATTCGGGGCAAAGCTCCCGATTTTCGGGGGCTTATTTTTTCAGGCGGAGGGTTGTCCCTTTTGCCCGCTGACGGCCGGGGCGCAGGCTGTCGCCGCAGAGGCAGAACTTTTTTGCCCGCTGACGGCCGGATCGCAGGCTGTCGCCTTGCGTTCCTCCTCCGCAAGTTCATAACTTTCCTCCTCGCGGTCCGCTTCCTCAAAATCATAACACGCCGATTCCCCGACCGGTTCCGACGCGGCGCTCCCCGGCTTGCCCTTAACTATCAGCGGCACATCGTCCCCGGGCCGTCTGTCCCTCAGGTAAATAACAGCTCTTTTGTTGTAAAAAACAATAAGGCGGATAACCGTAAAAAACATCCTGATTGAGCCTCTTTCCGCTTTTTTGATAAACGTCGTGCTCATGCCGCCGGCCAGACGCGCCACCTCCGAGCATTGGAGGCCTTTTTCAAGGCGCGCCAGCTTGAGCTCCTTGCCCAATTCCAGCTGAAATTTCATGTAATCCTGATATGCTCTTGTCATTTTCTTCAACTCCTTTTGATTTTGTTAAAAACAAAACCACCTTACTTTTAGGGTAAGGTGGAGGAGTTGCAAGCTGTAAGTAGACAGCACGCTTATTCGTCCGCAGAGCGGCTTATATCGCGTCATCCTCCAAAAATTAGAAATTGGAGGTTATTAGGTTCTACTTAAGGAGCTTGCATACTCCGCCACGGGCTAACCATTTCCCCTGGCGAGCTTAGTATAACAGCATTTTGCTAATTTTCAATTAAGAAATTTTAACGACGAAAAAAAGCCTTTTCGACTCTTGGCGGGCGAAAGGCTTTTTTGAATTGAATGGCGCGGCCTGCAAAAGTTTGGATAATGGACTTTATTTCAAAGGCGAAAAAAATTTTAATATACACCTTCATTCATTTCGCCCGCTAATCCTGTACCAGCCAGCCGCAGAGCAGTTGTTTTCAAAAAGTTTGGAGAACGAGACAGATAGTAAGAAATAAAGGCGAAAGTACCGCAGTGTACATAGAAGTACATGAGGACACTTTCGACCTGCAATTTCTGTACTAGCTGGCCGTTATACAAACTTTCACTCCAGCCAAAACTCAATCGTCGACACAACCCTCACCCTCTTATTTATTTGATAACTTTCTACGGCATCGGGCGTGGCCAGCTGGGGCTGAATGGAGAAAACGCCCTGAGAGGCGCGGCGGATTTTGCCGACTTCGCTGCCGGAAGCTTTGGCAAATTCCAACGCCGCCTGACGCGCGTTCTTGGTCGCCTCCTCCAGCATCTGCGGCTTGATCTCGTTCAATTTGGTAAAAATATACGAAACCGGCGACCCGTAACTCTGGCTGTCAAAAACCACGCCGCGGGCAACCAGTTCTCCCGAATTGCGCAGCGCCTGCTCAATCATATCCACCTTAGAGCTGCGAACCGTTACTTTCTGGCTGAGAATATAACGCGACGCAAAATTTTTGTCCCGGTACGGATTGGTCATCAGGTCGTTGGTTTCCAAACGCCCCTCGCTGATTTCATCGGGCGTGAAACCTTTTTCCTGCAAAAACGAAAAAATAACCTGCAGTTTGGAAGCCATTTCGCGCTGCACGCCAAGCAGCTCATCGCCGGTTACCACAAATTTGATGTTCCAGACGCCGAGATCCGCCTTGACATCCATTTCCGCCAGACCCTTAACCGTAACAAAATTATCTCTCAGTCTGGCCTGATAATAGTAATAGCCCGGGAAAAATCCGCCCAGCGCCAGACCGACGGCCAAAATACCCGCTGCCCAGAATTTGCCGCAGCATTTTTTTGTTTCGCATGCGTTTTCAGCGCTTTTGTCGCTCATCGCTCTTCTCCTAAAAAAATTACAACTGCCTTTGAAAGTAATCACTTTCCGCGCTCTTGTCAACCAAAGCCGTCCGACGACAACGTCCGAAAGCAATTATTTTCTGCCTCCTCATCTGTCCGAGGCGCCGGCTGCCGAAGCCAATTATTTTCCGCCGCCTTATCTCTCCGGCGTCCGACATAGGAATAAATTCCTTGACTTTTGTAAATTTTTTTGTTATACAACAGAGTATCACTTGCCACAAGTGTATCCGAAATCCGCCGTCCGGGCGGATTTTTTTATTTTAAATACAATCACCATATGGAGAAAACAATGTCTGATTCAATTGAAATAGGCAATACAAAGCCGCGCATCCGTTTTGCCGGCGACGGGGAAACCACGCAGTTTTACTTCTCGTTTCCGATCTTCAGCCCGGATGATATTGAAGTATATTTTGACGACCAGCTGCAAACATCCGGCTACACGGTCAGCCGGAACGAGGAAGACAACGGCGGCTGCGTTGCCTTTGACGCCGCGCCGGCATCCGGCGTCATCATCACTCTGTTTCGCAATCTTGAGCTGAAAAGAACCACCGACTTTCAGGAAGCCGGTCCGTTCCGCTCCAGCAAGGTCAATCTGGAGTTTGACTATCAGCTGGCCTGCATGAAGCAGCTTGAGGAGGCGATCAGCAGAACCATAACCTTTCCGCCCTATTCTTCCACCAATCTGAACGTCAGTCTGCCGACGCCGGAAGCCGGAAAATCCATCATCTGGAATCAGGAGGGCAACAGCCTTGTCAATTCCAGCGCGGAAATAGAAAAACTGGCGCATGTCTATGAAGACTGCGTTGATTTAAAACTGGAAGCCGCGCAAAAAGCCGAAGAAGCGGGAAGCTCGGCCGAAGAGGCCGCCGCCTCTGCCGAAACCGCCGGACAATACGCCGCCCGCGCCGAACTGGCCATGGGCAAAACGGCAATTCCGCTGTTTACGATTTTTCAGAGCTTCAGCGGTGAAACGCCTCCCGGCGCTTATCCCCTGTGGACGGGAGAAAACATAACCGGCTGCCGAACAATCTTTCCCGATTTCTGGAACAAAGCCGTTGCGCTGAAAACCGCCGGCAAACTCCGCGCCCTGTCCGCCGAAGCGTACGAAGCGGAAATCTCGTCTTACGGCGAAACCGGCGCTTTTGTCATTGACGAACAATCCGGCAGTCTGCGCCTGCCGAAAATAACCCGCTTTGTATCCTCGCTCTCCGAGCTAAGCGAAATCGGCACCGCGGCAAAAGACCAGATTGTCAACATAACGGGAACCGTCAACGCTCTGTCTTCGCCTTTCACTAACGGCAACAACCTGACGACGGAAGGCGCTTTCTACCAGCATACGCTGATCAACGGCGGGGACGGCGGCGGCGGAAACTACGCCAACTATATTCTCGGCTTTGACGCGTCGCGCAGCGTGCAAACCGGCAGCGAAGTCCAGCCCAGACACGTCAAGACGGCGCTGTATATTCAGGTTTATTCGGCAGCCGTCCCGGCAAGCACCGCTCAGGCGGCAGAATTTGTCAACGGACTGAACGGCAAGGCGGACGCAAATCTCGGCAATACGCCGCTGTCAAATATGGCGGATTATATTGTCGAAAACTGGGAGGCCTCCGACGGCAACACCTGGTACCAGCTCTACAACAGCGGCAAGCTCGTGCAGGGAGGCTACATTCCCCCTTCCAGCGGAACCTACCAGACCATCACTTTTCCCAAGGCCTTTGCCAACACGACCTATATCGTTGCCGGCGTTACGGAATGGAAAAGCTCCAACTACGGATATTTTTCGGTCAATAACGAAAAAAAATACACCTACGGCTTCACCACCTGCCACAGCGCCATTCCGGCCCACGACTGGCTGGCCATCGGCAAAATCTAAAAGAAAGGACAAAGCATGAAAACATTGTTAGGAATAGAAGTCAGCGACGACTATTTTGACGAACTCTTTTGCGGACAGGCGCAGGGCAAAACAATCGTCGCCCGCAACGGCCAACTGGTTCTGGAAGAGCCGGAACCTTACGTTCCGTCTTATCAGGAACTGCGGCGGGAACATTATCCCGACTTCCGCGAATATCTGGACGCGCAGGTCAAGCTGAACTCGGAAACCCCGGAACTGATCGCCGCCGGACAACAGCAGCTGGACAAATATTATCAGGACTGTCTGCTTGTCAAACAGCAATATCCCAAACCGGCGGAATCCGCGGCGGAAGAACCTCCGGCAGAAAAGGAATCTGCGGAATAAAATCACGTCAGCGGACAATCTCTTTCAGGGCAGAAAAAATGCGGAAAAAGTTCGGGCAAACCGGCGGAAATTCCGCCGGACCTATTTCCGCAGCTCAAAAAGACGCCGGCTTTCCGCCGGCGTCGCTTTATTCTATATTCCAGGTTGTTCTGATGATTTCCTCAACATCGGTATAAGCGGGTTCCCAGCCCAAAACTTTTTTCGCTTTGTCGTACGACGCCACCAAAACCGCCGGATCTCCCGCCCGCCGGCCGGCATATTCAACATTCAGCTTTCTTCCCACGACTTTTTCCGCCGCCTGTATCATCTCGTCTACGGACGTCCCTTTGCCGGTTCCCAGATTCAGGCTGTCCGATTCCGCTCCGGCCATAAGCTTTTCTATCGCCAGCACATGGGCTCTGGCCAAATCCGACACATGCACATAGTCGCGGATGCAGGTTCCGTCGCGCGTCTCATAATCTCTGCCGAAGACCGACAGTTTTTCCCGCCGGCCGGCCGCAACATCCATAACAATCGGCAGCAGATTCTGCGAACCGATCTCCCGGCCGCGGATATCCCCCTCCGCATCATATCCGATGGCGTTAAAATATCTCAGCGCCATATAACGGAAATCTTTCAGCCGGCTGTACCACTCCATGTATTTTTCGATTTCCAGCTTGGTAAAACCGTAATAATTCAGCGGATGAAATGGATGTTTCTCGTCAATCGGCAGATATTCCGGCATACCGTAAACGGCCGCCGACGAAGAAAAAACCAGATTTCTGACGCCGCAGCCGACCATCGCGTTCAGGATATTCAGCGAGCCGCAGATATTGTTGGTCGAATAAATTTCGGGCTTTTCCATCGATTCGCCGACAGCCTTTTTGGCCGCCAGATGCACAACCGCGTCAAACCCGCCGGACATGGCTTTTTGCAAAGCCGCAGTATCCAGAATATCTCCTTCGATAAACTCGGCTTCCTTAAACAGGTTTATTTTCTGCCCCGTGGACAGATTGTCATAAACCGCGACGCCGTGCCCGCTTTTCAAAAGGGCTTTGACCACATGGCTGCCGATATAGCCGGCGCCGCCGATAACCAGAACTTTTGCCATTTTTATTTTACCTCATTCCGATACAAGAATACTCAAATCCGCGGGACCTGACCTCTTCCGCATCCAGCATATTGCGCAGATCGACAATTGCCGCGCGGGACATGGCGCTTTTCAGCCTGTCCAGATCCAGATGCCGGAACTCCTCCCACTCCGTCAGAATAACTACGACTTCCGCTCCCTCCGCAGCCGCATAAGCGGTTTCGGCATAACTGACCCGGCTGCCGAGCATCTTGCGGGCATTGTCCGCGGCTTTCGGGTCATAAACGCAGACATTGCGCGATGTCTTTAAGATCTCGTTCAAAATCTCCATCGCCGGAGAATCCCGGCAGTCATCGGTTCCGCCCTTGAAAGCCAGCCCCAGAACGGCGATACGGCCGTCCGGATGATCGCGCAGCATGTCAAGAACCCTTTGTCCCATCCGGGCTTTCCGCTCGTCGTTTTTGGCAATGGTCGTTTCAATCAGATTCAACTCGGCGCCGTATTTACGCCCCATCTGCGCCATCGCGTTGGTATCTTTCGGAAAACACGACCCGCCGTACCCCGGCCCCGGGTTCAAAAACTTCCCGCCGATACGTGAATCCAGCCCCATGCCCCGAGCCACCTCGCGGATATCAGCGCCCGCTTTTTCGCAAAAATCCGCCATTTCGTTGATATAATGGATTTTCATGGCCAGAAAAGCGTTGGACGCATATTTAATGGTTTCGGAAGATTTGCGGTTTACCAGCAAAAACTCCGTTTTGCCCTGAAAAGGCTCATAAAGCTTCAGTAAAACATCGCGGGCTTTTTTGACGTTGGCGCCGATGACAATACGGTCAGGATGAAAAAAGTCATGAATGGCAAAGCCTTCGCGCAGAAACTCCGGCAGAGACACCACATCATAATCGGCCGCCGGATTAACTTTTCTGATAATGGCCTCAACCTCGTCTCCCGTTCCGACCGGCACCGTCGATTTTGTCGCCACCACCGTATAGCCGTCCAGATACGGAGCCAACTCTTCGGCCGCGGCATAAATATACCGGAGATCCGCCTCTTTGGTAACGGGATGCGGCGGCGTCCCCACCGCCAGCATAACGACATCGGCGCCGCTGACCGCATTTTTCATATCCAGCGTAAACCGAAGGGATTTTTTTGCCAGATGCTTCTGAAACAGCTCTTCCATACCGTCTTCATAAATCGTGGCTTTGCCGCTGTTCAAGGCATTGATTTTCTCTTCTATCTTATCAACGCAGACAACCTCGTTGCCCAGTTCGGCCAGGCCGATTCCCGTGGGAAGACCGACATATCCGGTGCCAATAATCGCAATTTTCATTCTCAGTCCTTTTTAGTTCATACGATGTCAATATCCGCATCTTAAACAAGCCTGACGGCAAAAGCAAACCTTTAATCCAAGCTTTCCACCGTCCACCAGGGACCGGCCACCGGACAGTTTCAGCCGCGTCGGTCATCTCCACAAACACTCCGGCCACAGACAGTCTTAAAACAGTCCGCCGGCTGTATCAGCTCTCCCCGCAGACAGCCTCGGCCACCTTAAGTCCGTCAACGGCGGCAGACATTATTCCGCCGGCATACCCGGCTCCTTCCCCGCAGGGATACAGCCCCCCGATAGTGCTTTCAAACTTCTCGTCGCGAACGATCCGCACCGGCGAAGAGCTTCTTGTTTCCACTCCGGTCAGAACCGCATCTGCGCAGGCAAAGCCTTTCAGTTTGCGATCCATATCGACAAGCGCCACGCGCATTGTCTCAACGACAAAATCCGGCAGGACGCGGGCCAGATTCGTAAAGGTTACGCCCGGCGCATAGGATGGCTCAACTTCTCCCGGTCCTTTCGACTCCCTGTTGTTGAGAAAATCGCCGACCAGCTGCGCCGGAGCCTTATATCCGCCGCCGCCCAGGCGAAAAGCCGCCTCCTCCAGCCTGCGTTGAAAATACATTCCCTGCAGCGGATGCCGCCCGCCAAAGTCTTCCGGCATGACGCCCACCAGCAGCGCGGCATTGGCATTTGTCATATTGCGGGCAAATCTGCTCATGCCGTTTGTGGCAACCCGACCTTCCTCGGAAGCCGCCGCCACCACCTGCCCTCCCGGGCACATGCAAAACGTATAGGCGGACCTGCCGTTTTTGAGATGAACGGCCAGCTTGTAATCGGCCGCGCCCAAAGCCGGATTTCCGGCAAAACTGCCGTATTGCGCCTTGTCAATCAGGCTTTGCCGGTGCTCAATGCGCGCTCCCACGGAAAAAGGCTTCTGCTCAACGGCAGCCCCTTGCTTATAAAGCATTTCAAACGTATCCCGCGCGCTGTGCCCGACAGCCAGAATCAGCCTGTCGGCAGCCAGCTCGTACAAACGCCCGCCGGCGTCGCGGACCTTAAGCCCCGTCAGTTTTCCGCCTTTCACAATCAGATCTTCCAAGCGGTTTTCAAAACGATATTCGCCGCCCAGAGAAATAATCTTTTCCCGTATTCTGCGCACGACAACCGCCAGATTATCCGTGCCGATATGCGGCTTTGCCAGAAACAAAATCTCATCCGGCGCGCCGGCCGCAACCATTTCTTCCAGCACGCGGGCTGTATATTTGTCTTTTTTTATGCCGGTCATCAGCTTGCCGTCCGAAAAAGTTCCGGCTCCGCCCTCGCCGAACTGAACATTAGAATCAGGCTTCAGTGCTCCCGTTTTCCAAAACAGATCGACGTCCTTTTGGCGCTCGGCGACTTCTTTTCCCCGTTCCAGCAAAATCGGCTTCAACCCTGCTTCGGCCAGCGCCAGTCCGGCAAACATGCCGGCCGGGCCGGTTCCGGCAATGACCGGGCGCAACGCCCCCTGCATCTGCCCGGGTTTCAGAAAAAAGACTTCCTGATTTTTTATTTGTTCCGCGTCTTTCCAAGCTAAAATTCCGGCAATATAGTCTTCATCGCCGAATACCTCCATATCCAGCGCATATACAAAATGCACGTTTGTCTTATTGCGCGCATCCACCGAACGTTTGGCAACTTTCAGGCTTTTGATATTTTCCGGCGCCAGTCCGGTTTTCATCGACACGATCTCCCGGAGCCCGTCGAGCCCGATATCAAGATCGGCTTTTATATTGTTGATTCTGATCATTTGGCATCCCCTGTCTGACAACAGATACTTTTATAACATTAAACTTGCAAAAATACAGAAAAATGTATAAAAATTATACAGCGCAATCTACGGATACGGACTATGGACAAAGAACTACACCTGTTTTTAATCTGGCAGAACGGCCGACGGCTGGAAGAAAAAATCCTCACGGACATTGCCGGAAAGCTTGAAATCGTCAAAACATACAACATCAGCTGGAGCGAAGCAAATTTCGCCGACAACCTGACCCGGTTTTATGGCAAAAAACTGCCGCGCGGCTGCAAAAAAATCAAAGAATGCGGAACGGGAGATTTCCTGCTGATTCTTGTTTATGATCACAATCCCTGTTACTATCAGGGCGTCAACACCAATCTGACCAGCCTGAAATATACCTACCGCCAGTGGTTTGGCGGCGGCTATCTGGTTCATGCCAGCGACAGTCTGCGCGAAGCAAACGAAAACCTGCTATTTCTGCTTGGCAAAACTGTACGGGAACTCGCAAGCGAAATAACGGAACCATGGAACAAAAGTCATACCGGCTATAAACGGGATCTTGTCGGCGCTACCGGCTGGAACTCGTTGGACGAAGTGCTGGCCATTGCGCGGAAAGTTCCTGAAACGACAACGGAGCAAAAGGGCAACCGTCCAGTCATCCGCACGCCCGCTCCGGACCTGATGCGCCGTCTTCTGAATGCTCAAAAAGCCTGCTGGGGGTTGAGACGTAATCTTTACAACATTAAAATCAACGGACAAAAATTTCCTTTGGAAATTCAGGCGCTCAGATAATAGCCCGGAGAGTTTTCTCTTTTCGGGCTCACAGACAGAAAAAATGGATATGACGCCGCCGTTTTTGCCAAACTGCCGGAAATATGCCGGCAATCACTCCCGAAACCGCAACGGAGAAAGCCGGAAAACTCCCGAAAAAACAACGGCGTAAGTCGGCCTCAGGATTTGTCATCATCGGGATCATTGGAAAAAAAGACGCGGAAAACGGCCTTGCGGTACATCCACAGGTTAATAACGCCCAAAACTACGGACATCGACCCGAACAAATACAGCAGATAATACCAGTTAAGCTCATTGGCGCTCATCATCACATCCTGACTGGAAACTCTGATAAAAGCGATCGAAACCGCCGTAATAACAAAGCAGACTATAAAAGCCAGCGTCCAGACGCGGTTCAGCACGCGCGTTTTGACCATAAACGCCGTCAGTACATAGACCAAAAACAAAGCCAAAAACAAATACAGTTCCATAACGCTTCCCTTCCCCTGAAAATTAAACCCGAAGTCTATATAATCCTCCGCCGCCGAATTTCAATTCGCCACAATGCTCCGCGCGACCGCCCGCCTCTCTCATCAGAGATGCAAATTTCCGTACCATTTTGATCGTGCTGCTGCCGGTATAAAATTCCGGTCTTGGCTTTTTCCCGGTCTCTGCTTCTTAACTCCGATCTCCCTTTCCTAAAATTTCGCTCCTTTCTCCCTAACAAAAAAAGGATTTTTGCTTTTGAAGCAAAAATCCTTTCCGAGTTTCTGTTAATCAAATCAGGCTTCGAATTATAAAAATTAATCCGATTACAAACCCGATAACAAAGCCGATAACGGCAATGCTCAAAGAGCCTGTTACCAGATATAAAATTCCCCACCCGATTGCTCCCGGCAAAATAGATTTTACACAGGGAACAATGATTAACATTAAACCTCTTAAGATCCACGTTAATAATTCAACGCCGAAAGCGCGAATTAATACCAACACGGATACAACGGCGATAACTGTTGCCATAATATATTGTTTTTTTGGTTAATATTCATAAAAATACGCCACATAATCCTTACCATCACGCTTTCAGTATAGCACAATTTTCAGGCAAATACAATTCTTATTGCCCCGGATTTTTTTTGAATTTTCTGTTGCAAAGACAACTGGCTTCCCAACGACATCTGCCGCCGAAACCAGCCTCATTTCCCGGTTTACAGTGTCGGCCACTGATCGTGAGCCAGCTGTTCCAGACTTTTGCTCTGCTGGCCGAACCGTTCGTTATAAATCCAGTAATTGGCCAGCACCCGTTCAATATAAATCCGGGTCTGCCGCGCGGGAATTGTCTCAATAAACATTAGCGGATCATCCTGATAACGCATGAATTTTTTCCATTTTTGCAGATTGCCCGGTCCCGCATTATAGGCTGCCGCCAGATAAAACAGATTTCCGTCAATATAAGGTTTTTCCAAAAGATACGAAACATACCGCTGCCCGGCATCCAGATTAAGTTCCGCATCAAACAGAGAAGCCTGATTTTCCTTCAGCCGCCGGTCCTTGGTTACATAAAAAGCCGTGCTGGACAGCAGCTGCATCAGTCCTTTGGCGCCGGCGCCGCTTTGTGCCGTCGGCTTAAAGGCCGATTCCTGCCTGACCAGCGCCCAAACCAGAGCCTTGTCCACTTTCCAGCCAGATTTCGGCTTCCAGGACGGCACCGGATAAGCAACGCAGTCATAATAAATTTCGCGTTCGTTATTCTTTATCTGGTTTGAAATCATAATTCCCAGTGCATGCATTTTATACTGTTGCGCCATATACAGGGCGGCTTCTTTCTGCTTTTCATTCATATTGTAAAAATCCGCCCGCAGTTCCTGCTCCGCCAAATCCGGATTTTTTGCATGAAGCAGAATAATCGCCCGGCGGATCGCGGCGGAAGACAGCAGATCATTCACATAGTCGTAATTGCTGAAATCGTTCAGATAAGCCAGACTATCCCAATTGTATTTCAAAGAATTTCCCAGCCTAAAATTAGCCAGAATACCGTAAAATGTCCGGCGGTATTTTGCGGAGATATGCAGCTGCTTTTTCGCTTCGGTTTTCTGCCCGGCTTTTTCATAAGAGCGATACGCCCAATAGGCCCCCGCCGAAATCAGCCACTCGTCATTATCTTTCAGCCCGCCGAGTCGCCTGAAGTTAATTCCTGCCTCTGCATATTTTCCCTGGCGCCAGAAAGCCAGACCACGGATCCATAAAGCGGTTGCATTGCGGCTGCGCCGCGTTGGTTTTGTCGTCCACTCAATCGCCAGCTTATCCCTGTTATCCAAAAAATATTCCGTTGCCAGCGTTGCGCTCATAGCATCCCAGTACCTGTCCGGCACAACCATCCGCATGCGGCGGTTTTCTAGAATCCTTTTAGCTCGCAGGGTTTTTCCCTGATTCAAAGCCCGGACAAACAGATCCATCTGCCGACGCACAAATTCTTTATCCTTCGGACGCACAGCTTCATACGCGTCATCATACCAGTCATAAGGAGAGACCCTGCGGGCGTTCCAGGCATCATACGCCGACGGAAGTTCAGCCTTGTCCCCTTTCCTTCGCGCCAGTCTGTAAATTCGCGGCGCCTGCGGATAATCTCCGTATTTTTCCAGCCAGTCCTTCAGTTCCGCAAATGTGGAAACATATGTTTTTGACAAATAAGTCTCGGCCAGAACATGCCCCATCAGCAGGTCGCTGTCCAGATCCTCGCTCAGATCCTCGACCTCTTCCCAGTCTTCATCCTTAATCGCCCGGAATATTTTCTTATAAGTCGTAACATCGTCCCTACTGATATAAAGCTTATCCAAAATCAGCTTATAACAGGTAGCGTCAATCACGGCCGACGGTTGCGCCGCCGGACTTTTTAAGAAAAAAAACGGCAGTATCGTTACAAGCAGCAGACACTGTATGCCCCTTACCGCCCTAATCATTTTCTATCTTTTCAGCCAGCGGATTTTATTGGCGCATTGCTGCTGGGACAACCCCTTAACGCGGCACCGGTTGACAATTACGTTCGGGATCTTGTCCATGGTATAGCACCCGTCTCCGACCAGTGTATACGGAAAATAGGTTTCTTCATTCGGATTAACGTCATTATAGCTGAGAGAAGTTTCCATTCCCGGCCATTTCAGTCTGAAACTGAGATTATTAATTTTCTGGTCAAGCGTCGTCAGAACAATAAACTTGACATCGCACATAACCATCCCGCTCATGGTTCTGGTAACGTTGAAGTCTTTGTAATACAGAAAAATCAGCTGCTCATCCTCAGCCTCGTCATCATTGCCGGTGCTAAGCCTGCGAATAGCCGAATAACCGCGTTTGAGTTTGGGCTCTTTTTGCAAGGTAGGAGCCGTTTGAGCATTTTCTTTCGAAGATTGGACGTCTGCTTTCGGCAAAGACTTTTCATCGGCTTTTGAGGCGGCGGGACGGCTGCGCGGATTGGTAAACCAGCTGTTGTTAAAAGTCGGCTTCCGCGCATTATTCTCCCTGACTGCAGCCGGTTTGGGCTGTTCATCGGCAAACATCTGAGCGGAGACAGGTTTTGCGCAAAGAGCCGCCGTCAGCAGCAAAACCGCTGCCCCCGAGACATATCTGCTTCCGCTTTTTGCCATAACCTTCCCCTTATTTGATTTCGGCTAAAGTTCTTGAAGCTTTTTCCAGCTGCTCCACGCTCCTGTGATAATCGGCCTCAATTTCCTTGGCTTCGTCAGCCTTTTTCTGTTTAATCTGCGTCTGCTGATCATTATAAGAAACCGGCTTAAACTCAACATAATATTCCGGATTTTTCGCCGAAACAAAATGGAACAGTCCAGCGCAGCCCCTATCCTGACCAACAGCTACAACCGCATTATTATTTTCCGAGAGGCAGGAAGTAACATTCGTCTTAACATCATTCATCAGCATAAAGCATCTGTCCGTCTGAAGTCGTGAACGGACAGAAACCTGCTCATACGCCTTAACAGCAGGCATCTCAATAGTGGTTGAAATTTCCTGCGGCGAAACTTTTTCGGTATAAGAAGGAACATTTTCATCTTCGGACTGAACATAATCTCCCTGCAGTCCTTCCGCCTGAGCGGCAGACCGTTCATTACTGGCCTTCATTTCGTTCTGAATAATCTCTTCCAGTGCATCATCCTTCCAAGTCAGATTCAATGTTGCACCATTAATGTCCTTATCGGACCGATTATAGAAAGTAACAAAGAAATCACAGGCCTGATACATACCGTCATTTTGACTGATGGAAACAATGTCATGAATTTTAAATAATACGGCATCCGCCTTGCTTTTTCTGGGTTTAGCTTCAGACACGGCCGTTTCAGCCGGAGTAACGGGAGTTCCTGTCTGAGCCTGCGCTTCTCCGGCGCCGTACATAGCCAAAAGCCCCATAATTCCAAGAAAAACTTTCTTATTGTTCATCTTCATTTCCTATAATGTTACAGACCTCAGTTAAAAAATAATAATCCAGTTTGTTTTATTTTACCAACAAATTATGAATAAAAGAATAATCATTGCATAATTTTCTGGCAGAGCCGCATAAAATCGGACCATGCTTTTGCTTTCTGGGCCGAATTTCGCAAAAGATACGCGGGATGAAAACTTGCTAGCACGTTCACAATGCCGCCGTCCGACTTTTTATATTCCAGCCACTTGCCCCTCAGCCTCGAAATCGGCTCCATATTTTCCAGCAACGCATTGGCGGCGCTGCCGCCCAAAACTATGATCACTTCGGGATTTATCAAATCTATCTGTCTCTTCAGAAACGGCAGACAGACGGCTATTTCGCCGTCTGTCGGCGTGCGGTTCCCAGGAGGACGCCAGGGCAGCACATTGGTAATATATACTTTTGTTCTATCAAGACCGACCGCCTGCAGCATTTTATCAAGCAGATGCCCGCTGCGCCCTACAAAAGGCTGACCGATGCGATCCTCATCCGCTCCCGGTGCCTCGCCCACAAACATAATTTTTGCTTCCGGATTTCCTCCGCCGAAAACCGTTTTGTTTGCCGTCATTTTCAAAGCGCAACCGTCAAAATTTTCGACCATTTTCCGAAGCTCGTCCAGCGACGTGACCTCCGCACACAAATCGCGGGCGCTTTTACAGGCATTGACTGTCGCCTGCGCCAGCTCGGTCGTCGCCGGGCGCACGGCCGCTGCAGCTGCAGCAGGCGCTTTTACAGGCGTCGTCTCAGTCTTTGTGCCAGTATCAAGCCCGAACGGAACCTCGCCAAACGTCTCATCCACGCCGGCTGTCAGATACCATTCCAATATATCCCTGATATTCAGATCTTCATTCATGGTAATACAGGTTAAAGCAAATCAAATATTTTTCAAGTTCAATCATTGACTTGTGGTATAAATTATTTATTTACACACTATATTATAAAATATTCAAAATGTTATTGTATGATTTTAAATCTATGAATAGAATATAACGGATTCCGCATATAGATTCGGGAAGATGGATAGACATGGCCAAAATAAGCTACATATTAATAATCGTTTTCAGTATTTCGCTGTTTAATTCCTGTTCCAACCACTGGACCGGACAGCCGGCGGAAATAAAACAGTCGGAATACAACGGCCCGAAGCTTAAAAAGTCATATGGCGCTTATCTGGCCGGCAGAGTGGCGCATTTGCGCAAAAATTTCAACGCAGCCGCCGACTATTATATTGAGGCGCTGAAAGAAGATCCCGAAAACCGCGAGCTTCTCGGCCGAGTATATGTCATTCTTGCGTCCAAGGGGCGTATTTCCGAAGCCGCCAAATATGCCGAAATTTCCCTGAAAAAAGGCGACAAAAACAACTTCACTTATATTATAATGGGCGTCGACAAAATGAAAAACGGCCGTTTTGCGGAAGCAAACGAAACCATCAGCCAGCTGAACGGAGTTGTATACAAAGAATTCATCATTCCGCTTATGTCCGCCTGGGGCTATGCCGGACAAAACAAGCCCGACCAGGCCCTCAAAACCCTCAAAATTATAGAGAAGGAACCGAGTTTCCGGGCCTTGTACCACTTTCACGCTGGTATGATCAATGATTATTTCGACCGCCCGGACGAAGCCAGACGCCACTATGAAATCATCGTCAATGAAGAAAGCATGGAAATGTCTTTCCGCGCTCTTCAGGTCATTACCAATTTTTACATCCGCAACGGCGAAAAAGACAAAGCCATTGCTCTGTCTCAGAAATACAACGACGAAAAACTTCTGGCAGATATGTTGAAAAAACTGGCGCAAAATGTCAAAAAGGCTGATCCGGCCAAAACCGCTAAAATCGTGGATAACCCCAATGTGGGCATGTCCGAAGCCCTGTTCAGTATTGCGGCTACCCTGCGTCAGGGCAGTGCCGGCGTCGATCTGGCACATATTTTCATCTGCCTGTCCATCTATTCCAATCCGCGGTATGATCTGGCAAAACTGTTGCTTGCCGATATTCTGGAAAGCCGCGAAATGTACGGCGAAGCAAATGACGTTTATGATGAAATTGACGAAGAATCAGAGGCCTATTATTCAGCACAAGTCAAAAAAGCCGGCAATCTGGTCATGATGCAGGATTACGCTTCCGCCGAACTTTTGCTCAAATCTCTGGCGCTTGAAAACCCGGACAATTACCAGCTCATGCTTGATCTCGGAGACGTTTTGCGCATCCGCAATAAACAGGATGAAGCCATCACATATTATGAAGACGCTATCAAAAAACTTCCCAAAATAGAAAATCAGCATTGGGTTCTATATTACGCTCTCGGTATTTCTTACGAAAGCCTTGATGATTGGAAAAAAGCGGAGCCGGCTTTCAAAAAGGCACTGTCCCTGAGTCAGAATCATTATCTGGTTCAAAACTATCTGGGATACAGCTGGCTAAAACGCAACCTGCATGTCAATGAGGCTTTTAATCTGATCGTAGACGCTTACAATCAGGCGCCCAATGACGGCCATATAACGGACAGCCTCGGCTGGGCTTTTTTCAAACTTGGCAAATATGATCAGGCGATCGAATATCTGGAAAAAGCTTCCGAACTGGAACCGGCCAATGCCCTGATCAGCGACCATCTGGGAGACGCTTACTGGTTCGGCGGCAGAAAAAACGAAGCGGAATTTCAGTGGAAGCATGCCCTGATAATGGAAGATGATTCCGGCGAACTGAACAAAAAAACTGTCCGCAAAAAAATAAAATACGGCCTTGAGGCTCCTCTGCCTCTGAAATACGATCCCAAGCTCGTTGAAGAAAAAGCAATGTTCATCGTGCAGGAATAACCTGCGGACAAAAGTTTCCTCCCGCACACATTCGTATCTCGCAGCAGCCCTAAAGCCTGTTTATGTAAATCTTCGAGTATTTTCCCTACTCATCTCTCCACGAAAAATCTCTGTCATTCACACAGCTTCACTTCCCTTAAAAAATCTCTGCAGCAAAGCTCCTGCCCGTTTACATTGTCCTCATGCACTCTCTCCGACACGTTACGGCTGCCAAACGTTTCTCATTCAAAGCATATTTTTCCAGCCCGCGACTGATTACAAAACAACAATCAAATCTGCACTTTGAGATTACTCCCTCCGGTATTCAGTCCCGGGTAAACGCAGTATTTTCCGTAAGGCATACAAAAAAACCCCGGTTTTAAACCGGGGTTTTTTAATTTCGTCAGCGCAGCTCGCCGCCGGTCTTTTTCCGAACCTCCTGAATAACCTTATTCATCAGAACCTCAATATCCTGATCGGTAAAGGTTTTGTCAGTCGGCTGAAATGTCAGGCCGATGGCAATCGACTTTTTATTTTCAGGCAGATTTTCGCCTTCATAGACATCAAAAATACGAACATCGGTAATATGTTCCCTATCTGCCGTTTTAGCCGCACTGATAACATTTACCGCCGGAACCGTTTTATCCAGAACAAAAGCCAGATCCTTATCAACAGGCTGAAATGCGGACAATGCCAGCTTTTTCTTTGCCTTATCGCCGGAAATCCGCGGCAGGGGAATATTGCTAAGCACAACCTCAAAAGCCATAACGCGCTGCTTAATTCCCATTTTTTTCAAAATACCGGGATGGATTTCGCCAAAATAAGCCAGCACGTTTTTACCCAGGCGCAATACCCCCGAGCGACCGGGATGATAATATTCCGGAGCATCCGTCGTAACCTGCGCGCTTTCAAACGGTCCGTTTGCCGCGGCAATGGCTGCCAGAGCATCAGCTTTTACATCAAAAACATCGTAAGCGCGCGCCGCAGACATCCAGTCTTTTTTAGACGTCATGCCGCTGCGGACACCGGCTGCAACCAAATTCTGCTCTCCGGGCTTACGACCGTAAAATTCAGGTCCGACTTCAAACAAAGAAACATTGGCATAACCGCGGGCAATGTTATTTTTAACGGCCAGCAGCAGATTGGGCAGCACCGACGGCCGCATCTCGTCCAAATCGGCGGCAATCGGATTATGCAGCAGAACCGCCTCCCGGCCTTTGCGAAAATCTTTTGCCGCGGCAGAATCCGTAAAACTCCATGTTACCGTCTCATACATACCGCGCGAGGCCAGCTCATGCTTAACGGTTACCGCGCGGCGCTGCGACGGATTCAGCGTCTGTTTCGGGAACTTGCTGTGCGGCAGCGATTCTGCCGGAATATTATCCAGCCCGATCATCCGCACCACCTCTTCGACAAGATCATGTTCCCCTTCGATATCGCCGCGCCACGTCGGCGAAACCGCCTTGATTTTGCCGTCTTCTTCACTGGTTTTGAAACCGAGATTATTCAGAATTTCCACAATTTTCTCTTCGCTTACCTCAAGCCCGATAAAATTCTTGAGGCACTCCGGCCGAATATAAGCAACCCGTTCTTCATCCGGTTCCCGGCCGGCAACAATAACCTCAGACGCTTCGCCGCCGCAGATATCCAGAATCATCTGCGTCGCATAGTCAGAACCGAGAATATTCGATTTGGGATCAACCCAGCGCTCATAGCGGTAGCGGGAATCCGAATCAATGGCAAACTTGCGGCCGGTGCGGGCAATACATTCCGGACGAAACAGGGCGCATTCAAGAAAAACATTCTTGGTTTCGCCGCGGCAGCCTTTTGCCGCGCCGCCCATAATGCCGCCCAGGCACTGCACGCCTTCATCGTCGCAAATTCCGAGAGACTTATCATCCAAGGCATATTCCTTTTCTTCAAGCGAGACAAACTTCTCGCCGTTTTCTGCCATACGAACCGTAATATTTCCCTTAAGCTTATCCGCGTCAAAAACATGCAGCGGCCGCGCCAGATCATAGTTAATATAATTGGTAATGTCGACCAGCGGCGATATCGACCGCAGTCCGATGGCGCATAACCGGTCTTTCATCCACTTCGGCGTTTCTGCCTGATTATTGACATTGCGGATATAGCGCCCGACATAAACCGGACAGGCGTCAAAATCTTCAACTTTTACATCAACCGGGCTCTTGAACTTTCCTTCTGTTCTGGAAATTTTCAAAGGCTTCAGCGTTCCCAGGCCGGCTGCCGCCAAATCGCGCGCCACCCCTCTGACTCCCAGACATTCGGCGCGGTTCGGCGTAATATTGATTTCGATAACCGGATCAATATTCAGCACATCGGCCGCCGGAAGCCCGATTTTTGTATCTGCCGGCAATTCGATAATGCCGTTATGGTCTTCGCCGATGCAGAGTTCTTTTTCCGAACACATCATGCCGAAACTTTCGACGCCGCGGATCTTTCCGACCTTCAGCTCCTCGTTATAGCACGGAATTATCACGCCGACCGGAGCAAAAATGCCTTTCAGCCCCTGTCTGCAGTTCGGCGCGCCGCAGACAACCTGCAGTTTCTCCTTGCCGGTATTAACCGTCAACAATCCCAGATGGTCTGAATCCGGATGCCGTTCATAAGTTTCAACTTCTGCTGCGACAAAACCGTTTAACCTCCCGGCCGGATTGAAAATTTCCTCAACCTCCAGACCGATTTTAGTCAGCGTCTCGGCAATTTCCTCAACCGAGGCATTGGTATCCAAATGTTCTTTTAACCATGATAAACTGAATTTCATTTCCGCACCTTCCTATCTTGCCAATCCGCCGTTATTGCTCAGACCGCCGGTCATCGAAGATTCATCCAGCGGCACAAAACCGTAATGTTTCAGCCAGCGCACATCCGATTCAAAAAATGTCCGCAAATCAGGAATACCGTATTTCAGCATCGCCAGACGGTCCAACCCCAGACCAAAAGCAAACCCCTGATATTCATCCGGATCAATGCCCCCGGCACGCAAAACATTCGGATGCACCATGCCGCAGCCCAAGATCTCCAGCCAGTCGGTACCGGCGCCGATTTTAAGCTCGGTTTTCGTTTTCAGGCAACCGATATCCATTTCTGCCGAAGGTTCCGTAAACGGAAAATAAGAGGGACGGTAACGTACCGGAATATCATCCAGCTCAAAAAAGGCCTTCACAAAGTCATACAGACACCCTTTCAAATGCGCCATGGTCGTCGTCTTGTCTATGACCAAACCCTCAATCTGGTGGAACATCGGGGTATGGGTAGCGTCATAATCGGAACGGTATGTGCGGCCGGGAGCCACAACGCGGATCGGCGGCCGTTTATTTTCCATGGTTCTGATTTGCACCGGAGAAGTATGGGTTCTGACCACATAGCTGTCATCAAAATTATCGCTTTCCAGATTCGGAATATAAAAGGTATCCTGCATCTGCCGCGCCGGATGATTGGCCGGCATGTTCAGCGCGTTGAAATTATGAAACTGGTCCTCAATGTCAGGTCCTTCGGCAACCTCAAATCCCATTTCGCCGAAAATTGCCACGACTTCTTCATAAATTTTAGATACGGGATGAATCCGGCCCTGACATTCCGGGCGAACCGGCAGCGTAACATCTACCTTTTCTTTTTCAAGCTTTGCGTTCAGCTCCGCGGCGGCCAGCTTTTCCTTCCGGCTTTCCAGAGCCGCCTCCGCTTCCGATTTAAGAATATTCAGTCCCCGGCCCATTTCCTTTTTTTCCTCGGGCGAAAGGGAAGCCAGATTCTTCATCATCTCGGTAATCCGTCCTTTTTTGCCCAGAAGGGCAACCCGGACTTCTTCCAGCGATTTGAGGTCGGAGGCACTTTCAATACTGCCGGTCAGTTCCTTTTTCAACTCTTCTATATTTTCCATTTTTCCACCTAAATGTTAATCTTAAACCTTAACTTCTCCGGCTGGAGATTTGATTTTAAAATGCAAAAGAGTCAACCCGAAAAACGAGGTCAACTCTTTTATGATTTTGCTTTATTGAAGTTATTTACTTGCTTAAAGCGGACTTTGCCTGTTCAACAAGCTTGGCAAAGTTTGCAGGCTCTTTCAAAGCGATATCAGCAAGGACTTTTCGGTCGAGTTCAATGCCGGCTCTGTTAAGCCCGCTGATAAATCGAGAATAAGTCATGTCATGCAAACGCGTAGCCGCATTGATACGCTGGATCCACAGCGAGCGGAAGTTTCTTTTCTTCGCTCTTCTGTCGCGGTAAGCATACTGCAGCGCTTTTTCAACTTTTTCTACGGCAACTCTGAATACGTTTTTATTACGGCCTCTGTAACCTTTGGCCATATCTAAAATCTTTTTATGGCGAGCATGAGCCGTTACACCTCTTTTAACGCGAGACATCTAAATATCCTCCTACAAATATGGTAAAAACTGTTTAACAATCTTGGCATCGGCTTCTGACAGCAAAGTCGTACCACGAGCTTGTCTTTTCATTTTCTGAGTTTTGCAGAAGAGGCAGTGTCTCTTTTTTGCAAAGTTTCTTTTCAACTTGCCTGTTCCGGTAGCGCTGATGCGTTTTTTGACGGAACTCTTGGTTTTCAATTTAGGCATTTTGCTTCCTTTCTATAAAGTTATCATTACGGATGCTTTACGAGCAGTCAGGCATGCCATATCAGCTCTGACTTGCTCAAAACAAATGCTTTATACACTCTTGCATCTTATTTTGCAAGATCTTTTTGCAAAAAAACAAACCGGCAGGTTTTCCGGGAAAAACAGGGGTTTTTAATAGTAAACGCCGTATTCGTCCCGCTGGGCGCGGACAAAATCGGCCATTTCATCCTCGGTAACCAGACCGTCTTTATCCTTGTCCATGGCCGTAAACTGTTCTTCCGGCGTCATATAGCGGCCCTCTTTTTTAGCCTGGCGGACGTTGCGACGGTCATCGCGGCTGTAATTTTCCACCTTGCGCTTAAATTCTTCCAGAGACAGCTTGCCGTCGCCGTCCGTATCCAGTTCCCGCACCTGCCAGTCGGCAATGTACATGGAACGGGTAATGACGCCTTCCGGCGCATTGTATTTGGCCTGGACATTTCCGGAAAAAGCCATAAGCAAAAGCGCCCAAAACATTTTCTTCATATTCAGTCTCCCGTTATTAACCTGTTGACAACGATTCCGTTCTGCCGGCCGCGGTTTCCGGCAGCTTCGGCATCAATAAAAATTCTCTCCTCTGGCCACAAAATTCGTCGCGCGCAGATCCAAAAGTTTTCCGTCTTTCAGGCTGACTTTACGGTCCATTTTATCCGCCAGCTCAAAGTTATGCGTGGCAATGAGCGCCGACAGCCCGGTTTCCTTGACAATGGACAGAAGCTCGCGGAACACGCTTTCCGAGGTTTTAGGATCAAGATTTCCCGTCGGCTCGTCAGCCAGCAGAAGTTTGGGCGTATTGGCCAACGCCCGGGCAATCGCCACGCGCTGCTGTTCTCCGCCCGAAAGCTCGCTCGGCCGGTGTTTCAGGCGTTTGCCAAGTCCCAGACGCTCCAGCAGCCACTGCGCTTTTTCTCTGGCATCGCGAAACTTCACGCCGGCAATCAGCTGCGGCAGCATAACGTTTTCCGTTGCGTCAAAATCGGCCAGCAGATTATGGTACTGATAAACAAACCCCAGATAATCGCGCCGCAGCGCCGTTCTCATACCGTCGCCGAGCTTGCTGCATTTCATGCCGTCCAGCATAATCTCGCCTTTTGTCGGCTTTTCGAGCAGACCGGCAATCTGCAGCATTGTCGACTTGCCGGCTCCCGAAGGACCAACCAGCGCCACAACCTCTCCCGGCAGAATATCCAGTTCTATCCCTTTCAGAACCTCAAGCGTCTGCGAACCCTGCTTAAAATTCTTGACAACTTTTTTAAGCGACAATGTCGGTTGACTGTTATTCATAGCGCAGCGCCTCCACCGGGTCAAACCTGGCCGCCCGGTACGCCGGGTAAATCGTCGCCAGGAAAGACAACAACAAAGAAATTATTACCACAACGGAGACTTCCGCCGCATCCACCTGAGCCGGCAGCTGCGACAGAAAATAAATTTCTGCCGAAAACAGCTCGCGTCCAGAAATATCCTGCAAAAACTGGCGGATAGCTTCAATATTGTAACAAAACAGCAAGCCCAGCACCAGTCCAAGCGTCGTTCCGACCACGCCGATAAAGGCACCGTCCATAAAGAAGATTCGCATAATCATTCCCCTGGTTGCCCCCATCGTCCGCAAAACCGCAATATCACGTCCTTTGTCCTTAACCAGCATAATCAGACCGGTAATAATATTAAACGCCGCCACCAGAATAATCAGCGTCAGGATAATAAACATCACGTTACGCTCAACGGCAATGGCGTTAAAAAAAGCCGAGTTTGTCTGTTTCCAGTCATAGACATAGGCTCCGGCGCCGACACTTTCCTCGATTGCCCGCCGGACCTGCGGCAGATGGCGGTCGTCGTCGAGAGTAACGTCAATATTCGTAACGGCACCCGGAATGCCAAAATATTTCTGCGCGGCCTCAAGCGGCATAAAAATAAAGTTTGCGTCATATTCGTACATACCGACCTCAAACGTGCCGATCACCTTATAAGATTTCATCCGCGGCACGGTTCCAAAAGCCGTAACTTTTCCGTTCGGCGAAATCAGCGTAATCTCGTCGCCAGGAATAATGCCCATTTTTTGCGCCAGGCGCGATCCCAGAATAACATTATTGCCCGCAAACTTTTCCATATCAATTTTAACAACGCTGTTGCGCAAAATCTCTTTTTTCAGCAAATCGTCTTTTGCGATACCGCGAACCATCGCTCCCTCCGCGGCAGCTCCGGAAGAAACCAGAAGTTGGTTTTCAATCATCGGAATAACCATACTGACATTCGGAAACTGCGAAATGTCGCCCACCGCCTCCTTATAGTTATTGAAAGGGTAACCGACCGTCGACATAATGCCGATATGCCCGTTAATTCCCAGAATACGCGACAGCAGTTCCTGACGAAAACCGTTCATGACGGACATGACAATAATCAGCGTCGCCACACCGAGAGCAATTCCGGTAAAGGCAAAGCCGGTAATAACCGAAATAAACCCCTCTCGCCTCTTGGCCTTCAGGTAGCGCCGCGCCACCATCCGTTCAAACTTAGAAAACAACATTCATCCTCCTGCTCATCGACGAAAACTTTCTGCCCGACCGCCGTTTTCTCTTCACTGCGGCAAGATTTTCTCCGTCTTCGGCCAATTCCGGAAAAGCCGTTTTCGGCCTCTTCTTTCGCCGGCAACCGTTTTTTTCGAAAAAGCTGCCTTTTTCTCTTTCCACGGAAAAAACTCGACCGGTCACCCCGTCCTTCCGTCCGGAAATTCACGGCCTCCGGTCGGAAATTATTTCCGTTACAGTCGAAAGCCGGTCTTTTCCGGACGGAAATCCGACCATCTTTTTTGTTTATACGGATTAACCGGCAAATTTGCAACCGTTCAAACTTTTATGTGTATAAAAAAACTCCGGCCAAACCGGAGTTTTTTCAGCTTAAGAAATATCAGCAGGCGATTCTCTTGGTCATCAGGCCTTCCGATATCTGCAGATTGGTCATGATCATCGTATCCAGAGCTTTGTTATTAATATCTTCGACGTTTTTGCCGAGTTCAAGCGTCTTGGATGAGACATAGTCCGCCAACTTTATCAGATTGCTCTTGGTATCTTTCGGTAGGGGATTCTCCTCCTTGGAAGCCAGAGTCTTAATATAAACCCACAGCTTCAGATTATTATCCAAAGCACTGACCAGCTCCTTGGCGTCTCCGTTTTCTCTGGCCATCGACAGGTCAATGGCGCACTTAAGCAAAGAGAAAGCCTCTTCCGTCGCCAGATTGTTTTTGACGGCCTCAAGCAGACCTTCCGATATCTGCATATTGATGTTGATCAGACAGTCAAAATCCGACTTTGTCATTTTGGCGCCTTTGGATAAAGTCAGCCTTTCCACAAATTTCGAAAGTTTGATAATGTTGTTTTTAATATCTTCGGGAAGCAAATTCTTTGCACTTTTCAGCGAGGTTTCTATTTCCACCCAAAGTTTCAAATTGCTGTCCAGAGCCGACACTTTCTCCAAATCATCGTTGCTGACCGCCGCGCGCGAAAGCTCCATGGCATGATTCAAAAGAATAATCGCCTCATTTTCAGCATTTTTAACCTGGTCTATTTTTCCATTCATTTCAGCTTCCTTAATTTAATTAAAATAAATCCTATTCCTCATAGAACATATAATCTAATAAACAAACTTTTTAAATATTTATTTAAAATTTTTCCCTCTGGAAAGCCTGCCTTCTGTTAAAGGGGAAAAAAGGCAGGCTTCTAGGGAGATGCAGAGTTGGGGAAACTCTGCTGTTTAAAGAAAAAATGGGGAGATTTTTTCTTTAAGTACTTTTAACGACATAATAATAAGGGAACTTACATAACTCCTATCCGGAAACAAAGGAATCTGCCGCGCTTGCAGCCTTTCCTCTTGTTCGCCAGCTAGAACGGGGAAATAATATCGAGCAGCTGGCGTCCGTATCTCGGTTCCTGCATATCGGAAATCGTGCCCTGTCCGCCGTAGGAAACGCGTAGCTCCGCAATCTTGCTGGATTCGATGGAATTGTCGGAACTGATGTCAGCCCGGCGGATAATGCCGCGCACGGTCAGCTGACGCAGCTCATAGTTAACCCGGATTTCCTGCGTTCCTTCAACCACAAGATTGCCGTTTGGCAAAACCTGAGTAACGACGGCCGCCATTGTCATTTCGATTTTTTCTTCCCTGTCGATTTTTCCTTCGCCCGTTACGTCATGATCCGACTGCACATCGACCAGGTTGGCGGGAATAACGGAATCCGGCAGATAATCTTTGGCATATTCTTCATAACCGAACAGGCGGTTGATACCGACGGTATCCGTATTATTATCCCGATACTGCTCTGTTTTGTTTTCCATTTTGGCATTATCCTGCGCCAGAATTTTGACAGTAATAATATCGCCGACCTTTGACGCTCTCTGATCTTTGAAAAAACCGGAAGATCCTGTTCTCCACAGAGAATTCGCGCCGGCATACTGCTCCGACTGCTGCGGCATCGGCATCGATACCGGCTGATAATTCGGCGCGTCAACCGGGTTTTCAATAGGTGTCAGCGGCGGTTCGCGGCCAATGTTTCTGATCCTGGTCCAGGCATTGCACCCGCTGAGCGACGTTGCGACCAGTAGCGCGATCGCCAGTCTGCGGATATGTTTATTTTGGTTCATCATATCAATAGTCCCCTTCTATTGCTGTTCAACTTCAACCGTATCGGCGTTCAGAACCTCGCCGTACAAGGCTTTTTGGCTTTTTGTATTCAGCAGCTCGATTTTGTCGCCTTCGGCGCCGTCTTCCAAAGCTTCCGCCTTGGCCGTAATCTGCATTCTGTCGGTTTTATAAATAACGGTAACCACATCGCCCTTTTTAATCAGAACTTTGGCTCCGATATCCTTAGCCGAAACAAGTTTCCCCTCTTTCAGCGTTTTTTTGGCCTCTTTGCCGACAAGCTTTTCCGCATCCGTTACAAAAACCGGCTTCACGCGGCTGCTGCGAACCGAAATCTGCTTCAGCTTGTCGCGGGTAATTATGTCGCCCTTTCGGATAATCTCCGCCGGAACATAAACATCGGCAATCACATAGTATTTTCCCTGTATTCCCGTTTTTGCATAAGATTTGCCGTCAGCAAAAATTTCGAGGGCGCAGCCGAACTTATTCTGCAGCTCGTCAAACTTCAGCGCCGTAACCATAATTTTATAGCTGTCAGCACCTTCGATATGGAAAGAGGTTTGCCCACCAAAAAATTCCAAATCAAGTTTCTCATCCAGCCCCTGCTCCGCAAACTCGGTTTTAATTGCGTCTGTAATCTCATTTTCCCCCACAATCAGCAGCTTCTCTGCAAATGCGTTAAAAACTAATGCCAGCGACACTAAAACTGTTATGCAAAAAACTTTCAACATTTCTCCCCCTGAACCAGCTCCGGCTATCTCAGCTGTGTAATCGTGCTCAGCATCTGATCCGATGTCTGGATAATTTTCGAGTTCATTTCATAAGCTCTCTGCGCGGAAACCAGTTCCGTAATTTCCGCCACCGGATTGACATTAGACGTTTCCAGATATCCCTGCAGGATAGAGCCGAAAGCTTCCGTATCCGGATTGTCGATAATCGGCGCGCCGGAAGCCTGCGTTTCAAGAAACATATTCTGTCCCATAGCTTCCAGACCGGCTTCGTTCGGAAACGTAGCCAGTTCCAGCTGGCCGACGTTCACCTCATCCGTCTCGCCGTCCTGTTTAATCCAGACTTCGCCGGAATTGTTGACATAGATTTCGACGGCATCGTCCGGAATGGTTATTTCCGGCTGAACCACATAACCGTCATGCGTTACGATCACGCCGTCGCCGTTTCTCTGGAAAGCGCCGTCGCGCGTATAGGCAATACCCTTTCCTTCGGGCAGCTCAATCTGAAAATAACCGCGCCCCCTGATGGCCAGGTCAAGCGTATTATTGGTATTTGTCAGGCCGCTGCCGTCCGTAATGCGGTAAACGGCTGCCGTCCGGACACCAAGACCAAGCTGGATGCCTGAAGGCACAACCGTGTCAGACGACGTGGACGCCGAGCCCGGACGAATAATGTTCTGATAAAGCAAATCATTGAATTCAGCTCTTCTTTTGGTAAAAGCCGTGGTGTTCATATTGGCGATATTGTTGGAAATAACGTCGACATTCGTCTGCTGTGCAAGCATTCCCGTGGCGCCGATAGCTAAAGATCTCATATTATTTTCCCCTTTTTAATTAAGCCAGCTGCGAGTAAGCTGTAATAGTGTTGGACAAGCGCTCGTGCTCTTCGTCAATCATCGACTGAACCATCTCGTAAGAGCGCTGCAGTTTAATCAGTCTGGTCATTTCCGAAATCGGGTCGACGTTCGACTTCTCGACGGCCCCCTGAACAACCCGAACCTCCTGCGGATTGATGACCATTCCGTTGCCTTGCGTGTTTTCAAACATGGTATCGGCAACTTTCAGCAATTTCTGATTATCGGCAAAAGAAACAAGTTTCAGACGGCCGATAACGCCGTTTTCGGTGGAAACTTCGCCGTTTTCGGCAATCGAGATTTCCGTTTCGCCCGGAGCAAAGAAAAACGGCTCGTTGTTCTCGGACATAACGGCATTGCCTTCGGAAGTAACCAGTTGTCCGTTTCCGTCAAGAGTAAACTGGCCTTTGCGGGTATAGCGTTCGCCTCCTGCCGTCTCCACCGCAAAGAAAGCGTCTCCCTGCAAAGCCAGGTCAAAGGTATTGCCGGTCTGAACAATCGCGCCTTCGCGAAAATCTTTGAAAATGCCGTAATCCTGCGTAAAATAGACCGGAATTCTGCCAAACCCCTCGGCATTTTTTGTCCGGGTAACGAAAGAAGAAAAAACGGCTTCGTCCTGTTTATAGCCCGACGTATTCATATTGGCCATATTGTTGGAAACGATGTCCATTTGTTTCCATAAAGCCATCTGGCGCGACAAAGCGATATATTTCGTATTATCCATAATATTCTCCCCAATCTTTTGGATAATGTTCCCTTTGCCAAAATATATGCAAACATCGTGCCATTTTTTAAAATATGATAAAAAGATTATAAATGAGCATAAAAAAAACAACGTATTTTCAGCAAATTGACTTTTGCATACAAAAAAACTTTTCCGCCTAAAAACAGATTTCAGGCGGAAAAACCCGTCCGATCAAAAAAAGACCCGGGAAACCCGGGCCGAAAAATCAATTTGCGCAGCTTTGCGACTGTTTCAGAACATAATATTGCGCCAGATCGCCGGTAACCGGCTTTTTCTCCATATCAAGCTGACGGATCTGACGATCTTCAATCTGATAATAACTGCTTTCGCCGTTGCCCGAAGACAGTGTTATAATATTATTCCGGATTTTATAGGTGCCGCTTTCGTCAAACACGCCGTCTTTCTCGTCAAGATAAACCTGATGGCGGCTGAAAGTGCCGTTTTTGTTAAAGGTAATGTCGGTTTCAATTCCCGGACCGCTGGCCGCCGGCAGCACACCGTGATATGTGCCGCAAAGCGTCTGCTCGCCCATGCTGCAGCCAGCCAGAAGCAACGTAGCTCCCAAAATAAATAAAAATTTTTTCATGCTTTTTCTCCTCCGCAGCATATATAAGCTATTTTCCGCAAAATAAAACCCCGGACGACCTCCGCGGAAAGCAACGTCTTTGCGCGCGGCACAAACATTTTTCGCCAAAACGCGCGCTCCCTTGCCCGGACATGCTTTCCTGTAACCCCGTTCTTATCGGAAAACACAGCGCTTCCGGACGCTAACCGTTCCTGTTCCACGCAATTGCGCCAACTGTTTTTTTGGAAACTAGGCGTTGAAATTCAGCCCCCATTCCGCATATCTGGCGGGATCGTCTCCCCAGTTCTCGCGGACTTTGACAAACAAAAACAGATGAACGCGGTCTTCCAGAAGCTCTTCGATTTCACGGCGGGCAGCCTGGCCGATTTTTTTAATCATGGCGCCACCTTTGCCTAAGACAATAATTTTCTGGCTGTCTCTTTCAACATATATGGTAATTTCCGCCCTGACAGATCCATCTTCGCGGCGTTCCCAAAGTTCCGGTTCAACCGTCAGGGAATACGGCAGCTCCTGGCGCAGATACAAAAAAAGCTTTTCGCGCACGATCTCTGCCGCCAGCAGCTTAAGCGGCATGTCAGAAATCTGGTCTTCGGGATAGTACCACGGACTTTCCGGCAAATTTTCCGCCAGATAACGGTAAAATTCTTCGGTATTCTGTCCGGTTGCCGCCGAAATCATAAAAGTCTGCTCAAACGCAAAATCCCGGTTAAGTTCGGCGCTCAAAACCAGCAGTCTTTCCTTTTGCACCAGATCAACTTTATTAAGAACCAGCACCGCCTTCTTTTTGTTCTTGGCAAGTCTGGCCACAATAGCCTTTGTTTCCTCGTCATACCCCCGTCTGGCATCCACGACCAGCACCGTAATATCGGCATCGCCTACACCGTTCCAGGCGGAAGCGACCATCGCGCGGTCCAGACGCCGCTTGGGCTTGAAAATGCCGGGCGTATCAATGAAAATAATCTGCGTATTGCCATAAATGCCGATGCCCTTGACCAGAGTACGCGTTGTCTGCACCTTCGGCGAAACAATCGAAACTTTCGACCCCACAAAATTGTTGGTTATGGTCGATTTTCCGGCATTCGGCGCGCCGATGAGCGCCACAAAACCGCAGCGCGACGGCTGGGCATCTTCGGGCTTAGACATTGCAAACTCCCAGTTTTCCAAGCATTTTTGCCGCCGCCTCCTGTTCGGCGAGTTTCTTATTGCGGCCGCTGCCCATTTCGGGTTCCATATCTTTTAACAATACCTCAATATGAAAAATCGGTTCATGCTCACTGCCTTCGCGGCTGACAAGACGATACTGGGGCACGCCCCTGTTCAGATTATGGGCGACTTCCTGCAGCTGGGTTTTGGCATCTTTGGGCGGCGCCATATTTTTATCAATCAGTTCTTTCCAGTGCCTGTCGACAAACTCGACCGCCGTTTCGCAGCCGGCATCCTCAAAAATCGCGCCGATAACCGCCTCGCAGACATCGCAGAGAACATTTTCGTTTTCTCTGATTTCTTCATTGGCCACCACGACAAATTTATCAAGCTTGAGGGTCTTTGCCACTTCGGAAACGCAATCCTTATTCACCAGACCGGTATGCCGCTGCGACAGGTTTCCTTCCGGTTCGCACGGAAACATCTGGTACAGCAGGCTGGCTATGGCCAGTCCCAGCACCCTGTCGCCCAAAAACTCCAGACGCTCGTAGTTTTCCGCCAGACGAGAACTGTAACTGCTGTGAGTCAGAGCCTGCCTGAGCAGATTCCTGTTACGGAAACTGTATCCGAGAATTTCTTCAAGTTCAGAAATATTATTCATAAACATTACTCCCCTTCCTGAGGGCATAACGCCCGTTCGGTTATCGGAAAGCAAACAGAGTAAAAACACGAAGCCAGGGACCAAATGCACGACAACACCGGACTTCGCGGCGTATTTTTGCTCTGGATGCCCGTAAACTAATTTATTTTGTTGAACAGCCGTTCCCAACGGATTTTTTTCGGCCAGCTCCAGGGTTTGTACCAGGCTCCCTCGTCATTATGGGAGAAAAACAGGAAACGCGCCTTGCCGACCAGATTTTCAAACGGCACAAAACCTACGTTGACGCGGCTGTCGTCCGAGCGGTCGCGGTTGTCTCCCATAACGAAGAAACTGCCCTGCGGCACGGTAATCTCGGGCGTATCATCAACATTTTCAAAATCGGAAACCTCAATAATTTTATGTTCAAAACCTTCCGGCAGAATTTCCGTATACTGGCGGTAACGTTCGGCATTGCCCTGCGCGTCGCGGATGACAAAATCCTCCGTTTCTTCGCGCTCCACCGGTTTGCCGTTTATATACAGCCGACCCTTGGACATTTTAACCTTATCGCCGGGCAGACCGATAATTCTCTTAATAAAATCGGTTTTGTTGTCCTGCGGAAACTTAAACACGACAACATCTCCGCGCTGCGGCATATCTTCCCAGATGCGGCCCTCAAACAGCGGCAGAGAAAAAGGCATCGAGTGCTTGGAGTAACCGTACGTATATTTGGAAACAAACAGATAATCCCCCACATACAAAGTCGGATACATGGATCCCGAGGGGATCTTAAACGGCTCAAACAGAAACGTGCGGATTAAAATCGCAATAACCACCGCATAAATCACCGTCTTAACGGTATCCATAAAACTCTCGTCTTTTTCCATCGTAAATCCTTTTCAATCTTAAAAAAATTAAGATTATTTTAGAGAAAGGCATTTCAAAATGCATTTTTCTAAAACAATTTTCTCCACATACTAAACAATATTTTTTTTATGGCAACATAAAAATCAAATTATCTCAATAATAACAAAAGCCTGCGCCCAGGGATAATCATCGGTCATGGTAACCAGCACGCGCGCGTTCCGGCCGCCGGAAAGTTTTTCCAGCTGTTTTTTGGCGCCGCCGGTCAGACGGAGTTCCGGCTTTCCGCTCGGCAGATGAGTAACCTCAATATTTTTCAGAAAAATCCCTTCGCGAAATCCTGTTCCCAAAGCTTTGGAACAGGCTTCCTTGGCGGCAAAGCGCTTTGCCGCGGCGCAGGCGTATTCCCGCTCCGAAAGTTTTTTGCGGCGGTTGATTTCAGCCTGTTCGGCGACAGAAAACGTCTTGCCGACAAAACGGTCGCCGAACTTTTCCAGCGCCCGTCCGATCCGTTCAATATTTGCCAAATCGCTTCCGATACCCGCAATCATAATTTTCCGCTCCTTTTTGCAATCATTATTTTTACAGTCTGGGCCTCTTGTTCCGGCGCGACTGCTCGATTTTTTCCAAAGCCTTTTTAACCAGATAATAACTGACAGTCCAGGATAAAAAATAATACGGAATGCTTCCGACCATCATCGGCCAGACAATAGGCCAGACATCTGAAAAAAACAGGCTGAAATCAAAAGTCATCAGCGCGTGAAAAGATTTCTCAAAAACCCGGACAAACTCGACGCGGCCACCTGCCGTCTCCCCGAGCATAAAACGCCCCGTATACAAAACGGACACCCAGATAAAGGGAAATGTCCACGGATTGCCGGCCGCCGTGCCGATGGCGCTGGCCAGCACGTTTCCGCGGATAAGCAGCGCCGTCAGAGCCGCTAGAACAAAATGAAATCCGACAAAAGGCGTAAAGGAGATCGCCACGCCGCAGGCAACGCCGGCGGCAATGCTGTGCGGCGAACCGTTCAGACGGTTAAGGCGCAACAGCAGATACCGGCCGTAACGCTTCCAGCCACCCTCCGGCCAGACGGCGCGCTTTATATTTCTAAAGAACCCGGGATTTTTCCTGCGTCTGAACACTCAAAGCTCCTGTCTGTTTTCCTGCTGCCATATATATGCATAATAAGCCATAACATCAACCATTTAAAATTCCGATAGTCTTCTTCTGCCGGCAGAGACGAAGCTCTCCGTCTTTTCCGGACATTCTTCTCCGTCCGGATGAAAAAGCCCGCGTATCTTTTTGCCGAAAACAACCGGCTCCGCCTTATTACTGGTTGGCCCGCGCCACATAGGAAACAACTTTTGAAGCTTTCAGCGCCGCAATAATATCCGTCAGGTGTTTCAGATCCTTAACCTCAATATCAACCAAAATCTCAAAATAACTGACCGTACGGTAAACAATATTCAGATTGGAAATGTTGCCGTTATGCCGCGCCACCAGATTCGACAGTTCTCCCAAAGATCCCGGTTCATTGCTGAGCATAACTTTCAGGCGTCCGGTATGCAGCTCGTTTTCGGCCTCTTCGCCCCAGGCGATATCCAGCCAGCGCTCAGGTTCGTCGGCAAATTTTTCCAGCAGTTTGCAGTCTATGGTATGAACGGCCACGCCCTTTCCCGTCGTTACAATGCCGACGATTCTGTCACCCGGCAGCGGATGACAGCAGCCGGCAAAATGAACCGCCATGCCCGGAATAAGCCCCTTGATCTTCAGCGGTTCGCCTTTGCTCTTTCCGGTTTTGATCGTCCGTTTGAAACTCGGCACTTTAATTGATTTTACGACCTTTTCGAGCTTGGACTGCTTATATCCCGGATAGACGGCTTTCAATACGTCCCAGCCGGTAACCAGCCCTTCGCCCACCTTGGCATAAATATCGTCAATCGATTCCGCCTCAAAATTCTGCAAAACGCTGACCAGTCCTTTTTCCGAAAATTCCAGACTTTCGCCTTTGAACAAACGTTCCAAAATCTCCTGGCCGAGCGTAATAAACTGCTCGCGCTTATAGGCGCGAACATAGCGGCGGATAGCAGCCTTCGCCTTTCCGGTAACCACAAAGCGCTCCCATTCCGTGGACGGATGCTGCGCCTTGGATGTCAGAATTTCGACCTGATCGCCGTTCTGCAAAACAGTCCGCAGCGGCCGGATCTCACCGTTAATCTTGGCGCCGACGCAGGAATCCCCGACAGATGAATGCACGGCATAGGCAAAGTCAACCGGCGTTGAATTTACCGGCAAACCGATCAGATCGCCTTTGGGTGTAAAACAGAACACCTGATCATTGTACATTTCCAGCTTGGTATTTTCCAAAAATTCTTCCGGATTGGAAGCCTGCTCTAAAATCTCCAGCAGCTCGCGTATCCAGCGGAAATTCTTGCCTTCGGCTTTCTGCCCCTGTTTATAGGCCCAGTGGGCGGCAACGCCTTTCTCACCGATTTCGTGCATTTCATGCGTGCGGATCTGAATTTCGATTCTCGTATTTTCCGGGCCGATGACGCCGGTATGGATAGACTGATAACCATTCGGTTTCGGCGTCGAAATATAGTCTTTAAAACGCCTCGGCACCATGTGATATTTGCTGTGAACCACGCCCAGCGCCTGATAGCAGGTCGCCACGTCGTCAACGATAATACGAAAGGCCATGATATCAGACAACTGCTCAAAAGAAGCGTTTTTCTGCTGCATTTTGCGCCAGATGGAATAAGGCGTTTTTTCGCGTCCTGACACCACGGCCTTAATGTCATTGTCTTCCATGTCCTTTTGCAGCTGCTCAATAATTTTCGGAACCAGATTACTGCCCTGTTCGCGCAAAAAGTTCAAACGCGCCACAATCGAATCATGCGCTTCCTTATGCAGCTCTGCAAACGCGATTTCTTCCAGTTCGCTCTTTACTTCCTGCATACCGATGCGTTCGGCCAGCGGCGCGTATATATCCAATGTTTCCTTAGCGATTCGCGCCCGTTTTTCCGGCGCGCAGAAATGCAGCGTGCGCATGTTGTGCAGTCTGTCCGCCAGCTTGATGAGCAGCACGCGGATATCTTCCGACATTGCCAGCAGCAACTTGCGGAAATTCTCGGCCTGCTTGTTATTTGCGGATTTCTGCTCGATTTTGGCCAGTTTGGTCAGACCATCCACAATCTGGGCCACCTGGTCTCCGAACAGATCGCGGATTTCTTCGACCGTCGTATCGGTATCTTCCACCGTATCATGCAGCAGACCGGCAATGATAGACACGGAATCAAGTTTGAATTTGGTCAGAATACCCGCCACTTCCACCGGATGCGAGTAATAAGGGTCGCCGGACGTGCGCAGCTGCGCCCCGTGCTTTTTCATAGCAAAGACATACGCCCGGTTCAGAGCGTCTTCATCGGCGTCGGGGTCATACGATTTAACTAAATCAACTAATTCATACTGTCTTAACATCAGGCTTCCGGTTATAATACAAAGTTAAATTTTTTACAGTATACCGGCCCGGTGTTGAATAAATAGTTAAAAATTAACCTCAACAAAAAATAAGGCGCTTTCCGGGCTCCGAATTTTTAGTATATTTAAGCATACAAAAATTACAAGAGCGGAAACGCGCCTTATGGCAGATATTTTTATCCCGCGGATGTCTTATTCTTCGACGTCGTCAAAATCATCGCCCAGATCGTCGCCGAGATCCAGCGCGTCGTCCAAAGCGGCATCATCATCCAGAGAAACATCGGAATCGGCGTCGGCCGCATCCAGATCCAGAGCATCGTCATCATCACGAATCTGCATGCCGTCGCCCATTTCATTGTCAAGCAGCAGACCGGAAAACTGGTCGTCCAGATCGGCAAGCTCTTTTTCAGCGGCCAGAATTTCAAGCTCTTCCTCTTCGGGTTCCTCGACTTCGACATATTTCTGCAGCCCCATTACCAGAGATTTCTGCAGTTCCTCAATGCTGACCGTTTCATCGGCAATTTCACGCAGGGCAATAACCGGATTTTTGTCATTATCCCTGGCAACGGTAATCGGAGCGCCGCTGCTGATGTCTTTCGCCCTCTGAGCCGCAACCATCAGAAGCTCATAACGGTTCGGAATTTTATCGACGCAATCTTCAACTGTAACACGTGCCATTTTTGTTTATACCTTATAAAATTAAAAACTGGTTTTCAGATCAATTACATGCTTTATACAGATTCTCTTCGCGAAATGCAATAGCAAAATTGCAAAAACGACGACAAACAATACAAACCACGGCCCCGAACGGCATTCGCGCGGCTCTCTGAAGACGAAGCCTCCGCCGGCAGACGCAGGAAAAACGTCTGCCGGAATTTTTTCAGAATCTTTATACCCGACAGAAACCGCCGCGCGCGCCCGGAAATCCTTTGGTTATCCTGCTTTTAACAGGCGGGTTTTGATTTCGGGAATCAAACGGTCTATATCTCCGGCTCCCACGGTCATGATAATTCCCTCCTGCGGTTCGCTCATCTCGTCCAAAACCTTCTCTTTTGACACAAGACGCGACTTAACGGAAATATTGTCCAGAACCAGCTGCGACGTTACGCCCGGAATAGGCTTTTCACGCGCCGGATAAATATCCAGAAGCTCCACTTCGTCCGCCAGACTCAGACTTTTTCCGAACTCTTTGTAAAAGTCATTTGTCCGCGAATACAGATGCGGCTGAAAAATAACCTTCAGTTTCTTATCAGGCCAGATTTCCCGAACCGATTTCAAGGTCGCTTCAATCTCGCGCGGATGATGCGCGTAATCGTCAATATACATAACCTTTCCGTTATTGACATGAATGTTGAAGCGCCGCGCCACACCCCTGAAGCCGGGAAGCGATTTTCTGATTTCATCCGCCGTGGCGCCCGCCTCAAGAGCCAGCGTAATCGCCGCCGTGGCGTTTTCGACGTTCAGCCGGCCGGGAATGCCGAGCTTAATATCCCTTATGTCGCCTTTTTTACCGTGATAGTCGAAAATATAGCAGCCGTTGTCCGGACGCAGGTTATCGACATAATAATCCGTCTTCTTCCCGACGGCGTAATACCCGGAAACGGTGCGATTTTCAAGGCGCAGACCATCCTTGAGAACCAACAGGCCGCCTTTATTGACATTGGCGGCAAATTTTTCAAAGGCTTCCAACAGATTGCCGCGGTTCTTGTAAATATCCATATGGTCGTTATCCATTGCCGTAATAACCGCCATTTCGGGATTGAGGTGCAGAAAAGACCGGTCAAATTCATCCGCTTCAATCACAATATACGGCGAGTTTCTGTCTATCAGAAGATTCGTTCCGAAATTGGCCGAAATTCCGCCCAGAAAAGCATTGCAGCCCACGGAAGAATTTCTGAGAAGATAGGCGAGCATCGTGGTGCAGGTCGTTTTGCCGTGCGTCCCGGCAATACACAGCGCTTTGCCGGCGCGGGACAGAAGGCCGAGAACCTCCGCCCTTTTATGAAGAACAAATCCGGCGCGTCGCAAAAACTCCAGCTGAGGATGATCTTGCGGCACAGCGGGCGTATAGATGGCCAGCGTGTCTTCCGGCCGGCGAAAAGCCTCGGGAATGACGGATGCCTCATCAGAATAGTTGATGTCAATCCCTTCTTCCTTGGCCATTTTTTCGGTCAGGGGGCTCGGCGTGCGGTCATATCCGGCAACCAGACAGCCGTTGGCTTTAAAATAGCGAGCCAGAGCGCTCATGCCTATGCCGCCGATACCGACAAAATATACGTTTTTAATATTATTCAAGTCCATAGTCTTTTCACGTTCCTAAATAGCTGCCTGATTTTCCATATTTTTACCCAGGCACTGTTTTCTCACTTCCTGCTTAAACATCTCGCCGCGATGCTCGTAGCTCTTAAACAAATCAAAGCTGGCGCAGCACGGAGACAGCAGAACTGTATCCCCCGGTTCGGCGAAAGTCCTCGCGGCCCTGACCGCCTCTTCCAGAGAATGAGTGTCGGCGATTTTACACATACTTTTGAAATTATCAATCAGTTTTTGGTTATCCACGCCCATGCAGACCAGAGCCTTAACCTTTCTGCCGACCAGATCGAACAAAACGCTGTAATCGTTTCCTTTGTCTTTTCCGCCCGCAATCCAGACCACCGGCGTTTTCATGCTGTCCAGAGCATACCAGGCGGAATCAACGTTGGTGGCTTTAGAGTCATTAATATATGACACTCCGTCGCAGGTCAAAAATTTTTCCAGACGGTGTTCCACCTGCGGGAAAGTCCGCAGCCCATCGGCAATCTGCTCGTTGCTCAGTCCCAGACGCAGGCATATCAGAACGGCGCACATGGCATTATAGACATTATGCCGTCCCTTGATGCTGATTTCATCGGCATCAATCCGGAAAATACGGCCGTCCAGCCGGACTTCAAGCATATTTTCGTCCATTCGCGCGGCGCAGCTTTCATCCGCAGAATAAGTAAACGGCGCGGTTTCCGGAACGACATCGATCGTTTTGATTTTCGCCGTAACATCGGGGCTGTCCCAGCCGTAAATAAACAGATTTTCCGCGGTCATATTCTGCAGAATGCGGAATTTGGCATTGATGTAATTTTCATACTTATGCTCATAACGGTCCAGATGATCCGGTGTAATATTGGTCAGAACGGCCACATCCGCCCGAAAGTCAAACATATCGTCCAGCTGAAAACTGGATAGTTCGACAACATAAACGGAATGAGCGTTCTCCGCCACCTGAGCGGCCAGCGATTTGCCGACATTTCCCGCCAGACCGGCATCTACGCCGGCTCGGGTCAGAATATAATGCGTCAGCAGCGTTGTCGTCGTTTTGCCGTTGCTGCCGGTAATACAGCACATTTTCGCGCGCGAATGACGCCCTGCAAACTCAATTTCGGAAATAACCTCAATTCCTTTTTTTCTGAGATTGACAACCGGTTCGGCATCCTCGGGAATCCCCGGACTTTTGACCGCCAGATCAGCCGCATAAATCTTATCCGGACTGTGGCCGCCTTCCTCAAAGGCAATCTTTTCATCCATCAAAATCCGCTTGTATTTGTCATTCAGGATTCCGCGGTCGGAAAGAAAAACCTCGTATCCTAGTTTTTTACCGAGAAGAGCTGCTCCCGCGCCGCTTTCGCCGCCTCCCAGAACAACCAGTTTTTTTCCTTTTCCGAACGCCGTATCCAAAATATTGCAGTCCATGTTCCTTAGTCCTTAATTTTGAAAAAACGGCTCCAGCATAAACCAATTTTCACAATATGAAAACCGCTTATTTTAAAATGACAATCGGAGATCCGACTAAATAATTGTTAATACTGTTTAATTTATTCCTGAGAGCGGTGCGGTTTTTGCGAACCTCTTCAACGTCCCGACGCGGAGCCTTATACATTTCGATCACGCTCTGCATAGCGGAATACTGCATCTCGGCAGTTTTTGGCCCCAGTGAATCCGTATAACTGTCATAAATGCCTTTTTTATACAGCATGATGCTGACCATTGCGCTTCTCGTCAGCATCGACATGCGGTAAGCCTTTATGGTCTTGTCACAGGTATAAGCCCAGCCTTTGGCGTCAAACCCTTCTCCGACGACAGTTTTCGTAAATTCTCTCTCCAAACCGGCCACGCGAATTTTCTGAACCAGACGCTGACACGGATTGACGCTGTCTTTCAGGGCATTGACCGGCAGAGCCTCTCCCCGTTCTTTTTCCCATTCGTCCAGAATAAAGGACGCGTTGTAAATCTGATAAAGATGTTCTTTGCCGAAAGCTTCCACACCGTCGAGCGTATTGATAAAGGCCTTGACGTCTGCCGACGTCAGCAAAGAGTTCTTATCCGGCTCGACGGTCCGCAGATCGCTCATGCCGAGTTTCGTTTCTTTCGGGGCGTCGGGATAAAAATCCTCTTCGGGCACAATTTTTTTCAACTTTGCAAAAAATGCCGGATCATGCACTACCTTTACCGGTGCTGCCGGACGTTTCCTTGGTTTCTCCTGACGCTGGCGGTAGCTTGGCCAGGCCTCGGGCATCAAAACATAATACAAATAAGGAGAAAGAAATTCCAAATCCTCCACATCGGCCAGTTCCGGCGCGATTCTTGACGGAAACTTGTTTTTTGTTTCCCTGATTCCCGGCATATTCAGAACTTTCTCCGAAATATTGGGAACCGTGTGCAGATACGGCCCAATATACTGATAAGTCTCCGGAGGCATCAGCCGCAGCATCTGAAGGAGTTCTTCCTCGTTCTCTGCCTTCAGACGCTTGTCCGTGCCGCCGTAAGACGAAATAGTCAGCCGGAAAACCCTGTTGAACGCGTCTTCCATTTTCCAATGGTAATCATATCCGCGGTCAACGATTTTCCGGCCTTCCAGATACTTTTTGCTCAAAGCCTCATAACTCGGAAACTTCTCATCAAGATTGACCTCAAAATATTTGGCGTAATCCTGCGCGGCGGCCAGAACGTTTCCGGCCAGCCCCGACAGAAAAGCTATGAGCAAAAGCAGTCTCATTTGCGTGTAATTCTGACCTTATATGTCAGGGAAAATGCGCCTTTCGCCGGCAGTTTAAGCTGCCATTTTGCCGTATTCGCGTTTTTTCTTTCGCTTTTCTGGCTTTCAGACAATATTTCCCAGTTGTTGTTGAAGTTCTGTTCAAAATTAACGACGGCCTCTTCAGTTTTCGCATTGTTAAACGCCACTTCGACATCCGCTTCGAAGATATCCTTGGAAACCTTGTTAACATTCAGGACCCGTCCCTTGGCAAAGATATCAAACGCCTTGCCCAACATCAGATCAGCTTTTTCGCCGTCCGCCAGCTGGGGAATGTTGCTTTCCCCGATAAACTGGAGATTGCTGCCGCTGTCTTTTTCATAAAAGCGGATAACCCCCTGCGGCATCGGCAGCCCCAGACCGGAAGCCGCGGCATTGTCCAGCTTGAAGACAACCTGCGGATTTTGTTTCTGAAACTCGTTTTCGCTAACATTGATGCCCACATACAGCGGCGAAATCATTCTGTATTCTTTTTCAAAACGAACCCCGTTTCTGACAAACAGGCTGACCTGTTTGGACTGCTGGTTTTTAATCGTCGTCTTTACCGGCAGCGTATAGAGATAATAGTCGGCAAACGCCTCGTTGGCGGGATAAGCGCCTCCCGCAGCATCCATGGAAGCGGATTCCGCATTCGCCTTCATAGCCCGCGCAAGCATCAGCGGACGGACGGGAGCAGCTTCGCTGACCTGATTGACATTGCCCGCAATCAGCTGAACGGAAGCATTTTTGTAATCGGCACCGGAATCATTACTCAGCGTAATCCAGCCGTTCAGATCCAGCACGCCCGCCGACTTAATTTCCGCGACATAATCGGCCTTCCAGCTGATGCCGTTGGTCAGATAAGCGAGCTCTATTTTTTTCCTGCCCGCATCTTTATTGTTGAGACGAACCTCCAGAGTCGGTTTTGAAACCAGATTTTCGGGAAGCTTGTCAAAAATCAGCCGGCCCGGAAAATGCGTTTCGATACCGTAACTGAACTGCAAAACGGGATTGCCGTAATTGCTGTCGATTATTTTGGCGCTGTCAAAAACGGTCTGGCCGGTCGCTTCGTTATAGACCGCGGTTTTTACGGTCTGGCCGACAGATTCGTTGACAATGTTAACAGGCGTCAGTAGATTGTAGTTGTAATTCTGCTCGACAATCTCCGCGCCCGGAGTTTCGACCATAACCGTTTCCGGCTTAATCTGGCTGGCCACACCGGCAAAAGCGACCGAATTATATCCGGCCTCCAGGCCGGCCTCTCTCGTATCGCGGACAAAACCTAAACTATTGTTGTAGATACTAATTTCCATCTCCACAGAATCCGCGTTATCCAATACAATTTCCTTATCGGCGGAATAAGCCGAAAAAGGAAAAAGCAGCCCGAACGTTAATAAAATTTTTGAATATCTGCTGTTCATCCTACCCCCCTTAAATTAAAGTTAAGGCAAATATAATATGTAAAATCTTAAAAAAAAAGTAATAATTTGCTAATAAAACTAGACTCGGAAGAAATATTCCCATAATATCTTGCTAGGCAGGAAAACATTTAGACAACAAGGGAGACATAACATGGCATGGACAGACGAAATGGTCGAAGACCTGAAAAGAATGTGGCATGAAGGCTTAACAACCGGCGAAATCGGCAAACGCCTCGGAGTCTCAAAAAACTCCATCGTCGGCAAGGTGCATCGTCTTAATCTGTCGGGCCGCCCCTCCCCGATAAAGAAAAAAGAAGAAGACGGCGTTTCCGCCCAGCCTCAGAAACCCAAAGAGGAAAAAAAAGCGGCAAAAAGCGCGCCCGCACCCGAGCCGGAGGCAAAAACGGCAGTTAAGGAAAATACCGCCGCCAAACAGGAAAGCAGGAGCTTCTGCCCGACCGCCGAAGAACGCGGAAAAAGCGGCAAAACCATGTTGACGGATTTGGACAATCATACCTGCCGCTGGCCGCTCGGCGACCCCAAAGACGAAAATTTTCATTTCTGCGGCAAAAAAGTTAAAATCGGACAGACATACTGCGAGGAACACGCCAATATCGCATATGTCAAAACCAATAAAAAATAACTGATTATTAAAAATAACGGCTTATTATTAAATTGCTCATAAATTATTACAAGGACTGAAACCTGATGTCAAAAGGAACTTTATTTGCTTTTATCGCCGGAATCTGCGTTGTTATCGGCTCTATCGTATCTGCGACAGACCGTCCTCTGGCATTCATTGACGTGCCGAGCCTGATCATCGTAGTCGGCGGTACTTTCGTTACTTTGTTTATTTCTTATGAGACCAAAAACGCTCTGCAGGCAATCGCCCTGATGGGAAAAGCCTTTAAGGAGCACCGCGATTCCAACGCCTCACTAAAAGACGAAATCGGCCGTATTGTCCGCTGGGCTTACATTATTCAGAAAAATGGTCTGCAGGGCCTCGAAAACGAAATCACCGACAATCTGCGCGAGGATAATCCGTTTCTGGCCTATGGCGCTGATCTGGTCGTAACCGGATACACTGGAGCCGAAATTAAGCAGATTCTCGACCATATGATTGAATCTCAGGTTGAAAGAGACCGGCGTCAGACTGACGCCCTGAAAAAGATGGGCGGCGACGCTCCGGCATTCGGTATGCTCGGCACGCTTATCGGCCTGATTATCATGCTGGGCAACATGGGCGGCGACCCGTCGGCTATCGGCCCGAGTATGGCCGTTGCTCTCGTAACCACATTTTACGGTATTATTCTTGCCCGCGTCATCTTCATTCCGCTGGCAACAAAAATGTCCGTACGCAACGACGTCAGCATTTTCAAATATCTTCTTCAGAGCGAAGGTCTGGTCCTTCTGGCGGAAAGAAAGAGTCCCCGCTATATTCAGGACAAGATCAACTCCTTTGTCGATGTCAGCGAGCAGTTCTCCATCGACAGAGATTTGAACAGCGTTCCCTCTTCAGACAACCAGGGGTAAAAAATGCAGAAAAAACCGGAAGAAAAAATTGACGAAGATTGGATGTCGACTTACGGCGACATGGTTACCCTGCTTTTATGCTTTTTCGTCATGATGCTTTCCGTTTCAAAACCGGATGTGGCCAAATTTGAACAGATCAGCGCAGGCTTAAGCGAAGGCATCAGCAAAAGAAGCGCGCCGCGCCCGATAGAAATGATGATGAGCGAGTTAACCGATGACATTCAGTCCATGGAAATAGAAGAAAAAGTTTCGTTGGGCAGTGATACGCAGGGTATTGTTTTGGAATTTGGCGGTGATATGATTTTCAACCGCGGTTCTGCCGACATCAAGGAAGAAGCGCTGCCCGCCCTGAAAAGGATTGCAGCCACTCTGATGTCTGATCGTTACAAAGCCTTCAATTTCAGTATTGAAGGGCACACCAGCGACGAAAAATTCAGCAATGAAAAGTATCCATCAAACTGGGAGCTTTCATCCGCCCGCGCTTCTGCCGTCACCCGTTTTCTGGAGGAACGGGGCATTGAAAGAGTCCGCCTCCGCGCAACAGGATTATTTGACGTATCCCCCAAATATCCCAATCGCGATGCGTTCGGCGAACCGATCCCGCAAAACCGAATCAAGAACCGCAGGGTTGTCATTCACATTGAACCGTCATTTAAATAATAAAAGAGCCTCTGTCAGAGGCTCTTTTAACATGACATTATTTTCCCGACCAAAACATAAAACGGTTCTTAACAAAACAACGGACAGGTCTTTACCGTTTTTAATAATAGCAAAATGCCGAACAAAAACTCCGCAAAACACAGTAAAAGATTTAGCCTTATCTCCACCGCTACAGATAAACCGCCCGAAGAGAACAGGGGCGGTATTCAAACAAACATTCTCTGTGTTCTGCCGTTAGAACAAACCGCCGTCAGCGAAAAAAACACCGTCTTCAAAAACCAGATGAAACGCGGCGCAATTGGGGATTGCCTCATAGGGAACATTAAAATAATTCAGCAGCTGCCCCATTGTGCCACCATGAATAGCCACGCCCATAACCCGATACGGTTCTGCCATCAGTTTCTCTATTTCGCGAAGGACCCGGTCGCGAGCCTCTTGTTTGCCCTCACCTCCGGGAAAACGGATATTCAGATATTTTTCCTCGGGCCGATACCAGTTGTTCAGAATTTCCGGATACTTAACCGCCAGTTCGCTGACCGGAACCCCTTCGGCGTCTCCGTAAAAACACTCCTTAAGATTATTGCGGACCAACACCGGTATCTCGAGTTTTCCGGCCACAACGTCTGCCGTATGTTTTGCCCGGACAAGAGGACTGGAAAAAACGGCTTCCAGTTTTTTGTCCTGGAGCTTTACCCAAAGATCTTCCGCCTGACGAACGCCGGCCTCGTTCAAATCATAATCCATTCCAGATCCCTGCCAGCGCTTCTGCCTGTTCAAATCTGTTTCGCCATGTCTGAATATATAAAAATCTTTTCTCATTTATGACTTTCCCGCTTAAAACACAAAAATTTCGGATATTGTAAAATAAAAGAAAAAAATGTCAAAGCAGTTTATCCCCGCAGCTTACCACGATTTACCACAGTTTGATGTCAGCGGTTGTTTTGCAAAAAAAGCGGCTGTCAAATCTCAGAAAACTTCCAGTTGCATCTACATAACATGATAAATTTCAAAAATCTATAAACCGCAAAATCTGTTATCGGAAAAGAGGAAAAAGAACATAAAAAAAAAGCGCCCAAACAGACGCTTTTTTTATTCTTTACCATGAGACTACCTTTCTTTGAATTTCCTTGATAACCCCTTTTGTTATCTTAAAAATCAGAATTCCCAGAAGAACACCTCCCAGAGCAAATACTATTCTTACAAAAAGGGGCGGAGTTTCGCTCCATCCTAAATTGAATACGGTGCAAAAAGCAAATACCACTCCACATAAAGCAATTACCAACATCATCAGTAAAGGCAGTATCTCCATACATTTTTTCATAATTATATTCTTTTTTTAACGAGGTTCGACCCTTAATCTATTCCTTCGTAAGAGCCCCCTGTTAGGTTCTCTTATAATTTGACATAACAATTTTCTTATATCCTTAGTATATTCTATTTTTAAAGAATGGTCAAATCTATAATATTCAGTATGTTATGTTAACATTTATGATAAAAACAGTTTATTCGCCGCAATCCCTTCCGAGCGAAATAGCCTTTCCCTGTATTCTCTAATAGATCCTCCTGATAAACTGGAGATTCCGACTAAGCGACAAACCTAATGGTTTGACTACGCTCGTTGGCGCAGGGCGGCGCTGTTACCTTGTCATTCACCCCGAATAAACGCGCTTTTTGTAAAGAATATAATAAAAAACACCCCGCGGGGTGTTTTTATGGAGCGGGTAACGGGAATCGAACCCGCATTAAAAGCTTGGGAAGCTCTCATTCTACCATTGAATTATACCCGCAGAAATCAGCTACACTATACCCGCCCCGACAAAATATTCAACCTCTATTTTCGGCAATCAACAAAAATATTGATTTCCGTTTTACCCTGTGATAACGTCTTTTTTCGAAATTTTATTTATTATGGAATATTTTGTCTTAAAATTAAAAACATCATTATGAACAATGCAATTTTAAAATCTGGAGAAAGAGTCGGAATCGTTTCCTGCGCTGATTTTTTATCAGACAATAACCAAGAGGAAAAAGCGTTAAACTACCTGCGCAGCCTTGGGCTGGATCTGATAATCAGCGAACATGCCGCCGACCCTGCCGCGCGCGCCGAAAGCCTGATGACATTCTACCGCAACCGGCAGATACAGGCTGTTTTTGACATCAGCGGCGGATACGGCGATCTGAAGGTTTTGGATAAACTTGACTTTGACATAATCAAAACAAATCCCAAACCGTTCATCAGCCTCGACGAAATAACCGCTTTGCAGAACGGCATCACGGCACAGACCGGAATCGTAACATACAGCGGATTTTACCTGCCGAACTGTGAACTGCCTTCCGGCACAGGCGCCCAGCATTTCAGAAATTTCTTTTTTGAGGAAAGAAATACCCTCTGCAAATATTTCGGAGGAAATGTCGTTTCCGCTGGCACAACTTATGGCCGACTGATCGGCGGAAACCTGGAAGCGCTCTGCTCTCTGTCCGATACCGGAAACCTTCCGCCGCTCAACGGCAAAATCATTTTTCTGACGGAAAACGGAAAAATCCCCCTGCAGATTGAATGGATGCTGAACAAACTTGAAGGATTGCCCGGTTTTGACACTGTCCGAGGAGTCATTTTCGGAACTTTCGCAAATTGCCAGTCCCCGGAAAACGACGAAACGACCCTGGACAGCGTCATCAGAAACTTTGCGCGGCGCCATCGCATTCCGATTGTCAAGGATTTCCCCTGCGGGAGGATTTCCGAAAGATATTCTCTCCCAATCGGAAAAAACGTCATGCTTTACACTGCAAACCTGCGGTGCTGTATTGAAGCGTAAAAATCACCCCTGTATTTCAACAATACAGGGGATTTTTTTAATTTCTGCCGGGTTCTGCGGAAAAAGATTCCAGAAAATACTTGGCGTTTAACGCCGCTTGTTCATCCAATCCTTCATCTTCCAAATCGAGCTGTCTGACGCAGTATCTGGCAACTTCCGCCGCGGCCACACTCAAATCGCCGGCATTTCCGCGGGTAACGCGCCGCTGACTCTCCTGCAGCAGACAGACATTCATTTGCCCCTGCGGTGTCAGCGGTGTTTTGTCTCGCTCAGGCAGCAAGGTCGACAAAGTTGTGCAGGAAACAATCATCAAACACATTCCCGCCGTAGACAGTCCTTTGATCATTATTCGCCCATTAATGCATTTTTAAGATTTTTCAAGTCAGATTTTGTTTTGGCGGAAGCCTCCTCCAAAGCTTTCTTTTTAGCCTCATATTTTGCGTCATTTTTTGCCTTTTTAGCCTCAAGTTCTGCCTTTTTGGCCTCCAGTTCGGCTTTCTTGGCTTCGTATTTTTTCTGCCGTTCGGCTTTTTTAGCTTCAAGCTTGGCTTTTTTCTCAGCGTCTTTCGCTTCCTGTTCTGCCTTTTTGGCCTCATATTTTTTGGTCGCTTCCGTCTTGGCGTCCTCGACTTTTTTCATCAGGGCGTTTTGCTTGTCCTGAATCTTCTGCGCCTGTTCCACAAGATTAAAATCCTTCGCCTCCGTATTGCAGGCTAACAACGCCGTTGCCGACAAAGCAAAAGCGGCTAACAAATTTTTCATTTTATTCTCCTTTATGCTGAGAGTTTAAGTATATGTTAGAAATTTATAATATATTTTGCCTTTCGGCAACAAATAAATGCCCTGCCGCAAAAAGCCACATACCGGAAATTTTTCCTTTTCGGTTTTGCCGGTAAAAATCCCGCGCGCCGGATATCCTGACTTTCCGGTTCTGCGCAAATATCCGCCCGGAAAAAATCAGCGCAAAATTTCTCAATAAATCAATAAAAAAGGTTCTGCCTGCAAAGACAGAACCTTTTCCGATTCGCCGGCCGTTCATTCGAAACTGACCGTTTCGACATAGACACCGTACCTAGCAAATTTCTTTTTGATTTTTTTAGCGGTTTTTTCCTTCCACTCTCCCTGCAGCAACTCCGCATATGAATGAGGATGAGTATAGGTTACGGCAACAAGCCATGTATTTCTGGCCACCATTTTGCTGACATCTTCTATACAGGGGAAATGATATCTTTGCATCATTTCATGCAGCACCTGCCGGTCGCTCCAGTCGATACGATAGGTAATACGCATGTCGTATTCCTTTTCAATATCTTCCGTTACAAGAAGGATTTCCCGCTTCACGACCTGCTTTTCTTTCGGAAACACGGCCAGCGAAAACTCCTCCTCAAAATGAGGATAGTAAATTCCTTCTCCCACGATTCTGGATTCCTGAGTGCCGCTGTCGGTATAAATACCAAAATGCGCTTTGTCTATGACAACTTTTTTCCCTTCCGGCCGTTTTTCATCATCAAAAAAGATGATAAACACCGCCACTGCCGTCGCCAGTATTACAAATACCGCCGCTAAAAACAATCTTTCCGTTTTTGTCTTTTTTCTTCTCATGTTTTGTGCCCTGCTCGGGACTTTTTTTAGTTTTTAATTATTTTATTTAACTCGAATTTTCATGAAAAGATTATGAAATCCCCAATAATATCAACAACACAATTATTCATAACCGATTGTCGGTTTACCATAAAACGACGCCGCTGTATAGACAAAAAATTGTCTCCCAGCAAATTTTTAACCGCAGTTCTGGTTAAAAAGGCAAAACGCCGCCGTCGCTCCCGTAAGCCGCCATTTCCCGTTTCGCCCTTGCCGTCGCTCCCGCATGCCCCTTTATCCCGCTCCACCCCTGCCGCCGGAACAAAAGCCGATTTCCCCGGGAATTGCGTTTTAATTAACAAATCTTGTCTTTTTTTATGGATTTTTGAGATTTAACATGCTATAAAGCGGCCAGAAAGATTTTACGTCCTGATTTGATATTATTAACGTCCGGCGTCTACCGGTTCCAGAAACGGTTTTTCTCGGAACCTGACGACACAACTTCCGGATAGTCGTAATATCAAATCAGGACAAGCTGAACCGAGCCGGAAGATCAGGCCTAAAACAGTCTAATCTGAAGGCTTTTTTTGTGTTTTTTACACTTAACTACAAAGGAAATTATCTTATGTCAGATGTAAAGATGAAAATGATGGACGGTAACGAAGCAGCCGCTTCCGTTGCCCACCGCATGAACGAAGTCTGCGTCATCTACCCGATTACCCCGTCGTCTCCGATGGGCGAATGGGCCGATGCGTGGTCTGCCGCCAAACAGAAGAACCTCTGGGGCGTTATTCCCGAAGTTCAGGAAATGCAGTCTGAAGCCGGTGCCGCCGGCGCCTGCCACGGTTCAATCCAGGCCGGTGCGCTGACAACAACCTTCACGGCTTCTCAGGGTCTGCTGCTGATGATCCCGAACATGTACAAAATCGCCGGCGAACTGTCGCCGTTTGTTATGCATGTTGCGGCCCGTTCTCTGGCATATCATGCTCTGTCGATTTTCGGCGATCATTCTGACGTTATGTCCTGCCGCCAGACTGGTTTCGCAATGCTTTGCTCCAACTCCGTTCAGGAAGCACATGACTTTGCGGCTATTGCCCAGACGTCGACGCTGCGCTCCAAAGTTCCTTTCATGCACTTCTTTGACGGTTTCCGCACATCGCATGAAATCAAAAAAATCAAACTGCTGTCTGACGACGATCTGAGAGCCATGCTGGAAGGCGTTAACTATTCAGTTAACGCTGAACGCGCGCTGCGCCCGGAATCTCCTGTCATCCGCGGCACGGCTCAGAACCCTGACGTATTCTTCCAGGGCCGCGAAGCCTGCAATCCGTTCTACAACAAAGTAGAAGAAATCGTTCAGGAAGAAATGGATAAATTTGCCAAAGTTGCCGGACGCAAATACAATGTTGTCGAATATGTCGGTCCGAAAGACGCCGATCAGGTTATCGTCATCATGGGTTCCGGCGCCGAAACCGTTGAAGAAGCCATTGCTTACCTGAACAACAACGGTTATAATGTCGGCCTGGTCAAAGTACGCCTCTATCGTCCTTTCCCGACCGGCTCGTTCATCCGCGCCCTGCCGAAATCCGTCAAAGTCGTCAATGTTCTGGACCGCACCAAAGAGTCCGGTTCCATCGGCGAACCTTTGTACCTCGACGTTGTCGCGACATTAACTCAGGCCTATGCCAATAAAGAAATCGATTCCATGCCGCGCATTTACGGCGGCCGCTACGGCTTGTCTTCAAAAGAATTCACGCCGGGCATGGTCAAAGCCGTTTACGACAACGGAGCTTCGGCCAAAGCCATCAACGGTTTCTCCGTCGGCATTACGGACGATGTAAACAAAACGTCCCTGCCTTTCGACGATTCGATTGACACCGAACCCAAAGACGTTGTCCGCGCTGTATTTTACGGACTGGGTGCGGACGGTACCGTCGGCGCCAACAAAAACTCAATCAAAATCATTGCCGAAGACGCCGGCAAATATGGTCAGGGCTACTTCGTATACGATTCGCGCAAATCCGGATCTATGACTACGTCGCACCTGCGCTTCTCGGATAATCCGATTAAGGCCGCTTACCTGATCAACAAGGCCGACTTCGTCGCCTGCCACCAGTTCCCGTTCATGAGCAAGGTCGATATTCTTAAGATTGCCAAACCCGGCGCGACCTTCCTGTTAAACGCTCCTTACGCGGCCAATGAAGTCTGGGATCATCTACCGATTGAAGTTCAGGAAGAAATCATCAGTAAAAAGCTCAACTTCTACACCATCAACGCGGTTGAAGTTGCCCGCGAAACCGGCATGGGTCAGCGCATCAATACTGTTATGCAGACCTGTTTCTTCGCCATTTCCAACATTCTGCCGAAAGACGAAGCCATTGCCCAAATTAAGAATGCCATTAAAAAGACATACAGCAAAAAGGGCGATGCCATTGTTCAGAAAAACTTCCAGGCTGTTGACGCTTCTCTGGAACATCTGCACAAGGTTGACTATCCGGCAACAGTAACCTCCAAATTCCACCGCCAGCTGCCTGTTCCAGCAGACGCTCCGGAATTTATCAGAAAAGTTACCGGCGAAATCATTGCCGACAGAGGCAATGAGCTTCCCGTTTCCGCTTTTGAAAAAGTTGTCGACGGTACCTGGCCGACAGGTACAACCCAGTATGAAAAACGCTGCATTGCGACTGAAATCCCCGTTTGGGATCCAGAAGTCTGCATCCAGTGCGGCAAATGTTCTCTGGTTTGCCCGCACGGCGTCATCCGTATGAAAGTTGCCGACGAAGCGGAACTCAAGAATGCTCCGAAGGGCTTCAAGTCTGCTCCGTACAAAGGCAAAGAGTTCAGCGGCAAACAGTTCATCTGGCAGATGTCTCCCGAAGACTGCACTGGCTGCGGTATCTGCGTCAGCGCCTGCCCGGCCAAAAACAAGGCGGACCCGTCCAGAAAAGCCATCAATATGGATCATATTGAAAACCATCTGGAAGAGCAGAAAGCCTGCTGGAAGTTCTTTGAAACCCTGCCTTATGTAAAACGCACGGAAGTAGCGAAGAACCTGCCGAAAACCACGCAGCTGATTCAACCGCTGTTTGAATTCTCCGGCGCCTGCGCTGGCTGCGGTGAAACACCGTATATCAAACTTCTGACCCAACTGTTCGGCGATCGTATGGTTGTCGCCAACGCAACGGGCTGCTCATCAATCTATTCCGGCAACCTGCCGACAACGCCTTACACCAAAGACGAAAAAGGCCATGGTCCGGCTTGGGCTAACTCTCTGTTCGAAGACAATGCCGAGTTTGGTCTGGGCATGAGATTCTCCATCGACCAGCAGACAAAATTCGCCCGTTCTCTTCTTGAGGGACTGAAAGACAAAGTCGGTGCCGAACTGGCCGAAAAACTTCTGAACAACCCGCAGAAGACCGATATCGAAATCGACGAGCAGAGAACCAGCGTCAAGGCGCTGCGTGATAAACTGACCGGCATCAATACGCCGGAAGCCAGACATCTGGACAAACTGGCCGATTACCTGATCAGAAAATCCGTCTGGATTCTGGGCGGCGACGGCTGGGCTTACGACATTGGCTTCGGTGGTCTGGATCACGCTATTGCTTCCGGCAAAAACATCAACATTCTGGTTATGGATACGGGTGTTTATTCCAATACCGGCGGCCAGCAGTCCAAAGCTACCCCGATGGGCGCTTCTGCCAAATTTGCGACGGCCGGTAAGGCTCTGCCGAAAAAAGATCTGGGCATGATCGCCATGTCTTACGGCAACGTTTATGTTGCGCAGGTCTCTTTCGGAGCCAACGATACGCAGCTGATTAAGGCTATGAACGAAGCGGAAGCCTTTGATGGTCCGTCAATCATCATTGCCTACTCGCATTGTATCGCGCAGGGCTTCAATCTGGCCGATGGTCTGGAGCACCAGAAAGCCGCCGTTGAATCCGGTTCTTGGCCTCTGTACCGTTACAACCCGATGAACATTGCGGAAGGAAAAGCTCCTCTGACACTGGATTCCAAAGCGCCTTCTCGGCCGCTGAGCGATTACATGTCTCAGGAAACCCGTTTCCAGGTCGTCAATAAGATGAATCCGGAACGTTATGAAACTCTGCTGAACAAAGCTCAGGAAAACGTCAAGGAAAAACGTTCTCTGCTGGAGCATATGTCTGAGTTCACGGTTGAAACAAACGGTGCAGCCGAATAAGCCGAAACCGAAAACAAAAAGGGCGGAATTTTCCGCCCTTTTTCATTTCAGCAACATTCTCTCCTGAAAAAACAAATTAATGCATTATATCTAAGACAGGATCCCGTTGCCTTGTGAATAAACACGGGCAGGATTGTGTCCACACATTTTTTGTGTTAAAAATAAATCATATCATCAACATCAAAATGTGCAAATATCTGACAGACAAAGAGCAAAACAGCATATGCACTAATAAGACTATTCGGGAGAAAGGTCATGCCCAGAGCCAAAAGATTATATTTTCAGCTGAACGACCACCACAAAGAGGTCGTCGACATTATTGCCAAACTCTATATCCAGCGCGATGAAGCCCGCGGAAAAAAAGTCGAAAATCATCACAAATTCGACCTTTATAACCATCTGGCCAATTACTATTCCGATGAGGAACTGGATACTAAGTATCAGGAACTTTACAAAAATCGCAAAGACTTTACGACTAAGGAAAAAAACAAAATTTTCAGCGAGAAGATGAAACATTACAATCCGATCTCTTACCGTTAATGAGACTGCCCGTTTTCAAGCGGTGGAAAATTTATTTGAAAGTTCCGATTTTGGAAAGTTGAAAAGGAAAATCATATGATTTTCCTTTTTTTATTGATTATTTTCCTCCACCGTTATATCATTTTTAGACAAAAAATATATTTATTTCTATAATTGTCCTAACTAAAAAACAATAACATATGAAACAAAAGTATTTAATTCCCGTCGGCAAGGAATGTCTTCTTGCGACAAGGTCTGAAGCTGAATATGCCTTTGCCCGTCAGGGCTTCTTCGGAGACGTCTCTTTGATTTTTGCCCGTCTGCGGACAACCAGGCCCCGACCACCGCATTATATCGGCCCGCCCTGGCCGGAACAGATGATTGTCGTTTGCTGGAATTGCGCGGACAGCCGTATGGGAAACGTCATTCTGCCGGCTTTTGATTATCAGGAGGATTTACTTTCTTATGAGCAGGCAAACCTGGCCATGACCATTCTCCCGGGAGGCCTGATGGTTTTTAACAAAATGGGATACATGCTCTGCCAGGAACCGTCTTCCGAAAACAAAAAGCACAAAAACGAACTGGTCATCCGACAAATTTTCTGTTATCCCGACGAAGGAAGCATCATGCGCCTGACCGGACTGTTCGGCCTCAAGCCGGAAAGAGCCGTGCTGCATAAGCTCAATTCCCTGCGGGACGGCGAAATAAACTTTGCCCAGAAAAAATGCGAAGACTATATCTCAGTTGCCTGGAAAGTTTACTGCGGTCAGAAAAATTTCTGGTACGCCGCTTTTGCCGAAGATGAAATCCTGTTTGAACTCTACGAGTTTAATACCATCAACTGGACAGCTGTCGGCGAAGGAAAAGGCTTTATCCGCGACAAAATTTATTATTCGGTCGGCTACAGCGACGAATACGGGTATTTTTTCACGGAAGGAATTCTCCGCCCGGAACCCCGCAAAGGAAAAATTATTCATCTTGCCGAAAAAGGACCGTTTTAAACGGTCCTTTTTGTTTTTCAACCGGCAACGGACGGCAATGCAAAACGCTTGCTTTCATCCCATACCATCAGCGCAGGTTTTCCGAATTCAGCGCTTCCAGCTCCGGCAGAACAAATCTTCCGTTCCGACGGATCAGAACATCGTCAAACCAGATTTCCCCGCCGCCGTGCTTTTCATCCTGCATCTGTACCAAATCCCAGTGAATTGACGATTTGTTGCCATTAAACGCGTCATCATACGAATAACCGATGGCCATATGAAAAGAACCGCCGATTTTCTCGTCAAATAAAATATCCAAAATCGGCTGCGTAATATAAGGGTTCAGCCCCAAAGCAAATTCGCCGATATATCTGGAGCCATCGTCAATATTCAGGATATTCTGAAACTTTTCGTCATTCAGCATCGAGCGGCCTTCAACAATCTTCCCGTTCTCAAACTTCAGAAAAATATTCGAAAATACCGTCCCCATATATGTCGTTTCAGTATTAAACCGAACATAACCGTTGATTGAATTTCTGACGGGAGCCGTAAAGACTTCGCCGTCCGGAATATTGTGAGAACCGAAGCTCTTCAGTACAGGAATACCTTTGATGGAAAATTCCAGATGCGTTTCCGGCGCGATGATTTTCACTCTGTCCGTTTTCTCCATCAAATGCTGCAAAGCATCCATAGCCCGTCCCATTTTTGCATAATCAAGCAGGCAGGCGTCAAAATAAAAATTTTCAAAGGCCTCAACCGACATTTTTGAGAAAGCGGCCATCGTCTCGTTCGGATAACGCAGAACGCACCAACGCGTCTTGGGAATTCTTGTTTCCATATGCACTTGTCTGCCGAAGTTTTCGCTCCACAGTTTATTCTGCTCATCCCCCAGATCAGACAGGGCAAAAATATCATCGTTGCCGCGGATGCCGACATATGCCTGACATTGTTCCATAATTCCGCGGTGCATTGCCCCGTACGCATTCATTTGTTCCGAAGACGCCTCTCCGGCAAAGCTTTTGATAAAAGCGTTGTCGTTAAAGAAGTAAAACGGCACGGCACCGATTCTGACCGCCTCCGCGATAAACTCCTCAAACAGAGCCTTGGTAGAAACCCCAAAAGCCTCAATATAAACTTTTTCGCCTTTTTTCAGACCGATGGAACGGCACAGGACATTTTCTGCCAGCCGGCGCAATCTCTCGTCTTTTTTCATTGTCTTTTCATCCTTTTTACTTTGCCAAATATGTTTTTACAAAATGGTTCAGAAGCTGCACGCCGTATCCGGTCGCTCCTTTCGGATACAGCGGGCGGTCCTCGTCGCTGTATTGGCACCCGTCCATATCAATATGCGCCCAGCGGATTCCCTTGTTGATATAGCGCCGCAGAAACGCCGCCGCCTGACTGCCGTCTCCGATATTCCTGCCGACGTTTTTCATATCCGCGACATCGGAATTTATCCATTTGTCAAACTCCTCATCCAGCGGCAGACGCCAGAGCTTTTCTCCCACAGCTTCTCCTGACGCCGTCAGCTGCCGGATCAGTCTGTCGTCATTGCCGTATATGCCGGCATACAGACCTCCCAGCGCATATTCCACCGTGCCTGTCAGCGTCGCGATATCAACAATGTTCTTTACGCCGAATTTCTTCTGGGCATAACAAAGCAAATCCGCAAGCATCAGACGCCCTTCGCCGTCTGTATCCCTGATTTCTACTGTCTGCCCGGACATGGAGATTATGACATCATTGGGACGCAGCGCCGACCCTGAAGGCATGTTTTCCATGAGCCCGACGATCCCCGCAACATTAACAACCCGCCTCTGCACAGCTAGTGATTTTAAAGTTGCCACCACAGCTGCGGCTCCGGCCATGTCAAAATGCATATTAACCAGATTTTTTCCCGTTTTCAGATTAATGCCGCCGGCATCATACGTTACGCCCTTTCCGACCAGAGCCGCGGCCCATTTATCGCTGCTTTTGTCGCCGCGCCACGTAATAACTGCCACTTTGGGCGCATTTGCAGCGCCCTGCGCCGCTGCTAGCAACAGATTAAACTGTTCCCGCCGCAGTTCCCTGACATCAAGAATTTTAACGTCCAGATTCAAATACGATAATCTTTTGATATCTTCCGCAAACAATTCCGGCGTCAGTCGGTTGGCCGGCTCATTCACCAGATCTCTCGCGTAACGCACGGCATTGGCCAGAGAAGCGTAATCAAGAAAATTTTTAAGCTCGATAACACTGTCCGGAGCCGAAAAGCAAACCTTTTCAAGCCGCGGATACTCGCTGTCCTTTTTCGTCGTAAAATATTTGTCAAAGCTGTAGGATCCAAGCAGCATGCCATACGCCATGCAGTGAGCGATCTGTTCTTTTGTCAGCCTGCAGTTTCTGATGTCGTCCACATAAAAAAGCGCCAGCCGATCATGCGAAATCTTTTTGACGATGCTGCCGCCGATCTGCCGCAGAGACAGATTATCGACGCCGCAACCCAGACCGACACACAATATTTTGCCGTTTTCGGAATAAATTTCCAAAAACTCATCTTTTTTACCGGAAAAATCTTCGAGTTGAAACGCTTTTTCCAAAATTTTCAATTCGGCTTTGTCCAAAAATTTTCCGAGTCTGTCAGATTCATACCCCTGTCCTTCGGAAAAACCGATAATTTTGACATCCGGTTTTGCGTCCGCTGCACCATTAAAGATTATTTCCAGCATTTCTAATCCCTTAAAAATAGTCATTTTTTGGCATTATACACATAAATAAATAACAAAACACTAATTTAAACTGGTCAAAAATAAAAAATTAAGATAGAATTTAGACAAAACAGAATCGTACAAAGAGAAATCTATTGGCAAAAAACAGAGGAAGAAAACTAACTGACGCTGATTTTTACGACGAGACGGACTCCGCCTCCCGTCATCTTGATGCGTTGATGAACTCCCTGTTCGCCAAACGGAATACCGAGGAGACGGATCTGTCCGTGGATGCTCTGCCGGAAGAAGCGCTGCAAAGCAGCGAAGAATTTTTCGAAAAATTTCCGCAGGAAGAATTCAGACAAACGCTGGAGGATCTTGTCCGGGACGAAAAAGAAACCGTTGACGGCGTCATGCAGGACATCGAGAACCTCGGCAACGGCGCCTATCTCAGAAAATATGCCGAAAAATACAACATCAGCGAAACCGAAGCCCGGAACGAGCTTTTTACCAATCTGTCCAGCCAGCTCAACGAATTGGGCATGAAGTGTATCAACAAAACCCATTATCCTATGCCGCGCGAAATCAAGCACATCATCCGCATGGATTTCTACGGCACGGTTAAAAAGCCCGAAAGCCAGAAGCTTTCCGCAGCCTACCTGAAAAGCCGCACGCCGGACAAAACCCGGAGCATGAACCTTAAAGACTACGACCTGTCAGTTTCTCCTACCTGGATGGTGTTCAGACAATTCCGCAGTTTCAGCCGCATGGAAAAAATGGTAAAATCAGAGCTGATACGGCTTGGCATTCCGCCGGAAGCGGCCGCGCACATGAACTCATACGACTTTTCGGATCTGATGTTCAAATATTTTCTCAGACGCCGCAGCGAAAATTATAAGGAAAATTTCGGCGCGGAAATCGAGCCGCACAATATTCACATGTTTTTGGGAGCCCGCGCCCGCTTCATCAAAAAATTTATCACCAAAAACAAAGACGCATTCGGCAAATATCTGGAAATGCAGAAGGTGGATCCCAGATATGCCAAGGCGCTGATTAAAAGCATGCAGGCCTGGGGAATTACGCAGAATATCGAAGTGCTGGAAGAAAGTTTCACCCCGGAAATCATCGAAAAGCTGAAAAAGAGAAAGTACGATTGCAGCGCGATTGCCCCCGGACAGACAATAACCAAACACCACGTCAGGGATCTTCGCCGCAAGGGACTTCTCGGCGAAATCATGATCCGGGACAAAAACGGCGAACTGTTGACGGGGCCGGATTTCAGCGTTCATCACAAGGTGGCAGTGCAGGATTGCGGAGAAAAGACAAACTTTGCGGAAGTGAACCTGTTCAAAAATCTCTGTTTAACAGCGGAACCCTATCATTTCATCGCTCACCGCCTGGATAAAACCATTACGCAGAACGGCCGGGAAAGCTACGTTTCGCGGATCGAGTTCGAACCCGACGTCGTCTTTTACGGCGGATTTAATAAAATCTTCCAAATTTTCCAAAAATTTAAGGAACATTTCAACCCGTACTTCCGGTCTGATATTCTGGATAATTATCAGAAAAACCTGCAAACTCCCTATTCTGTTGAAACGCAGCCGGAAATAACGAATCCTTCGCGGGGTTCTGTCCGCCGCACAAAAAAACTTTTGAAAAAAAGATCGTCGGTACATTTCGAAAAAATTATCGAAAAAAAACGGAAACTGCAAAAAGTGCTCATCAGTAAACAGGAAGAAGCGGAGATTCTCCCGGAAAACAGGCTTCTTCCAGCCAGACAGAACAATACTGCGGCGCTTTCCGAAAACAAAAACCTTTCGACACAATCGGCCCCCGGACTTCTTCCCGAAAAGACCGATCAAAACGCTCCTGCCGCCGCGGCTCCGCTGTCCCGTAAAAATTCCTTACGAGCTCACAAAAAGCAGACGGAGAGCCACCGCAAAAAACTCCTGCAGAAAACCAAACGGCAGACCGGCCGTCAAAAAGAGCAGGTTTCCCAGACAGATTGCCGGACGCAGCGGCAGATGATCGGCGAGATTATCTTAAGTCTTATGAACAGAAACGACAGGAACTGACGCGAGAAAAAAATGAAAAATATTTTGGATCAATTGCAAACATTGCGAAACATAAGACTTGGCGCTCCGGTAGACACCAAAAACATTATTCTCTGCCAAAAAGAACTCATCAAAAATCAAATTGCCCAGGTCCCCGACAGCTTTCTGCAAATTCTGCACCGGTACAATGCCATTTCTTACGACGGCGCCAACATTTACGGAATAGCGCCGCAGGGAAAAATCTTTTTCGATATTGTAAAAACAAATATTCTGAGCCCGATGGAGGACAAAAAAAACACAGTCATTCTTGGCGCCGACGAATTTGATTATATGGCATACAATACTCCCCGCGGCCTCTATCAAATCATTGACAAGGAAGATATGGAAGTGCTAGAAGAATATACAGATATTGAACAGGCACTGTACCACATTCTGAAAATTTAGTTTTATGACAAACAACATTTATCAACCGACGCCCGAAAACCTGACCAAAGCCGCATTGACAATAAAAAGCGGCGGCCTGGTGGCCATGCCGACCGAAACTGTATACGGTCTCGGCGCAAACGTTTACATCGCCTCGGCTGTCGCCAGAATTTTCGAAGCGAAACAGCGGCCTTTCTTTGATCCGCTGATTTCACACATTGCCGAAACGGACTTTCTCAAAAGCTACGCCCAAACCGATGACCGCATCATGAGCCTGGCCCGCAGATTCTGGCCCGGCCCGCTGACAATGATCTTAAAGCGCCGCGACAACAACGCGTCCATAGATCTGGCCTGTTCGGGGCTTCCCAACATTGCCGTCCGCATGCCGGGGCATCCGACCGCCCTTGAGCTGATACGCAAAAGCGGAGTTCCGATCGTGGCTCCTTCTGCCAACAAATTCAAATCCATCAGCCCCACGACGGCCCGGCATGTTTACGACAGCCTCGGAACCAACGTTGACATAATTCTGGACGGAGGAAACTGCTCTGTCGGCGTAGAATCCACGATCATAGACGTTACGGGAAAAAATGTCGTCATTCTCCGCGCGGGAGGAACCGCCAAAGAAGATCTGGAAAGCTTTTTGAACGAAAAGGTTTTATTATCGTACGGCAATCCGGATCAGCCCAGCGCCCCCGGCCAGCTCCTCAGACATTACGCTCCGCGGCATCCCCTGCGCATCAACGCCGCAACGCGGCAGCCGGGAGAATATTTTATCGGTTTCGGAAACATCACCGATTGCGATGCCAACCTCAGTCCTTCCGGAGATTTAAAAGAAGCGGCTGCAAACCTTTTCGCTTACCTGCGGCTGGCCGACGCAGCAGACGGATACAAAAGTCTGGCTATATCGCCTATTCCCGAAAAAGGCCTCGGTCTGGCCATCAACGACCGCATCAGAAGAGCCTCATATAAGGAATAATTTTCCGAACCGCCTCATAACTGCCGGAAAAAAACATTTTTTGTTCTCCGCCTTTTCCGGTTAACTGCCGGCACGCGCTTCCGGCACGGTTCACTTCTCTTCGCGCCAGCCGTCAAAACTTCGCTTTTCATTTTTTCCGAAAAATATGCCTTGCGTTTTAAGCCGCATGTTGTTTAATAAGGAGCATAGTTGACAACACAAAACCGGACAGCAACGCAAATGCAGAATTATACCGAAGATTATCTGCTGGATAAAAAAATCAAAATTTTTCAGCCCGTCGGCGGCTATCGAGCCTCAACCGACGCCGTTCTTCTGTCCTCCTTTGTCTCGGCGGCAAAAATGGGGCAGCATATCCTGGATGTCGGTTCCGGCACCGGAGCTATTTCGCTTTGCCTTGCCGAACGCTTTAAAAACAGCGACATTACGGTTACCGGACTGGAACTTCAGCCGGAACTGGCACAGTTATCCGGTTTGAGCGCCCAAAGCAACGGCTTTGATTTCGTCCGCTTTTTGAACGTGGATATCCGCCGCAAAATTTCCGGCATCACGCCGGGCGGTTTTCAGCATGTCATAACCAATCCGCCTTATGCCGGCCGCGACATGGCTTCACCCAACCACGGAAAAGCCCTGGCGCACAACCGCGAAGACATAAGTCTGTCCGAGTGGATAAATTTCTGTATAAAAATGACCGCCCCAAAAGGCTGTTTTTACACAATCAACCGCGCGGAAGCCGTTGCGGAGATTCTGGCGGCGCTCCACGGTAAGATGGGCGGTATCCGGCTGGTTCCCTTATATTCAAAAGCAGGACGGGAAGCCAAAAGGGTTATCGTTTCGGCCCGCAAAGCCTCCAAAGCGCCGGCCATAATTTCTCCGGGCTTTGTCGTTCATGAGGAAGACGGAAGCTACACGCCGGCAGCTCAGCGCATCCTGCGGGACGGTTTGTCTTTTGATGAAGCTGTTTCAGGCTAAGCGCCGAAAAGAACCAGACGGTTTCCGCCGTCCCGCTGCGCTTTCTGAACGGATAAGATAGCCTGTTCTATCAGCTTTTTTGCCGACGATGCCGGATCTGGAAAAATACTGACGCCCAGACTGGCAATGACGGCATGCTCGGTAAAATTGTCAGCAACCGGTTCGGCAAGAATCTCTTTCACTTTTTCTATTTCCGTTTCAAGCGTCTTCATATCCGGAATTCCCGGGATTAAAATCCAGAAGTGATATTTGAGCCCGCTGGCGGCAGTATAGGTTTTTTTCAGACTCATTGCCAGCTTTTCGGCGATTTTCCGCAAAATCAGTTCATGCATGCCGATGGTTTTCAGCCCTTCAAAATTGTCGATCGCCACGGCAATAACGGCTATTTTGTTTTTCAGAAGGCCGTTGTCCTTATAATTTTCAAAATTAACGGCCATCTGCACGCGGTCTTCAAACAAATAAAAATTCGGCAGACTCGTAACGCTGTCATACAGCCCGGCGACCGGATTGTTTTTCTGCGCCATGCGATCTCCGACAAGAATAAAGGTAAAATGCTGATTGTCGGGAACATAAAAAGCATCAAACGTCATCCGGAGCAGTTGGCTGTCAGACATTTTCAACCGCACAATCATCGATTTGTTGTTAAGCAACATCTCTCCGATATTCTCCGCCAGAAGGGTCCAGTCTTCTCTGGCGACAAAGCTCAAAAAGTTTTTGCCGCAAACATCGTCTTCTCCGGGCACGCCGATTGCCTTCAAAAATGTCCTGTTGGCATATTCTATTTTATCATCCCGCACCACGACGAAACAGCGTTCCGAATTATTAAAAACCTTATCAATAACATCTTTCAGGTGGATATCCGTCCCTTCTATAAAATCCTGAACGGGAATATTATCCTGCAGTCCGGGAGCCGCCGTCTCATTTTGGCTGATGACGGCCAGACTGCCGGGAGTACCGACTGTTTCCAGGTCGTCTAGATCTATATTGAGAGCCGATGCCTGCTGCAAAATTTCCGGTGAAAAATTTTTAGAACCGCCGTCGGGAATAACGCTTTCCAGAAACTCAAGCGCATTTTGGTCGAAATTCCGGTTTTCATTTGTATTTTCTATCAAAACCTTTCCCCTCCAAGCCTTTTTTCCTATTTTAAATAAGTTAATTTAAAAAACAATTAAATATTTTCCGCCGTTGCGTAAAAAGTTTGCGGTTTATTAACCCTTGCATGGTAGAATCCGGTAAAAAGAAGTACTGAGGCGAGCAAAATATGGCAGAAGAGGATACTCCGAAAGCGGAAGAAAATACCGCTCCCGCCGCGGAAACAGAAAATAAAACCGCGATAGAAAATGAAACGGCCGCTAGCGTCGGCAGCAACCGTTATCTGGTAAAAGAAAGGTTTGAAATAGACTTTTCTTCACCGATTTCATGGCTGGACAGCAACGGAGCCAAAGCATACAAGACAATTGACCGCATCGACCCGCGGCGCGAACTCTTTGCTCTGATCTGCGGCAATGAAACAGCGCCCCGTAGCACCATGCTACCTTATATCAAATCCATCGAAAACAACAATATGCTCAAGTTAGTGGAATACGGCGTTGTCAGCTATATTCCGCAAAAATCCCGCAACATGGCTCTGATTTATCAGACGCCGCTCGGCGGCAAGGTTTTTGACAAAGGCGAAATCCGAATTGACGTTCAAAACACCGAGAAATTCCGCTCAATTCTGATTTCCCTGCTTTCGGTTGTCGAATCATTTAAAACCTATAATCTGACGCACCGCGCCATTAGACTGGACAACCTTTACTTCCGCAACGCGGACAAAACCGAAGTTGTGCTCGGCGACTGTCTGGCGTCGTTTCCCGCCTTTTATCAGCCTTCGGCCTACGAAACCGTGGAGAGCATGCTCTGCCTCAAAGAAGGCCGCGGCAACGGCAATGAAAAAAGCGATATTTATGCCATCGGCGTTACCATGCTCTCGCTTCTCCTCGGACACGAACTCCGGGATGACATAACCAACGCCGAACTGCTCCGGCTGAAAATCAAAAAGGGCAGTTATCAGACACTGCTCGGCGAAGACAGGCTTTCCAACCAGTTTGCGCCAATAATCCGCGGTTTGGTCAATGATATTGAAGATAACCGCTTCAATTATGTTCAGGCATACAATTTCTTGGATGGAAAGTCATCCAACCACAATAATCTCGGCTCGCAGGAAAGGCCTAAAAAATCGCTGACGATCAACGGTGAAAAAGTCTATACCGCCCGCGATGTCGCCATTGCCATGGCCTCTGCCCCGCAGGAAGCCTACGAATTAATAAAAAACGGCAAAATTGCCGACTGGATCAAAAACGGGCTGGAAAATGAAAAACTTCTCGGCAAACTGGAAAAAATGCTGGCCGTAAACCCTGAAAACACCGTCAGCATCGACAGCATAATTGCCAAAACATGCATTTTAATCGCGCCCGAACTGCCGATAAAAATACGCGATGTCTGCCTGTTTCCCGACGGAGCGCCGAAAGCCATTTTCTATGCCACAAAAAACGGCGGCGTTCTAAAGGATTTTTACGAACTGTTTTCAGCCGACCTGATCAAACTCTGGTATCAGGAACAGACGCATCTCCGTTCTCCGGCCAATGCCGCGGAATTCAAAGTTTACATAAACCGCAACGACATCGGCTACGGAATAGATCGCATCATGTACGATTTTGATGACGACATCCCCTGCACCAGCCCGTTGCTCGGCAACGAATTTGTAAACAGTCCGACCCGCATACTGCGTGCTCTGGATAACACTTATGCGCATCAGGTTGTCAACACTCTGCCGTACGACAAAAGCATCATCGCCTATCTGCGCTGCAAAATGGGCAAAAAAATCGACGGCATTATTATTGATCTGAACACCAATAAGGAAGATCTTCAGGCCGGCGCCGTTCTGCGCCTGTATACCAATATGCAAAACAAATTCGGACCGGCGCAGCTTCCGAACCTGACCAAATGGCTTTCCACAGCCAGTGTGCCGATAATCCGCAGTTATCATAACATCAAATACCAGAAATTTCTGGAAAGAGAGCTGCTGAAAATAAACAAAAACGGCAAACTTCACGAATTATGCGATATTTTGGAAAACGACGAAGCCAGAAAACTTGATAAAAGCAACTATACCAAAGCCGTCAGCGAAATAAACCTCCTTCTGGCAGAAAAAAGCAAACTGCTGAACAACAGCTATAAATTTGAGGAAGAGGCCAAGGAACTGGCCATCAAATTCGCGTCGGTTCTGGCTGTCCTGATCATGCTGGCCTCTTTCATCTTTAACCTGCTGTACTGGGCATTGAAATGAAACGAAACACAAACAAAAAACAGCAGTCCCGGCTGCTTCTCTCTTTCAGAAACCTCTCGGTCATGCAGAAAACCCTGCTTTTTTTCGGGCTGTTTATCCTTATCGTAACAACGCTGCCTGCGGTTTTGGTGCTGTTTATAGGCCTTCTGCCCACTTTTACCGTCCTGATAACCGATCCAAAAAACTCAAACAAACTCGTGATTGTCGGAAGCTTCAATCTTGCCGGCGTTTTTGTTTACCTGCTGCATGTGGTCAACAATTTCACGCTGCACCAAGCCTTTTCCGTTGTCGGTGATATTTTCAACCTTATAATCATGCTGGGAACAGCGGCTCTTGGCCTGATCATCTACTACGAAGTTCCCAACCTTTTCATTTTCATTTCCAGACTCTCTTCGAAAAAAAGACTGAAAAAGATTGATGCCAAGCTGGAAAAACTTGCGGAAGAATGGGGACGCGACCTGATCGACCGGCAGAAAGAAGAGACCCCGGAGGTTCCCAAACAAAATTAGGCGCCCTGCCTGATACCGGTCAAGCAGAAAAACACACCTGCGTTCTCCGGCAAAATTAAGCCGTTCCGCCGATGCAGGCCGATCAGATGCTTCAGACCGGAAAAAGCACCCCAAAGGGTGTTTTTTCCGAGTTTTTTGCTACTGAAGCGTCCCGACGGCTTTCCTGATTTTCTTGATTGAATTGAGCTCAATCTGCCGGACGCGTTCCTTGGAGATGCAGTACAGCTTGCTCAGATCGTCAAGCGTAACCGATTTCTCTGCCAGACGGCGTTTAAATAAAATATCCTTTTCCCGTTTGTTCAGACAGCCAAGTGCCTGATTAAACAGTCTTTTGCGGTACTGCATGGTTTCGCTGTAAGCCAAAACCTCTTCCTGATTGGGTTTGCTGTCCGAAATAAAATCTATCCATTCCGTACCGTTGTCCGACGAGGTGTCCAAAACGGCATTCAGCGACCCGTCATGAGACTTCAGCCTCATATTCATATCCGTTACGTCCTGAACGGAAACATCCAGCGACGTGGCGATATTTCCGAGAATCTCCTGCGACAGTTCCCTGTCATCCATCAAATTCAGCTTGTTTTTAATTTTGCGCAGATTAAAAAACAGTTTTTTCTGAGCGGCAGTCGTTCCTATTTTCACCAAAGACCAGGAATTCAGGATATATTTTTGCACCGATGCCTTAATCCACCATAAAGCATAGGTCGAAAACCTAAATCCCTTGGACGGCTCAAATTTGTCCACCGCGTAAAGCAGTCCGATGTTTCCCTCTGAAATCATCTCGCTGACCGGCAGTCCGTAACCTTTGTATTTTGAAACAACCTTAACCACCAGACGCAGATGGGAGGTTACAAGTTTGTAGGCAATTTTGGAATCTTTTGTTTCTTTATACGCCGTTGCGAGTTTAAACTCTTCTTCCTGGCCCAGAATGGGAAATCTGCGGATACTCTGCAAATACCGGGCCAGATTTACTTCCGGCGAAAAGTCAAGTCCATTAAGAGTAAAAGAACTGTCCATGAGTATTCTCCTCTTTTATGATGACTTCATAAAATTAGAGAAAACACATATAAATAGCAACCTAGCTATTAGTTGTAGTTATCCACATGGAAAATAGTTTTAATTTTGTTCCTGTTGCAGCCGGGCCGTTAGTTCCTGTAAATCGGACGGCATATCTGCAAAAAAATCAAGTTTTTTGCCGCTCCGCGGATGTATAAAACCCAAAGAGGCGGCATGTAACGCCTGCCGGGGAAAATTATTTATATAAAACTTTAGGCTATCTTCGATACCGCGAAGCGTTGTTTTTTTGCTTTTCACATAAACCTGATCGCCGATCAGATTGCAGCCTATGCTCGCCATATGAACGCGGATCTGGTGTGTCCGCCCCGTTTCAAGATTGCACTGAACCAGCGAAGCCGCCTCTCTGAAGCTTTTAAGTGTTTTGTAATGGGTAACGGCTCTTTTCCCGCCTCTTTCAACCAACGCCATTTTCTTCCGGTCATACGGACTGCGTCCGATATTACCTTCAATCGTTCCGCAAGACGGATTCGGCCGGCCGTAAACCACGGCAAAATACGTCCGTTCGATAGAATGTTCAAAAAACTGTTCCGACAGCCCATGGTGCGCCAGATCATTTTTGGCAACCACCAGAAGCCCGCTGGTATCTTTGTCGATTCTGTGAACAATTCCCGGCCGTTTAACTCCGCCGATTCCCGACAAATTGTCCCGGCAGTGGTACAAAAGCGCGTTGACCAATGTCCCCGAATAGGCTCCCGGCGCGGGATGCACGGTCATTCCGGCCGGTTTGTTGACAACCAGCAGATCTCCGTCCTCATAAACAATATCCAGAGCGATATTTTCCGGCAGCGGATCAGCGTCCGCTGCTTCGGGAACAATCACCTGATAAACATCGTCCGGCCGCACCTTAAAGGAATTATCGGCAATGATGTCATCGTCGCAGCTCACGTTTTCCGTCTCGATCAGCTTCTGCAGACGCGACCGGGAAAGCTCTGGAAAAACCGAAGATAAAAATTTGTCAAGCCGCATTCCTTTTTGTTCGGAAGCAACGGCCGGACTCAAAAATATCTCATTCTGAATATCATTCATATTTGCGAAATCAAAAAATTTACTATATAGTTACCAATATAAGGTTAAAATACATATGATAGGCAAATTTGGCAAGGATTAGATATGGATAAGCTGAAATTAATTAAGGCAATGGTTTTTGTGATGACATTTCTGCTGGTCTTCGGAAGTCTGGTCATGCTCGGAACCTTGTTCCAAAAAAGCCGCGGCGCCGATGCTCCCGCATTTCCGGACACGTTTTTGAACGAGCCCGCCGGCAGCAGCATCAAAGACGTTACGCCTTCGGAAAATCACCTGTTCATTACTGTTTCCGAGGGCGGAAAATCCGACCGGATTATCATTTTTGATCTGTCAAACGGACAAAAAAAATCTGTAATCAGCGTTAATTAGAGGCATAAGATGAGCGAGAATGACAAGAAAAAGACCAAGGTTTTCAAAAAAATCAAAATAAAGAAACCGGCTCCCGCCCCCGTTTCCGTAGCGCCGGAAAATGCTGCTTCCGACCTGAATGTCGACGATCTCATAAATATTGACGACATCCTGAACAGTCTTGACGAAAAGGCCCCTGCCGCCGCGGAAGAAAAGACACCGGTATCCGCGGCCGCTGCCGAAGAAGATGCCTCCGAAAAGCGCCGGCAGGCCGAAGAGGAAGACGATGAGTTCGAACAGCTGCTGAACCAGTTTATTAATTCCGAAACAATTAACGAAGACCTCAGCCTGACTGATGAACCGGCTGAGGAAACTCCTGCCGCCGCGGAAAAAGCCGCTTTGGCGGCTTCCGGGGACGCCGCGTCTCTTGACAGTGGAGAAAAAGCCCTGTTTGAGGCTTACCAGAATTTTGTCGGCGCCATATCCCTGATGGCGGCCGGCGCCGGTCTCGACGCGCCGGTTTTTAATCTGGAACCGCAGGATCTTTTTCCCCATTACAAACCCAAAATCGGGAAAAGAATTGCCAGAGACACCTTAAAAGGCTGGGACATCATGCTTGCGGCGCACGCCACGCGTATTTCAAGTATTGATCCCAACGCCAGCGACGAAGAGCTGCTGAACTTTGCGGAAAAAACCACTGATGACATTCTGCAGCTTGCCGTCATTTCTTATGTCGAAATCCTGATTGAGATCGAAGGATGCGACATTTCTTATGAAGAAAGAAAGTTAAAAGCCCAAAGACGGAAAATCGAAAGAGAAATATACGAAGAGCACGAACGACGGCTGGAACGCAAAAAGCGCTATATTGAGCTCATCAATAAAAAGAAATTTCCGATTGACGCCGACCGCCTGATTAGCAATTATTTCAAAACCGCCCAAAAAGACCCGGAAGGCGCCTACGAAGTTCTGATCAACAATCCGGCAGTCTACGCCCCGATTGACATTTCCAAAATCAAACCGCGCTTGTTCGGCCTCATCAAGGTAACGCCGCAGGATGGCATCAGAGTCAATCGCGAAATCGGCGACTTTTTGAAAAAAGTAAAAGCTTAAATTTAGAGAAAATATAAAAAATATAGACAAAAACAAAAAACAATGATAAAATTAAAGACAATACAACCGATACAGGACAAATGCAATGGCTGACATTCAGGAAAACAAACCAACTCAGGGGATGACGCCTCCCTCCGTCGACAAAGGAGAGACACCGCCTCCTGTCAATAAAGGAACGACAGCTTCTTTTGAAGAGAAGAGCCCTACGGCCTCTTTCAGAGAAGATGTTGCCGGATTGAAAGTCAGTGAGCTGGACAAGATCATTACTGTCCTTGAGGGAATCAACAAGCAGGGCAAATTAAACGTCCGCCAGCAGGAGCTTCTAAAAGCCGCGCAGGAACAAAGAGCCCAAACAACAACTCCGACAAGAAACGAAAAAGACGTCAGCGTCAACAACACGGACGGCGACGAGCCTAACAAAATGGATTCCGATGGCAAAGGTCCATTCAAGGAAGAAGACGTCATCAGCTACATGTACAATGACTGGCTCATCGGCGGCGCCAACTGGCTGTGGGCAAAAACGGAAAGCAAACTCAAAAGTTCATATTACTGGGCTCAGAATGAAATCAACAAAGCCCGTGCAAAAAAACTCCAGGAAAAACTGGAAAAAAAGAACAAAAAATACGATACCGTTGAAACGCACAAAAAATTCGACGAAAGTGTCAAAAACTCCAATGATGCCTTTTTGCAAAAAAATGCCAGAAATCAGGAGCGTACGGCAAAAGATCTGGATCTGATCGCCGAAGGAAAGATGGATCAGGTAAAGACGTCTCCGGCAACAAAACTTCTGTTGGGCGTTATGGATGAGAAAGAGCGGAAAGCCTTTGCCGAATTTGCCAAAGAACGGCTGCGCAACCTCTACACAAATCTGGAGAATGCCGAAATTTTTGCCGGAAACATAGCCAAAGCCGGCATGGTTCTGGACATGGTCAAAGATCCCAAAGGCGGGCAGAGCAAAAGCGATGCGCAGAGAAAACAGGAATATGAGCAGCGAAAAAGAAAACTCGTGCTCCTGTTTGCCCGGGCAGTCCATCAGGCCGAAAAAGAGGGCAAAAACCCGCAAAAAGTCATCAGTAAGCTGATTGATCAGTCGAACGAAATTGCCAAATTGGCCGATGATAATATTTTTGACCTGAAATTTGCCGAAAATCAGCAGGAGCCAAGTTCAAAATCCCTGAAAAAATATAATGAAATGGTTTCCGACCTCCAGAAATACAACACCCGGGAAGCCGCTCAGGATATGAGTCTGTTTGAACGAGTCCTTCGCGATCAGCACAAGGAAATGGACCTGAGGGAAAGCGCCGTTCACAATCAGAGCTTCGATCAACTGGTCAATGAAAATATGAACGACAGCGCCGCGGCATATCTGACTCTTATGGGCAGAAAAGAGAAAAACGAGGATCGCCGGAACAATTTAAACAACTTAAAAAGAAAATTGGGCATCACTCCGGAAAAAGAAGAAACTTTAGACAACTCTGCGCGGGAAACCGTTTCCACCCTTAACAAAAGAGATCTGACGCACCGCATGGCAGAAACACTCGGAGGATTGGACAGGTAAGTCGCATGTTGAAAGGATTTTTAAAACTCATCAAAGCATTGACAGTCGGCGTTGTCTGGACAGTTATTTACATCTATGGCGCCGATCTGCTGATGATTTCCCTGTGGAACTTTGATTTTCTCAACATCAGCCACTGGCAGGTTATCGACACTTTCTGGGAAAATGGCGGCAAAATAAAAACCGGCCGCGATTATGCCTTTGTCGCCATGCTGGCCGCCGTTATTCCTCTCTGGCTTGCCGGCTGGCGCTATTTTTACCGTGTCAATTTTATGGCGCTCCTGCTGCTTCCCTTTACCTGGTACAATAACAGAATGATTCGCAAATACGGAGAAAATTCTTCGCGCATTGTCCTAAAAAATATGGGCGCCACCCAAAAGAAACCCAATCTTGAAGAAATCATCGAAAGCCGGATGCAGAAGTCATCCAGAAAACCGGTTGAAAAAGAAGCGGTCATAATCCGCCAGAACATACAGGAAAAACTAAGTTCCGCAGGCAAAAAATAACGGATCCGCCGCGGATAAAAAATAATAAACACTTATTAACCAATTTTATGCTAAATTGGTTAATTATAGGAAAATCGGCCTTCGGCCGGAAATAAACGGAGAACTTTTTGAAACCCTTACTGATACTGATAAGAATTATATTCGTAGGCTGTTTCTGGAGCATATTTTTTCTGGAAGGCATAAGGGTTATTATGCTCCGCAACTGGCGGTTTGATATTTTTTCGTCGCGCCACTGGCAGCACGCCTGGGATTTATGGATGTCCGGCTGGGTTATTGATGATCCGAAAGAATGGGCCTTTGTCCTGATTATCCTGACCTTTATTCCCCTGTGGCTGACCGGCTGGGCGGCATTGAGCCTTGTCGCCTGGGGCCGTTTGTTTCTGAACATTGCGCTGTTTCCGGTAAAAATATTCAAGGATCTGTTCTACAAACCCGTAAAAATCATCGCCAAGAGCGCCGGCGTTCCCGTCGTCAAGAAAAAGAAATCCTACAAGGAAATCCGCCCGCGCGGAACCAGGGCGCCGATTACCGACTATAATGAACCAGTACGCCAGCCGATATTGAGCAATCAGGTTCCCAAAATGAAAACGCCGTCTCTTCCCAAAAAAGAAGAAACTCCTGCGGTTTTTGACCACTCCCTTTTCAAATTTGACGAAGGGGAAGACGATTTTGACTTCAATTTTGATGCTTTCGACCAACCCGAAGAAAAAAACGAACCGGAAAACAAACCCACCCCGCAGCGGCAGACGGACGACAAAAATAAAAACCGCCAGAACAACGGCGGCCGCGATAAAAAAGCTAACGCGCCCCGTAATGACTCTTCGGCTCCGAGAACCGCCGGAAACTCCAGCCTTGACGTCATAAAGCAAAAAGGATACGAAGTCATCACCGGCGCAACTATCAAAAACACCATTATTGATTTTATCGGCGTATCCGAAAAACAGATCTGCCTCTGCCTGCTTGACAAAGAACCGGGAGACTGGCTGGCTGATGAGGAACGCTTCAACGACGAAGAGCCTTTATGGTTTTCGGAAAGCAGCCACCGGATTTCCCCGGTCCGCAAAGTCGACATAGCTCGCAAAATTCTGGAAGAAAAGCTTGCCGAAGCGGATATGTCCTATGACATAAAAGCCTTTGTCGTCGTACAAATTGGCAACATCATCAACGCCGAGGATATGTTTGAAATCTGGGACGAGATGAATATATCCGTAACCCGCATTGACAGAGGAACTCCGAAAGAACTGAAACTCTTTTCCAAAACGCTTGAAGAAGCCTCGGGACATATTGACAAAGACAAATTCGACAAGGTTAAAAAACTTATTCGTAGCATTTCGTAAACATGGAACAGAAAAATGGCACTGCAAAAAAGAGGAGAAGAATGGGAAGAATATGACAACGCCGTCCAATGGATGGTCATGACGGTTGTCATTTCGGTTATTGTTACCATCATACTGGCAATTATTTCCATGCCCCTAGGCTACCTCATCGGCAGCGGCATCTCCAAAGACACGCTGAACGACGTCGGCAGGTTTATTACGACAATTTTCAACAATCCGTCATATCTGTTTTCACGCTACTGGAACTGGTTCCGTCAGCTCTCCAATTACCACGGCAGTTTCTCCGTCAGCCTGTGGCTGCCGATTCTGCCGATTATCACGCTGCCCGCCGGACTGATAATGGGAGCCATCAGCAATCCTTACCGTTTTCAGTCGAACATTCACGGTTCCGCCCGCATTGCCGAATACAAGGACATCAAAAAAATGGGGCTTTTCGACGGTTTCTGCATGGTTGTGGGCAAGTACAAAGGTCGCCTTCTGATGCTCAAGGAAACGCTGTCCACCCTGTGCTGCGCGCCTCCGGGAACCGGTAAAACAGTCGGCGTGGTTATTCCGACAATTTTCCACTCAAAAGGCTTAAGCATTGTCGTTAACGACCCCAAACCCGAACTCTGTTATTCGACAACCGGCGCCCGCGCCAAAGAAGGTCCGGTCTTTGTCATCAACTGGGGCGCCGAGGACAATCCGGCGGAAGGCGTTTACTACCCGAGCTGGAATCCGCTTTCGCCCAATGCCCTGCCCGCTCCCGGACCGGACCGCGATATGTATGTCGATTCCATGTGCAATATTTTGGTTGAGGATCCCAAAGGCGGCGCGGATCCGCACTGGTCCAAGACCGGTCGTTCCGCCCTGACCGGCTTCATCCATTTTATTGCGTCCAAATGCGAGCGCGCCAGAGCCAACGACTATTTCATCGGCCGCATTTACGAGGGAAAACTCGACGAAGAAGACAAACGGGTCCTGGAGGGCTATTATCTCGATATGCACGATCCGATGGCAGCCCGCGCAATCCAGAATCTGCGTAGCAACAGCATTACCATCGATAACTATCTGCCGATCGGAACCTGGGCGCTTCTTCCCGAAAAATGGATCGGCCACGAATCCTGTCTGGCCATGATTCTGGAATGGGTAACCGAAGCCCAGATCAAACAGTCTCAGGACATCAAACGCCGCCTGGACGAAGGCGATCAGATGGCCGCCATGGCCGACCCGATGCGAGACCTTCTGGAAGAGGCCATAGACGAAGCGCGCAAATTCGGTTATTCGCCGCGCTGCATAACAGAACTGAGCCAGCTGGCCGCCATGCCGGACAAAGAGCGCGGCTCCGTTCTTTCCACCGGCTTTTCAGGCATCGGCATCTTCAAAAACTCCGCGGTTGTTTCCCGCACCAGTTTTTCGGATCTGCAGTTTAAGGACCTGCGCGGCATGAAAGACCCGATAACCGGCGAATGGAAACCTATTTCGGTTTATCTGTCGGTCAACCAGGTTGATGCGCGCGCTCTGGGCGTCATCAGTGGCACGTTCATTGAGCTGATGTCTTCTTACCTAATTGCCAATCCGCCCAAATTCGTCAACAAAACGGACGGACAAATGGGACCGTTCCCCTGCCTGTTCGTTCTCGACGAATTTCCGCAAATGCCGAAACTGAAAGCCATTATTGACGGACCGGCCGTCGGCCGCGGACAAAAAGTGTCTTACCTGCTTATCGGACAGGATCTGGGGCAGATTTCAGGAAAATACGGCAAGGACGATCTTGAAACCGTTATCTCCACCACCGCCTGCAAGATTATTTTGTCGCAAAACAATGAACAGACGGCGCAGCGTTTCTCAAAAATGATCGGTAACAAAACCGTCCAGACCACCTCTTTTTCCAAAAACGAAGGTGGTTTGGGAAAAGGATCCAACCCGTTTGCCAAAAACGTTTCCTACCAGCTGCAGGGCACATCGGTCATCAGCACGACCCAGCTTCTGAGTCTGCCGATGCTGAAGCAGGTTGTCCTGATGCAGGGCTTCATCGACCGGCCGATTATGGCCGATGCCCCCCGCTGGTTTCTGGACGCCCATATGAAAAAACTGGCGGCTCTCCCGCCGTCTCCTTATGTACCGGACTGGATTGTCGCGCAGCGTGAAGACATTAACGAAGACATGCTTTCCAAACTCGGCATCGACTACGATCCGGAAGAAGACGACCTTGAAGATTTTGACGACGATGAAGAGGAGGAAACTCCTAACAACTGACGGGACAAAAACAAATGTGGGAATGGTCCAACAAGCTGAAAAAAAAACCGGAAGAAAAACCTTCCACATCCTTGCTTGCGGCCTATGACGATCTTTTGAGCCCCCCCGAAGGTTCTTTTCTTTTCCGGCAGGCGGAAAGCGGAAAGCCGTCTTCTCGCTCCGGAAACCCGGATCAGGAAGCACCGTCCTCTTCCGAAATGAAACAAATTGTCAGAGACCGACTGACGGAATATTCCCTGACGGAAATGAATATTCTGGAAAGAGCCTATGATCCGCAGTCCTGGCAGGAAATGAGCAATTTTTTTGATGAATATCAACGAGCGCGATCCTATTTTCTCAAGCTTGTCGGTTATTCCGAAACAGATGCCTGCCGAAATCTGGGGATGAGCCGTCAGGATATCCGTCTTCTGAAAGAAGGAATTTCTCCGGAAAATTTCAATGTCCACATTAAAATCCCCTTTGACTTTGGCGGAACGCTGGATTTCGGCAATTTCAGCCTGGTCAGAACTCACCCTACCCACGGGCTGATACACAAAATTATAGACCTTCAGATTGAAAATAACTTTTTACGGAAAAACAAAAAAATTTTTCTGCCGTATTTTGAAGGAAAAATATACAATGATTGAGAAATACGTTAACTTTTTTCGCGCCAAACCGGGCTGCATAACATTTTCTCCAGCTTCCGCCGCCGACATTGAAGAAACCGGAGCGGAGCTGACGGCGCGAGGATTTTCGGCTCTTCCCGCAGAATATGAGCGGCTTCTTTCCCTGACGGACGGCATCATTTACAACGGATTTGAATTTTACGGCACAAAACCCAGGTTCCGTGGCGAAAAAAACTACACCTTTCCCGACATCCGCACCGTCAATGACGGCTACCGCAGCTACAAGTTTTTTGAAAACAAAGTCATTCTAGGAAACGTTTCCGAAAGCATGATGTATTATGACCGCAAAAACGGCTTTTTCGCTCTGGCCGACAGAATAAACCTCCGCTCCAGAGTAGAAACGCCGACGCTGGAAGAACTGATAAAAATCTTTTACGATCACAGCCGTCACGTTTACGCCCTGAAAAAATAATGCCGGGACGACGCGGAAAGAGCCGCGCAGAAACGGGACCGAATGTCCGGAAGCTTCAAAACGGCAGGCCAGGATATCCCCGTCCCAAACACCAAACCGCGGTTCCGCCGTATCCCTTGCGCCCAAAAGACGATAGCGAATTGACAACGGCAGCTTTCTCGGCTATGTTTTTAGCATAATTTTCAGGAAAGAAAAATAAAATGCCAGAAAAAGAAGCTGATTTACATTTTGCAATGCATGACCACGGCGGCAATTTTGAAAAGCTGCTGAAGAATCTCCCGCCGGAACCGGAAGCCTGCAAAGCTTCGGATATTTTCCAGCAGCTCTGCGATCCGACCCGCCTGCGCATTTTATGGCTTCTGGCCCATTGCGAAGCCTGCGTTTTGAACATTTCCCTCGCCGTCGGCATGAGCACGTCCGCCGTCTCTCATCATCTCAGGATATTGAGGCAGACCGGCCTGTTAACCAACCGCCGGGCCGGAAAGGAAGTTTATTACAAACTGGCCGATACGCAAACAGCCCGTCTGATACACAAAATGGTTGACGACGTGTTTGAAATAAACTGTCCGCAAAAATAACCGGCACGACGCGCCTGTTTTGCTTATTTTGCCTTCAGCGCACGGACTGAGTTCAGGATCGCCAGAACAGAAACGCCGACATCGGCAAAAACGGCATCCCACATTGTTGCAATTCCGGCAACGCCGAGACCCAAAACCAAAAACTTAACGCCTAATGCAAAAATAATATTTTCCTTCACGATGCAAAGCGTCGTTTTTGATATTCTGATTGCCTGCGCAATTTTTGACGGTTCATCTGTCATAATGACAATATCCGCCGCCTCAACCGCGGCATCGGAACCGATACCGCCCATGGCAATACCGATATCCGATAAAGCCAGCACCGGAGCATCGTTAATACCGTCTCCGGCAAAAACCAGTTTTCCTGACAGCGTTTTTTCTTTCAGCAGTTCTTCCATTTTTGCAACCTTCTGCTCGGGAAGAAGCTCTGCAAAAAAGCCGTCCAGCTTTAAGGCCTGCGCCACTTCTGCTCCGGTATTTCGATTGTCTCCGGTTAACATGACCGTCTGCTTGATTCCTCCTTCTTTCAGCCGGCTAATTGCATCGGCAGCATCCGCCCTGATTTCATCGCAGATCCGGATATATCCCTGATAAACGCCGTTCTCAGCCAGATAAACAATTGTTCCGGGCTTGGCTGCCGGTTCAAAAACAATTCCCTGCTCTGCCATCAGACGCGCATTGCCCAGATAAATTTCGCTGCCGTCGACAATTGCTCGGACACCGTATCCCGGCAGTTCCGTAACCCCTGAAACGCGCTTTTGCTCAATCGGACGGGCAAAGGCCTTCCGGATGGAAAGAGAAACCGGATGCCCCGACGAACTTCCCGCATAGGCGGCCAGTTCCAAAAGCTTTTTTTCGTCAATATGTTCAGGATGAACTTCCGCCACATCAAAACGGCCTTTAGTCAGGGTTCCCGTTTTATCAAACACGACAATTTCGGCAGAAGCCAGTGCCTCCAGATAATTACCGCCCTTAACTAGAATTCCGTTGCGCGACGCAGCACCGATACCGCCAAAAAAGCCGAGCGGAATAGAAATCACCAGAGCGCACGGACACGAAACCACCAAAAAAGTCAAAGCCCGGTATATCCATTCCTGAAAGGCAGCCCCTTCCGCCAGCAACGGCGGAAGCACGGCAATCGCAGCAGCCGCCAACACAACGGCCGGCGTATAATATCTGGCGAATTTGGTAATAAAATTTTCCATATTGGCTTTTTTGGAGCTGGCATTTTCCACCAGATCCAATATTCTGGCAACCGTCGATTCTCCGAAACTTTTTGTAACGCGGATACTCAGGCGACCGTTAATATTGATACAGCCGCTTACGACCTCGTCCCCCGGCGCAACCTCCCGGGGAACAGGTTCGCCGGTCAGGGCGGCGGTGTCCAGCAGGGCATTGCCGTCAGTAACAATACCGTCCAGAGGAATTTTCTCACCGGCCCGGACGATGATAATATCTCCCGGAACAACTTCTTCGGGACTGACCTTTTCAAGTTTCCCGTCTCTGTCGATAGTGGCGTAATCCGGACGAATATCCATCAATGCGGCAATAGATCGGCGCGATTTATCCACCGCATAAGACTGAAACAGTTCTCCGACCTGATAAAACAGCATAACTGCGGCGCCTTCCGAATATTCGCCGAGAGCAAAAGCGCCGACAGTCGCGATACTCATCAGAAAATTTTCGTCAAAGACCTGTCCGTGCCCGATATTGCGGACAGCTTTGCGGATAACCGGAAGTCCCGCCGTCAGAAAACTGGCAAAAAACAGCAGCGGCCGCCAGATACCCACGGAAGAAAACAGATAAGCAGCCGCAAAAAAGACAAATGCCGCCAGAATTTTATAAAGCTGTTTTTTGCGTTTCATGACCTTACCATCCCTATCTGATCAAAGTAACATCGCCGTCAACCCGCCCGATAATCTTTTCAACCTCGTCCAGAACCGCTTCAAAATCAGCCTCTTCGGCTTCCAGCGTCAGCTTTCCGGTCATAAACGAAACCGTGGCCGAAACAACCCCTTCCAGATCATTTACCGCATTTTCTATTTTGGCCGCGCAGTTAGCGCAATCCAGATCTTCCAATACAAAAGTTTTCTTCATTTCTCTTCTCCGATCTCGTTAACAATTAAATAATTGTTCAATTGTTTATATATAATGAATAACATACCTTTTTCATATTGTCAACCGCCTTATTGACAATTAAACCGCGCCTTTTCTTGACAATACAGCTGACTTCCCGTCAGCATAAAATATTGATAAAGAGCCTGCCTGTAAAATTACCTGTTACATTGATAAAAATATTATTTCATGAAAACAAAATCCGAAGAATTTGACTGATAAAAAAAACAAACCGGAGTTCGCGCAAAAATAAGTCTTTCCAGAGGGGCATCTTGAGCAAACGATGGAGCCGCACAGGACAATGCTTTATGAGAATCATTCGAGACAAACGATAACGCCATGTTTTTTCGGGAATTCGTTTTGCGGAACTCTTTCTCTACGGCCGCGCATCACTCGTTAACAAAGTTTCTCTCCCGATACAAAAACCTTTTCCGGAAAATTTCTGCCGCCTCGGACCCTGCCCGCTTTTTTCCAATAAAAAAAACAGTTCTTTCGAACTGCTTTTTTATTGGGGCGAACGATGGGGCTCGAACCCACGACAACCGGTACCACAAACCGGGGCTCTACCAACTGAGCTACGTTCGCCATCGGCGATGAAATACCTTCTACAAACAAACGGACTTAAAGTCAAGTCAAAAATTTGCAATAAAAATTTTTCCGCGGCTGAAAATTAACAATTTATTTTCTTTTATCACATAGAATTAAGATAAGGTAAATTCCGGAAAAAGAGACATGTCATGACAAGTATAATAAGAAAGAACTTTCTGCGGGCGCTCGGATACCTTTCGGGTATGGTCTGCTTATGTGTCTTTTTTACTTCTTCCGCCGCCGCGTCGGTTTCATCCATAATGATAGACGCCCAAACGGGCGAGGTTCTGTCGTCCAGTTCGGCAGATTACCGTCGTTACCCGGCGTCTCTGACCAAAATAATGACTCTTTACATCACTTTCGACGCTCTGGAAAAAGGGCTCCTGAAACCTGATGACGAGCTGCCCGTTTCGCGCAATGCGGCCAACCGTTCGCCGTCAAAACTCGGCGTTCGCGCCGGTCAGAAAGTCAGCGTTAAAACCTGCATTATGGCGGTTATTGTCAAATCCGCCAATGACTGCGCCACCGTTCTTGCCGAAGGTCTGGGCTATACGGAGGAAAATTTTGCCAAAACCATGACCAAAGTCGCCCGCGAACTCGGCATGAAAAACACCACTTTCAAAAATGCATCGGGCCTCCCCAACCGCCAGCAGAAAACGACAGCGCGGGACATGGCGCTTTTGGCCGCGGCGATGTATCATCATTTTCCCCAATATTACAAACTTTTTTCCGCAAAAAAATTCTCTTACAACGGCCGCACTTATTACACTCACAATCATATTCTGAAGAATTTTGAAGGCGCCGACGGCATGAAAACAGGTTTTACCAACGCCGCGGGTTATAATATTGTTACCTCTGCGGAAAGAGACGGCCGCCGGGTTATCGCCGTTACTATGGGACACAACACGGCTAAAACGCGGGACAGACACGTCATCCGCATGATGGACAGCGGCCTTAAAAAACTCGCTCTGAACGACAAAGTCAAAAACGCGAATATATATGCCGAAATCGAAAACAAAAACATGACGGCCGACGCGCCTGAAACCCTGACCACCGAAAATACCGACAAAGCAACCAACGTCTGGGAAATCCAAGTCGGAGCATTTTCCAACTATGCCAAAGCAAGAAACTATGCTCTTCAGATCAAAAAATCATCCCGCAATGTTTTTGCCGACAAAAACATAACCATTGAGCCAGTTGAAACCGGAGCCGCCATCATCTATCGTTCAAAGCTGAGCGGTTTTGACAAAGATGATGCCGACAAGGCTTGCAGCCGCCTCAAAAAGTCCAACAAAAGCTGTATCGTTGTTGCCGGAACTCCGGACAGTAGACAGCTTCTCTTAGCGCATAACAGATACTAATGAACGATATTTCAGAAAAAAAGGCACATGTAATTGTCATCAGCAACGAAAAGGGCGGAACGGGAAAATCCACCATTTCGATGCATCTGGCCATAAAACTTCTTCAGGAGGGCTTTTCCGTCGCCACCGTAGACATGGACGGTCGTCAGGGCTCGCTCTCGAAATATATTGAGAACCGCCAGAAATTCTGCGAGAGAAACCGCATTTCACTCCCGATTCCGGCTCATTACAAATTTATGCCGCAGGACAACTATGAGCTTATTGCCGCGGACCGCGGCAACATCCGCCATCAGATAAGCAAAATGCTCTCCAGTTTTGACGCCGTCATCATCGACACCCCTGGAAACAAAAACTATCTTTTCGAAGAGGCGCACCGTTTTGCCGACACCCTCATCACGCCGATTTCCGACAGCCTGATCGACTTGAATGTTCTGGCGGACATAGACAACGTCAACAACAAGGTCGGCCAACCCGGACATTACGCCAACTATATCTGGGAAGTCAAAAAGTTTCTTGCCGCTGAAGGAAAGGCTTACCTAAACTGGATTGTCGTCGGCAACAAGGTTTCCTCCTTTAAGTCCAAAAACCGTCAGGTCTTTTTTGATTATCTTGAAAAAATGTCCAAACTATACGGATTCCGTATTGCCGACAGCATCAAGGACCGCGTCATTTACAGGGAACTTTTTCTGGAAGGTCTGACTGTTCTGGACATGCAGCACGAAATGCTCCGCTACAAAATGAGTGTCTCGCACATCGCCGCCAAAAGAGAAATCCGCAGCCTGGCTGAGTTTATCTGCCCGGACGAGTAAGGAAAAAGCATGAAAGAGCTGAGCCTTTTAATGTTTTGCATTGCCTGCGGTTATGTTGCCGTCAGTTTTTGCGACAATTTTTCAAAGACGGCCAAAAGACAGAGAATATTTTACATTCCGTCGCAGCGCGAATTTAACATCGTCTGGGGATTCGCCTTTTATTTCGGTTTTGCTGCGCTGACTTTCCGGCAGTTTTGGCTGCGCCTTGCCTTTTCGGCCGCAATATTGGCGCTCTTCGCCGTCGCGGCTTATCTGCGGGCTTTCAAAAACAACCTGCTTAATCCCCGCTCCCCTTATTTCATCAGAGTCATAACCCGGCGCCTGCAAAAGCAGCAGATCAGCGACCAGAAACTCGGAAAAGACTATTCCCGCCGCGAAGCCCTAAACCTGCTCGGCCTGTCTCCGACGACAGAAGACGATTCCCCTCTGCCCCGGCAGAAAATCGCCGTGCTACAAAATCTCGGAACGGCTCTTCCCGACGCGCCCTATCTGAAAGAACTGACGGAACGGCTCGCCCGCGCGCTCTCTTCAAAATAACGGCATCTCTTCATCCGAATAGATCCTTCCCTGCAGACCGAAAGTTCTACGGCAGCTGCAAAATCACGGTCCGACCGCACTTGTCGGCGCGGAGGCGTGTCCGACCACACGCAGGCATTTACGAAATTTTCCGCAAAGCCTGCAATAAACGGTTATTAATAACTATGTTTAGACTTGAGTTTAATGCTTTTGGTGCTAAACTCATCAGCATCAAAATTATTAGAGACCATAAATTAAGGAGAAAGTATGATAAAAACCATAGCGACGACCCCTTACAATGATCAGAAAATGGGGACCGGCGGACTGCGGAAAAAAACCAAGGTAATGATGCAGCCCAACTATTTTGAAAACTTTATCCAGACAATTTTCAACACAATCGGGGGCGTCAGGGGCAAAACTTATGTTGTCGGCGGCGACGGCCGTTATTACAACGACACCGCGATTCAAAAATTCATCAAAATGGCGGCGGCCAACGGCGTTGCAAAGCTGATCGTCGGCCAGAAGGGTTTCATGTCAACCCCTGCCGGTTCCAATGTTTTGCTCAAAAACAAGACCAACGGCGCCTTCATTTTTTCCGCTTCGCACAACCCGGGCGGGCCAGATGCCGACTTCGGCGTCAAATATTCAGATGAAACCGGCGGACAGGTTCCCACAAGCATAACCGACGCCATCTACAAAAATTCCCAGACAATAAACGAATATAAAATTTTCGATTCCGCTGACATTGACATCAGCAAAATCGGCACGCAGCAATTGGGAGAGATGGTCATAGAAGTCATCGACCCGATTAAGGACTATGTGGAAATGCTGGAGGGCATTTTTGATTTCGACGCTCTGAAACGGCTTTTTAAATCCGGTTTTACCATGAAGTTCGACGCCATGAACGCGGTAACAGGCCCTTATGCCAAACGCATTTTTGAGGAAATCCTCGGCGCGGCGGCGGGGTCGGTTATCAATGCCGTTCCCAAACCTGACTTCGGCGGGCTGCATCCGGACCCGAATATGGTCTATGCCAAAGAACTCATCGGCATTATGTACGGCAGCGACGCTCCCGATTTCGGCGCGGCAAATGACGGCGACGGCGATCGCAACATGATCCTCGGCAAAAAGTTTTTTGTTTCGCCTTCCGACAGCCTGTCGATCCTTACCGACAATTATAAGCTGATCCCCGCTTACAAAAACGGCATTTACGGCGTCGCGAAATCGGCCGCGACGTCTACCGCGGTCTGCCGGACGGCCAAAGCGCTCGGCCTGGACTGCTATGAAGTCCCCACCGGCTGGAAATACTTTGTCAACCTGATGGATTCCAACAGAATCACTTTCTGCGGCGAAGAAAGCTTCGGCACTGGTTCCAGCCATATCCGTGAAAAAGACGGCATCTGGGCCGTTCTGTTCTGGCTGAGCATCATTGCCGCGACGGGAAAATCCGTTGAAGAGATCACTGTCGACCACTGGAAAAAATACGGCCGCAGTTATTACATCCGTTTTGATTTTGAGGGAATTGACAAAGACGCCGCGGATAAACTGATGGCAGATTTGGAGAAAAAGCTGCCCTCTCTGGCCGGCAAAAAATACGGCAGTTATGAGGTCAGTGAAGCCGCGCCGTTCATTTACGTTGATCCGGTCGACGGTTCTTCGACCAAAAACGGACTGATTGTCAGACTGGCCGACGGATCGCGCATTGTCTACCGCCTGTCCGGAACCGGCACCAGCGGCGCAACGCTGCGCGTCTATATGGAAAAATTCGAGAAAGACCGCCTCCGGGAAGACCCTCTCGAAATGCTGAAAGATATCGCCGGCATCGCTGCGGATATCGCCGAAATCGAACCTCGTACAGGAAAACAGCAACCCGATGTCATTACTTAAAAAGACATTTCTTCCGGCATTATTTTCAGGCGCGCTTGCCTTTTCGGCAAGTGCGCATGCCGGTTTATACGGTTTTACTTCCGCCAACCCGTACAGCTACGAAGAAGAAATTTTGGACATAAAAGTTCCTCCGGAACATATCCCGAACTATCGCGCGGAAATGAGAGGAAACATAATAGCCCTGGCAGACTTTGCCGCGGCCAGAAACAAAGACTTCCAGATCATCGTGCACGAGGGACAGGAGCTTCTGCACAAAAGCCTATGGGAATATCATCTCGACGGCTACAACGAAGCGCGGCGCAAAGGCATCAACGCCAATGATCCGACATTTCTTGCCCGGCTGAAAAAGCACGCTCCCGAACGCGAGCCGGTGGCGGGAACTCAGGCGGCTCTTTATCAAAAAAAACTGTCGGCTGTCGCGGTCAACAACCTTTTTTGCGGCAGCGCTTCCGTAAGTCCGCATATAAAAAAGGCAGGCCTGCGGCTGATTTCAATCGATTCCTGCCCGACGGAAGACCTGTTTGACGAAGGCGCAATGAACTCCGTCGGCCTAAACAGTCTGTTTTACGGTTTTATCAAACCACAGAGCGCTTTCAAAAAAATAAAGAAACAGCCGATCATCAATGAAAATGCCGAAAATATCTTCAGCGTCAAAGACGCAAAAAACATATCTTTTCTGATTGACGACAGTCTTTACGGCGATAAGGAAAGCTTTCTGGAAGACATCCGAAATTCCAATTATGACATTGTCGTCATAGAACCGTTTTTTCAACACAAGACCCCCTTCACCGCCGAAGAAATCTCCGGCCTGAAGTTCAAGAAAAACGGCACCCGCCGGCAGATAATCGCCAAAATGAACGTCAGCGAAGCCCGCAGCGACGACTATTTCTGGCGGGACAGTTGGCGTCTGGAAAATCCGTCATGGCTCCGCCGGGCTTCCTTTGTTGATGCCAACGGCGTCATCGTCGAATATTGGAACGACGAATGGAAAAACGTCATGGGAAAATATTTCAAGGGAATTGTCGACACTGGTTTTGACGGCGCTTTTCTGACCGGTCTGGAAAACCACCGTTTCTTTGAAAAACAAACCCCGCTGGAATAAGGTGACAAAAAATGAATGAAGTAGAAGTCCTGAACATATCCCGCGAAGCGGTTTTCACCCTGATTAAGGTTGTCAGCCCCGCTTTGCTCGTAGCGCTGTTCATCGGTCTGATCATCGGTATTTTCCAAGCTCTGACGCAAATTCAGGAAATGACGCTGGCCTTTGTTCCCAAGATCATCGGCGTATTTTTCACGCTGATTTTGCTTTTTCCGTTCATGCTGAACCAAATGCGGATGCTTTCGGACAACCTGTTCGATAAAATTGTCAACGGCGGATGATTAAATGGCGCAGATTCTGAACTTGGAAGTTTACCGTTTTATTTTTGTTTTTTTAAGAATTGGCGCGGCCGTCGCGTTCATGCCCGGCTTTATGAACTCTTATATCAGCACGCGCCAGCGACTGTCCGTGGCTTTGGCCATAACGATTGTTCTTGTTCCCTTTCTCGGTTCTTATCTGCCACCGGCGCCGGCCGATTTTCTGAAAATGGCCAAAATCTGCCTGTTCGAGATAACATACGGCGTTTTCATCGGCGTTTTCATGCAGGTTTTATACTCTTCTCTCAGCCTTGTCGGAAACTTTGCCGGACAGGCAATCGGCTTTTCCAACGCCCAGATTTTTGACCCCGCTTTCCAGACACAGTCAATCGTCATCGAAACATTTTTAAGCATTACCGCCCTGACCGTCATTTTTATCACGGATCTTCATCATCTGATGCTGGGCGCCGTTATTGACAGTTACAGCCTGTTTCCCGTCGGCGGACCGCTGCCTGTCGCCGATTTTTCAAATTTTTTGAGCCAGACTCTTAATCAAAGCTTTATTATGGGCTTCAAAATCGGATCGCCTTTTATCGCCTTTTCCATCATTTTTTACGTCGGCATGGGCCTTGTATCGCGTCTGATGCCGCAGTTAAACATTTTTTTCCTGTCTCTTCCCCTGCAGATATATCTGGGGCTGGGACTGCTGCTGATAACAGTCCCCATGATGGTGCTTTGGTTTCTGAGGTACTATGAAGAGGGTCTGGAACAGTTTGTAAAGTGAGGGACTGATGGTAGCTGAAGACGACGACGAAGCCTCGAAGACAGAAGAACCGTCGGAACGAAAGATCGAAAAAGCCAAAGAAGAAGGCGACATTGCCATCTCGCAGGATGCCAAAAGCTTTATTATGCTGATCGGCATGCTGTTTGTCGTCTGGCTCGTGCTACCCCTGATGTTCCGGTGGTTTTATGTTTTTTCGGTCAAATTCATTGAAAATCCCGACGCGATTCCCACTGATGCCAGACATATTCAGCTTTTGTTTCTGAATACGGTTCTGGCGCTTCTGAAAATACTGGGCATTCCCTTCGCCATTTTCATGATTCTCGGCATCTTTGCCAGCATCGCGCAGACCGGTTTTATCTACGCTCCCAAAAAGCTGGAACCCGACTGGAACAAGCTTAACATATTCGCGGCGCTGCCAAAATTCATAAACATGAAAAAAATCATCGAAAGCTTAAAAGGCATCATAAAAATAACCGTTATTGCCTTTATTGCCATTCTGGTCATAAAACCCTACCTGGAAAAGGTAAATCTCATGCCGACAATGGAAACGATGGCAATTTTAAGATTTATTCATAAAGTTGTGGTATTATTGATATTCACGGTGGTTATCGCAGTTCTGGTCATCGCGATTGCCGACTATGCCTACCAGAAATATTCGCATTTGAAAAAACTCCGCATGACCAAGCAGGAAGTCAAAGAAGAATATAAACAAATGGAAGGCGACCCGCTGGTAAAATCGCGCATCAGGCAGATTCGCATGGAGCGGGCGCGGCACCGCATGATGGACGCCGTTCCGAGAGCCGACGTCGTTATCGTCAACCCGACGCATTATGCCGTTGCTCTGGAATATAAAATGGAAACGATGGACGCGCCGGTTGTCGTGGCCAAAGGTTTGGACAATCTGGCGCTGCGCATCAGGGAGCTGGCGGAAGAAAACGATGTTCCCATTGTCGAAAACCCGCCGCTGGCCCGCGCCCTGTTTGCTTCCGTGGAGCTGGACCAGTCAATTCCGCCCGAACATTTTAAAGCCGTTGCCGAGGTAATTGGATATGTTATGCAGCTTAAAAATCAAACGCCCGGATAAACTATTGCAGAAAAGGCTGATCTGCCTGGCTTACTCTTTGGTGGCGCTGACGACGACCCTGATACTATTTCTCATGTATCCGGAATATTTTCTGTATCTTGTTGTCGCAATGGTTTTTGTTACTATTTTCTGCCTGATTCTGACGATCAAAACGCTCAACGCCGCGGAAGAAGCCATCAGCTACGGAGGCTTTGCCAACGAAATCATTCGGAACGATTTCAAAATCAAACGGATAGACAACGCCGCCCGCGAACCGGTCATCCAAAACGACATGGCAAAAGAATTTTTCAAAAACGAACCGGTGCTGGATTTTCTGGAGAAACATCTGTCCGAAAACCGTCTCAACAAAACGGCTTTTTACCGGCTCCAGACAGCCTGCCGCAACCTCGCGGCGGAAAAAGTCGTCCTTGCCCTCAATCTCCATCATAACTCTGACAGAATTTTTGCCGAGGAAGAATGGTTCGAAATCGCGGTCCGTCCTCTGTTTTTAAAAAAGACGGACATCTTTGAAGGGCGCTTTTCCATCAGGACCATTCAAAAGGACACATATTTATTCTGGAACATTCAGGACATTACGGCCGTCAAAAACATGGAACAGATTTTCCAGGAAGAACGCAAATCCCTGCACGATTTTCTGGACTATCTGCCTGTCAGCCTATACACCTGCGACAAAAACGGCACGCTGGAATACGCCAACCATGCCCTTGCCAAGATGCTGGGGCTCTCCCGCGAAGAACTCATCGGAACGGAACTGTCTGGATATTTGAGCGAAAACTCCCTGAAGCCGCCCGTAAATTCGTTCTGGCAGGGCAAGCTCCATATGGTCGGCTCAGAACACGAAATTATCGAGTGTTTTGCAGCGCAGGAAAGCTTCCGCGACAACAAACAGATAAAAACCCGCGGCGTCCTGATCAGCGGCCTTCCCAGCGACAAAGACCTGAAGCGCGATCTGAGCCTGGCCTACGACAAAATCAGCTGGCTGTTTAACTACGCCCCGGTCGGCATCATGTTCATCGACAGGGACTGCAACATCAACAACTGCAACGCCAAAATAAAAAACTTTCTGGGAACGGAAAAAGACGCGCTGATTTCGCAAAGCATTTTTAATCTTGTCAAACCGGAAGACGAAGCCGAACTGAAGAAAAATTTCGCCGCCATATATTCCGGACAGAACCAGTCGGCTTCTCTGGACGTCCGCATAACCATCGGCGGAGAGGAACGCATTGTCTCCGTCTATATCAGCCCGATGCGCAAGTTTTATTCTTTTGACATCAGCGAGATTGACGGTTTGGTTTTATACTTGATTGACGCCACCAAACAAAAAACGCTTGAAATGCAGTTTGCCCAGGCGCAGAAAATGCAGGCCATGGGACAGCTGGCCGGCGGAGTCGCTCACGACTTCAACAACCTTCTGACGGCCATGATCGGTTTTTGCGACCTTCTTCTCCAGCGCCACGGCGTCGGCGATCCGTCTTTTACAGATTTGATCCAAATCAAACAGAACGCCAACCGAGCCGCCGGATTGGTACGCCAGCTTCTCGCCTTCTCCCGCAAACAGCCGCTCAAACCGAAACTGATTGACGTTACCGAAAACTTTGTCGAATTGAGCCATATGCTCAAACGCATCCTCGGCGAACAAATATTCTTAAAATTCTATCACGGCAGCGATCTCGGCTTTATCCGGGTTGATCCCGTCCAGTTTTCCCAGGTCATCATCAATCTGGCAGTCAACGCCAAAGATGCCATGAACGGCAGCGGCACGCTGACCATTGCCACCCGCACGGAAACTTTGTCCGAACCGTACCAGTTCGGCGCCGACACAATCCGACCCGGCGATTTTGTCGTTATTGACGTCAAAGACACCGGCTGCGGCATTCCTCCGGAGAATCTCAACCGTATTTTCGAACCCTTTTTCTCCACCAAACAAAATGTCGTCGGCTCGGGCACCGGTCTCGGCCTGGCAATGGTCTACGGCATTGTCCGCCAGACCGAAGGCTTTATCCGGGTAGAAAGCACCGTCGGCAGCGGAACCACTTTTTCCATTCACCTTCCCCGTTTTGAAGCCAACGCTGAGGAAGAAGAAAGCGGCGATCGTGAAACCGGCCCCGAAATTGTAAAAGCCAGAGACGGCTCGCCGGTTCTGACCGTTCAGGAAAAAATTGCCGGACCGACCGCCGCCAGTCAGAAACTGATTTTCGGCCTCAATGTCTCCGCCATCGACCGAGGATTGGAAAGCAGCAAAGACATATCCTCCGTCCGGATACTGTTTGTCGAAGACGAAGATTCGGTCCGCGCTTTCGGCGTTCGTGCCCTCAAAAAGAAAGGTTTTGAAGTTACAGCCTGCAACTCGGCCGAAAATGCCCTGGAGCAACTGCAGACAGACAAAAACTACGGCCTTCTCATTACCGACATGGTCATGCCCGGCATGAGCGGGGCTGAACTGGCCAAAAACGTCCGGAAAAAAATTCCCGGCATCAAAATCATACTGGCGTCCGGCTATTCGGAAGAAATTGCCCGCCGCGAGCTTGCCGGATCGCAGGATTTTGACTTTATGGCCAAACCGTTTAGTCTCGGCGACTTGACTAAAAAGGTTTTTGATGTCTTAAATAAATAGATCGCAACATTAACTTCGGGAACCGGATGAATAAATATCAGGAAATAAAGCAGCTGCCCCTCGCTCTTGAGCTGGATCCTTTCCTCGGCAAAGAGGATTTTATGGTTTCTGCCTGCAATGCCGAGGCCTATAAAATGGTGGAAAGCTGGCCTGAATGGCCTTTTTTCGCGATTTGCCTGTATGGTCCGGAAGGCTGCGGCAAAACGCATCTGGCTCATATTTTTGCCGACAATGTTTCCGTCGCCACTCATTTTCCCTACAAAATTCCCAGCATAAAAGCAAAGGACATCCGTTTTGAAACGCCGCCCGCCCTGTTTGAGAAACACAACTGCCTGATTGTTGAAAACCTCTCGGCGGAAACCGACAATGAAGCCCTGTTTCATCTTTACAATCTTTATCGCAATGAGGGCGGCTTTATACTTTTTACGTCGGAACAGGCGCCGGCCCGCATAAACTTTGCCCTTCCGGATCTCAGGTCCCGCATGAACATCGTGCCGGCCATCGAAATTAAGGAACCCGACGACAGCCTGCTTAGCGCCCTGATCGTCAAACTGTTCACGGACCGGCAGATAACCACCAGTGAGGAAACGCTCAGCTACATCCTGCAAAATATGCAGCGCTCTTACGCCTATGCGCGTAAACTCGTTGCAGAAATAGACAGTATTTCCCTGGCACGGAAAAGAGCCGTCTCCGTCCCGCTCGTCAAAGAAGCCATCGCAACCCTGAACGACACGCATCAGGGAGAATTGTTCAACTTTTAGAAAACGGAAAAAAGATGCTAAAAAAACTGGCCCGCTTTTTTAAGCAAAAATATTTTTTTGAAACCACGCTCTGGAATTACACTCTGTTTTACGCCCTGTTTCTGCTGGCGACATACAATTATGCTTTTTTCAAAAAGCTTTATGACATAAATTCCGGCGTGGTCTTCATGACCGCGGCCACGCTTTGCACCTACTTCATCCTCATCGCCTGCTGCACGCTGCTGTTTTTCAAACACACGGTCAAACCGCTCAGCATTGCCTTTGCGCTTGTCAACTCATTTGTTTTCTATTTTATGATCACCTATCATACGCCGGTTGACAAAGTCATGATGCTCAACACACTGCGAACCGACGTATACGAGGTTCAGGACCTTCTCGGTCTCAGAATGGGCATATTTGTTCTGTTTTTCGGCCTCCTGCCATCATTTCTCATCTGCAAAACCAACATCATAATTTCCGATATCAGATCGGTTCTCGTCAACAAAGCCGCGCTGCTTGTCATTTCGCTCGCGGCGGCAGGAGGTATTATGCTCGGCGGATACCGCGCGACGGACGACTTTTTTCATAACCATCGCGATGCCAAATATTACCTGATCCCGGTCAACTACATAAGCGCCTCCATTTCTGTTTTTAAGATGCGGCGCAAAGCGGATCATCCTTTTGTTACCATCGCCGATGATGCCGTCATAAAAAAATACTGGAACAATGACAAAAAAAACCTGATCATTCTTGTCGTCGGAGAGACAGCCAGAGCCGCAAACTTTTCTCTGCGCGGCTACCATCGCCCCACCAACGCTCCGCTGGACATCCATAAAGACGAGCTTTTGTATTTCCGTGATGTTACTGCTTGCGGCACCTCGACGGCGGTAGCCGTGCCCTGCATGTTTTCCAAAGACGGGCGGCAGAACTTCAAAATAGGGTCGGAAGAATACACCGAAAATATGCTCGACGTCTTAAGCAAAACCGGTTACAAGGTCATCTGGCGGGAAAACAATACCGGCTGCCAAAACAACTGCGACCGCGTCGAACTGGAAGACTTCTGCACCCAAAAAAGCTGTTTTGATGAAATCCTGCTGACCAACCTAACCGAAAAAATTCGCTCGACAGACAAAGATACGGCCATTGTCATGCATCAGACCGGCAGCCACGGCCCGGCCTACTACGCTCATTATCCCCGGTCGGCAGAAATCTATAAAGACACCTGCAAAACAGAAGTTCTTTCCAGCTGCGGCAGACAGGAACTTATCAACACCTACGACAACACGATCTATTATACCAGTGAATTTTTAAGCCGTCTTATCAACGAACTCAAAACACTGGCGGATGAATACAACATAATGCTCCTTTATTCGTCGGATCACGGCGAATCTTTGGGAGAAAACGGCATTTACCTGCACGCGGCGCCTTATGACACAGCTCCGAAAGTCCAAAAAGACGTTCCGCTGCTAATCTGGGCTTCCGATGAAACGCTGCAGAGTTTTGGTATCGACAGAGCCTGCATGGAAAACAAACTGTCCCAGCCCTTCTCGCACGACAACATTTTCCATTCGGTTCTGGGATTTGCTGGAATACAAAGCAGCGTTTATCAAAGCGGGCTGGATCTTTTTGCCGGCTGTCGCAAAAAACAGAATTAATCCCCGTCCAATGCCTTTTTCCACCTTTGCCGGCAAGGCCGGCATGGCGGTCCTCTTCGGTATCCGTAAAAAAACAGAAACAATCCGGCTTTATTCAGTATTCTGCTCCAAAAATCTGCTCACTTTTTAAATTTTTTGCTTGATTATTGAAAAAAAATAAGATACATACCTGCTTGCATGTATATATTTTAACGGAATAACGGTTAATGGCAAGAAGAACAAAAGAAGAAGCGGAGCTGACCAGACTGGCCATCATGCGTTCCGCATTGGATATTTTCTGCGAAAAAGGCTACTCTAAAACAACCTTTGACGAGATCGCCAAGCGCATCAACCTGACCAAAGGCGCTGTTTACTGGCATTTTCGCAATAAACCCGACATCATCACCACCCTGATGAAAGAGGCTTTTTACCGGGCAAACGAGATCATCAGCCAGAAAGTTCCCGAGATAACGAGTCTTGATGATCTGAAAGCCTATTTTTTGTATGACGCCGAGCTGATAAAAGACAACTCGGAATACCGGAAATTTTTGTTTTTTATCATATTCCAGATGGAATGGTCGGAAACATTGTTCAACAAAATAGGCGGTTCGGTTAAAGAAATCAGAGATTTTCCCATAAAAAAAATAAAAGAAGCATTGACTAATGCGCAAAAAAGTGGAGAAATATCACCAGATATAAATCTCGATCAAATGGCCGTTACGGTGTTCAGCCTGTGGACGGGCATGTTGAATTATTCCATAAGCAACAACGCCGTTGCTGGATTTCCCGAGCTTTTTGGCAAAAGTTTTGATTGTTTAATTAGAGGTCTGAAAGACGAAAGGTCTTAAAATGAAATTAGGTAAAGTAAGTAATCGCAAAGTTCTTAAACAAGTGGGTATTTTTCTGTTGTGCGGTGCGGCCGGCTGGTATCTGAAAAGCAAGCTGACGCCGCAAATGCCGTCTATGGCGGGCGCGGCCGGCGAGCCGTACGTTCTGGTGCAGACGGTTTCTCAGCAGAACATTTCTCCCAAAACAAGCTATATCGGACATGTTGAGGCAATCAAGGCCGTCGATCTGCGTCCTCAGGTAACAGGCTATGTTGAAAAAGTTCTGTTTCAGGAGGGATCTCTTGTCAACGAAGGCGACATATTGTTTATCATCGAGCAAAAACGTTACCTTGCCAATGTCGAACTCCGCAAAGCGGAACTGGACAGCGCCAAGGCCAACCTTGTCCGCGCGGAACGCGACTACAAGCGTCAGAAATCCCTGAGTAGCCAGAACTACGCTTCCAAAGCCACTCTTGATACTTCCGAAAGCAGTTATCTTCAGGCTAAAGCGGCAGTTGCCCAGGCTGAAGCCAATCTTGACCTCGCCAAAATCGACCTGGACTATACGGAAATCAAAGCGCCGATCACCGGTTATATCGGCAAAGCTCTGGTTACGGAAGGAAACTATGTTAACTCAACGACCCAGAACCTCGCCCGCATTGTGCAGACAGACCCCATCCGCGTGGCTTTTTCCGTCTCCGACAAAGACTTTCTGAACATGCGCGAGCAAAAACTCATGCACGGCAGCGGTTCCATAAAGACCGAACTGGTTCTGCCCAACGGCAAAGTACTGGTCAATCACCTAAAATCGCGCTTTACCGACAACGAAATCAATTCGGATACGGCGACAATTGCGGTTTATGCCGAATACAACAACAAAGACAGCCTTCTGATTCCGGGCAACTACGTAGACATCCGCATCGGCAGCAAAGAAGACAAGCTGGCGCTTTTGGTGCCGCAGGCTTCCATCGCGCAGGATGAACACGGCAACTACGTCATGGTTGTCGGAGAAGACGGCATTGCCGAAGAAAAACGCGTTGTTCTCGGCGACACGCTTGACGACAAACAGATTGTGCTGGAAGGACTTTCTCCGCAGGACCGCGTCATTATCCAGGGTCTGCAGAAAGTAAACGCAGGACAGAAAGTAAAAGCCGGAGAGATTCCGGCGGTTGCCGAGGAGGTTAAATAAGTAATGTTTTCCCGCATTTTCATTGAGCGCCCGCGCTTCGCGATGGTTATCTCCATTGTGTTGACTCTCGCCGGCGTTATCTCTGTTTTCTCGCTGCCGATTTCGCTTTATCCCGAAATCACGCCTCCCGAAGTTGTGGTTTCGGCGTCTTACCCCGGCGCCAGCGCCGAAGTTGTCGCAAAAACCATCGGTATTCCGCTTGAAGAGGAAATCAACGGCGTTGAAGACATGTTGTATATGAGTTCGTCATCCGAAAACTCATCCTACCAGCTGACGGTTACTTTTAAGGTCGGTGTTGACCGGGATATGGCGCAGGTTAAAGTCCAGAACCGCATTCAACAGGCGACCTCAAAACTGCCGACGGAAGTAACCAGACAGGGTCTGACGGTAAAAAGCCGTTCGTCCAACATGCTGGGCTTTATCAGCCTTCTTTCGCCGAACAATACCTATTCTCAGCTGGAACTGGCAGACTACGTTCAGAACAACATCAAAGACAGCCTGAGCCGCGTTGCCGGCGTCGGCGAAGTCAACGTTTATTCTTCCCGCATGAGCATGCGCGTCTGGCTGGATGCCGACAAAATCACGGCTCTAAACATCCCGATCAGCACCATTAAGGCGGCTATCGAGGGACAGAACTATCAGCCTTCTTTGGGCAGCATCGGCGCCATGCCAGGCGACGGCACCCAGCAAATGGTATATACGCTGCAGACGCAGGGGCGTATCAATGAAGTTGAAGACTTCAAAAACATTATTGTTCGCACAGCAGAACAAGGCGGTCTGGTTTATTTAAAAGACATTGCCCGCGTTGAAGTCGGCGAAGAAGATTATCACGCAACCTCAAAATTCAACGGCGCACCGAACGTCGCCATCGCCATCAACCAGCTAGCCGGCGCCAACGCTCTGGATGCCATGGCCGGCGTAAAAGCCGAAATAGAGCGTTTGTCGCAGCGTTTTCCTGAGGATATCACCTACACCATCGGTTACGATTCGACCGAATACATCAAAGCCTCCATTGAAGAAGTTGTCTTCACGCTGATTTTGACTTTCGCCCTAGTTATTTTCGTTTGTTATATCTTTTTGCAGGACTGGCGCTCTACTTTGGTTCCGACCCTGACCATTCCGGTTTCCATTTTTGCAACTTTTGCCGTCATGCTGGCCATGGGATACAGCCTGAACATGATGACCCTGTTCGGTCTGGTTCTGGCCATCGGTCTGGTGGTGGACGACGCGATCGTGGTCGTGGAACGCGTTTTGTTCCTGATGGAAAGCGAAAAGCTCTCGCCGAAAGAGGCGACCATCAAAGCCATGGAACAGGTTTCCAGCGCCGTTATCGCGACAACGCTGGTTCTTCTGGCCATCTTTGTGCCGGTCGGCTTTCTGGGCGGCATTACCGGACAGATTTATAAACAGTTCGCGATAGCTATCTCAACTTCGGTCGCCTTTTCAGCCGTCAATGCGCTGACATTGTCTCCGGCATTGTGCGCGACGCTGCTGCGTCCGTTCAAACCGGCTCAGACGGGTCCGCTGTTCTGGTTCAACCGCTTCATCAACCGCTCCCGCGACCGTTATGCTTCCGTCGTCGGCCTCTTGGGACGCAAGGTCAGCGTAATCTTCCTGTTCATGATTCTGCTGTTTGCCGGTGTGGGAAGCTTTCTCCACATCAGCCAGACATCATTTATTCCGTCTGAGGATCAGGGCGTTATTTTCATGAACATCCAGCTGCCGGAAGGCGCGACCCGTAACCGCACGCAGGAATTTGTCGACAAGATTTATCCTCTGATCAAAGAGGAGCCGGGCGTCGACAACATCATGAACGTCATCGGCGTCAGCATGATCGGCGGTTCCGGAGAAAACGTCGCCATGGGCATTATCACGCTGCACCCCTGGAACGAGCGTAAGGGAGAAGAATTATATTCGACCAATATCCTCAACAAAATCCGTGCCAAAGTCGCCGGCATGCCCGAGGCTGAAATCCAGCTGTTTGAACCGCCTGCGATCATGGGTCTGGGCATGAGCGGTGGTATGGATTACCGCCTGCAGTCGCTGAACTCCAACGATCCGCAAAAGCTGGAAGCTGCGTTGAAGGGCTTCCTGGCCAAAATAAACCAGGATCCCAACATCATGTATGCCTACACGACCTACACGGCCCAAACGCCGAATTATTACATTACCATCGACCGCGAAAAGGCCGAGGCAATGAAAGTCAGCATCGGCAGCATCTATGATGTTCTACAGAACTACCTTGGTTCAAGCTATGTAAACGACGTAAACTTCGGAACACAGGTTAACAAGGTTATGATCCAGGCCGACTGGCAGTATCGAAAAGATCTGGAAAGCCTGAAAAAACTGCATGTCCAGAACCAAAACGGCGAAATGGTTCCGCTTGAATCCGTTATCTCCATGAAAAAAGTTCTGGCACCGCGCGTCGTTACCCGCTACAACCAGTATCCGAGCGCTTCGATCACGGCTGTTCAGAATCAGGCGTCAAGTACCGGTCAGGCCATGGGCGCTCTGGAAAATCTGTCCAAAACTCTGCCAAACGGCTTCAGCTACGACTGGTCGGGCATGAGCTATCAGGAAAAATCCAGCAGCGGTCAGATCGGCTATCTGATTGTTCTGGCCATGACCTTTGCTTATCTGTTTCTGGTGGCCCAATATGAAAGCTGGTCAACCCCGCTTCCGGTTCTGACCTCGGTTTCGGTTGCCATGCTCGGCGCGTTGCTGGGATTATTCATAACCGGTCTGTCGCTGAGTATTTACGCTCAGCTGGGATTAATCCTACTGGTTGGTCTGGCTGCCAAAAACGCCATTTTGATTGTCGAATTCTCCAAAGAAGAAAGAGAAAAAGGCTCCTCAATCATTAAAGCGGCAACCGTCGGCACCAAAGAGCGTTTCCGCGCCGTATTGATGACGGCCTTCACGTTCATTCTGGGTGTTCTGCCGATGATTGTGGCCACTGGCGCCGGCGCGGCCAGTCGAATTGCCATCGGCGTTCCGGTATTTTACGGAATGCTGCTGGGAACGGCCGCCGGTCTGATTGTTATTCCGCTGTTGTACATTCTCTTCCAAACCTGGCGCGAGAATACCTACAAATGGAAAAACAAGAACTCCTAAAACCAAAAGCCCCGGGAAACCGGGGCTTTTTTATTTCCGTTCCGTTATATACGGTTAAAAAATGCCAAATTCCTCAGCATACTCCACGCATCCTTCTTTAACGGGCAATGCTCCTTTTTTCAGTTCGCAGACCATAAAATAAGCGTCCGGCGCCTCAAACGGAGAGCTGATTTTCCAAAGCCTTGCCGGTTTATATCCCGAGCTGCCGTAAACTTTCGGGTTTCCCAAAACGACAACGGCATCAAAGCCTTTCTTTCTAGCGGCCTCATGTCCGGCCGCAATCAGTTTTCTGCCAATTCCCTGACGCTGAAATTCCGGCAGCACGGACAGCGGCGCCAAGGCAAGCTGCTCCGTACCATGCAGTTTCAGTTTGGTAAACAGAATATGCCCGACAATTTTGCCGTTGCTTTCGGCTACCAGCGACAGTTCGGGAACAAAAGCGGCGCCGCCGCGCAGACGCTCAACCAGATGATGTTCGCCGCCGTCCGCGTTTGCCGCCGTGGCAAATGCCATTTTGACCACATTTTTAACTTCGGCATAATCTGCCGGCTCTTCTTTTCTGATAATAATGCTCATGTTCAATCTTTCAGCACCAGCCTGTCGTCATTGATTTCCGCTGTTCCGCCGACCGGAATAGTCAGCAGCGGCGTGCTGTGCCCAAAGTCAACATTTGCGACGACCGGAATGTCTTTAAGCTCGCGTTTGGTATTTATAACAAACTCAAGCTGTTCGCGGCTGACTTTCGACCCTTTCTGAAAGCGTCCCAGCACCAGCCCCTTCACATTTTTGAAATCCGGCTGATATATCAGAGCCTGCAGATTGCGCTCAAACTGAGCAATATCGCACCCTTCCGTATCTTCGGCAAAGAGAATGGTATCTCCGTCAAAAGCCGGGCGGAACGGCGTCCCCAACAGCAGGTTGAACGTTCCGAGGTTGCCGCCGACAATGGTTCCGGAGGCTTTTCCGCCATGAATAAGCCAGTATCCCTCGTTTTTGATAAACTCTCTTTTTTCCTGATCAATAAACCACGGGTCATCGCTCCATTCGCGCGACGGCATAACTTCGTTCACGCCGCTGCCCATCAGCATTTTCCGCATATTTTCCAGCGTATAGTCAAAACCGTGCTTCATGCCGAACGAACTGTAATGGGGTCCGGAATAAGTTTCCAGCCCGGTCATGGCATAAATACTGTTAAGCAAGGCCGTAATATCGGAAAAACCGCAGAAAATCTTCGGATTGTTTTCAATCAGCCCGTAATCCAGATAAGGCAGTAGCTGATTGGAGTTCGCACCGCCGATAATGGTAAAAACAGCTTTTACGTTTTTGTCGGCAAACGCGTCATGAATATCGGAAACTCTATCCTCAATCGGAGAAGAGCCCATCATATCCCAATTCTCATCGGTAGTGTTTTTGCCAAAAGTCACCTTCAAACCCAGCGCCGCGAAACGTTCGGCGGCAATCTCCCGCGATTCTTTTCCGATAATGCGGATACCCCGCGCCGGAGCAATTACCCTGACCTCATCGCCCGCCTTCAGTTTTTCCGGAATAATTTTCTGCATTTTTTTCTCCTTTTCAAAATTTTCTAAAGTTTAAAACGAAACAGAAAAAATTCAAGCGTATTGTTTAGACAAAAATAAAGCCTTTATTTGACAAAAATGAATTATTCGTTTATATTTATATAAAAGGAGTCATCAATGGAACAAGCCGAGCTCGAAAAATATATTTGCCAAGCCCTGAACACATTACAAAATACGACTTACGGTCAGACAATTTTAGAAAATGCTCGCGGCCGTTTTTTTAATATATCCGCCGAAAATATCCATATTATTCAAGACAAGCGAAGAGCCGGACGCTGTTACAGAGAAATCTCGCCCGACAATACTGCCAAAGATAAAATAACTCTTAACACAAACGTATTAAAACGGGATAAAGAACGGCCTCTGATAACAGAAGAAGACCGAATAAAAGGTTTAGCCTGTATTTTAGCACACGAACTGACTCATGCTCGTCAATACAATGCCAACCCAGACATAATACCGATTAATGACCTTCGGCAAAAAGCGCCCTGTTCCCGCTACGTTTCCTATTCAGCATGGATCCGGGAAATCAGCCAGGATTGCATTATGGAAGCCGACGCCCGCACTGCCTGCTTTATGATGATGCAGCTTTTAGACGCCTCTCCCTACCTCAGGAAACAAATGAAAAACACCGAACAAAATCCTTTTTACATGACTGAACAACAGTTTAAAAATTTATCCCTGTTCCACGCACATCCGTTATCCCGCTCTCCGACTCTTTGCCAAAAAATAGCTAGAGATTCTTTTAAAGCCATCTTAGAAACATCTGCCCTTACAATTTCTGAATATCGGGAAAAGAGCCTGCAAAAAAGAGGAAAAGACATTAACAAGCTAAAAAAGCAAAACAAAATATCCGTTAACTACAATTTTCAAGAAAGCCTCGCAGCCATTAAGGCTGTTTACGATCCCAACATTTATGGCGATCCCTCTTTATTTTTAGATACCATTCCCGGACTGTCTTCTGAAAAGCGTATTGCCTTAATGAAAGAACTGTCAGAAACCAGTTTTCACAAACAGCCGGAAAAAGCTCCGAATACCGGTCCGCTCCCCGCGGCGGTTTTTACCGGCAAAAACTGGGAAAAAGACTAACCATATAAAGTATTATTGATTTTTAAAATTTTTTGCCTATCATAAGAACAAAACAAGAACATTTGCGAGGTAAAAATGTCATTCGGTTCTCCGGCCTGCGATTATGGCGAAAACAATCTGGATTTAAACCGCTATTTGTCCGTTCATCCCGTTTCCTGCTACTTCATGCGGATGCGCGGCAATGCTTTGGCAAAATCCGGAATTTTCGACGGCGACATTCTCCTTGTTGACCGTTCCCTGCCCCCGACAGACAACCGGCTGATTATTGCCGAGCTCAACGGACGTTTACTGGCCCGGCGGTACCGCCGCAACGCCGGAAAAATCCGGCTTCAAGCCGAAGACGCGTCGTCGCCTGTTATTTTTCCCCGTCCGGAAGACCAGTTTTCCGTCTGGGGCGTCATTACTTCCGTAATTCGAAAGGTTTAGCCGTGTTTATGCTCATCGACTGCGATAACTTTTTTGTCTCCTGCGAAAAAGTTTTTCAGCCGCGGCTGAAAAACCGTCCGGTTGTCGTTCTCTCCAACAATGACGGCTGCGTGGTTTCCCGTTCTTACGAAGCCAAAGCGCTTGGCATTCCCATGTGCAGCCCTTACTTCAAGATCGAAAAATTCCTTACCCGGGAAGGCGGCATAGCCCTGTCATCCAATTATGAGCTTTATGCAGATATGTCCCGCCGGGTCATGTCGCTTGTCGGCAGCTTTTTCCCGAGAATGGAAGTTTATTCAATAGACGAAGCCTTTGCCGAAATAGGAAATAATGAAAATTTCGAACATATTGCCCTCGTTCTCCGCAATACGATTCTCCGCCAGACCGGCATTTCTGTTTCCATCGGCATGGCCCCGACCAAAACCCTTTGCAAAACAGCGTCGGAACTTGCCAAAAAAGAACCTCTCGGTAAAATAAAACTGCTCTGCGACGCGGACGAGATCACCGGCGTTCTGAAACGTACCGACGTTAGTGATGTCTGGGGCGTCGGCCGGCGGATTTCTAAAGAACTCAACTTCATGGGAATTTTCACGGCTCTGGAACTGGCACAGACACCACAACAGATACTGAGGCACCGTTTTAACATTCTTCTGGCCAAAACCGCGCGGGAACTTCAGGGCATTTCCTGTATTGGAACAGAAGAAGCTGCTCTAGCGAAAACGCTCATCTGCTCCAGAAGTTTTGAAAACGAAATAAGTTCTCTGGCCGAACTTGAAATCGCCATTGCCGAATTTACTGGACACGCCTGCCGGCGGCTTCGGGAACAAAAAGGAATGGCCGGCGGCATCATGACCAGCATCTCGACCAATCGTTTCAAGGACCGGCAGTACAGCAACTCGCGGATCGTTTCTCTCGGAGAAGCTTCCTGTCATACTTCAAAATTCATCAAAGCCGCCCGGGAAGGCCTGCGCTCAATTTATCGCCCGGGCTTCGGTTATAAAAAAGCCGGAGTCATGCTGCTCGACATTACGCCGCAGGATACTCCCCAGCGCGATTTTTTCGAAGACCGAAGCACAATCCGCAAAGAACTCCGCCTGATGCAGGCCTTTGATGACCTCAACCGCCGGCTCGGCAGAAAAACGGTTTATTTCGGAGCTCAGGCCGCCGGTATAAAGCACTACATCAAAAGGGAGTTCAAAAGCTCTTCCTACACCACATCATGGGACGGTCTGCCTTCCGTAAGCTAACTGTCAAGTTTGCGCAGACAGAAAAACCAGTCTTCGCAGGAAGCGCCCTTCGGCGATTTTTCGGCACGTTTGACCATTTCATCTTTCGTCGTCGGCGCGCCCATTACTACGTCATCTCCCGGCATCCAGTTTGCCGGCGTCGAAACCCCGTATTTGTCGGTTGTCTGCAAGGCTGTCAGCACTCGCTGTATCTCATCCAGATTTCTTCCCGTCGACAGCGGATAAAGGATCGACGCCCGGACAATTCCCTCCGGATCAATGAAGAATACTGCCCTGACAGCCTTGGTATCGCTAGCATGTGGCTGAATCATTCCGAATTTTTTCGCAACATCCATTTTAATATCGGCAATAATCGGAAAGTTAATTTTAAAATTTTTATGCCCTTTATACTCTATCTTGTCTTCGATATTTTTAATCCAGGCTAGATGCGAACCGACACTGTCAACGGAAATGCCCAGCAGTTCCGTATTCATTTTTTTGAAAGTATCGGCATAAGTCGAAAACATGGCGATTTCAGAAGTACAGACCGGCGTAAAATCGGCGGGATGAGAAAACAAAATCACCCATTTTCCGCGGTAATCATCAGGAAAGGTAATTTTCCCCATAGTCGTTTCAGCCTCAAAAACCGGCGCTTCGTCGCCGATCATCGGCATCGCCGTCACCAAAGGCATAACAGCGGCCGGCTGGTCGTCGCCGCAGGTACACAATGTCTCTTTTTCATACATTTTACTTCTCCTTAACATTTTTTATGTAAGATATATTTGCGGTAACGGACTTTTCAATCCGAAAACAGCTAATATATTTTCAGCCGGCGCGGATTCTCCGCCTAAACCAGACAGCTGGATCAACCGGACAAACCAACGTAGGGAACATATCGATGAGTCTTGATTTGTTAATGGGCATTGCTGGATTTTTGCTTATTTTAAGCGTCTTTGCCAATCGAATATCCGATCGTTTCGGTATCCCCGGGCTTCTGCTGTTTGTCGGAATCGGCATGCTGGCCGGCAGCGATGGCGTTGGCAAAATCCAGTTTTATGACGCCAAGCTGGCCAATTACATCGGAACCGTCGCCCTTTCCTTCATTCTGTTTTCCGGCGGGCTGGAAACCAAATGGAGCGAAGTCAGGCCGATTGTCGCCAGAGGAAGCATTCTTTCCACATTAGGCGTTTTTTTAACGGCCCTGTTTCTGTTTTTAAGCTCTTACTATATTCTGCGCCTCAATTTTGAGGTTTCCCTGCTTTTGAGCGTCATTGTTTCTTCTACCGACGCGCCGGCCGTATTCGCCGTCATGCGTTCTCACAGCCTGCCGCTGAGCAACGGCTTAAAACCAATTCTGGAATTTGAATCCGGCAGCAACGATCCCATGGCCGTGCTTCTTTCCATGGGAGCCGTTTCCATACTCTCAACGCCGGACTTCAACCTCGTCTCCATGCTTGACGACTTCATTCTGCAAATGGTCATCGGTCTGGCCATGGGACTGCTGATCGGCAAAATCACCGGAGCCTTCTTCAAAAGATTCTGCCTTTGCTATATGGGACTGTATCCGGTTTTCGGCGTAGGCATCACGCTTGTAACGTTCAGCCTGACCCAGCTGCTTCACGGCAACGGCTTCCTCGCTGTCTATACCTGCGGAATAGTCCTCGGCAACACGGCGTTCATGTACCGTCGTCATCTTATCCGCTTTCAGGATTCTCTGGCCTGGATCATGCAGATCAGCATGTTCCTGATTTTAGGCCTGCTGGTTAACCCTCATGAATTTGACGGCATCATGCTCATCAGCTTTGCCTGCTCGTTGTTTCTCATGTTTGTGGCGCGCCCTCTGGCCGTCTTCCTCTGCCTGATAAAAAGCGGTTTCAGCACCAAGGAAAAAATCTTTATCAGCTGGGCGGGATTAAAAGGCGCCGTCCCCATTATTCTGGCCACTTATCCGCTAATGATAAAATTTCCCAATTCCCAGTTTTTGTTCAACCTCATATTCTTCTTGGTGCTCATTTCCGTCCTCTTTCAGGGAAAAACGCTGGCGCCGCTGGCCCGCTGGCTGAAACTGGATAAGGAAAATCACGGTTGATTTTTATAAACATTCGGATATAGTAAGCTTATTTGATACAAATTTACAGAAAGCTTATCTATGATAAAAAATTTTTACATTTTCAGGCACGGCCAGAGTTCCTATAACGTTGAAGGCCGGATACAGGGGCATACAAACAATTCCGTCCTTACCGAAACCGGAATTGAGCAGGCCCGCCGCGCCGGTCAGCTTCTGACGGGGAAAAATATAGAGATTATCATTTCCTCACCGCTGAACCGCGCTAAACAAACCGGGAGCATTGTCTCCGAAACCATCCACACGCCGATCCGCTTTGACGACCGTTTTACCGAGGTCAATGTCGGTGTCGTCGAAGGTATGCATTACACCAAAGTGCAGGAACAATACGGAGAACTCTACAAACAGTGGCGCAGCTCGGATCCCCGGTATGCGGATATCAGCTTTGACAAAGGCGAAACCAAACGCCAGGTCAGAACAAGGGTATTCGCAGCCTTAAACGATTACGCGGCCAACAGCAGCTACACAAATATTGCAATTTCCGGGCACGGTATTACATTATCTCAGACCTTGACGGCGCTTGGGGTAGAGATACCCGAAATTCCCAACGGAGCCATTATCCATCTGCAAAATGACAATGGAACTTGGAAGTTCGTCGGTTTTGTAAACTAACCAGACTTAAATTTTGTTTTTTTTGATCCTTCGGGATACAAAAAATCATATTTAACGGAAAAAACAATGCAACAGGAAACCGCAAGATTTATCATCGCCAGCATGTATGAGAGTATATCAGGCAGGCTGAGTCGGGAAAAATCTTCCCCTTCTCCGGACATGGAAAAAATCAGATCCTGGAAACGGCAGCTTGAAATGCTGGCCAATTGCCGGAACCATATTGACACGCCGCAGGTTTTGCAGAAAATCGAACGTGTTTACAGCAAATTTTTAAAAAATTCATAATCAGGCAGGTTATTCATGAACAACAATCAATACGAGTTAAGTCCCGAAGAAAACGAAAAAATTTTTCAGGAAAACATTATCCCTTTCTTTACGCATAACAAAAAATCAAGTTCCGAACCGACCTTTGTTTTACTGGTCGGCCAGCCCGGCGCCGGAAAATCTTCTTTATCCGGCATGTATTCCAAAAAGCTTTCGGAAGCTCCGGTCCTGTTCGGAGCAGATGATCTGCGCGCCCTTCATCCTTACCGCGAAGACATCATGAATAATCACGAGGCGGAATATCCTTTCCTTACCAAAAAAGATTCCGGCATCTGGCGTGAAAAACTCGTCGACCACGCCATCAAAAACAACAACAATATTTTAATCGAAACAATTCTGACCAATCCGTCAGACTGGAAGCTCGGCACGGTAGAGCGCGCCAAAGCGGCCGGTTACAAAATCCGCTGCGTTGTTCTCGGTGTTCACGAATACCAAAGCGTTCTCGGCATTTATTCCCGCTATGAAGAACAAAAAAGAATGACCGGACACGGCTTTGCCCCGACGCATCAGGTTCATGACCTTGCCTACGAACGGCTTCCCGAAATTGTCGGCAATATGGCTTTCCACGGCACGGCGGACACCATTTCCGTCTACAACCGCGACCTGAAGTGTTTTTATGATGAAAATGTCAACGCCGGCAATGCCGAAGTCTCGCAAAACATTATCAATGCCATAAAAATTTCCAGAAACAGCGGCATTAATGACCGCGAACTGATGAAAATCGCTGCCGGTTGGGAAAAAGTCCTCTTTCAGATGGAACGCCGGAATGCTCCAGAAGAAGAGACAAAAAACGTCAGAGAGATCTTTGCTCGCTTCAAAGCAGACTGCAAAACAAGACAAAGCTTTTTTGTCATCGGTCAACAGAAAAACAAGGCAACATCCCTTTAAGGACTTTCCATACAAAGACAGGCTTATTTCAAAAAGCGGCCTGCCTCATAGTTTTTCTCCTTCGCCGACGCAAAAAACTTTCTTCTTTCTCCGACACCAAAAACCCCGAAAAAATTTTCGGGGTTTTTGTTCAGCCTTTCCACGGCAAAAGCCGGGGAATCCAGCGCGGAACATTTTCCTTATAAATCAGATAGGATTTTCCGAAACGTTTCTCCAACCCCTTTTCTTCAACCAGAGGAATATAAACGGCATTTATCAGCGCGAAAAGCAAAAACCACAGCGCTACGCCGTTATTGAGAAAAAAGCAGACTTCTGCCATCAGAATAAACAAAACTCCGGAAATCATCGGATTTCTGACATGCCGGTACGGCCCTTCGACCACCAGTTTGGATGGCGGCGACCAGGGAGCCGGCGTTCCCAGTCCTTCTTTCCAAAACAACCGCATGGTCGAAACGACCAGAAACAACCCGACGCAAAAAAATAAACCGCCCAACACCGCTGTTCCGGCACTGGGCAGTTCTCTCCTGTCATCGGAAAAAAATAAAATCAGCGCCGGAATGACAATCAGGACATTAACGGGAAGAATCAAAATAGCTTTCAACAGTTTCCCAACCTGCCTCGTCATCGCCGCCTCCTTTTTTACTGAAGCTCAAAAAAGCTTTTATCTACGCCACACAGCGGGCAAACCCAGTCATCCGGCAGATCCTCAAACGGAACATCTCCGTCATAAACATAACCGCATACGGTGCAAACCCAGTGTTTGCCTTCATTCTTGTTTTCTTCAGCCATTTTCTCTTTCTCCTTTTGTTGTTTGACTTCTTGAAACTTCTTCATCACTTCTTCTTTGAAATAACTGCGATAATCCAGATAAGTCAGCGGTTCGCAGTCCTTATTGTTTTTGGAATCCGTTACTTCGGCAATAAACAGCGTATTGCTGTCATAAATAATGCTCTGCAGAACTTTGCAGCGGATCATCGCGATATTGTCATTCAGATACGGCATATTATCGACAATACAATAATCGACGTTTTCCCACTTATTAACATTTCTGCCCGACTGGAAACCGAAATTGGCAATCACAAACGGATCCACCCCTTTGCACAGAACCGAAAGGCTGAATTCGCCGTTTTTCTCAATACATTCTTTCGTATAGCTCTGATTATTGCATGAAAGAGCAACAACCATAGGTTTATTGGCCACCTGCATGACGGCGTCAACAACAGATCCCACCGGACGGTTACCGTCCATCGTGCCGAGAATATACAATCCGTGCGTCAACTTATATAAAGCGTCCAAATCCATGATTCTGCCTGTCCTTTCCCGTCCAATATAACACCGTCTTCCATATTAACAAGACCTAATGTTCGGTTAATAATGAGGCGGCGGCGTTTCCTCGTTGAGCGGCTTGACCGTCTCGTTTTCCAGCTGCAGCAACAGATATTCGCACTGTTTTTGCAGCCTGTCGATAATTTTTCCCTGCTCTATCACCACCTGATTAAGGTCTTCAATAACCCTTTCCTGATTGGCAACCGCCATTTCAATGGAAATCAGCCTCTCTTCATCCTCTTTATTCATCCTAATCCCTTTACTTTTATTAAGTTGTATTAATATAGCAAAAAATTCCTCTGAATCCAGCAAAATCGGAATTTTTCCTTTTTCCGCTGACACCCGGTTCCGTTTTGCCGCGGCCAAATCCTTTTTACGGACCGCGCTTTAAACACATTACCCCCCCTGTTTTGCCGCAAGCCCTCTCTCCTGCGAATTCGGCAGCTTCATTCCGGTTATTTTCTATCCCGCTGGACGGCGCGGGACACCGCTTGACATAACCGCCATTTTAACATATTAAACAAAGTATTGCTTTTCCCGGTACTGCTCCGGTTTTAACAGGCTTATTCAGGCAGAAACATGGTAGACAAAATACAAATCCGCGGCGCCAGAGTCCACAATCTCAAAAATATAGACGTTGATATCCCGCTCAACAAAATTGTCGGTATTGCCGGAGTCTCGGGTTCCGGCAAATCTTCCCTCGCGCTGGGCGTCTTATATGCTGAAGGCTCCAGACGCTATCTTGACGCGCTTTCCGCTTATACGCGCCGGCGCATGACTCAGGCGGAAAAAGCCCAGGTAGACGACGTGCTCTATGTGCCAGCTGCTCTGGCCCTGCGTCAGCGTCCCGGCGTACCGGGTATCCGCAGTACTTTCGGCACTGGCACCGAGCTGCTGAACAGCCTCAGATTAATGTTCTCAAGACTGGCCTGCCACCGCTGCCCGAACGGACACTATCTCGAACCGACACTGGCCGTTGCTGCCGGAAAAGAGCTCATTTGTCCGGAATGCGGTGCAAAATTTTACGCGCCGTCGGCCGAAGAACTCGCTTTCAACAGTCAGGGAGCCTGCCGCACCTGCGACGGAACCGGCATGATCAGAACCGTTGACAGAACAACGCTTGTTCCCGACGAAGCTCTGTCGATTGACGAAGGAGCCGTCGCGCCGTGGAATTCCCTGATGTGGTCGCTGATGACGGATGTCTGCCGCGCCATGGGCGTTCGCACCGACATCCCGTTCAGGAACCTGTCCGACAGAGAAAAAGAGATCGTTTACAACGGTCCGGCCGTCAAAAAACACATTCTTTATAAAGCCAAAAATTCCAATCAGGCCGCCGAACTGGACTTTACCTACTACAATGCGGTCTACACGGTTGAAAACGCGCTAGCAAAAGTCAAAGACGAACAAGGTATGAAGCGGGTCGAAAAATTTCTGAAACAGGAAATCTGCCCCGACTGCGGCGGTAGCAGACTGTCGGCGGCTGCCAGAGCCCCACGGCTGCGCGGCATCTCTCTTGAAAGCGCCTGTCGAATGCCGCTTTCCGAACTGACTCGATGGGTAGAGGGTATTCCGGAAAGCCTGAGCGAAGAAATGCGTCCGATGGCGGAAAGCATCGGAGAATCTTTCCAAACCACGGCCCGAAGATTGCTGGATCTCGGCCTGGGATATTTATCCCTCGACCGGGCGGCCTCTACGCTTTCTACCGGAGAAAGACAGCGGATGCAGCTTGCCCGGGCGGTACGCAACCGCACAACCGGAGTTTTATATGTTCTGGACGAACCGTCTATCGGCCTGCACCCTTCAAACATCATCGGCTTAAAAGGCGTCATGCGCGACCTGATCGCCGACGGAAATTCCGTTGTGCTGGTGGACCACGACACGCAGATTCTCTCCGGCGTAGACTGGCTGATTGAACTGGGGCCGCAGGCCGGCGCCAACGGCGGCAACATTATCGCCGAAGGAACAATTCCTGAAATCGAAAAAAATAAAAATTCTCTCATCGGTCCCTTTCTGTCCCAAACAGCTGACATAAATCTCCGCCGTCGCCCGGCCGCCGGTCAGATCTTCGACAAAGGAACTATCCGTCTTGCCACCGACGCCATCCATACGGTTAAACCTTTAGATGTAAACATCCCCAAAGGAAGATTGACAGTCGTTACCGGCGTCTCCGGCTCCGGAAAAACAACCCTAATCCTGGAAAGTCTGGTCCCGGCGCTTGAGGCGGCGCTCTCCGCCCAAAAACTTCCGCCGCACGTTATTTCGATAACCAACGACGGAATAGAGCAGATAAAACTGATCGACGCCACGCCGATCGGCATCAACGTGCGTTCCACCATTGCCACTTATGCCAATGTGCATGACGAACTCCGCAAGATTTTTGCCAAAACCGACGATGCTAAAAATCTCGGATACAAGGCCGGAGATTTTTCTTACAATACGGGAAAGCTGCGTTGTCCCGTCTGCGATGGCACCGGCATCATCAATCTTGACGTGCAGTTTCTGCCCGACGTCGAAATACCCTGTCCGGAATGCCGGGGTTCCAGATATGCCAGAGTGGCGCAAACCGTCAAACACGTCAACAGCCGGAGAGACGCCTATTCCCTTCCCGAACTGATGGATATGGACATAAACTCTGCCCTGAAAGCCTGCGAAGATCTGAAGATCGTCAGCCAGCGCCTGCGGGTTCTGCAGAATCTGGGGCTCGGATACCTGACTCTGGGAGAAGAAACGCCCAGCCTGTCCGGCGGCGAAGCCCAACGCCTGAAGCTGGCCGGAGAAATGGGCAAAACTCAGGAAAATACAGTTTTCGTTTTTGACGAGCCGACAATCGGTCTTCACCCTCTGGACGTCCAAACGCTGCTTGCCGTCTTTGAATCTCTTGTCAGCCATGGCGCAACGGTCATCGTTATCGAACACGACCTGGATATCATCCGCAATGCTGATTATATCATCGATATGGGACCGGGCGGCGGCGAGGACGGAGGCCGGATTATTGCGACAGGCACTCCTGAAGAAATCGCCGCCTCTCCCGACAGCCTCACCGGCCGATACATCTGTCCCGGCAAATCCGCCCCGAAAAAATAAATATGCTTTCCGTACCTTTTGCCCGCAGAAAATTCATTGAAAAATAAAAAATTTTTCAATAGGTTCCGTCATAAAAACTTTTCACAGCAAAATACACCGGCTTTTTTGCCGGTTCACGTCTTTTCCTAAGCCTGACAGAATGTCGCTTCTCATATAAAAGGTTATTAATCCCCGGGATCGCCGGTACAAATGATCTTTAAATTCTAATCCATAAAAAAAACACCCCGCAAGGGGTGTCCTTTTACTGGTCGGAGTGACTGGACTTGAACCAGCGACCTCTACGTCCCGAACGTAGCGTTCTACCAGGCTGAACTACACTCCGTCAACTCGCCTATAATTACCATAAAAAATAAATAAAACAAGCTTTTTTTTAAATATTTTTCACAAGGCCTTTTTCCGCATTATTTTTCGGGATTTTATAAAATATTAACAATAAAAGACTATCCTTATCCAAGGAGAAAAACATGCAGTATCAGGCGGTCATCTTTGACTGGGACGGTGTCGTTACCGCCTCCAACGACGTAAAGACACAGGCTTTTATTGACATTTTTGCCGCTCTGGGAGAAGAGGCTGCCGGCATCATAACGCAATACCAGCGGCAAAACGGCGGTATTTCGCGCTTTGAAAAGTACCGCCATTACGTCAGCCTGTTTTTTAAGCGAAATGTTTCGGAAGACGAATTACGGCAGTTTGACCGGCAGTACGCCGCCCTGATTTTTCAGAAACTGCTGAAAACGCCTTTCATCCCCGGTTGTCTGAATACCCTGAAAAAATTAAATAAACTGAATATACCGGCTTTCGTCGTTACAGGTTCTCCGGCGGATGAAATTCGCAGACTGGCCGGCCGCCGCAGAATCCGGCACTATTTTGCTGATATTCTGGGATCGCCGCAGACAAAAGAAAACCATATCAGAAACCTGATGAGAAAATACGCTTTTGACAGCGAAAAAGTTATCTTTTACGGCGATGCACTCACTGATTACAGAGCCGCGCAAGCCAATCACATAAATTTCGTCGGAGTCGTTCCATTTGGAATGGCATCACCGTTTCCGGAAAATGTCAAAACAACAAATGTCATTGATTTTTCATAATATTTTAACAAAAGATAAATTTTTTATTAACAAAAAATTGACAAATTGTAAAAAATAGTTATATTGTAGTCAAAATCATAAGAAAATACTTTATTAGCCACAACTTAAGAGTGAGAAAAAATGAAAAAAGCTTTATTTTTACTTGCTGCTCTTTTGACCGCAGCATGCTCCCAAAACCGCTCGCAGAATGAGCCGATTTATGTATACCGCGGTTATGATGATCAGGGCTGCAATTACTACAACGGCGTTTGTTACCGCGCTCCCCGCAGATATGTCGTTAGAAGCAGCTACGAACAACCGCAGCAGCAGGTCGTATATAATCAGCAGCCTGTGCCCAAGGTAGGCACCGGAGAACACTGCTCCGCCACAATTTTCAAGGAAAAACCGGCGCCGGCAGTTATTGAGCAGCCGGCTCCCGTCCGCGTTGTTCAGCCGGTACGGGTAATCCAGCCGGTAGTCCAGCAGATTCCTGTCATTCAACAGGTGCCCGTTGTTCAGCAGGCAGCGCCCTGCACCACCGCCGGCAATACCGGCTGTCAGCCGATTGTCAAAACGACCAGACAGCCTGTTGAAGTTCTGTATAAGAAAGTAACGACCAAAACTGTTTTTGAACCGAAAACAACGCAGGAAGTATCTTATGAAAAAGAACCTTACAACGGCCAGCTTCCCTGCACAAATTGTCAGGTAACAACGACTCCGGCCGAACCTATTGTCGAAACACAGACTGTTCCGGCTCAGGAAACCTTAATTATTCCGGAAAGTCAGACTGTTTCTGAAATAGAAATGGATCCTGCAGAGGTCAAATAAAAACCCGTTTGACAGCGCCGTACAAAAACGGCGCTGTTTTTTATCTATATGCACATGAAAACAAACGCTCTGAATTATATCGGAAAAAACGTAACGGTTATTATTGACCGGCCTCTTAATTCCCTGCACCCCGGACACAGGTTCAGATATCTTCTCAACTACGGTTATATTCCCCAAACTCTTTCCGGGGACGGCGAAGAGCTGGACGCTTACGTTTTGGGAATCGATGCGCCTGTAGAAACCTTTACCGGAAAATGTATTGCGGTCATCCGCAGAACGGACGACGATGACGACAAGTTGATTGTTGCGCCCGAGAATACAGACTTTACAACCGCGGAAATAGAAAAATTAACCAATTTTCAGGAAAAATGGTTCAAACATATTATAATCCGTCAAACGGACATTATTTGAAAAATACCTGTGCCGCGCGGTCAGACACAAAAGCGGTATACTTTTGTTCAATTTCCTCTGAAAGACCAACTTTCCGTCACATCAGTCCCGCCGGTTTCATGCTTTTAGCAGAGAGACACACAAATCAGAACATTGTCCCTTGGCAAACAGAAAAACCGATGTTAAGATTTTTCAGTTATCTGGACTTTTCCGCAATCCATTCAGCCGCTGTTTATGCAAAACCGTAAAGGAGGCTTGTCATGCTGAAAAAATATCTGGGAATATTCTCCGCCATCCTGCTGTTTTCCGCTTGTTCATTCGACGGAATTGAGGGCTCCTGGACGGAACCCGTTCCCGGCATGCCGTCTTTATACCAGGGCTTTTCCCTGCAGCCGGGAGGCAAAGCCGTCTCCATAAACATGGCAACTCTGCAGTACCGGAGCTGGGAAAGAAAAGATAATCTTCTTATTCTGTCCGGCGACAGTATCGGCAATCATCAAACTATTCCTTTCACAGAAACTTACATGATCAAAAAAATAACCAACAGGAATTTAATTCTGGAAAAAGGAACTGAGACATTTACTTTTCGCCGGCATAACCAGTAACTTCCCGCTTATTTATCGTCCGCCCATTTCTTTGCTCCCGTTGTATTATTAAAATACAACACCATATTCCTCATAAACAGAAAAACTAATTTTTTCGGAGAGGATATTGTGCGTATTGTTATCGTTTTTTCCACATTAGCCATAGTTTTCGGTTCTCACGCTGCTTTTGCGGTAGATACGGACGCCGATTATGAAGTTCCCGTTTCCGGTTCTCTGTCAGACGCCATCAGAGCCGCAAACAGCAATCCCGACAATGATACCTACAAAATTGTGATTTCCGGCTCATCAACAGAAAGCGGAACCATAAAAAAGAGCACCTCCATAACCGGCGATTCAACAGCCGCAGTTTCGGGGTACATCAATTTCTCCGGTACTAGCATTAATTCCGAACTTAACAATATGACTTTTTCTGCCGGAAATTCCCCCGCGGTTACCAACGGAGAAATGGGATTAGGCAATGCTCAGAACTTAATTGTCAATTCGGTTGTCTTTGACCAGAGAAAAGGCTCCGGTTTTGGAGGAAGTGTCCTTAACATCGGCAACTTAACCATCCAAAACGGCAGTTCATTCACGAATAATAAAGCCGATTACGGCGGAGCCATATACCACGGAGGAACTTCCAAGACGCTGAATATCAGCAACTCTTCTTTCTCCGGAAACACGGCAACAAGTTCCGGTGGCGCAATAAACAATACCGGTATCTTATCCGTTACTGATTCCGTTTTTGAAAAAAACCACGGTATCTACAACGGCGGTGCAATAATAACAACCGGAAAAACAGAAATAATCCGGACAACCTTTAACGGAAATAAAGCTTCAGAAGGCGGCGCGATACATGTCGGAGGTAATAATGGAAATTTGAGTATCTCCGATAGTAATTTTTTCAACAACGAAACTTCCATAAATTCTCAAGGCACTTCTGATTTTGGCGGAGCAATCAACGCCGTTGGCAAACTAACTATTAACAACTCCCGCTTTGAAAACAACCGTTCAACTGAAGGCGGCGCCATAAAACTCAGACAGTCCAGCGCAGAGACCTTAATTACCGGCGGCAATTTCACAAAAAATTCCGCCTTAATCCGCGATGGCGGCGCCATTGATCAAAGTGATGGAAATCTGACCATTGACGGCACCATATTCGTACAAAATCAGTCTCTGGCCGGAGATGGCGGCGCCATTTATACAAATTCGGAACTGACCATCAAAGGAAATGCCGAATTTTCCGACAACTCGGCTAAAACAAACGGCGGCGCCATTAATGCTATATCCAATTCAAAATTAAATATCGACGGTGCTTCTTTTTTCAAAAACCATGCAGATAACGGCAACGGCGGCGCTTTACGGATTATGGGAAATACGGTTCTTGAAAATACAGTTTTTTCCGAAAACAGGGCTTTAAAAGGCGGCGGAATCATGAACTCTGGTTTTCTGACCATTGCCGGAGGCACCTCATTTATCGATAACAAAGCGGCCGCCGGCGGCGCCGTTTACACTCAGGGAAACATCCTGCTGGACACAAGCGACGGTAATATTTCGTTTCGCGGCAATCAGTCTGATAATGCCGGCGGCGCTGACATATACCTTGATCCGAACAAAAACGTGCGCATAGATATTGAAGGAAACACCAATGCCTTATCCATGGACAGTGGCTTTTCCGGCAAAGGAAAAATCTACAAAACCGGCGCCAATACCCTCATTTTTGAAGAAACTGCCGACAACACTTTTTTCACGGGCGATTTTTCACAGTCGGCAGGCACAACTCATGTCTTTGCGGACAACTTTTTCAGCGGCACCAATACCGTTACCGATGGTTCTATCCTGCATTTCAACAAAACGGCACAGGTAAACAACCTACATTTAAAAAACGGAGGCAGACTGGATTTACGCCGAAATGGCGCTTTTGTGCCCAATACGCTGACTGTTGCAGACTTAATTTCCGACGGATCTGCCGTTGTGGCCCTGCAAACGGACGGAACTGTTTCCGATTTGTTGAAAATAACGGGAAGCGCGGCGGGAGATATCACTCTTGACATTGACGCTATCGGTACCAATCCCACAAAAAACAAAATAGAAGTCGTTGAAACAAGCGGTGCCGCCGGCGATGCGGAATTCAAACTATCCGGCGATAAACTAATATGATCTTGTTCATGAGCAGGACGCAAACTGGTATCTGAAAACTGAGGGAAATTTAACCAAAACCGCAAAATCAGTCGAAGGCATTCCGGCTCTGCACCTGTCAATCGTTAACGCCGGATTGAACGAACTACGCAAACGCATGGGAGACCTGCGCAACAGCAATCCGAATACGCCTGCGGGGGTCTGGATCCGCGGCTATGGAAACATCTACGTATTCATGAGAAAATCGGCGCCCGAATGGACATCTTGGGCATGGAGGGCGGTTTCGACATGATGGCTGACATGCTTGGCGGCAGAACATATCTGGGCGCCATGGGAGGTTACTTGTCTTCGGACAATATCCGTGTTCTGCAGACAAATGCCTCCGATGCCAAGGGACATACCCAGACCCCCGTAGCCGGTCTTTACGCAACCTGGCTCCACAACGACACAAAATGGTTTGTAGACTTAACTGCCCGTCATTATTGGGTTCAGACCGACCTCAACAATATTCGCAGTAACGACGATTTAAACGGCTATGACGTTAAACGAAACTTCTGGACATTCAGCGCCGAAACTGGACGACTGTTTGAAACGGAAGCGCCAGCTTTCGTAAACAGCGGCCAGTCGCGGATTTCTGTCGAACCCAAACTGGAGCTGCGTTACATACGGGGTAACTCCAAAGATTTTACAACCAAAACCGGCGATAAGGGGTTTATTGATTCGACACATTCTCTCGTAACGCGCTTTAATGTGCAAACATCATATCTGCCCAACGGAACAAATTCACAATGGAAACTCTTCGTTGAACTGGGATTGTATAACGAATGGCTCGGCAAAACAAAAATAAAATTTGCCGACGTAAACCTGACAACTTCTGATCTCAGCGGCCTTGGGTTTGAAACATCTCTCGGCTTCAATGCCAATCTTTCCGAAGATGCTTATTGGTACGGCGCTCTGACCCTGGAAGCCGGAAAAGCCTACACGTCATACCAGTTCAATACCGGCCTCCGCGTAACCTTCTAACTAAAAAACTGGATGACACATCGCTAAAAATAAAAAAATAGCCGCACGTTTACGCACATTAAAAGTATCAAAATAAACAAACAAAATCAGAATATACTTTTTGCTTCAGGTAACAAATAGGTAACAATAAAACGGGAATGTATCAAAAAAACGGGAAAAAATAGCCGATTTTCGAGCTAATACGGGCAAATAAAAAAGGCTTGGAAAATTGCTAAAACCTAGCATTTCCAAGCCTTTCCGAGTGGTTGCGGGGGCAGGATTTGAACCTACGACCTTCAGGTTATGAGCCTGACGAGCTACCGGGCTGCTCCACCCCGCGATAAACTGTCTCTCGCAAGACAGTGCATAAATACGCTTTTTTTCATTCCTTGTCAAGTATAAAACTTCAAAAAATTTCTTCTAAAAAAACAAAGAAAATACAACCGCAAAAACAAAAACCAAGATAACAAGCCAATGCCATAATTTCATATTTTTCCCTCCTGTCAGTTAACTTCGAAAATAATATAAATATCAATACAATAATTTCATTCCCCCGCCGATAATATTTTTTAGCTTTAATATACCCACAGACCTCCGCAATCCGCGTCTTTTTTGTAACAAACGTATTCCTGCCGTTCATCGGCTGTTTTCCACGATACAATAAATATCCCCGATAAAACGGAAGATTCTGCAACAGCGGCAAAGCCAACGGCCCGAATCCTGTCGGCATAACGCGGTGTCTGATGACATCTGTGCCTTCCACCCCGGACAAACTCAGTTTTTTATAAGAAATGCAATAAATACAGCAAAGGCGCAATACATGTGTATTGCGCCTTTGTCTCTCAGTCCAGCCGAAACACTACAAAAGGGTTATATTTCCGGCAGCAATGCGTCCTCTGTCCATATAAATTTCATAAGAAACTTTTTGACCGTCTTTCAAAAATCTTGCTTCCATATTATTAAACTGAGTAACATGGGCAAAAACATCTTTACCTCCATCTTCCGGCTCAATAAATCCATACCCTTTTTTACTATCAAACCATTTTATATATCCTAGAGACATTACATCCTCCTCGATTTAAGATTATCACGTTAATTTTATAATTAACTTAAAGATATGAATGGAAAAATACCGAAATCATGAAGGCATCTTTAAGATGAAATAAAAGGTATAACTATCTTAAAAATAGTCAACAATTATATTTAATAGTTGTAGATGACACACTAAGAATATATACCTAAATCATAAAACAACCTACTGATATACAACAAAAACATAACAAATAATTTTTTTCGTACCAGATATAGTTTTTTTTCGTTTTTATTAACACATTGTTTTAACAATAAATATCATAAAATGTTATAACAGATATTACACAATCATTGGTTGTGAATCGATTCGCATTTTCCAAAACCAAATTATTCTCTTCATCACTTCTGTCTTTAAACAATATTTCTTAAATTCAATACCAAAATTGTTTTCTCACTCAACATCCCACAGATCGTATTTTACAGAACAGACATTATCTACCCAATAATTAACGAGATTAAAAGATCACCAAGATCTGGGCTGCGGTTCTACCGCGATCGGAGAAGGTATCGAAGGAGACTCTGTGACCGTCGTCAATATTGGAGAGGCCAAAGCGTTTAAGTTG
>CALXTQ010000005.1 GCA_944391485.1 uncultured Alphaproteobacteria bacterium | reverse complement strand
TCTTGATTTTGTTAAATTAAAAACAAAACCACCTTTTCAAGCGAAAAGGTGGAGGAGCTTCAAACTGTACAGAGACAGCACGCTTATTCGTCCGCAGAGCAGCTTATATCGCGTCATCCTCCGAAAGCCGGAGGTTAAATTAGGTTCTCTGTAAGGAGCTTGAAGGCTCCGCCACGGGCTAACCATTTCCCTTAGCAAGCTTAGTATAACGCCATTTTGCTAATTTTCAATTAAGAAAGTTGTTTTTTACGAACAGAATAAGTCTGACGAGCAGCTTTTTATTGCAAATTTTATTTTTAATTTCCGTAATTGTTTCTACCTTGCGCAAGGGGTTACATTACTTTTTTGTATGCCAAAAAAAGCTGCTTAGGGCAGTCAGTATTATCTTCTTGAGTGATTTTTTGAGCGCAATAATTGGCGCTGCTACACTCAAGGGAGGAAGTCCGGCGGGGCATCGCGCTCAAAAGGATAGAAAATCCAGAGGGACACCACGCTCAAAAGCGGGGAAGTCCGACAGGGTAACGCGCTCAAGAGGCGGCAGAAAAATGTCTTCTCATTCCTGCGGCGCGGCCGGTTCCGCTTCCTTGTAAAAATGCATGAAGACCACCGGTTTTATGCCCGTCGTGTTATAAATCTTTTTGCGGATTTTGGCGCTGATATATTCCTTGACCGCATTTTCGCGGTAATTCAGCTTTATCACTTCTTCCGGGATAGACTTGAGCATATCTTCCTTTATTGCGGCGGCCAGTTCGTCCCAAGCGTTTTCCTCCAAAATATCAATTGAGGAAATCTGCAGATCCTCAACCTGCCAATCGGCTTTCAGCATGGCCGTGATAAACACGCTGCTGTTATAGGCAATGCGTTTGCGATTTTTGACCAGCTGCGAATTTACGGACGTAATCTGATTGCGATCTACGCCCAGAATATCGGTCGGGACTTCGCCGACGGTTTCCACACTGTCGCCGTTCAGCAGCAGGACATCGCCGTTGCGCGGCATGACCACATGCCTGATTCCGCAGCTTTTGGCAAAACGGCTGTGCTCGCGGATAACACGCCTTTCGCCGTGAACGGCAATCAGCACGTTCGGCTTCAGCAGCTCATACATGCGCCGAGTTTCCTCCTTGCCGCCGTGGCCGGAACAATGAACCAGATATTCTTCCTTGCTGATGACTTGCACGCCCTGATCGCGCAGTTTTTCCTGCATGCGCTCGATTTTTTTCTCATTGCCGGGAATAATTTTGGAAGAGAAAATTACCGCATCGCCCGGACACAAAATCATGTCCTTGTTTTCGCGGTTGACAATGCGTGTCAGCCCGCTGCGGTAATTGCCCTGCGAACCGGCGCAGATATACATGATTTTATCATTGGGAATGTCGACGGCATCCTTGGCGTTGACATAAGGCGGCAGATTTTGCAGATAGCCGCATTCTTTGGCCATATTGAGATTCTGGTTAAGACTCATGCCGGCAATGACCGGCGTTCTGCCCGCGGCATGCGCCGCCAGTATCAGGCTCTCGAGCCGGACAACATTGGAGGCAAAACAGGTTGCCACCAGCTTGTTCTGGAAAGTCGGCACCAGCTCCATCAGGCTGGCGCGAATCTGCATTTCGGTCGGCTGCTCCTCACTGTCCAGCAGATTGGTCGAATCGCAGGCAAAAACCTCAACCCCTTCTTCGGCAAAGGCCTTCAGCACCTCATAATCCGTCGGAAGCATGCCGCAGCTGCCGTCGTCAAAACGCCAGTCCGTCGCGTGAACGGCATTGCCGTATCTGGTTCTGATCAGCAGCGCCGAATTTTCCAGCGTCGAGTGAACCAGAGACGCGAACCTGACCTCAAAATTCTGCAGCCTGACGCTTTCGCCGTTTCTGACAATATTTATCTGCGGTTCCTTCTCCAGCTTATAGTCCTTTAACCGCGACACGACATGCGCGGCGGCAAACGGCGTGGCATATATCGGGCATCTGAGCTTTGGCCAGATATGCGCCACCGCCCCGAAATGATCCTCGTGCGAATGGGTGATGAACAGACCCTCGATATTTTCGATTTCGCTTTTCAAAGCTTCCGGAGAGGCAAAGCCAAGTTCCATGCCCGGAAAATCATCATTCAAAAAGCCGTAGCCACAGTCAACGACGATCAGTTTGCCGTCAACGGCATAAACATACATATTATAGCCGACTTCCTCAGCTCCGCCAAGGGCGGCAAAATACAGCCCTTCCTTATCAAAACTACTCATTTAACTTCTTTTTCCTTCAAATAAAATATGTCCCCGGCATATATTTTCTCTATGCCGGACGGAGTTTCGAGCAGCAAAGCGCCGTTTTCGTCGACCCCGTTGAAAATTCCTTTTTTGTCTTCATGTTCCATATGAACATTTATCTCTTTTCCGAGATTTTTGGCATTTGCCAGCCAGCGCTCCCGGAGCGGCGCAAAACCTTTCTCTTTCCATTCTGCCAGCAGGTCGTCAAACACGCCGACATACTCCTTCAGAAAATCCAGACGATCAATAACAAGCCCGGCCTCGCGCAGGCTTGCCACCGGATATAAAATGTCTTCCCGCCGCGGCGCCGCCGCCACGTTGACGCCGATGCCCACAACCATGTAGTCTCCGGCGGCCTTTTCCATCAAAATCCCCGACACCTTGCCGCCGTTGACCAGAACATCATTCGGCCATTTCAGGCAGACATCTATCCCGGGCTTCAGCCGGCGCACCGTTTCCAGCAGACTGAGGCTGACGATGAAAATCAGCCGGCTCGCGTCTTTCAGCGCCGCCGGAAAGGCAAAAGACACAAACAAATTGCCCGCCAGACTGTCCCATGCCCGGCCGCGGCGGCCGCGGCCGCCGGTCTGAGACGCCGCGGAAACAATAAACTTTTCTCCGCGGGCAGCCGCGCAGAGTTTTGCCGCTTCGTCATTGGTGCTGCCGGTTTCCCGCCGGTCCTGCCACAGCCAGTCCCGTATTTTTTTCATTGACGCTCCTAAAATATCGTAACCAGCATCGCTTCAAAATCGTGCATCAGATATCTGGGATTCAAAATAGATATCAAAACCAGAACCAGATTAATGAATAAACATATATACACCCCTTTATCGGCGCGGTCAAAGATATTCGTACGCGAATCGAAATACATGGACTTGATAATCTTCAGATAGGCATAAATCAACATTAAAACAGACAGTAAAATTATAAAAATAATGCCGTAACTGCCCTGAATGACCAGATTATTGACCACCGACAGGCGCCCGAGGAAGCCCAGCATCGGCGGCGTGGCAATCAAGGAAAGCAGAAAAATCAGAACCGCCGCCGATATATAAGGGCGCACCGTCGAGATCCCGGCAATGGACGAAGTGCTCCGCAAATAGGCTCCCTGCGAACGAAACCCCAGAAACGCCGTATAAATCCCCGACATGGCCAGCACATAAACCAGCATATAAACAAAACCGCTCAACAGGCTGTTTTCATTAAAGGCAGAGAGAGTCAGCAGAATGACGCCAGTATGATACAGAGCCGAATAGGCAAATAGCCGGCGCATGTTCTGTTCTATGTTCGCATTCAGCACGCCGATAACCAGAGATAAGACGCCGAATATGACGACGGCATCCCGGAGAACCGGATATGCGGGCAGAAAAATATTCAGCACCAGATCCGCCAGACAGGCGACATAGGCAAAAACCGGAACAATTGTCAGAAATCCGCTGACCGGCAGCACCGATACCCCGATGACATCGGCGTACCAGAAATGAAACGGCGCTACCGCCAGCAGGAAAAGCATGGCGGCAATAATCAGCCCCATGGCCGCATAAGCCCTGATTCCCGGCGCTGCGGCAAAAGCACCCTCTCCCGAAGCGTTCCTTATTTCCGGCGCGCCGGACAGAGCATAATAATTATAAAGGTCATCATAACCGAAGCTGCCGGTCTGCGTCCACAGCAGCCAGATACCGGCCGCAAAAAACACGCCGAAAAGCACGGCGAAAAACAAAAACCTCCGGGAAACGGCAATAACGGTTTCATCCTCTTCGTCGCGCAGACGGATAAGGTAATAATTGAGCAAAAACGCGCCCCACAGACAGACGAAGGTCAGCAGCAGATTCACCGAGGAAATGGCCAGATTCAGCCCCAGAACAACCAGAATTCCCAGACTGTAAAAACCGAAGCTTGAGCGGTTTTTGTTCAAAAACCATTTGCATGAGAGATAAAACCAGGCAAGCGTAAACAAACAGACGATTATCTTAAACAGGCTTGTGAAAGGATTGTTTACCAGCCAGGCCGGAAAGGCGCTGCGGTTGTAAAAGAGTATGACGGCAAACAGGGAAACCAGCAGAAAAGACTTGCTGAGCGTAAAAAAGGTTTTCGGCGTGTTTTCTTCCCGGAAACGGTTGACCAGCGCCATTACCGGCAGGCAGACGGCCAGCGATACCTCGGGAAGCAATGACAAGTAATTATGCAGCATCTTTTCCTCCTAGCCGACAAACCACAAAGGGTTGACAAGGGTCATAATCAAAAATCCGCAGACGGCCAGCAGCACCGCAAAAGTCCGGCGGGACAGATCTTCGCCGCACGGATGCTCCGGATTATAACATGAAATGTCTTTGAGACGATACAGCTCCAGCAGCAGGGCGCAGGAAACAACCGTCATCGAAAAAACGACAAAACCGCCCATACGCACATTCTGCGCCAGAAGCTTTCCCAAAATAACAAAGTTATTGAAAAATATCGCGGAAAGCGGAAAACCGATACCGGCCAGAATTAAAAACGAAAAAATCAGCGCCGACCGCGGCAGCCCGCATAATATGCCGCCGGAACTGATCTCCAGGCAGTCCTGCTGGCGTTCCAGATGGTTGGCTACCACTTCCATGCCGGCCGCCACAATCAAAAAGGCAAACAACGAATAGCCGATGTTGTCCAAAATCGTATCCGTCGGCAGATAGGCTCCCAGCAGATACATAATGTAACAAACCGTCATATAAGCAAAAATTTTATACTGAACATCTTTGTTTATCAGCCCGATCAGAGCAATAAACACCATGCTGACAATACAGACGATTTCCAAAACAATCATAAAGTAAGAAACAGCCTCCGGCACCGCTTTGGGCCAAAAACGGATAAAACCGTAAACGCCGGTCAGGGGAATGATGTTCGTGATGATGAAGACAAGCGGATTGCGGACATTGGCGCTGATTGTCGCTATCCAGTAATGAAACGGCCAGATCGGTATCCGCGACAAAAAAGAAAGGAAAATGGAACCCCAGACAAAGATTTCCAGCCGGCGGTTCAGATCTATCGCGCTGACGGCGTTCAGCGGAATATTGCGGCTCTGGTAATTATACAGGACAACCGTGGCGACAAACAAAAAAATGGCGCCGAGAAGATTGTAAACGAGAAAACGCGACAAGACCCCCTGTTTTTTTATGCCGCCGTACATGCCGATGATCATCAGCAGCGGCAAGAGCATCGCCTCAAAAAACAGATAAAACGAGAAAATATCCGCCGCCACGAAAAAGCCGTTCATCATGCTCAGAAACAAAAGGGAAAAGACCATCAGCGGCTTGCCCTGCTCATGGCTGCCGCGCGCCCCGAACATGCCGATTAAGATCATTATATGCACACCCAGAATCAAAAGAAGCGAAAAGACATCCACGCCGAGCACTATGTCAATATCGGGATTTTCAAGCCAGTTGAATTTTTCAACCATCTGCAAACCAGGCGCCCGCAAATCCAACAGCGCAAACGTCCGCCAGATCAGAACCATATTGGTCAAAACCGCAAAAATACTGACATTGAAAACATTGCGGCCGTTGTTCTTTTCATCATCCCGGGCAGCGACGGCAAACAACAGCCCGATGAACGGAACGGCCGTTATGGTCGACAAAAAGGCAAAACTTCCGGCCATTATTTATCTCCTCCCGCATAAAATACCGCGGCGATAATCCCCAAGCCCAGAAGCGTAAACATTATTCCGCTGAATTTTGTTCCGGTATGCATTTTTCCCGACAGATAGGTCAGGAAACCCGTCGAATTGCTCAGAGAACTGATGATGGTGCGCTCAATAATCAGAAAATCAATGGTCAGCCATAAAATACGCCCGAGGATTTTTACGGGCGCCACAAATATCCAATCGTAAATTTCCGAAAAATAATCGGCTTCCTGCAAAGCATCGTTCTGATACAAACGCTCCAGAAAACGAAACGGCCCCGAAAACAAAAGCAGCAGAAAACAGCCAAACAGCCAGTCCAGACCGGATACATACCAACCGCCGGTATACATAAGGCCGCCCGCCATCAGAAGCAGAGGCAAAAAATAAAACAGGGAGGCGTTTTTCAACAACGCCCAGACGCGCTCGTCGGCATGAGCCGCCCCCAGATATATCTGCCGCAGAACCACGGAAAGAGACAACAGCATCGCTCCCGCAAATCCTCCCGTCCAGCAGACGTTTCCGCCGTTCATCTCCCGCAAAACGGTCTGAGCGAGAACGTAAACAACGGCCAGCGTCAGCGCGAAAGTAATTTTAAGCGGTCCGGCAAAGCCGCCCATATTGGAAACATAAATCTCATTGGAAGCCGAGCGAACCGCCAGCATCAAAACCGCGTTCAACAGATAAACGGACAGAAGCAGCGACGGGTAACTCCGGATTGCCGCCATGCCGCCGACGGAAAAAAGCCCGAAAACAAAACCGTAAAACATCAGATTGTAACTGACAGCCTTTTCCTTTATGCTGTCCATGGCTACGGAATTCCAAAATCCCCAAACAATGGACAATACGGCAAATCCCCGGATCAGAACTATTCCCCAGTCCGCTCCCTGCAAAACCGGAAATATCTTCCAAAGCAGAATAACGCCGGCAGCCGGCGTCGAACACAGCGACAAGAAGATCAAACGGTTGAAACTGAGCCCGCTCAGGTCATAGAGATAATTATGAAACAAAAAAAGCCCGGATTTGATAAAAGTGCCAAACAACAGCAGAGCCATTACCAGACCAGAAGAACCGCCGCGCTCGCCGTAATGCTCCAGTTCCTGAAGGCCGAAATTTCCCGTTTGTCCCCAAACCAGCGCAAAAGAGGCAAAAATAAAAGAATCCGCCAGCAGCGAATAAAAAGCATATTTTGTTTTGGCATCGACATCCCTTACCGACCACAGGCTCAAAACATCCAGAATCAAAACGCCAGCCAGAAGCTGGACGCTGTTTTCGGCCGAAATCAACAGAATAAGCCCCGCCAGACTGAATATCATCAGGCCATTCAGGCGCATTTTTGAACTTTCCTGCGCCGACAGCGTATTGTTCAGGAGAGAAACGGTCGTGAGGACAAAAAAAGGAAAGACAACCGCATTGTGCAGCGAACTGCCGGAAAACACCAGATCCACGGGATTGTAACGGCCGTCTATCCAGCGGTAAAGACTACGGCTCTGCTCTCCGGACATCCAGGCATCAAAAAAGATCAGCAGCAGCGCGGAAACAGCGGCAAACGACATCAGAGACCAAAATCTGTCATATCTGGAACGAGCCGAGATCTCCGCCGCAAAACCGGCTGCCACCAGATATAAAAAAACGTTCGCAATCATTTCCGTACCTTAAAAATTTATAATTGAGGTCAATATAACAAAAAATAAGGGCTTTTAAAGCCCTTATTTTCCAATGATTGTGCATAACTGAGGCTTAAGCGCTCAGCGCTTCCAGGTTTCTGACGATACGGACAGGAACCATATATTCGCGCGCAACTTCGTCATCTTCGATTTCAACCATGAGGACCTCGCTGACAGACTTCAGGGGCTGGCGCGCCTCATCATTGATGGCATCCAGCATAACGGCGCTTTCCCGGCTGCGATAAAGCAATGCCTGCGGGCCACCGTCGTACACAAGCCGCGGATTTTCCGGACCGCCTTCGCGATATTTGATAATTATCAGGATTTCTCCGTCTGCATTCTGCAAGATATCATATCTACCTTCTTGTTCCGAATTAATATCCTTAACCATATTCTATCCTCATAATCGTAATGATTTATTGAATTTTATGAGGATAGTAACATATAATTATTAACAAATAAACTACATTTTCATTTTTTTTAACTTTTTTTATTTTTTTTGTTGACTATAATTTTTTTATCGACTATGTATGTTCTCGTTGTTTATGACATCTTCGGCAACGTTGAAAAATGTTTGTTTTTGTTGGTATTCCGCAGGTTGTTCATAAAAATCAAGTCGGGTGCGTAGCTCAGTTGGTAGAGCATTTGACTTTTAATCAAAGGGTCTCGGGTTCGAATCCCGACGCGCTCACCACTTAAGAAAGACTTCTACTTTATAGAAGTCTTTTTTTATTTGATGTCGGGTCTTGCCCCGGCGGGTTCGTTCAATACTGACTTATTGCGTTTCCTGGAGAAATCTGCCGTCGGCAGATTTCTCGGCGACTGTCCGACGCGTTCACCAATAAAGGAATCTCTGTAGAAATACGGAGATTTGATATCTGTAAATTCACTCTTGGCCGCCTGACGGCTTTTTTTCAGGCCTCCGAATACCGGATGGTTCAAAAGACTATTTCCTAACGAATGAAATTGGTGGCCTTAACCGGTGTAAACGGCGGCGGAACAATGCCGGCCTTTTTTCCCGCTTCAATAGATTTTAACAGCCAAGCCATATTCCGAGCCAGAATATGCATTACCTGAACGCCTTCTTCGTCCTGCATAACCTCGTCCGGGGTCATGCCATGCACCATGTTCCAATAACGGGACGAAACAACCGGCATTCTGTTAATGGTGAAATATTTGTTCAGTACATCCAGCGATGCCGTTGTTCCTGCCCGCCGTCCGGAAACCACCGCGGCTCCCGGCTTATAGGCAAACACTTTTGAACCGGCAAAAAACAGACGATCCAGCAAAGACAAGATACGCCCGCTCGGATGCGCGTAATAAACGGGGGAACCGAACACAAAACCATCCGCCGTTTTGGCATTTTCGATGATCTTATTGACCATATCATCGTCAAAAACACAACGATTGTCCAATTCGCGGCATTTGTAACAGGCCACGCAGTCCCTGACAGCTCCGGCTCCGGTCTGGATGATTTCGCTTTCGATCCCTTCTTTCTTCAGCTCGGAAGCTACCTCCGACAAAGCCGTATAAGTACAGCCATGCGTATGGGGGCTGCCGTTTATCATAAGTACTCGCATCTTTTTCTCCATGTAACAAAAGTTATTTCAGCTGGCTGTCCTTGCTACCGCGGCGATTGTATAGACTGACGGCTTTCTGCTGTTTGTCGGCTTCTTCCTGACAATGAATGCACAAACGGACGCCAGGCACGGCTTTTCGACGCGCTTCAGGAATTTCTTCACCGCATTCTTCGCAATATTCCAAACTTTCGCCCTGCGGAACATTTTGCCGGGCTCGCCGGATCTCATCATTTATCGAATCCTGTATCTGTTCCTGCACAGCGCCGTCGCCTGCCCATCCATTTGCCATGTTTTTCTCCTTTTTTATAATAATATTAATCGAAAAAATTTTTTCAACTCAAAAAAATGCCCGGTTTTGACACCGGGCGGGAATATCTGCCACAGGCGCTTATTTTTTGCGGCTGATGGTTATTTTTTTCTTTTTTCCCTGTTCGTTTTGGGATTTCGGAATGGATACGCGCAAAACACCGTCGTTATACTCGGCCGCGGCGTCGTCAAACTTCAGATCCCAAGGCAGAGGCACTGTTCTCTTGAACATACCGTAAGAAAACTCGGAGAAATAACTTCCTTTGCGGTTTTCTTTCTTTTCCTGTTTTTTCTCTCCCGAAATGGTCAGATAACCGTCGGAAGAAATTTCCAGATCAATGTTGTCTTCGGGAATTCCCGGAAGTTCGGCGGCAACCGTAACATTATTTTCATTTTCGGTTACTTCGACTTTCGGTTCGGCCCGCATCATATCGCGCGGTTCTTTTGGCAGTTCGAGCCAGTTTCCGAAGAAGCTGTTAATCAAATCGTTAAAGTCATTACGAAAACCATAATGCATCGGAGTATTATGGCTGTTTTCTTTTCTGCTAATCAGTGAATCAGACATTTTTTCCTCCATTTTTATCACTTCCTGATTATCAGTTAGGAATTTTATTTTTTACAGTCAAGAGCTTTCGGAAAAAATAATGAGGCCCCGGCATGCCGGGGCCCCGTTTCAGCAGGCTTTTTTCCTTTCCAAAGGACTGCAAGCAAGAGAATACATTTCTTCGACACCGGGAGCCGCCAGATCGGACAAATCCTGACCAGAAGTCTCCAGCGGGCTGAAAGAGCTTAGGGCCTGCACAAGCTGCAGCGCATTGTCCACACTGACTTCGCTGCCGTTGGCAAATTCCAGATACTCTATCTTGTTATTACTGCCGCTGAAGTGGTTTTTGACCATCATTCCCTGCGTTTCGTCCCCATCAACATTGATGATCAGGGAGCCGTTGTCGTTGCGGAAACTGAGATCGTCAAGCGTAATAATGCCTTCGCCGAACCGTATTCTGTCATTGTTACTGGATATTCCGCTGTCCGTAATCCGGTCAAAACCGTCCCCCAGATTCCAGACATAAGTATCATCACCGTTTCCGCCAGTTATTACATCGTCCCCCTTCCCTCCGACAATCAGATTCTGGTGTCCGCTTTCATTGCTGCCTTTTCCGGTCGCATCAATGATGTCGTTGCCGTCGCCGGCGTATACCCGATTGCTGCCGCCTCCGGTTATTATGTTATCTCGGCCGGATGTTCCGTAAAAGATGTCGTCATTCTGGGTTCCCGTAACTGAAGCGGCACCTTCTAACGCATGAAGCGTCAGCCCCTGCGTTGACAGGTCATAGACGGAACCGTCGGCAAATTCCAGCTTGTCTATCGGCAGATGACTGCCGTTGAGCTGCCTGTCTATCCTGATGCCCTGACTCTCATCGCCGTTGACAATAATTATCAGACCGCCGTTGTCGCTGTAAAAGGTCAGATTTTCCATGCTGATCCCGGTTCCGAACCTGACGCGGTCATCTTTTGAAGAACTGTTATCATCCGTAATCCGGTCAAAGCCATCGCCCAAATTCCAGACATAAACATCATTGCCGCTGCCGCCGCTTATAATATCATTTCCTTTGTCGCCGGAAATGACGTTGCTTTCGCTGCTGTTGCATCTGCTGGCGTCAATCGTGTCATTGCCATCGCCGCCATAGACCGTGTTACTGCCGGCAACAACGTTAATCCTGTCATTTCCGACAGAACCGTAAATCGTATCGGAAAATTCCGTTCCTTTCAGCTCGCTGTCGCTTTGCCTCATATGCAGAGGCAGGCCGTTCGCGGTCAGATCATAAACCGAGCCGTCAGCAAACTCCAGCTGTTCAATACGATACTTGCTGTTCAGGAAATGGTTTTTAATCAGCAACCCCTGTGTCTCGTCGCCGTTAACGAGAATTATCAGACTGTCGTTGTCATTGTAAAAGGTCAGGTTTTCCATGCTGATCCCGCTTCCGAACTTAATCTTATCGCCATTTCCGGATGAATCGTCGATGGTATCCATTCCGTCGCCGAAGTTCCAGACATAGGTATCATTCCCGCGTCCGCCCTGCAGAATATCATCACCTTTGTTGCCGGTAATGACACAGCCGTTATCCTTGGCCTTGATAATATCATGCCCATCGGTTCCGGTCAGGAACAGATCGTCAACCGTTCCTTCAATGGTTGTCCCAATCCCCGGCATTTCGGATACTTCCATACCAACAGTGCTGATTTCTTTTGTCTCTCCGGAAGAAAACTCCAACAAAAACGTCTGACCTCCGAAAGTGCTGAAAAAATCCCTTAAACTGAGGCCGCTCCGTACATCGCCCTTAACGTATATATGCAGAGCCGATCCCTGACGGACAAAAGTCAGATCAGACTCCGAAATACCGTCGCCAAAAACAATTTTATTGCTGCCGGTCGTATCGTACAGCGTATCAAAACCGTCGCCGAGATTCCAGACATAGGTATCATTGCCGTCGCCGCCGGTTAAAGTATCGTTGCCAGTGCCGCCGATAACCGTATTATTACCATAGCCCACCGTAATCGTGTCGCTGCCGGCACCGCCGTAAATCGTGTCATCACCGGCGCCGTCTTCAACAGTATCATTGCCGGCTCCGGCATAAACTGTTACGCCGCCGTCTGTCAGTTTTATGGTCTCCGAACTATCCGTCTGATAAAACGTCAGCGGCAGCTGGGAAACATCGGCGACCGACCCGTCGGCAAACTGCAACTTTCCGATCTTACCCATTTCATCTATAATGCCCTGCGTTTCATCACCGCCAACCATTATCCTGAGCCCCTGATTGGCCATCTTTCTGAAACTTAAGTCAGTCAGTGTAATGCCCGGACCGAACAGAATTTTATTGTCGCCCCCAGAATCGGAGATTTTATCCAGACCATCGCCAAGATTATAAATATATGTATCATTGCCAATGTCCGCGCTGATGATATCATCGCCTTTGCCCGCCGAAATTATATGATTGCCGCCGCGGGCGTTGATATTGTCATTGCCGCTGCCGGTATAATAATTGCGGTTGCCGCCGTTGTAATCTTCAATCTGCTTATCTCCGTCTCCGGTATAGATATTGCTCCAATTTCCTTTAACCGTTATATATTCCGAGCCGTCTCCCTGATGATAATCGATGGTTCCTTCCGCGAATTTGAAGACAGAACCGTCGGCAAACTGCAATTCCTTCAGGCATCGTCCCTGATCGACAATACCCTGATCGGGATTTCCGTTTACGATAATCTGCAGCCCCTGAAGAGACGTCTGACGGAAGGTCAGATCGGAGAAAGAAATCCCTTCGCCAAAAATGACTTTGTTATTACCGTTGACATCGCCGGAAATCGTATCCTGTCCGTCTCCCAGATTCCAGACAAAAGTATCGTTTCCGCCGCCGGCATTGATATTGTCGTCTCCTTTGCCGCCGATAAGCAGGTCATTGCCTCCGCCTGCCGTTATCGTATCGTTGCCGTCGCCGGCGTCAATGACATCGTCTCCGTCTCCGCCGTTGATAACATCGTCTCCGCCTTTGGCATAGACCGTATCGCCGTGCTCGGTCAAGTAGACGGTCTCGCTGTTTTCAAGCTGCTCCAGTACCAATTTGCTGTCGCCGAGATGAAAAACAGAACCGTCATCAAAATAAATATCCTCAATACGATAATTCATATTGCGAATGCCTATGCGGATAATTATTCCCTGACTTTCATCGCCTTTGACGATAATTTGCAGATCTTCATTGTTGACGCAGCGAAACGATAAATCGCTCAGTCTGATACCCGGGCCGAAAACGATTTTGTCCTGATTGGCGCCGTCGCTGATTGTATCCAGGCCGTCGCCGAGATTCCAGATATAAGTGTCGTTTCCCGCTCCGTCTATGATGCTGTCATTACCGGTGCCACCGACATAAACGTCATTGCCGGCATCTCCGTTAAACGTATCATCGCCGCCGTTGCCGAGCAGAATGTCATCATAAGGACTGCCATTAATTGCATTGGCATTGTCATCCCCTTCCACCGTTATGCCGACGCCGGCTCCCGATACACTTTGCCAGTTGTCGCGGACATAGGCGTAATCCCAGATCGTGCCGTCGGCAAAAATGATATTATTGACCGTTGCCGAAGTTGTTCCCATCTTATCAAAATAACTGTAAACGCGCACAGAATCGGCCGGAAGCGTTTCGTCTTCGTAAGTTACCGTTATGATAAGGTCATATCCGTCGCGCTGAAGCGATGTCCGGGACGGGAGAATTCCCTCCCCGAATCTGATGATATCGGGATTTTCGGCCGAAGCGTCATCGTCGGTATTGTCCAATCGGTCATGGCCGAATCCGGGATTGAAAATATAAGTGTCCGCTCCGTTGCCGCCGTGCAGATAGTCGTCTCCGGAACCGCCGGTCAGCGTATCATCGCCATCGCCGCCCCAGATCTGATCATCGCCGGCGCCGCCGTCGAGAATATCGTCGCCGCCGCGGCCGTAAATATTGTCATGTCCGTATTGTCCGGCAAGATAATCGTCCTTATCGTCGCCATAAAGAGTATCGTCTCCGTTTGTGCCGATTTTGCTGAGGTCGTTCAGATCAATCAGAAACTGTTCGAATTCCGTACCGGTCGTGCTGCCGGCCGCGGCAAAAGCCGCAAAAACGTCATCCGAGAAATCCGTAAAGACTCTGACAGCCGACGCAAATTCCGCCAACATTACCCTGCCGCTGTCGGAGGCCTCAAAACGCGCGCGCAACAGTTCCACCGCTCCGGAAACGTCAATTGTCCAGTCCTGGCTGTCAGTATTATAAGTCAGAATTATATTGTCTATAATATCCTTGTAATGAGTCTGAGCCAAAAGCTGGCTGTCGAAGGAAGATTTTAACTCATCATAAGCCTGCAAAATGTAAGGCGCTGCCTGCCGGTGCGGATTGGGTGTCTTTTCGCCCCAGCACCAGACACCCAGAAATTCCTCGCCCAAAAACTCTTCCAAAGCCTCCAGCTTGCGCGCATCGCCCAAAACATTTTCATAATCCGGGGTCGGACGGCGGCTATCGGGATCCACATCCTGAACACCGGCCCAATGATAGATCAGATTATCCAGTATCTGGCTGCGCTGTTCGGCAGACGCGGCCGCGGCAAACTGCTGGACCAGCGTTTTTAATTCGCCCGTGGTATCAAGAGCCATGGCCGTCTGCAGGGAATGGACATTGCCGAATCCGGCCAGTTCGGGCAGCGCCCGGATATCATCCGGTATCGCGACATTAGAAAGATCTATGGTGTTTGCTCCGTCCGTATCAAACCAGATATCCTTGATTTCGCCGGTTGTTCCGTCGGTTTTGATAATTGTTCCGGATTGCCCGATGGTGTTGCCGTCGGTCGTCTCCTGCCCGACATCGGCATACCCAAGATTAATACCGGCGATTCCGGCCTGCTCAAGAGTAAGAAGCTCGCCGTCATCGACACTGCCGTTGCCATTGGCGTCTTTCCAAACCTTGACGCTGTTCCAGTCCGTATCCTGACTGTTGAAGACGCCGTCATGATTGCTGTCCAGCTCTTTTAAAGCTTCAAAACCGTTGGCCGCCTTTTCGCCATTAGAAAGAACGGTATTATTGCCAAATAACTCCGTTCCGTCATCAATCTCACCGTTATTATTGAGGTCGCGCACCAAAATGCCGTCATCCTTGCCGACCCAGCCGCTGTTTTCGGCAAAACCGTTATTGTCATGATCAAAATAAACCCCCGTACCGGTTCCGACAGTCTCCACCCCGTCTCCGTCTAAATCCACAATCAAAGGCGATGCGGCATCTTTCCCGGTGGAAAATGGTTTTTTAAATGGAGTATAATTTTGCTCATAAAACATACACTTAAATAAGGTAGCAGACAGAGATGTTCTGTAAAAATTTATACCTTCATGATAATAAGTAACTCCGTATTTATCTAATATATAAATTCTATCATCCGTCTTTATACTAATGAAGTCATTGCTCTCACTAATTTCAAGAATTTCCTGATCCAAATCATAGCCGTCATTAATTAGTTTTTCTATAAATTCATCCACGGCTTTTAATGCTTTAGCAAAATTTTCATCTGATTTCAAAAGATTATATTCATCACCAATAAAAACACCCGCTAACCCATCAAAGATACCATTTTCATTTCCGACAAAGTCTGGAGCATATTTTTCAATTAGCAAAACAGTGCTTGAATTACAGTTTTTGGTTAATTCATTATAATTTAAACTATCTGTATAAAAATTTAGCATGGAGGCTGCCAGCTGCAGTTTGTTGAAAGCTTCAACAGCCTTATCTCCGCCTAATAGCAACTTGTTTTGATCTATAGGCGTTGTTTCTCCTGCGGCGAAATTATCAAAACGAAATTCAATTTTTCCATTCTCATCTGGCATTAAGTCAATTGTATAGGTATGACCATCATCATCTACAAAGCTAAAACCTGAGTGCTTTAAACCAAACTTAACATCCCATGTATGTAACATTAAACATTTAACCATAAATACCCCCTTTCTTAATTTTCAAATGCGACATGAATAAATGCTGACAAGAACATGGCAAAAACCAAGCTAAGGAATAAGAACAAAGGTTTTATGCCGTTCTCAACAACAACATTTTTTAACTTCGATTTGAAAAACAACAGAGCAAAACAACAAAAAGATACAAAGATGATAATTAAATTAAAAAGCCAAGAGCAATCAAGCCTTTGATATAACTGTCTTGTTGGATAACATTCTGCGGTTTGATCATATGGCAGGCAGCTCTCTATTTTGCCTATTGCTATATATAAATCAGTAAACATAAAAATAAAAACGAATAAAATAAAAAAGATGTTTGTTTTTAAAAATGAAATTATGTTCAGCCTGCTCAAAAAATAATAAGATAAAAAGGAATAACTAATAACAAACACTGATAAAGATATTTGCCAGTCGCTAAAATTCATTTCTCTTCTTCCATTCCACTGAATCCATGAATGCAACACAAATAAAATAACAAGCAAAAAATAATATTTTTTGGGCAGTTTATTATTGATTTCGCCATTCATGCGAATTTCTCCTGTATATACAAAAAAGCCTGTTTGTATTTTTCTACAAACAGGCTTTTATAATTACTACTCTCATATGCTATATGTTACTTACTTTTATTATAAATTGTAGATTTATGCAACTTATATATTTATTTAACTTACGTTGATTTACATAAGTATACTTTTAGTTGTGATTGTTTTACATTAAATATTATAAAAATTCTTATATTTATTTTGAAATAACATACAGTTATTATGCAGGCCCATATTGGGGTATTTAAATATTTTAT
>CALXTQ010000004.1 GCA_944391485.1 uncultured Alphaproteobacteria bacterium | reverse complement strand
GCTTTCATTACCTGCCCCACAAACCAGCCCATCAGCGCGGTTTTTCCGTTTTTATACGCGGCAACATTATCCGGATTTTCGGCGATTACCTGATCAATAACCGCTTCTATCGCGCCGGTATCCGTTACCTGCTTCATACCTTTTTCTTCGACAATTTTTTCCGGATCCTCTCCCGTCTCCGCCATCAGCTCAAAAACATCCTTGGCTATTTTGCCGGAAATAATATTTTTACCGATCAAGTCAACCAATTTTCCGATATTTTCAGCAGTTATTGGACTTTCTTCAAGTTTTAGATTATCTCTTTTTAACAAGGCGAAGAAATCTCCCATAACCCAGTTGGCAACTTTTTTGGCATCGCGGCCGGCGGCGGCTTTTTCAAAAAAGTCGGCAACATCTTTGCTTTCGCACAAAACATCGGCGTCATACGGTGTCAGGCCCATTTTGACAAAGCGCGCTTTTTTGGCGTCGGGAAGTTCCGGCATATCCCGTTTGATTTCCTCGATATATTCGTCTGTCAAAACCAGAGGCAGCAGATCCGGTTCTGGAAAATAACGGTAATCATGGGCAAATTCCTTTTTGCGCATAACCTTTGTCTGACCCGTAAGCGGATCAAACTGACGCGTTTCCTGCTCTATAACGCCGCCGTTTTCATAAACCCCCACATGGCGTTTGGCCTCGTTTTCAATTGCCTGCATAACAAATTTGACACTGTTGACATTTTTCATCTCGCAGCGGGTCCGATACCCCTCTTCTCCGACTTTACGCACGGAAACATTCACATCGCAGCGCATGGAACCTTCATCCATATTGCCGTCGCAGGTTCCGAGATAACGGACAATGGAGCGCAGTTTGCGCAGAAAAGCACCGGCCTCCTCGGGAGAACGGAAATCAGGTTTGGTTACGATTTCCATCAGTCCGACACCGGCCCGGTTCAAATCAATAAAAGATTTCGCCGGGTCTATATCGTGAATGGATTTTCCTGCATCCTGTTCAATATGCATACGTTCAATGCCGATTTCCTTAACCGAGCCGTCTTCCAGATCAACAATGACCTTTCCTTCTCCAACAATCGGAAATTTAAATTGCGTAATCTGATACCCTTGGGGAAGATCGGCATAAAAATAGTTTTTTCTGGCAAATTCCGAATATTTATTGATTTTGGCATTTAACCCCAAACCAGTTTTAACCGCCTGATGAACAATCATTTTGTTGAGGGTCGGAAGCATGCCGGGCATTCCGGCATCCACAAAAGACACATGCTCGTTGGCTCCTGCGCCGAAAACTGTCGACGCGCCGGAAAACATTTTGGATTTGGAAATAATTTGACAATGAATTTCCAAACCGCAGATAACTTCCCATTTATTTTCTTTTGTTTCGATAATATAACCAGTCATTGTCCTTACTTCCTTCCAAATTCCGCATCTGCTTCCAATGCCGAAGCGGTTTTGAACACCGCCGCTTCGTCAAACGGTTTTCCGATAACTTGCAGACCAAGAGGCAGGCCGTCCGTAGACAGACCGATCGGAAGACTCATCGCCGGCAGACCGGCTAGACTGACCGAAACGGTGAAAATATCGTTCAGATACATATTAATCGGGTTTTCCTGCATCGACTTATCACCTATCGGAAAAGCCGTTACCGGGGAAGTCGGCGTCAGGATAACATCGCATTTTTCAAAGGCTTTCTTAAAATCGTCGCGTATCAGACGACGGACTTTCTGAGCCTTCAGGTAATAAGCGTCATAATAACCGGCTGACAAAACGTAAGTGCCGATCATAATCCGGCGTTTAACCTCTTTGCCAAACCCTTCCGTACGGGTATTGATGTACATATCATCCAGATGCTTTCCCGAAACCCGCAGACCATAGCGCAGACCGTCGTAGCGCGCCAGATTGGAAGAAGCTTCCGCCGGCGCAATAATATAATAGGCCGGCAGAGCGTATTTTGTATGCGGCAGCGAAATATCGACGATTTCGGCTCCCCGTGCTTTCAGCATTTCCAGCCCTTTGTCCCAATAAGAAGCAATTTCCTTATTCAGCCCCTCGGGACGATACTCCGCGGGAACGCCGATTTTTAATCCCTTGATAGTTTGTCCGAGAAAACTCTCAAAATCCGGAACATCGACATTGGCGGAAGTGGAATCTTTGACATCATACCCGGACATAACTTTCAGCAAAAGGGCGCAGTCTCTTACGTCTTTGGCAATCGGTCCTGCCTGGTCGAGAGACGAAGCAAAAGCCATAATGCCGTAGCGGGAGCAGCGTCCGTAAGTCGGCTTAATGCCGGTTACGCCGCAAAATGCCGAAGGCTGGCGGATGGATCCGCCCGTATCCGTTCCGGTAGCCGCTGCGCACATTTTTGCGGACACCGCGGCGGCAGAACCGCCGGAAGATCCCCCGGCAACCAGCTTGACATCTTTGCTCCACGGATTAACAACCGGCCCGAAACAGCTGGTTTCATTGCTTCCGCCCATGGCAAATTCGTCCATATTCAGCTTGCCGAGAAAGCACGCGCCCGCATCCAGAAGCTTCTGAGTAACAGTAGACTCATACTGCGGAACAAAACCGTCCAATATGCGGGAACAGGCAGTGCTTTTGACACCCCTGGTACAGAACAGATCCTTGATTCCCAAAGGAATTCCCTCCAGAGAGGCGTTGTCTCCGCGGCGGTATTTCTCATCCGACGCCTCGGCCTGTTTCAAAGCGGCTTCCGGCGTCTCGGTAACATAAGCGTTGAGCCCGCGTTTTTCCTCCATGGCCCCGATATATTCCTTGGTGAGTTCAACGGCGCTGAATTCTCTGTTTTTCAGTCCTTTCAATGCTTCCGCAATTGTTAAGTCAGTTAACTTCGTCATCTTGTTTTTCACTTTCCACGATTTAATTATTCTGCCGTATGAGCCGGCGTCTCATATTCAATAAGGCTAGGAGCGTTTTTCCCGTCTGCTCCGGCATTTTCTCCGACGGAAAAAGTTCTTCCGGCATCAGCCTCGGCATCCCTGCCCGCCGCGGGTTCCTTATCCGCAGAAAAATAGCAGACCAGCAAAACGGCTGCCGCAAAAATCAGCAAACCGGCCGTAACTTTAAACGTTATTTTTCTAAGAACTTCCCTGTCGCTGCAATGCTGTTTGAAAAAGCCCAGAAACATTTGTTTTACTCCACGACTTTCGGAACTACAAAATACCCGAACTCACTCTGCGGCGCATTGGCCAAAATCTTATCTGGCATTTCTCCGTCGTTAACAACATCGTCGCGGCAGACCAGAGTATTTTCATTAACCGAAACCAGCGGTTCGACATGATCCGTGTCAACCTCGTTCAGCTGCTCAACCCATTTCAGGATTTTGTTAAACTCATTCTCCGTTGCCGGAATCTTATCTTCATCAACTTTCAGGCGCGACAAAAACGCTACCCTTTTAACAGTCTCCTGATCAACTGCCATGCTTCTTTCTCCAAAACTAGTAATTGAGTGTAAACGGCGGCAAAACCGCGTCAAAACCTAATCGTTTTATCATATTAATATCTTTGCTCCGAAAACCCAGATCATTAACGACCTTATTAACAGAAATTTTCGGACCGCCCTGCAAAACCTGAGCCAGTTTTTCCTGCAGCGTTTTCCGCTTGGGATAATAGGTTATGTTAAATTTCTGCCCGGGACTGATACCGCCGAGTTCTTTGGCTTTTGCAATCGCCGCCTCAATGCCGCCCAAGGCGTCAGCCAGCCCGAACTCAACAGCTTTTTCTCCCGTCCAGACCCGGCCGCGCGCCAGCTTGTCCATATCTGCGGGACTGATGCCGCGGGCTTCTGCCGTTTTTGCCGTAAAATCGGCATAAATATTATCCAGAGACCGGTCAAAGACCGCTTTTTCCTCCGCGCTGAAAGTCCTGTTCGGGCTTAAGATGCCGGCATTGTCGCCGAACTTGATTTCCTGCCAGTTAACATCCAGCTTTTTCCACAAACCGGAAAGAACCATTTTTCCGCCCAAAACGCCGATGGAACCCGTAAGTGTGGAAGGTTCCGCCAGCAGATAATCTCCTGCCAGAGAAACAAAATAACCGCCCGACGCGGCATAGTCTCCCATGGAAATGACCACCGGCAGCTTGTGCGTTTCCTTAATATGGCTGATAGCATACCAGATTTCGCTGGACGCCGCATAGCTGCCGCCGGGACTGTTTATACGCAGAATAACGGCCCTGACGTTTTTATCCGCAATAATATCTTCAAGTTGCGCGGCAACGGTATCGGCGCCGATAACGGCCTCCCCTTCAAAAGGATTGGGAACGCTCTGACCGGAGCTGATCACGCCGTCCAGCACCAAAAAAGCGACAGTTGGAACATTTTTCCGCCCGTTTTCTATGTTTAAGCTATAATCCGTTACATTAATCATTTTCCCGCCGGTATCTTTAATGACGCGCGCAATCAGCGCGGGTTTATAGGCGGTTTCGTCTATCAGCCCCGCAGACAAAGCTTCTTCGGCGGACAGAGGCGCCGAATTCACCGCTTGCAGAAGCTTTTCTTCGTCAATTTTCCGGGCGGAGGCAATATCCCGCGTCATCTGCTCGAAAATATTCTGCCCCAGACGGGTCATCTCGTTTTTGTACTGCGGCGTAAAAGTTTTTTCAGTCAGCGACGTCATGGCGTTTTTATATTCATGCCGCGCATAAAACTCGGGAGTAACGCCGATCTTGTCCAAAAGCCCCCGGACAAAAGGCACCTCTATTCCAATTCCGGTAATACCGGCTTCGGTACCGGGCTGCATGACAATCTTGTCAAAAGCCGTCGCCAGATAATATTCGCTTGTTCCGTTGCCGAAAGATCCGAAACCAGACGAATACAGATACGCCGGTTTTCCGCTTTTTCTGAAAGCGGCAACCGCCGCGCGCAGTTCCTGAATCTGCGCCAGCCCGAGACCAGAAACGCTGACCGTTCCCACCAGAGCTTTTACGCGATTGTCCAAAGCGGCGACATTAACGGCCTTAAGCAGATCATAAAAAGACAGAGACGGCTTTTCGCTCAGCTCCGAAAACAAATCGTCAGCCCTGACCTCCGGAAAAGCCTCGTCAAAATCAACGACCAGCACCGCCTTGTCCGGCACTTCCGCGGTAACTGCGGTATCCTGCCGCAGCATCCCCAAAATAACAAAAAGCAACACGATGAACAGCAGTCCGAAAAGCGCAAACGCATACAAGAGCGAACGCAGCAGGATTTTGGCGGCAAGCTGTTTTTTACGGTCTCTGCCCACGGCCGGAAAAGGCGATTCAAAATCTTTCATTTCACAAACTTTCAAAAAAAGCCATTAACATCACGTCAATGGCTTTAAATATAAAGATTCAGACTGAAAACTCAAGCTTAAAATTCTGCGAGGACTTCTGCAGATTCATGAGCTTTGTCGAGAGCAACCATGCCGATTGAATGGTAACCGGCATCGACATGCAGCACTTCGCCGGTAATTCCAAGTCCCAGATCAGAAAGCAGAGCCAAAGCCGCGCGTCCGACCTCATCCTGCGTAACGTTGCGTTTTAACGGAGCGTTGAGCTCGTTCCAACGCAGAATTTTGCGGAAATCGCCGATACCCGAAGCGGCCAGTGTCTTGATCGGACCGGCGGAAATGGCATTGACGCGGACGCCCTGAACGCCGAGATCGACGGCAGCATAGCGGACGGCAGCGTCTAAAGCTGCTTTGGCAACGCCCATAATATTATAGTTCGGAAGCGTTCTTTCTCCGCCGAGATAGGTCAGCGTTACAATGCCGGCACCTTCATTCAGGATTGGAGCGGCGCATCTGCAAGTTTCCAAGAAAGAATAGCAGGAAATATGCATCGTGTTCAAAAAGTTCGAAAGAGTCGTGTCTATCGTCCGGCCCTTCAGCTCATTTTTATCGGAAAAAGCAATGGCATGGACGACAAAATCAATTTTTCCCCACTTCTCACCCAGTTCTTTGAAGCAGGCTTCTACACTGGCTGAATCGGTAACGTCGCATTTAATCAGCGTCGGTTCAAAACTCAGCGTCTCGGACAAAGGCTTTACCCTTTTTTCCAAAGCTTCATTCTGATAAGAAAAGGCGATTTGCGCGCCCTGGGCATCCAAAGCCTGCGCAATTCCCCAGGCAATAGATTTGTCGTTAGCCAGACCCATGATGAGTCCTTTTTTACCGGCCATCAGCGGTGTAGTCGAAGTCATAAGATATTTTCCTTTGCTTTATTTAAAAAATTAAATATATTGAATTAAATTTTCTGAAAGCACTTTTATAAAATTTAACGCCTATTGTAAACAATTTTTTTTGTGAGCCGCGAATGTATTGGAAAACTGAAATGAAACAAAAGATTACCGCCCTGTACGCCCAAACCCGCGAATTTTTATTTTTTCTCGGCCACCGGGCCCAGAACGACACCATCTTCCGCGTTGCGGCATCTTTGAGTTACACGTCACTGATAGCCGTTGTGCCGCTGTTCGCCATCGGCCTGGCCATTTTTTCGGCCTTTCCCGTTTTTGACGGCGTCAAGGAGCAGGTGCAGGAATTTTTGCTGCGGACATTCGTTCCCACTTTGGAACAGGAAGTCAACCAGTATTTTTCCGAATTTATCAACGCGACCGCGCAGCTGACGACCATTGGCGTCGTCGGCATCGCCATCACGGCTATTTTAATGCTTTCCACTATAGAAAACAGTCTCAACTTTATTTTCAAAGTTACCCGGCCGCGGCGCATTACCACAAAAATAACTCTGTACTGGACGGTCATAACCCTTGGCCCGCTGCTTTTGGGAACGGCTTTTTCCCTGCGCGGATATCTTTACGCCCTGCAAAAATACGTCCCAGAAGGCGAAGCCGGAATGCAGCTTTTTTTAAGCTATATTCTCCCGCCTCTGATCACAATGCTGGTGCTCGTCCTGGTTTATGTTCTGGTTCCCAATAAAAAGATCAAAATATCAAACGCCTGCGTCGGTGCTTTTGTTTCCGTCATTCTTTTTGCCGTTTTAAGAAAGGCTTTCGGCTGGTTTATGCTGAAAACCGCCACCTATAAAACCCTGTACGGCGCTCTGGCCACCCTGCCCGTTTTTCTGATCTGGATGTATCTGGCCTGGGCCGTGGTCATTTTCGGCGCCGTCGTAACCGCCGCGCTGGAGGAATATCAGCAACTCGACAGCCGAGGATTAAAGAAAAACATCATCTCGGGAAAACCCGAAAAACGCAAATAACAAAATCTTTCCGCAAAACGAAAAAAGTTCTTGCAAAAAGAACAAAAGTAGTACATTGTATTTTTCAAGGGATAACTTTTATCATCAAATTGTATTTTTTGATAATAAGTTGGATAGTGAAACAAACAAATAACCACAAACTGTTTTGGAAAGAGAGTACTACATGGAAAAAGACAAAGCCCTCGACGCGGCGCTTACCCAAATTGAAAGAGCTTTTGGCAAAGGTTCGATCATGCGTCTCGGACAAAACCCGAACGTGGATATCGAGGCCATTTCGACCGGTTCGATAGGTATTGATATCGCTTTGGGAATTGGCGGACTGCCCAAAGGTCGTATCATCGAAATTTACGGACCGGAAAGCTCGGGTAAAACGACTCTGGCCCTGAGTGTCATTGCCCAGGCCCAGAAGAAAGGTGGCACCTGCGCGTTTATTGATGCGGAACACGCGCTGGATCCTTCCTATGCCAAAAAAATCGGCGTCGACATCGAAAATCTGCTGATATCCCAGCCGGACGCCGGCGAACAGGCTCTTGAAATCGCCGATACTCTGGTTCGTTCCGGTGCCATTGACGTGCTCGTTGTCGACTCAGTCGCCGCTCTGGTTCCCAAAGCGGAACTTGAGGGAGAAATGGGTGATTCGCATATGGGACTGCAGGCTCGTCTGATGAGTCAGGCTCTGCGCAAACTGACCTCGACGGTTTCCCGCTCCAACACGCTGATTATCTTCATCAACCAAATCCGCATGAAAATCGGCGTCATGTTCGGCAACCCCGAAACGACGACCGGAGGAAACGCCCTCAAATTTTATGCTTCTGTCCGCATGGACATCCGCAGGATCGGCGCCATTAAAGACAAGGAAGACGTCATCGGCAGCCAGACCCGCGTCAAAATCGTCAAAAACAAAGTTGCGCCCCCGTTCAAAACCGTCGATTTCGATATCATGTACGGCGAAGGCATTTCCAAAACCGGAGAATTGATTGATCTAGGCGTCAAGGCCGGAATTGTCGAAAAAGCCGGAGCCTGGTTCTCTTACAAAGGCGAAAAACTCGGTCAGGGACGCGAAAATGCCAAACTATTCCTGAAGGAAAATCCTGCTGTCGCTGATGAGATTGAAAATAAAATCAGAGCCGACGCCGGACACCTGACAACCGAAATGATCGGTGATGACGAACCGGAAGCCGTCGGAGAAGACTAAACCAAAAAAACTCCCCGTAAAAACGGGGAGTTTTTTTGCCTTTTTCCCGAAAACAGATCGACAGTTACCGACCTGGCGGTTTTCTGTCAGTGGCAAACCTCACGCTCTGCCCCGCTCATAGGCAGCATTATTTCTCTTTCCTTGCATTCTTCCGCAAGACTGCCAACAAATATCTCCGATAAACTGATCTAATCAGCAACAAACCTAACTGTTTGGGCGGGTTCACCGGCATGGGATGGTATTGTTCCCCATCACCCTGGCATTCAGCCCAGAGTAAATCCGGGATTTCTCGCAAGACTTATAATAAAAAGCCCCGCATTCTGCGGGGCTCAGGTGTGTGATGTGATTTTGGCGTGATCATAATAATAATCGCTTTCTGCGGATAACAAGTCTAATGATAAATAATGGTGCCGTGAGGAATCGGCGGAACAGCCGAAGTCAGAGGCGCCGCGGCAATAGCGGATTTTCCGCCGGCAACAACAGCCGCTATAATTCCCATAAACGCAATAAGATAAGAGATAACATAAAAGGCAACTGCCGTAATACGAATAATCAGAACCAGCGTCTTATCGCCCTTAAACGGCCGCCCCTGCGCATCCTTATTAATCAGGCACATATCGGCCAGAGCCCAGATTTGAACAACAACCAAGGGAATAAAGAACAAAATCCAGGAAAAAACCGTCAGCAGCAGCTGGGCGATAGCCCGCTTCGTATAACCGGCATAAAAATTATGCGCGCCGAACATTCCCAAAAACCAGGCGAGCAAAGCGTAAGCCACGCCGCTTTTGCAGTCGGGACACATACCGATATTGCGGCTGACGATATTGCGTTTCAGAGTAACGAACTCTTCTTCGTTGATGATGTCCTTATCTCTGAGCTTTGCCAGTCGTTCCAAATTATCAAAATCATCCATTGAAAACTCTCCTCTCAAAAATCTTTCCGGCAGATTTTTCCCAAATCGTCCCAACAGATATAAGCGGCAATTTCCAAATAACAACGGCGACAGCGCAAAAATCCTAAAACGGCCGTTGCAAAAATAAAAAGGCAGGCAAAAGAACAGAGCTGTCTGCCGTCAATACCGCGGTAGAACTTTTCCGGCAGCTAGCTGCGCCAGAAGCTTTTGGTAAAAATAACCAAAACGGTCAGAACCTCAAGACGCCCCAGAAGCATGGCAAAGGAAAGAATATATTTTGCCGTGTCAGACAACGGGGCAAAAGTACCGGCCGGACCGACAACAGAACCGATTCCGGGGCCGGAGTTGGTAATACAGCCGACAACCGACCCGAACGCCGTATCAAAATCAACGCCGGTCAGAGCGACCAAAACCGTTAAAACCGTCAGGCTGAAAACATAAGCGCTCAAAAAAACAAACACGGAGGAAATAATTGATCCGTCGGTTGTCAGACTGCCGATTTTAACAGGAACGACCCGGTTCGGTTCCGTCGCCACAATCAGGGATTTTTTCAGATAAGCCACCACGACCTGCCAGCGGAAAATCTTGACTGATCCGGAAGTTGAACCGGTACAGCCGCCCGTCAGGGCAAAAATAATGAAGAAAGTTCCAGCCCATGGCCCCCAGGCCATATAGTCAGTAGAAACAAACCCCGTGGAAGTCGTAATGGAAATAATATTAAAAGTAGCAAAACGCAGAGCTGTCCAAAAACCGTAAGTACCGTTATAAGTAAGCCAGACGGAAGTAGCCAGAATATAAAACGCCAAAACTTTTATAAAAGCGGCAACCTGCGCGGTTCTGAACGAATGCAGATCCCGGTTTTGAACAATCATGATATAAAAAGTCATCGGCAAAGCGCCGAGAACCATAAACAACGAAATAACCATCTCTATGCCGACACTGTCATAAAATCCAACGGAAGTATCTTTGGTCGCAAAACCGCCAGTTGCAATTGTTGCCATGGCATAATTGACGGCCTCAAACGGCGTCATACCGACAAAATAAAGGCTTAAGGCGCAGGAAATAAGCAAAGTTGCATACACGACCATAATTCTTTTGGCAATATAAACAAATTTGGGCATAAACTTATCGTTAATGTCAGAATTTTCTCTCTGAAAAATCTGCATTCCGCCGATCCCCAGAAAAGGCAGCATCGCCACGGCAAACATAACGATCCCTATGCCGCCGAGGCCATTCAGCATTGAACGCCACAGCAAAATCGCTTCCGGCTGTTCCTCAATATTGGTCAAAACTGTCGCTCCAGTTGTGCTGAGTCCGGACATAGCCTCAAACAGCGCATCGGCAAAATACTCCGTCGTCCCGAAAAGCATAAAAGGCATCGTTGCCAGCAAAGTCAACGACACCCAGCTGACAACCGTAAGCAGATACCCCTGCTGCAGCGTAATTTTTTTTATTTGCGTCCGGTTTCCCAAAAACAGTGAAATACCGAAAAACAAAGTTACGATGGAAGACGTAATAAACAGCGACCAGTTTTTCCCGGTAAGATACATATCCAACCCGGCCGGTATCAGCATGGCCACGCCCAAAACGCTGACCAGATATCCGTTAATCATCAATACCGGCTGCCACATGACTGCCTCTACAACGCTACATTTCTTGAATAGTCTTCGTCAACAAGAATCTGGTTGATGTTTTCCCCGTCGACATAACATAAGCCCGTCGCCACATCCTGATAGGTGTAAGCGACAATATTGCACCGCACCTTTTTCCCTTTCAGCTTATCAACAAGAAACTTTTTGGCAGCTGCGCCTCTGGCCAGATTCGGATCCACATAAATACCGTATAAAAAGATATAGGTTCCGCCGACCACCAACTCATTGGCATTTTTAACTTCAGCCTCGCCCTCCACGGGCTTGGGCTCTTTCAGATAAATCAGCGGAAGCTTGGTTGAAACCTTAAAGACAGGGGTATCAGCGCCTGCATCTTTGCTTTTTTCCTCCGCAGCCCGCATCTGATTAAGCTGGTTATTGTAATTTTCAATAACCGACCGCGCCTCTTTCTCGGCCCGGCGCACGTCTTCAACATTGACAACATCCTCATTGTGGATTTCAAGGATATTGACAGCTACCGGTGCCGCTTTTGCTTTTTCAAACATCTGCCGACGGACGGCTTTCTGATGCGGTTCCACCAAAATATCAATACCTTTCGGTTTTTGTTTATCTTCCGGCTGCGCCTGTTCAGTCTTCGCTTCCCCGGCAAAAAGATATCCGAACTTATCGGCGGCAAACACCGCTGCCGAAGCGTAAGCCTTCCGAAATTCTTTCATATACCACAAATGAACTTCGGTCGGCTTAGCTCCGATAAACGTCGGAATCAGATATAAAAGAAAAAGCACGGGAAAAACAATAAGCGGCTTCCGGAGCGGCAGCAGAATAAACATAACCAGACGGTGCATAAATCCCGCAAATCCTTTGGACGGGCTTAAAAATTCATCTCTCGCGCTTCTTCTCATTATTTTTCACTTCCGTATTTTTGTTTCAGTTCGTCGATTTTTTCCGGTCCGATGCGTTCGAACAGCGTTTCGCCGATTTCAAACTTATGACCGGGTTTCAAAAATTCAATCTCCTTCAAAACGTCAAAGTTTTTCAAAGACGGCATATCTTCGGGCTTCAACCCCAGTTTTGCCAGCATTTTTTCCGCCACATCCGGCATAACCGGAGCGCTGAATACCGCAAAAATCCGGATCAGGTTGATGCAGGTTCTCAGAATTGCCGCGGCGCGTTCCGGATTTTCCTTGATAACCGTCCAGGGTTCCGCAACCGAAATATAGTTGTTTCCCTCAACCCAGATGGCGCGCAGTTCGTTCAGGGCTTTGCGGAATTCCATTTCTTCCATATATTTCAGATAATTGTTTGTTTTTTCTTGCAGACTGTTCGTCAGATCTTTTTCCAAAGTCGTCATTTCGCCGCCGGCGGGAACCTCGCTGCCGATCTTGGAAGCCGTCATTTTCAACACGCGCGAAACAAAGTTTCCGAGAACGCCGTTAAGATCCTTATTGACAACGCCGGCAAAAGAATCAAACGTAAAAGATGAATCCGACGCTTCCGGAATATTGGACATCAGCCAGTAGCGCCAGTAGTCGGCAGGAAACTCTCTGACGGCGTCTTCGGCAAAAATACCGCGTTTTTCCGACTTGGAAAACTTTCCGCCCTCAAAAGTCAGATAGCTCATCGCTTTCAGATAATCGACCATTGTCCAGTTTTCGCCCGTTCCCAGCAGGGTCGCCGGAAAAGAGATAGAATGAAAAGGCACATTGTCTTTTCCCATAAACTCCACATAGCGGACGTCTTTTGCATCCAGCCACCAGTCTTTCCAGCTGCGCTCTCCGGGTTTTTCGTCGGCCCATTGCTTGGTAATGCCCATATAGCCGATCGGCGCGTCAAACCAGACATAAAACACCTTGCCCTCAAATCCGGGTTTGTTGACAGGGAAACCCCATTTCAGATCGCGGGTAATGCATCTTTCCTGCAAACCTTCCTTAAGCCATTTCTGCGCAATGGAATAGGCCATATCCGGCCAGAACGGCTCTTTTGACTTAACCCATGCCGCCAGTTTTTCCTCAATCAGCGGCAGTTTCAAAAACAAATGCTTGGTTTCCCGAACCTCAAGATTAGTGCTGCCCGAGATTGTGCTGCGCGCATTAATCAGTTCCGTCGGTTCCAGAACTTTTGTGCAGTTTTCGCACTGGTCACCCCTGGCCTTTTCATAACCACAGTACGGACAGGTTCCGGTAACATAACGGTCAGGCAGAAAACGCTCGTCATCAACCGAATACAGTTGTTTGATTGTTCTCTCCTCAATAAAACCGTTTTCATCCAGCCGATCAAAGATATGATAGACCAGTTCTTTGTTCTGTTCGCTGCTGGTTCGGCCAAAACAATCGAATGACAGTTCAAAATCGCTGTATGTCTGTCTGTGGCGGGCATGATACTTGTCGCAATACGCTTCCACGCTCATTCCCTCTTTGGCTGCGCCAACTTCCGATGGCGTTCCGTGTTCGTCCGTCCCTGCAATATATAAAACTTCATGTCCCATCATTCGCATGAACCGGGCGTAAACATCGGACGGCAGAAGGCAGCCGACCATATGTCCCAGATGCGGGACACCGTTGACGTAAGGCAATGCGGATGTAATAAGAATTTTAGACATCAAGTTTTCTCCATTATTAAATTATTATTTTAGCTTTGCGATTTTACATCAAAAATACAATTTCTCAAGCAAAAAAAGGGTATTTTACCTTAAAAAGCAGCCTTTCCGCCAACTTTTCCCTTTCTCTGGATGACATTCGCCCGCAGCCGGAAAACCATACCGCCCCTGCCGGTGCCTAATAACAAAAGGCCCGGAAATTCCGGGCCTCTGTAAAAACAGCCAAAACCGTCGTCTACTGAATGGCATCGCAGATAATCGCCCGCGCATCTTCCTGCGTCAGGACGACCGGATCAAGTTCATAAAGGCCGCCCATCGCCTCAAATGAGTTGACGGCAAGCTTTTCGGCATCTTCCTTCTGCAGCCCCCAGTCGGAAAGCTTCAGATTTTCAAGCCCGACGTTTTTAATCAGTTTTTTAAGAGCCTGAATAAAGGCCAAAGGCGAATTGACATCTGTCTCGCCCATCGCGCGCGCCATGTCCATATAGCGGACGGCAACCTTTTTCTCATCCTTTTTCAGCATATACGTAAAATACGGAACGGACAGAGCCACCAGTCCCGCGCCGTGCGGAAGCTTCGGATAATAGGCGGACAGCGCATGCTCCATGGAGTGTTCCGAAATGCAGCAGGACGTGCTTTCGACCATTCCGGCCTGCGTACTGGCCCAGGCCATTTGCTCGCGCGCCTGCAGATTGTTTCCGTCTTTAACGGCTTCCGGCAGAAACTTGGTAATTCTGCTGATGGAATCAAGCGCGTACAAATCACTGACTGGCTGAGCCACCTTGGCCAGATATCCTTCGACAGAGTGGAAAAAAGCATCCATTCCCTGATAAGCCGTCAGATTTGCAGGAACGGAAACCATCAGCTCCGGATCGACAATAGACAGAAACGGAAACAGATCAGGAATGCCAAAACCGATTTTTTCATTGGTTTCCGTATTGGTTATAACCGTCCATGGGTCAGATTCCGTACCGGTTCCCGCCGTTGTCGGAATAGCAACGATCGGCGCCGCCGGCATTTCCTGTCCGCGTCCTTTGACATATTCCCAGTAACGGCCACCGTTTGTCATCATTAAAGCGATTGACTTTGCCGAATCAATCGCGCTGCCGCCGCCCAAACCGATAACAAAATCACAGTTTTCTTTTTTGGCAAGCTCCGCCGCCTCCATGACATGTTCCTCGGTCGGATTAGGCAGAACCTTATCAAACACGACAGACTCAACCCGCTGTTCTTGCAAATAGCCAATAACCTGATTCAGATACCCGAGGCGTTTCATGGAATTGCCGTTGGTAATCACAATCAGAGCTTTGTCTCCGGGAAGTTCCTGCGAAGCCAGCTCTTTCAGCCGTCCCCGTCCGAAAATTATTTTTGTGGGAATGTAATAATCAAAATGCATTTCAATTCTCCTCAGTTTTTGTTCTGTGTACGATATAGGAATTAAGCCGTCATTCTTCAAGCTTGACGGCTTGTTCCAAAGCATCAATGTCATTGCTGCATAAATAATCAAGCGCCGCGTTGAACTTTTCTTCCGGCAAATCATAAAGATGAAGAGCCAGAAGCCGTTCCATAACCTCCGGCGAAAACCTCTTTCTTATCTCCCGGGCAGGATTACCGCCGACAACGGTATAAGGAGCAACGTCTTTAACCACAACAGCGCCGGCGGCAATAACCGCGCCCTCGCCGATCGAAATACCGGGCATAATCATGGCCCGCATTCCGATCCAGACACCGTCCCCGATAACGGTATCGCCCTTACGCAAATACGCTTCCGTTATTTTTTCGGCATACGGATAATCGGAAAACCAGTCGGAACGATGCGTATTATTGCCGCCCATCAGAATAACGGCCTCCGCTCCGATGCAGACATAATCGCCGATATACAGCTTGTCCAGCTCCCACTGCGGTTTCCAGTTTTTCAGGCTGTGCTCATCACCGTAAAGATAGCGAACCGCACAGTCTTCAAAATCTTCCGTCCAAGCATTGCTGTAATAACTGTGTGTCCCCTTAACGATAATATTGGGATTTTTGACCGTTTGATGAAGATACTGCACGTGGGACCAGAATTTTTCCATCTATTTCTTTATACCTTTTCTCAAAAATTCGGGAAGCTCTTTCAGATTGGAAGCGCCAGCCGCCTTAACATGACCGCCGCCGCCCATTTGGGCCGCCAGTTTGGAAACGTCTATGCCCTCTTTATAAGTGTAAAAAGACAAATTCCATAAATTATTCTTGTTCATAAAGAAATTGATGCGCACATCATAATCCAGAACATTGTCCAGAGAATCAAAAAAATCGGAATATCCCTGCGGCATATTGGCGCAGATACAGCTCAGCCCGTCAATCTCGCTCTCAAAAGCAATGCTTCTGGCCAGCCGGTAGTTGCGCACCCGGATCCAGGATAAAATCGCCCGTCCCTTGTCGACAATTTCGGCAATATTGAGCTCATTTTTGAACAGTTTTTGCCAGATTTGATCATCAGGCTTATTAACGCCCAAAGACTGAAAAGCATATTCAAACGGCCGTACCCGGTCATCGCGCAGATCAAAGACATCGTTCAGCCCCAACAGGCGGACTCCCTCAGGCACCGGCTTATCGGGATAATAATATTCCCAGCACAGAACCATGGCCGCCGTCCCCGACCTCCTGATGCCTTTCAGCGGCTTATATTTTCCGGAAGATATAAGCCTTTCATATTCGGCAATAACGGAAGCATGATGATCTATCCAGACCACATCGCGGGTTTCCGCCAGTTTAAGCATATATTCGACCGGCAGCGCGTAATCGCAGATAACAATCTCACGATGCTTTTCTATCTCCTCATACGGTATTTCCATATCGTGATTCAGCCCAAGCAGTTCCGTTTCCGGATAAACGCTCCGCACAACGGCTCCGGATCCCTTGCCGTCATGATCGGCAACATGATAGATACATAACATTTTCCAATCCTTTTCTAAAACTCAACCACCATATTGTCATAAGCGGGACGGATATAATCCGGCGTGATATCGTTCACATGGTCAAAATCGCATTCGCTCGACATATGGTTCAAGATAACTTTTTCCGGTTTGACGCGTTCAGCAACCTGCAAAACCTCTTCCAGACTGGCGTGCTGAACCGCCCCTACGATATTGGTCAGCGGTAGCGTCATCACTTTCGGCCGGACCTTGATCATCTCATACGCGCTGGAAGCCAGCTTCTTAAAATCGGCAACATGAACATAAACCCCGTCGTCAAACACATAACCGTAACATTCGCGGCAGTGATCCAGAAGCTTTATCGGCGTAATCTTGACATTCCTGATATAAAAGGGATGATTGGCCGTAACCTGATTGGCAATCAGGCTCGGACTGCGGATAATATTGCTGATCTCCTTGCCGGAAGAGATCAGGTAGTCAAAACGCTGTTTGATTTCCTTTAGTGTATACTTGCCGGCATAAAAATTCAGGCTTTGCCCGCTAATGCGGTTTATTTCCCGCAAATCGTCAATTCCATGCAAATGATCCGCATGATAATGCGTGTAAAGCACGCCGTCTATATTGCGGATATTCTGGTTAATCAGCTGGGTTCTGAGGTCCGGATCCGTATCAATAAGAAGCTTAACGCCGTTATATTCCACATAAGTTGACGTTCTCATCCGCGTATTTTTGGGATTTTCGGGACTGCAATTGCCAAATCCCCAGCCAAGTGAAGGAACGCCCGGCGCCGCGCCGGCTCCCAGAATAATTACCTTATTGGCCATTAAAACTTATACCTCCCCTTGTCGCTCGCCTTGCGAAACAGCTTATAAAAATTATCGGAGGTAACGGATGCCAGCTCGTCAAAAGAAACATTCTTGATCTGCGCAAGCTTTTCCGCGGTATATTTCACAAAAGAAGATTCGTTCCGACAGCCGCGCATCGGGATCGGAGCCAGAAACGGCGCATCTGTTTCAACCAGCAAACGGTCCAGCGGAATATTGGCAAAAATTTCGCGCAGCTCATTGCTTTTGTTAAAGGTTATGATGCCCGAGGCCGAAATATAAAAACCGATAGACAGCGCAAAGTCAGCCAGTTTCTGCGAAGACGAAAAACAATGGATTTCGCCGGTAAACTCTTTTTTCTTAAACTCCTCACCAAGCACGGCAATAGTGTCTTCATCGGCGTCTCTGGTATGGATAATAAGCGGCAGTCCTGTTTCCTGCGCGGCTTTTATTTGTTCAACAAAAACTTTAATTTGCGTTTCTTTTGGGCTGTAATTGTAGTAATAATCAAGCCCGCATTCGCCGATTGCCACAACTTTTTTATGTCCGGTTTTGGCAATAAAATCCTCCGCCCTGATATTTTCATATTCTGACGCATTATGCGGATGCACGCCGACCGCGGTATATATAAAAGGATATTTTTCCGAAATTTCGAGCTGCCGATCAAGTTCGTCAATATTGTTTCCGGCATTAAGCATTGCCGTTACGCCGTTTTCCTTGGCTCTTTTCAAAACTTCTTCAAAGTCGTCGTCAAAATCATTAAAATCAAGATGACAATGGCTGTCTACTAACATTTTTTTCCTTCTAAATTACTTTGCAAATACCCGTTATTATATTAATCAGCGCCTGTTTCTTATCCAGGTTCAGACGCTCCGTTTCGTCAAAAATCTTTATGGTCTTTTCCCACATTTCGGCCAAATTCACCGCATTTTCCGAACTGCAGATATTTTCGGAAATAAACTTCAAAACAAGTTCTTTCACCAGTTCATAACTGTCCTCGTTCGTTGTCGCACCGTCACAAAAAGCCATCAGCTCGCTGACTTTGAACTTGTTTTTGGCATAAATTATTTTACACAATTCATCATAACTGTTCAAAGCAGAATTATCGGCATATCTTATGGCTTTTCCAATGCTTCCCGAGCACAGTTCCGACAGAGATTTAACATTTTTTTCGGCCAGTTCGGGACGATACCGCCGCAGCAGACTGGCTATCACGCCGCCATCCAGCGGTTTGAGATTCAGCTTGGCGCATCTGGAGCGGATTGTCGGCAGCAACTTGTTCGGATTATGGCTGATTAGCATGATAATCGTTTTGTACGGAGGTTCTTCCAGCGTTTTTAAAAGGGCATTAGCCCCTGCTGGATTCATTTCGTCTATGCTGTCGACAATAACCACGCGCCAATTGTCGTCGGATGATTTTTTCGACAGAAAATCATTAATCGTCCGAACATCATCGACGCGGATAAAAGCAGATTTTTTCAGGGATTTCAGTTCGTCTTCCGACAACTGTTCCCCGTCCTTTATCGCTTTCATGATTTTTTTCCGGTCGGTTTCGGTATAATCCCGTTCAATAACTTTCAAATCAGGATGCGCGTTATTAGCAATAAGCTTGCTGGCCGCCGAAGAATTTCCGGCCTCAAGAGAAGTATAGCCCTCTTTTCTGCTTTCGTCGGCCGACAGCAGAAACCGAGCAAAACGATACGCCAGAGTCGCTTTTCCGATCCCCTCAATGCCGCAGATAAGCCACGAGTTGTGCAGTTTGTTGTTTTTCCATGCGTTCAGCAGAAGCTTTTCCTCTTCTTCATGTCCGAGGAGATAAGTGTTGACGCGGGGAGAAAATCCGCCGTTTTGTTGCTCTACTTCCGGCATTGCGCTAAATCAAACCTTTCCGTTATCACCTTAACAACATCTTTATGCAGTTCCTCAATGCTTTTGTCGGCATCCAAAACCACGCAGCGCTCCGGATTCTGTCTGGCTATTTCGAGAAACCCCTCGCGCAGATTATTGTGAAACTCCAGTCCGCGGCTTTCGTGGCGGGTTTCCTTCACCTCCATGCCCAAAGACTTTTTGAAGGATCTTTCCAAACCGATTTTTGGATCGAGGTCAAAAATTATCGTCAGATCAGGCTTAAAATCGCCGACGGCAATTTTATACAAATCGTCAAGAGTCTCTTTGGAAACTTTCCTGTCATAACCGTAATACTGATACGCTACCGTCGAATCGGCAAAGCGGTCGCTCAAAACCCAAATCCCCTCATTCAGCGCTTTCCAGACTTTCGTAGTCAGATGAATCCGCCGGTCGGCATAATACAGCAGACATTCGGTAATCGCGTCAAACTTGTCCTTGTCGCCGGTAACCAGCATTTTGCGCAACTCCGAACCAAGTTCGGTTCCGCCGGGCTCTTTCGTCATCAGATTATTAACCTTCATATCATGCAGATATTCGGACAAAAGGCGGAGCTGCGTAGATTTTCCCGTGCCTTCCCCACCCTCAAACGTAATAAACAGACCTCTCGGTTTTGCGGCAAAGTCAAAGGCAAATTCCAGCTGCGGTTCCCGCTCGCCTTCAATTCCTTCATGCGTTACCACTTTGCCGGTCAAAGAAACCATTATTCGGCTCCGAACAGCAAATATTTAAGATTTTCGGCAATTCTGCTGAAAAAGCCAAGTTTTTCAGAGCTTCTGTCGGCAACCAGCGGCAGTCTGATGGTCTCTTCGCCCGGAATCTCGATTTCAACGGTTCCAAGCTGATCCCCGACCTTAAACGGCGCTTTAACCGGCTTGTCATATACGGCCGTCATTTTTGTTTTATGGGCTTTGCTCTTTTTGATGGTCTTCTTTAGATCTTCACCGACCGTCAGAACCACGCTTTTTTCCTGTCCGAAAACAACGGGAACTTCGACAATTTTATCGCCTTTGCGGAAAATATCATAATTGTCGAATTCGCGGAAACCCCAGCTCATGAGTTTTTCGGCTTCTTCACTGCGCTCCTTGTTGCTGTTCATACCTGTCATCACTTCAATCAGGCGTCTGTCGCCCTTTTTGGCCGAAGCCGTCAGACTGAATCCCGCCTCTTCCGTATGGCCGGTTTTCAGACCGTCGGCATTCTGCATTGTATAGAGCAGCGGATTGCGGTTGCCCTGGGTAATATTGTTATAGGTAAATGTTTTCTGCGAAAAGATATGGTAAAATTCGGGAAAATCCTTCATAATTCTGCGCGCCAGCAAGGCCAGATCCTCAACCGACATTTTGTGATCGGGATGAGGAAGCCCGGTGGAATTGGCGAAAGAACTGTTTTTCAGTCCCAGCTCTCTGGCTTTTTTATTCATTTCGGCGGCAAAATCTTCTTCCGAACCGGCCAGATTTTCCGCCGCGACGATGCAGGCGTCATTGCCGGACTGAATCAAAATTCCCTTGATGATATCTTCAACCCGGACTTTATCGCCGATAGGCAGAAACATTGTCGACCCGCCGCTGGCCGCGCCGCCTTTACGCCAGGCATTTTCGCTGACCGTAAAGGTATCGTCCAGAGACAGAGAACCGTCCTTGAGTTTTTCAAAAATCATATACACCGTCATCAGCTTGCTCATGGATGCCGGCGGCACCATTTTATAAGCGTCTTTGGTATAAAGGTATTCCCCCGTGTCAAAATCCATCAAGATGACGTTTCTGGCCTTGGTTTCTATCGCCGCGGCAGAACCGGCGGCTCCGATAATCAAAGCGGAAATCAGCGCTGACGCATATAGTTTGTTTCTACCCCACATAATTTTCTGTCCTCACAAATTTTAATCCTGAACTATTCTGGCATTATAAATGCCATAACCTTTGATTTTTGCCAGAGTAACCTCGGCCTCTTCCTTAAAGTCAAAAGGCCCAATACGTACTCTGTAAAAGCGCGTACCATCAACATCGGCCTGCGCAATTTTCGGTTTGCCAAAGCGACTGAGCTGCGAACTCAGGTTTTTAGCGGCTTCATGTTTCGAAAAAGCACCGGCCTGCACAAAAAATTCTTTTGCTTCTCCGGCAGAATAAGCGCCGGAAGACACAGCATATTTATTGCCATAGCCGACAAGCTCATTCGGTTCGGGCAACTCATATTTTTGGATCGGAGTGGTTGACGCCTTCGCCGCGTAATCCCGGACCGGTTCCATCGGCTGCCCGGTCAGAGCCGCTTTCAGCTTTTTGCTCTCTTCCTCCAGAATCTCGACCCGCACTTTAGCCACGCCTTTTGTCTGATACCCCAGAAGCTGGGCACCGCGCTTTGAAATATCAATAATGCGATTCTTTGCGTACGGCCCGCGGTCATTGACGCGCAAAACCAGAGAACGTCCGTTTTCAAGATTTGTAACCCGGACGATTGACGGCAGCGGCAGCGTCCTGTGCGCGGCTGTCAGGGTATGCATGTCATATTTCTCGCCGTTGGCGGTTTTCTTATGATGAAAATCCTCTCCGTACCAGGAAGCCATTCCGACTTCGGAATAGCTGTAATCTTCCTGCGGATAATACCACTTTCCGGCAATTTTATACGGTTTTCCGACCTTGTAAACGCCGCCTTTGCCGCTGATGGCGGATGCCTGCGAATAGCCGTCGAGGGAATCCCTGTCGCTTGCGCAGCCCGACAGCAGCACAATCAAAGCACAAATAGCAATATGTGTTTTTTTCAGTCTCATAAATTTTCCCATTTTTCGTTTGTGTTAATCTAACCTTTTTTTTGCCTCAGGTAAAGCAAGATATTTCACTTGTGTAATTTTCTTTCCGGCACGGGAATGGCAAACCCCTTTTGCGGGTCATAATTATTAATTTTCTGCAGCAGCTGATAATCAGGATACCCGTCCTGCGGCATTTTTGCCTCGGCCTGCACTTTTTTAATAGCCTCTCTGGTCTTGTTTCCGAGCTGTCCGTCCTCGTCCAGTTTAAACCACCCGAGTCTGTTGATAAAGGACTGTATTTTCATAATATCGTCCGTTTTGACTCTGGCGGCCGGATTCTGCCTGAATGGTTTCCATTTTTTCCCCGACTTGATATAATCCGCAAGCAGGCTGATGGCCAAAGCATAATTCTCGGAGCGATTCCAGTTCATGATTTTTCTGAAATTTGTCAAAATCATGAAAGCCGAGCCTTTTTTCCCTTCCGGCACGATAATTGAGGCCGGCAGACTGCTCTCAAGATCAATTCTTTTGTTGTCCAAAGTCCTAACCCCCGCTTTCCTCCACTGTTTAACCGTCCTGACGGTTCCTCTGCCGGTCAGGGAATAATCGAAATTCCAGGACAGAGACACCTCCATCCCCCAGGGTTCGTTTTTACGCCACCCTATGTCGGACAGATAATTGGCTGCGGAAGCAATGGCATCTTCAAAAGAATGCCAGATATCAATCTGGCCATCGCCGTTATAATCAACGGCATAGGCATTAAACGTCGACGGCATAAACTGAAAATGTCCCATTGCCCCGGCCCAGGAACCTTCCATTTTTTCGGGATTAATCTGCCAGTCGTCAATAATCTTAAGCGCCTGATACAGCTCCTCCCGAAAAAATTTCGGCCGCCGCCGATCATAGCTGAGGGTTGTCAGAGCGTCAATAACGTTATAGCTGCCGAAATTGCGGCCGAAATTTGTCTCAACTGCCCAGAAAGCGATCAGATAATGTATCGGCACACCGTACTTCTTTTCCATATCCCTGAACAGAGGATACAGCTCCTTGTACTTTTGCTGCGCCGTTTCCACGCGGCTCTTGTTGACCACGCGGTTCAGATAATCTGTAGGCGTCAGCACAAATTCGTTCTGTCGGCGGTCAATTTTAACCACTTCGGGATCCGCATGATAATAGTTTTTATTTTTGTAAACTTTCTTGATCGTTGCTTTCGAAATGCCGCGGCCGATCATTTCCCGCTTCAGCTCCTCCAGCCAGACGGCATATTCCTGTGGCGGTTCGGCTTTCTCGGCGGCACAAACGGAAAAAGCCGCCAAAACCGGCGCTAGAAACAAAAGCGCTTTATAACCTGTTTTCATTGCATTATCCCGCATTTCCGAACTTTTCTGTTGTACTTTTGTATTATTATAAAAGCCGCCTTTTTAAAAAGCGTTAATTCTTTTCGAAAATTTATAGATAATTTTATTTAAAACGTTATATTTAAAAACATCTTTTTAAACTTTCGGATGAAACAAAATGAACGCAGCAAAATCACTCAAGAAAAAAAATCATTTCTGGTTATACGCAATTGCCGGCGTGGCCTCACTTGGCGGCTTGCTCTCTGGGTTCGACACCGGCGTCATCTCCGGCGCCCTGCTTTTCATCAACGACACCTGGCCGCTGGACAGCCTGCAGAAAGGCTGGGTTGTCAGTTCCGCCCTGGTGGGAGCTGTTATAGGCGCCGCCGCTAACGGCGTACTGGCCGATGTTTACGGCCGAAAGAAAGTCATCATTGCTACGGCACTCATCTTTGCCGTCGGATCCGTCATATGCGGATTTGCCGTCAGCGTTTCGTGGCTGATTGCCGGCCGCATGATTCTGGGCCTGGCCATCGGTATGGTCAATTTTGTCGTTCCTCTTTATCTGTCCGAAATCTCGCCGCAGCGGGTACGCGGCATGCTGGTTTCTCTGTATCAGCTGGCAATCACGGCCGGAATACTGTTTTCATACCTCATCAACAGGGTTTTTGCCCTGACGGAACATAACTGGCGCTGGATGCTCGGGTCCGGTCTCATTCCGGCGCTCATCCTGCTGATCGGCATCAGTTTTCTAGGCGATACGCCGCGCTGGCTGATCAGCAAGCGGCGCGAAAAAGAGGCCCGGGAAATTTTTGTCAAAATCGAACCTGATGCCAATGTCGACAAACATATTTCCGAAATCAGATCGGCCATTGAAAATCAGGAGCAGAAATCCTCTTCCCGCAAAATCTTCGCAAGCTGGATGCTCATGCCGGTCATCGTCGGCATCGGCATGATGTTCATGCAGATATGCACCGGCATCAATACCATCATTTATTATACGGCCACCATTTTCAAGGCCGCCGGCTTCAGCTCGAATATCGGCGCCCTTTACGCGACAATCGGCGTTGGCCTCGTCAATTTTCTAATGACTTTCGTCGCCATTTTCTTTACCGATAAAATCGGGCGAAAACCCCTGCTCTATGCCGGACTGGCAGGTATTACGGCCAGTTTGTTTGTCCTCGGCGCTTCTTTTTACTTCACGGCGGAACTCGGCAACAGTCTTAAATGGGTCGCCATCGGCAGCATTGTTGTTTTCATTGCCAGCTTTGCTTTTTCTCTCGGTCCCATCGGCTGGATTGTCATTTCTGAAATTATGCCGCTGAAAATCCGGGGATTTGCCATGAGCTTATGCACCATGGCCAACTTCGGCTTCAATTTTATTGTTGCCCTGACCTTCCCCGTTCTGCTCGAAAAAATCGGCGAAGCCTATACTTTCTGGATTTTCGGCGTTATCGGGATTTTCAGTCTGTTCTTCACCTACTTCTGCCTGCCGGAAACCAAGGGGCGTTCTCTGGAACAGATTGAAAAGAACTGGGCTGACCGGGTTCCCGCCCGCAAATTCTGACGCCGGCGTTCTAATCAACAGTCCTTCCCCGGTTTTTCGGAAAATACAGCAGCCGCAGAACCAACGACCTGACCATGCTGTCGGCATGAGGCTGCGTCTGACGCCTGGACATTCAGTCCCGGAAAAACTCGTTTTTTTGCAAAGCCGCAATAAAAACCCATCTTATTGTACAAAAATAGACAATAAGCTTGACTTTTTATTTGAATATGTTTTAATCCGATATGCTAAAATATAGATATGTATAACAATATAAATAAAATCCTCCGAGTAAAGTAGGAGGTGTATTTTTATGTCAAAAAAAATTCTAATCGAAGGAACTCATTCGCAGTACATGAAATCAGCTGCGGAAGAGATTGATTTGTTACAACGTGGGAACGTTGAAGAAATCAGAAATCATTTTTATGTTTACTCCTTAAACAGCCCTGAAGCTCAGAGGCTTTTGGTGGAAACGGACAACAAAGAGCTGATCCTGCTTCACCACGAGTTTCACCCTGTTGCATGGCACAAAGATATCCGCAGGCTGTTGGAGGAAAAAGGCTATATTCCGCCGCAAGACGATTCGCCGGAATATACAGCCAGGATGCACAAAGTCTTCCGGACTTGGATGGCCGTAAATCTTTACTACTCAAACAAAAGCTTTCCAAATGTCGTTATGGGAGCCTTAAGCGATCAGCTTCTGGCTTCGGGAGATACAGACATTCCGCCCCGCCTGAGCGAGGAATATGAATTAAGGCTGCTTGATTCCGGCAACTGGGAAAAAATCCGCCGCTACGGAAGGGTTCACCAATGGAGACCTCGGGCCCGCCTGAAGTTCATCAAGCTGGGCAACATCAGGGCCCTGTTTCTTTATCTCCAATACTTTAAGTTTTACGGAGATGAGGAAGAAACGGCTCTTATTGAGCTCGGCTGCTCGCCTCTGACATGGCTGTATACTTCGTATTACCATATCGGCAAAGCGGCGCGGAATCTGATAAAAGCTTCCGGCAATCCCTATATCTGGAAACAGGTGGTTTTGCTGGAATATATGTACGAACAGCCATACATAAAAAAGTTTGGCAGCATCCGCAACTGGGAAAAACAATTGTCAAAAAGCTTTGACAAAAAGTATTTCCGCCACATTCCATGATTTTAAGGCCGGTATCTTTTGATACCCGGCCTTTTTTATTGCTGCTTTACAGAAAATTCCGAATATTTATTTAAAATATCTTTTTTTGGCTTTGGCACCGTTTTTCAACCTCCAGTATTTGCGAAACTCGCACAAACTGTTCTGAACATCATGCAGACACAAATACGGCGCATTCGGATAACCGAGTTTATCCCATCTGACGGCAAACCAGTCCTTGCCGCGGCATTTCCTGAGTCTGGCAAATTCTTCTTTCTGAATGCCGTGCAGATACCGGCATTTTTCCTCCGCCTGCTTTTTGTTCAGGCTGCCGCCGAAAATAAGTTTCAGTCCCCACAAGGCGCCGGGACCCACAACCAGAAAATCATCTCCGGTATAACGGACGATATCGCCGGCATAAGTCGCGTCCAAAAGAATCTGCCCGCTCAAAAAAGGGCCGGCCATAGCCACATGCCTTTCCACAACCCGCAGCCCTTCTTCCGGAGATGACCGGTGCAGTTCCTGAACAAAAGCCGAAATATTTTTTCTCAGGTCATCCAGCATCAAAAGCACCTGCACATGCTTGTCTTTCGCGCGATACGATGCATTATAGGGATGCGACGAAATCAAATAAGCGTTTGAAAAAATGCTTTCTTCCTTTTTAATTTCATCAAAACGCTTCTCATATTCCACAATGTTGAAATCTTCGGGGTCCAGCAGACCGCCGAATAATTTCTCAATTGTATCGCGCCGGTTGAAAAAACGATACGCGACAATATTAAAAAGCTTCATCTCCGGAGATATATCAGTCTTCTGCAAATATTTGCTGATTTCCAGCGTGCCTCCGTCCAGTTCCCGATAAACATTGCAGAACTTGTAAGACTTCAGAATTTCATCGTTGCTCCACGGTGCCGCAAGTTTCAGAACATTGCGTTTGTACCAAACTTCCTGACGGTCATAGATAAAATTAAAAAAGTTTTGAATCATCGCGCGCCTCTCGTTTGGAAACAGCATACCTTTTCCGCAGGCAATTTTAAAACAAAAAAAACAATCCTCCAACCGTTTTTTCTTACGGCGGAACATCAACCGGAATTCACCCTGATAATTGTTTCCCAATAAGCCAAAAAGCAAAAAAAAGAGGGTAAAAACCCTCTGAAACTGGCGGAGAGGCAGAGATTCGAACTCTGGGAGGGCTCGCACCCTCGACGGTTTTCAAGACCGCTGCATTAAACCGCTCTGCCACCTCTCCAAATATAATGTAAAAGCGATTACGACTGACCTTTTACCCAATTCAGAGCAAAAGGTCAAGCATTATTTTATATTTTCGGGTCAATCCAGTATGCCCATATTTTTACAGGCAGGCTCCTGTACTTTCAGATTATCGGGAAGACTGATCTCCGGACGGACATTTACATCTCTTTCAAAAACCCTGTTCAGAGCCGTTTCGGCCAGATACATGGCCGAACGTACGGGTTCAGTATCCGCCAGGGCATCCAGCATCATAAAGTCATGGATTGTTCCTTCAACCCGAACCGAAATGGTTCTGACACCGGACTCGGCAAGCTTTTTCGCCAAGGCCTCCCCCTCATCCCTCAAAACATCGTTTTCCGCCGTAATAATAAGAGCGGGAGGCAGACCGTTCAGCTTTTCCATCGGAGCATTAATGGGAGACGCCGAGATATTCCCGCGTTTTTCGGCATCCGGCAGATACTGATCCCAAAACCATTCCATGGCTTTTTTGGTCAGCCAGGGACCTTCCGCAAAATCCTGATACGACCGCGTATCCATTTCCGCGCCGGCCACCGGATAAAACAGCAGCATCAGATTAAATCTGAGCAGTCTGTTTTCCTTTGCCATCAGCGCCAGAACAACGGCCATGTTGCCGCCGACGCTGTCGCCGGCAATAACCATATGCTCCGTATCCAGCTTAAGCTCCCTCGACTGAAGCATGATATATTCCAGAGCGGCATACAGTTCTTCCAGCTGCGTCGGATATTGCGCGTTTGGAGCCAGAGTATACACAGGAAAGACAACCGCGCACCGGCTTCTGACCGCCAGCTCCCGGATCAGCCGGTCATGCGTGTCCTCGTTTCCCATAACCCAGCCACCGCCATGAACATAAAAAACAACCGGCAGATCATCCATCATATCTTCAGGGCGAACCAGCCGTATTTTTAATTTTCTTTCCGAACCGACATTTATTTCCACATCCCGGATTTCGACAACCGGCTTGACGGCCGGGCTGTTTTGCAAATTCAGCAAAACCTGTCTTGCTTCTTCGGGAGAAAGTTCATAAAGCGGCTTACCGCCGACTAAGCTATCGACAAAACTTTGTGTCTTTTCGGTAAGATTGGGCGTCTGCGAAGTTGGCTTACTCATTTTCATATCTCCTTTTTGCTACTGGATATAAAAATGACCGGCATTATTTTAAACCGGAATAATACTATCTGATATGTTACGGCCGCCGGCGTTTTTCTTTTTTTACCGAAGGCATTCGGCTGACAAACTTGTTGTTTTTCAAAACAAAGCGCCAGAGCTTATCTTTATATTCTTCAGCATAATCTATTCCGATGCGTTTTGTGGCCGTCCAAGCGGCATTGGCTTCCAAACCGGGAGAGATCCATAGCAAATTTCCGGACAAGTCAACAGCATTGTGCTCGCGCGTTATTCCAAGAGCCTGACACAGTTTCCCCGGCCCAGTCGTCAGATTCTCAATTTTTTCGCACCCCCGGCGCTCTTTCATGACCTCTATACCGCAAACCGGTTCAAGACCACGGATTAAAACAGCGTTTGCAATCCCTTTTTCGCTGACGACAACATTAAACTGATTATACATGCCGTACACAAAAAAGACATATGACTGTCCGCCCTCCTCAAACATAACGGCATTACGCTTCGTCTTCTTGTTCGGATAAGCATGACAGGCCTTGTCTTCCGCCCCGATATAAACCTCTAGCTCAGTAATTTTCCCGGCCGTAAATCTGCCGCCGATATTGCTGCACAGATAAGCGCCCAGCAGAAACTGCGTCGCAACCTCAAACGGATCGCGAAAATACACCTGCTTGTCCAATTTTTCTTCAAACATATACCCGATACTCCGCACAATCTCCGCCGCCGGCAAAGAACCCGCATTACGAAAAATCTTCTGCCGGTTATCCTTTCTCTTTGCTAACAGCAACTTGACGCCTTTTCAGCTGTTCCGTCAACATCTACCGGCGTTCAAAAAGCTTTTCAATATCTTTCAGCTTTAATTCCACATATGTCGGCCGCCCGTGATTGCACTGGCCCGAATGTTCGGTATTTTCCATGTCCCGCAGCAGCTGGTTCATCTCCTCAATATTGAGTTTGCGGCCGGCGCGGACAGAACCGTGGCAGGCAATGGTCGCGCAGATTAAATGCAGTTTTTCCGTCAGCGAATAGCCTTTTCCCCATTCTGCCATCTCTTCCGCCAGATCATTTATCAGCTTTTTGACATCACACTCGCCCAGCAAAGCCGGAGTTTCCCGCACAATAACCGCCGTCGAGCCAAACTCCTCGACAACCAGCCCCAGTTTTTCCAATTCGGAAGCCGCTTCCAGAATTCTGGTCTTACCGCTGATGCTCAGATCAACGACTTCCGGAATAAGCAAAATCTGCGTCGCTACTTTGCTCTCGGAAGCAAGATTGCTTTTTAGCCGTTCCATGACAATGCGTTCGTGAGCTGCATGCTGATCAATGATGACAATACTATCTTCGGTCTGGGAAACAATATAAGTATTATGGAACTGCGCTTTGGCCAGTCCCAAAGGCCCCGCCGCCTCCTCCATGCTTGCGGGAATATTATCGTGCGGCTCATCCACCTTAACGGAAAAAGCCCGTTCCAGCTCCGGCAGCGCTGCTTTTGGACGAACAAAAGGATGAGGCACAAAAGACGGATACAAAGGCCCTTTTCCCGGATTATGTTCCTGCAGAACAGCTATTTCGCTGCCGTCAAAATTCGGAATCCTGTCTTCAATCAGCGTCGAAAGATCCGCGATGTTCGCCGTCTGCCGGTCTCCTTGACTCAAAGCGTTTCTGATGGCGCTGACCAGCAGCCCGCGCACCAGAGCATTGTCATAAAAGCGCACTTCAGCTTTTGCCGGATGCACATTGACATCCACATATGCCGGATCAATATCAAAAAACAACGCGCACAGCGGATAACGATTATGCGCCAAAACATCCTGATAAGCACCTTTAATCGCCCCCAAAAGCAGTTTGTCGCGCACCGGACGATTATTGACGAACAGATACTGCGACAGAGAATTGGCTTTATTCAGGGTCGGCAGGCTTACATATCCACTGATTCTCAGATTTTCCCGCGCTGCGTCAATCAGCAGCGAATTTTCTCCGAAATCGCGCCCCATAACATCAGCCAGCCGTTTCAGACGGGCATCAAACAGTTCTCCCTGACAGGCGTTCAGCGCAACTTTTTTCTTATTGTCGTCCGTCAGATAAAACGATATTGTCGGATTAGCCAGCGCGATGCGGTTCAGAATATCCACGCATTGCCCTGTCTCAGAGCTGCCGCTTTTCAAAAACTTGAGACGCGCCGGAGTTGCGTAAAACAAGTCCCTGACCTCTATTCTGGTTCCCCGGGGATGAGAAGCAGGCACAACCGCAGACTTTTCGCCGCCGTTGACTTCTATCTTCCAGGCGTTGTCGCTGCCTTCCTGACGAGAAACAATACTCAGTCTGGCAACGGATGAAATTGAAGGTAAAGCTTCGCCTCTGAATCCTAAATAATTGATATTAAACAAATTATCGTCAGGAAGCTTTGAGGTCGCATGACGTTCGACCGCCAGCCCGAGCTCTTCCGCCGACATTCCCTTTCCGTTGTCTGACACAACTATCAGGCTTTTGCCGCCGTCTGTCAGAGTAATTTCTATTGAACTTGCTCCGGCATCAATTGCGTTTTCAACCAGTTCTTTTACAACCGACGCCGGCCTTTCAATAACCTCTCCGGCCGCAATCTGATTAATCAGGTTGTTTGGCAGAATTCTGATAGTCATAAAGTCCCTTCTTCAAATAACAGTTAACAATACATTCCGTCACGCAGAACAAATTGCTTTCTTTGTGCGGCTGCAGATCAACGGCCTATTTGCGCAGCCTTTTAATCAGACTTATCAGCGAATTTGTAGAGCTGTCATGCCCGACGCCGTAAGCGTTCCCCTGCAGTTCGGGCAGAATGCTCAGAGCCATCTGCTTGCCGAGTTCCACGCCATACTGGTCAAAAGAGTCGATATTCCAGACAACGCCCTGAACAAATACCTTATGTTCATACATGGCAATCAGCATGCCAAGCGTATAGGGATCAATTTTTTTGAACACGATTGTGTTTGACGGCCGGTTTCCCTCAAAACTCTTGAATTTTTTCAAATAACTGATTTCTTCTTTGGATTTTCCGGCTTTCTTCAACTCTTCGGCCGCTTCTTTTATCGTTTTGCCGCGCATCAGAGCCTCTCCCTGAGCCAGAACATTGGCCAGCAGAATTTCATGGTGCTCCCCTATTTCGTTATGCGAAATCGCCGGTACGATAAAGTCTGTCGGCACAATTTCCGTTCCCTGATGAATCAGCTGGAAAAAAGAATGCTGAACATTGGTTCCGGCGCCGCCGAACAAAACCGGCCCCGTGGCATATTTTACATAATCGGCGTCAACGGAAACAAACTTGCCGTTGCTTTCCATATCAAGCTGCTGCAGATAAGCCGGAACGTATTGCAGATACTGGTCATACGGAACAACGGCATAACGGTGTATTCCGTAAAAATTGTTATACCAGATCCCGAGCATTGCCAGAATAACCGGAATATTGTGTTCCAGATCGGTATTCAGAAAATGCTGGTCCATCGCGTGAGCGCCGTCAAGCAGACGCTCAAAGTTTTCGAAACCGACGGCAATCGCAATAATCAGCCCGATGGCCGACCACATGGAATAGCGGCCGCCGACAAAATTCCAGAACTCAAACATATTCTCGGGGTTGATGCCGAATTTTTCAACTTCTTCTCTGTTGGTGGACAAGGCAACAAAATGTTTGGCGACGGCATGTTCTCCGAGCGCGTCGACCAGCCATTTGCGGCAGGTGCGGGCATTGGTCAGGGTCTCTATGGTCGTGAAGGTTTTTGAGGCCACGATAAACAGCGTTGTTTCCGGATCGACTTTGTTCAGAACTTCCGCGCAGGCCGTGCCGTCAATATTGGAAATAAAATAGCAGTTGATGTCCTTTGCCCAGTACTTACGCAACGCTTCGCAGGCCATAACCGGCCCCAGATCGGAACCGCCGATGCCGATATTGACAATATTGGTAAGTTTTTTGCCCGTCTGCCCTTTAAATTCGCCGAAACGCACCGCGTCGGAAAACTTCTTCATCTTCGCCAGAACCTCGTTAATCTGCGGCATGACATTTTTGCCGTCAACATAAATCGGCGTATTGGCGCGGTTGCGCAGGGCAATATGCAAAACCGGACGCTTTTCTGTTACGTTGATTTTGTCTCCCCGGAACATGGCTTTGATTTTTTCCTCAAGACCGCAGTCTCTGGCCAAAGACATCAAAAGCCGCATGGTCCGCTCGTTGATACGGTTTTTGGAATAATCAAGATACACCGCGTCCAGATTGACCCTGAACTTGTCCGCGCGGTTCTCGTCGATGTCAAACAAATCCTTCATCTGCACCTTGCGAAAATGCTTGCAGTGGCTCTCAAGCTTTTTCCAGGCTTTTGTTTTGTTAACTTTTCTTTCAAACATCAGTCTCTCCTTAATTCTTCCCAAAACTTTCCCGACAATTACTTCTGCTCCGGAACTCCTCTGCCAAAAATCAATTGTCCCCAAAATTCCCTATATTCACGAAAACAGTATCATTACTGCCAAAATATTCCTTTGCGGCACGGTTTACATCTTTTAATTTCACGTTACGCACATAATCATTGCGTTTTTGCAGAAAATCGGCGCCGAGATTGTCCTTCTGCATATAAACCAGAATATCGGCAATCGTGGCAATGGAAGCAAAACGCAGATTATACGACGAAATCAGATAGTTTTTGGCCTGCTCAAGCTCTGCTTCACTCACCCCTTCTCTTCCCATTTTCTGCCACTCCCGGCGGACAATTTCCATCACCCTGGCAAAATTTTCCGGCGTCGAAGAAAAGCCGCCCCGTATCGTCGGAGCCTTGTCCAACAGGCTGAGATAAGTATATATGCTATAAGTCAGGGCTTCGTTTTCCCGTGCCGACAGGGACAAACGCGAACTCAGTCCGGAACCGCCGAAAATATGATTGGCAATATAAAGCGGATAAAAGTCAGGATGGCTGCGGGCAACCCCTCTGCCAAAAAACTCGGAAACCGACTGCGCCGACGGATAAGAAATATTTTTCACGCGGCCGTCAAAAACCGTGTCGCCGTCCCGAACAAAAACAATCCTTCCGTTATCGGGAAGATTTCCGAAAACCCTGTCCAGAATAGCGCCGGCCTCTTTCTCCGTAACATCTCCGGCAATTCCGACCATCAGATTGCTTTTTGTAAAATGGTTATGCACAAACTCCAGAAGATCGGCACGGGTAATGCTGCCGATGCCCTTTTCCGTTCCCGCCGGATTTCTGGAATAAGGGTGGTTTCCGAAAATCTCTTTGGCCGCCGCCAGTTCCAAAATGCTCGCGGGATGCTCGCGCTGCTGCTTCAGAACAGTAAGAAGCTGCGCCTTGACGCGGCGGATATCCTGTTCGTCAAACCGCGGTTCCCCAAAAACGGCGTTAAGCATTTGATAGGCCGTATCCTGATGTTCCTTCGTCGTAATCAACGATCCCGTAAAATCATCCAGATTGGCGGAAAAAGACATGCCTATAGCTTTGCGCTCAAGCTCTTCCTTAAACCGCAGGCCGTCCATGCCGCCGGCGCCTTCCGTCAGCAGCGCGGCCACGGCATTGGCAATGCCAATATGTTTTTCATCGTCCGACGCAACTCCCGCGTTTTTAAACAGAAAACTGATGCTGATAATGGGATTGGTCGTGTCCCTGAACAGATAGGCCTTGATCTTTTTGTCCGGAGAGGTTACTTCCGCCACCTCGGTATTGAAATTTTTTTCTTTCAGTACTGACTTTTTCAGAATATCGTCGGGATCAAAAACAAAAAAACGGTTATATCCCCAGTAAACGACCCAGCCGGCAAACACAAGCGCCAGCAGTTTCCATACCCAGGCATAAGATGTTTTGTGATAATAGCGGCGCACCATTATTTTTTCTCCTTCGGCTTGAGAATACCGGTCAAAGACGGCGCGGAAGAAAAGAGGGCGTCCGCAGCTTCCGCTACCTGACGGTAGCTGACGGCTTTGATATATTCCGCCTGGTTCTCAATATCCCGGACGCTCATGCCGATGCTGGACATCGCGCCGGCAACATAGGCTGCGTCATTCGGGTTGTCGCGCAGATAAACCTGTCCCGCCAACATTTTTCCTTTTATATCCTCAATCCCGTCCCGGCCGATTTCCCGGACGGATTCGGCCACAGCCTCCTCCAACATTTGCTCAAAATCATCAGGATCAACTCCCTCGGCCGGCAGAGCCGATATAATAAAGCTCCCGTAGCTTCTTGCCGCAAAGTCATAAGATGCCGAAACGGCCAGAGCCGCTTTTTTCTCCAGCACAAGCTTTTTATACAGCTTGGAGGTTTCTCCCTCCCCCAGATACTGAGCCAGAACCGACAGCGGATAAATCACGGATTTGTCCGTATTATAAGACGGCGCCGCATACATTTTGACAACGCGCGGAGATTCAATCATCGGCAAAGCAATTTCCAGACGCCCCTTAAAATGCTTGTCCAGTTTCGGAAACGCCGTTTGCGGAATCTTTTTTCCCGCCGGCACAGGACCGAAATATTTTTCGGCAAGCTGTCTGGCCGTCTCAACGTCAATGTCTCCGGCCAAAACCAAAACGGCATTGTTCGGCGCGTAATAGCGGTCATAAAAATCCTGCGCGTCCGCAAGACGCAGTTTCATAATTTCTTCCGGCATCCCCGTAACAGGGCGGCCGTAAGGATGTTCCTGCCACAAGGTCCGCCGCATAGCCTCGCCGAAATAAGACACCGGATTGTTCTCAACCACCTGCTTGCGCTCCTGAAAAACAATTCCGCGTTCTTTTTCAAAGACTTCCCGCGTCAGTTTAAGGTTCTGCATCCGGTCTGCTTCCAAAAACATGGCCAACTCAAGTTTGCTGATGTCCACCGCCTCATGGTAAGACGTATAATCCTGCGCCGTAAAGGCGTTGCTGTCGCCGCCGTTATCGCTGATAATTTCATTAAACCGGGAATCTTTAACCTTTTTGGTGCCGCGAAACATCAGATGCTCGAGCAGATGCGCAATTCCTCCCTTGCCGGGATCCTCATCCACGCCGCCGGCCTTATACCACACCATCTGTTTGATAATCGGAGCCTTATGATTCGGAATTACGATAACCTGCAGCCCGTTATCAAGCCGAAACTCCCGCATGCCGAACAATTCGGCGGCGGAAGCGCGCTCCGTCAAAAACATTATTCCCACCGTCAGAATAACGGTCAGAAAAACTTTTCTAATTGTCTGTTGCATTCAGCTCCCTAAATTCAGCCTCTATCTTGGCTTTTATATCCTCATCGGTGTTCTGAGCCTCTATCTTCGACATCAGTTTCTGTTCGCCCAGACTCATCCCCTCCAGACGCCTTGTCATATCGACCTCATACATGGCGCTCATGTCGTTAACCGGGCGCATGTTATAATCGGGAGGCAACGAGAGCGGTGCTCTGGACATAACCATAAATTCGTTCGGCGCCTGCTTGACAAGCCCCAGTTTTTCCTTCGTGGCGGTACTGCACGCGGTTAAAGCCGCGGCGGCCAAAGTCATCAGAATAAATGTCTTTTTCATATTTCACTCTCTATTTTGACCAATATTACTTTAAATAGCAGGTTTATCCTTAATAAACAAGCTGTGAATAATAATTATGCCGGCGCCGATGCAGATGAAACTGTCCGCGACGTTAAAAGCCGGCCAGTGCTGCTCTCCTATATGAAAGTCCAAAAAGTCAAACACGGCGCCCAGACGGATACGGTCAATCACATTGCCGACGGCGCCGCCGATAATCAGGCCGAGCGCAACCTGCAGCACCCTGCTCTGTTCCTTCCTGAGCCAGAGCAGCAGAAACAGGATAATACCGAACGCCAGCAGCGACAGAAGAACAACGCCCCACATGCCCCAGTCATTAAACATGGAAAAACTGACACCAGTATTCCAGGCCCGGACCAGATTAAAATAAGACGTGTAAATGATCATGCTCCGGTTTTCCAAAATAAAATTCAAAACCAGATACTTGGACAGCTGATCTGCAGCCAAAACCAAGGCAGCAACGGATAAGCCCAAAATCAAAACAAAACTCCCCGGTTAAAAATATAATAACAGAGCAGTATTATAAGCAATTTTTCTGATATAAAAAGCCACAAATAACAAATATGCAGATATTTATTCAAAACAGGATGAGTTTTGCCAGCCCCAGAAAGATGAAGTATCCGCCGGAATCCGTCATTGCAATCAGAAAGACGCCGGAAGAAATGGCCGGATCGACCTTAAACCTGTTCAGGGTCAGCGGAATCAGGATCCCGGCCAGACTGGCCAGACACAAGTTGCAGAGCATGGCAAATGCGATGATATAGCTCAAAATATACTTATCAGGATACAAAACCCAGGTAATGCCGCCGATCAGCAGGGCAAACAGCATGCCGTTGACCAGCCCGACCATAAATTCCTTGCCGATCATGCGCAGCGTGTTGCGGGAGGTCAGCTCCTTGGTAGCCAGCGCGCGGACGACCACGGCCAGAGTCTGGTTTCCCGTTGTCCCGCCCATCGAAGCCACAATAGGCATCAAAACCGCCAAAACGGATATCTGGGCAATAATGTCCTGAAACCCCTTGACAACCGTCGAAGCCATCAGCGTGGCAAACAGATTGGTAATCAGCCAGACCGAACGGGACCGGAAAATGGCAAACACGGATTTATAGACATCGCCTTCTTCCGCGCCGGACAAATGCATGATGTCTTCGCCGGCTTCTTCATGGACAATATCGACAACGTCATCAATATTAATAACGCCGATAAGACGTCCCTTGTTGTCCACGACCATCGCTGACATCCATCCGTATTCGCGGAACATATGCGCGACTTCCTCCTGGTCGGTATAAACGTCGACAGGCACAGTCTCGCAATCCATGATATTGCACAGCTTTTCATCCGCCTTTGCGCGCAAAAGCTTGTCCAGCGTAATCTCTCCCGTCGGCTTGAGCGTGGAGGAATCCGTCAGAAAAACCGTATAAAACTCATCCGGCAGCTCCGTGTCGGAAAGCAGATACTGTCTGGCCTCCCTGACAGTCCAGTCGTCAGGCATGCTGACAAAATCGCGCGACATAATACGGCCGGCGGAATCTTCCGGATATCCCAGAGACGATTCAACCTGATACTTCAGTTCCGGATCCAGCTGGTCGATAATGGTCTGCTGCTCGTCATCGTCCATATGCTCCAGAATTTCGACAGCTTCGTCTGAATCCAGTTCGTTTACGATATTGACGATTTGGCTCTCGTCCAAACTGTCAATAACCTGCTCCTGAACAACTTCGTTTAATTCCGGAAAAACTTCAGGGTCAATGTGGTCGCCCAAAATTTCGACCAGCTGACGCCGCTGATTAATGTCGAGAGCTTCCAGCAGACGGGCCAGATCATACTCATCCAGACCTTCAACAATCTTGCGTACATGGATTTTATCGTCCTCTTCCAAGGCGATAATGACCGAATTAACCATTTTCGGCCCCAATCCATAAGGACGATGAAGGTGCTGCTGTTGTTTCTTTTTGGAAAATTTTCTGATTTTTTGGGCTTTGTAGGTCGGCATATGTTTTTTTACGCTTTTTTTCATAATACCTCCCTGAAAACTGAAGACTTAATCTAAACGGATGTTTAATTGAGTGCTTAACGTGCCGATGGCATATTCCCTGATTGTTTTGACAATGTCTTCAAAATGGTGCGGCCGAAAAGACTTGAACTTTCACGAGCTTAGCTCATAACGACCTCAACGTTACGCGTCTACCAATTCCGCCACGGCCGCATCTCACAAAGACATGCACAGATTTACTCTGCTTCTGAAAAATAATCAAGCTTTTTTTCTCCGTTATGTGAAAAATTTTTTCCGCAAACAAAAGCCGCCGAAAACGGCGGCTGAACAAAACCGGTTATTTGCAAACCGCTTACATCGGCATCGACATAATTTCCTTATACGCCTTAATCGCACTGTCGCGGACGGCCACAACGGTCTCCAAAGCCATCTGGGCATTGGAAACGGCCAAAACCACATCCTGAATATCGGCCTTGCCAGTAATTCCCTGAACAGACATCTGTTCGCTCTTTTTAGACAGATCAACCGCCGTTGTCAGCGCGTCCGTAACCATTTCCTTAAAATCGCTTTGTGCCGGCTTCGCCTCTTCGACGGGCAGTTTTGAGCCGAGCCGTCCTAAAGCCTGCTGATAAGCGTTTAACGCGCTGGATATATTGTTTGCCACTTTCTTTCCCCTTTATTACTTCAAAACATCCAAAATTTTAGAATTCATTTCCCTGGCCGTCTGCATCATTGCCATATTGGCGTCATAACTCCGCTGCGCCTCTTTCATATCCATCATTTCGACCAGCGGATTAACATTCGGCAGAGCCACATATCCTTCGGCATTTGCCGCCGGATGATTCGGCTCATATCTCATTTCAAAGGGAGAATTGTCCGTCGTAACTTTGGAAACCTTAACCATCTGAGCTCCAGTCGACTGATCGACGTAATCCTTAAACATCACGACCTGCCGGCGGTAAGGATCTTCCCCCGGGCGAATGCCCACGGAATCCGCATTGGCCATATTCTCGGAAATAACGCGCAGACGCTCTGCCTGTGCCTTCATTCCCGAAACCGCTATATCCGCGCTGACCGATAAATTTCCTGCCATTTACCCTTTCCCCTTATGAATTAACCTGCGTATTTGCCGTGCTGAGCATGTTTTTGAACTGAGTGTAAATCGTAATCAGGCGATTATAATCGCCTTTGGTTTCGCTCATTTTGTTCAGCTGGTCTTCAATGATAACGCCGTTGCCGTCAATCGTAAGCGCCATATCGGGTTTTGGTGTGTATACCTTGGTCGAAAAACCGGAAGTCGGAAGCCCGGACATATGCTTTTCATGCGTCATGCGAAGGGAAACCGTCGACTTCAGTTCATCGGCAAATTTCGGCTTTTCCAGATCTTTGGCGAGATAACCCGGCGTATTGGCATTGGCAATATTTGCCGCGATCACCTTCTGACGCTCGGTCAGATAGGCAAACTCCTTGCCGGCGATGTTAAATAACGAAATATTATTTAAATCCATTGTAAATTATCCCCTTTTTAGGTTATGTTCCCCAACATAACAGACAGATGCAATTATCATGCCAGCTAAAAAGCCTTGCAAATCCCGCGGTTAATGATTACTATTGCAGCCAGCGGAGAAAAAACACCATGTCCGATGAAAAGCATAACAAAAACGACAATAAAGACAACGGCCTTTCGGGGTTGTCCACAGATTATGCCGTCGCGCTCGGGTACGACCACACAAAGCATGCGGCGCCGACGGTTCTGGCCAAGGGACAGGGACAAATTGCGCAAAAAATTGTTCAGATAGCCCTTGATGAAGGGATTGAAATCCGCAAAGACGCGGATCTTGTCCAGATTCTCAAAGCCGTAGACATTGATGAGGAAATTCCCGTCGAAGCCTTTGCCGCTGTTGCCGAAATCATTTCCTATATCTATCAGGCCAACGGCCGACAGCTCCCGGAAAGCGACTGATACGGCCAGCCGGTATTTTTCTTCTTTTAAAAACGCTGCCCGCGCGGTCTTTTTTAAAAAATCAGCATATTTTTTCCAGAACCGAAATAAAAAAACCGTCCGTATCGGTTGTCAAAGGGGAAAACCGCAAAAATTTGTCGCAGGAACCCGGATACGGAGCATCAAGCAGCCTCTGCCACAGATTTCTCATGTCGATATGCCGGACATTGCGGTTCCGACGCGTAAAACCGTTAATGATGTCTTCGTCCTCATCGCGCAAAATCGAGCAGGTAATATAAACGATGCGCCCGCCGGGTTTGGTATGTTCATAAGCCGTATCAAGGAGTTCCGACTGGATCTTATTGATTTCCTTCAGCTTTTGCGGCGTCAGCCGGTATTTGGCATCGGGAGAACGCCGCCATGTTCCGCTTCCCGAACAAGGCGCGTCGACAATAAAACGGTCATAATCGCGATCTCTGACTTCCCGGCACAGTTCCACATTTTTAACATTCAGTCTTTCCAGACGGGGTTTAATCTGTTCCAGACGGCGTTGGTCAATATCATGCGCCCGGACGGTTCCCTGACCACCCAGCAGATATGAGATTGTCAGGCTTTTTCCTCCGGCTCCCGCGCAGTAATCCATAATCTTAAGCCCCGGTTTCGCGTCGCAGAGAATGGCAACCAACTGCGAAGCCTCGTCCTGAACGTCAACCAGACCTTCCTTATAGGCCACGCAGTTATTGAGATTGACTCTTTCGGAAGAACGTATTCCTATCGGCGAATACGGCGTGGGAGCGAAAAACAGCCCTTCTCCCCGCAGCCTCCTGATAACCTCCTGCCGATCCGCGACATTAATGCGCAAATCGGCATTTGCCGGCTGATTCAGAGATTTCAGCAGCGCCGGATCTTTCACTTTGTCAAACAGCCAAGCCGGACATTCCGCTTCGACATCAGGCGGATAAACCTCCTCGTTAAAGTTTTTCAGCCAGATTTTTTCTTCTTTGCTGAGCGGAGCCGGAGAATATGCTCCGGCTCCGAAGATCAAATCCAGATCCTCGTCCTTCAGGCTTGCCAGCAGTATTTTGCGCGGCTCCCTGCTGCCCGCATCAAATTCAAATTTCCGCCGGCTGCGGATAAGACGCCACACCGTATCCGTAATAAAGCGCCTGTCCCCTGACCCGATATATTTACGTTCGCGGAGATAATCATTAATGATATTGTCCGCCGGAAATTTATCTTTAAAAATTTCCGTAATAAGATCCAATACGGCCTGATATCTTGCTCCTGTCTGCATTCTCTCTCCTTTGCCGGTCCGCAGCCCTGATTTTGCCGGAAACCTGTTTATTGTCCTGAGCCTCGCTCTCCGTCTTAGCTGTCAATTTCGGCCGCGCGCCACAAATTCCGGACGGCAGCCGCTTTCTTACGCGCCGCAATTCGCCCTCTTCCGCACATGAAACGGCTGTTTTCCGGCGTCGGCACATTTCCGCGCTCCGGCTTCAAACGGCAGCCACATCTGTCATGAGCATAAACAAAAAATCCTCCGAAAGCAACAAAGCTTTCAGAGGATTCGAATAAGTCAGATCCTGACCAGCATGTCATAAAACGCCTGTACCTTAACGGGCTGATTCTGCCTCCCGGTCAGTTCATACTCTTTTTTGATCACAACAGGCCTGGTCTCTACTTCTCCGTCAAAAATGCGGAAAATCCCCGAAAATGCGGTATAAACGCCCGTACAGCGTCTGCTGCAGTGGATCAGGCTGAAAATAAAAGACGGCTTGTCATCATCTTTTCCTTCAATCTCCGGCAGGGCCAGATTGACATCCCCTATCTTAAAATTTTTGCCAATCAGCCGGAAAATATGCCGCTTTACCTTATCCCGGGCGATTCTGTCATTGGTCAGAAGAGATGTGTCATCAAAAGAAATCTTTTTAATAATTTCCATAGTATTTAATTTTAGGTTCATAATACTTATTATTGTCCCCTGTGATTAATATAAATTTTAACAAAAGTCAAGAACATCGCGGATATCAGGCGCCGGCAACGGTAATTCCGTCAACCAGAACCGACGGAGAACCGCTGCTGGAACAGTAAAAAGTCAGATCATTGCCGACTTCCCGTATATTCTTCAGAACATCATAAATATTGCAGGCAATGGTAAACTGATTCAGCGCCGCGGCTTTTTTGCCGTTCCGAACCAGAAAACCTTCCGCCGCAACGGATAAATTGCCGCTGACTGTATCCACGGCGACGCCCAGTCCGTTCAGACGATCCACGCAGATGCCGCTGCCCATTTCCTCAAACAGCCGGTCGGCATCCTTATCGCCGGGCTTTACGTAATAGTTGAAAATCCTTGACGCCAGTCCGCCGGTTCCGTTTCCCGTTGAGGCGCATTTATATTTATCCGCCATGCTCAAACCGAACAAAAATGTCTTCAGTACGCCGTCTTTAATAATTTCCTTATATTTTGCCGGCACCCCTTCATCGTCAAAAGCAGCCGTGGCATATCCGCCGTCCAGCAGCGGATCATCAATCAGCGTCAGTTTCGGGCTGGCCACAGGCATTCCGATTTTGCCCTTTAGCCGCGATTTGTCGGAATCCGCCTCATAAGCGCAGAAGATACCGCTAATCGCTTCTATAAAATCCGCAAAAGCCGTATTTTTAAACACGACGGGCATTTTGCCGGAAACAATATCTTCGGCATTCAGCCTCGACACGGCGTCTTCTACGGCCCGGAAAACAATCGTGTCCGTTTCAAAATCTTCCGGTTTATCGAACATAACGGCATAACCGCCGGATTTCACGGAATGTCCGTCCGTCGCGCTGAGCCATAGTCCGGCCCGCGCCGTTTTTCTCTCTGCCTGCAGATCCAAACCGAGCGAATTGCGCATAATGCGCCGGGAAAAACGTTCATGATAAGAAACCGACACCACATTGCTGACCCGGCTGTCCGCGGCATAGGCCTTTTTCTCCAGTTCGGCCAGAAAAGCAACTTTGTCAAGCCTGCCGAGCCGTTCGGTATCCGGACAATAAGGCCGGACGGTTTCATACGCGCCGTGTCCATCGTAAAAGAAAAAATTTTCCTCGCATTCCATATTTGCGGCATTACCGGCCGCTTCAGACACAATCAGCGGAATATCCCGTTCCGCAAAACATTCGGAATAAAACCGTCCGATCTTGCCGTTTATCCGCACGGCAAACGTCAGTCCGCAGGATCTGCTGCCGCTCTGCCTGTCGATTTTTTGCCGGAAAAGCTGAAGATCAAAACTCTCGCTTTCGGAATAAACTGCCTGATATTCCGCAATTCCCCGCTTTTCCGCTTCCGCAAACAGTTTATCGATAAACGCCCCGATCAACATCATTTCTGCCCTCCGACAGTCATAGAAGAAACGCGCAACGTCGGCGTACCGTGGCAAACCGGAACCCTGCCCGACTTAGAACCGCAGTATCCCGCGCCGCTGACGCTCATATCATTACCGACCATATCGATTTTTTTCAAAATATCGACGCAGTTGCCGATAAGTTTCGCCCCTTTGACAGGTTTTGTTATTTTGCCCTTTTCCACCAGATAAGCTCGGGAGACGGAAAAATTGAAATCCCCGCTGGCCGGATTGACGGATCCACCCCGCACCTGCACGGCATAAACGCCGTATTCCGTATTTTTCACAATATCTTCCGGTTTGTCATTACCGTTAAGAATCAGGGTATTGTTCATTCTTGAGGTCGGAGCATAACGGTATGATTCGCGGCGGGAGCTTCCCGTCGGTTCAACGCCCATAATTCTGGCATTGAAGCGGTCCGCCAGAAAGCCTTTCAAAATCCCTTTTTCAATCAGCACGTTTTTCCGCGTCGGCAGCCCTTCATCGTCAATATTGGAAGATCCCCAGGCATTCGGTATCGTCCCGTCATCAATCATTGTTACCAAAGGACTGGCAATCCGCTCTCCTTTTTTTCCGCAGAAAACAGAGGCATTTTTAGCCGCGGCAGTCGCTTCCAGAGCATGACCTCCCGCCTCGTGAAAGAAAACGCCGCCGGCCATGGAATTCATTATCACCTGCATTTTGCCCGCCGGACAATTGACCGCTTCCAGCATCTCAACCGCCTCGGCCGCCGTCCGTCCGGCAATTTCTTCCAGCGCGAGTCCTCGCAAAAGCTCGCTTCCTCGCAAACCTCCGCACAGATAACTGTTCTGAAAAGTTTCGCCGCCGCTCTCCGCCGTCGGCGACAAAACAAACCTTTCGCGAATTCTGCGGTCTTCAGCCCATAAACCGTCGGAATTGGCAATCAGCACATCCTGAACTTTGTCAAAAACAGCGGCGTCCGTTCTGATGATCTTGTCGCTGCAAGCATACGCCAGTTCGGAGGCTTGCCGCAAAAGTTCGATTTTTTCCGCATTTTTGCCGTCAAACGGAAACTCGGCAATCTGATGACGATTCTCCACCGGCTGCGGAAAGCACTTTACGACTGCCGCCGCTTTTGGCAAGCCTGTCGCCGCTGCGGCTTGCGCCGCGGCGCGCATCAGCCCTTCTTCCGACAGATCACTGGTATCGGCATAGCTGTAAAAACTGCCGTTAAAAACCCGAATTCCTGCGCCGTAATTCAGAGCCGACTGCGAAGAATGAACCTGGCGTTTGGACATGAATATACCGGCGCTGTGGCTTTTCTCCACAAAAATTTCGGCAAAATCGCCGCCGTTTTCCAAAGCCCGCGCCAAAACCGTTTCGACAAGACTCTTTTTTAACATGAACCCCCTCTTTCCGGCCGGCCGAAGTCAAACATCGGCCTATTCCATTTTTTCGCCGCGAAACCCCTGAGCAACAAGATACGTCTCGGGAGACCCCTGACGGCTGGCATCCGGCTTGCAATGCGAAACCTTGGCAAAATTCTTTTTGACATCGGCCAGCAGCGCGCCTTCCGCACCGCCCTGAAACACTTTGGCAATAAAAATTCCGCCCGGTGCCAGAACTTCTTTGGCAAATTCGTAAGCCACCTCAACCAGGCCGATTGTCCGCAGATGGTCAGTCTGCTGGTGTCCGGTCGTATTGGCCGCCATATCGCTCATGACAATGTCGGCTTCGCCGTTCAGCAGCGTCTTGAGCTTGTCCGGCGCGTCGGCTTCTGTAAAATCCTGACGGATAAGGGTAGCCCCCTCAATCGGCTGCGTTTCCAGAATATCAATGCCCACGACCTGACCGGTTCCCCTGTTGCGTTTGACGGCGACCTGTGTCCAGCCGCCCGGCGCGCAGCCCAAATCGACAATGGTTTTGCCCTTTCCGAGAAAATGATACCTCTCGTCCAGCTGAATCAGTTTAAAAGCGGCTCTGGAGCGGTAACCAAGCCTTTTGGATTCCGCGACATACGGATCATTGAGCTGTCTTTCGAGCCAGCGGTTAGAGGATTTGTCGCGATATTTGGAGGTTTTGACGCGAACCGTCAGCTGGTGGCGGCCCCGCACCTCCTTAGCCGATTTAGTCAGTTTTGCCATATTTTTCTACCAGTTCTTCAATAATACCGTCTTTTGCGCTTTTCAGAGAAGCCGTCAGGCTTCGGACGCCCAAAACATCGTACACTGTTTTGAATATAACGCTTGCGGCCTGAAAAATAAAGGACCGTTTTTCGCCGACATACGGGCTTTGGGCGAGCTCGGCGCGGCTCAGGGAATTAACCTGCGCAATAACCCTGTCAAACTCCGCAACGTCCGCCTCAATGCCGTCGGCCTTTTCCCTGTCATAACTGCCAAAATCCCTGATCCATGAAACCAGCCGCAGCGGGCTGCTGGATGTCGCCACGCAGCAGACTTTTCCCCGATATTCATCCAATCGGCATTCCGAACAAAAAGCTCTGGTTTCTTTTTCGATTTCTGCTCTCAGCCGCTCGGCTCTGCCTCTTTCAAACTCTGCCAGATCAAAGGCTTCCGAAGAGTTTCTTGCTCCCCAGGGAATAGAAACTGTATAGATGATTTCCGGATTTTCCGTATTTTTGGCCAGGGTTATTTCCGTCGACCCGCCACCCAGATCATAAACCAGTACATAGGGAGCTTTGCCCTTGGCGTTTGACACGGCGCCTTTCAGGTTCAGGCGCGCTTCCTCATAACCGTCGATCACTTCAATGTCAATTCCGGATTTTTCTCTCACCAGATCCACAAAATATTTTCCGTTTGAGGCCATCCGACAGGCCGCCGTGGCCACTGCCCGGTATTCGGTTACACCGTATTCGCGCATCTTTTCGGCATACCGGCACAGACAATCCGTTCCCCGAACAATGGCTTCGGGCGTAAAACGCATCTGCGCATACATTCCTTCCCCGAGTTTGGTTGTCTCGTTATCCTTGTACAAATACCGTCCGCGCTCGTCCGCAATAACCAGACGGCAGGAATTTGTCCCCAGATCTATCGCGGCAAAAACATTTTTCTTCATATTTTCAGTCCTGTCTTTTTCCGGTTCCGACGCTTGTCTGTCTTTTTTCGTCCCTGCCGCTTTCCTGTTTGTTGTAACGACGATACGGATGACGAAAACGTTTTTTGCGGTGAAAATTTCCCGCTTTGTTGCTATGCATCATATCCAGCAGAATTCCTTCCCGGATGCCCCTGTCGGCCACGGTAATCTCCTCTATGGGCCAGAATGAACACAAAGCTTCTATTATCGCGCAGCCGGCCATTGTCAGATCCGCTTTCTGAGCGCCAATACAAGGATGACGGCGCCGCCCCTCATCGCCAAGGCGTTTTATTTTGGCAATGGCCCGGTCAATATCCTGTCTGGTAATGGATATTCCGTCTACCGCAGACCTGTTGTAGCGGGGCAGATTCAGATGCACGGCGCCAAGCACCGTTACCGTCCCGGATGTACCGATAATCTGTATTTCCTGATTCTTTATCGCGTCATAAATCTGATATTTTTCGTCGAAATCCTTCAGCAGCTTGTGCGTGCGCTCAATAATCGTATCATAGGCCAGATCCGTCATGTCTTTGGAAGGGAAAGCCTCGGAAATGGTAACCACGCCGTACGGTAGGGAAACAAAGCCTTCAATAAAAGTATTGCCGCTGTTAGCCACCCTGGCTAAAGATATCTCGGTCGATCCGCCGCCGATATCAAAAACCAAAGCCCGCTTGATATTTCTGTTCAGCAGCGGAATACAGCCCACCACGGCCAAGCGAGACTCTTCCTTTGAAGAAATCGTTTCTATGCTCAGCCCGGTTTCTTTTTTAACCAGATCCAGAAATTCTCTACAGTTTTTTGCCCGGCGGCACGCCGCCGTCGCCACAAAACGGGAGCGATGAATCGGGGCATATTCCTCAATGACGCCGGCACAGACTTTCAGAGCACCTATCGTGCGTTTGATCGCCGCCCGTGACAGTTCGTTATCATTAATAATCCCCTCACCCAGTCTGGTAATTTTGGAAAAGGTTTCGACAATTCTGAAAGAAGTCGGGGTCGGGCTGGCAATAACCAGACGGCAGGAATTTGTCCCCAGATCTATCGCGGCGTAATTCTGCTGAACGGCGCCGGAACTGCGGGAAAGCTCCCTGTTTTTTGACTTGCTGTTTTTCTTATACCATTTCTGCATCAGGTTATTTCATTGCCAAACTTATTTAAACTAAGCTTTTATAACTTATAATTAATCCCTGCACAATATTTTTTTAATCTAAATTTGCAGTTTCTGGCAAAAGAAAAGGCCGGACTTTCCGGCCTTAAAAACTTTTTATTCAGGATACAGCTCTTCTCTGACCTGCTGACGAAGTTCGTCAATACAGACCAGCCCTTTCTTTTTATCCTCAAAATACCAATAAACCCAGCCGTTGCACGCGGGAGCATTCTGCGCCGCGGCCCCCACCTGATGAATGGATCCCTCAAGTTTCTCGCTTTTGATCGTTCCGTCGGACCGAACCGCCGCGCAATGTTTGCGGCTGGCGTCATATAAAATATCTCCAGGATTGAGAAGCCCGCGTTCGACAACCGCCCCGAACGGAATCCTCGGTTGCCGTTTTTTGGAAGAATATTCCAGACAAAGAACGTTATCAACAGTTTCCACCGCGTCAATCCGTTCTCTGGCACCCTTAACATAGGAGGCATTACGTTCAATGCCGATAAAATGACGGCCGATTTTCTTCGCCACAGCGCCGGTAGTTCCCGTTCCGAAAAACGGATCCAGAACAACGTCCCCGACATTTGACGAAGCCATAATCACGCGATACAGCAAAGCCTCCGGTTTCTGAGTCGGATGCAGCTTGTTGCCGTCTTCACCTTTCAGACGCTCTTTTCCCGTGCAAAGCGGAATCTGCCAGTCGCTGCGCATCTGCGTGTCGTCATTGAGAGCTTTCATCGCCTCATAATTAAAAGTATATTTAGATTTCGGATTTTTCACGGCCCAGATTAAAGTTTCATGAGCATTGGTAAAACGTGTCCCCTTAAAATTGGGCATTGGATTGGTCTTGTTCCAGATGATATCGTTCAAAATCCAAAATCCCAGATCCTGCAGAATGTAACCGACGCGGAAAATATTGTGATACGAACCGATAACCCAGATAGCGCCGTCATCTTTCAATACCCGGCGCGCCGCGGTCATCCATTCGCGCGTGTATTTGTCATAGGCAGCCAGACTTTCAAAACTGTCCCATTCTTCGTAAACACCGCTGACGCTGCTGTTGTCCGGACGGGTCAGAGCATCGCCGAGCTGAAGATTATACGGAGGATCAGCAAAAATCAAATCGACAGAGTTTTCTTCCATTTCATTCATTATTTTAACACAATCATCATTAATAATCGTGTTCAGAATAGTTTTTGTCTGGATACTGCTCATTTAAAACCACTTTTCTAAGGTTATTGTCATTGAAGCCAGTATGTGAGACAGATAGTTATAAATTTATTAACAAAAACAAAAAATCCGGGTTATTAGTCCCCTGCCTGAAAGAAAATCCGCTAACCATCTAATTTGCCTGAAAAGAATTTTCAGGTATTTTTTCTTACCGAAAAATTTATGCGGCGTCTCTGCCGCGGTTCATCCCACCAAGCTGACAAAATTAAGTTTTTTCCCGCGGCGACAATAAATTTTCACAGTTCAGATTTCCGAACAGCAAAAAAAATAAGGAGCCGTCAGACTCCTTATTTCATATCTTCCAGCTGCTGGCGTTTTTCGGTGTCTCCGACATATTCCAGCACTTTCAGGATAAGGTTTTTCTCATCCTCGTTCATCAGTTCAAACCGCTTTAAAGTCAGTTTGAACACAACATGAACAAACGGCCTGTAAACCGCCGGCGCCTCATTCATAAACTTAAACAACAGCCCGGTATAGACTCTGGAAAACAAAATGTTTTTTTTCAAAAGAACATTGCTTTCCATCATGTCCATATACAGCTCTCTGCAAAAATCAAAAAGCAGATTGTAAAATGCTCTGCTAAAGACTTCGTCTGTCCGGTACCTGTCTTTTCCATAAAAGAAAGAGCGATATTCCGAAGATCTGTAACGAACATCTTCCATAATCCTAACGGCCGTTTCCTTCAAGATTGGCAGCAAAGATTTTGATTTTCCGCAAACGCGCTGCTCCTCAAAGGCATCAAAAATTTTTATCAGTGCCGCCAGAGCAGACAATTCTTCCGTAAGAGTTTTTTCACTTTTAATCATAAAAATAGTTTTTATTTTAACAATCGAATTTTTTCTCACCCAGATTCCACATAAAATAAAATCCCGGTTCTTCTTCTGCATTTGGTCCCTGAAACAAATGCCCGTACTCGGCCCTGGCAAACGGAATAACCAGCATCCGGTAAAGATTGCTCCAGTCTTGCTGCATATAATATACCCAAAGGATCTGGGAGATAACTTCCTCCGAAATTATCCGGTGATGGGCAATCATCAGATCGGCAGTCAAGGACAACAACTTCGGATCTTCATTCCAAAGCCTTGCATAGCTGGCTGCACTCTCAAAAACCGAGCAAAACATTTTTTCCAGCTTCGGCAGATTTTCAGGATTCTTAATCAAATCCTCACATATTTTTTCAAAATAATGCAAGGTCAAACAAATTGATACAAGCACCCTGTGTTCAAGTTCTTTGTAGTCCTGACAGACAGGCATAACATCCCTGTTACAGGCATATACCCCTTCCGAATAAAGAAAAAGTTTATAAATTCGGCACAAATTTTCACAATTGTCTTCAAACTGTATCTGTCGCAGCAGAACACTTCCCAAATCCAGCCGAAGTTGAAGCTCTCTCAATGCCTCGGTCAATTCTTTTTTCTTCATAATATAATAAGAGTTTAAATTAATAATCAGATTATCTGATCAGTAGAATATACAAAAAATTTTTTTTGTCAATTTCATTTGAAATAAAGCTGGACAGGCTTATAAGATTTCCGGTGCTCCGGCGTAATGCCGTGTTTTTTCAACCCGTCAATATGAGCGGCCGTACCGTATCCCGCATTTTTTTCAAAGGCGTAATACGGATATTTCTCCGCCAGACCGGCCATCAGCCTGTCCCGGTAAACTTTCGCCACAATCGAAGCCGCCGAAATAGACATGCATTTACTGTCTCCTTTGACAACCGTTCTGGTTTTGCAAAGAAAATTTTTCGGCGTCTGATTTCCGTCGATAAGCGCAAATTCCGGCCTGATTTTCAGTGCTTCGGCAGCGCGCCTCATCGCCAGAAAAGTCGCCTGAAGAATATTGATTTCGTCAATTTCCCGGGAAGACGCCTCACCGATACCGATGACTACTTTTCCTTTTTTCTCTTCTTCAAACAGCTTTTCATACAATTTTTCTCTTTTTTTGGCAGAAAGCTTTTTGGAGTCGTCAAGACCGTTCAAAAGTTCTTCCGCCAGATTCCTGTCCAAAAAAGCCACAGCCCCGGCCACAACCGGTCCGGCCCAGGGCCCGCGCCCCGCCTCGTCTATTCCGGCAACGACTCCGTCAATGCTGTTTTCCAGTTCAAAATCAGGCATTTTCCCTCCTTATTCTTTTTCTGCACCATACTTTATTCCCTGAAATTTGTCAATTTTTCGGTTTTCTTGCTTAATATTCTTAATAAAATTTGACAAAATAAAAAAAATGTAATAGAAAAAGAACGTATTTTTTATATTATGTTTCACTATTCTGTTCTAATTTATGGAAACAAAGAAATTTAAATTGGAGAATGGAGTGCAAATTGTAACAATTGCAAAAAGCGCTCCGAGTGTGCATTTTTGCCTGACCATAAACGTCGGACATAACAATGAGAGTAAAGAGACCTTAGGAATTTCTTCCCTGTTGGAAAAGCTGATATTAAAGCGCGCCCAGGGAAAAGTGCAGGCCATTTACGGCGGTACCATCACCTCCTATTTTGTTGAGGTGCCGAAAGAAAAATGGCAGGAAGGACTTCAGACGCTCTTGGCCGTGTTAAATGATTTCAATTTTTCGGAGGATAACATTGCTGCCGAAAAAGAAGACATCATCAAGCATACGGTAGATATGTTCCCCATTCCCCGTCGTCAGCTCAAGCTACTGTACAAACATACAGCCTATGCCAACGCTGACATAAACTGGGACATGGACAACTACATCAGAAGCGTCGGCCGTTACACCGCTGCGGATATTCAGGCCTTTGCCGGCAGATATTACGTAGCAGAAAACACAATCCTCGTCATTTGCGGCGAGATTGACAACGCCCTTCTGGTTCAGGAAGTGGACAAACTGCTGAAAGGACTGCCGCGCGGTAAACAAAATCCGGTAAAGAAAGACATCTACACCGGAGGTTTCGCGCAAATTCCCGGCAAAAAGTCTTCGCTGGCTTACTTCGGCTTCGACATCTCGCATGTCCCCAATATTGCCGAACTTGCCGTATTGCTCAAGCTGCTTGCTGGTCGTCTTGAACGGTCCTTTATTGACACTGATGTCAATTCTGATGTCAAAATCGCCGGCTACTACGGCCGCCGCAGTTTGCTGATATCCGTTGAGAGTCAGCAGGACAACTTCCCTGAACTTCTGGACATTGTTGCAGACAACATCAGACGCATCAGGCATGAAGCCGCCAACCAAAGAAGGATGGAAACCTCGCGCAACCTGGCCATGGTTGATTATGTGGAAATTTTCGGCAACAACAGTTCCGAAAAATCCTGCCGCGAAGTTGCCTGGCAGTTCATCGGATGTCAGAATATGTTTGACGTTCCGGGAACAATTCAGGACATCGCCAATGTTTCCGCCCGAGACATCATGGATGCCGCGGAAAACATTTTCACAACCCCGATGACGCTGGTTGTGAGCTCCAACCAGCCGGTTGACTACGAAAGATACAACCAACGGCTGAAGTAAAATCTGATTAAAAGAGGCCCTCTCCGAGGGCCTTTTTTTATTGCGTGCCTTATAGAAAATTTCCTTTTCAGAAGCGGCAGAACGTCAAAACAAAACCGCTGCCATATCGAGCAAACGCGGTCAGACGTATAGTTTGCCATCAATCCGGTCCCGGACATCCTTTTACAGGATTAATGACGAATAACCCTCAACCCTTCTTTTTCCGCTTCGACAATACCACCGTCCACTACTGCGACATTAAAGAATCCTGATTTTTCAAACATTTCTGCAGCTCGCAGAGATCTTGTCCCCGAATGGCAGATAATATGCAGCGTTTTGCTGCCGTCCAGATTATGGTCATAAACAAATTCCTGCGGCTTCAGCTTACTCAGTTCCGCATTCAAAAAAGGCAAAGCCAGAGCCTCCTCATAAATTTCATCAGGCGTTCTGACATCCAGAATAATTGATTTTTCATCTAACTTGCTTGGTTTTACGTATTTCATCGAACCTCCGTATAAACTGAACTACATCAAAAACTTATATAAGAACAAAAAAACAAAATTTAAGTTTTATCAGTCTCCGGACCAGTCTGATTTTTATAACCTCATGATATTAAACGCAATTTTTCAGAAAAAAACGCGACAAAAAACTGAAAATACGATACTACTTAAGCTGTGTCCGGTAGAGAGAGCCGTACACGCTGTTTTCCCTGCCCAGCAGTTCGTCATGGCTGCCGATTTCCGCAATCTCGCCATAATTAACCACAACGATTTTATCCGCATTGCGGACAGTTGACAGTCTGTGGGCAATAATAAAGACTGTCCGGTCTTCCATCAGATTATTGATTGCTTCTTGAACCACGGCTTCCGACTTATTGTCCAGAGCCGAGGTCGCCTCATCCAGAATAACAATCGGCGCATTTTTGATAAAAGCGCGGGCAATAGCAATGCGCTGCTTCTGACCACCGGACAAAAGAACGCCTCTTTCGCCGATCTGCGTATCCAATCCGGCGTCAAGAGACCTGACAAAATCTTCTAGACAGGCGCTTCTGACGGCATTGTTAATCTGCTCTTCCGTCGCGTCTTCCTTGCCTAAAAGAATATTTTCGCGGATTGTGCCGTTGAAAAGAAAATTATCCTGAAAAACAACGGCAATTTTATCACGCAGAGAATTAAGTTCCAGATCCCGGACATCCGTCCCGTCAATTAGGACCGCGCCGGAAGTAACATCATAAAAACGCGGCAGCAGATTAACCAGAGTTGTTTTTCCACCTCCGGAGTTCCCGACAAAAGCTATTGTTTCACCGATATGAACCTTAAGATTAATATCTTTTAAAACCGGCTTACCGGGCAGATATTCAAAACAGACATCTTTATATTCTATTTCTTTCTCGATTGTCTTCAGTTCTTTCGCTCCGGGCTTGTCCACGATGGCCGGAACCGTCTCCAGCAGGGAAAAAACTCGCTCCATGGCCATTAGTGCCAGCTGCACGTTGTTGTAATTGTTGCCGATTGACTTGATCGGATTATACAGCATCACCAGAGCCGTAATAAAGGACACAAAATTTCCCGCGGTAATCTGGTGGGTTACGATAAGATAACTACCCAGCCAGATAACAGCCGCAATACCAAGGGATACGACAAAATGCATCAGAGGAGACATCATCCCCGTCCGCTGAATCATTTTAATACCGAGTTTAAAAACCGTCTTCAGAGTTTCGCGAAAGCGCTGCCCCTGATAATCATAAAGATTATAAGATGCCACAATTCTGTTGCCGCTGAAAGTTTCGTTATAATGCGTCATAACCTCAGCGCCGGAAAAAATCGTTTTGCTGACGACAGATTTCAACCGCCGGCGCACCGTCGTAAGCGGATACAGCGCCCCGACAAGAACCAGAACGGCCACAATAGCCAGCTGCCAGGAGTTGTAAAACAAGACGCAGATAAGGGACAAAGAAGAAAACACTCTGGTTGTAAAAAGCTTCAGATTGGACAGCAGCCCGTTGCAGGCCATATCCACGTCCTGATTGAAACGAAACTGCACCTCGCCCGAACTGGACCTGTCAAAAAAGCCGGCGTCATAATGCATCAGCTTGTCAAACAAATCAATTTTGACGTCATTGGCAATTTTCCGCCCAACCCAGGTATTGAGATATGTGGCCAGATAGTTGAGAAGACTTTGCAAAATGCTGAAAACAATAATCAAAACCGGTATATACATGGTCGAAGACGTGCTTTTTTCAACCATAACCACATCCATATACGGCTTGAGGGACCAGGCGATCACGGCATCCATGGAGCCGATGGGAATGGTTATCAGAACGGCTGCCAGCGCCCGGATCCAATATGGACGGACATACGGCAGAATTTTCAAATAATTCTGCACCGCGTAAAGAGACATAAATTTAGCTTTTAACCTGGCGAACAATGACTTTCTCAAAAAATTAACAAACCACATTTACATTGTATTATTTATAAGGTTTTTGCAACTTTAAAATTTTTGCTAACAAATTTACGATTTTTTGACGCATGTTTTTTTGGGATTTTTGCCGCTCAGATTTATAATCCGAAAAAACTCTGCAAAAAAGATCAAAATAATTTTTTCCTATTGCATCATAAAGTTCTTTATTTTCATCAACCGCACAGAACTTAAGTATCTGCATTAAAGTATCAGCGCCTGATTTACTGACGTAACCGTCAAATTCCTGCATTACCTTACGGTAAAAATTAAGCATCTCCATACCGTACTTCCGGTATCTTTCCTGTTCGCCGTTTTTTTCAAGATTCCATATTCCATCTTTGTTTAAACGATAAACTCCCATAACTTCGTCAAAAAACTTTATTTTTCCATATCTTGAATGCATCAAAGCCAAATACCAGTCCCCCGGAGCCAAAAGAGCAAATTCATTTTCCGTCAATTTCATTTTTTCGAAATTCCAACGATATACAATAGAATTCGCCTGCATAAAGTTATATTTCAGCAGATCCTTTGTCTCCAAAACATCTTTTCCCTCAAGCGCTTTCTTGCCGGGAAAAATTTTTTTGCGCCCGGCATTATCCTCATCATAAAGGCGGACTGCATGAAAGCAGATTGAAAAATCAGAATTTTTTTCCAAAAAATCAACCTGTTTCTGAAGTTTCAACTCATCCGTCCAATAATCGTCCCCATCGCAAATCGCAACATATGGAGTTTGAACTCTGGTATATAAATCATACGAATTTCTTGCCGCTCCGATATTTTGCGCTCTGAGAACCGGTATAATAATATTCGGATACTGCTCTGCATATCTTTTGATAATTTCCGGAGTCCTGTCCGTAGAAGCATCATCCCCAACCAATACCTGAAAAGGAAAGTCAGTTTTCTGCCGGACAAATCCATCAAGTGCCTGCGAAATATATTTTTCCTGATTATATGCGACACAAACAACTGTCAGAAAATTCTTTAACATCTATCTTTTCCCATATGGTTTCGGCAACAAAAGACACCTGGCAATCACATTTATAAATTTATGTCGTATCGTTTTCTTATAAGGAACAGAAAGCTGATTAAATACTATATCGTATAATTTGATATGTTTTTTCAAAACTTGATTATACAAATAAAAATCATCTTCATTAATAGCAATATCTAAAATTTTATTAAATAAATACCTGGCATAAGATTTAGTTTCATCCAAATACGCTCCATTATAATATTTTATAATAGCTGAAATCATTTCTAACATATCGATTCCATACTTCTTATAAATTTTATTATAATCTTGAACAGCTACATACCAAACTCCATTTTTTTGACGCCTGTATGCTGCAGTAACTTCATTTATCAACCCAATTTTACTATCCCGAGAATGAACAAGATGCATACATAAATCCCCCGGTGTCAAATGCTCATTATACCATTTAGGAAGCCCGTCCTTAAATTTCCAACGCCAAACAACTGAAACCGGTGCAATAAAATTATATTTCAATAAATCTGAAGCTGTTAGATACCCTTTTTTAAAAAAATTTTTAATAAATTTATCATTTGGAATTATTTCTATTTTACGGGGGTGGTCTTCATAAAACATTTTAACCTTTGAAAAACATAAACCATAGTCTTTATGTTTATCCAAAAAATTCACTTGCTTTTGAAGTTTATAAGGATCACTCCAATAATCATCACCATCACAAATAGCAACATACTCCGTCTTGACTCGTTTATATAAGTCAATTGAATTTTTGGCAGCCCCTATATTTTTCCGTCGTAAAACAGGTTTGATAATATCAGGATGTTTTTTAGCATATTCTCTTACAATTTCAGGTGTCTTATCTGTTGATGCATCATCTCCGACTAAAACTTCAAAATCAAAATTTGTTTTTTGCATCAGAATTCCGTCTAAAGCCTGAGCAATATATTTTTCATGATTATATGTAACACAAACTACCGTTACTCTTAACTTAGTATTTTCCATATTAACCTTCCGAAACCGCGTAACCGAACCCTGTTTTGCCAAAAGTATTCCCGTTATAAAACATCCAATACTTTCCATCATACTTAATAACATGCGGATAAGTCATCATGATGGAATCCCATCCCTCATCAGACAGATCTATTTCCATTTTATCATCCATTCTGACAAAAACTTTTCCATCTTTTGATTCCGCATAACCTATGCGATAACTGTGATCTCTGTTGGTGCGATAATCATATGCTCCACGGTAAGTATACCACATCTTATAGACATCATTTTCTTTCATGACTGAAGGCCGAGCAATCCCGCCCTTTAGATTTTTATCGACAAAATCAACCGAAACAATCTGGTTTCTTTCCCAGTCTATTCCATTTTTAGATTCCGCATATTTAATGTTATACAGCGGTTCAGGATGATTATCGTAAACTTCCCAGCCGACAAAAGAAGTATACCATAAACGCCAGACATCGCCATCCAGCATTGTAAAGGACGCACCGTTACAGTAAGGTTCCTTGTAGGTAGGACTGAGCAACGGACCTTCTGAAAACTTCCGAAAAGTTTTTCCGCCATCCTCACTTATGGCCAACCCGAGGGAGTTATGATAAGAAACCGTATTTCTGACCGTCCATCCCAGATAATACATATATTTCTTATCCTGATAATCCAGAGTTGACAAAACAGACACGCCGCAATCGTCAAAAGTCCCTATTTTTCCCAAATCCAGCAAAGGTTTATCATGAACATATAATATATTTTTAGGATTTCCCGCCTCTACTTCAATGTAACTTGGTCGGCTGTGATTTTCCGCATCTCTGGTTGTATAATAAATTCTCCAGACTTTATCCGAAATCATATCTACGATAGGTCCGCCGGCATAACTTCTGGACCAATCATATTTTCCGTCGCTGTTGAAAATAAAACCTTTTTTTTCCCACCTCATAAAAAATCCTTTCTTATATTCACTAACGTTATATTCAAACTTTTTTCCAATTTTTATCCTAAAATATCTTCCATGTCCCAACTTTTCAGCGGAAGAGCCTTTGTTTGTTTTGCAGCTAAAACACTGCCGTCCTCAACATCCTTCGTTACTAAAGCTCCTGCTCCGATAATACAATGCGAACCGATTTTCAAATTATCTCCGACAGTGGCATTTGTTCCCAGAAAAGTATTATTACCAATAACTGTCGATCCTGAAATTTTAGGACTTGCCAAAAAGCAATTATCCCCAATAACCGTATGATGTCCAATTCCCGTCATTGCCCAAATTATAACATTATTGCCAATTTTTACAAAAGGCTGAATAGCATTAAACTCAAAAATAAAAGTATTCTCCCCAATACTTGAGGCATCCACTGAGGATTTCGAGCTCACATAGGAGATAAATTCGTATCCTTTAGCTTTTGTCTCCAGATATTTTTGCTCCCTGTATTTATTTATATGCTTATAACCTATTGGTATGGCCATTTTGTATTCTTCAGGCGGATAAAGCTTTTCTACATCTTCAAACGCAACCACCGGCTTTCCTTTAAATGCCGTCTGCTCATTCAAATAAGCCCGATCAACACAAAAAGCACAAATTTCATGATCCGTATCTTTAGTCAGATAATGATACACGACTTCGGCAATTTGTCCTGTTCCCCATAAAATAACTTTTGCCATTCCTCCTCCTTAAATTAACTCATACATTTTAAGCAACTTCTGTAATTCTTTTTTATCATTAAACATCATCACATCAATTATTGACAAATTTGGTACAAATTCATTCTTAAATTGCTTATACTCAATTGGCAGCAACTTAATAAATTTCAAATCAATTCCTTCTTTTTTAAAATCTTCCCGCGAATAAAGTTTTTGCCCACCTATTGCGTTAATATACTGCTCTGTTGAAAGACGCTGACACATATCAATCACTCTGTTTTGCGAGCGCAAATTATTATCCTTCATCATTTGCGATGATAAAATAAATTCCGTTTCGATTTCCAAATATTCGGCAATTTTCTTTATTTGATTAAATAAATAAGAAGCTAAATTTTTATCCGGATAATTGATTATCTCTTCAATTAGGGGAAAAACATTTCTAAAATACGGTGCTTTTAAATATGCATTATAAACATGAGCCAGAACTTTATTAAAATTATTTTTTTCATCCAAAATATCTATTTCATTTATATTTTTAGAATCACTGACTCGCGACAAAGCCAAAGTAAACAAAAAAGCCTTGTCATTCATCAAGATATTATTGCGGTTAATCCATCCCCCCTTAATATAATTGACATCATCAAAAACCACATACTTATCAACAGCTTCCATAGTCTGCCAATAACCAAGATAGGGAAAAAAATACGGCTGCATAATTCCTGTTTTAATCATCCTAACGTCTCTCCGCCATCAACAATGATATTTTGCCCTTGTATCCAATACGAACGGGAAGACAGCAAAAACATAACCACGTCCGCAATATCTTCCGGTTTACAAATCTCATGAAAAACATTATTTTGTTTAACCTTCTCCAAATAATTATACGGCAGAACTTCATTATACCTTTCGGCCATATCCGTATCTACCCCGCCCGGCATCACGGAATTAAGACGAACTTTCTGGCTGCCCAATTCCTGAGCCAAAGTTACAACCGCCATATTTAGAGCAGCTTTACTCATTCCATAAGTTAAAGCTCCGGGATTTCCTGTCTTTGCTGCAATAGATGAGATATAAACAATATTAAGCTTATCCTGCCGGCATTTTTTGATACTGATCCCTTTAGTCAGCATAACTGCCGAAAAAAGATTGGTATTAAAATCCTTTAAGGCATCGGCATAATCAAAAATCCCAAGAGGGCAAGGATTTAAAACACCGGCAGCGTGAACATACCCCGAAAACTTTCCGTATTTTTCCGCCAGAAATTTAACAAAATCAGGGAGTTCCTCAATATTTGAAGACAAATCTCTCGTTTCATAATAAAATTTATCGGAATAGAGACAATCGGCTTTCAGTTCTTCAAGCTTATTGCCGCGGCGAGCAATGCCAACAACCCGAACTCCCTGCTCATTCAGTCTCAGAACAGAAGCCCGTCCCATTCCGGAGCTGGCTCCTGCCACTAAAACCAAATCATTTTCAGAAAAATCATTCTGCATATTTTTCGCGACCGAGATTCAAAATATCGCCGACAGTCATACAGGATTTAATATCCTGAGCCGTAAGCTTCAGCCCCAAATATTTGTTAAACAAAGCCAAAACAGTAACCGACGCAAGAGAATCCCACTCATCAAGACTGGACAAATCGGTATGTTCATTCACATCTTCTTCAATCTGAACGGCATCTATAAATTTCTCCAAAAATTCTTCTTTCTTCATTTTACTCTCCTTTAATCAAAATTTCTGATACCGGAACAATAGATCCGGTCAATATCCAAAACGGCACTAACCCAGGACAGCCCTATGCCAAAACCGCTGATGCAAAGCTTCAGCGGACGTTTTTGCACCTCTTCCTCCAACGCATCGCATATTGCCCCCGGAATAGAAGTACAACTTTGATTTCCATATTTTGAAATTGTTTCCATAGGCATTTTATCCAATGGAATATCTGCTTCCAAAGCTATGTTTTCCAAAATAAACTTATTTGCCTGATGCATCACAAAAAAATCAATATCATCTTTTGTAATGCCTGCTCTTTCCAAGACATCTTTTATTGATCCCGGCACTTTTGACAAGGTAAATTCCATAACCTTCAGCCCATCCATTCTGGCTTCGTACTTAAATGTGCCGTCTTCATAAAACATATCTTTTTTCGGCGGATTTCTAAAACCGCCGTTGCGCGCCATAATCACTTCATAATTGCTGCCGTCAGTACCGATATCGAAATACATAGGCGCTGCTTTTTCATCAAACTCAAACAGCGTTGCGCTTCCGGCATCTCCAAAAATCGGAGCAGACTGATGCTCCCGAAACATATCGGTATACTTGCTGGAAGTATCTCCCACCAACAACAAGACATACCGGCAGCCGCTGTTTGCAAGCATGGAAGCTATCCATACCCCGTAAGCATATCCGGCACATCCCTGATTGACATCGAAAGCAGCCGTGCTTTCTTTCAGTCCTAAACGGTGCTGAATAACACACGCCGTTGCCGGCATATGATAATCAGGCGTCTGTGTTACAAAGACAACGGCATCAATGTTTTTGCGGTCAAAGTTCATATCGGCAAATATATTCTCCGCTGCTTTTACACATAAATCTGAAGCCGTTACATTCTCATCCGCGACACGCCGCTTATTAAACCCCGAAGAGCGCATTACTCTCTTCAGCTGTTTTTCATCCCCTCCATAAAGGGATTTATCATCGGTCAGACAAAGCTCTTTTGACGGAACAACAACCGAAATTCCCTTGATTTTTACATTTTTTATAATTGATTTAAGCAAAAGCCGCCTCCTTAATTAATAATCACTAACGCCTGAGCCAACGCAGAGTTCCTGCTGTGGGACAGACTGAGTTTTATATCAATATTTTGTCTGATGTTTTTTGATATTCTGACACGGGGAACACCCTTTCCGTCATTGATAATTTCAATATCAAGAAAATCGACCTTTCCGATATTAACACTCGCCAAAGCCTTAATAACAGCCTCTTTTCCGCAAAATCGAACGGCAAAATGCTGTTCGGGAACTTGTTTATTTCTGCAATATTCCTTTTCCAAAGGCAGAAAAACCAAATCAACAAACTCATCCATTGCAACAAGCTTATTGAATCTTGAAATTTCCTCTATATCGCAACCAATTCCAAACAACATACAAAAATTACCTAAACTGATTTTAAAGAGACACTGTAATTAAAAGCTCTTTTTCCTATAACATTTCTGATAATCAAACAAATCCGTTCAACATCATGCAGCGCCAAATCCGGATACAAAGGCAGACACGCTATCCTGCTGGCTATATCCTCGGAAATCGGACAAGAAAAATCGCCCTTAACATAAGAAAGTTTATTCAATGACGGATAAAAATAACGGCGAGGAAAAATACCTTCCGCATTTAACGCCTCAAATACGGATAAAAGTTCCTCCTCACTTTTGAAAACAACCGGATAATAAGCATAGTTATATTCCAGACCATTTTGTTTTTTAGGACGGCCGACCGCATCATTTAACAAACTGTCATACGTTTCACTTACAATTCTGCGCTTTTCCAAAATTTCTTCCAAATGACCGAAATTGGCCAGTCCCATAGCCGCATGAAATTCAGACTGTTTTGCGTTGATTCCAATCTGAAAATAAGCATCATTATCATGTCCGAAACACTTGGCTAAATTTAACCTGTAATTCACAATATCATTTTTGACCACACAACCGCCGCCTTCAACCGTATGAAAAAGTTTGGTTGCATGAAATGAGCATGTTGTTATGTCGCCAAAATCCAGCAAAGAACGCCCTTTGTAACGGGCGGCAAAAGCATGAGCCCCATCGTAAATAACCTTCAGCTCATGCTTATCGGCAATTTTCTGAATAGTCTCTACATCACAGGCATATCCAAAAACATGAACAGGAAGAATTGCCTTTGTGCGCGGCGTAATTGCTTTTTCAATTTTAGCAGGATCCAAAGTAAAATTATCCGGCTCAATATCCACAAAAACAGGTTCACATCTTTCCCACAAAATAGATGTTGTCGTTGCAACATATGTAAACGGTGTCGTAATGATTTCCCCATTTTTAATATTCAGACTGTCAAGGGCCAATTGCAGCGCCAAAGTTCCATTAGTAACATATTGAAAATTTTCTACATTTAAAAAAGACGTAATTTTCTTTTCCAACTGCATCAGCAGTTTTCCCTGATTGGTCAGAATGCAATTGTCAAAAATTTGTTTGAGATATTCTTCATATTCCTTTATTGGAGGAAGAAAAGATTTAGTCACATAAATATTATCAGCCACTAGATTTTCCTTCTCTATCAGTTAAGATAAACGAACAACACATCTCTTATCTGGCCAAGATGTTTTACAAAAAGCAGTACAAGTACGAAGAAAAGACATCGAACCGAAACAGGCTGATTCGAAAATACCTAGTCTTTTATAATAAATAAGCAGACCATTTTCAGACTTTTGGGAGCAGTACATTTTGCAAACTCTTTTTTCTAACACCAGACACGCGGTAAAAGAAAAGACCTACCGCTGTATTAAATGCCCTGCGTTCGGAGTTTGCGAAGTTCCCATACGTTAACAGGCGTGAACATAAACCCTTAACATTTATGTCATCTAAAAATTACTATATAAAATAAATTTTGCAAGCAAATTTATGACGCCGTAAAAAAAATTTGCCCATAAACAACCCAAATTTCAGATTCCCGAAAAAAGAATGGAAATAACCTTATGATTTTCATAGGTTTTATAATACAATTTTTTAGTTGAATTTAATTTTAAACACTGTTGATATTATTCCGTTTTCAGTCTTTTACCCAAAACAAACAGAACCAACCCAAATAAAAACAGTCCCATTGAAATATCATTGATTTCATCTTTGACAAGAGCATTGCTGAAAAAGACTTCCATAAATTCCATATCACTGTCGACATCAATATAATGCTCCTTCACGGAAAAAATTCCGTCTTTACCGATTCTAACCTTAACATACCCGAGTTTGTCAATATCAGACCGAACTGGCTGCCCCGATGACGGTACCGTAACCAGAGGAATGCCGGCAAACTCTCCTTTCCAGAAATAATGAACATGTCCGGCCAAAATAAGATCAACATCCCTGCCCCGAATAACCTCTTCAAATTTCTTCCGGGAAACAGGATCCAACTCGCGGTTTATTTTTCTGTCTTTACTGATCGGCGGATAATGGCTGAAAATAACACAATATTTGAACTGAGGGCGAATTTTTTTCAAAATCACGCTCAACCACTCCAACTGGCTCTGACTCAAAATACCTTCGGAAGAATTCAAACCGATAAACAACGTATTGCCATAACCGAACCAGTAATACGGCTGACCGAAAACGGACGTATATAAAGTCCTGTCCACCACACCGTCTTCCGTCAGGATTTCATGGTTTCCGGGAACGGCATAAAAGGGAAAATTCTTCAGTTTTTGCGCCAGTTCATCGGTAATCCATTTAAAATGACTGGGATTTCTGTATCTGACCAGATCTCCGAGATACAAAATAAAAGAAGCGTCCGATTTCCGGGCCTTCTTGGCAATATATTCTATGGGACGGTTTTTGGCCCCCGTATCGCTGGCAACCACAAAAGAAAAACTGTCCTTTTCAGCGTCCATAATCTTACCGGCGGGCGCCAGAAAGCTCTGGTGTCTCCCTCGTCGAAAATAGCAATCGTAAAACTGCGGACCGCCACCAGAAATAAAGCCAGAAACATCAAGGAAACACCACAGAATTCCATAAATTTTTTTGTTTTCAGTTTTGATTTTATTTCTGCAACAGCCATTGTTTTCCTCTCAGTAAAAAATTGCAAACATTATTAGCTGAATATTTTTTTGTGTCCAGACATAATTTTATTTCACAACCAAACATTCTCTACCCCAAGCTGTCGAAAAACAACCTGTTGACAATCTCCGGCTTTAGGATACTATTGCCTTAAAACACAGCAAACTGAAATAAACATGAAAATAGCAATTTCCATCATTCGCAAAGGCGACCGCTTTCTTTTGGTAAAAAGAGTCAAAAACGAAGAAAACCTCAACTGGGTTTTTCCGGGAGGAAAGCAGGAATTTCGAGAAACTCTGGAGGAAACGGCTCTCCGCGAAGTCAGAGAAGAAACCGGCATTGAATGTGAAATCACCGGAAAGCTGGGATACCGCATACACCCCGATACAGGCACGGAAACTTACTATTTTTCAGGAATTTACATCTCCGGAAACATAAACATCTCCCGAGAAGACGAAATTCTTGAAGCCGGCTGGTATACCAAAGACGAAATTCTCAAACGGATTACGACAGATATTTATCCCCGGGTCGAAAAATATATCTCTCAGCCGTTTCCTGCAGCCTGACTTCCGCCTCTTCCCTCATTCCGGCAAACGCATTCCGCGCTGTTTTCTGACAGCCGGCGGTTAAATATTATTCCTGATAACTCTGCAGGGATTCCCGGCGGCAACGACATTCGCCGGAATATCTTTCGTAACGACGCTTCCAGCGCCGACAACCGTATTGTCTCCGATTGTAACGCCGCTGAGAACGCACACGTTTCCGCCGATCCAGACATTATTTCCCACGGTTATCGGTTTTGCCGTTTCCAATCCCCGGTTTCTCTGCCCGACATCCAAAGGATGGTTAGCCGTATAAAATCCGCAGTTCGGCCCGATAAAAACATTATCGCCGAACGTAATCGGCGCGGCATCGAGAAAAACACTGTTATGATTAACATAAAAATTATCGCCGACCCTGATATTATATCCGTAGTCGCACTGAAAAGCCGGTTCCACCGTGCAGTTTTTTCCCGTCTTTCCGAAAATTCTTTCCAGAAGTTTGTATCTTTCTTCCGTTTGTTCATAAGGCATATGGTTATAGGCAAAGCACAATTGCTTACACCGCCGCCGCTCCGTCATCAGCTCCCGATCATAATTGGCATCATACAAAAGCCCCCGCAGCATTTTTTCCTTTTCGGTCATCTTATCCTCCTCTTAATACTCGCTCTTTAACAGCTCAGCCCCACCAATAAAAAAATGCTCCATAAAGGAGCATTTTTTTATTGGTGGGCCCTGCAGGACTCGAACCTGCGACCAGACCGTTATGAGCGGCCTGCTCTAACCAACTGAGCTAAGGGCCCTTAAGCTACCCCAGAAAATATGCCAAATATGGCCGTTAGTCAAGCTCTTTTTTAGCCTTTGCGCTGACATCTGCTGACGCTCTTAACTCTTTCCAGCTCTTCAGGAAAACAAACAATATGCAATTTTTTGGATTTACAGCTGTTTTCAAAGAATTCTCGCGAAAAAGCGGTCATTTCGCCACCTGTCTCATAATCAAAAAAGCCTGCTCCCAAAACCCGGCAGATTGCCATTGCCGCAGATAAATCCCAGATATAGGCCCTGGCAAAAACCCCCTTTACTCTGCCTAAGGCAAAAAACATCAGATTAACCACGGCCGAAAAATAATCTTCCACAATAAGCCGACCCGCAAAATGGTTGTCAAAAATATCAATATCCCACTGATGCGCCAGCACAACCTTGGAAGAAGAAAATTCCTTTTCAGCCAGCTGCCGGACCTCCTCTCCTTTTTCAAAATAAACTTTTTCGCCGTCAGTATAAACCAGTTCCCCCAATGCCGGCGCATATAAAAATCCGCGCCAGGGCTTTCCTTTTTTCAACACGCCGATCGAAATTCCGTACAGCGGAATATCCGCGGCATAATTAATCGTCCCGTCAATCGGATCTATGACAAACTGATAATCGCTTCCTTCAACCAGGTCAAATACGTTTTCCTCATACGCCGAAACGCTTTCTTCATCAATGATAATACAATTCAGGTCAAAAAACTGTTGCTCGACAAACTGCTTAAATCTTCTGCTGATCTCCAGATCGACTTCCGTAACCAAAGATCTTGCCGCCTCGCCGTCCTGTTTGTAATTATACTGGTGTTCTTCGCGGTGCCTCTTCTCCAGAGAATAAGCCCCGGCTTCTTTTATAAATCTTTTAATCTCTTCAATCATTATTTTCTTCCGTCAAATAATCCATAACATTATGATTATGGGCAAAATCCTTTACCAAAAAGGTCGTAACGGGCGCTTTGGAATATTTTTGAAACAACAGACCGTGCCCGAGACACAAACCGAAATTTATGTTAAAATCCGTTTTCATTTCATTCAAATAACCAGCCTGCGAAACAGGATCGCAGCAGGGACCATGCATGTCCTCGCAGATTTGGCAGGCGTCCAGCCCGCTCTCCCGGCAGTTTACGGCAAAAACCTCCAAGCCGCTTTTTCTCAGCAGGGCAACAAATCTGTCGGCATATTTCTGCACGCCTTTGCAATTGGCCACTCCTACTTTTTTATAGCCTGAAATCTTCACAAAATCGATTAGTTCCTGCAGTCTTGATTTATTTTTTGCCTGCGCTGAAATTTTCATTATGCTTTTGTCTTCGCTGTTATAGTCGCCAGTCATTTAGTCCTCGGTTCGATTTGTTTTTATCTCTTTTTGTTTTGCAGGAAATTTACCCGATTGTCAACTCGTCGTTTTCAAAAAAAAGCGCGTAAATAATTCCACTCCTCAGACATTCTGCCTGTCGTGCAGTCTCCAGCTTAACGGTATCCTAAAACTTTTAAAAACGCACGCACGCCAGCCGGCGGCACCGGAAATACATAAACAAACACCCGGAAATCTTCCGGGTGCCGTCTTTATATAGCAAAAAAGACATTAATTGTCCAAAAAGCTCCTCAACTTACGCGAGCGTGACGGATGTTTCAGCTTGCGCAGAGCTTTGGCCTCAATCTGGCGGATACGTTCGCGCGTAACGTTAAACTGCTGTCCGACCTCTTCCAGAGTATGGTCGGTATTCATGCCTATGCCGAAACGCATGCGCAGCACACGTTCTTCGCGCGGCGTCAATGACGACAGAATACGGGTGCAGGTTTCTTTCAGATTTGAATGGATCGCGGAATCCAGAGGCTGCAAAGCGCTGTCATCCGCAATAAAATCACCCAGAGAAGAATCTTCCTCATCTCCGACCGGAGCTTCCAGCGAAACCGGTTCCTTGGCTATTTTCATAACTTTGCGAACCTTTTCCAACGGCATGGACAACCGCTCGGCCAGTTCTTCGGGAACAGGTTCGCGCCCCATCTCCGAAAGCATCTGGCGTGATGTCCGCACCAGCTTGTTGATGGTCTCTATCATATGCACCGGAATGCGGATAGTTCTGGCCTGATCGGCAATCGAACGCGTAATCGCCTGCCGGATCCACCAGGTCGCGTAAGTAGAAAACTTGTATCCGCGGCGGTACTCGAACTTATCAACGGCTTTCATCAGACCGATATTTCCTTCCTGAATCAGATCCAGAAACTGCAAACCGCGGTTTGTATATTTCTTGGCAATGGAAATAACCAGACGCAGATTCGCCTCAATCATTTCCTTTTTGGCTCTCTCCGCTTCTCTTTCACCTTTTTTGATGGTATCGACCATTTTACGGTATTCCGTAATCGGCAGACCGCACTCCTGAGCCATTTTGGCTACGCTGTCGCGCAGATCGGCAATTTCGACGCCGTATTTCTCGACAAAAGCCTGCCAGTGTTTATCTTTCTTATGCGAAATGTTCTCAATCCAGTTCGGATCCAGTTCCGACTTCTGATAAACTTCCAGAAAATCCTCACGGCGAATTTTGCAGGACATGGCATAACGCAGCAGTTTTCCTTCCAGCCCCATCAGACGCTTGTTCAGACCGTTAAGCTGTTCAACCAGCTGCTCGATGCGGGTAGCGTTCAGATGAATAGAGCTCATCAGCTCGACCAGCTCTTTTTTAACCTGGAGATACTTTTTCTCCACGGCGGAACTGATGCATTTTCCGGCCAAAATAGCCTCAACACGCTGATTCTGAATTTTTTTCAGATCATCGTAATAGCTTGAAATCTTTGTCAGAATCTCCAGAACCGGTTCCAGAAGAGCTTCTTCCATAGCCGATACGGACGCAGACGCGCGCCCTGCCCCGCCGTCATCCTCATCGTCTTCGGGAGACACGGCTGTTCCTTCTTCGCCTTCGCCGGCCGAAACGTCCTCGTCTTCCTCGTCAACCTCGTCGTCGACCGTATCCTCAAGCTCCATATCGTCTTCCAGATCGTCGTCAATATCGTCGAGATTTTCTTTCGTAGCCAGCTCTTCGGCAACTTTTTCCAGATCATCGACCGGAGCCTCATCCTCTTCATATGCCAGAGCTTCAGGATCATCGCCGTACATCATTTCCAGATCGACGATATCGCGCAGCTGCATACGGCCTTCCAGAAGGTCGTCGCGCCAGCCGGCAATTGCCTTCAGCGTCATGGGACTTTCGCACAGACCGTCAATCATAACGGTTTTTCCAGCCTCAATGCGCTTGGCAATGGCAATTTCCCCCTCGCGGGAAAGCAGTTCAACCGTTCCCATCTCTTTCAGGTACATTCTGACCGGATCATCGGAACGTCCGAGGTCTTTTTCGTCAAAGTTTCCGGATTCGTCGAATTCTTCCTCTTCCTCAATCACGTCAGGTTCAAAATTATCGGCATCCGATTCCGAAATAATGCTGACACCCATATCGGAGATTTCCGACATAATATCCTCAATCTGCTCGGACGATTCTTTTTCCGGCGGCAGAGCCCGGTTCAGTTCTTCAACCGTAATATAGCCGCGCACCTTACCCTTGTCGATAAGTCTTTTAACGGCACTGCCCAATGAATCAATCAACGGCGCATCGACACCATTGCCATCATAAAAGTCTTGATTTTCTGTATCTGACATGACGTTCCTTAAAAAATCGATTTTTTAATCATAATCATTCCCGCTTTGCGCAGGATAAACATATATTGCTAGCAGGCATTTTTTACTTAGTTCTGACGCATTTGTCAACACCTGCTTTTCAATATAATATCTCTTCCTCGCCTGCGCAAGCCGGCGAGTCTACAAATTTCAGGCTTTCGCCGTTTTTTATTCCGGCTGGTTCTGCATATCCAGAAGCGCGTCTTTTTCTTTTTTAAGGGATTCATAGCGTTTATAAACGTCTTCGGGAAACGACTCGGAAACTTCAATAACCCTCATGCATTCGCGGATCTCCGCCTCCAATTGTTTGAGCTGGACTTCGGTGATTTTGGTGTCGATTTCCCGGCGAATCTTCGGCAGATAAGGATTTTGCTGCTTAAGCATTTCCAGCTCCCACAAAGCGGTCAGATCTTTGGCAAATCCCTTCTCTCCCAAAATCCTGTACATATCCGCAAAGGCAATGCCGTCGCTGCCGTTGCAGATGTCTACCATGGTATCCAGCATCTCCCGCAGGCGGCTGTTGCCGATTTCAAACATGGCCATTTTTTCTTCATATTCCGGCACCAGTTCCGGATAATAAACAAACGCGGCCAGAACAAATTTTAAAACCAGTTCGTCCAGACTGGTTTTGGCGCGCAGCGACACCGGACGCGAAACATTTCCGGTTCCGGAAGCCGCGAGTTTTCCGGCCGACTGGCGCCGCAGTTTTTTCCATGAACCGCGCCCGAGTTCGTTGTAAATCCGGTTCTGCATTTCCTGAACATAATAACCGCGGACTTTTTCGTCGGCAATTTTGCCAACCTCTTCCATAATGTTTTTTTCAAGCAGGGCCTTCTGTTCCGGAGTCGATAAATCCTTGCTCTGGATATTTTTGCGCCATACCAGTTCCGCCAGAGGAACCGTATCGCCGATAACTTTCAAAAACTCGTCGCGGCCCCTGGCTTTCAAAAATTCGTCAGGATCCATCTTATCGGGCAGAAAAACATATTTTGTAGAATAGCCTGCTTTCAAAATCGGCAGCGCCCGGTCAACCGAACGAACGGCCGCGCGAATGCCGGCATTGTCGCCGTCGAAACAAAGCGTCGGCTGCGGACAGACACGCCACGCTTCCTGAATCTGATCCTCGGTCAATGCCGTTCCCAACGGAGCCACGGCATAGCCGATACCGTACTTATCCATGGCAATCACGTCCATATAGCCTTCGCAGATAATAATATTCCGGGCGGCAAAAGCCTCGTCGCGGGCATAATTCAGATTATAAAGCACCCGGCGTTTGTTAAATACCGGCGTTTCGGGAGAGTTCAGATATTTCGGCTGTCCGTCTCCCATGATGCGACCGCCGAAAGCAATGACCCTGCCCCGCTTATCCATAATCGGAATAATAACTCTCTCGCGGAAAAAATCGTGCGGACGGCGGCTTTTATCTTCGGGAACGGCAATAAGCCCGAGTTCCGCCATCTCCTTTTCGGCAATTCCCTTTGAGGCCAGAAGGGCTTTCAGACCATTGTTTCCGGGAGCATACCCGAGACGAAACTTTGCGATAATCTCGTCATCAAAACCGCGACGGTAAAAATACTCCAGCCCCTGGCGCCCTTCCGGCAGCCGGAGACATTTTTCAAAAAATCTGGCCGCCAGCTCCATAATGTCATAAAGCGAGTTGCGTTTCTCAATGGCTTCATGATCCTCGTGCCGCAGCTGCGGAACCTGCAGTCCTGCCTTGTTTGCCAGTTTTTGCACGGCATCCATAAACGGCAGATTGTTGGCTTCCATCTCAAATTTAATGATATCTCCGTGCGCGCCGCAGCCAAAACAGTGGTAAAAACCTTTGGCCTCATTTACCGTAAAGGAAGGAGTCTTTTCATTATGAAACGGACAACAGGCCGTATACTCGCGCCCTTTGCGAGTCAGCTTGACTTTCGCGCCCACCACGTCCACTATTGATATTCTGGAACGCAGTTCGTCTAAAAATTTCTGCAGATCTGCCGATGCCACCTGATTGTTTACCTCTGAAGCTTTCCGCCGGATTTTTTATGGTCTGCCCGGTCCGGAAGCGGCTCCGGCAAACTTTTTTGCCGAAACCGTTTTCCGGCGGCAAAACTTTCTTTAACCCAAAAAGTTTTTAATCATGCCGCTGGCTTTGCCAAAATCAAGCTGTCCGGCATACTTTGCTTTCAGGGCGCCCATGACTTTGCCCATATCCTTCATTGAAGACGCTCCCGTGTCGGCAATTATGCTTTTGATGGCGGCCTCAATTTCGGCATCGCTCATCTGTTTGGGCAGAAAGCGTTCAATAACGCTGATTTCCTTGCGTTCCTTCGCCGCCAGATCCTCGCGGTTTCCTTCAACATACATTTTGATTGAATCATTTCTCTGTTTGATCATGCTCTGCATCATGGACAGCAGATCGGTATCGCTGGCTTCCTTCAGCCCCTTGCCACGGGCGTCAACGTCTTTTTCCTTCATGCCGGCAATAATCAGCCGGACAGCACTGACGGTGTCCGTATCTTTGTTCAGCATCGATTCTTTCAAAGCCTTTTGCAGTTCTTCTCTCAACATCTGTTTTCTCCTCAATTTTGCAATTGCCTTGAAGATACTAGCATCCGCTTAAAAAATCAACGATTAAAATTTTCTTTGCCAGACTGTGATTCCTGATTTAAATTGCCTATATCAAATAAAAAAGGATTTTGGGAGAAAAAAGATGAAACGCACCTTATCTCTGATGCTGTCGGTGTTTCTGGCGGCAGAAAACGTCTGGGCGGCCTCTGCGGACGAAGAGCTGATAACGCCGGAAATCGAACGGGCCGTCACCGGTTCAAATCAGGCCATGGAAGAGTCCCTGCAGAACATGAACCGCACTCTTGAAAAAGTCATGCCCGAAGTTGCGCAGACCATGTCCGAGAGCATGGCGCAGATACTCGACTCTTTGGCTCCGGTCATGAAAGCTATGGAAGAAAACGGAACATTCTCCAAAGCGGCTTCCCAAATGGCGCGCGAGATAGAAAAAAACATCAGTGAAATCAACGCGTCCGTATTGCAAAATAAGACAAACTCCCCTACCTGGCAAATGTCCGGCGAAAAAACTCCGCCCGACAACGATATCCCTTCTGTCCTCCCCGGCAGTCAAAGCGTATCAGCGCCGCAAAACGCCCCGGACATCCCTGCAGAGCGGCAGAATAAAAACGCCCTTCACGACAGAATTACGGCGGAAACGGACAGCCGCGCTCTCAAATTTACCCTTGAGCAGGACTCTGAACTGGCCGCAGCCCTGACCGATTATATGGACCGCCTCCGCGGCAAAGCGGAAACAGCCGGACTGGTACTGCGGCCGCTGACCGGCAGAGACATTCCCTTATCCGCCTGCGTCATAGAAAAGATTAACGGCAGCCCGTTTCTGATCTGCGACTGCGACAAGGAAAAAACGACATACCTGACGGGCGTTACGCCGGACGGCTTCTGCCTCCGTCTCCAGACTTTTGGCCGCAGTCATAAAAAAGAAGCCCGCAAATTTGCGGGCGGACTGCCGCAAAACGGCGGCGCGGCAGAAAAAATCACCCTCTTTCCCCAAAACTAAAAATACAGTCGGAAAGAGGCTGCAAACTCATTCAGATCATGACCGTAATTCCGGTCATAAACATATGTCAGCGCCGCCGCGGTATTCGTCGTCAGGCTGTATGAAGCTTCCGCCCTGTATTTGAAAACCGGAGCAAAATGCGAGGTTGCCCAGACTTTTTCGGCCTCGGCCAAAAGTCTCAGCCGGCTGAAATCGGCAAATATTCCGGCTGCCGCCCCGAGCCCCGCCCATTGGTTATGCGGCAGAAAACCTCCGTAAGACGCATAGGAATTAATCATGCCGTAAGTCCACAGCGTTTCGGTGAGAGCCAGGGTTATGCCGCCGCCTGCCTGAAAATTAAAGGCATATCCTTCCTCTTCGTTCTCGGGATTAAACACCCGCGAAATATCGGCGCCGATGGCAAAAGACGGCGGCACAAACATCCTGTCGGCGGGAGAAAGCGACCTGACGCCGGCAATTTCCAGCTTATGCAGCACATATTTGTCCGTATTGTCATAATGACGGAAAGACGCATTAAGAAAATTGATCTCTGCGCCGCGCAAAAAACCGTATCCTCTGTCTGTCAGAGAATGATAAGCCGGCCGGAAAGATATTTCCTGAAAAGCCTGCCCGTTTCTTATGCCGAACCCCGCCCCCGCGCGCATAGCCTCATGCGTTCGCAGAGGAGATTTTCCCGTCTTAAGCTCCTCAAAATGTTCGACGCTGCGAATACGGCTCCGCGCCGCGAGGGCTTCAAAACTCTGCTTTCGGTAATCTTTCAGATCGAGTTCCTTTGCCACATACCGGTATTGAATATACTGATACGCCGTTTCCAGGACATCCGCCTTTTCGCTGTCGTCCAGTCCGTCCAAACGCCAGTTCTGCTCCTCCACAGCCGCAAAATAAGCCTTTTTCTGCGCCTCATTCATCTGGGTAAAGCGATGACGGATTTTGGACTGCCGCGACGGCCGGTACCGAACCTCTCCGACCAGCCCTTCTCTGGCATAAACTTCCTTCAAAGTATCCAGCGGAATTGTCTGCGCCGGAAAAGCGTCCGCCAGCCTCAATTCCGGACGAACGACATCAAGCGTTTCCATCAGCATATAGGAACAGTTTTCGCTGAAAAAAAAGTATCTTGTTTGGGTCTGCCCGACTTCCCACAAATGCGCCACCAGCATCTCCAGCTCTTCAGGCGTCAGATTCAGGCTCAGTTCCCAAATATCCCGGTTTTCAAGATTATTATATGTATTGATTACGTCATAATACGGCTTAATCGTAAAACCGCCGTAATAACCGCCGGTCAGTCCCAGTAGGGCAAAAAGAAAACCGTTTTCCTCACCGGCCGTAAAGGCGCCGTAATTCATACCGTGCGCCAGAAGCTGCGTTCCTTTCCGCCCGGTATCAATCCGCAGCAGGGTATGGCCGAACAGAGACGACGGATTATTCATAAAAGCATCGGTAAACAGCAGGGTTACCCCGGCCGGGCGCAAATCATCCTTAAACTGCTCAAATTCGTCGCATTTCGGGAAAGCGGCGTCAAGCAGCCCCTTTTTGCGCAAAAAAAGATAACGCGCCGGAAAAAGGCATTTTTTCTCTTTGTCAACGCCATTTTCAAACAGATCTATGGTTGCTTCCAGTTCTTTCCGGGGAGAATATTTGCCTTCCGGGCTGACAAAGAAATTATCGGAATCGATCGTACTTCTGACGCCGCCGAACCAAGCCGGACGATAATGCACCAGAGCAAGCCACTGCGGATCCTCCGCAACGCCGGCGCGGGGCTGAAACGGATACAACAAAAACAAAGAGCAGAAAAACAAAAAACGCAGCATGGACAGACAAAAGAAGACCGCCGGTTGGCGGCCTTCCGTAACATCGGATTAAGCGTTCATAACCTTGAACAGGTTCAACGTAACGTCAACGGCCTCAACATCCTGATTGGGAAACAGGACGGCAAAATTCTGTTGAACTTTTTCAGACAGCTCTTTTTCGTCGACTTCCATAATGCCGGCCAGCGTCTGCAGAGTCTCACCCTGCCCGCGGGAAGCATCCATGGCAAACTGCTCCATATTGTTTTCAATAAAGGCCAAAACCATTTTTCCCGTTCCGCCGGTAATTCTGCCGTTCGGATCACAACCGGACGTTCCGAAAGTAACGCCGAGCGTATTCAGAAAAGTAGTATTGGTCGAAATAGCGGCAACCTGCGGACCGATTCCGCTCTGACCTTTCCAGGCCATGGAACCGAGTCCGCAGCCCGTGCTGTCAACAGCCGTGGCATTTGTTGAAAACATCAGGGCTCCACACAAAGCCGAAGCCAAATATATCTTTTTCACGTCAAATTCTCCTTCCGTAGTTTCGAAGTTACGGGATAACTTTAGCACAAAACCCCCTTTTGTATAGCTTTTTATCGCATTTTCTTACAACTTTATCACGGTTTTCCGATAAAAAAGAAAAATCTTGAAGAATAAAAAAACTGTGTTATATTGCAGATATAAAAACAAACGATGAAAAGGCTGTGAACGGATATTCATCCTTCGCAGTCTAATTTTTCTAGCTTTTTTAAATTCTTATCTCCGCTTGCGCGCAAGCGGCGATAATATTTTTTGGAGTAAAAAAATGGATAAGTTTCCTTTGACCAAACAAGGATTTGAGGCTTTAGAAGCTGAACTGAAACACCTGAAAGGCGTCGACCGCCCAAACATTATCGCGGCCATTGCCGAAGCCCGTTCGCACGGAGACCTTTCGGAAAACGCCGAATATTCGGCCGCCAAGGAAAAACAAAGCTTTATTGAAGGCCGGATTCAGGAACTCGAAGCGGTAATCAGCCGCGCGCAGGTCATTGACCCCTCGCAGAACAAAGGTAATATCATCCGTTTTGGCGCCACCGTTGTCGTCGTGGACGAAGATACGGACGACGAAAAGAAATATCAGATTGTCGGCGATTATGAAGCCGATATCGAAAAAAACAAGATATCCCTGTCTTCTCCTCTGGCCAAAGCCCTCATCGGTAAAGAGGTCGGAGACATTGCCGAATATGTTGCCCCGGGAGGCAGAAAATCTTTCGAGGTTTTGGAAGTTATTTACCAGTAATCTTTAAAATCTCCTGTTCGCAAATATATTAAAGCCGGTATTTAACAACCGGCTTTAACTTTATGAAACAGGAGAAAAACATGGCTGCCGACAAAAACGACTGCACATACGAATACGATTACAATGACCGCTGCGACTGCAGCGAAGACGACAAATGCGGATGCTCGTATCCCAACAACATGCCTCACGATTTTGACTGTGTCTGCTCGCCGAACGATAACGGCAGCGGCGATTACGACGTTCTGGACTGCGAATGCGGAGAAAATTTTCCCGACGATGTTGATTTCCGCACCATCCGCTGCCGCAATTTTATTGTCGAAAACAATCCAGAAATTGACGAAGAAAATTCCGGCGGACGGATTCTGGTGCGCGACTTTGCCCCAGACTTCATTGCGCCCGCTGTTTTGGCCGACAATCAGATAGATGAGGAATTTCACTTAAGCGAATACTTGAAAGATTCCTACGGGCTGCTGTTTTTCTATCCCGCGGATTTTACTTTTATCTGTCCATCGGAAATCATTGCCCACAACAACAGGCTTGATGAGTTTTATAAACGCGGTGTCAAAGTGATAGGTGTCAGTGTTGATTCAAAATATTCACATTTAGCCTGGAAAAAGATGCCTGCGGACATTGGCGGCATCGGAGACATAAAATTTCCGCTGGTTTCCGACATCACAAAACAAATAGCGCACGATTACGGCGTTCTGGATGATGACGGAGTCGCCATGCGCGCCTCTTTTCTCATTGACAAAGACGGCGTCATCCGCCACCAGATCGTCAATGACCTGTCCATCGGACGCGACGTAGACGAAACCCTGCGCGTTATTGACGCCCTTATCTTCATTGAAGAACACGGCGAAGTCTGTCCCGCCGGATGGCATCAGGGAGACAAAGGAATGCGCCCGACGGCCGAAGGCGTAGCGGATTATCTGAAGGAAAATGCCGCTGCGCTTTAGCAAATAAGCCTTGCGTTCTCGTTTGCAAAACTTTATATTGGTCGGCAGTTAATACAAACGGAGTTATGAATCATGGCTGAATATAAAAGCAGACTTTTAATAATCGGTTCCGGTCCCGCCGGCTACACCGCGGGTATTTATGCGGCCAGAGCCGGCCTGAAACCGGTTCTGGTATCCGGCAACCAGATCGGCGGACAGCTGACAATTACCACAGAAGTTGAAAACTTTCCGGGTTTTCCCGAACCCGTCATGGGCGGAGACCTGATGCAGAAAATGCGCGATCAGGCTCTGAATGTCGGCGTCAAAATGGTTGACGACATCATCACCGAAGTCGATCTCGAGCACCATCCCTTCGTCTGCTCATCGGAAAACGCCAACTCTTTTGTAGCCGACGCCGTCATCATCGCCACAGGCGCTTCGGCCAGATGGCTCGGCCTTCCCAGCGAGGAAAAATTCCGCGGATTTGGTGTTTCTGCCTGCGCAACCTGCGACGGATTTTTCTACCGCAACAAAAACGTCGCCGTTGTCGGCGGCGGCAACTCTGCTGTGGACGAAGCCATTTATCTGACCAACTTCGCCAAAAACGTAACGCTGATCCACAGGAGAGACACCCTGCGCGCCGACAAGGTTTTGCAGGAAAGACTGATGAACAACCATAAAATCAACGTCATCTGGAACTGCGTTGTTGAAGAAATACAGGGAACGGATTCTCCTCTGGGCGTAACCGGATTGAAACTGAAAAACGTCAAAACCGACAACACGACCACCATTGCCGTGGACGGCGTCTTTGTCGCGATCGGGCACCATCCCAACACCGACCTCTTCAAAGGACATCTGCAGCTTGATAAAGAAGGATACATCATAACCAAAAACGACAGCTGCGAAACCAACATCCCGGGCATTTTCGCCGCCGGAGATGTTCGCGATCCCAAATACCGTCAGGCGGTTATCGCCGCCGGTTCTGGTTGCATTGCCGCGCTGGAAGCCGAAAAATATCTGGCAGGTCTGGAAGAAGCATAAAAAAACGGCCGCAAGGCCGTTTTTTTTTAACCGGCGCTTCTGATAAGGCTGGCAATTTTAATTCTGTCCATGAAGAACAGCGAATGTTTTGCCGTCTCAAGCGCTTCGTCATAAGCTTTGTAAAAGTCCCTGCTGCCGCCGTCAAAACTCAGTTTTCTCAATGTATAGAACGGAATTTCCAACAGTTCTTCCGGCCTGAAATCGTTGCCATTCAGCTCGATTTCCTTCAGGTTGGAGGACCTCGGCAGATGTTTTAGGCATTTCAGCGGAACGGAATATCCTTCGATTTTCTCAACTTCTGGCGGCAGGTCTTTCAGAAAATCCTCGTCAAATTTGACTGAATCATACATACTGATTGTTTTGGCCCGCGCGCATCCCTTAATATTTTTCATCATGCTGTTGCTGATATCAAAGTTCTCAACCGTAATATTGGAAAAATCCGGCAGATTGCGCAGACGGTAATCCCCGACGTTTAAATCCTGAAGATAAAGGGGACCGGCTTTGGCCAGCGAATAAATGCTCAGGACTTTTCCGCCGGCTTCCAGCAGACCTATATCCTCCAGGGCAAGTTTGGAAGCCTTAATACCGTATTTATTCATAAAAGCGTAAATATACTTGTGGTATTTTCCCGGCACGGCCGTATCTCCTTTGCTGCGGGCCTGCACGATATAACCGTTGCGGTCCACTTGAAAGGTAGCGTGCGGATAATTATTGCGGTCGCGGACAGAGAAAAATTTATGAGAATCCGAATAATTGGCAAAATAGGCATCTCTGGCAATGCAATGATCCATTCCCCGTCCTTCCGCCATAAAAGCGTTTTCTCCGAGAAGCTGAACAATACTAAAACCGTCCGGAAAGCTGAAAACTCTTTTGGTTCCTGCGGAAAAATCAATTTTCTTCTGATCTTCGCCGTAAAGTTTCAGAACCTGTTCAATACTGGACAGTTTATTATCCGTTTTCAGATAATCCAGACGAACTTTGGGCTGCGTTTTCTTCAACTCGCGGTCCAGATAACGGCGGGCCTCTTCCCTGACGTACAGGCTGGCGCATCCGATCTTGCGCAGAATATCAAACGGCAGACGCTCGCTTCTAAAACGATAGACGGGAATCTTGGCAACAAAAGCCCTGAAAAGCCATTTCGGACAGCCGGGATACATGCGGGTAACCGGTTCCAGATAGGCGGCCTTGTCATTTTCCGTCAAAAAATTACGAAATTTGGCTTTCATCCACTGGCTGGCTATTGCGTCGGCGATCATATCGCTGTTCCGCTTTACAAAGTCTTTTGACTTCAATTTTTCGGCCGAAAAACTGTCAGCTGCCTCATAACCGCAGATATTCTGCGATAAAAATTCGTTTAATTCTTTCTCATTAATCAAATTTACCGGCATCGCAACATTCCTTGTCTGACTACTGATGACAAAAAAATACCACAATTTGGATATTTTGTCAAAAATTTAGACACCAAAAGGATAGTTTTTGTCAATATTTAACAAAACTGTAACAATAAGCAGAAGATGAATAAAAAATTACGTCCAATAATTCGTCAAAACTTCACAATTGCACAAAAAACAAAATCAGGTTATTCTTCTGCCCGAAAGGTTAAATCATGAACGAAAAAATTCTGCTTCTGTCCTGCTGTGCCCCCTGCTCCTGCGCCGTTATAGAAAAATGCGCCCGGGAAGAAAGAAACATTTCCGTTGTCTTTTACAATCCCAATATCCGCCCGCAGGAAGAATATCAAAAGCGCCTGGAAGAAAATAAACGCCTCTGCGCCCTGTTCCGCATCCCTTTCATAGAACTGGAATATGATAACGAGCGTTGGTGCGCTCTCACCCGGGGACTTGAAGACGAACCGGAAAGAGGCCGCCGCTGCTCCGTTTGTTTCCACATGCGTCTCAAACGGGTCATGGAATATGCCAAAAACAACGGTTATACGGCCGTTGCTTCCGTTCTTGGGGTCTCCAGATACAAAGACCTTGATCAGGTCAACGCCATGGCCGCCTGGGCCTCGTCAGAAACCGGTGTTGAATATATTCACATTGAGGGCCGAAAACAAGGCATGCAGGAGCGCCGGGCCGGTTTAATCCGAGAACTCGGACTTTATTCCCAAACTTACTGCGGTTGCAAACCCCGATAATTTTTGTTGAAATATCCTAACCCCCGGTATATGATGCCCTATCTGCAAAGAGAGGGCTTATGGATACAAAACAGCTGACGGATCCTGATTTTCTCAGGAAATTCAGACAAACAAAAAAATACCGCGTTAAGGACAAAATAATCAAAATTCTTGTCTGCTGGATTTTTCCAAAATCCCTCAGAAAAAGATGCCGCCGTTTTCTGGCATGGAAATTCGGCATCGGCATCCGCCCCGAAAGCTTTCTGGAAAAAATCAGATACCAGAAAACACAGAAAAAGTTTATTGCAGACTTCCACAGGCATAAGCCGTTCAACTACCGTATTGTTTCTCTGGGATGCGATTGTCTGAGCCGGACCATTCCCACCCTGTGGGGAGTCAAGCCCCGCAGCTCGGAAGGAGAACCGAGCGGCCCCTTTGACCTGAGCGTCAATCCCCTTCCCGGCCTTCTGAAAAATCTGAAAAATGACTTCAATGGGTTTCTGGAACAAATGGAATATGACCCGGCAATCAATTATTGGACAATTCCGGCCGACGGCATAAAATATTTTCATGAATATGACTGCGGCCCGGACAAAGGAGAAAAACTCCGCGCCAGATTTGCCAAACGCATTGAAAACATTCGTTACAGCCTGCGCTATGACACGACACCGACACTATACATCAGCCACTATTCGGCAAAAGTCTGTGCCACACCGCCGGAAGAAACCGCAAAACTTTACAACGACCTTTACAATTTTCTGAAAACAACCCGCGGCGGCAGAAAGTTCGCCCTTCTCGTCGTGGATTTCTCCAAAACCGTAAATCCCGGAAAACTCGCCCGGGGAATATATGCTTATACGCCGGATTATCTGGAAGCCGACTATGTCTGGCATCAGGATGAATTCAAATTTTCCGCCCGGGGCCTAAAATTCGAACTCGGCCTGATGCAGACCATTGTTTCCGTTCTGAACAAACTGCAGAAAAACTGACTGCTTCCGCCTGTTTTTCCCCTAACGCGGCGAATATTCTTGACGATCCCCCGCGGGGGCTGTAAGAAATTTCTATCCAGACAACAAGGAAGACTTTCATGCGCAAAACCGTTTTTACAGTTTTTTTATTGCTGGCTTTAATTTTATGGAACAGCCCCTTACGGCAGGAAACAAAGGAAATAAACATCCCGTCCCCGTCTCGGGAAATGCTGAACGTACAAATAGAAGGACTGTCCAACGCCGGAAAAAACAAACTGGTGTTTCTTCAGCATGGATTGGCCGCCGACCGTGAACATCAGATTATCACGACGCTCCGCCGGGTTTTCTTGGATAACGGCTATGTTGTCGTCAGTTTTGACAGCCGCCACTCTTTGGGAAAAAGCGGCCGCCAGGTTGAAAAGGCCCGGCTATCCACTTTTGTCGAGGATCTCTCCACAGTCATTGACTGGGCGTCCGAACAGAATTTTTACAGTGAACCTTTCATCGTGGCCGGTCATTCCTTAGGCGGCGCTTCGGTTCTGTCTTACAGCGCGGCGCATCCGCGGCGGGTTAAAAAGCTGATAGCGGTAGCGCCGGTAGTCAGCGGTCGTTTGTGGGAAAAATCATGTCTGAACAATATGCCGGATTTCTGCCGCAGCTGGCAAACCGACGGATTTTACGCCTATCAGGCGCCAAACGGCGGCCCCCAAGTAAACATCTCCTACCGTACGTTGGAAGAGGCCAAAAGCTTTGACGCTCTAACTCTTGCGCCCGGCATTTCGGCGGTTCCGCTGTTGATTGCCGCCGTCGATGACCGCGTTATCCCACCCGCCGACGTGCAAAAACTCTACGACCGTTTTTCACGGCCTAAATACATAACTGTCATTAAAAACTGCGAACATAATTTCACTTCCCGCCGGAACAGAAAAGATCTTTCCGCCGCGGTTAAGACATTTATACTTATGTCTGTAAAAACAAAAAACCCGGACGAAGCCGGGTTTTGAATGGCGCGCCCTAGACGATTCGAACGTCTGACCCACAGCTTAGAAGGCTGTTGCTCTATCCAGCTGAGCTAAGGGCGCCTGATATCATATATTCTGGAACGGAATATAAACACATCCGCAAAACAAGTCAAGCATAATATTGCACAATCATAAAACACCAGTTGTCCCTGTCCGCGGAAACAATCCACCTCCTAAACAGCATATCGCGGACATCCCCGTCGAACGGTGCAGCCACATCAATCGCAAAGCCGGCAGTTTGACAACATTTTCCGAAAGAAGGCGGCAACACACTGTTATTCCCCGCTGTTCCGCGGGGCTTATCCCGCAAAGCGGAAACAGATGCTCTCAACCCGCCGCAAAGTTTACGGTTCGACCACGCTTGCTGGCGTGGAGAGGCATTCTTCCGACATCCGGGTATTCAGCCCCGGACAAAATGACGGTTTTCTGCAGGACGCCAACAGATATGCCCGGGCAACCTCGTTTTTTGTAAGGCATGCAATAAAAAAGAGGACGACAAAGCGTCCTCTACGGCTGGTCGGGACAGGCGGATTCGAACCGTCGGCATCTTGCTCCCAAAGCAAGCGCTCTACCAGGCTGAGCTATGTCCCGGATTTTATTAAATTCCGTTTTCAACTTACATAATAATTTTTAATTTGCAAGACTTTTTTGACATCTGGACCGCTATTCCATAATAACTCCCTTATCCCTGAAACTGAAGCAGTCGGATTTGGAGATGACCAGATGATCAAACAGACGGATCGAAACAGCGTCGGCCGCCTCTTTGATTTTCCTAGTAATTTCGATATCAGCCTTCGACGGCGTAACGGAACCAGAAGGATGATTATGCACCAGAATAATAGCGCTAGCCCCTTTCATCATCGCCGATTTGATAACCTCGCGCGGATGAATGTAAACATGATCCACGGTTCCGCGCTGCTGGCTTTCTTCCCCGATAACGCGCAGTTTGGCATTGAGAAAAATAATCCTGAATTCCTCAATATCCTGATGCGCCATCGCCGTGCGGCAGTAATCAACCATCAAATCATAGCTGTTTATAATCGGGGCATCGGAATTCTGCAGCCTTTCCCAAGACAGACGCACCGCGCACTCTCTGACGATTTTCAAAACGGCGGCAGTATTTTCCTTGACACCGGGAAAAGCCACCAGCTCTTCCAGCGGAGCGCTGACAACATCCGCAAAAGTTCCGAATTTCTTAATCAGATCTTTGGCCAGCGGTTTAACGTCTTTCCGCGGTAGCGCAATTGTCAGCAGAAGCTCCAGAAGTTCATAATCGGGCATATCCCGGCCGCCGCCGGCAAGAAATCTTTTTCTCAGTCTTTCCCTGTGGCCGTAATAACTTGGGACATCGTCCTTTCCGCCATCTTCCGTTTTATCAAATAATGTCGTCATCAGCAGTCCGCACAATTATCTTACGCAACCTTATACGGCGGTTTGTCCAGCCCTTTGGGAGAGTAGGTAAAAACCTCGTATCCGTCTTTGGTTACGCCCAGAGAATGTTCAAACTGCGCCGACAGAGACTTGTCTCTGGTAACCGAAGTCCAGCCGTCTTTCAGGATAATGCCGTCTTTTTTGCCGATATTAATCATCGGCTCAATGGTAAAGAACATCCCCTCTTCCATAACCGGTCCGGTTCCCTTATGGCCGCAGTGCAAAACATTCGGCTCGTCATGAAAAATCTTGCCAAGTCCGTGCCCGCAGAACATATCAACTACGGAATAGCCGTATTTATGGGCATATTCCTCTATCACCGCGCCGATATCGCCGAAATGGGCGCCCGGCCGGACAACGTCAATACCGCGCATCAGACATTCGTACGTAACCTCGCAGAGGCGGGTAGCCTTAAGTTTGGGTTTTCCGGCATAATACATCCGGCTGGTGTCGCCGTACCATCCGTCGACAATCGCGGTAACGTCAATGTTCAGAATATCACCGTCCGCCAGTTTGCGCTCATAATCGGGAATTCCGTGGCAAATAACATGATTAATGGAAATGCAGGTTGACTTTGGATACCCGCGGTATCCCAGACAGGCGGGTATCGCACCGCGGCTTGTCATAAACTCCCGCATCAGATCGTCCAGCTCTCCGGTTGAGACGCCCACCTGCACATAAGGGGCAATATAATCCAGACATTCGGCGGCAAGCTTTCCGGCCTTCCGCATTCCTTCAAAATCCGCGGCATCATATATCTTAATGCCGTCTTTTCTTTTCACAGCCACGTTTCAGCTCCTAATATAAAATCTTCATCTTTCTTGTAATTGATATACTTTTATTGTCTATATTGCAACCATAACAAAAGAATTTTAACCCATTTTTCGCCTCGTCAAAAATTCTGGCCGCGGCGACGGGATCCAAATTCCAGCTGAACCGGGCATCCAGACAGTCCATTCTCGGAACCACCAGCACCATCGCCGTTTCGTGTCCCTGAAGGCGCAGCCGCCGGAGTTCGTCCAACATTTCCATTTCAAAAAAATTCAAAAACGACGGGAAAACGGCATACGCCCCCTGCTTATTATATATGCTGACGGCATAGACATAACACTTTTTTTCATTCGCCCCCGATAACTCAAAACTGATATTGCGGGCGGCAAAATTACCGCTGCTTTTCTCCGCCCGGTCATATTGCCGGAAATCCTCAAACACATTTTTTTCAAAAGCTTCCAGAAACAAATCGTCGATAATGCTCGGATTGACCATAACCAGACCATCGCCGCGGTTAATAAGCTGGCATTCGTAGCGCAGCCGACGACGCCGGTCGCCGTTTTTGGTAACCCAGATTTCCGTTCCCGGAACATAAAGATTTTTCAGATAATCCATTTCCGGACAAAACACGGGCACCGTAACGCCGTCCTTAAATCTGACATCCAGTATCAGATCCTTATATGCGGAAACAATATTTCCCCTGATTAAACGACCCTGAAAGTTCACTTTCGCCTTCTCCATAAAAAAACTGGGGCATATTCTTTTATATATATGCCCCAGTCCGCCTCACTTGGCAAATTAAAAATTCCCTTCGCTGCCGCGAATTTTTTTGAGAAAGCCCAGACTCTTTTTTCCGCCCGTTTTTTTGCCGCCTTTCCGGTGCATCGGATCGCGCATCGGCGAGTTTTCAAATTTTTCCAGCTCGGGATGATTTGCATAATAGCCTCTGCCGCCTGGTCTTTCCTTTTTCGGAGCCTCGTATTCCATCAGTTTTTCAATCGGCATGTAATTTTCGTCAATCCGCCAGTACTCATTTCTGCCGTCGTACGGAATACTGTCATCCGGCTTAAGCGGATCAAAAACCAGATGCTTGACGGCTATCCAGGTCTGCGGAGGAAGATAGCCCGTTACATCCTCAGTTTTGTTCCGTCCCAGCCTGATAATCTGGCGGTTCTGCGGAATAAAGGTTTCCGCGCCGATCTCGCCGAGCGCCTGCCTCGTGCCGTCACACTGTTCCGGATTGCCGTGAATTGAAATAAATGTTACTTTAACAGGGTCAGTGCCTTTTTCAAGAGAATGCGCCGCGACAAAATCAAACAGATTTCCGGCGTATTTCTTCAGAGCTTCAGCATTAAGATGCCCGGAATCCTGCATCTTAACCTGCTCTATATCCCCGACATTTTTTCCGCAGGGACTCATAACGACCTTTGCCCCTTTTGCTGCCATCATCTGCAGCATTTTTGGTCCCGTACGGCCGTTAATATCTTCAATGATTCTCTGCCTCATCAGAACCAGAACATTCTGGTCAAACCTTCTGTCCGACAGACGGATATCCTTATGCAGATCCAGAGCTATCTTGGTTGCCGCAGCCATGGGAATCCGGTTTCCCATTCCCTGATTCTTTTCATATTCCTCCATTCCCTGAGCAAAAGCGCCGGTGCAGACAATATACTTTTTCTGGATTGACTTATCGGCAAGATACTGTCCGATGCTCCCTTTGTAAATGATATCGTCAAAATCTTTGTACCCCGACATCTGCATAGCCTGCACGGCCAGTTTCAGCCATTTCCCGTCCAGACATATTTTTGTGTTCAGGCGGCGGGCTGTCTCAATGTCAATAGCCAGATTCTGCATGCTCCGCGAAATAACGGGCGACAGGATAACGTCTCTGCCCCTGTTGGCGTTAATCACGCCAAGCGTGTTTTCCACAGCCTGATCAAAGCCGATCCTCTCCGAACCATGCGGCATGGTCGAGGTCGAATCCACCAGCACATGGGTAATCAGTTTGCGTTTGGCAATATCCCGGACGGCGTCAAGTTCAAACGCTCTTCCGACCGGCATTTCTGATTCTGTAAGAAAATCGCCGTTATTGAGTATTCCGGCATCCGGACGGCCATTGACGAAAGTCAGGGTATGAAACCCCAGAGAATCAACCACGCTGTGCGCCACAGAATAAGCTTCGACAATCATGTCGTCGCCAATAAGAATATTGTCGCCGGGCTTGACGACATCAATCTGCGGCGGCTCGAGTCCTTCTTTTCGGAAAGAGAGACTGATAAGGTTTTTGGTATAGCGGCTGGCTTTAACCGGCGGCAGAACATATCCCATTTTAATCAGATGAATCAGCGCGCCGATATGGTCTTCGTGCACATGGGTCAGCATAATGGCAGAAACCGGTTTGACGGCTTTGGCAATATTGCCCGTTTTGGCGTCCTTACGGTCAAAAAAATCATCCATATCCGGAAAAGCAGCCTCAAAACCGGACTCATAAGGCGTAAACAACGCGCCGGCATCAAACAGGATACGGGTTTCCTTCCCCTCCTCATTGGCAACCTTAACCAAAATGCTGTTGCCGCCGATGCGTTCTTTGTTATTGCCTCCCAGCATTTCGATTTCTGTTCCGGGCACTGCCTGCCTGACTTCGGATTTCTGCGCCATCTTGCCTCTCCTGAAATTGTTTACGCTGATTTATTAAAAGCATATTTTTTGACAAAAATCAAGTTTTTTGTTCAAATATTTTGTCATATTTTAAATGCGGTAGCCCGATCCCCTTTAAATTTTCTGCCTCATGATTATTAAACAAATATAACTAAAAAATCAGGAGGATACGCTTATGGCAAACAAACTGGAAAGACTGCTGCTCAGTCTGGCCATGGTCGGCTTGACGGCTGCCGCCTCGGCCTGGCTGGTTCAGAACGGCATAAAAGGATGGTACCAGCCTCTGCCCAAACCGACTTATACGCCGCCCTCGGAATGGTTCCGCGTTATATGGGGCATTCTTTACGTACTGATGGCCGTCTCTTATTACCTCATCCTCGGCCTGAAAGGAAATCCCGTTTTTCCGAAAGCATCACGCCTTTTTGTCTGTCAGCTGTTTCTGCAGGCCGTCTGGTCGTTCGTATTTTTCCGCATGGGATATCCCGGACCGGCTCTGGCCGTTATTTTGCTTTTGGACTATATTGTCTATAAAATGATTGCCGCTTTTCTCAAAATCAGCCCGGCGGCGGCCAGACTCCAGTATCCGTTCATGCTGTGGCTGCTTTACGCGTCCTGCCTGAATTTTTCTTTTGTATACATGAACGGATTTATTGTCGGATTTTAATAGATTAGCCGTAAATTTAACTAGACAACCAGCAAACTTTGCTTTATTTTAATGCGGTTAAAAACGTTAAATTTATCGGGAAGAAAATTAAAAATGACCATCACTGTTAATGAGATACGCAAAACCTTTTTAAACTATTTTGAAAAAAACGGGCATAAAATTCTCCCGTCTTCTTCTCTGGTGCCTGACAACGACCCGACCCTGATGTTTACCAATTCGGGCATGGTGCAGTTCAAAAACATCTTTACCGGAGCGGAAACCGCCGCTTTCAAGCGGGCAACGACTTCCCAGAAATCCGTTCGTGCCGGTGGCAAGCACAACGATCTTGACAGTGTCGGCTACGATGTGCGCCACCACACATTTTTTGAAATGCTCGGCAACTTTTCTTTCGGAGATTATTTCAAGGAAGAAGCCATAAATTTTGCCTGGGAACTGGTAACAAAAGAATTCTGCCTGCCCAAAGACCGGCTCGCCGTAACCGTATATCATACGGATGACGTCTCATACAATATCTGGAAAAAAGTTTCCGGACTTCCCGAAGACCGCATCATCCGCATTGCTACCAAGGACAATTTCTGGCAGATGGGAGACACCGGCCCCTGCGGATACTGTTCGGAAATTTTTTATGACCACGGCCCGGAAGTCTGGGGCGGCCTTCCCGGTACCCCCGAGGAAGACGGCGACCGCTGGATTGAAATCTGGAACCTGGTGTTTGACGAGTTTGAGGATCTGCCCGATGGCAGCCGCACCCAGCTGAAACAGAAATGCATTGACACCGGCATGGGTCTGGAACGTATTTCCGCTATTTTGCAGGGAGTTCACTCCAATTATGACATTGACCTTTTCAGAAATCTGATTGCCGACATTGCCAAAATAGCCGGTTCGGATCCCAAAGGCCCGCTGGAATCTTCGCATAACGTCATTGCCGACCACCTCCGTTCCATGAGTTTTTTGATTGCCGACGGCGTCCTTCCCTCAAACGAAGGCCGCGGCTATGTCCTGCGCCGCATCATGCGCCGCGCCATGCGCCATGCTTACATGCTGGGCGCGAAAGAACCGATGATTTACAAGCTTCTGCCGTCGCTCCAGCGCGAAATGGGCGAAGCCTATCCGGAACTTTACCGGGCGGAATCGCTGATCTCCGAAACAATAAAAACCGAGGAAACCCGTTTTCTCAAAACCCTCGACAAAGGACTGCGTCTTCTTGATGACGAAACACGAAATTTTAAAGCGGGAGATGAACTTTCCGGTGCTACCGCGTTCAAATTGTATGATACTTACGGTTTTCCTCTTGACCTTACTCAGGATGCCCTGAAAAGCAAGAACATTTCCGTCGACACAGCCGGTTTCAACGCAGCAATGGAAAAACAAAAAGCCGAAGCCCGCAAAAACTGGGCCGGTTCGGGTGATGCCGGAACGGAAAAAATCTGGTTTGAGCTTCAGGACAAACTCGGCGCCACCGAATTTCTCGGCTATTCCGTTCTTAAAACGGATGCGCAGATTACCGCTCTGATTCAGGATAACCAATTGGTTGAAGAAATACGCGGCGGCGAATTTTTCCTCCTTGCCAACCAAACGCCGTTTTACGGAGAAATGGGCGGTCAGGTCGGCGACAGGGGAACAATTATCAGCGACGGCTTTGAGGCGGAAGTGCTTGACACCAAGAAAAAACTCGACGGCCTGCATGTCCATGTCTGCCGGCTGCTGAAAGGAACAGCCAAAACCGGAACAAATGCAAGCTTCCGGGTAGACGGGGAAAACCGCCGCGCCATTGAGGCCAACCATACCGTTACACATCTTCTGCACCATGCCCTGCAGGAAAAATACGGCAAAAGCGTTACGCAGAAGGGATCTTATGTAGCCGCGGACAAAATGCGCTTTGACATAGCCTACCCCAAACAAATAACCGAACCGGAAATCCGCGATCTGGAAAATACGGTTAACCGGCTGATCCGCGCCAACCTGAAAGTCTTTACCAACATCATGAGCCAGGAAGATGCCATAAACGCCGGAGCAATGGCTCTGTTCGGCGAAAAATACGGCGACGAAGTCCGCGTCGTCTGCGTTGATAACGGCACGTCAATGGAACTCTGCGGCGGCACTCACGTCAGACAGACCGGTGAGATCGGCAGCTTCAACATTATCAGCGAAAGCGCCATTGCCGCGGGTGTTCGCCGTCTGGAATGCGTAACAGGCGCCGCGGCCGAAAAATTCACCCAGGATATTGAAGACCGACTGCATCGCGTCGGCGCAACGCTGAAAGCCAGCCTCGGTGATATCGAAAACCGGGTGGTTCAGCTTCTTGAGGAAAAGAAAAAACTTGAAACGCAGCTTTTTGAACTAAAAAAGAAATTGGTCAGCAATAAGACCGCCGATAATCCGAACAGCTTCGAAGCCGTCAACGGCGTTAAATTTGTAGCGCGCGTTCTGGAAAACATTCCTGCCAAGGAGCTGAAAGCCTTTATTGACGAAATCAAGGAACAGTCTCCGAAAGACACGGTCATCGCTCTTTTCTCCACTTCTGAAGGAAAAGTTTCGGTCGTCGTAGGCGTTAGCGACAATATAAAAGACAGGCTTCCAGCCACCTCCCTTGTTAAAACCGTTGCGCCGTTTGTCGGCGCCCAGGGTGGTGGCGGACGCCCGGATATGGCCCAGACCGGCGGTTCGGACAGTTCGCGACTGGAAATGGCCATTGATGCCATCCGCAAGGCAATCTGATAATGAAGCCCCGCATGTCGGGGCTTTTTTATATCGGAGCAAACCCGCTGTTTACGGCTCATATTGCTTCAATTCCGAAAGGACAGTAATCCTTTCCCGCGCATACGACCACAGCTTTCCACAACCCCCATTCTCTGGCCTACGCTTCCTCAACTTTTAATAAAACCCGCGGCTTTTCCACATATAAAAAATAAAGAGCATAACTTTCTTGCCATTTAAGATGATTTAAAGTAAATTCTCATTGATTTTCAACAAGAAAAAAGGGCAAATTATGCAGTCATATCTCATCCGGCGCCTGGCTCCGTTTTTTATTTTCAACATACTGACTGAACTAACTTTTATGATTGCCCTATTGGTGCAAAATGCGGCTGAAGTTGACTTCTCCTTTTTTCCCCTCGTTAAGACCACCGGTGTCCTGCTGCTGACAACAACCGTCTCTTTCCTGTTTGTTATGCTCCCTTACGCAGGTTACCTTCTTCTGCTGCCGCAAAAATACCAGAACTCCCGGCTGGATAAAACCATTACTTTGCTGTCCTATGCTTTTTTCGTTTTTTCCATCCTGTGCGAAGAAACGGCATCACAGATTTTCTGGTCGGAATATTCTTCCGCCTTCAATTTTATCGCCGTGGATTATCTGCTTTATACCAACGAAATGCTTAAAAATCTGGATCAGGCCTACCCGGTATTGTGGATTTTGGCCGGCATTCTGATTGCCGCCGTCATCATTGTCATGCTGACCAGACGTTTTCTGCTTACGTCCATTCCGGCGCCGAAATTTCCCCGCCGCCTATTCCAATCCTCCATTTATGCCGTTGTCTGCATCCTGGCGCTGATGAACATCGACATCGCCAAGCTGGAAATAAACAACCCCTACAACAACGAAATAGCCAAGGAGGGCACATACAGCCTCTTCCGATCTTTCTGGAAGAGCGAAGTAAATTACGACAGTTTTTATATGACCGGAAACAAAGAAGAAAACCTGCGGATCCTGCAGAATATTCTTGCGGAATCGAACGCCGTTTTCACAGAACCGTCCCGTTCCGTCAGCCGGCAGATCAGCGCTTTTCGGACAGAAAAACGCGCCAACGTCATCCTCGTTGTCCTTAACAACATAAACGCCGGATTTATGGATGAAAACCGTCGTTCCGGTACGGAGAAAATCACACCGAACCTGACAACCCTGTCCCGCGGCGGCCTGAATTTTGCCAAAGCCTATGCGACGGGAACCGACACCTTGCACGGAATAGAGGCGGCTCTGTTGTCGCTGCCGCCGCAGCCAGGCATCTCCGTCATCAGAAAAGAGGACGGAAACAGTGCCTATACGCTCGGCTCAGTTTTCAAATCCAAAAACTACGACCTCAAATTCATTTACGGAGGATACGGTTTTGCCCAGAATATGAACCGCTTCTTTCACAACAACGGTTTTACGGTTCTGGACCGGCCAAAATGGCGTAAAAAAGACGTCGTTTTCGCCAATATCTGGGGAGCTTCCGACGAAGACCTCTTCCGTAAGATACTCAAAGAGGCAGACAATTCCCATGCGGCGCAAAAGCCCTTTTTCACGCTGGCTCTGACTCTGTCCGCGCATTATCCCTACTCTTATCCCGAAAACCGCATAGAAGAATCCGTAAACAACTCCCGCCGCGAACAGGCCGTCAGATACACTGATTATACAATCGGCAAATTCATTGAAAAAGCCAGAACCAAACCCTGGTTCGACAATACCGTTTTCATCTTTGTGGGCGACCATGCCGCAAATGCGGCGCGCAAAAAAACGGAATTAAAACTGTCTTTATACAAAATTCCCTTTATAATATATGCGCCGGGCATTATCACACCGCACCGTATAAAAACTCCCGTCAGCCAGATTGATCTCGCTCCGACGCTTCTCGGTCTTCTTGACTTCAGCTACGAAAGCCGTTTTTACGGTCAGAATGTTTTAAGAAACGACTACACATCCCGATTGTTCATCAGCAATTATCAGCAGCTCGGTTACTGGCAGGACCAGACGCTGATAACCTTGCAACCCGTAAAGCAGTATTCCGTCATGCCGGTATCGGTCTCGCCGCAGAAAACAGAAAAACTTCTGGATGAGGCAATTGCTTTTTACCAGCAGTCATCGGAACTCAGCCGTCCTTTGCTGCCGGACGGCAAATAGAATATCCGCAGGCTGCGTCGCTATTTTTCCGCAGCACTGTACCAAAAAAGGCAATTGAACGCTTTACAACAAACAATAATAATGTTATGTAGGCAGACAGTAAAAAACAGGATGCAGCAATGTTGAAGCCTTTCAAAATAAAAAAACCGATCTTTCCCCTGAAATTCAAACGGCCAAACCTAAAATTCCGTCGTCCCAATTTCGGTTTTATTGCCGAAGATCTTCACATTCAGGCCAACAAATCCTTCCGTCGCGAAGTGGCCCGCAAATCCATTCACTTAAGTTCCTTATGGATTCCGGCTCTGATTTATTTTGCGCATCCCGGGGTTTCCATCATGCTTTTTGCCATTCTTTTCATCGGCGATGCCCTGCTTGAATATGGCAATTTCAAAAAATGGCACTGGGCACGCCGGACATTCGGTCTGCTGTTTTTCAAAACACTGCGCAACAAAGAGCGGATTAGGACAAAATTTCAGGTCAGTGGTTCCATGTACGTTCTAGCTGCCGCCATTATCTGCACGCTGCTGTTTTCCAAACCCGTCGCCGCCATCTCACTGACCGTGATGCTGATCTCCGACACCTGCGCCGCCCTGTTCGGCAAAGCTTACGGAACCAGAAAACTCTACAAAAGCAAATCTCTGGAAGGAACTGTCGCATTTTTCCTCAGCGCTTTGCTTATCAATATGCTTTACGAACCGGTTTTCCATTTTACCTATGCCGGCGTCATTGCCAGCGCCATTGCAACTTTCGCGGAAATGTTTGAGGACAAACTTGAAATCGACGACAATCTGTCAATTCCGCTGTTTGTCGGCATAACTCTGTCTCTACTCGGATAAAACGTCAATAATCGGACGCCGGTTCTTTCAACCGCATCGCCCTGTATGGCCGGCAATATATTGCCAATTCCGCCATTTATTGACACAATTTTGCCGCAATCCCGTCTGTCCCTTTCTGTCCCCATATCAACAGTCAGATACGGAATAAAATTACAATGCAAAATCAAAGCAATACAAATTTTTCGAAATTTTTGTCATAAAATTGCTTGCATATCAAGTAAAAATATGATTTCATAAATCCTATAAAAATAAGACTCTGAGACTGTATTACTATATATATTAACCGCCCTTCGGGGCATAAAACAAAAGAATTATGTGTACGAGAAAAATTGCGCCGCAGCACATGAACGCACTGGTCGCAGGACCGCAGTTAGACAAATTGGCAGTAGACAACGGTTTGAACACGACGGAAAAAATCGCCCGTCCGGTACAGATCGTCTTAAGAAGGGAAGCAAAATTTGCCAAGCGCAATGTCCCCTACAAGACCCTGCTGAAAAAAACAACCGGCAACGTCCTGGCCGTAGAGTTCATGGAAAGCGGAAAAAAAGAACTGATCCCGATATGCGACATCTTCTCGCAAACGCCCATGGGTAACATAATTACCATCAAGGACGTAACTTACGATAAAGAAACACTAAACGGCTATCCGCGGTATGTTCCCCAGACACATAAAAAAGACAAAAAATGAAAACGTTTGTAATTCTCCTGACTGCGCTGAGTACATCCCAGCCCACTCAGGAACCGGCCGCTCCGCGTGATCCGCCGGTCAGACCGAAAATCGAGGCGGTATTCTTTCGTGATCCTGCGGAAGAATATTTCCAAAGGCTCCGGCTTTTGGAGAGGCTCCGCCGCCGCAGTTGAAACACCCAAGCCCCTCTGCTTTTTCAAGCAAGGGGCTTTCCTGAAAAAAGTTTGTTAAATTTTAATATCAGAAAAATGAAAACAAACATTAAAACCGGACGCCTGAAACAAGAAAATGCCGAAACTGCTATTCGCAAAAAGGCTGAAGAATGCGACATTCTTCTTGAAGATGAGGCCAAACCGCAGGCAGTGCGGATTCAGCTGAAAAGAAAATCATACGATTACAAAGCTTTTACGCCATACGAAGTATGGATGCTGGAAGGCATGAAGGAAGAAAACGAACGGATTGAGGAATATGCAGTCATTTACTGCATTCCGGAAGATCTGTCTACAGCCGTAACGCCGCTCTCCAACTTTTTCAGACAGGAACAGCTTGGAACTTCATTTCGCTATCGTAATATGATTTTCGAAAAAAAAGAGAAAGACGGTAAATCCTATTTTGTCGTCAGATCATAATTATGATGCAGAAACAATAAACACCGCCGTGCTTCAGCCTGCCGACGGTGTTTTTTACTTCAGCCGTACAGAAAAACACGCTCAATAGCAACAACCGGAACAAACCGCAAACTTTATCGCGGAAAGCATCCGGATTTATTCGCGGCCTCCGTTATACCCGGCATCAGACGGCAACCGGCGCCTTTATCGCGTCATAACACTGATAATTTTCAAGCGTAAAATCTTCAAACTTAAAATCGTTAATATCCTTCACCGCCGGATTCAGCTTCATGGTCGGCAAAGGCAAAGGTTCGCGGCGGAGCTGTTCTTTAACCTGCTCAAAATGATTATGATAAATATGCGTATCGCCAAGCGTATGCACAAACTCGCCGGCCTCAAGACCGCAGACCTGCGCCAGCATCATCGTCAGCAGCGCATAAGAGGCAATATTGAACGGCACGCCCAGAAACATATCGCAGCTGCGCTGATAAAGCATGCAGGAAAGTTTATTATTCGCGACATAAAACTGAAACATCATATGGCAGGGAGGCAGACGCATTTCATCAATTTTGCCGACATTCCAGGCCGATACGATCATTCTGCGGTCATTGGGATTATGTTTCAGTTTGTCAATGACCTGAGCCAGCTGGTCAATTCCCTCACCGTTCCAGTTGCGCCACTGCGACCCGTAAATCGGTCCGAGATCGCCATTTTCATCAGCCCACTCATTCCAGATACGCACACCGTTATCCTGGAGATATTTGACATTTGTATCGCCTTTGATAAACCACAAAAGCTCATGGATAATGCTTTTGAGATGCATCTTTTTAGTCGTCATCAACGGGAACCCCCTGCTCAGGTCAAAACGCATCTGCTGTCCGAAAACTGAGCGTGTCCCGACGCCGGTACGATCCATCTTGTCCACGCCGTTTTCCAAAACATAACGGAGCATATCCAAATACTGTTTCATTAGTCTTCTTCCTTTTCTATAGCCTCGATAATCCGTTTCAGAACGCTTTGTTCGACAAATTCGCCTTTGCGGACCCAGACGGTGGTTAATATATTATCCAGCTCATAATCAGCCGAAATCTGCCGGTAAGACTTGCGCAGAACCTCTATGCAGGGGGTTATGTCGATTCTGGCGCCTTCCAGCCCGGGATCAATTTCGCCCCTGTACATGCAGTCCACGACAATATCAGGCATCAGCTTTGAACTTCCTGTCATAAACAGCTTATAAACGCTGGCACCCCCGGAAATATACAAATCGCCTTCAAAATCCTTAAACTCATTAATATCCGTTACCACAAAATGGCGCTCCGGATCAGACACCTCGTAACCGGCGTCAAACGTCAGCACATAAATATCCCGATCCGGCAGCGTCCGATTCGGAAAACTTTCGTACGTTGTCTGGCCGGCCACCAGATTCTGCCCGCTTGTAATCCGCCGGAACCGTTTAAAATCCGATTTGACATGCCAGGGAATATTCGGGCCGATTCCGATAATATTGTCGCCCTCATGCCGGCACCAGACTGCAACTTTGGTCATCGCTAATTCCTGTAAAAATTGAATGAGCTGACTCTAACACTGAATGTCTTTTTGACAAGAAATCATTGCGACTTATACCGACAAATTTAGGTTTCTCCCCGAACCTCTGTCATGTCTTCCGCCGGCAACAGCCGGAATGGCAAGCTGTAAAAAGAACTGACGCGCGCAATTTTAGGCTTTTTAATGAAACCTTTTGGAAAATCCTCCGGAACGACAATCTCCTCAGGCCTTGCTGCGCGCAATTCCCGACTTTTCAATTCAAGCCCCTTGAAAATAAGATAATTTAATATATACTATAAACGTCAGGAAACTGACTACGACACTAGAGGCTGTACGAAATAGGCTGTTTGGACCTGGGGGCAGTACCCAGCACCTCCACCAAAAATAACCGGTAATTATCGGAAAATACGGTTATACAAATATCCCGCGGATATTTCGCGCCGGACAGAAATTTTACCGGAACAGACAACAGTTTCCGGGGGTGAAACAGGGTAGACAGGCAGTAGTAAAGGTATGATGCTGTGCCCGGTGAGATACCACCGTTATCGGTTCAACTTAAATGAATGCTAACGATAATAACGTAGCACCGGTTGCAATCGCTGCTTAGTGAACGCAACAAATCAAAATTCTTTTGACTTTGGTTAGCCAAAAGTGGGGTTTGGGCCGCCTAGCAACAGAAAGGCCCGTTTTTTCATTTTCCGCCTGCGGACTTTAACGGGAACAAACAAAAGGATATATAAATGACAGAGTTTTTAACCGAAATAAATTATGACAAACTGATTGAAAAGTCCCTGAAAAACGTTGTCGTGGAAGCATTAAAAATCGCCGAGCACCAAGGACTGCCGGGAGAACACCACTTTTATATCACGTTTAAAACAGATCATCCGCAGACAAAAATCTCCGACATGCTGAAAAGCCAGTATCCGCAGGAAATGACCATTGTCATTCAGCACCAGTTTTCCAATCTGGTTGTCGGGCGCGACGGCTTTTCCATAGATCTCAGTTTCGGAGGCATCCGTCAGACTCTGGTCATCGCCTTCGATTCCATTACTTATTTTGCGGATCCGCACGCCAAATTCGGCCTCAGCTTTAACATTGATGAAGAAACAATTACCCACAGCCTCGGCGAGCTCGATTTTGAGGAAGAAGAACCCAAAAAAACATCCAACGGCATTGCTACCGTTGTTTCCATCGACGCTTACCGAAAAAAATAGCATGCTGAAAAAATCCGTCGTTATTGCAGGCCGCCACCAGACCAGCATTTCGCTGGAAGATGAATTTTACATCGAACTGCAGCGTATCGCCACTCAAAAGGGTCTCAGTATCAACCAGCTGGTTACGGAAATAGACAGGCAACGGCAGCACGAAAATCTTTCAAGCGCCATCCGTATTTTTATCCTCAAATTCCTCAAAAACGACACCGCTGCCTAAAACAGCCTTAATACAGCTTTCGCCGTCCAGGAAGCCAGAGACAGGGCATTGGCGGCAAGCATCTGTCTGGTCTGCAGGGCGAGCATATTTGCGCTTTCCTGGTTCATATCGGCCAGCGTCAGCTTGTCGGCGCCTTCTTCCAGAATATTAATCATCGCTTCGGTAAAATTCTGCCTCACCGTCAAAACGGCGTTACAGGTTCCAAACTGCGCGGCAATATCGCACAGTCTTGTCAAAGCCGAAGAAATTTCCGTCAGCGACCGGGCGATATCATTCGCGGTCTTCCATTCGCTTTTACTCAGCCCCAGAGCCGACGCGGACGCATCTGTTCCCCGGACATCAAGAAGAGAACTCCTGTCCTCATTGAAAAGAACCCGTAAAGAGTCATTCTGCAGCAGATTAATTCCCTGATAGCTGCCGTCGGAAACCAGCCTGTCATATTCATCAAGCAGCCCATTATAGCGGCAGCCGGCCGACAACATTTCCGTTACGTCGGGATAGGTATTCTGCGGCGGAACATATTCCGATGCCGCTGTCTCCGAAACATGGGATAAAAATTCATCCGTAACATCGGAGGTATGGCTTGTCTTTACCAAAAAAGCCATAAAATTCTCATTCGCGCGATAAGCCTTGCCAGTTGCCAAAACCACTTCCGCACCTGCTACCATGGAAATGTAACCACATGACTCTCCCTCATAAGTACCTGCCGCCAAAAAGTTTCCCCGTTCAACTGTCAGTCTGCTGGACGCCCCTTTAAGTTCTATATTAGCAATATAACCCGCATGAATTTTACTGTCTATATACACATTTGCCTCATCTTCCAACGTCAGATGAGCGCAATACGCGGCAATGGACGAACTATTGATTTCTAAATTAGCACCACACGATACAAGAAATTCCACTTTAGAAAAATAAACCCCACTATATAACGCCATATTTCTGTTACTATAGCCAGTAAAATTAATCTCATTATTACCCTCAAAACGGATATCGGCAAGCGTGCTTATTGCGGTAAAATCATAATAACCGTTTTCACTATTATCTCCGTTATGCATGTTTATCTCTAAATTGCGCAGAGTACAATTCTGAGTAGCATATATTCCCCTCAATCCGATCATATCTGTCGTGGATAGGGAGACAGAAAGATCGGAAAGCTCACAGTTTTTACCCGAAATTCTGATCAGCACCGTTGCCGCATTGCTGGATGCCCGGATTTCCGAAAAATCTTTGGCAAAGCTGCCAAAATAATTAACACCCACAAGTTTTTGGTTGTCTTTCAATGTCAATCCGGTCGTTGTAATTTCTCCCAAATCGATGCTGCCGTAGATGACGATAGTTTCTTTGCCGGCGGCAACAGCCGCCTTCAGTTCATCGGCTGTTTCGACAACGGCGCCGTCAGGACCGGCCTGTTCCTCAAACCATGATTTTTCCGGCAGAGAGGCAGCTGTTTCCGAGGCCTGGGAGGCGACGGCTTTAGCCTGTTGCAGAAAGCTGGCAGCGGCGTCGATGGTTTCGGCTACGGCTTTAAGGGTCTGTATCCCCTGAGACATGGCGTCCAGCAGGGCATTAAGATCTGAAGCCCGGTCAGAGAGGGACTGCGCGGTATAATATGCGGAGGGATTGTCAATGGCGGAATTGACCTTCAGACCGGTCGACAGCCGATTGGAGGTCATGTCCTGAAGCTTTGAAGTCTGCTGAAGACTGAGAAGATTGGCGCGCATGGAGGCATTGAGGGAGACGTTATGAAGCATAACGGCCTCCATCCATGGGGATAAAGCGGCGTTTAGCCGGAATAAGAACCCTCGTTAAGACCATACTGGTAGCAATCCGCATATGTGTTAAGTGTATACACAGGATATAATACGCGCGGGAATGTTAACAATTCCTTACCCCTATCCTTTTTTTGGATAATTTAAGAAAAAAGCTCGTCGTGATGAGGCATGGCCGGAGCCGCTCCTTTTCTCGTAACACAGATTGAGGCGGCAAGATTGGCGGTACGAACGCATTCCCGCAGATCTTTGCAGGTCAGAAGCCGGGCGGCGACGACGCCGGCAAAACAATCTCCCGCTCCGACCGTATCAATGGCGTTTACCTTATGGCCTTCCGCAAAATAAACGTCCTGCCCGGCGATCAGGGCGCCGCGGCTGCCCAGCGTAACGATAATGGTTTGGGATTCTTGGGGCCTTATATTATTCGCCGCGGCAGCAATTTCTTCGGCAGAAGTCTGCTCTGACAGTTTTTTTCCGCAGAGGAAACCGAGTTCCGTTTCATTAACGACAAGAATATCCGTTACGGCGAGAAGATCGGAAGGAATATGCCGTATCGGCGACGGGTTAAGCAGAGTTGTCGCGCCGGCTTTTTTTGCTTTCGCGAAGGTTTCCATAACAGTGTTCAGGGGAATTTCAAACTGGCAGATGACAACGTCTCCCCGGTCAATGGGAAGAACCGCGATTTTATCGGCGCTTAATTCTGCATTGCTGCCGGGAACCACAACGATAGTGTTTTGTCCGTTCTCCGCCACATTAATAAAAGCAGTTCCCGATTCTTTGTCGCATCTGCGGATATAATCCGTTTTAATACCAAGTTTTTTGATGAAATCATATAATCTGTCCGCAAAAACATCCTGTCCCAGACATCCGGCCAAAATTGTTTCGATTCCCATTTTGGCGCAGGCGGCGGCCTGGTTAAGGCCTTTTCCTCCCGGAAGATATTCTGCGGAATATCCGGATACTGTTTCTCCGGTTTGAGGCAGACGCGCCACTCTGGTTATCACATCCATATTAATGCTTCCGACAACAATAACTTTATTCATATTTTTCTCCCCGCAGATATGTGTTTTCCGCTTTGGATGGCAGCTGTTAAAATATTTTAAATGAAAATTAGTTAAAACATCATTATATTTCATGTAGGGTTTAAGTATAACCGCAATTTAGAATAAAAAGAGGATAGACGTCTGATGAAGAGTTTCTTTTTTATTTTTGCGCTGGCGGTGTCAGTTGTCTGCGGTCCGTCATATGCTCTGGAACCGGAAGAGTTTATCAAAAAGGTCAAAACCGGAGAACTCGAGCAGGACAAGGCTCTGGAACTGCTGCAAAACGATCAGGAACTGACAATGAAAATTTTGGGAATAAACAGCTCGTCGCTGCTTGATATGGCCAGATACGGCGATGAAGAGAAAATTCTTTCCCTGTTGAATGGCGGCGCCGATATTATGCAGACCAATTCCGAGGGAATGACGCCCCTGATGATTGCTGCGCAGTACAACGGCAATGCAAAGGCTATTGCCGTGCTGGCGGACGCCGAAAAGCAGAGAACCGGCAAAATCTCGCCCGAGGTTCTGCCGCTGGCTGTTTTGTATAATAATCTGGAGGCTGTGAGAACATTGGTGGAAACGGGAGCCGATATCAATGCCAGAACGGCTTACGGCCTGACGCCGCTGATGGCGGCCGCCTTAGGTAGCGAAAATATTGCAGTCAGCTGGCTGATCGAACATGGTGCCGATGTCAATGCAAAATATATTCCCGGACGTTATCCGGCCGATAAAGTCTATGGCAATACGGTTGCCTCTGTTTTTCTGCGGACGGCGCGGCCTGCGTCGGCGCTCTCGCTTGCGGTTCTTGACAATCAGTACAAACACCGCGCGGATATTGCGGAAACGCTGACAGCTGCCGGCGCCCGCGTTTCTGCGGAGGAATATCTGGTCTCTTCGGAAAAGGGACAAACAGACCTGTTTGCGCTTCGTTATCCGGAAGATAATCCTTACCGCGGAAGACTGCTGGAGATTCTCGTAAAATCGGGACAATATGTCGGGACTGGCGACGGAAGTTTTAACTGGAAATAGCGGAAAAATATAATTTTCAAATTGGATTTTTCTGAAATGAGACAGCATCTGCGATGCCGTTTTATCGAAAATTTCGACGAGTGATTGAAGATTGTTCCGGATAAGCGTTACTTTTGTAACGCTTTAACTCCGGGAAAAATTTTGGCCAAAATCTGCCGGAAGTATTTTTTTGCCAAAAGAATGGCGGCTGACAGCCCGGTCAGACAAATCAGACCGGCAGGTCCGGTTTCAGCAAAAATGGCTGCGGCAGAAGCAAGAAGTCCGGTAATGCCGTACTGGCAGCAGGACTGAAAAAGACTTTCGCGTTTTTTGAGCTTTTCCCGAATAATCCGGATATTTGTAAAAAGAATCAGAAGAAAAAACAGAAAAAGCGCATAAGTCGCAAAACAGATAATAATAAAAGTATTCATATTGTTTGTTGTTAAAAATGAAATTTGCATCATAAATCTTAATAATAGAATATTGGACATTTATATAAGACCATAGGCTCGGATTTAAAGAGACGGAATAAAAAAAGCTCCCGCATTTGCAGGAGCTTCTTTTCTGCGTTGAAGAAAACTTAAGCGTTTTTCTTCAGAGCTTCGCCCAAAGCATCGCCCAGAGCAGAGTTGGAAGAACCGGTTGAAGAGTACTCTTCCAAAGCTTTCTTCTCTTCTTCGATTTCGAGAGCTTTGACTGAGAGACCAATCTTGTTATTCTTCTTGTCTACGGAGGTTACTTTGGCTTCCAGAACGTCGCCTTCTTTATAGTTTTCGGGATTCTGGGCAGCTTTGTCCTTAGACAGATCGGCCTTCTTGATCATTGCGGCAACGCCGTTAACTTCGACGTTAACGCCTTTGTCGTCAATAGAGGTAACGGTTGCTTTGACAACGTCGCCTTTCTTCAGACCTTCCATAGCTTCGGCCATGGCGTTTTCGGACAGCTGTTTGATACCGAGGCTGATACGTTCTTTCTCAACGTCAACGTCGATGATTTTAGCCTGAATATCCTGACCTTTGGTAAAGTCTTTGACGGCTTCTTCGCCGGACTTATCCCAGGAGATGTCGGACAGGTGGATCATGCCGTCGATTTCGTCAGACAGACCGACGAACAGACCGAATTCGGTAATGTTCTTGATTTTGCCTTCGATGACGGATCCGACCGGATGCTCTTCAACGTAAGCAGCCCAAGGATTCGGGGTGCACTGTTTGATACCCAGGCTGATGCGACGTTTGTCAGCGTCAACTTCCAGAACCTTAACTTCAACTTCCTGAGAAGTAGAAACGATCTTGCCCGGATGAACATTCTTGCGAGTCCAACTCATTTCGGAAACATGAACCAGACCTTCAATGCCGTCTTCGAGTTCGACAAATGCGCCGTAATCGGTAATGTTGGTAACTTTGCCCTTGTAAACTTCACCGACTTTGTACTTGTCGGCAACGGCCTGCCACGGGTCGCTTTCCAACTGCTTCATGCCGAGGCTGATGCGCTGGTTGTCTTCGTTGAATTTGATAACCTGAACCTTAACCGTCTGACCGACCGACAGAACTTCCGCCGGATGATTGATTCTCTTCCAGGAGATGTCGGTAACATGCAGCAGACCGTCAACACCGCCGAGGTCAATGAACGCGCCGTAATCGGTAATGTTCTTGACAACGCCTTCCAGAATGGAACCTTCCTTCAGGGTGTCAATGAGTTCGGCACGCGCTTCGGCGCGGGTTTCTTCCAGAACGACGCGGCGGGAAACAACGATGTTGCCTCTGACCTTGTCCATCTTCAAAATCTGGAACGGCTGAGAAATTCCCATCAGCGGAGTAATGTCGCGGATCGGACGAATATCAATCTGAGAGCCGGGCAGGAAGGCAATGGCGCCGTTGAGGTCAACGGTAAAGCCGCCTTTGACGCGGCCGAAGATAACGCCGTTGACTCTTTCGCCGGAGTTAAGGCATTTTTCCAGATCCTGCCAAACTTCTTCGCGGCGTGCTTTTTCGCGCGACAAAACAATCTGGCCGTCTTTGTCTTCGTAGCGGTCGACATAAACTTCAACTTTGTCGCCGACTTTGAGTTCGGCGTTCTGACCGAATTCACGCAGCGGAATACGGCCTTCCGATTTAAGTCCGACATCAACGATGGCGAAGTCGGGAGTCAAACGGATGATGGAGCCCTTGACAACCGAACCGGTAATGCCCTTGTCGCCGAACTGTTCGTTCAAAAGAGCTTCAAAATTTTCGTTTGTTTCGGGAATTTTTAATTCTGTATTTGTCATAAAATATTAGTATTTCAAAAAAATGCCAACCCCAAAATATCTGAAAGCAGGGCGGACTTGTGCGGATTAAACGCGGATACGCCGGCGCACCCCGGAAACATATCGGGTTTGTTTATACACCTAAATTATTATTTTTCAAGCGGATTCTTTATGGTTTTCGATAATTTTGCGGGCTTTGGCGACCACCTCGTCGATATCCATGTCTGAAGTGTCGATGATATACGCGTCCGGAGCGGCTTTCAGCGGTGCGGTCGAGCGCTGCGAGTCCCTTTCATCCCGGGCAACAATGTCTGCCAGAACTTTTTCGTAAGGCGTGTCGATACCTTTTTCCTGAAGCTCCTTAAAGCGCCTTTGGGCCCGGACTTCCGAGGAAGCGGTAATAAAAAACTTGATATCTGCCCGCGGACAAACCACGGTGCCCGTATCGCGGCCGTCATAAATGGCACCTTTGGCTGGCGAACCGTCAGCGAAAGAAGGATTTTCGGCAAAGTCCTGTTGCATTTTGAGCAAGGCGGCGCGAACCTTCGGCTGAGCGGAAACCACCGAAGCGGCAACGCCGCCTTCCGAAGAGCGAAACTCCCTGTGTTTGGAAAGTTCAGTCATTTTTGCAAAAGTCAGCGCTTTGGCAGAGGCTTCGGCCAGTGCTTCGTCATTGATGTCCTGATTTTTCAGACGGAGGTCAAGGCCGACGGCGCGGTAAACCATGCCGGTGTCAAAATAGGCCAGATGATAAATCCCGGCCAGAGTTGAAGCCAGAGTGCCTTTGCCGGCGGAAGCCGGACCGTCAATCGTGATAATCATGAGTAAGCGTCCATAAAAACCTAAATTTATTTTATTTTTTTATTTATCCTTAACATATATAATATAAACTAAGATGTGTAGGTTAATTGTATTTTATGCAGAGATTTTGTATGTGGGAAATTTTTATGGTAAAAATCAGGAGCTTCTGTCTGGTGTTTTTTTTAACGGCCGCAACGGGCGGCAGTGCCGGCGCCCAGGTGATTTTGCAGAGTTTTGACGATGCGATGCGCAGTGATATGTACGAGCCGGCGTATCAGGATTCACGGGTAATTCCCAAAGAGAAAAAAGCATCGGAGGGAAGAGAGCATGTGATAGCCGTCAGCGGAAATCAGGCGGGAGATGACGATTATAACAAAAAAATCGCGGCCAGACTCTTTAATCTGGATTTGTCCGAAAAATCCGAAGCGAACATCCGTCTGAAAAGAAAAAAACAGGAGTTCAGGGTTGCTCCCGGTCAGGTGCTGAATATCATCATAACGACGGATCCGGACAATATCTGGCTGTTTAATAAAAACTCAGAGCTTCTGGAATATGTCAGCACCGAAAGCGGAAAAGACAAATTGACGATCCGCTTTTTAGTCAAAAAAGAAGGAACGGAAAAATTGTATTTTGATGCCATTAAGAAGAATAAGGGCAAAGTTGAAGTGCTGGAAGCGCGGATTTTGAAACTGACGTCGGAGGCTCGCCGCCGGTGATGAAAAAGAAAAGCAAAATAAGGCTTTATGCCGGACAGGAACTGTTGGCCGGATTGTCTTGGAAACTGAAAGAAAGCCAGGCTCATTATCTTCTAAACGTAATGAAACTGGACTCGGGAGACAGTTTTCTGGCGTTTGACGGAAAAAACGGCGAATTTGAATGCGAACTTGCCGAAGTCTCAAAAAAATCCCTGTGCGCGAAAGTTTTGAAAAAAACGCGGGATTTTGCGGCCTGTCCGGATATATGGCTTTTGTTTGCGCCGGTAAAAAAGGATCAGACGGATTTTATCATACAGAAGGCGGTGGAACTGGGGTGTTCCGTAATCCAGCCGGTTATCACGATGCGAACGATCGCCGGAAAAACGAAAACGGAACGGTTTGTTGCCCAAAGCATAGAGGCCTGCGAACAGTGCCGCCGGGTAGATTTGCCCGAAATTAGGGAAGCGCAACCTCTGGGCAGGATTATCGAAACATGGGATAAAAGCCGGATTCTTTATTTTATGGATGAAACAGGGGCTGGCACCGATGTTGTGCGGGCTTTTGATCCTAAAGCCGAAAGCGCCGCGGTTCTCATCGGGCCGGAAGGCGGTTTCAGTCCGGAAGAGCTGGAGATTTTAAGAAAAAAAGATTTTGCCGCGGGTGTCAGTTTAGGCGGACGGATTCTGCGGGCCGAAACTGCTGTTGCAGCGGCATTGTCCTGTTGGCAGGCTCTTGTCGGAGATTGGAAAAGGAGTTGACGATGCGGATTCTGATAGCGGATGATCATGAGCTTTTTCTCAAAGGGCTGGAGTTTATCCTGAGTGATCTGGACAGCAATATTGAGATTATAAAGGCGAAAGACTACACTGAAATTTTCGAAATTATCGGCCGGGATAAAAACTTTAATCTTGTTCTGACGGATTTGGCCATGCCCGGAGCCCAATGGCTTGAGGCCATAAAAAGGATTCATGAGGCTCTCCCAGAGACGCCGATAATTATCCTGTCGGCTGTTTTTGACCGGGAAATCGTGCAGAAGACCATTGAGACGGGCGTTTCCGGTTATATTTCCAAAACTTCTTCCAACGCTGTGATTCTGAGTGCCATCAATTTGGTTATGTCTGGCGGCATGTATATTCCGCCCGAGCTGATGAGCAAGGATATTGAGCAGAACTACGATATTCTGAAACCGCAGGAAAATCCGGATGAAAAAGAGGAGCAGAGCGACAAGCTCAAAATACTGACGCCGCGGCAGATAAGTGTTCTGAAATGTATTGCCAAGGGGTATTCCAACAAGCAGATAGCCTACGATCTGGGACTGACGGAAGGCACCGTCAAACTTCATGTAACGGCGATTTTGAAGCTGCTGAACGTATACAACCGCACGGGAGCGGTTATGGAAGCCGCCCGTTTGGGACTGATAAAAGATGAGTGATATCCTGACGCGGAAAATCGATGAATTTAGAAATTCGTTCGGCAGTCGGAAACTCCGCGTTTTATGCGAGGAGTTTCGCAAAAAAGCCGGTTTGGAGCTGGCGCGGGCCGAAACCCTGCTGCAAAAGGAAGATTTTGAGCAGCTCCGACTGGCCTTTCATAATCTGAAATCGTCCAGCAAAATATTCGGGATGAATGATTTTTCAGACTGCTGCGCGCGGATAGAAGAGATGAGCGCCAATTTTTTGTCGATTGAAATGCTTGAAAACGAGATAAAAAACGGTAGAATAATTTTTGAAAGACAGATGAAAGAAGTAACCGATTATCTGAAAAGGAAAGAAAATGATTAGACTGGTTGCCGATGTGGAAAAAGAAGAAAAGGAAAGACAGCGCAAGGCCGTGGAAGCAAAGCTTGCCAGAGAGCTGAAGCCCAAAAGAAAAACGCCCCTGCCGCTCTATATAAAAACCTTTTATGACAAGATTTACGGCAATAAGAAAATCAGCAAAATTCTTGACAGCGTCCGGCTGCTGCGAATTTTAACGCTGGGCAACAGCCGCCGGCTGATTGACGCCAGCCTCAGGGAAATAAACCCGCATGCCAAGGTTTTGCAGATCGGCGCGACTTTCGGCGACCAGCTTGAGCAGACTGCCGAAAAGATAGGTCATTACGGCCGGTTTGACGTCATGGATATCAGCGACCTGCAATTGCGCCGCATTGAGGAAAAATACAAATATCTGTATCCGCAGATGAATTTTATTTTAGGCGACGGCCGGTCGCCGATAACGGAAAAATATGATGTTGTCATCCTCTATATGCTACTGCATGAACTGCCGATTTTATCAAAAATCAAAGTCGTCAACAATGCGTTGAACAGCGTTAATGAAAACGGAAAAGTGGTTTTCATTGATTATTATAATCCCGTCTGGTGGCATCCGCTGCGATATTTTGTCCGTATGTTCAATAGGCTGTACCAGCCGTTTGCCGAAAAGCTCTGGGATCGTGAAATTCACACGTTTGCGGATAAGAAAAACGATTTTTTCTGGAAAAAACGCACTTATTTCGGCGATATGTATCAAAAAGTCGTTGCCTCGAAAAAAGACGAAAAAATCCTGTAACAATGCCGCCGGAAAAATGTTTCTTTTTGGAAAGCCGGTTTAGAAAAACAGCTTTTCGATTTCTTCCGCAACCGCGTCGGACGGATTCAGGCGCTGTTTGGGCCGAAACTCCAGATAATCCGGATTGTCAGTAACGGCGGCGTAATCGCCGAACACCAAAGAGTCCACAAATCTGTGGTGTTTGGGAGTCAGCCAGTTTTTTCCCGTAAAGATAAAAACGGGTTTTCCCGAACCGCAGCATTCGCAGGGCATGGAAACGGAATCGCCCGTTACCAGAATATTGTCGGCGCAGGCCCAGAATCCCATAATCGGATTTTCCTTGTTTTCTCCCCACCAGTAAGTATAGGCGGGAATGCCCTCGATCTCTTCTTTTATCAGTTTTTCGGCGTCGCTGCCGGTTCTGCGGGAATCCGTAATAAGAATGGAACCGCCGATTTTCTGCTTGATTGCTCTGATTTCGCGCCCCAGAGCCCTGGCGTTTTCCGAGGAAAAGGGTTTGCCCTTGATGGCGCCGCCGATAATGACGGCAGTCAGGGGACGCGGCAGCTCCGCAAAAGTCTCCTGCCATTTTTCACGGGCAAGAGAAAGGTTTTTCTCATTCACGCGGTGAGGGCATCCGGTCAGGTAAACCATGTTCGGCAGAGATTTTTTTGTCTCGCGGTCATGGTCCGGAACAAATATCAGGTCAAAATCTTTCAAGCCGCTGTTGCCGGGATGCATAAGCTGAACGATTTTAGTTTTTCCGCCGGATTTTTTCTTCAGCCAGCGCGCTATCGGCGCCGTCCGCCGGCTGGACGAAACAACCAGATCGGGAAAATCGCCATAAAGAGAAGCTTTGCTGTCTTTTGTCAGCCCGAGAAGCGTTGCTCCCCGGAGACAGTTAGGTAAAGCGGCAAGCCGGGTATATTCGATTTTTTTCTCGACAATATCGAATTTGCTCTCGTCAAGGGACTGCATAACGCCTTTAGCCTGGCCGACGCTGCCCATGCGGTTGTCGAGAAGAAACCATGCGGTTTTTTTCATGTGTAATAACTCAAAAAATTAAATAGTCAAACGAATCAGTTTAATATATTCTTTCATCATATAAGTTATCTTAATTAACGCAATGTTTTTTTAGGAGAAACACCTGTGAAAAAATTTTTGTTTTTTGTTGCTTTTGCGGCTGTTTTTGCGGTCGGCGGCGCAGCTGCCCAATACAGTTCGCAGAATGAGGCGAAATATATCGCGACGCTTAAGGCTGTTGTAAACTACAAAATTGATGATCAGGAAAACATCCGGGATATAGAAGCCCTGCGCCAGAACCGGCAGTTCAACCAGAAACTGCAGCGCATGCTCAATAAACTGAGCAACGAAAGAACCAAGGATTCCAAAAACCGTCAGGTATTGCGGATATTGGAAAAAGCCGGCGAAGATATTTATAAACTTCTGGATTAAGATTTGTTTAAGAGAAACGTGATATAAATAAAGCAATTATCAATACAGGGGAAGCCTCATGCAGACACAAACCCAAGATACGGAAGACATCGGTGGCAAAATCAGCGACCTGCGAAAAAAGCTACTGGCCATGAAAGGGGTTAAGGGAGTGGACGGCATCTCCAATGAGATACTTCCCGTCATTGTTTCTTCCAAACTCGTTTTGGCAGTCAGCAAAGAAAAAGAATAGTCCTATGCAGTATATTTCAGTTTTGTTCTCGTTTTTTTTGGTTTGTTCCTGTTCCGTTTTGAACGGCAGTTCCGCCAAGCTTGAAGATGACATTTACGGCGATGATTTTGAGCGTTTTGCCCAAAACGTATCCATAAAAGAAGAAACGCCGCGTTTTGTTACTTATGAATATAAAGATGTCCGTATAGACGAAATTGCGTCTCTGGCCGCCAGATACTGCGAAAAACAGAGCGGAAAGACCGCTTTTTTGCGGGACAACATCACTTATCGCAATCATCTGCGCCGGGCCACCTTTGATTGTCTGAACTTGCAATAGCAGAAATCTCTTCTTATATAAAAATTAGAGATTTTATGTTTAGAGAGCTTAAAAAATGAATGCTAACTTATACCATGTTCTGGGGGTTACAAAGGAAGCCACGGAAGCCGAAATAAAATCGGCTTACCGCAAACTGGCGCGCAAATATCATCCGGATTTGAACAAAGACGATAAAAATGCCGCGGAAAAATTCAAGGAAGTGTCCAACGCTTATGATATTCTCGGCAACAAGGAAAAAAGACAAAAATATGACAATAACGAGATAGACGCGGAAGGTAAACCTACCGGGTTTGGCGCTTCGGGCTTCGGTGGCGCCGGCGGTTATCGCAGCTACACATACAACGGCGGCAATCCGTTTGATGGCGGCTTTTCGCAGGGCGGCGGCAATTTTGATTTTTCTTCAATATTTGGCGACGACATTTTTTCACAGTTTGGGGGAGAACGGGGATTTGGACAAAGCGCCCGCCGCGCCCGCAAAGGAGAAGATATTGCCTATACAATGCGGGTTGATTTTCTTGATGCGGCCAGAGGTGCCGAAAAAGGGGTTATTATCAACGGCAAAAATATTAATGTCAAAATTCCGGCCGGAACGATGGACGGCCAGACTCTCCGTCTGCGCGGGCTCGGTTATCCCGGCGTCAACGGCGGCAGCAGCGGTGATGTCCTGATTACGCTGAATGTCGATAAGCATCCTTATTTTTCGAACGATGATCTGAATATTCTTCTGGATCTGCCGATTACGGTAAAAGAAGCGATTCTCGGCGCCAAGATTACAGTTCCGACTATCAGCGGCAAAGTTGCGGTTAATATTCCGCCTTATGCGTCGTCAGGAGAAAAACTGCGTCTGAAGGGCAAGGGCATTAAAAGCAAGTCGGGGCAGGGCGACCAGATTATCACGTTGAAGATTATTGCGCCGAAAGTCAAAAATCCCGATCTGGAAAAGGCCTTGGCCGCGTTGCCTGATGACAATATAAGGACGTTTTGATGCTTTTGGACCAGCTGCGCGATTTTGAATGGTATAATGAGCCTGAAGATGTTTCCTTTGACGAGCGGGGCATGCGGGTTCTGAGCCGGATCAAAACCGACTTCTGGCAAAGCGCCCACCACAATTTTTCAAAAGATGACGGGCATTTTTTCTTTACCCGCAAAACCGGCAATTTCACCATGACGCTGAAATGGAATTTTGATACCAACGGCAGCTTTGACCAATGTGGTATAATGGTCCGCGTTGATGAAAAAAACTGGTTCAAGGCATCGGTAATGTTCGAAAGCTTTCGGCAGCCGATGCTCGGTTCCTGCGTAACTAATAACGGCTACTCCGACTGGGCGGCGCAGGATATTCCCATGGGCATCAACCAGATATGGTACCGCGTCAAAAAAGTCAATGGCGATTATCTGGTCTTTTTTTCGCTTGATGGTAAAAAATTCAAGCAGATCAGGCTGCTTCACCTGCTGAACGATATGCCGGAAGTAAAGACGGGCGCTTACATCTGCAGTCCGCAGCGCATGGATTTTGAAGGTATTTTATCAGCAATAGATTTTGAATAGACCATGTCAATATATTCTCGTAACAGCATTTTGCTGCTGGTGCTTTATTTGAGTTTTGTCAGTCTTGGTTTGCCCGACCAGACGCTGGGTATTGCCTGGCCGACAATGCGTATGGATTTGCAAAAACCGCTTGATTATGCTGGAATTATCGTTGTAATAACAGGTTCATTAACAGCAGTATCAGGGTTTGTCAGTGGTTGGTTCATAAAACGATTCAAAATAACCATAATTTTGGCGGTAAGCTGTTTTTTGACTGCAGCAGGTATTGCAGGATATGCTATAAGTTTTTCTTGGGAAGAAGTTCTGTTAGCTGCAGCGGCACTGGGATTAGGTGCAGGAACGATTGATGGGGCATTAAATAATTATGTTGCCCAAAATTATGGATCAAAACATATGAATTGGCTTCATGGTTGCTGGGGAATTGGGGCAACTCTCGGACCTGTAATAATGGTTTTTTCTCTCTCCTATGGTCAAAGTTGGCGCAATGGTTACGCAGTAATCGCCATGATACAGTTTTTTTTGACATTGGTTTTTATCTTTTCTTCCGGTTTATGGAAAAAGAATATTCCTGTAGTTTCGATCAATAATTCAGAAACTGTTTCCACAAGATTTTTATCTCTTAAAACTTTTTTGAGTATGGGAATATTTTTTATTTATTCAGCTGCAGAGTTTAGCATAGGTCTTTGGTTTTACAGCGTTATGACAGAAGGCAGACATGTTGAGTCCGCTTCGGCAGGCAGTTGGATTGCTTTGTATTGGCTTTTTTTGACAATGGGACGTTTTATTGTCGGTTTTATTTCTGAACGTCTTGGTAATTATAAGGTTATAATGCTGAGCCTATATGGAGCTCTGGTTGGTTGTGGTCTTCTTCTTCTGGATACTGCCTGTACAATGATTATTGGTTTATGCCTGACGGGATTTTCTTTTGCGGGGATTTACCCATCTATGATGCATGCAACGCCAAAGCGTTTCGGAAAAGAAATGAGTACATTTATGACGGGTATACAATCCGGAAGTGCATCTTTGGGAATAGTTTTACTGCCTCCGTTATTGGGTGTTATAATTACGGCAACCTCTTTAGAAGTCTTAGTGCCTCTTCTGATGTTTCTGATAACAGTCATGATGTTTTTGACATTTTTCTTGGATAAAAAACTAAAATGAATAAAATTATGCTTGGCCGACATGGAAAAGGTTTTTTAGAAATTATATTATCTGCTGGAGGAGAAAAATAATGATGAAAAACGGAATAAAATTAATTGCCGCGTTCATGCTGGTTGCCGGGACGGCCTGCGCCGAACCCATTGTCAAAAAGCTTCCTGAACCGGTTTTGGAGGGAGGGCGCCCTCTGATGGAGGTCTTTAAGGAAAGAAAAACTGTGCGGAAATTTAGTTCCCGTCCGCTGGATGATCAGACCCTGAGCGAGATTTTATGGTCTGCCTGGGGTATTTCCCATAACGGCAAAAGAACCATCCCGACGGCCAAAAATGAGCAAAATCTGAAAGTTTACGTCATCCGGTCTGACGGAGCCTGGCTCTATGATGCCAAAGACAATGCTCTGCTTCGGGTCAGCGACAAAAATCTGATGCCGTACTTCAATCAGCAGAATTTTATGAAAGCAGTGCCTGTCAATTTGCTGTACACCGGTAGTGATGCCAAATATTCTCCCATGCATGCCGGTTCTGCATATCAAAATGTCGGTCTGTATGCCGCGGATAAAGGACTGCATAATGTTGTCAGAGGCTATTTTGATGCGGACGGGATAAAAAAGGCGCTCAATCTTCAGGATGGCGAAGAACCTCTCATTTCCCAGGCAATAGGCTGGTAAAGAATTTTCCCGGGAAAAGCGCCGGGTTGCGGAGCTTTTCCCTCTGGAAGAACCGCTGGTTTAAAAATTTGTATTTCGGAGTTTTTGCCGCCGGTTCGCTGTGTGGCTTGAACCGATTCCTTTTATTCTGGCGGGGCGAAAATTAAAAAGAAACCGAAAATCAGAATAAAATCAAAAAAAAACTTGCATAATTTTTAGAATGTCATTAAAAGAGAAATACAAATTGGAAAGGTGGCAGAGAGGCTGAATGCGCACGCTTGGAAAGCGTGTTTACTCGCAAGGGTAACAGGGGTTCGAATCCCCTCCTTTCCGCCATTAAGCATCCCCGCGCCGCCGGGGGTTTTTTATTTTGAACTTTCGCAAAATCCGGAGCCGGCCGCTTTGCCTTTTTAGTCCGGCTGTTTTTTATCGGAAAAAATAATATATCTGAAAAATAATACTATTTTAATTTTCATCCCGTACTCTGTATTGCAGGAGAATATCATGCTGCAAACCCCGCTTTTTGAACCGAATATCTTTGCGACATTAGTCCGCAATATCAGTTTTTACCTCAATGACGGTTATTGGGGATATGTCTTTTCCGGCATTATGCTTTTGGTTTTGATACAGTTGTTGTGGTTAAAACCCCGATCGGGATTGAATATTTCCGAGTTGTTCTTTCCTCGGGAGACTTTTTCCTTCAGCCGCAAAAGTCGTTTGGATATCGGCGCCTTATGCTTTTTCCTGCTGTGCTTCGGTATAGGAACAGCCGTTCTCTATTCTTTGGATATGACGCTGTTCAATAATTTTGACCTAATGAATGTCGGCACAACGGTAACTTTCGAAGAAGGAAAGGGAACCGGGATTTCGGATATCAGATTCTCGCCGCTGGCCAATGTCGAGCTCAATTTATTTTATGCGGTCAGCCACCATCTTGCCGTTGTAACCGCCTTTACTCTGGCCGAAACCGCTCTTTTGCTGTTCTTGCTGTACCGCCTGTTTGATTTCATACCGGTGCCGGCCCGTCTGGTTGCTCTGGGCATTGTCATGCTTTCTCCGTCTTTTTTGTGGCTCAATAACCCCGTTTATCCCGAAAGACTGATGCTGTTGTTTATCTGCGGAAGTTTTCTTGCGCTCAGAAAGTATTTTGAAACGTCTCTTGGCCGCCATTTTTTTCTTTTTGTCGTGCTTCTGAACCTAGCTCTGTATTCCAAAGAGACGGTTATATTGTTTTACACCGGATTTCTGGCCGCTGCCGTATTGTGTCTGATTTATGCCGGCAAACTGGTTCCGGTTTCTTTTCTGCACCCTGTTGCGACGGCGCGCAAATTTCCCGCGGAATTTATGATGTTTTTTTCAATGCTGGTTTTTGCGTTGGTTTATCTGCTTTTCGGCGTCGGATTTGCGGATAATGAATATATTGTCAGCCATAGTATCCATGATGCGTGGAAAAATTATTGGCTGGAATTTTTGTTGTGGATTTTGGCTGCGGTCTGCCTGGCCGCCGCAAAGAAAAAAAACATTTTTATGGCCGGTTTTCTGACCGGAAGTCTGGTAGTTCTGGCCGCTATCAGCTGGTGGCTGAAAATAGCCAACGGCCTCTACGCATCGTATTATGCGGTTATTGCCGCCGTTTTCAGCATAATGATTTTGGCTTATGCCTGTCGTCGTCCGTCTGTCGGCATAATGCTGGCGGTTCTGGTTTTATGTTTTTCGGGGTATCAGAACGTCAAAATCTACCGGATGCAGAACGGAGCTTATTATCGGCAGACGGCCGAATTTCTGTCCGAACATAAGTTTGGTCCCCGGACGATTCGTCTGTATGTAAAAGACAGCGTAAACGGTCTTTATGAAGGATATGTGGCGGACTGCTACCGCTCGGCTTATAAATATTATTTTCCCGCGCAGCATCTGGTTTTCAAAACCGGCGCCAAAAACAGCGACCGGACGGGAGATTTGCTGAAACATACTCTCATATATCAGGCAGAACCGCAGCCGGGGGACGTTTATATTGAAAACAGATTCCATTCCCGCCCGCATCCTGAAAATTACCGGCTGATTTACGAAAACAGGCTGTTTAGGGTTTTTGATATTGATTGACGGCCGGGAAAGCGAATTCCGCCGCATTGGGATTCTTTAACCGAAAACCGCGTTGTTTTTGACGGTCAGAAATTGCGCGTCGTTAGCAAGAGACTTGAACAAACCCGCGTCTGTCGATGTGATCCACGCCTGAATGCCGAGTTCGCGGATTTTTTCCAGCAAAGCTTCCCTTTTGATGTCGTCCAGATGTGCGACCACCTCGTCCAGCAGCAGCACCGGTGAAAAGCCCTTGTCGAGAGTCTGGCATTTTGTCTGTGCCAGAATAATGCTGATCAGCAGAGACTTCTGTTCTCCGGTAGAGCAAAGTTCCGCCGGCATGTGTTTTCTGCGGTAATAAACCTTAAAATCGGTGCGATTGACGCCGTCCACATAATCATTATACAGCACATTGCGCCGCTGGGAACAAAGTTTTTGCCGGTAATGGTCTTCGACATCAATGGCCGGCATGGAATCCAGCAGCTTTTCGATACTGCCGTCCAGCTCAAGCATAACGTTCGGAAAAACATCATCCGGTTCATGCTCGATAAAAGTGTTTAACCGGGCAATCAGCTCGCGTCTTGCCGCGGCAATTGCCACGCCGAGTCCGGCCATATTTTCTTCCAGAGAGTCCAGCCAGCCATGGTCGATTCGCCCGCCGGTCGCTCCGTTGTTTTTCAGCAGCTGATACCATTCTTTATACAAATGTTCAAAATTGGCCGTCCGTTTTGCATGTTCGACGTCAAATGCATAGACCAGGCGGTCGAGAAAACTGCGCCGCGGCTGAGATCCTCCCCGAAACAGCCTGTCCATCTGCGGTGTTAGCCAGATGGCTGAAATATATTTGCCGAGTTCGGATTGTGAGGTTGTTTTCTGCCCGTTGATTTTGACAATGCGGCGATCGAAAGAGCGGATGTCGTCTTCCTCTTCCCTCGCTGATTTTTCAACGGCCGTGCCGATTTCCGTTTCGTCGTTGTTTTTGACAACCGTGGCTGAAACAGCCCAGTTGACAGCGGCAATTTCCGTCGGCGAATATTCGTCGGTAACCAGAGCCGGCGTAATGCGTTTGATATCGGCAAGTCTGGCGCCGCGCATTCCCCTGCCGGGCGTCAGAAAGGAAATAGCCTCCAGAATATTGGTTTTGCCGGTTCCGTTTTCTCCGGTAATAATAACGGGGGCTAAATTAGCGTTAATGCGTAAATGCGCGTAGTTTCTAAAGTCAGTTAAAGTCAGGCGGGAGACGCCTGACTTTTCTGTTAAACCTAACGCTAAATTTACGGCTAAGTTGCTCAATTTTACGCTTCCGTATCAGACCCTCATCGGCATCAGCACATAAATGGCGCTGGCGTCCGAAGTGTCATGAATGACAGACGGCGAAGATCCGTCGGCAAAGCTGATGCGGACGCTGTCGCCTTTGACTTCGTTCAGAATATCGAGCAGATAACGGAAATTATAGCCGATTTCCAGAGAGTCGCTGTCATATTTGGCCTCAATCTCTTCCATGGCGGATCCCAGATCCGGACTGGAAGTCGTGATTGTAACATGATTTTTTGCCGTAAACATTTTGATGGCGCGGGTTCTTTCCGCAACAACCGAAACGCGGTCAACCGCGGAAGACAGCTCTTTGACGCCGAGCTCCAGAACTTTGTCATTGTCTGTCGGAATAACACGCTCATAATCCGGATAAGTGCCGTCAATAAGTTTGGATGTCAGCGTAACGTCTTCCATCGTGAAACGGATTTTGTTTTCCGACAGGGCAATCGTAATATTGTCCGTAGCCGTATCATCCAGAAGCTTACGGATTTCGCTGACAGTTTTTCTCGGAACAATAACGCCGGCCATGTTTTCGGCGCCTTTGGGCAGCGGCGTTTCAACGCAAGCAAGGCGGTGTCCGTCGGTGGCAACAACACGCAGAACCTTGGCTTCGCCTTCGTTTTTTGCGTGGATATACAGACCGTTTAGATAATATCTGGTTTCTTCCGTGGAGACGGCAAACTGCGTGCGGTCAATAACGTCTTTCAGCTCGTCTTTCGCCATCACAAAATTTACAGGAAGTTTGTCGCCGGATATAACCGGAAAATCTTCGACGCCGATTGTCGATAATGAAAATTTCGACCGGCCGGAAGCGATTGTCAGCTGTCCTTTGTCGTCGGGAAAGGTCAGCTCGACTTCGGAACCGTCCGACAATTTGCGGACGATATCGTACAGCATATGCGCCGGAGCGGTCGTCGCGCCGGTTTCCGTAATTTTTGCATCCGTAATTTCCGTGATTTCCGTATCCATATCAGTCGCTTTAAAGCTGATGCCGTCGCCCATTGCCTCGATTCTCACGTTTGACAGAACCGGAATGGTATTTCTTTTTTCGACAATGCTCTGAACATGGCTCAGAGTCTTCAATAAAATTGCGCGCTCAATAGTAAATTTCATTTTTCAGTACCATTAATGTTTAAACATAAAAAAGCGGCTATTCGCCTCATTTTTTCAAATAATAGCACAAGCTTCTTTATTTTCGAAACTAAAACCGTAAGTCGTCAACAGCTTTTTTGCCTTTCCGGCAAACATATCTTAAAAAACGGATTCTGCATAAAACGCAGTCCGCAAAAGCGGATCTCCCGTCCGATATGTCTCTTTAAGGTAAGGTTCGGCCTCAAAAATGAACCGACCAGAATCAGGCATGCCTCCTCAAAACGGATTTTCCGTAAAATACCGTGTCCCGGTCCGTGCTTTTTCGAAAAAAACAAACCCCGCCGGCAGGCAGGGCTTATTTTATAAAAAAATCATCTGAAAATCTTACGCTTCGAGGATTCTTCTCAGGGCGTCGACGTTTTCGGCCAGAGAAGCATCTTCCAGAATCAGTTCCTCGACTTTGCGGACGGCGTGCATGACCGTTGTATGGTCGCGGTCAAACTTGCGACCGATCTCCGGCAGCGAACGTGAGGTTAGTTGCTTGGCCAGATACATGGCGATCTGCCGCGGCCGGGCAACCGTGCGGGCGCGCCGCGAAGACTGCATTTCTTTGACCGAAATGTTAAAATGTTCGGCTACTTTCTTCTGGATTTCGTCAATGGTCGTGCGCTTGTCATAAGAACGCAGCATATCTTTCAGAACGTCCTGCGTCATGTCCAGGGTAATTTCTTTATCGGACAAAAGCTGCGAATGGGCAATTACCCGGCGCAGTGCGCCTTCCAGCTCGCGAATGTTGGACGTAATTTTGCTAGCCAGAAATTCGGAAACTTTCTGCGGCAGCTCGATTCCCAGCTGGCGCGCTTTGTTTTTCAGAATGCCGATGCGCAGGTCGAAATCCGTCGGATGAATATCGGCAACCAGACCGCAGCCGAGCCGCGATTTCAGACGGGTTTCGATTCCCTCAAGGTCGGCGGGGGATTTGTCGGCGGAAATGATAATCTGCCGGCCTTCCTCAATCAGGGAGTTGAATGTGTAGAAAAATTCTTCCTGAGTCGTATCTTTGCCACCCATAAACTGCACGTCATCAACCATCAGGACGTCAACCGAACGGAACTGTTCCTTGAAAGCCGTCGTATCTTTGTAGCGCAGGGCGCGGACAAATTTGTACATGAATTTTTCGGCTGACAGATAAACGATATTGCGGGTCGGATCCTGCTGCTTGATATGCCAGGCGATGGCATGCATCAGATGGGTTTTACCCAGCCCGACGCCGGAATACAGAAACAGGGGGTTGAACGACACGTTTCTGGATTCGGCAACCTTGCGTGCGGCGGCATAGGCAAATTCATTTGTTTTGCCGACGACAAAATTGTCAAATGTATATTGCGGGTTCAGAGGAACGGACAAAGACTGATCCGCGTTGTTCTGAAAATCATTGTTGTTTGCAAGGAGGGAATTAATTCCGGACTGATAAATGTTTTGCGGCGCCGGACTTGAAGATATTTTCTTTAACAGAGAGCGGCAGGAGGGATTATACAATCCTCTGGTTTCGTCCTGCACGGCCTGAACGACGAAATTGACGCTTTTGATGGCCGGGTTTTTCTTTTCCCATATTTTGTGGATTCGGTCGCTGTAATGAGTAATAACCCAGTTTCTCATAAAACGCGTCGGTACACAGATATTCATGACGCCGTCGTTAAAAGTACCTAAAGTGAGAGGCTTTAACCAACTGTCGAAAGCTGTTTCCCCAACCTCAACTTTCAACTGGCTGCAAATTTGTCCCCATTCATCTTGGACGACATTATTATTGTTTATTGCTTCCTCAGCCATCGTATCTCCCCATTATTAAAAAACACAATTAACAAATTAACTACTCAGGCTTTTGAGAGTGAAAATTAATTTTTTAATAACCTCACCTCGAAAGTGATTTGGATACTAATATGCAAAAAAAATAAATACAACAGAACATTCACCGAACATTGCAATTAAATTCCTTGACACTTGATTCATGCAGAGTCGCAGAGATTCGTAGGTTTTGGACATAATAAAACGCAAACCAAATGACCCTTGCAACAGGAAAGGGATAAGGTTTGCGTTTTCTTAAATTGCTCGTAAAAGTATAATTACAAAGCTTTAATTTTTCCGGCCAGACGGGAAATAGTACGCGATGCCATATTTTTATGGAAGATACCTTTCTGGGCGGCTCTCATCAGTTCTGATTCGGCAACTTTGAAAGCTTCCAAAGCTGCATCTTTGTTGTTTTCCAAAATAGCAGCATTAACTTTTTTTACAAAAGTGCGAACGCGGCTTCTGCGGGCACCGTTAATGATGCTTCTTTTATTGTTTCTGTTAATTCTGGTTTTTGCCGATTTATGATTGGCCATATCTTTTTATCCTAATTTAAAATAGTTAAATACGATTTTTCAATTCTGATATGCTTTATAAACTCTTAAATATCCTTTAGTCAATAGATATTTTATCAAAAAAGACCGAAAATACGGAACCTTGTGGCTTATTCGCGCCGTCCGGCAAAATTGGCGAGCGATTCCCTGAAGCCGGGAGCAGCCACACACAACCGGCTGCTTTTGTTTTCATAATCGATTCCGTCTTCGAGTCCGATGTTCATGCCGGCCTTCTTTATGGCGTCTTTGGCGTAAAGCACGGCTTCGGCAGGCAGGGCAGCGATTCTCTGCGCCGCCTTGATGCTTTCTTCCATCAGATCATGCAACGGAATAACTCTGCTGACGATTCCCGCCATACAGGCTTCTTCCGCGGTCATGGCGCGTCCGGTCAGAATCATTTCCATAGCTTTTGCTTTGCCGATGGTATGCGTCAGTCTCTGCGTGGCGCCGAATGACGGGATAAGCCCCAGACTGAGTTCGGGCTGCCCGAAACGGGCATTGTCCGCCGCCAGAATAAAATCGCAGGCGAGCGCCAGTTCACAGCCGATTCCCAAAGCGTAGCCAGATACTGCCGCGATAACGGGTTTACGGGTGTCGGCAATGCTTTTCATGTCTTTTTGCATGTCATCCAGCCCCAGATAAGGACTGTTTATCTTTGAAACCATGTCCCTGATATCGATTCCCGCGGCGAAAGTCTTGTCGTCGCCCTTCAGAATAATGACGCGGATTTCGGGATCCTCGTCAAAGGCTTTCAGCCGGGCAGCCGTTTCCCGAAGCAGGGCGGCGTCGATTGCATTGAGGGCTTTGGGGCGGTTAAAGGTAATAATGCCGATTTTGTCTCTGGTTTCGCAGATAATATTTTCGTATTCCATGTTTTCTCTGTTCCTATAAACGGCTTTTTATGGTTATTCTGACGGTAAGCGGTTTGACCGATTCCCGGGCAATTTCCAGAACTTCGCTTTCGCGGTAAAAAATAAGGGTGTTGTCGCGTTTTCCCTGATACGTCCATCCCAGCTGGGGCAGCGTTGAGGTATAAAAGGCTTCGACTTTCTTAAATCCGACTTTTGTTCCCGTCAGGATCGCTTCGACAAGTCGCGTTTCCTCATTGCCGAAGGAGATATTGTCTCCCGGAACCTGCTTCAGCCCGGACATGATCGGGATATCCTCAAAACCCTCGATGAACGGGGCGGCTTTTGCCCCTTGCGCCGCCAGCGTTATTCCGGCCAGCAGGAAAAAGAATATGTAAAATTTTTTCAACATGGTCTGTTACTTTTGTTTGACGGGGCAGTAAAAAGTCGAGCGTCCGGCTTGGACAATCTTTTTGATGCCTCCCGTCTGGTTGATGTTACATATGCAGTCAAGACATTTTTGCCCGATTTTATTATAAACGCAATGCATATTTTGAAAATACCCCATGCTGCCGTCCGGACGCCGGTAGTCATGAATGGTAGAACCGCCGGCCTGAATGGCTTTTTCGAGCACTTTGCGGATTCCTTCCAAAAGCCGGAAACATTCTTTCTCCGACAGCTCGCAGGCGTTTCTCGTCGGCAAGATTCCGGATTCGTAGAGGGCTTCCGAAGCATAGATATTACCGATTCCGTTAATAATCGACTGGTCCAGCAGAGCTGTTTTTATCGGTATTTTCTTATTTTTCAGTTTATTGAATAAATATAATCCGTCCAGTTCGTCCGCAAAAGGATCAATGCCGGTTTTTTTGAACAGATGATGATTTTTCAGGTCGGTTGTTGGCCAGCAGGTCATGATGCCGAAACGCCGTGCGTCATTAAAAACTAGAATGCCTTTTGTGGTTTTGATGATGACATGGTCGTGTTTTTCAGGATTCTCAAGCTTGTCTCCCATAATTTTAACTCTGCCACTCATGCCGAAATGCCAGATAATGCTGTAACCGTTGTCAAGATCGACAAGAACGTATTTGGCCACTCTCCTGATATCGGTAATCCGGGCGCCGGTAACCTTCTGCGCAAAATCGTCGGGTATTATTTCCCGAAAACGGTTGTTGTTAATTCTAACCTCAATTATATTACTTTTATCGACTGCCTTTTTCAGGGCGTTTTTAATAGTTTCGACTTCTGGCAGTTCAGGCATATTAACCTCGTTAAAAGATTGGAGATGTAATGTTCGGCGGACTGGTGCGGCTCAGGGAAAAAATCAGACTGATGCTTTTTTTGGGCCGGCGCGGCCTGCTTCCCCTTCTGGACGGACTGTCACCCTACAGATACTTTATAAAACCGGTGTCTCTGTTTGTAAAGCCCGTATCTGAAAGAAATCTGGTGGACAGCGCCAAAATCTTTCTGGCCGAAAACCGCGATGTCTTTTTTGAGGCGGCCGCCGATGAGGTCGCGGCGCTGGTCTTTTATCGGACGGGTTGTTTGTTTCGTCCGGATCTCCCCGCGGAAAATTCCGCCGATGTCGGATATTTGGGACGCCGGGCCGGACAATCCGGACACAATGTGAGCTGCCTGCGGTTGTTCAGAGAAATTCTTGCCGCCGGTTTTCCGCAGTTTATGCCGCTGGCCGATACTTTGTCCGAAAGGCTGGACCGTCTGCGGGACATGCGTCTCTATGCGTCTGACATTCAGCATCTGGCCGATTCCGCCGCCTCATTCGAAAAGACTTTCGTTCCTGAAATAGACTGGATTCGCACCACAAAAGAAGAATTGTTTTTTTTCCCGGACGACAAAGTCGTTCTGGCGGAAAAACTGACGCCGCGGCAGCAGAAGGCGCTGGCCGGACTGTTTGCCTGCCTGTTGTTTGAGCGTTCGCTGTTCGTTTCCTCCTGGCGGAGAGTCGCCGTCAAAGACAGGGAACAGGTGGCTTTTACAGATTTTGATTTTGTATACGGAGCCGATGAGGCGTTGAAAGATTACGCCCTTTCCCTGGCGGCACAAAAAGAGCTGCTGCCGGCCGGCGGGCTTATGCCGTCGTCTGCCGGCGAACTGAAGCTCTGTCGCGCCGTTGCCCTGCTGAAAACATGGTGTCCCGCGGTGGACGTTGCCGTCGTTTTCGGGGAATACGCTTCCCGCCGGCAATCGCGGAATTCTTCCATACCGGACGGCCAAAAAGCCAGTTTTCTGACTCTGATGAAAAAATACGGAATGGACTACGGTATTCGTCCGGCGGAGGAAGCGTCGGTCATGAAAGGCGCCGCCCGCTTTTTTTCTTCTGCCGGCAAAAAGAAAAACAGCCGCTCCGTAAGAGAAGCCCTTCTTTATTGGGGGCCGCTCCTGCTGGCGCTGGCCGTGATTTTCATTTATATCTATCGCGGAAACTAGCCTTTTTTTAGATGGAGCGGGACAAAGAAGATTATCCGTTAAAATTATTTTTTCATGGATGTTGCCTTTCGGGGATTATTGAGGTTATAATATATCCTTATTGCCAATAACAAAATATGCCGAAAAATGAGAAAAACAGCCAGAAGCCGAAAATATTTTGCGCCCCAGACGGAGGATACGCATCGCAAATGCGATTTTCCCGGCTGCTGCAAAGCCGGCGAATATCGGGCGCCCAAGGACCGCAAGCTGAAGGAATATTATTGGTTCTGTCTGGAACATGTGCAGGAATACAATGCCAAATGGAATTACTATGAAGGAATTTCGACGGACGCGCCGGAGGAAGAACCGCGGCGCCGGATGCACTTTAAGGGTTTCCGTTCCAAAATAAAATATAATTTCGGGTATAATCTGAAAGATGACTTTGGTTTTTTCGGCGAATATGCTTCCGATTTTCAGGCAATGGATGATGTCTTTTACAATGAGGAAGAAAGGCGCTTTCTGACCATAATGGAGCTGAAACCGGGAGAAGTCAGCGTAGAATCCCTGAAAAAACAGTATAAGAAACTTGTAAAAAAATATCATCCCGATCTTAACAGGGATGATAAACTTGCCGAAGAAAAATTCAAGCAGCTGACCATTGCGTACAAGGCGCTGCTTGCAAAATTTTCTTAACCCGGAAGCGGATTAAGCATAGCTGTATTGACGGTTTTCCCTGTTCTGCAGAATTTTGATGACAGTTGCTTCCAGATCTTCGTTCTGACGGGATTCGATGATTTCGATAATTTCGATTTCTTTTTTATCCAGCCGGCGGTTGATGCCGATAGAGTCATAATACTGTTTGCTGCTGTTGTACATTTTTGCGGCCTGCAGGCTGTTGCCCTGCGCGTAGTAATATTGCGACAGCATACGGTTGGCATTGGCAACCTGACGCGGATAAATTTCTTCGTCGGCCAGATCCAGAACATTCTGATAAGCCCAGACAGCTTTATTATTGGATTCGGCCTGGGCATACATATCGGCGACCCGGCTCCACGCGTTGACGTTTTGCGGCGCCAGTTCAATGGCCAGTTCAAAAGAGCCGGTGGCCAGATGAACGTCCGACAGAGCGGCCAGCGTGCCGAAAGTGCAGGCATAATTGCTGGTCTCGTTAAAAATCATGTCTCTTTTGGCGCCGAGCTGCATGGCGGAACTCTTGTCGATTTCATTGTCCATCAGCGCCTCGATCAAAGCCAGAGCCAGAGAAGGATCTCCTTTGGCCAGATGAAATAGGGCGGCGTCTTCTCGCGGCAGGGGCGATGCGGATTGAAGATTGTCAAATTTGCCGTTGATGCAGAGAGCGATAAAATCCTGAACAGCCTCAATTGTCTGCAGGATATCGTCTTCCGAATTCTGTCCCTGATTACGGAACATGATGGTCTGGGCGATTTTCAATTCGTCGACGCCCCGCCCGACCATATCGATAATCAGCCCCAGAAGTTCGGGGAGCTGTTTAAAACTTTGCTGATACTGCAGGGAATTTGCGTCGATTTTGACAGCGGTTGCCTCCAGTTCGTTAAGTTTGCCCTTTTTCCAGTCGAGGTCAACGCCTATCTTGGCGCGGTTTTCTTCGAGAACAGCCTTTTCCTTCGCCTTTTTCTCGGCCTTTTCCCTGTTGCGGATAATGGTTTCTTCCTCTTTTTCCTTTTTCTGCTGCTCTTCTTCGGCTATTTTTTTCTGGGTTTCCTGCCGCTCGTTTGTCAGTTTTTCGTTATGAGCCTGTTCAAGCTCGCGCTGCAGTTCTTTTTCGAGCTCTTTTTCCTGCTCCAGTTCGTTGACAAGCTCCTCATCATGGTGGTCGTCTTTCTGCGCCACGTTTTTTGCCGCCGCGCCGCCGTCGCTTTTCAAAAAGGAAATGATGGATTTGACGTAAAGGATGATAATCAGAAAAAGGAATAAAATAAAAGCCAGCAACATCAGAATTATAGAAACCATTCTTAAGTTGTTGGCCCCGGACAGGTAGCGGTTGAACGTGCTTGCCATAATATCCAGATTATTGGACACAGAGCTTAAAAAATCTCCGGATGAAAAAATAGTTATTATCTGGTCAAGCATAATTTCAAAGGCACCATTTACAAATAGTTATTTAGTGGTAGTATACGCTTTATAGCGCAGCATTATATCCTATGTTTGCAAAAAAACAACAATAAAGCTTTAGCAAAAATAAATTAAAAATGGGTTACTTTAGTCAGAGAAAAAAACAAGAGCGGGTCAACTTCGCGCTGAATATGATCATAGGCATCATCGGGGTTTTAACGCTGCTTGCCTTTTTTGACGCTTCCGGCGGTATTTTCGCAACAGTCAATGCCTGGCGGTTCCACTATTATATAATTCTTCTTGCCGCCTTTTTGTATGCCCTGTTCAGCGGTTATTTCATTCATGCATTTTTTGCTCTGGTATTCCTGATTGTCAATTACATGGTTCTGGCGTCGTCTACCAATGTTTTTCTGAGTGCTTCGGGCAGTTCCGAAAATTCCGTCGGAACCGCCGTTGTCTATCAAAAATCTACCCGCCGTCTGGACAGCCTCCTGAAAAGGTCTGCCAAAGCCGGAGCGGAGATTGTCGGCGTCAACAGCCGTCGCCAGGTTGCCTATTTCCCTGAAATGTCTGAAAAATACAGGCTGTTTCATGCCGATGCCGGAACTTACGGCAGCTTTATCATGGTTGCTTCCGAACCGCAGCGCGCCGGCAAACTGCGCCTCACTCCGGAACGGGATGCCTCCTTTGCGGCCGTCAAGGGCGGCAGCCGCAGTTTTACCTTTGTCAATCTTGACTTTTCGGGGCTGAAACCCGGGGAGGAAAAGGTTCTGTTCGACAATTTGGCGGAGTTTGTTTTAAGTCAGGACGATCCTCTGATTATTGTCGGTGATTTCGGCATACCGGCGTGGTCGGACACGTTCAAGCGCTTTCTTCACAAAACCGAACTTGAGGTCAAAAACCGCATTATTCCGAGCAGCGGCAAAAGCCTGCTGAATATCTTTTCTGTGCCGACGGTCAATATTCTGGCATACAGAAATGTCGGCGTTGAGGAAATTGAACTTCTTAAAGACAAAAAAAATCCGTACCGCCCGTTTTTATTTAAGCTTAAGCTTTAAGGCTGCGAGCTGTTTCTGCAGAATGTCCGACAACTCTGTTTCGCCGTATGCGGCGGAAAGTTCCAGAGCTTTTTCCAGATTTTTTATCGCTTCCTGATAATGGCCGCACTTGCGCTCGACCAGGCCAATATTGGCATAGTCGGTTGCGGCGCCGCTGTATCTCTCGTTTTTCTGCTCAAGAGAAATCCCTTCCTGAAAGAATCCCCGCGCTCTTTGCAGGTCTTCTTTCTGCAGATAAATCAGTCCCAGAAGGTTATACGCATTGGCGATATGAAAAGAGGTCTGTTTTTTTCTCGAAAAAGTCAGCAGGTCGCGCAGAATTTGTTCTGCCGGGGCAAGCTGGCCGAGTTCAAACAGAGCGAGAGCCTGCAGATACAGGCTTTCAAAATAAGCGGAAACATTGCCGGAGCCTTTGTAGATTTCTGCCGCCTGCCGGGCAAGCAGGGCTGTCGCGGCAAAGTCTTTTTTGCCATAGGCCGCCCGGGCCCGCAGCTCCTGAGTAAATCCGTTTCCGGGATTTTCGCCGTGCAGGGCTGTGGCGGCGTCCAGATAGATTTCCGCCGCGGCAAAATCGTTTTTCAGGATCTGCATCAGGGCCAGCTGGTTGTTAATGTCGCCGGCTGCGGCCGGCCTTTGGGCCTGCAGGTTGATTTCAAGTGCTTTTTGAAAATTTTCTTCGGCTTCCGCAAATCGTTCCTGCAAAACAAACAGCATGCCGAGATTGCCGAGAGCTTCGGCTTCGCCCGCTACGTCTCCGATTTTGCCGAATATTTTCAGCGCGGCCTCAAACATAAACTGAGCGACGTCTTCTATGCAGGAAACACGGTAAATGGTTCCCATCAGCAGATAACTCTGCGCTTCCTCATAAACGGCCTGGCACCTGTTAAAAATTGTTATTGCCAGTGAGCAGCTTTCCGAAGCGGTGAGCATATCTCCGTCCTGAAGAAAAAAATAAGCCTGAAAGTATGATTTTACCCCGCGGCTGTACGGGTCGTCTTTTGTGTTGTCAATTCTTTCGACGATAAGCCTTGTTTTTGGAATTTGTCCGAGCGCGAAGTACAGTTTTGCTAATTCGGCCGGTATCTTCTGGCTGTCCGGCGTTTCCCGCAACAGTTTTTCCAGAATTTCGCAGCCCTTTTTCGGAAACAGGAAGGAGCCGAGAACGGCGGCGTCAGAAAAACGGCCGCGGTCGGCAAGATATTTTTCCGCGGGCGATGTTTTGCCGCAGCAAAGAAAAAGAAGAGCCCTTCGGGCTTTTGCGGAGCGGGATTTAAATAAAAAACGAATAATGTCGTTCAGAAAGCGCGACGAAAACCAGCGCGGACTGTTGAGCCGGTTTTGCGCTGTCAGCAGCGCTCTGGTGCAGATTTTCTGAAAATGGTCATAGACAATCCGCCGGTATGAATAAAAGATAAAAACGCCGGCGGCCGTTAGAAACAATAAAAAAATTATTATATATCCGAAATAAATCATGAAAACATTTACACTATATTTAGGTTTCTGCGATTATACTGCCAAATGATGTAATTATAATATAGGGATTTTTTAGAAATGGCTATCTCAAAATTAAAGTCAAACCAACTCTATAAAAGATGCGATCCGCGGAAATTTGATTTTGCCACAACCGCCGAGCTGGAAGAAAGGCTGTCCGCTCTGGGGCAGGATCGGGCAATCAGCGCCGTGGAACTTGGCATCAACATCAAGTCGAAAGGCTATAATCTTTTCTGCCTTGGTCCGGAAGGAACCGGCAAAACCAGTCTGGTCAAGCGTATTCTGGTCAAAGAGGCCAAAGAGCGCCCCACACCGCGGGACTGGGCTTATGTTTATAATTTTGAGGAGCCGCACAAACCGATAGCTATTGATTTTGAAGCCGGACAGGCCGCCGAATTTGCCAAGGACATGGACAAGCTGATTGAAGAATTTTCGGCTTCGATTCCCGCCGTTCTGGACAGTGATGAATATAAGGCAGCGCTCAGTATCGTCCGCGAAAAATACAAACAGAAAAAAGAAGAATATATCCGCCTGCTGCAAAAAAAGGCGAAAGGCAAAAGCGTTTCTTTACTGCATATGCCGGTCGGCCTTGTCGTTGCGCCGGTCAAAAACGGCGAGGTTCTGAGCCCGGAGGCATTTGAGGAGCTTCCCGAAGAAGAGAAAAAATCCTTAATCGATGACCTGAACATGATGCAGGAAGAAATCGAAAACGCGGCGCAGGATCTGCCGGAATGGGAAGACAAACAGCGCAAGGAATCAACGGAATTGCGCGAAAAATTTATCCGGGTTGCCGTCAAAAATCCGATAGATGACCTGCGGCACAAATACAAAGGACACAAACCTGTCGTCGACTTTCTGAAATCGGTTCAGAAAAATATCATTGAAAATATAGACGATTTCCTGCCCAATTCGGACAATACGGTAACGGCGGAAAGCGGCGAGGAAGATGCCTTGACGGCTTTGCTAAGCCGCATGAACAAACAGGACGAGGACAAATTTGCCAAGTTCAAGGTAAATGTGGTTGTAAAAAACGAACCGGATTCGGGGGCGCCGATAGTTCATCTGGACCATCCCACTCAGGGAAATCTGGTCGGCAAGGTTGAGCGCTTGCAGCAATACGGCGCGTTGTTGACAGACTTCACGCTTATCAAAGCCGGCGCGCTGCACCGGGCCAACGGCGGCTTTTTGCTGATAGATGCGCGCAAGCTTCTTCTCCAGCCCTATGCGTGGGATTCGTTAAAACGGGCGCTGGCTTCAAAGACCATCAAAATCGAGACGCCGAGCGATGAAACCAGTTTTACCACAATATCGCTTGATCCTCAGCCGATTCCTCTGGATGTAAAGGTTATTCTGACCGGAGACGAGGAATTGTATGAGGTTCTCTCGGAACGTGATCCGGACTTTTCCGATTACTTCAAAGTCGAGGCGGACTTTGGCGTTTTGATGGACCGGACGGAAGAAAACGAGCTGGAATATGCCAAACTGATCGGCTCTCTTTCCAAGAAAAAGAAACTGCGTTCGCTGAACCGTCAAGCCGTGGCCAAAGTTATAGAATATTCGTCCCGTCTGGCAGAAAATTCCGAAAAACTGACGGCTCACATCGCTTCTATCGGCGATCTGCTCCGCGAGGCGGATTACTGGGCGCGCAAATCCAAAGCCAACCAGATCGGCAAAAATCACATCGAGCAGGCGATTGAGGCCATGATTTACCGCAGCGACCGCATCAAGCAGGCTATGCTGGAACAGATTGATAAAGGAACGATTCTGATGGATGTCGAAGGAGAGCGCGTCGGTCAGATTAACGGTCTCGTCGTATACAATTTTTCCCGCAACTCTTTCGGCAAGCCATCGCGGATTACGACGCAGGTTCGAATGGGAAAAGGGGAGTTTTTGGACATTGAACGCGAAATCGAGCTCAGCGGTCCCATTCACACCAAAGGCGTTCTGATACTGCAGGCGCTGCTGGCCAACCGTTTTGCTAAAGAGTCGCCTCTTTCGCTGTCGGCCTCGATTGTTTTTGAGCAGTCTTACGGCGGCGTGGACGGCGACAGCGCTTCGTCAACGGAATATTATTGCATGCTATCCGCGATTGCCAATCTGCCGATCAAACAGAGCATTGCCGTAACCGGTTCCATAAACCAGTTTGGCGAGATTCAGCCGATTGGCGGCGTCAACGAAAAAATTGAAGGCTTTTTTGACGTCTGCAATCACCGCGGCCTGACCGGCACCCAGGGTGTGATTATTCCGCGCACCAATGTAAAAGATCTGATGCTGCGCGAAGATATTCTGGCCGCCGTCGATGACGGAAAGTTTCATGTTTACGCGGTGGATACCGTTGATGACGGCATCGAAATTCTGACCGGTGTTCCGGCCGGAAAATCCGATAAAAACGGTAATTTTCCCAAAGGAACGGTAAACTTCCTGGTCAAACAAAGTCTGGAAAAATATTATCAGAGCTATGTCAAATATGCCTGCGAAACGCATGGATGCCTGGGAAAATAAGAGACCCGAATGTATAGGATATTGTTTGTCTGCACCGGAAATATCTGCCGTTCTCCGACGGCGGAGGGAATCATGCGACGTCTTGTATCGGAACGCGGCCTGGAAGATAAGGTGCAAGTCGATTCTGCCGGGATTTCGTCTTATCATCAGGGCGATATGCCGGATCTGCGATCCATTGAATGTGCCGACCGCCACGGCCTGAATCTCCGCAGTCTTCGTTCGCGGCCGGTTCGCGCTGAGGATTTTGCTCTTTTTGACCTGATTCTGGCAATGGATGAAACCAACATAGAAGATCTGGCCTGGCGCCGTCCCGAAGGGGATGAGCGTTATAACCGGGCTGTTGTCAGAAAGATTTTGGCCTTTGCTCCCGAATACGGGGAAAATGTGCCGGATCCCTATTATCAAAACGGATTCGACCGTGTTTACGAGATGTTGGAGGCTGCCTGCGCCAATATCTTGACCGCGGTTGAAAAACAGCTCTGACGTTAAGACTTTGACGGCAAGACTGCTTCGGAAACAACTTTCTGAAAATCTTGGTTCATATCTTCTGCCGCCCAAATTTCCGCATTCCTGAAAATAAAAAGACCGGGAACAGTCCCGGCCTTTTTATTTTGAACGGCTTATTTTTCTACCGTGTTTTTCTTGAGCATCGCAATTCGGCGAACGGTTCCCGTTTCCTTAAACTCGGCTATATCCGCCTCATGCCGCTTATCGTCCTCCTTAGCTTTCTTTTCCGCCTTCAGATAAGCCTGCGGCGTATTTTCTTCCAGATTGGGAACGGCATTGGCAATTTTGTCTTCGGCAATATCATCGGCCAACCGGCCGCCAAAGATTTTAGGAGCCAGTCCGTCTTTTGCCCGCCCGTCTCTTTCCTTCTTTTTGTTTTGCAGTTCTTCCTTGTGCTGCTGAATCTTTTTAAGCTGGGATTTCGGATCAAGACCGAGAGTTTCCAGATGCGTTTGCTCCTCTTCCGTCAGGCTGCCGTAGTTTTGGGCCGATCTGAAATCACGATTCGGGAATTGCTCTTTTAGCTCCTTGATCTGTTTGTTGTTCAGATAAGCCTTGTTAACAAAGTTCTGCTCTTTGACCAGAGCCTCTTTTTCCCGAAATTGCTCAAGAGCCTTGTCATCGTCCAGCAGACCTCTTGCCAGAGCTTCAGAACGTTCTTTTTCGCTGACGTTCAGCTCTTTTTTCACGGGAACGGCATCCGTTTTCAGGGCGTTCTCCGTCATTTTATCATTTTTATCGGCAGCCATTTTATCTTGTCCCGAAATTTTATCCATCAGGGATCCCAGACGGTCTTTCAGAGCTTTGCCCCAGGACTTTGGATGCGCCCAGCCGAAAATGGCCGTTACCCCTTCGTTAGGCGTATAGCTGACGGTTTGGGTCTCTACTTCGTGTCCGATAACATCGTGAGCTCCTCCGTGGTCGGCATAGGTCGTATATTCAGTTCCGTTCGGAGTCGAATAGGTCCCGTGTTCGTCAGTGGTTGCGTTCATATCCAGAACGCCGTCGTTCTGGAACGGATGCTCGCTGATAGCGCCGACCTGGTTGGAGGCGTTGATATGTCCGTCAATAGCCTGAAAAGCGTCCGGATTGACATTGACGGTTCCGCCGTCGATGCTGCCGGCCAGACCCTTGACGTCGCTGAAGTCTACATTATGCTGCTGCGCCCAGGATTCGGTCAGCACTGTATGGTTGCCGTTGGTATAAACGTCTGGCCCGCCCTGAACATGCAGCAGGTTATTGTCCGGAGCCAGGGCTCCAGCGTCATGAGCCGCCAGTAGATAACGGTACGGATTGATATTTGTTCCGTGTTCGGCATTAAACGCCTCAATTGAGTCGATACGCTGCTGCAAAAGTTCCGGATGATCGCGGTACCAGTTATTCTCCAGAATATTCTGGGCATTTTCGACCACGCCGGGCTTATAAACGATTTCTTCATAAGAGCTTGTTTCCGTTTGGACGGTTTTCTTTTGGAAAACTTCATTCTCCGGATGTGCGACGTTGTAACTGTCAATAAAACTGTGCGCGACAGCCCTTCCGGCCGCAGCGCCGCCCAATGTGGCAATTCCGTTGACCGTGCCCCAAAACAGGCTTTCGGCTTTGCCTAAACCTTCTTTGCGCGCGGCATTGTAAGACGTTACGACGCCGGCGGTCGTTCCGACGGCCAGAGCGCCGTAAGCGCAGGCCGTTGCCACCACAGGGTTTCCGGAAACGGCAAAAATCGCCGATGCTGCGCCCAGTGTTGTTGTCGTAATGGCGGCATGCAGCGCTTTGTCTTTTTTGAACTCTTTCCAGCCGTATTTCTGTCCGGCTTTTTTGGCAGCTTTTTTCTTTCTGTAAATATTGTAGGCCGTAATGCCGATGCCGGCGGCAACACCGATGGCCGCTGCCGGAATAGAGGTTGTTGTCGTTGAAATTGTCGACAGAACGGTAATGCCCGCGGCAGAGATGCCGGAAATACCGAATTTGACGGCGGCCTGTTTCAGTTGTTTGATTCGCGCCTGCCGTTTGGATGTCTGCAGCTTGGTGCGATGAGCGGAAAATTTATCGATTGTCGCGATACGGTCGTATAATTTCGGCACGACTTTCAGACTGCGGTTTCCGGTTTTCTGAACCAGACGATGGGCAAACCCGTCAACAGCGTTTACCTGATAGTCGATGGCCGCTTCGTAACCGGCGTCCGAGATCTGCAGCGGCTTGTTAAAATTATAAAGATTATTTTTGAAAGTGTTGAAATCATCGGGTTTTGTAAATTTTTCCGGATGTTCCGCAATCCCGTTGATCAGCTCTTCGCTGTTGTACATTTCAAACAGTTTGAAGGGCAGGGTGTCGTTGATTTCCTGCTGAAGCTTGTCTTTGGTAATGTCATCCTTGCCGCCGATTGTTTTCAGCAGGACGTCATTCTCCGCCAGTTTAATGACGGTAGCCAGCTTGCCTTTGGGATCAACCTGATATCCTTCCGCATAATCCAGATGCGCCGAACCGTCTTTGGGGTCAATAAACTGCGGAACCGGCTGGCCGTTTTGATCCAAAAAGCGGAAGTTGGCGGCCGCCCGATATGTTTCGGGTTCAAGGACGGTTTCCTCCAGAAGCTTGGAGGCCTGTTCAAATCGACGGTCAAGATTTTCGTCGCTGTCAGCTTTGACATCCTGCAGATTCCAAAACTCGTCATAGGTACCGATCAGCTCGTCCAGAATTTTGCGGTTGGCGGCGATAATATCAAGTTTCGTCTTGTCCTCCGCTTTGTTGGCGTCCAAATCTGCGGCGCGGGCGGTAAACATTTTGTTATAGCCGTCGTAAGTATCGGCAATATTGGTTCTGTCGGCAAAAAACAAAGCAGTTTTGCTTTCCATCTGCGCGGCGAGGGAATCCATACGCTCTGCCAGAACGTCAAGATGCTGCTCAAATTTGCTGACGTCTGCGTTGGGGTTTTGTTTTTTCGCTGTTTCAAGAAACTGTTTCAGGGTATTGTAAGATTTTGCCAGCAAAGACGGCGGCGTTATTTCCAGAAGTTCCTGCAGCGAGGCGATTCTCTCCGCAAAACGCAGATCAAACTCTCTTTTCTGGCGGTCGGAAAGCTCGTCGGCTTTTTCCGCTGCGGCGGCCGCTTCCTGCGGCGAACCTGTCGCCGTGTTGTATTCGGCGTCGTCCAGCACATGCATCTCATGCAGAATGCCGGCGACTTCGCGGTCAAACAGTTCTTTGTTCTGGTCAGAGGTTTTGCTGCGGATGCGGGCGCGGAGATCTTTTCTGTCTTCTCCGGCGCCGCGGTTGTGTTCGGTCGCGTCGGTATAAACCGGTTCTGCGTCGTTTTTCTGCATTGAATTATTTTCGTCTTCGTTGCCGCGGAATGCCCGGACTGCGGTCTCCTCATTGCCGCGCACGCCGGTTGATTCCAAATCATTTTCATCGCCGCGGACGGCTGTTTGCGTATTGCCGTTCAGAGCTTCGGCCAGACGGCGGGAGAAATCGTCCGTTTCTTCTTCCCGGCGGCGTGCGTTCAGCGTTGTTTGCGTATTTGCTTCCCGGGTTTGAGCGGCGGCTCTTTCCTGCGAAAGGCGGTCATAAAAGGTCCGCAGTTCGTCGCTGACGGCTATAACGTCTCCGCCGTAGGGAACGGCGTCCTGTTGCAGCAGGCTGTTAAGTTTGTGTTGCAGTTTTTCGGCGGCGTCGGCCGGCAAAGAAGCCATAACGGCATCGCGGATATCCAGAAATTTTTGAGTTGCCGCTTCTTTTTCCTGCCGGTTTTTGCCGTATTCGAAATCTGCGGCCAGATCGCCGAACGCGGCCTCAAGTTTTCCTTCGGCTCTGTCTTCGGTTCGGGCGGCTGACTTTTGTGTGTAAAGAGACCTCATGTCTTTCTGAACGGCAACAGCGTCCCCTCCGTAGGGAACGGTGTCCAGTTCAAACATTTCGTTAATTTTTTGGGAGATTTTTTCTACCTGGCGAGGCGAAACGGAATCAAGAATAACATCGCACTCCGTCAGAAAATCGGCGACGGCGTCGTCAGGAGCATATTCATATTCGGCGGCCATTTTGCCGAAGGCTTCTTCCAGGCGGGCTTCTGCGGCAGTTATACTGAATTTTTCTGCCCAGACCGCGTAGTTTTTCTCATTTGCCAGATAAGTGTCAAGCGTAACGTTGACGTCTCCGGACGTTTCCTGAAAATCCTTAAATTCCTGACTGTTTTTAATTTCTTCAAGCTGCTCTCTGTTGAAAATTATTCTTTTCGCCATAACTCTGCCCTCGTTAAAAATTAAACATGACTATATCTTACTGCAATTTATACAAAAGTGCAATATATTTTTGTCAATATCGTCTACATTCTTTTATACTACCTAAAATTGCTTAATTTTTATTTACCAAATCAGGATTTTAAGCTTGCGTTTTGGCAATAAAAATCTTAAATAAAGCATAAACTGAATTTGGGACAAGCACTGAAATGACAGAGAAAGACTATTACGAATTACTGGAAGTTACGAAAGAAGCCAGCGGTGAAGAAATAAAGAAATCATTTCGGCGTCTGGCAATGAAATACCACCCCGATCGCAATCCCGGAGACAAGGAGGCAGAAGCGCGTTTTAAGGAAATCAACGAGGCTTATGACGTTCTGAAGGACAGTCAGAAAAGAGCGGCTTACGACCGTTACGGACATCAGGCTTTTGCCAACGGCGGCATGGGCGGCGGAAATCCTTTTAACGGTTTTGAGTTCAATTTCGGGGCCGGCGGTTTTTCAGACATTTTTGCCGATGTGTTTTCCGAATTTATGGGCGGCGGCAGTCGCGGTGCCCGCCAGTCTTCGGCGCGCCATGGTTCCGATGTCAGATATAATCTGGAAATTTCTCTTGAAGAGGCTTTTGCCGGAGTTGAAAAGGAAATCAAAATCCCGTCGACGGAAGTCTGCGAAGACTGCCATGGTCATGGGACAAAGGACGGCAAAGAAGCTCCTGTCTGTGATATGTGCCACGGCAGCGGCAAAGTCCGTCGTCAACAAGGCGGCTTTTTCATTGTGGAAACCACCTGTCCCCAATGCGGCGGCGAAGGGCGCATCGTTAAGGAACGCTGCCCGAAATGCAAAGGTGCTGGCGTCGTCGGCCGCGATAAAGTTCTGAAAATAAAAATTCCGGCGGGAATTGAAGACGAAACGAGAATGCGCATTCCCAATGCCGGAGAGGCAGGTATCCGCGGCGGCGAAAACGGTGATCTTTATGTTTTTGTTTCTGTCCTTCCGCATAAGTTATATACCCGCGACGGCGCCAATCTTCATGTTCGCGTGCCGATTTCCATGGCCTGCGCCGCGCTGGGCGGAACAATTGAAATCCCCGCGATTGACGGCGAGAAAATAGAAATCAATGTGAGGGCAGGAACTCAGAACGATCAGATCCAGAAAATAAGGGACGAGGGCATGACCATTCTGCGCTCGCAGGGACGCGGCGATTTGTTTGTAAAATTCCGGGTCGAAACGCCTGTTAATCTGACTCCCGAACAGAAAAAACTGCTGGAACAGTTCCGGGCTTTGAGTCCGGATGACAGCTGTCAGCCGGAGGCAAAGGGCTTTTTCGAGCGTATTAAGGATTTATTCGGAAAAGCTTCCTGACCTGGTTAATACCCGCTTTCCGGCGGGTTTTTTTTTGAGCATTTTCTTCCGGAAAACGATATTTCCGAATACTTCTGACGGTAATTCGAACTACATGCTGGCAGATTTTCCGCGCGCCGTTTTTACTTCATCATAAAATTTGTGGCTGTGATTTTGTCAAAAATAACGGTTTATAAAAAAATAGCTTGTTTTTTGTCTAAAAATAGAGTATTTATAGGAGTAATGAGAAATTATTGTGTCATTATTGGGATAGAGAGTAATCTGTTTAACTTGATGATGCGTAGTTCTCTGTAAAACAAAAATTGTCTAACAAAAAATAAAATTTATGAGACGAAATGTAGTTTTTAACTCCTATGAGGAGCTGTTAGAGGTCGTATCAATCAGTAATTTATACACATTGAGCGACGACGAACTGTTTTCGGTAAAGGTGTATATGGTCCGTATCCATGATACTTTCAAAAAAATGAAAGAATTGGATGGCGTAAATGCGGAGGACATATACTTCTTTTTTGAAAACTACCAGCTCATCAAAGCGCTAGAAGCCGAAGTTTTGCGGCGCTACGCTGAGGAGGCCAGAAAGGAAGCCGCTCTGTTGTTTGAACCGCTTGAAAACAGCGATGAATTCAAAACACCCGACCAGCTGGATGAGGAAGAGGTACTGAACGGGATGGACCAAAGACCGCTCAGGGAATTATGCAGTATTCCGGAAGACATTGATGATGTTCCGGAAGAAGAAAAAGTCGGAGAATTTTATGAGTTTCCCGCCTGAAAGAAAAAACAAAAACCCGGTTGCGATAGCAGCCGGGCTTTTTGTTTGAGCAATAAAATTATTTGTTGTCTTTGACTTCTTCAAAATCAGCGTCAACAACTTTCTCATCGCCGCCCGCATTCTGAGCTGTTCCGGCGTCTGCTCCGGCACCGGCGGCACCCTGTGCGCCGGCTGCTTCAGCCTGCTGTTTATACATGGCTTCGCCGAGCTTCATGGAAGCCTGCATCAAAGCTTCTGTCTTTTCTTTGATAACCGACAGATCTTCGGCTTCAACGCCGGTCTTCAGCGCCTTAATGGCGTCTTCGATGGCTGTTTTGTCAGCGGCGCTGATCTTATCGCCGTTTTCTTTCAGGGTTTTTTCCGTAGTATGAATCAATCCTTCGGCCTGATTCTTGGCTTCAACCAGCTCTTTTTTGCGCTTGTCGGCTTCGGCGTTGGCTTCGGCGTCTTTGACCATCTTTTCGATATCCGCGTCGGACAAACCGCCGCTGGCCTGAATACGGATGGCCTGTTCTTTGTTGGTCGCCTTGTCTTTAGCCGAAACATTAACAATACCGTTGGCGTCGATGTCAAACGTTACTTCAATCTGCGGCATACCGCGCGGTGCCGGCGGAATACCGACCAAATCGAATTGACCAAGCAGTTTATTGTCGGCTGCCATTTCGCGCTCGCCCTGGAAGACGCGGATGGTAACCGCGGTTTGTCCGTCTTCGGCCGTCGAAAAGACCTGCGACTTGCGGGTCGGAATGGTGGTGTTGCGGTCGATCAGTCTGGTAAAGACGCCGCCCAGTGTCTCAATACCCAGAGACAGCGGAGTAACGTCCAGCAACAGAACGTCTTTGACATCACCCATCAACACACCGCCCTGAATAGCGGCACCAACGGCAACAACTTCGTCCGGGTTGACGCCCTTGTGCGGCTCTTTGCCGAAGATTTCCTTAACTTTTTCCTGTACTTTGGGCATACGGGTCATACCGCCGACCAGAATGACTTCGTTGATGTCGCTGGCTTTTAATCCGGCGTCGGCCAGAGCTTTTTTGCACGGCTCAACCGTACGGTCAATCAGATCTTCAACCAGAGATTCCAGTTTGGCGCGGGTCAGCTTGATATTGAGGTGTTTCGGCCCGGTTGCGTCAGCCGTGATAAACGGCAGGTTAACGTCGGTCTGGGTAGCGGAAGACAGCTCGATTTTGGCTTTTTCGGCAGCTTCTTTCAGGCGCTGCAGTGCCAGACGGTCGCCGCGCAGGTCAATGCCGGATTCTTTCTTAAATTCGTCAGCCAGATAGTTGACAATGCGCTGGTCGAAATCTTCGCCGCCGAGGAAAGTATCGCCGTTGGTGGATTTTACCTCAAAAACGCCGTCGCCGATTTCCAAAATGGAGATATCGAACGTACCGCCGCCAAGGTCATAAACGGCAATGGTGCCGTTAGCCTTCTTATCAAGGCCGTAAGCCAAAGCGGCTGCCGTCGGCTCGTTGATGATACGCAGAACGTCCAGTCCGGCGATTTTACCGGCATCTTTCGTTGCCTGACGCTGAGAGTCGTTAAAATATGCCGGAACGGTAATAACGGCTTTTTCGATTTTTTCACCCAGATAGCTTTCGGCATATTCCTTAATCTTTTGCAGAACAATGGCCGAAATCTGCGACGGAGCGTATTTCTGTCCCTTTACTTCGACCCAGGCGTCGCCGTTGTCTCCTTCAACAATCTTGAACGGAGCATGCTCGCGGTCTTTGGCGACCTCCGGAGAATTAAAACGGCGGCCGATCAGACGTTTGATGGCAAACAGCGTGTTTTCCGGATTAGTAACGGCCTGACGTTTTGCAGCAGCGCCGACCAGTCTTTCCGTATCCGTAAACGCAACCATGGACGGCGTTGTGCGGGCACCTTCGGAGTTCTCCAGGACTTTGGCCTCTCCGCCTTCCATAACGGCAAAGCAGGAGTTTGTCGTACCTAAGTCAATACCAATAACTTTATTGCTCATAATTTTGTTTCCTTTGTTGTATAAGTCATAATTCAAATCTTTCTGATAACTTATATAGGAAGCCGAAAACTTATAAGCAAGTCTTGATAAAGTTTTTTTGCATTTTTTTGAAGACAGCAAAAAGGTTCGAAACAAAACGTTTCGAACCTTGGGAAAGTTACGAAATTATCCCTTGTCAGCCTTGACCAGCGGACGATATGGATATTTCTTGCATTTGAGCGCGCCTTGAGGGATATTCCGGACATTGCCGTTGGCATAGCATATTTCGCCGTCTTCGCTCATCACTTTGTCGGGAAGCGCCTCGCCGCCGTTTTCCGTCAGAAATGCGTCGATGCGGTTTTTCTCGTCAAAAATAATATGCCAGCTCCAGTCTGATCCGAGACGCCCTTTGTTACCCCACATTTTCAAGCGGCCGCATTTGCGGACAGCTTTGTTAAAAATCGCGGGAGCAGGCTGCTTCAACGGAATAAAAAACATGTTGAAGCGAATCCCGATTGTTTTTTTACGCCACGGGGCGTACCACAGTCGTTTTCTTATTACAGACAAATGGTAGGCCCGTCCCAATTCTTCTTCCATAATTATAAAAGTTATATATTTAATATTACGAAAAACAGAATATAAAAATTTTGACAAAAAGTCAATTATTTCAAAAAATACCGGCAGTTTCAGTCTGACCGGTAAAATGTCCGCGCAAAGCGGCCGCAAACTTTTTGCTCATGGGACTGCGGCCGGCAATTTCTTCTATCCGTTAATAGCCGCCGCGGCCGGAAATCTCATACCCGGTATAGCCGTCGACTACCGAATTGGCAAAAGCGAAATCGGTGGAATTACAGGAATGAATCCGGTACAGCGTCTCTCCCTGTTCAACTGTGTCGCCCACCTTTTTCAGCAGGTCGAGGCCCGCTCCCGGATACTGTCCGGCGCCGGCCCAGATGCCGATTTTATTGATGCGCGCATTGTCAATTGCCTCAACCACGCCGCTGACATTGGAGACAATATCTCTGGTCAGATGGCCGAGCTGCGGCTGCGGCGCTTTACCCTGCGCGTGAATGATACGGTTCATAACCTCCAGGGCCCGTCCGGAATTAAGAATTTCTTTGGCAACATGATACCCTTGTCCGCCGCGCAGTTTGGGATCAAATTCCAGCATACGCCCGGCCAGAAACAGCGATTTTTCGCGCAGATCCTGCGGCGCGTCTTCCTTATTGCGCAGAACTTTCATAACGTCGCGCGCTTCCAGCACGGCGCCGACGCCGTTACCGATAGGTTCGCTGCCGTCCGTGATTACGGCGTCGATTTCAATAGACAGCATATCTCCGACATATTCAATCAGTTTGCGCAAGCGCATGGCCTCATTGGTATTCTTAATGCGCGATTTCGGACCGACGGGAATATCGACCACCAGATGCGTGATGCCGGCTGACAGTTTAATGGCTAAAATGGACGCTGCCACATGCTCCTGCTGGGTTATGCCAATTTGTCTTTCCACGGAAGATACCATCTTGTTGGCTTCGGCGATATCCAGACCGTCGTAACAGACGATTGCGCCGCGGTTTTCCTTTACCAAAGCCTTGAGTGTCTTTTCATCCAGATCAACATTGGCCAAAACGCTCATGGTGTCGGCGACGCCGGCGCAGGAAGTAAGAGATCTTGAGGCTGTTTTGGGAATGGGCAGACCGTAAGCGGCTACAATGGATGTTATGATAATGTCGGTTTTGTTTCCGGGAACGCCGCCCAGACAGTGGCAGTCGACAACAATACTTTCATTGTCCCAGTGGATTACTTTGTCGCCGATTAAGGCTTCTGTTAGGGACAAGACTTCGGGCGCGCTCATAAACGAACCGCTGGCCACCAGAAAAGAGGCAATATCCATATTGGAATAACGGCGGGAGGCAATATCGTTGATAATGGCGCTGTATTCACCGGAACTGAGAATATTGCCGGCGATTTTTCTTTTAATGGAAGCAAGACTTGGCGGCGGCGGCGATAACGTAATGGAGATATTTGCTCCTTCGGGAAGGTTTATCTGCCGGAAAGCTTCGCTGTTCAACGCCAACTCGGTCGGTTTGACCAGCCGGGCGTCGTCAACAACCTGCAAAAACGCGAATACGGTTTTAACGCCGCCGTGAATCTCGATTTTGGTTAGAGTCTTTATGTCATCAACCTTATAGGCCACACAATCTTTGTGAATATATGCCAAATTCTCATTAAACGAATTAATCGGCAAATGTTTTAGAGTCAGCATGAATATTTCCCACAGCAAAAAAGTCTAATGCTGTATTATGCCACGATTTTCATTTAATAAAAGTTAATTTTATCGGAGAAGAAAAAGACATCCTGATTCGCAAGATAAACCGAAATAAAAGTCCGGCCGCCTTCGAAACTAAATACCGGATCTATGCCCGATTGACTGCCGGAAATCCTGAAAATCCGAATTGCCGCCGGTAATCAGCCTCAAGGGCATTCCGGAAAGCTTTAAAAACTGATTTTCCCGGCCGCCAAAATCTTCCAGACCACAGATTCTGCAGCAGATTTTCCGTGCGAACCGGGAATTTTTTCAGGTTTATTTATTGTCAATCAGCGGCGTGTTGAGCCGAGGTTTGTTATGGGTCAGAATACTGATAACTTTCACCAGTTCGTTTTTGAGCTCATCGCGGGTGCAGACAATATCGACCATGCCGTGCTCTTTCAGATATTCGGCGCGCTGGAAGCCGTCCGGCAGTTTTTCCCGGATGGTCTGTTCAATAACTCTGGCGCCAGCAAAACCGATAACGCAGCCCTTTTCGGCAATATGAACATCGCCGAGCATGGCAAAAGAGGCTGAAACGCCGCCTGTGGTCGGATCTGTCAGAATAGAGATAAAGGGCAGCCCTTTCTCCTTGACCATATTAACGGCAGCGGTTGTGCGGGCCATTTGCATCAGGGATAAAATACCTTCCTGCATACGCGCTCCGCCGGAAGCGGCAACCGTAATCAACGGGTAATTTCCCTTGATGGCCAGATCTGCAGCTTTGACAATACCTTCCCCGACGGCCGTTCCCATAGATCCGCCCATGAACGAAAAATCCAAAGCCGCGACAACGCAGGTAATGCCGCCGATTTCTCCGGTGGCAACTTTGATGGCGTCGTCATTTTCTGTCGCTTTGCGATATGATTTAAGGCGTTCCGTGTATTTTTTGGAATCTTTGAATTTCAGAGGATCTTCTTTCAGCTTGGGCAGTGAAATTTCATTATATTCTCCGCCGTCGAAAAGCATTTTCAATCGTTTGTCAATGTACAGACGCAGATGATGTCCGCATTTTGTGCAGACATACAGGCTTTTTTTCATTTCTTTGGAAAAAAGCATTTGTCCGCAGACGGGACATTTGACCCAAAGGTTGTCAGCTATTTCCTTCGGGGTGATTTTTTTAATTTTCGGTCGTACGAAATCTGTAAGCCAATTCATTTTGATGTACCATTATTGTTAAAACATGAAACCAGTATTAGCATATTTTGGGAATAAATCCAGTCTTTTATGGATAAGTTAATCGGCGACGGAACCGTTTTTGCTTTTAAAAAGGTTTTTAAGTCTGTCTTTAAGGCCGGGTTTTAGAGTTTTGGGTTCCGCGGCTTTAAGCGTTTCGATATTTTCCTGCAGACCGCTGACCTTTTCTGCCAGTTTCTGCTGTTCCTTGTTGAGTTTTTTGTTTTCCTTTCTCTGCCGGCGCAGCTGGGCCCGGATAGGAGCATAAGACATCCACGAACTCAGCTTGCCCAGAACAAACCCGAAGAGAATGAAAAAGACGATTGCCACGCTTAAGGAAACCGTTACTTCTATATAAAACGGCCACAGATTAAAAGTTGCCATTTCGTTATTTACAAAGGCGAAAACCAATATAACGATAATAATGGGCAGACTTATCAGCATCCTTAAGAAACTCATGGCAAAAGCCCTTTCCTGAAAGCGGTTAACCTTTCTTGTTCAACAGTTCATGCAGCTGTTTTCCGGTTTTGAAGTGGGGGATATTTCTTTCTTCTACCTTAACCTGTTCTCCCGTGCGGGGATTTTTTGCAATGCGGGGAGAACGTTTGCGAACCGAAAATGCCCCGAAGCCCCTGAACTCGACTCTTTCGCCTTTGGCCAGGGAGCTGGTAATCTTTTCAAAAATAACATTCACAATTCTCTCGACGTCTTTGAGCATAAGATGCGGATTTTTGCTTGCTACTCTTTCGATTAATTCTGATTTAGTCACTTCTTTACCTCTTTGAATATTTTATTTTGTTTCGCTTTAATCTATCTGGTTTTGATTTATAAATCAATAGACCTCTTTAAAAAAAAGCCAAAATGTTTCGCCGACTTATCCAAAAAAAAATCACTTTATCCGTATCCTGCGCAGCGCAGAAAACATCTGCCGCCCGCCGTCAAAATCTGTCTTCCTGAAAATCGTTGCCCGGTGTATGCCGTCAAGTTCTGTCAGCCGTCAGCGCCGGAAAAGTCTGCCGCAGTCCGGGGCGACCGGCGTCTTCCGTCTTCTTTTCTTTTTATATAATAAATGATAGATAGGCAAATGTGAAATAATAACCCCGTCGTAAAGAAATGATTTACGGATTGCATTTGCCCGTTAAAAAAACGGGCGGATCTTAGTTTTCGTTGACGGCGGTATGCTCCAGAGAAATCGGCTTCTCGCCTTCTCCCAGCTGCAGGTCTTCAATTCTTTCAATCCGGCGCGATATCTTTCCCGACGATACTTTGATATCGCCGATGTCCCGGCTAGCCATGTCAAAATGCTTGGACAGATTTTCGATCCTGTCATCCAGCCGGCCGATATCCTCGACCAGAACGCCCACTTCTTTTTGAATGACGCCGGCCATTTCTCTCATTCTGGCATCCTTCAGAATTGCCCGGACGGTGTTTAACGTTGCCATAAGGGTTGTCGGCGAAACAATCCATACTTTTGAACGGTAGGAAGTTTCAACCACGTCCGTAAAGTTTGAATGCAATTCGGCATAAATTGCCTCGCTCGGCAAAAACATCAAGGCGGATTCAGCCGTTTCTCCGGGAATAATATATTTTTCGGCAATGTCTTTGATGTGTTTGAGGACGGAGGCTTTAAAAAATCTTTCCGCCTCCAGCTTTTCCCTGTCTGAGGCTGCCATTCTCAGGGCCTGATAACTTTCAAGCGGAAATTTCGAGTCAATAACGATGGTTCCCGGCGGATTAGGAAGTCTTAACACGCAGTCAGCGCGTTTCTGGTTGGACAGCACGACCTGAAATTCGTAAGCCGACGGCGGCAGGATCGACGTAACCAGATCGTTCAGCTGGATTTCGCCGAAAGCGCCGCGGGCCTGTTTGTTGGAAAGAACCTCCTGCAAAGAAACGACCTGTTCTGACAAAGAAGATATTTTTTGCTGAGCAACGTCTATTTTTGCCAGACGTTCTCTCAGATCATGCAGCGTTTCCGTCGTTTGCGTCGTTGATTTCTGTAGGCCTTCGCCGACGCTTTTGGTAACCTGCAGCAGCTTTTCGTCCATCATTTTGAGCACGGACAGACGCTGTTCGTCGATTGCCTGAGCGATTTTTGATTGTTGGTTCAAACTGCTTTCCGTCAGCTGAGACAGCCTGCCGGCAAGTTCAGCCTGCCCGCGGAAAAGTGTTTCCGCCAGATTCTGAACATTTTTCGAATTTTTGCCGCGGAGCAGCACAGCCAGAATAAACACAAGCATCACGCAAACCGCTGCCGCCAGAATCAGCAGCAGAAGATCGGCATTTGCGGACAGTTGTTGCAGCATAGACGTTCCTTAATCCGGAAGATTGCGGCCCATGGCCAAAAACTTGTCGTTGCGCTGTTTCTTCAGCTCTTCGCCGCTTAAGGGCAGCAGTTCCTTAAGGTTTCTCAGCAAAGCGTCGCCGACGCGTTCTATGGTTGTTTTGGCATCGCGGTGAGCGCCGCCGAGAGGTTCCTTGATGATTTCGTCAATAACGCCAAATTTTTTCAGGTCCTGAGCCGTCAGCCGCAAAGCTTCCGTCGCTTCTTTGACCTTGTCCGCCGACCGCCACAGAATTGAGGCGCAGCCTTCGGGCGAAATGACGGAGTAAATCGAGTTTTCGAGCATGAGGATTCTGTTGGCCGTGGCAATGGCAATGGCGCCGCCGGATCCGCCTTCGCCGATGACGACCGAAACCAGAGGCACTTTGATCTGCAGGCATTTCTGGATTGTTGAGGCGATGGCTTCCGCTTGACCGCGGGCTTCCGCCTCAATGCCCGGATAAGCGCCGGCCGTGTCAACAAAAGCAATTACCGGCATATTGAATTTGTCGGCCAGGGTCATTAGTCTTTGCGCCTTACGGTAGCCTTCGGGCTTGGCCATGCCGAAATTGTGTTTCATACGGGTTTCAAGATCGCGCCCTTTTTCCTGTCCGAGAACAACGACGGAAATGTTTTTAAAGCGTCCGATGCCGCCGATCATAGCCTCGTCATCGGCAAAGACCCTGTCGCCGCACAACGGCGTAAAGTCTTCAATAAGGGCATGGACATAATCCAGACAGTGCGGACGATCAGGATGACGTGCCACCTGGCATTTCTGCCAGGGAGTCAGGTTTGCGTATGATTGTTTCACTTGTTTCTCGAGTTTCTGCTGTAAACGGTTGACCTCTTGGGCAATATCGACATCTTCGTCCTGTGCGAGAAGCTTCAGGCTCTCGATTTTAGCTTCGATTTCAACGATATTTTTTTCAAAGTCCAAAACCATGGTATTGCTGTTGTTCATCTAAAATTCTCTTCAATAATTAACTACTGAAAAAATTTCATAGCATAATTTAATCAAAATTTCGACTCTTATTTTTGATTATTGTTGATTAAAGCCGCGTCTTTTGTTCGGAAAGCTAAGGATAGCTGAAACATTTTAATTGAATTATCCGCAGAATGCGAATAGTATTAATTAAAATTTCATAGCTGAAGGGAGGCAGCACGTGTTAGCTCTGGCTTTTTTTGTTTCGGTGTTTTCATCGGTAACCTGGCTGATTTTTTCCGTAATGTACGTTGTTGACCAGACGGGAGGAAAGGATTTCGGCGCCCTCGGTTTTTTTGACGTGTCAGGTTATGCGGCTTTTGTTATCCTGCCGGTGTTTGTGTTGTGGATGGTCTTTGGCCATATCAGCCAGTATTTGTCGCTGCGCGCTTTCAACAGCAATCTGTTTACGCTTTTCCGCCAGATGAAGAAAAATCAGGACTACACGGATCTGGTCGCCAGAATTATGCTGGAAGCCGAGCAGGAAATAAAAGACGGTTTTATTCTGAACAAATTTGATTTGTTTGTTGCCGACATGAACGAACTGATTGCCGACCTGATCCAGCGGTGCAGCATTGCTTCCGCCGAGCAGATCGAACGTTTGTGGACAAAGGTTCAGAACGGCGGCAAATGGGCTTTTGGCAAGGTCATTATTGAGGTTAATCAGAATCAGCCCAATTTTCAGATGCGTATTTTTGAGAAATCGCAGCGCGATAACGTTATTGCCGGAACGGTGCTGGAATTCTGCGCCCGGTATCAGAGCCTGACGGCTCTTCTCGAAAAACATGACAAGGAGCGTGTTTTTATTGCGATTATCGAAACGGGGGTCTTCGGAAAAGTCTATTCGATTTTTGCGCCTGTTGCCGACGAAATCCGCCGCAGCCGCGAATTTTCTCAAAACAGTCAGATTTTTTCCTCGTCGGCGGAAGACGAACACGAACCTGAAGCGCCGGTTGCCCGGGAGGTTCCGGTTAAGCCCGCGGCTGAAAACGACAACAGCCGTTCTTTTGTTTCCAGAATAAATCTGTTCCGCCGCCGCGAAAAAGATTTGCCGCCTCGTCCGGCGGTCGCGGAGGAAAAGGATCCGTTTTCCATAGCTCTGGAACGCAGTTTTGGCAGCGCCGGAAACGAGGAAAATTTCTCCGAGCCGAAGATTTCTGCGCCGGTTTTTGAGGAAGAAAAATTTCATGAAATAGAAATTTCCGGCGGAGACGATCAGGCGTCCGGATCGGCAGCCGAAAGCGGCCCCAGATTCGAAATCAGCGCTCCCGCCGGCGAAGAAGAGGAAAATGGTCCGCGATTCTCCAACACTCAGAAAACATTGAATGATCTGAAGAAAGAATGGGCGGAAATGCGTCGCAGCGGCGACAAAGAGCCTGAAGAACCGGCAGCGGAATCTCCGGCCGTCAGCGCTTCGTCAGCCGGAGACGATTATACCTATCCGTTCGGCGGTTGGACAGATGAAACAAATTACAAAAGATAATTTTTCCGGAAGCTGTTTTTTTGCAAAAACGGCTTTTTTCCGCAGAAAACTTTTTTGGGCGGCGGCATTTTTCGCAATGCTGCCTTTTGTTTCGGCGCAGGCTGAAATATACAGCCGTATCGCGTTGTATGAAGACGCTCGTTATCCTGAAAATTTTGAGCGCTTTTCCTATACCGATGCCGCCGCAGTAAAAGGCGGCAGGGTCGTTATGCCGGAATACGGCGGATTTGACAGTTTCAATCCTTTTATTTTTAAAGGAATTCCGGCAACGCAGCCAGTTTTGCTGACGCTCGATTCTCTGGGCTTTTCTCCCGCCGATGATCCGTCGGTGGCTTATCCGCTGATTGCGGAAAAGTTTGAGCTTCCCGCTGATAAATCCTATGTCGGGTTTATTATTGACAGCCGGGCGCGTTTTCACGACGGTCAACCGGTAACCGCCGATGACGTCATTTTCAGTTATAATGCGCTGATCGAAAAAGGCGCGCCGCTTTATAAAATATATTACGGCGATGTGGAGCGGGTCGAAAAGGTAAACGAACGTCATGTGCGTTTTTATTTTAAAAAAGGCACCAAAAACCGCGAACTGCCGCTCATTCTGTCTCAGCTTCAGATTTTTTCGGCCGGAGACTGGGACGGAAAGGATTTCGGACGTCCGACGCTGCGGCCGCCTCTGGGAAGCGGTCCGTACAAAATAAAGGATTTTCGGCCGGGAAAGTTTGTCGAGCTTGAAAGAGTGGCCGATTACTGGGCGGCGGATATTCCTTCGCGTCGCGGTTTTTATAACTTTGATGAAATACGGTTTGATTATTATCAGGATACGACGGTAACCCTTCAGGCGCTTTTTGCCGGCAATATTGATATCCGCGAAGAATATATCGCCAAAATATGGGTAACCGGATATAATAATGAGGTCGTGCGGAAAGGAAAAGTCGTCAAAGAAGAGCTGACGCACAACAACCCGGCCGTCTTACAGAATTTTGCCTTTAATCTGCGGCGCGGAAAATTTCAGGACCGCCGTGTCAGAGAGGCGATCGGGCTGGCGTTTAATTTTGACTGGGCGAATGACCGCCTGTTTTACAACCAGTATGAGCGCCTGTACAGTTATTTTACCAACACGGGCATGGAAGCCGTCGGTCTGCCGGCCGGGCGGGAACTGGAGATATTAAATCGCTATAAAAAGCAGCTGACGGAAGATGTGTTTGCCAGACCTTTCAAAAATCCGCGGCATCGCGATTTTAAGGACACCAGGCAAAATCTGCGCCGGGCGGTGCAGCTGCTGCAATCCGCCGGATATGATTTTGCGGATGGCAGAATGACCAATGTCAAGACCGGGGAACCTTTGGAGTTTGAGGTTCTGAGCAATTCTGCCAACGGCAGTTCCTTCACCCGGGTTATGCTTCCTTTTATCGAAAATCTGCGCAAAATCGGGATTAAAGCGGAGTTTCGCAATCTGGAGACCAATATTTTCAAGAATCGTCTGGATAATTTTGACTTCGATATGGCGATTATTTCCTACGGTATCAGCAGCATGCCGGGAACGGAACAGCAGGAGATGTGGGGCAGCGCGTCGGCAGATGCCAAAGGAAGCTATAATATCATCGGCATAAAAAATCCGGTTGTCGACGCTTTGATTGAAGGGCTGATCCGGGCGGAAAATAAAAACGATTATCAGGCTTATGTCAAAGCGCTGGACAGAGTTCTGCTGCACGGGCATTATCTGATCTTTCAGTGGTTTTCTCCGGTGCAGAGGGTTGCTTACCGCAACAAGTTCGCTCATCCCAGCTCCGGGGAAAAGGTCGGGTTCCAGCCTCACACCTGGTGGATAAAACAGGAACGGCGGGAGAAAGGTAAAAAATGAGAAATTATATTATCAAGCGGCTGCTTCTGATTCCCCTGACTCTTCTAGGCATTCTCTGCGTCAACTTCGTAATCGTCCAGTTGGCGCCGGGCGGTCCCGTAGAACATACCCTGGCCAAATACCGGGGAATGAATGTGGATGCAAAATCCGGTTTTTCGTCAACGGCAGCGATGAATATGGAAACCGCCGCTTCAAAATATCAGGGAGCGCAGGGCGTGCCGGAAGAATTGGTCAAAGAACTGGAAAAACAGTTTGGTTTTGACAAGCCGGCCCATATACGGTTTTTAAAAATGCTCGGTGATTATGCCCGTTTTGACTTCGGTCGCAGTTATTATAAGGATAAAAGCGTGGGAAGTCTGATTCTGGAGCGAATGCCCGTTTCGGTTTCTCTCGGCCTTTGGTCAACCCTGATAATTTATCTGATTGCGATTCCGCTGGGAATAAAAAAAGCGGTTCGCGACGGTTCTTCTTTTGACGTATGGAGTTCCTTTGCCGTCATTCTCGGTTCGGCGATTCCGGTATTTCTGTTTGCTGTTTTTCTGATTGTTTTTTTTGCCGGCGGCACATATTTTCAGTGGTTTCCCCTGCGGGGACTGACGTCGGACAACTGGTCATCCCTGCCGTGGTACGGCAAAATAGCCGATTATTTCTGGCACATCACTCTGCCGGTGTTTTCGATGGTCATCGGCGGTTTTGCAAGCCTGACGATGCTGACCAAAAATTCGTTTTTGGATGAAATTGGCAAGCCGTATGTACTGACGGCCCGGGCCAAAGGACTCAGCGAAAATCAGGTTTTATACGGGCATGTTTTCCGCAATGCCATGCTGATTGTTATAGCCGGTTTTCCGGCAATGCTGATAAAAATGCTTTTTACAGGAGCCCTTCTGATAGAGGTTATTTTTTCGCTGAACGGTATTGGGTTGCTCGGATATGAAGCCATTATGACGCGTGATTATCCGGTCATCTTCGGGACTCTTTATATTTTTGCTCTGTTGGGGCTTGTCTTAAAGCTGTTAAGCGATATTACCTATTCGCTGGTTGATCCCAGAATAAATTTTGACCGCAATTAAGGTCAGTCAAAATAAGAAAAGGCATCCAGCAGCAGCCTGATTTCATGCGGCGACAGCTCCAACCTTCCGGCTTCAAACTCCTGAAGCCGGTCAATGCCTATTCCGCTTTTGCGCGACAATGTCTCAAAACTCCAGCCGGATTTCAGGTGCAGGGTTATGAGTTTTTTGCGGGCATAGTCCAAAGTAACGAGTTTAAATAAATCTTCGGGTGTCTCTTCCATGTCAGTTCTCCGGTTTGCGGTCGGTCAGCTTCTTGCCGCCGCCTTCACCTCCAGATAATTGGCCCAGAAGATGGTCTTTTCCTGAGTATGGGCCTGATAACCGTTGACAAACTTATAAGCCCGTTTTTTCAGGCCATTGTATTTTTTTATATAACCCGGCCGGTTCATAAAATCAATTCTGGCCTGAACCGTTGCGTCGTAAAAAGCCTTTTGTTCGGCAAAAGAACAGTTATTCAGAAAATCGGGAATATCTTTCCAGTTTCTTGGTCTGTCGGCAGCGTTCAGATGCCTCAGTTTCATCACGCTGATCAGTCCCTCTTTGGTAAACTTGCGCATTGTTTCATAGTCATGGTTGTAGGCGATGTCCAGCAGCATTGCCGCAACGGATTCGTTTTCGATCTGGTCGATTTTATATTGTTTGAAAAATGCGTGCTCCATAATCAGCAGAGCGTCTTCCTTTTTGATTTTTTTCAGATTCGTTGTGGAAAGGTTTTTGGCCTGCTCGGGAAATTTTTCGATAAAGGACTGCAATGTCGGATTCGTAACGCCGTAATGCGTTTCCTGATCAATAATCAGCGCGGTGGCGTACCCGCCTTCTTCCCGCAAAATATCCGCGGAGATACGCATAAAGCGTTCGTGCGAAGCTTTGTCTCTCTGTTCGGGGGAAAGTTCCATTTTGTCTTTTGCTCTTTCCTTGACCAGTTTATGCAGGGCTGTTCCTCCGGTAATGGTTGTCCCGACAATCAGCATTCCCAGAAGGACTTTTCTTTTGTATTGTCTGAATTTATCAAAGATACCTGGATTTTTTTGTTTTGCCTGCGCATTGGCCGCAACGAATTTTTCCAGAAGCCGCAGCCGTTTTTTGCCGGCTCTGACCAAAATGGTTTTATCGCTGTATCTGTTGGCCCGGGCCGTCAAGTTGATGTTTTTAACAAAATTTGCGTAAGCATGACCGAAAATATGCTGCTTTTGCTGTTCGCGGGAGAGATCCTTCAGTTCATAGGGAACAGGAAGCTCCACGTTTTCAAAACGCACAAACAGAGGTTCCCGGCCCCGGCTTTCATATTCGTTGATAACCTTATAAATAACTTCGTCAAAATGGTTGAAAAAATCAGCCTTAAAACGATCCAGAGCTTCTTCTTTTGACGGGCTTTCCAGCAGATAAGCCGCCGGTATCGGAAACCTGCGCCCGTTAATTTCGGCATAAACGGGACGGATACCGTTGTTCTCGCATTCCTGCAGCAGATATTCTTTAGGGGTTATTGTCATGAGCAGCTCCGTTATATAAAGTATACTATACACGGAGCACGTTATTTTGTCTATAATTTTTATAAAAGATACTCGACTGATAAACAGAGTTATGGTAGGTTTTATTTCCGGATGAGGTAAGAAATAAAGCTGAAAAGACAATGCCCAGGAAAATTTTTATTGAATACGGACTGGATTTTGATAATCATAAAAGCGGTATCGGCCGCAGCACGGAAATTGAATATCCGGACGGGACGGAATTAAGAACTTCTGAAAAAATTCATATCAATATAAAAATTTCACGTTACATGCGTCTTTGGATCGGAAAATATGTCATTGTCATAAGCACAGGCAATCCTCATTTTTCCTTGAAGAAAAAACAAAGATGGAATTTCAAGATTGTTTATGGAATTTTCGGTTGTTGAAATCTGGTTATAAAAAAATGCCCCTTTGCAGGGGCATTTAGTGAAAAAATTGCCGTCCTTTTATTTGTTCAGCTGTGAAGCGACTTCAGCGGCAAAATCTTCATTGCGTTTCTGCAGACCCTCACCGAGACGGAAGCAGACAAACTGTTTGATTTTAATGTCTGCGCCCATTTCTTTTGCAGCGTCGGCAACAACTTGTTTGACCTTCTTGTCAGGATCCATAATATAGGCCTGTTCTTCCAGAACAACTTCGTCAAAATATTTTTTGATGCGGCCTTCAACCATTTTCTCGATAATATTTTCCGGTTTTCCGGAAGCTTTTGCCTGTTCGGCAAAAATTGATTTTTCGTGGTCAATAGAAGCCTGATCAACATCGGCAATCGTCAGAAACTGCGGGCTGGAAGCCGCAATATGCATGGCGATATGTTTGCCGAGTTCCTGAAGTTTGGCCTTGTCGCCGTTGGATTCCAGAGCAACCAGAACGCCGATTTTGCCCAGATTGGGTTTGCAGGCGTTATGGACATACGCGGCGACAACACCGTTGTCGACTTCTACCATAGCGGCGCGGCGCAGGTTCATGTTTTCGCCGATCTTGGCAATCATGTCTGTCAGGCGCTCTTCAAAAGATTTGTGGACTTTCGGACACTGGAATGTCTTCATGTCACAGACTTCGCCTTTGTGCATCAGAGCAACCAAAGCGGCATCGGCAACATATTCCTGAAAGATTTCGTTTTTCGCGACAAAGTCGGTTTCGGAGTTAACTTCTACAACAGCACCCTTATTTCCATCGACGGCAACGGCAACCAGACCCTCGGCGGCAATTCTGCTTGCTTTTTTGGCAGCGGAAGCCAGACCTTTTTTACGAAGCCAGTCGATTGCGGTTTCCATATTGCCCTGAGCTTCGGTCAATGCCTTTTTGCAGTCCAGCATGCCGGCGCCGGTGGTTTCTCTCAGTTCTTTTACCATTTGCGCAGTAATTTCTGTCATTTGTTTTTCCTTTTTGTGAAATTTTAAACCACGGCGGCGATATTTATTGTAAAACAAATACCGCCGCGAAAGTTTTCAGTCTCAGACCAAAAGAAGATTATGATTATTCTTCAGCGGCTTCAACTTCCTCTTTAGCTTTTTTCGAAGCTCTTTTTTTGGCCGGTTTGGCTTCTACGCCGTCAACAGCTTCTTCGACCTTAACGCCCTGAGCGGCGATTTCGGCCTGCATGCCGTCCAGAACGGCGCCGGAAACCAGCTCGCAGTAAAACTGAATGGCGCGGATGGCGTCGTCGTTGCCCGGAACCGGGAAATCAACGTCATTCGGGTTGGCATTGGTATCGGTAATACCGATAACCGGAATACCCAGTTTTTTAGCTTCTTTGATAGCCAGAGCCTCTTTCGGCGTGTCAATGACGAACAGCAGGTCCGGCTGTCCGCCCATGTTCATGATGCCGCTGAGTTCCTGAGCCAGTTTTTCGCGCTCTTTTTTCAGGTTAAGCATTTCTTTTTTCGTATAACCTTCATAAGCGTTTTTCTCGTCCATTTCGTTCAGTTTGATCAGGCGGGAAATGGATTTGTGAACTGTTTTCCAGTTTGTCAGCATACCGCCGAGCCAGCGATGGTTGACATAATACTGTCCGCATCTCTCGGCATTTTCCTTAACAATGTCCTGAGCCTGTCTTTTGGTGCCGACAAACAGGACCTTGCCGCCCTGAGCTGCAATATCGCGGGCGGCTGCCAGCGCGGTATACAGCATCGGGTAGGTCTTCTGCAGATCAATGATGTGGATGTTGTCTTTCTTTCCGTAAATATACGGAGCCATTTGCGGGTTCCAGCGGCGGGCATGGTGTCCGAAATGGACGCCGGCTTCAACCATCTGGCGTAATGTAAATTGTGGAATTGCCATTATAAATGTCCTTTTTTTCCAGTTAAACCTCCGCAGATTCTCAACCGCTGGAGCGGCACCGGAGCGAAGCACTTGGCAGTGTTCCGCCTTTTCTGCGTGTGAAATACATGAAAGCACCATTGCTTTCACGGTCTTTCTTTTAATCGCTATTTATCTAATTTGCAAGAGTTTTTTGCATTCAAACCGGCAAATTTTGCCTGTTATGCGGCCGGGGTGTTGTCCGCGAAAAAAAACACGCCGGAAAATCTGCTTTTTTTTGTTTATGAATCCTGCTTGGGGCTTGTATTCCGTAAGCTTTTGGGATATTTTGAGCTCATTGTAAAAAAATGAGGATGGAATGACGGATTTATTTGAAGCGACTGCTCCGAAAGTCAGTGAATACTCGGCGCAGGATATTGAAGTTTTGGAAGGGCTGGAACCTGTTCGCCACCGCCCCGGCATGTATATTGGCGGTACGGACGAGCAGGCGCTGCATCATCTGGTGGCCGAAATACTCGACAACTCCATGGACGAAGCTGTTGCCGGCTACGCCAATCATATTGACGTAACCCTCAATGCCGATTACTCGGTAACCATAGCCGACAACGGCCGCGGCATTCCGGTAGACCCGCATCCGAAGTATCCGGGAAAATCGGCGCTGGAAGTCATTATGACCATGCTTCATTCCGGCGGCAAGTTCGGCGGCGGCGCCTACAAAGTCTCCGGCGGCCTGCATGGCGTCGGCCTGTCGGTGGTCAATGCCTTGTCCGATTTGCTGATTGTCGAAATCGCCCGGGATAAAAAGCTTTACCGTCAGGTTTATTCCAAAGGTCGTCCGCAGGGGCCGCTGGAACTGGTCGGCCCGGTTTCCAACCGGCGCGGCACCTCCATAACTTTCCGTCCGGATCCCGAAATATTCGGCGCCAGTTCAAAATTCAGTCCCAACAAGATTTACCGGATGTCTCGGTCCAAAGCTTTCTTGTTTAAAGGAATAAAAATCAACTGGAAATGCGCGCCGGAAATCTTGAGCGAAGGTGATCAGACGCCACCCGAAATGGAACTGAATTTTCCCAACGGTCTGCGCGATTTTCTCAATTATCAGATCGGCAGCCGCGGTACCGTCAACAGAATGCCCTTTGCCGGAGACGCGATGCTCGCTAATGACGAAGGACGCGTCGAATGGGCCATAACCTGGCCGGAAGACGAAAACGGCTTCTGCAATTCCTACTGCAACACGGTCGTAACGCCTCAAGGCGGAACGCACGAGCTCGGTTTTAAGACAGCTTTGGTGCGGGGTCTGAAAGAATATGGCGACATGGCCGGAGTCAAAAAAGCAGCCTCCGTAACGGCGGAAGATTTTTTAAGCGATGCCTGCATTATGCTGTCTGTTTTTATCCGTGATCCTCAGTTCCAAGGTCAGACAAAGGATAAACTGACCTCAACCAAGGCCGTTCGCCTTGTCGAGCAGGCTGTTAAGGATTCGTTCGACCACTGGCTGAGTTCCGACCTCGAAAATGCGTCCGCTCTGCTGGAATATGTGATTGAGCGCGCGGAAAGCCGCAAGAAGAAGAAAGAGGAAAAAATCCAGAACCGCAAGTCGCCGACCAAAAAGCTTCGCCTTCCCGGCAAACTGGCCGATTGTTCTCAGGCTGCGGCCGAAAATACCGAAATATTTATCGTTGAGGGCGATTCGGCCGGTGGTTCTGCAAAACAGGGACGCGACCGCATTACTCAGGCGATTCTGCCGTTGCGCGGCAAAATTCTGAACGTTGCGAGCGCATCTCTCGACAAGATTACCCAGAACCAGGAAATCAAAGATATGATTGAGGCGCTAGGTTGCGGCATCAAGGAAAATTATAAAGAAGAAAACCTGCGTTATGAAAAAATCATCATTATGACCGATGCCGATGTCGACGGCGCGCACATTGCTTCATTGCTGATGACTTTCTTCTACCAGCAGATGCCGAAGCTCATCGAAAACGGACATTTGTATATCGCGACGCCGCCTCTTTACAAAATTGTCATCGGTTCCAACAATTACTATGCTTTGGATGATGATGACAAAGACATGATTCTCAAAAAGATGGTTAAAGGCAATCAGAAAGTTGAAATAAGCCGCTTCAAAGGCCTGGGGGAAATGAGCGCCCAGCAGCTGAAGGAAACAACAATGGACAAGAAAAAACGCATGCTGCTGAAAGTATTGATTCCCAGCTGCAATACCGAAGAAGGCAAGGAAGAGGCTTTTGAAACCCGTCGCCAGGTTGAGCGTCTGATGGGTAAAAATCCCGAAACGCGCTTTAAGTTCATTATCGAACGCGCCAAGTTTGTTGATGATCTGGATATTTAACGGCGGAAAAAATAATGATCTGCGCCTGCCGGAAAGAAGATATCCCCTTTGTCATGTCCTTGTGGCTGGAGAGCGCCGTCCGGGCGCATAGCTTTATTCCGGAAAAATACTGGCATGATAATTTTGAAAAAGTCGAACAACAGATTCTTCCGGCTTCGCAGACTTTTGTGTTCAGGGACAGGCATCGGGTCAAAGGCTTCATCAGCCTGCTGAACGGGACGCATATCGGTGCTTTGTTTGTGGCGCCGGATTATCAGGGCAGGCGGATTGGCAGCAAATTGCTGAATTATGTAAAACAGAGACATCCCTGTCTGAGTCTGAATGTTTATGCCCAAAACCGGCGGGCTTTAGCTTTTTATCAGGCGGCGGGTTTCAAAATCATACAATGCGGCAGAGATGAGGCAACAGGCTGCGATGAGTTGCTGATGAGCTGGGCTCTGGGCTGCGTAAGCGGCTTTAATAAAAGATATCGGGGCGATTCATAAAAAAAGTATTTGACAAGCGCGTTTAGTTTTTTTATAGTCTCCATGTTTTGAAAGACAGACAAGATAGTGTCGCGATAATTATTATGGGGTTGTAGCTCAGTTGGGAGAGCGCTTGAATGGCATTCAAGAGGTCAGGGGTTCGATTCCCCTCAGCTCCACCATAAAAAAACCGCTGTAATGGCGGTTTTTTTATATGTAAAATTTTCTGCAATGGCATTTTTTTAATTTAAAATAAAAAAAGGAGCTTTTGGCTCCTTTTCTATTTATAAGGTTAAAATTAACGGACGTTTGCGTTTTCCATGAAAATTGTCGGTTGTCCCTTAATTGCGGTATCATTGAATTTTCCCAGAAAATCAGCAGCCTCTTCAGAGTCGATTTTTTCACCTTTTTTATTATAAAAAGAACCGTTATGCAAAAACACCGAACCATGCTCGCAGGCAAACTCGGTTTCGGTAGAACCGTTTTCATGGGTATAATGGGTTATCCTGCCGTATTTTGTTCCATATTCTTCACTGTGAAGCTTTTCACCGGAAAGATTAACGCCGTCCTTTTTTTCTACTTTGATACCGGCCAGATTTTTGAACTCCTGCTCAACCTTTTTGGCAATATCAACTGTATTGTCTTTAATAACTACTTTGCCTTGCAGTTTACTGTCGCCGTTGTTCTGCGCCTGAGCAGCCTGGCTTGTTCCCACGAGAGTTACTGCGGCAAGACCTGCAACGGTTACTATTTTTTTAGTTGCAAGCACTTCTTTCAGCTTCTTAATTTTTTCGTTACCCATTGTTCTAACCTCTCTTAATATAAAAAGTTAAATTCTGATATTATCTATATCATATATTTGTAAATAACGCAACACTTTTTTGTCAATTTTTGTTCATAGGTTTATATGGAAATAAAGCTTTACAAATAAAATAAACTTTTTATATTAATAAGCGATTCGTGGAGAGTCGCATACACCGGCGCATTTTCTGCCGGAGCGAATCATAATTATGGGGCTGTAGCTCAGTTGGGAGAGCGACTGGTTCGCAATCAGTAGGTCGACGGTTCGATCCCGTTCAGCTCCACCATAAAAAAAACTGCCGATTTCGACAGTTTTTTTATTTTAGGGCCAGAAGAATCTTTTGCTTATTCTGCCGCTTCTTGATACTCGGCATTGCTGTCATCATAGCTGTGTTTCAGATCCATGGCATAAATGCAGCAGTCATCGCTGTCATCATAATAACCTTTCAAAACGGCCTGCTTGGTAAAACCGCAGCTTTCATAAAAGTTGCGGGTCGGTGCGTATTGAGCCTTGCTGTCTGTTTTCAGATACAAACGCATGGCTCCGCGGGAACGCAGTTCTTCAACCAGTTTATTAATCAAAGTCCGACCGATTCCACAGCCGCGAAAAGTATTATGAGTGGAAAGCCAGAAAATTTCGTAAGTTCCGTCTCTGGCATCGTTCAATTCGCCAAAACAGGCATATGCAACAACGTTTCCGTCAAACTCAGCCAGCAAAAATTCATGATTTTCATCAAAATTAAAAGCAACGTTTTTTGCCAGAGTATAATTGACTTCAACATCCGATTTGTCAAAAAATCCCGTTGATGCGGCAATTTTCCGAATTGTTTCGGGGTCTGTATGATTAAGTTTATTTCTGAAAGTAAGCATTGCTACACTCCTTTCAGATTTAATAGTCCCCCTGGGTAGAATCTTTTCAAGCCGATTAGGCTTGTATACTTGGAAAGAATAAAAGTTTTGTTTGTTTCCGACCTGTGTCTGTCAGAATCTTTTGAATTGCTGCTTGACGTAGCAACGCACGTTTTTATAAACATAAAAACTCCATAGTTGTTAACACAAACAGACTCTAAAAAAAGTCTGTACCTATAATGTGGCATTAATCTTTCTTTTTGACAAGGGGAAAACTGATTTTTTTTCAGCTGTTGAGGTATGTTTCTAAGTTCTGTCTGCACAGAGCGTTTGTACAAGGGCCTCCGAAAAATTAATTTTGAGTCAGCAAAAGGGGCAAAAAAAAGCCCCCGGTAGGGGGCTGAACATTATCTGACATAGATATGAACTTCGGATGACGTAGCCTCCGGGCTTGTTCTTGCCGTCAGGGATATTCTGTCGGCGCTGACGCCCATATTGATCATATCCTGAAAAATAGCAGTGGCGTTGTTTTTTGCCGTTCCCGAAGAAAGCTGTTTCCCCGAAGCCGGCGTTACGGCGACAACTTCAAACATAACGTTCGGCTTTCTGGAGATGGCGCTTGTAACTGCTTTTTTCAGACCGTCTTTGTAATTAACGTTTTTCTTGTTGAATTTGGCGACAAACAGCGGCTTGCCGTTGGCGTCGGCGCTTTTGGCGAAGCTGGGGGCTTTCGGGCCGGCGGTTCCCGTCAGGGGAACATTGCTGACACCGTAGCTGCCAACTTTGATGGCGCTGTTCAGATCAACGATATAGTTTCTTGCTGTTTCAACATACTGCTGCTGGCGGGCAACATCGGAATTAACTTCATTAAGCAGGCTTTTCATCAGAATTGATGTCTGATTTGTTTCATTTTCCAGAATACGCAGTTGTCTGTGGTCTTCATCAACCGCGCCGGAAACGCCGTAGGCGGATTTGATTGAATCCAGCAGATACGAGGTCATCGCGGAATCAGAAGTAACGCGGGCCGCCAGCTGGCTCAGAGCGTTTGTGTTGGCGCTCATAACCTGAATGTTGTTCTGCGCGTTTTGCAGCAGTCCGAACATATGAGGGTTGCCGGGGGTTGTGCCGACCTGCAGTTTCGCTTCAATGGTGCCGATGATTTTATGATACTGCATGGCATTATTAATCACGGAAGCCCTGATTTTCTGCAGTTCGCTGTTGTGCTGTCTGATAGAAGTCTGCAGCTGAGACAGTTCATTGCGGAAAGAGACGACTTTCTGTCCGACGAAAGTGCCGGTATTGCCGCCCTCGGAAATTTCCAGAGGTTCAAAATTCGTAGATCCCAGCATGGGCAGCTCGCCGCCCTGAGCTTCGACAAGGTTCGAACCGCGGGCTTTTACTTCTTCCTGCGAGTCTGTGCCGACCAAAGAGGGAAAAAGCGCATCTTTGCTGAAAGAACAGGCGCTGAGAGCCAGGAAAGATAAAGAAATTAAAGATAATCTGACTGCTGATTTTTTCATTTACAATGAACCTTTATGAAAACTTATTATATAACTCTTTGCTTTTTACACTTTTATCTTATTTTGTAAAGTCAATTTTGTAAAAAAACAAGTAAGAATTTATATTTATCATTTATTTAACCATATTGCTGACACAAATTTTAAGGCAAATAGATTAAAATTCTTTTAAATTAATGAAAATAACACTTGCAAAAAAAAATAAATCGCGCTATTAAAGCTTTGTTGTTAAAAACAGATGCACCCGTAGCTCAATTGGATAGAGCATCTGACTACGGATCAGAAGGTTGTGAGTTCGAACCCCGCCGGGTGCGCCATAAAAAAACCCCTCTCTTGAGGGGTTTTTTTATGGCGCAGTGCCGAGTTGTTAAATTGTGAGGGAAGCGACAGAAAACAACGCTTTAAAACAATAAATCCCCGCTGCGGGGATTTTTTTGGCGCTCCCGAGAGGACTCGAACCTCCTGCCCACAGTTTAGGAAACTATATAAACCAATGTCGCAATACCTTGATAAAATATTGATTTGCATTGTTTTTATTAGTGTTCGCAAGCTGATAGAATTTTCGGTGCCTTTCTAGTGCCTAGATTGCGAAGTATCTCTACTCCAAATATTATGTAGTTATATTAGTCAAAGATACTTAAAAATCAATGATTTTCTGACAGTTCTGCAAAGAAGTTTATTTCTTTTTTTTATCAATAAAACATTAGAAGAATAGTATTTTCTTATTGGGTTATGCTTCATAATCCTTTAATAGCCATTCAAGTAAAGACACTATCTTTATACCATCTTCTGTGCTGCCGACCAACATTTCATCATTCGTTAAAACCATTTTGGGATGACTATCGCGAATCTGCTGTAAAACTCCTAATTCGCGACTAAATGTTTTGTTGGCATCCATTCTATCATTTACTTGAATATATAGCTTTTCATCTTGTTTGGTTGCAATAAAGTCTATTTCTTTATCTTCATACTTACCAATAAAAACCGTATAACCACGTCTTAAAAGCTCAAAATAAACAATATTTTCCAGAATCCGACCATTATCGGAAACTCGGTTTAAAATACGATACCGCAATCCATTATCAACAATATAGTATTTTTCCAAACTTCGTAAAAGTTCTTTTCCTTTAACATCATAGCGTTGGACAGGATAAAAAATAAAAGCTTTTTCTAATAAGCCAATACAATCATTTACATAAGCATTATTTTTACTTTCGATACTCTTTTCATTATATAATGTGTTCGTAATACTGTTAACGCTACTTATGTTGGCAATGTTGTCAGCTAGAAAATGGATGATTTTTTCAATTACTTGGGTATTTGTATTCTTAGCTCTAGAAGCTACATCTTTTACCAAAACCGTATTATATATACCATCAAGAACTTCATAAGACTGTTTTTCGCTAAAATCAAAATCTTTTAACGATGGCATTCCGCCAAATTTAATATATAAGGCAAATTTGCGTTCCATTGACATATCACTAGGAAATTTATGAAACGTCAAAAATTCCTTAAAAGATAAAGGAAGCATTTTTATTTCGACATATCTTCCTGATAAGAAAGTAGCCAATTCTGAAGAAAGCATATAAGCATTTGAACCGGTTAAATATAAATCAGCATTCTTTCGCAAACGTAGAGATGCAACAGCTTTTTCCCATTCAGGTATTTTTTGCACTTCATCAAGCATAATATAAGTCATTTTATCTTTATTTGCTTTTAGGCGGCTATCAATCATATCGTGCAAAGTTTTTGCATCGGAAATTTGCTCATCACCCATTTCTTCAAAATTCAAGTGAATAATTTGTTCTTCAGTGATTCCTTGTTCTTTTAATTTCAAGGCAAAGCTATCTAATATTCTAGATTTTCCACATCGTCTAATACCTGTAATGACCTTGATAATATCCTTATCTTTCCAAGACATTAACTTATTTAAATATAATGGTCTATCTATCATAGCAAATCTCCCTCATTACCAATATATATATATAACTTCTATATTTCAACAAGTTTTTTAGAAATTTATAAAAAAGTTTTTAAAAGCTTTCCTTTTTACATAATATTCATCAAAATTATTATTTGTGAGTATTGAAAATATTGCGAATGTTATTCTGGTGAAGCATATATTTCGCAACGTTAAAGACCTCGTAAGTCGCCTAGGGGTTAATTGTTAAAATAAGCGAATGTTAAAGAACATACCTTTTTTAACATTTTCTTTGAAAAGCTTGGAATTGTTAGGGATTTTATTTAAGCCTCTAGGGTGGCAAGGTAAAAATGTTAAACTTTATTAGTTTTGATAACTTTTCTTAACATTTTAAGCCTTGAACTGATTTGGTATCAATTCATTCAAGAAGCTTATTCTTTCCTAACCACCCTAGTTTTAATTTTTGAAATTTTGATTTTTTTAATTTTACTCAAAAGAAAAAGCCTTACAAAAAATGTAAGGCTTTTTTACTTGGAGTTAATTTGCTATTAGACTCTTGCATTTTCAACCGCGTTTGCGAGCATGTGTTCATTATAATTAAAATATCTTTGCGTGGTTGAGATGTTTTTATGATTAGCCAGTTTTTGCACTAAACAGATATTCACACCGGAATTTATTTTGCTAATATCTTGAAAATTGCATATAATTTTGTTATAGACTAATTATCACTTGGTATAAGTGTGTCCAAAATCCGAAGATTTAGTTCTTCGGATTTTTTTTGTATTTAACAATTAAGAAAAGAAAGGAGATAAAATGCCTAAAAAAACAGATAAAACAAAGTATGTTGGAGATTGCTCTCCTTCTGGCATTGCAAAGAGAGCTGCCAAAGTATATAAAATGTCTAATGCAAAAAATACTTTGAAAACAGGAAATAAAGTAATAGACTTTGCCTTGGGGCAAAACAAAATTATAAAAAAATGGAATCAAGGATTTAATCTTGGCAAAATGGCATTTGTTGCACAACAAACATATAATGATACTTGCAAACGAAAAAAATAAATGATTTTATTTATTTAGATTAAAATATTTTATAAGGAGATAATATTCAATGAAAACTTTTGCTTGGCATGTTTTAATTTTAGGTGGATTTTACTTTGTTATCTCCTTATTATTTCTATTACCACAAAACATTGTAATCGACATTGCCGATGTTGTAATTTCAACCGTTTTTTTCATAATGCTTATTGTTTTGTGCTTCAAAAGAAAATATAATTTTATCAATATTTTTCAAAACAAATTTCCTAGAACTACCAATTATATAGCCGCTCTTGGTTTTGTTGAGTATTTTAGTGTTTTATTTATAACAATCCCTGGTATAATTTATGGATATCAGGCAAGTAAAGCTCAATATAATGGCTCCGAAATTTTGCCAGCTCCGGCTGAATACCTTAATTTTATCTACTATACTTATATCGCTGTTTTATGTTTATCTATTATCTGGGCAACATATAAAAGCTTTATAAAAAAGTGAAGCTACGCTTAAAGTTTAACTATTGTATAAAATTGCCTTTTATTTTTTTACCTTAAAGCCAGCCTTTTTTAATATTTTATGTAACTGCTCATGTATTTCAGAATTGATATTACGAATAGCCAAATCTCTAATGTCGGAATAACAATTTATTCTTCCGCAATTAGCACATTGTAATAATTCATTCTCAGAAGGTTGAAATCCCTCATAAGGTAATAGAAACTCTGTGGAACCACAAAAGACACATTCTACATTTATCTGTTTCGGAAAATTCATATTAAAATCCTAATGCCTTAAGGGCAACCCCAGATAAAATACCAGAAATTACAGGGTGTTCAGTAAATTTTTGTAATAATCCCTTAGCTTCTTTCTTTTGTTCTTCGCTTACATTCATTTTATCAATTTCGTTTAAGATCTGAGAAATTGCATTCTCTATATTCTGATTATTATTGTTTCCTATTTGTAAATTGCTCGCATTTATATTACCATTTATTACATAGTTAGCCATCGGTTTAAAGTCCTTTCCTTTTTCCACACAATTAGCTCTTGCCAATCCTTTCTCTGTAAGTTGTATCAAGCTATAATTTCGTTCATTTCCACCAAATTCTTTGACTAAATCATTTGTTAAACATGCATTTATAACTGTTTTAAATTCTTCGTCAGAGATTTTGCAGATACTCTTAAACTTAGTTAAATCATCGCCTTCTGATATCAATTCATCAGGATTATTAACGTATTTTGCAGTATGGGACAATGCAAAATTAAAATGTGCTTGACCTATTTTATAACCATCTTTTTCTAATTCATCTTTCATAAAACAAACAAATTTATCTATAGTCTCTTCTTTATTCATTAGGCCGAACTCCATAAAATTAATATACCATATATGTAGGACAAATAATCTTTAGGTGCAATACTAACTCGTTAAAAACAAGGGATTACTAGAAAAATATAATTTTAACTTGCTTTTTATTTTTTTTAATTATAATCAAAGGCTAGGTAGTCAGCGTAGCTCATCCGGATAGAGCACTGGTTTCCTAAACCAGGGGTAGTGGGTTCAAGTCCCGCCGCTGACGCCATTTATTTATATTTGTTTATATATTCATCTAAATCACATTTCTTATAAAAAACTTTGCGGCCTATTTTGGTTGCTTTTGGGCCTTTTCTTTCACAACGCCATCTTTCCAAAGTATTTTGTTTTACATGGAGAATCGTGGCTGCTTCTTCAGTCGTATATAGATTGTAATCACCTTCTTTGACAGGTATTTCAGGAATCGGCATATTATGAATATTTATGACGGGCTGTGAAACCTTACTTCTCATAAGCTCTTCGTATTTGTTTACTTCATCAGCATATAAGTCAAAAGAAGAGCGTTTGAGCGAATTCTTGAATATTTCCAAGCATTTTAGAAACTCAGTTCTTTTTGCTCCTGTGAAGTTAAGGTTTGTCATTTCAAACTTCTCTCCGAATGAAGATTTTGTCATCCAAAACAAATCCCCAAACTCTGTATTTTTAAGAAAGCCAACAAGACCAAAGTCCCTACCAAAGAAAGATGTCTCAGTTCCAAACTTAACATTGTTGAATTGAAGACCGCTGAAAACATCACTTTCCCCAATGGCTTTATCTACTTTGAAGCTGACTTCTCCTTTTATATTGGGCTTGATTACATTATTAAAGAACTCCAAAGTGCTTTTAAATACAGTGTTTATAAACAAAGTTTTGCCATGGAAGGAAGAGTTCTTAAAAGAAACAATTTTATTAAATATGGATTCGCTAAAGTCAACTTCACCCGCAAACTTACATTCATCAAAAGATATAGTAGCGTTAAAAATCTGTTTGGTTGCTATAAGAGATTTGAAAATACATTTTTGAAAAACAATCCTTGGAAAATCTAAAAGCATTGTCGCTAATATATCTTTATTATCAGAAGCAGAAAAATCTATGTTTTCAAAGTAAGCATAACCTTCTTGCTTAAATTTGTTTAGTTTCAAATGTTTTGTTGGGTTATAGGGCTTACTCATCTTTCTTTCCAATCATTTTATTAACGGTTTCATTTAGTTTTTCCCGTAAATCATCAACATCCAGATTTACATAGATTTGCGTGCTCTGTAATGATTTGTGGGTGAGGGCTTTCTTAACCATAAAAGCATCTGCTCCATTGGCTAATAATGATGTCGCAAATGTATGTCTTAAATCATGCAGGTGAAAATTGGTTATTTTTGCTCTCTTTAAGATTCCTTCCCACGTCTTTCGAACTCCGCCAATATGTCCACTTTTGGATGTTGTCGAGAAGAACACATATTCATTGTATCTCATATCTTTTAATTGATTGAGAATATCTATTGCTGCATTTACTAAAACAACATTGGCGTCATTTTGGGTTTTTGTTTCGGGAATCGTCCAAAGCTTTTCTTCAAGTTTAATGTCTTCCCATTTCATTGAAAAGACATTACGTCTTCTTGCTCCTGTAAACCAAAGCATCATAATTGCAAATTTTGGTATAGAATCCTCAGTTTCGTTGATGGCATCTCTAAACGATTCTAATTCATTTCCGCTTAAATGCCTTGTTCTTGCGATTTGCTTGTTAAGCTGCACGGCATTACCTGGATTAAATCCCTGATATATGTTTTGTTTGATGAAATGGTTATAAATGGTTCGCAGAAGAACGATTGTTTGATTTGCACAACGCTTACCATTGTTCAATGTCAATCTTTTATGAAGTATCTTAAGTTCGTCAGGTGTTATTTGGGATATTTTCTTATTGGCAAGTGTAGATAGATAACGTTTCCACAAATCCTTATAATATTCCATTGTTATCGGACGGATATGTTGTTCTTTTTCATCCATAAAACGAGTATATAATTGTTCAAGAGAGGATTCGCCCGTTATCTTTTTTCGTTCCTCAATAGGGTTGATACCTTCTTTCATATTGATTTTGGCCTTACGAGCGGCTTGTCGGGCATCGTCAACACTCATATAGGAAGGCTCTCCGAGCTTAACGCGTATCTGTTTTCCTAAAACAACTCCTCGGTAGTAAAAGCTCTTCGCTCCGTTTGGGGTTATTTGAAGCGACAAACCAACCTCTATTGTATCATAAACAAAAGTCCTTTTTGTCGGAGCTGGTAAGTTTTTGATATTTGCGTTTGTGAATTTGAATTTCTTATCCATGTGTCTATTCCGTGCCTACACAGTGCCTACTTTTTTATCTATTTTGAGAAAATCAAGTAAAGCAAGCGATGAAGAAGTATTATTAAATTTCTATGTAAAACAGTATATTACAATAAGATGAAAAGGCAAGCTGAAATATTAAAAAATAACGAGCAACAGTTTAGGAAACTGTTGCTCTATCCTGATGAGCTACGGGAGCACGCCAAATTCTTATAACGATTTTATCTTAAAATGGCAACAGTTATTTTCCAGCCAGTTTATCTAAAAATCGCTTTTGGATTTCCGCAAGTTTTTCCACGGAATCCACCACAACATATTCGTTGGAGGCATGCATGCCTTCGCCGGTTCCCGAATGCATGATGACGATGGAGCCGCGTTCGGCAAAAGCTCTGGAATCCGTGGCGCCGCCGATTTGTTCAAACTCGATTTCCCGGCCGAGTATATGCTCGGCAAAACGTTTATAATCCTGAATATAGGGATTATTCTCATCCATGACGACAGGAACGCTTGCCGACGAAATTTTGTATGTAACACCGTGAACCATGCAGGTATCGAGATTCTTTTTCAGATTTTCGAGGCTGGAATTTTCAGTCAGACGGAAATCGAGCAGGGCTTCAGCATAGTTGGAAATCACGTTGGAGACCTGTCCGCCGCAGATTTTTGCAAAATGCACCGTATCAATCCAGGTATTTTCCGGCATAGGCCGGTCTTTGGAAAAATACGGATAAATTTTGCGGATGTTGTTGAGAACTGTAATCAGATTTTCATTGGCGTCGATGCCGTCCCACGGCGTTGAGCCGTGAGCTTCCAGTCCCGTCGATTCGATTTTGATAAAAACGGGATTTTTGCATTTGCTGACGATTTTCAAAATATCGCCTCCCACATCGTTGTCCAGAACGATTTTGGCCTTAAGATCGGGATGCGCTTCCATAAAGGTTTCGGTTCCTTTGCTGCCTTTCTCTTCATCGGTAGAGAGAATGACGCCAAATTTTAAATCAAGATTATTTTCCAGAACATGAAACATCGAGTTAAAAGCGACGGCGGCAAAAGACTTCATGTCAAGCGTGCCTCTGCCGTGCATTTTTCCGTTTTCGACAATAGGATCGAACATATTGTCATCTGCCGGAACAACATCAAGGTGTCCGAGGATCAGAACGTCAAAATCGTCTGTGTCAGCATTGCTGATGAAAATAACGGGAGCGATGCCTGGTTTTTCAAATACCCTGACCAAAGCGCCCGAGCTGTCAAAAAGGTTTTGAACATAGTCCAGGCAGCGGTGAATTTCTTCTGCATTGCCCGTTTCCGTGCGAAAACGGATTAGATCCTGTGCCGTTTTTATTAAATCCATTGTTAATCCCCCATTTTTAGATTTTCTTTTTACATTTTATTTAATATATTTAAGTATCATTACAAAAAATAAAATAAAAAATCATTAAAGGGTATTAAAATGAGATCATTGTTTATCGCTGTTGTCGGCTTCCTGCTTTCAATGGGAGCTGCCGCCGCCCAGGAGGCCGCCGATGATACTGAAAGCGGGCTGGCTGTCCCCCGGATGGTGTCGCTGCGTTCCAATTTAATCAATGCCCGTTCGGGGCCCGGCGCGCGTTATCCGATAGAATGGGTCTATATGCAGAAAGGAGCTCCGGTGGAGATTATTGCCGAATTTGAGCTTTGGCGCAAAATAAAAGATTGGCAGGGATCCGAATCCTGGGTGCATAAGTCAATGCTCTCCGGCCGTCGGACAGTCAAGGTCATTACTCCGGGTGAAAACAATCTGTATGAAAAAGCCGATTATAAGTCTCAGGTTATTGCGAAAGTTGAGGACGAAGTAGTCGGCGAAGTGCTGAAATGTCCGGCGGATATTGATTTCTGCCGCGTCAGGTTTGATTCAGTGGAAGGCTGGCTGCCCAAGTCGGCAATGTTCGGCGTTTACGCAAAGGAAGTTTTGGACTGATCTTGTCTGTTCAAAAAAACCGCTGTTTCAAAAACAGCGGTTTTTTATTGTCTGCATGCGGAAGGGATTTACTCGCCGGATTTTATTTTTTCAATCAGTTCCTTGACCGAAGGAATACCGCTGCGATAGAGCGGATCTGTGGCAAAGCGGTAAACCTGGTGTCCTGCAAACAGCAGATTGTCTTTAATACTGCCGCCGTGTCCGACTTCATAAAGCGTTTTATGAATACAATATGAACGAGGATCCGGAAGTTTTCCCGTCGTGCCGTTAGCCTTTGACCAGGTGGAAAACTGGCACTGCGACAGACAGCCGACGCAAGCGGCGCGGTCAGCCTTCATTTGCTTCCAGTCTGCTTCCGTCATGAAAACAACGGTATTGTCGGGCGTTTCCTGAATTTCCGTCAGTCCGGCGGACAGCTGCTGCTCGGCTTTGCCGGCATCTTCGGCGCGGATATAAACCGTTTTGTTTTCACGAATGCTCAGCGGATGATTAAATTCGCTTGTCTGTTCTTTCGAAAACGCAATTTCTCCCTGTTTGCGCTGCATTAGCTTTTCCAAAAACGTGTTTTTGATGGCTGAGGAGAAAAAGCCAGTCGGACTGAATTTCTGCAGAATGACGTCGCCTTTCTTAACCTGCAGCATGACTTTCTTCCAGGCTTCGCTGATCGGGCTCTCTTTTGTTATCATTGGTCTGGTGCCGAATTGAAACGCCAGTTTGCCGATCTCCGGATTGTCAATATAGTCTTCCCAGTCTTTAAGCGACCAGATTCCGCCTGCCAGAATAATGGGTACATTATTCAAGCCAAGATTGTTAAGAAGAGTTCTGAGCTCAACCAATCGGTTGTACGGCGGCTGCGGTTTGGTGGGGTCTTCGGCGTTTGAAAGTCCGTTATGGCCGCCGGCCAGCCACGGATCCTCGTAAACAACGCCGCCCAGAAATTCTTTAAAATTGGCATAGGCGCGTTTCCACAAAACCTGAAAAGCGCGGGCCGACGAAACGATCGGGTAATAATAAACCCCGAATTTTGAAGCCAGCTGCCCGAGATGATAAGGCAGTCCCGCCCCGCAGGTAACGCCGTGAATCAGGCCTTTTGCTTTTTCAAGCACGCCTGTCAGGATTCTTTCTGAATCGGCCATTTCCCATAACATGTTCATGTGGATGCGGCCGTTGCCGTTGGAAACCTCATGGGCTACCTGAGCCTGAGCAATACCGCCCCGAATGGCATATTCAACCATTTCTTCGTGGCGGTCTTGTCTTGCTTTTTTTGAAAAAGTTTCAATAATGACATTGCCTTTGCTGTCATAAAAATCAGGGCTGACCCCCGAAAAAGTCCCGACACAATTTTCCCGGGCCCAGGCGCCGGAACTCCTTCCGTCGCTTCCGTTAATGCCTTTTCCTCCTTCGATTAAAGGCAGAACTTCTTTTCCCGAGATCATAATAGGGTTTAATTGCTTCAACTTTTTATTCCTTTATAGTACAGTTTTAAAACCAACGGAAACATAGCACAAAATTTTTAATTTTTATAGCAAAAAATAAGAAATGTTACAATTTTGTTACAAAATTATTTCCGGCGGGGAGTATTTATCATCGGGCGAGCGATAACAATCCCTGCGGCATGTCGTTTATGAAGACAAGTGCTATGATAATGCAGATAAGGGCGTAAACCTGCAGCATTTGGGTTATCGCCCTGTTATTGAGCATCGGCAGTTTATCTCTGTACCCGGCGAATAACTTGTTGATTCCCAGCATAACTAACGTAATGCATATTGCCTGAATTCCAAGCCCCGCGTCCTTGATTATTTTTTTTGCCGGCTCTAGAATTTTGAACAGGAAGGTAAACAACAGCATGTAAAGCGCGGCGGAACCCCAGAAAATATGTTTCAGTTTAATGTCTTCCTGCTTTTTTTCTTCCTTGTTTTTTTTCAGATTTTCAACAGACAGCGACGCGACTTCCATCCCCCGGATCATTTGCGGCGTTTCCCTCTGTTTCCGGACATTGTTGAGGGTTTCCCTGAATTTTTCTTCGGCCACGCAGAGACCGCAGCCTTTTGAGGTAAAATAAACATGGTCGGGATTTTTTTTGCAGGTTTTCATGCTGTGCATCATATGCCATAAGTGCTCCTGCCATTCTTTGGCGCTGGGGCGTTCCTGCCCTTTGACAAAAGCCCTCTCAAAGAGTTCCAGGGTTTTCTTGTCAAAATATTCGTGAATGGAATAAGGATGCGGCGCCTGATAAAGGTCCGGCCAGAGTCCGTAGGCATAATGATACTGCTCTATGCGGTTCTGAATGGTCAGCATTTCCGCATCGGCCTTGCGCGGGACGCCGGAAAAGGGATGGATGCCGTTGTTAAGCAGCTTGAAGATCATGACAGCCAAAGCAAATTTGTCCTGTTCTTCGCCCATTTCTTCGCAGGACAGATCCATGCCCTCGGGATAAATATATTCTTCGCTGACAAATTCCGCCGGATACCTGCCCATGTCGCCTTTAATGGAAAAGCCGTCGCAGTCGACCATGGCCACCATCATGGTGTCTTTGTATACGGAGACGTTGGACGGCTTGAGGTCGACGATGTAATGCCCGCATTTATGCAGGGCGGCCACCATGGAGGCGACATTATACGCCGCGAAAATCCGATACGCGTATTTTTCCGACAATTTCAGTTTTTTCCGGATGGCTTTTTGCATCAGATGATCCAGAGAAACGGCTTCGCTCATATTAATAAGCGGCATGAGATAGCCAACGCAAAATCCCTTTTCATCCTCAAGAACGGCGTCCGGCCAGGCAATCTGGACATATTCAATCCCGTTCTTGACGGCCGGCGGAAACACAGGTCTGTTCAGCAGCATGGCCTCGAGTTTTTTTCGGTTGGTGCTGCTTTTGTTTTTGTTGTGGAAAATTTTTGCCACGCTGCCGGGATTGGTGGCGTTCAGATAAATCTTGCCGGCGGCGCCGCCTTTGTTGATAAGCTCTCCGAGGCATATTTTTTCAAAATGCCCGTCTCCGTAAATCGCGTTATATGTCTGCCGCGTGCTGTCGGTCATGATAATTTGGCCCAGAAAAGAGTTTTGTCGTCGTTGTTGAGTTTTCTGGCCTGCGGCGTATTCAGAGTATTGACGAGAGCTCTGGCCGCGCGGCTTTTGGAGGTTTCGCTTTCCAGATAATCGTTTATGGGATACAGAAAACCCCGTTCAATGCGGTTAAAATCCCGGCTGAAGGCAAAATTTGTTACGCCGTCGCTCATCAAAAAGACTGTCTGCGCGTTTTCAAAGGGCGTAAATCTGAGATTGTCTTTCCAGTCGTCCATCGTATAAAAATAGGTTTCACAGGAAAATCTGCCGTTTTCGGGCCGGGAAGCGGTAAAATCTTCACCGTAGCCGCCGCTGAACGCGATTGCGGCGCCGTCCCCGATATGAAAAAAGACGCCATTGTTTCCCCGGCTTGCCATTCCGACAAGCGTTGCCGCAAAATCATCGATATTTTCGGAACCTTTGTTTTTGTTGAGCCTGTGGCGCTGCAGCCTGCCCCGGGCAACGGCAATGGCATGGACCACGGTTTCCCGGATATTGTCGAGCGGAGCGTTTTTCAGCAGGTCATTGAGGGTTTCGCAGATGATTTTGGCACCGATTTTGCCATATTTTGCGGAACCGGCGCCGTCGGAAACGACGGCGATAAAGTTTTTTCCGGCCTGTCCGTATTTGCAGCAGTCCTGACAAGACATGCCGCGAGCGGTATGCAGCGGACCGGTAAGGGTGGCGCAGACGGCTTTTATTCTGTTGCGGTTATTCCTCATCCCAGTCGCCCGTATCCTCCAGCAGGTCCGGCACGTTGGGCGCCGCCTTAGAAATGCAGGAAACACTGCGGCTCAGCCACAGGAAAAATTCGGTAAATTTGAGGCCGGTAAGCCTTTTGGGCGACATAATGGAGAATTTGGCCAGCTTGTCGAGATTTGCTCCCTGCGTTCCGACGGCATGAACGACGACTTTTTTGTTTTGCTGGGCATAACGGCATTTTTCCGCAATAATCTCCCAGTCATAATCCGTCGGTTCGCCGTCCGAAATAAGAAAAATCCACGGCCGTTTGGACGTAATGCCGCAGCTGTCATACAGGCATTTCTGTTCTTCTATTTTCTGCATGGCCAGTTCCATGGCTTTTCCGAGTGGTGTCAGGCCGCCGGCTTCCATGGTCGGCGCGGTAAAGTTCATGGCGTCGACCCAGTCGGAAGAAATAACGGCTTCGTCTTTGCCGAAAGCCTTGATAATGAGAAGCTGAACCCTTGAGCTGGCGTCGATATCTTCTTTCAGCTCGGTTTCAAGGGCTTTCAATCCGGCATTAAGCTGTTTGATGGGTTCGCCGCGCATGGATCCGGAGCAGTCCAGAACCAGCACGCAGGGCGTTCTTTCGTTTGCGTTGTCGGCAAACTCGACATACGGGATCATATCTTCGTTGATTGAATTTTCTTCAGCCATGATCATTCCTTTGGTTATCTGCGCGGGTAAACATGCGGATATCCGCTGCCCTCGATGGGTTCGGGATTAGAGACCTTACCGCAGCCGGCAAGGCTGGAGATTGAAAGGACAAGCATGCAGATCATAAAAACTTTTATGGCATCTTTCATTTTTTTTAACCTTTTCATTGTATCTGTAATGATAATAATTATATACTCTTAAAAGCTGGTAAATACAAAAGCAAATTTAAGTTATTAATAGGCGTTGCATGAAAAAATTTTTGGTATTTTGTTTGTCGGCAATATTGTTCGCAACCTCGGCCTTCGCGGCCGGCCGGGACCCCGTAAATATTTACGAAACGCCGAAAGAGCTTCCCAAACGCGGAATATATCATGAATCGGGCAAAAAACTGTCTTTGTCGGATTTCGGCGGCAGTTTTGTTTTGGCTGTTTTTTGGTCCAGATACTGCAGTCCCTGCCTGCGGGAGCTGGATAACCTGAATAATTTCCAAAATAAGGTCCGGGACGACGGCATCCGCGTCGTTCTCATTTCTCCGGATACGGAATGGAACAATATTGAGGAGCAGAAAAAACTCCTGAAAAAATATCATGCCGAAGATCTGGAGTTCTTTGTCGACAGTGATGGCAAACTGGCTTCCGATTTCGGCATTTTTACGTCTCCGAACACGGTTCTCATCAACCGCGAGGGAAAAGAAATCGGGCGTATCCGCGGCTCTGCCGAATGGGATGATCCCGAAGTGATAGAATATATTTACAAAATAAAGGCCGAACATGGCTAAAAGGACTGCTTATGAGTGAAAAGATTTTTATTACCTGGGAAGAATTTCATAAAGATACGATAAAACTGGCGGAAAAAATCAAACAATCCGGAACTTACGACAAAATCGTCGCGGTCAGCCGCGGCGGCCTGATTCCAGCAGGGATTCTTGCATACGAACTGAATATACGGAATTCCGAAGCCATAAATATTTCAAGCTACGACGGTGAGAAGCAGCGCTCTCTGCGGGATGTGGAGATTTCCGCGCTGGCGGGAGACGTCAACAACAGGACTCTTATTGTTGATGATCTGTCCGACAGCGGCAATACGTTTCGTCTGCTGCGCACGCGTTTTCCCAAGGCCCGCTATGTTGCGGTTTATGCCAAGCCTGCCGGCCGCCGGGAAGTCGATATCTATATTCGGGATATGCCGGATGAATGGCTGATCTTTCCCTGGGATTAAACGCTTCTGAAAAATGCGAGCGTTATGTTTGTCCGGAGTTACAGCCGCACGTTTCTGAAAATATGTGAACCTTTTGTTTGTCCGGAATTTTTGCTAAATCTCGGGGAAAATATTTTTACCTCTGCTCAGGCGCGTCATTTGCGTTTCGATAGAAGTGCCGAGATTCAGTTTTCCGCCTTTGATGATGCCTCTGACCTGATCGCCTTTGCTTGTGTCCGGGTTGGCAAACAGATAGCTGACGACAGGATATTTTTTCTCAATGCCCGTCAGAGTCTGGTGCAGCACGCCGAGCATACCTCTGGAAAAGAGGTCGTAAGCCAGTTCCTCGCTCATGGCGGTAGAAGAAGCGTATTTTACGACCGAGTTGATGGCATCGGTAATGTTGTTGGCATGAATGGTTGACAATACCAGATGTCCGGAAGTTGCCGCGCGCAGCACTTCGCTGGCTGTGTCCGGCGTACGGATTTCGCCGACCATAATGTAACGGGGTTTTGAGCGTAGGGCCGATTTCAGGCCTTCGCCCCAGTTTCCTTTCGGCGGCAGCGTTTGCTTGCACAGTCCCAGACCGCCTTCCACAGATTTATAAACGCCGTCCAGCGGCATTTCGGAAGGGTCTTCGATTGTGTAGGCAAAACCGCCTTCCAAAGTCAGAAATTCTTTCAGCAGACTGGAAATTGCCGTTGTTTTTCCGGCTCCCGTCGGACCTGACCATAGAATAAGACCGGAGGCATTGCTCAGGCTTAGTAGATACTGAGTGAGTTCATGGCTGAACCCCAGCGAACCAAACGGCGGAATTTTCTGCGGCATCTTACGGGCGCAGTATTGGATCCCGTAAATGGTCTCCGACCGCTCCACACGGTAGAACGTTTTTTCGTACAGGACAGAATAGCTCGGGTTCTGGCCGTCCCAGGTATTTTGCAGTAGCGTGTAAAATGTTTCAAAATCTTCCGCTTCCAAAACTTCTAGGCCGTTTTCCGTGCGTGAATCCGGAATATAAGCCGTTTTCCCTGGCGTAATATAAATATCGGAAAAATAAACTTCGTTTAACTTGACCATAATTTCCCTCTGTAAGAAAAAACTTGATTTATAAAATGTTACTCCCGATATCTTAACAAACATTAAAAGACTGCGTAAAAAATGCGGAACTGTTTGAAAAACACAAAAAACGATCCGGAAACCGAATCGTTTTTTTAAACTTTTTGACCGGATACAGCCGTTACTGGTAATACCAGGCAATGGAGCAGTTATTTGAGGCTTCGCATTCGCAGAAAGAAACGGCGTCGATTATTTTTACCGGCAGGTCCGTTCCGGTAAAACTGCCGTTTTGCGTAGCAACAGGAGCGCTCTCTATAATTGCCTGCGATGAGCCGCTGATGCTTATTCCGAGCAGACCGGAAGAAGAACCGGAACCCCAGTCGGATGTCGCCATGGTAACGCAGGCCTCCTGTCCCAGCCCGTTGTAAACAAGCTGAAAGGCGCCCGCATCATGATTGTTGAACTTGACGTTCCCGAGCAGAACCGTTCCGGCAAACGCATTTGTTAGACTGGTGCTGTTTTCCACCATATCAGATGGAATGATGCCCATTGAGACGGATTGTTCAATGTCCAGCCCCTCATAACTTTTCTGCTGTCCGTACATTGTTCTGATTTTCGTAACTAAAGTTGTTACCTGATCCATGCTTTTGTTTATTTTAAATTTAGTCATGGCTTTGGAGTAGCCTGCAATACCGCCGACGGACAAAACGCCGATAATTGCCAGTACGCCCAGCATTTCAACCATTGAGCGTCCTGTCTGTTCATTTTTAATTATTTTTTCCATAATTAGTAGTCCCTGTTGCTGTAAGACATTTATTACGACACATAATTAGTTTAAATTTCGTGAATGGTAAATTTTTTTTGTCAAAAAGCAAATAAAATAACTAAATTCAAAAAAAGCCCCCGGGGACAGGGGCTTTTTCGGATTTGGGACGATTACAGATAAGTCCAGGTAATTGAGCAGACCGGCGTATCGCAACCGCATTTATCTGCTGCGTTAATCAACGTCACCGGCAGATCTGTTCCGCTGTATGTTGTACCGGCCGCGTCTGTTGCGCTGACGCTCATGCTGACCAGACCGGAAGAAGAACCGGAACCCCAGTCGGATGTCGCCATGGTAACGCAGGCTTCTTTACCCAGACCGCTGTATTTAATCGTAAAGCCGCCGTTTTTCGTCTCGCCGCCGCCGACGGTAACGTTTGTTGCCGCAATCGAAACGCCGCCGGAAAAGGCATTAGTGATAAGTCCGCCGCCGCCGTCCATTTCGCTCGGAATAATCCCGAAATCAACAGCATTTGTATTGTTCAGTCCGGAATAACTTCTCTGGCCGGAAAACAGCGTACGGATATTGGCAACCAGCATAGAGATCTGATCCATACTTTTGTTAATTTTGAATTTGGTCATAGCTTTAGAATAACCGGCGATACCACCGACGGACAAAACGCCGATAATTGCCAGCACGCCCAGCATTTCAACCATTGAACGACCTGTTTGTTCGCTTTTGTACATAGTTTTCATTTCTAGTCCCCTTAATTAATATTACTTCATACTTTAACTATAACTTATTAAAAATTTATAAACAATTCTCACTTTAGTCATAATTAATTCGGTATTTTGTCACATTACAACTAAAGATATGGTCCTGTCTCTCGTAAATCCTGCTTTTTTTGCTTTGGCAATTTTGTATATTCCTGCCATGAGGGGGTTTATACGATTAACTTTCTTGCCTTCATAACAAAAATAAACTTCAGTTAACTGTTTTTATTCAAAGCGCCACAAAACGCCGCCGCCTTTTCGGCATAGAGCTTTTGCCCGGTCAGGATTCACAGGTAGGGGATTTTCCCCGCCCCAGGAAAAAGTCTCGGTTCGGCTGTTGTTTTTGATGCTGACGGAAATCAGCCCCAGATTCTGCCGGTCGCTGAAAGAATAAACGGCCAGTTCCCGGCATTCCGCGGCGGACAAGCCGTCAAAAGCAATATCAAAACTGCGGATTCCCGGCATAATGATTCCCCCTTCAAATCCCGCGCCGACGCTGACCGGCAAACCAAGGGCATTAAGCAACTTGCCTTCTGTGGTCATGCCCTGCGGAGCGATGCCGTCTTTCAAAACACTGGCCGTGTTCAGCCCCCAGTAGCCGGGTTTTTGGCTGTAATGGCGACGGATATTATCCGCCAGTTCGGCTGTCTGCCGCGCAGCAGTTTCGATACCGGGGGTGCTTCTGCCGATAAAATATCCCGCAGTCAAAATCAGCAGCAGAAACCCGCCGCCGGCAGCCGCATATATTTTTTTCTTTCGTGGCAGCTTAGACCAGTAACCGATAAAATCAGGCATGTTAACCTCCCATTGAACTGGTAATCTGGTCCTGCATCTCAAAGACACCCATAACTGCCCAGGCGATAACGCCGCCGACGCTGAGCAGGGCGACCATGTTCAGAATGGACGCTTTTTGTTCAATCAGATAAACGGATTCTTCCAACCAGTCATTGGCCAGTTTTTCCAGAGCTTCTTCAAAGTTGTCAAGTTCCGAATAAATTTTGAGGTCGCCGATAATCTCATGGTCGGGAAAATCCAGCCCCGTTTTGCCGAGAGCCTGTCCGAGGTTGTCGCCGTTGTTGACAAAGACCAGCGTCTTGTCGATACGCTCTTTCAAATAACGGCTGGCATCGCGGCGCAAAGCGCGGAGCGCGGTGGAGACCGGCGAACCGCCCTTAACCAGAGCGGACAAAGCCAGCAGCCAGCTGATGCCCACGAAAACCTTATAAAGGGACCAAGGCGGCATATGGTCTATAATCGCGCGGATTTTTCCGGTCCAGATGCCGATTGTAAAGTAAATGACAGCCATGATTGCCGGCAGGATAGAAAATGCTATCAGCCAGTATTCCTGAATCCAGGATGAGATGTCTACCAGTGTTTTGCCCATGCCGCGCCAACGGACATTCGGAGCGGCGTCAATCATTGGCGGCACCATGTAAGCACCAATACCGTAAATAATCAAAACTGCCATCATAAACAGGAACGACGGATAGGTGATCGCGCCAATAATCGGACGGATCATTTTTGTCGAACCTTCGGTAACGCGGATAAGGTTAAGCAGGGCGCCTTCCAAGTCGGAAACGTCGCCCACGGAAAGCATCAGTCTTTCGCGGTCCGGAGCCCAGCCTTTAAGAGCCTCGGAAAAGGGAAGACCGTTTTGCAGGGCTTTAGCCCAGGAGGCAATGGCAATTGCCATCGGTTCGCTGGGATTTTTGCCGCCGTTGCTCACGCCGTCATGCAACATGTCGAGCGCGTTCATCAGCGAAAAACGGTTGCGCATCAGAGAGGCGATTTTTCTGTAAATTTTCAGTCTGGTCTGATTAGAGAAATTACAAATCAGTTTGGCATAATAAACTTCAATGCTGTTCAGCTGCCGCATGGCTTTAGCAAGCTGGTCCGATCTGCGTTTCTGCTCTTCCTGTGCCATTTAAGTAATACTCCTCAAAAAATTCTCAGTAGGCCGGTCGCTGATCCAGCAGGCCGCACCAGCGTTCGACCTCGTCAAGATCAATATATCCCTTCAGCATACGCTCGGTAGCAGCGTCTTTCAGCGTGCGCCCGTTCAGATCGCTGGTCCAGTAGTCGATAGCCTTTCTGGTTTCACCCTTGATCATCAGATCCAGAAAAGTTCCGTCCGGCAGAATAATTTCCGGAACGCACATACGGCCTTTAATACCGCGGTTATCGCAGTATTTGCAGCCCGGACCCCGAACATAGGTGTTTTCTATGCCAAAATCTCCGAGCGCCACTTTCAAACGCTGAACGGACGGTTCGTTAAGCTTTTCTTTGACCGATTGGCGACAATGCGGACAAAGCCGGCGAAACAGACGTTGCGACACCAGTCCTTTGACCAATTCGGGGTCTGTCAGTTTAAAAGGCTCGACGCCCATGTCTCGCAGACGCATCAGAATTGCCGGCGCCGAGTTAGCGTGCAGCGTCGTCCACATACCGTGGCCGGACAATGCGCCCTGAAAGGTCAGCTGTGCAGCGGCCAATGCGCGAACTTCGCCGACCATAATTACGTCAGGGTCAGATCGCAAAGCGGCTGACAAAGCTTTGGTAAACTGCTCGGCCTTTTCTTCTTCGGTGTTGGCGTTTGTAACCGGCATCTGGCGGGCACCGGGAATAGGATATTCCGGCGGATCTTCCACGGTCAGCAGGTTTAATTCATAATTTTTTTCCTGCAGCAGTTTAATCATGTTTCTCTGCAGGGTCGTGCTTTTTCCGGAGCCGGTCGGCCCGGCAATAACGCTCAGCCCGACAGGCACTGCGCGCAGACGGTAAAACAGATTAAGTTCATATTCGCCGAAACCAAGGGCAGCCAGATCACCGCTGCCGTCCGGATTGTCATCGGCATACAACAGACGCATGACCAGATACTGTGAACCAAAGGCAATCGGGTTAAATTGCAGGCGAATAGCCAACACATTATGCGGCAGCATCAGCTTTCCCTTAGAACCGCGCAACGGGGTCGATCCCAGTTTCTGGGCACCCTGAAATTCGTTTTGCGCGTAGTTTGAGTCGGAAATGTCCGAAGAAGCGAATGCGGCGCGAACAAAGGATTCGCCCCATTCTTTGTTATATTCCATTTCCGTCTGCATCATGCCGTTGACTCGGAACATAATCTGCGTGCTATCCGCCACGATAACGTGAATATCGGAAACCTTTTGCGAAGCCGCCCGGGCAACTACGTTGACAAAGTCTTTCTGCATCTGCAGCTGGTCAAGATCGACGTCGTTTTCGGCAACAGGCTGATTGCGCTCCGCAAAATTATAGATTGCGGTCAGCTCGTTTTGTGAAACATATTTGGGTTTGCCGATGGTGAGCTTTTTCTTGCGAGCCAGTACCTCAAAACTTAAAACTCGCCCGTCAAACTTATGTGATTCGGAAACCAGAAACGTCCCGTCGGTAAACAACGCCAGCAAACGTCTGGTATCATCATTGATAACCAGCGAAGAACCGGGAAGAGTCAGCAGCCGGTTGCCGCGACTGAAAAGCTGTTCCAGTATGTTGGCCGGTTTTTTTGCCTCTTCCTCAACCGCATCCTCGGCTAAATTCGTGTTTCTGGCAACTTCGTCTTTAACCTCGGCATTATTTTCTGCATCTTCAGCCATTTACCTTTTCATTGCGCCTATTTTACAAACATTCCGTCGCCAAGGCTTGGAATACCGTTATTTGTCATAATTCCGTCTCCGGGTTTGGCCGGTCCTTTATTTTCTTCCGCGCCCGAATCTTTGGGCTTGATATCGGATTTTTCGGGTTCTCTCTCCAAAATACCGCCGGCGGAAAAGTATAAATAATCCTTAACGCCGTTTTTTACAGCCTGAAGATAAGTCTGAGTGATTTCATCAACCAAATGTCCCGTTTGCAGAGCTGTTCCTTTCTTTACCAGGAATGAATCACCGCCTCTATTGATCAGCTTTGCAATCAGGTTTTCGCCTTTGCCGCGGATTTCCATAATGACATACTCATCGGAAAGCTTGACTTCTTTTTCTTCCGGAAGCTGAACCTGCGCCTGTGCAAAGGGATTGGTCTTTTCCGCATTGTTCTTTTCGGCGATTTCTGCCTCAAGACGCGCTTTCAGAATAGAAATCTGGGTCTGCAGATTTTCGATTTGGCGGTTGTAGTTGTCCCGGGCAGTTTCGGCATCCGAAACGGTTTTGGCGGAAACGACGGCAAACTGCTTCAGCTTGCTTTTGATGTTTTCTGCCAGAGTGTCTCTTTCATCGGAAAGTTTTTGCAGACGCTCATAAAGTTTGGCATTATTGTCAATCCAGTCCTGATTGATGTGCAGCATGTTCTCCTTGTAAGCTTTCAGAACTTTTTGCTGTCTGAGCTTTTCCAGACGGATTTGGGTTTCCTTCAGAGCCTTTTTCTCTCTCAGGATTTTGGCTTCTTGTTCTTTTTCCCATTCGATCCGTTTCTTTTCTTTTTCTTCTTTTTTGGCTTGTTCTTCATCTAAGGCCTTCTGCCTGGTTGCCTTGATTGCCTCAATTTCGTTTTTGATTTTTTCGCGGCGAAGCTCCAGTGTCAATAGAGCCGTCTGCCGTTCCAGATCAGACATCTGGGAAAAAAGCTCGTTGTCTATCTCTGACAGAATGGAATTACCGTCCTGGTTATTCAACGGATTATTGGATGGGAACTGACTGGCAGCCGGAAGCTGAGGCTGTACGGGAGCCTGATTGTCTGGTTCGGCAAGAGCCGGAAGGTTATTTTCCAGCGGTACGGCATCCTGCTGGCCGTCCTGTTCGGGAAGAGTCACAGCCGCATTATCGCCGTTGTCCTGCGCCGATACGCCGTTTTGCGGAGAGATCATGCCGTCGGGAGAGGGCAGCTGAATATCGTCACTTTCCGGAAAAACAGGAGCAGAATTCTGGTCAACGCCCAAAAAATCATTGCTGTCATTGCTGAGGGTAGGCATATCGTCAGCCTGCAGAGTAACATTCCCCTGGGCGTAAGCCGCCGCTGGTATCTGCAGACATATTGCCAAAGCTAAAATTCCCGAATATAAAATCTTTTTCAAATTACAATACATAGATTGCTCCCTCATATTCCCAAACTTTGCTGGTTGTGTCATATTTTATCATCGTAATCTCAAGTCCTGAAAATTTTATTAACAAATCGTTCCAAATTAACGGATTATGAGTCGAACTGAAACTGAACTTGACAGATCTGTAAACATTTTGTTCAGGCGACGTGAACGAAAAGCTGCTCAGAGTTACATTCTGCCCGATAGCCTGAAACAGATCGTTAAGGGTATTTTTCAGGTCAATATCATTCTTCATTGGCGGTGAAGCAATAATATCAACTTTCGGAAGCGGCACGGAGGCGACCAGATTATTGCCGTCGTCGGAGATAGAGCGCCCGGAAAATATAACGCCGGACATATCAAGCGCCTTGTCAATCCACGATATTCTGCCGACTTCTCTGGTCCAGGACGTTGTCAGTCCGTTCGGGGTGCAGGAAATATTGCCTATTCTCCAGCCAGGAGGCAGAATTTTAATCACGGCTTCCACGGCCTGATAGCATCCTTTCATAACCTGATCAGGGTTTGAAAGTTTTTCCCACGGCTTAACTTCCGGAATTTTCTCCACCGGTTTGACTACTTTCGGCGCAATCGGAGCAATGACGGGTCTTTTGGGCGGAGCAAGGAAGATGCCGTTGATAATGCTGGACAGCAGCCACAGACCGATAATGGCTGAAATGGCGATAACAACCATCAGCTTTGTGCCGCGCAGCGCCTTAATCTTTTGCAGTTTTGCCCGGATACCCTGCTGCATAAGTTTTGCCAGGTCGGGATATTCCGTTTCCTCGATTCCCCATTCCGGTGGAGCAATTTTGCGGCCCCAATCCGGAACAGCAAGCATGGACATAAACTGTTCCTTGGCTTCTTCCTCGTTAAGGAATAGCATATCGCCGTCGGAAAGAATAATATCGTTTCGGATACAGGTATACCACCACCCGTTATCAACCTTGAAAACCGCGACAAAAGACGATTTGTCAGCCAGAGCCGTTGCCAAAGTAACCGCCGCCGCGTTTTCGCCGCTTTTAAAGCCTTCTTTGGAAACGCAGATACCAAACTGCGGGGCTTTTCCCGGTTTGATACAGAAGAGATCGGCCCCTTCCAGAACGCCTTCCGAGGCCTCGCCGACTTCCGTAAACGGATCTTCCTGATTCTGCAGCGGCTGCCAGAACAAGCTTGTGGCATAAGTTACGCCGTCGATGGTAATGCTCGTTCCCCAGGAACGATTGCCATTTCCTTCATAATCGTCGTCTAATAACTTGGCTTCTTCCAGCACCTTATTTATCCTTCCTTAATTTGTTTTCATTCTGGATTCCGGTGTCAGCGGAGATTCCAGAACAACCGGTGTCAGCATGATAACCAGAATGCTTCTGGTCTTTGTCGCTACGGCCGTTCCGCCCAGCAGAGAGTTCGTTGCCGAACCAACGCCGGTTTTGGTCGCTTCGTTTTCAACGCGCTCATAACCGGTCAGCACCAGAGTTTCGCCCGATTTCAGGGCAACTTCCTGCGTAAAGCCGCGGGATTCGATAATCGGGTTCTGAATATACTGGCCTTCCGTTTCTTCCGTACCGCCGCCGAGGTCTACTTTTTCAAGAGACAGCAGGTCGGACAGGGTCAGGTTGAACATCAGCAGCATACGGCCGTGCTCCAGGATTCTCGGCAGAACATCAAGCGTAAAGCCTGTCTCGATTTCTTCTGTTTCTGTCGAAATATCATAGTAGCTGGCATCGCCGCCGCTGTTTGTCTTGGTAATTTCGGAAATATAGTTCTGCTTTTTGATAACCTGGATCGGCGCCGGTTTGTTGTTCAGCGTCGTTACCGTGCCGCTGGTAATCAGGTTTGTCGTTCCTTGTCTTGATAAAGCCTGAATGGCGGCGTCTACGGTCCAGTTTCCAGTCAGAACTTTCATGCTCAGGTTTTCGGTGACCTCAGTTCCGAGCCCCGGAACACTGGCCATACCGAAGTTTGAGCCTTTGCCGATGTAGTTTCCGTTTTCGTCAAGCTGCATATCGTTAAAGATCGCCGACAGATTCAGACCATACTGGTCGCTGTCGTCAATATTAACCTGCAAAACCTTGACGCTGATCGCAACCTGCCGTGACAGACGGTTGTTCTGCTCATTGATGTATTTGGCAACTTTTCTGATGTCATTCGGTGTGGCCGTCAGCGAGATGGTGCCGTTTGCAGGATCCATGGTCAGTTTCGAGCCTTTATCGATCATAGACAGAATAGATTTCTCCACATTGGCCCACAGCTCAACCTGCGTCGAACTGCTCAGATTCAGGGATGAACTGCCGCCACCGCTGGTTCCGGTGGAGGAACCTCCGATATTGACGGACAGGGTCGGTTTGGTCGGCAGACTGTACAGAACAAAGGTTCTGGTCAGATATTTATAAAAGTAAATTTCTTTCTTTTCATATTTCCACCAGATGCCGAAACGCGACGAAACTTCGTCCAGCAGGCCGCTTAACGGTCCCTGATAAGAAACAAGCATTTTGGAAGGCTCCGCCCAGTCCGCGTTGATAGTTTTTGCATCGGGTTTGTTCTTTTCCGCGTTTTTCAGCACGTCTGTCTCCATCTGCGGGTCATAGCGAACCTTGAGGGAGGTAATCTTGTTGATCATGTCGCCGATTTCATACAGCGTAATCGGCCGGTTGCTGATGAGGGTAATGCCGTCTTTTCCTTCCAGATAAGTCGGGACGGGTTCTCCTTCATATTCTATTTCGCTGCTGTCTCCAAGCCAGATGTCGTTTTTGACGCGAACAACGTCTTCCGGAACAGGAGTGCCCGGAACTTTGGCGACTTCTTTCAGTTTTGTCGTCGCCTCGACTTCGCGCTCAATTGTCGCGTCCATGCTGGTAGAAAGCGAACAGGACGCGGCGAAAGCGATAACCGCCAATCCAAGACCAAATTTATGTAAACTGTTAATATGCATTCTCATCCTCCATGGTCTCTACGACTAAGACGCGGTTACCTTTATAAAATGTGGCTACCGGAGCCGGACGGGCTCTGGCAAAAGCTCTGATCAGCGCGGAGCTAACATCGGCAAAACGCCCGCGGAACATGGCGCCCGCCGTCAGCGTATAATTTCTGTTTGAGTTCCAGACCAGACGCCAGCCGGCTCTTTCGCTCCATTCGGTCAGCAGCAGCTTTAGGGTTTTTCCCTCTTCGGCCAGCCAGTCTTCCACGGGGTCTTCGCCGGGAGCCATGCCCGCTTCGTCCCCGGCGCCGTTATTTTCGGTTCCTTTGATTTCTTCTTCGTAATCAATAACTTCGTCTTCAATGCTGGGCGGAACTGCTGCCGAAAGATTGTTTCCGGCCGCGGCCTGCGTAATATTCTGGTCCCGCGGCGTTCTTTCGCCGTATTCGCGGTAATCCGCGGCAACCTTGGTGTAATTTACAAAGTCGTTTTCAGAGCCTTGATACTCGGTTGTCTCAAAACTGTCGCAGTTTCCTTCCGTGCAGACGAAATCATCGGGTGCCGGCTGCATGATGGTGCCGGCGCAGCCTGTTGCCGCGAATAAACCGAGAAAACAAGCGGTGTATAGCGCTTTTTTGTTCATAAATAGGGTCCCTAAGCTGTATTTTGTCATATTTTTTTACCTATCATACATATTGAAAAATAAATAATCAAGCTTACTCCGAGACTTATTACCATGGCTGATAATAAGGTGCTTCCTTACTATTTTTCGTTACTTCCCTCTCTGTGTTGTTAATTCTTACCGTTCTGATAATAAAGGAATTCGGCTCCCTTGTCGTAAAGACGGTGCTGATCTTGTTGTAAGCCACGCCTTTGTTGCTCAGAATATTTTGCAGCAGGTTGAGCCTTTTTTGCTGCAGGGCAAAGGAACTGGTTCCGTCAATTCGGATTTCCAGAATAACGGAATCATCCTCGTTAACCTTGTTTGCGAAAGCCTGTATCCATTTCAGCGTTTGACCGGAGATTTCGGCTCTGTTCGGCTGAAAAGACAGTCTCATTTCCGCCGGCAGTATTTTGCTCGGGCGGTTGTCTGGTTTGTTAAACTTTTTGGTTATTTTATCAAAGAAACCGCTTTCCTCGTCATCATTTTTTTCTTCCTCTTCGGCTTTGCTTTCTTCTTTTGAGGACGAACCCGAAAAGATGGACGTCAGGCTCTTGAGAAGGCTGGTCGTTTTCTTGGCCTTTTCCTCATGGTCGTCCGTCTCTTTTCCTTTTCCTTTTTCTATTTCTTTTTTGATGTCTTCGGCGGCGCGCTCCTGCTCGGTAATTTCCTCTTCGAGAGAGCGGTCCTTTTTGGAAGAAACAAGCTGAGGCGTCAGGTTTTTGTCATTAAGAATGTCTTCCGGGATCGGAATCAGAATATTTTTTACCATTTCGGCGGCCAGCTTGACTTCTCCTTCTCCCGTTTGTGGCGTGCTGCTTTTGTGCAGCGCCCTGTCAACGGCTTCTCTGTCCGCCTCGGTATAATATTTTTGCTCCAAAACAGCGTTGTTCTTCGGATGTTTCGCTCCTCTGGCTGCTATCCACGGAGAATCTTTCTCTTTGGCTTTTTCGGCCATAGGCTGCCATTCTTTGGGATTTTCGTTTTCCGGCTTGCCTTTGATATCATCCTCGGGAGAAAACTTTTCGTCAACCAGGCTTTTGATCGGCATGTCACCTCGCGTCATGGCTATCTGGTTAGTGTCCGCGGCTTTGACAATTTCGATTTTCCCCAAATTTTCCGCCCGGCTGTTGTCTTTTTCCAACGGAATCAACAGACTACTTTCATTTGTTTCGGCGGGCGTCAATATTGCGGAAGCTTTCGTCGTGGGAAGAGGAGCCTTTTGAGCGACGATCAGTTCCTGCGGCTCATGAGAAACTTCCGGTGTCCGGGAGGCTGCCTCCGAAGCCAATTTTAGCTTCGGTTCCGGCTCTTTGGAAACAATAAGCTCGTCTTCATGGACAGGTGGAGAGCTCTTTATGATGCTGTCAAAATTTTCGGAGACTTTTTCCGGCAAGTCGGCTTTGCCGTTTTGTCGGTGCAAGACCTTCTGAACCGGAGCTTTTTCGGAAAATATATTTTTCCCGGAAAGTTCTCCCTGCCGGACGGGGGCAGATCCTGTGGATGCCGTTTTTGCGGTTTCTTCCGTTTCCGCAATATCGGCATAGGCAATTTCCAGCGGAATGTCGTCGCGGTTATTCATGCTGTCTTCTCCGGAAAAAACAATCTCACTGCCGGCGGAAACATTTTCAAAAAGCGGAGGGGAAAAGCCTTTTGAAGTTTCGGCGGCCGAAATGTCTTCCTGAGAAAGGGGCAGGCTCAGGGCGATTTTTTTAATCGGTTTGATCTGTGCGGGAACAGCGTTGAATTCATCTTTAAAAAAGAGGGTGATATTTTGATTGGAAATTTTGAGTTCGCTGCTGTCTTCGCGAGGGGAATGAAAACAGGAAAACAAGCTGTCAGCCGTAAAAATGGCGGACAGTGAAAAAACAAAGCTGTAAACAAAAGTTTTTAAACCTGCTTTTTTCATCAAAATATAAACCCCTCTAAACTCTAGATAATTCAATACGCGACTCTTGGCAAGCAGATATGAATTTATACACAAATTTATTTGCGCAGGTGGCTGGTTTCCGTTTCCGGCTGCGGTCTGTTTCTTCTGCGTTTTTTGCCTGTACGGAGGGTTCACGAAAAATTTACCATTAAAATGTAAAAATGAGGCTGTTTAGAGCCCCTTAACAACTGTGAATTTTTTGTTACAGGGAAAAGTATTGCGTAAAAACAATTGATTATCTCTTTTTGGACTGAGTGTTTTATACTGGTAAAATGTTTAAAAATTAGCTATTCTAAAAGAGTATAAGGAGTTTTTTGCTAAATTAATCAATAGGAGAAAGAAGATGCAATTTTTAAAGAGAAATTTCTGGACATTAAGCTGCATGGTACTTGTAATGGCCATGGCTATGACCGGCGATGCGTTTGCTGACGGCAACACCCTGATGGAAACGGCGCAGACCAAGACAAAGAGCGTGTTCTCTTCTGTCAAGACCATTACCTTCATTCTGGGCGGTTTCGGTTTGGTCGGTATCGCCTTCCAGGCAATTATCGGTAAGGTAAAGTGGACCTGGTTTGCAGGACTGGCCGTTGGTCTGGCTATTCTGGCCGCTGCCGGATCAATTGTTGAATACGCAACCGGTTCAAGAGAAGCTGGACTTGAAACCACATTCGGTGATATTTAAGCTGGCTTAATCTGATTAACTTGTGAACGAGGGGAGGGAATTATGGAAAATTTAACTGTAAATAAACCAGAAACCCTCCCTTTTGTTTTTTCTCAAAAGGATAAGAGCGCGAAGACGAAAAGGGCGGTGAGCGGTATGTTGTGCGTAAAATTAAAGAAATTCCTGTTTGTTTCGGTTCTGATGTTCGTGGTTTCTTCAGTTTTATTTGCAACGAACTCTTACGCCTTGTTTGAGGACCTGACGGCCGCCGGCGGTCAGATCTTCATGGGTATGCGCGAAATCATTTTTGCGGTGTCCGGCTTCGGTATCGTGGCAATTGCCATCGGCGGTTTCTTCGGAAACATTAACTGGAAATGGTTAAGCGCAATTATTATTGGTCTGGTGGTCATCGCAACCACCGCTGCCATCATCAATTATATGGTTGATGCTGATGTTGCTTCCGCGGCCAACATAACCGATACGTTGATTACCGGCAGTGATGAAGATCGTCCGAACGGTTAATGACCGGTGCGGATGGCTATTATGACTTGAGGAGGGCAAGATGATAAATCTTAAAAATATATGCAAAATGTCTTTGGCGGCAGTTGTGTTATTAGCAGTTGCTGCTTTTCCTCGTTTGTCATATTCTGCCGGCAGCAACGGTAATAGTACATATGAAGATGTCGTCGGAGAAGATGACCGCATAGCGCCTATGGAGACTATTTCTCTAAATCAGTCTCCGACTCCCGAACTTGCTGATATGAACATGGAAGCCAGAAAACAGCAGGCAAGCTATGATAGCAAGGTCATGCAGTCCCGAGCCGCCTTGGATAAAAAAACAGATAAAATGAAAGAGAGAGCAGACAAAAAAACAACGCGTCTGCAAAATAAAGCCAACGAAAAAGAAAGCGCGGCGATAAATGCTTCTGTGGATGCCGACGTAAATAAGGAACAAAGAAAAGAGCAGGTTAATGAATATTCGGCCACACGAAGAGAGGCAACGCAGGCCATGCAGGATGCTTCTGCGGCAAAAGCAAAAGCGTCGCAGGAAATGACCGCAGCTTTGAAAAGAGGCGATATGGCGGCTGCGGAAAAAGCCAAGCAGGATATGGCGGCTGCCCAAAGCAAGTATGACAGTAATGCCAAAAAAGCGGAAGAAGCTCAGGAAAAAAGCGCGCAGTTAGTTAAAGACCAGAAAAAGGAAGACAAAAAAGTCCAAAGAGCGGAGGCAAAAGCTGAAAAAGCTCAAAAAAAAGCAGAGCGCAAAGAAATAAAAGGAGCTGAAAAAGTCGAAAAACAGGCGCAGAAAGATTTAAAAAAAGCCAATAAAGATCTCGAGAAAATCCAAAAGAAATGCGATAAAGATCCTGCTAATTGTGATATGACCGCTCTTCAGGAGGCCATGGCAAAACAGGAGGCTGCCGCACAAGCAGCGGCAGATGCAACAAAAGCCCGTGAGGATGTTGACGGGACAACAGCTGCAAAAGAAGCCGCGGCGGCTGAGGAAGAAGAACGTAAACGTCAGGAAATGCTTGACAGTTTTGGCGATTATGATGAGGAAACCAATGCCGATGAAGATGCTGAGTTGGCGGCACTGACGGGAGGGCTTGATGAAAAAGGAAATCCGGTCAGCCAGCAGCGCTGTGCGGGAGCCAATACCGTTTTTGAGGCGGTTTCCTGTAAGGTTGTTACCACTTTAGCCGATCTCCGCATTATTATTTATACTCTTTCCGGTTTTGGTTTGATTGCGGTTGCTTGGGGGGCAATCTGGGGAAAAATCAGCTTTAAGCATTTGGCGCATCTGTGTTTCGGTTTGTTCCTGCTGTCAATGACGACGCCGTTTATCCAATATTTCACCGGCGCCGATATGGAACATGCCATGAAGTACGGCAACTATCTTCCGGCCGGCTTTACTTACAATGCCGGATCCACCGGAGAAGTGAAAGAATGTGATGAAAGCAAAGGTATTATTTGCGGCGACGTAAATGTAACCGTGGAAAAGTCAAAATGGGGCTGGAAAGATCTTAAAAATTCGGTCAAAAAAGGTATTTCTGCGGCCAAGACGGCTTATAATACCTACAAAACAGTCAAGAATACCGTCGAAAATGTCTCAACTCAGGCCCAAAAAATCGGAACAGCCATTAAAAACGGCGAAGGCGGCTTGAAAGGGATTATGGATACAATGGGAGAAGTTGCGACGGCTTCCGGAGCAATCATGAACTCTGCAAAACTGGCGACAAATGCCGTAGTCAATAATGCCGGTTCCATAGCCAACGATATTCAGGATGCCGGCATGAGCAGCGGAACGCGCGCTGCCCAGGAGCAAAATCAGAACAGGATTACGGAGCTGGAAAACAAGCTTGCTAAGGGTGGTTTAACCGAGACGGAAAAACAGCAGGTTAACAAAGAGCTTGAACAGCGTAAGTCTCAGGTTGCCGATAATAAGGTCAACCAGTGGTCTCAGGGCAAGGGCCAGAATATTGTTAACAAAGTCAATAAAGTTAATGAAATTGGTCAAAAATCAACGACGGCAGTCCGTACCGCGACGAATGCCGCTCAGCAGGGCGCTAACATCGGTGGCGGCGTCGGCACGACCGGCGGTGATATTGTCGGTTCTATTTTCGGCGCGGCCAGCCTGCTTGGCGAGGGCACAGGTATTGTAAACGACGAGCGGCAGGCTAAACAACAGGCTGCCGAGGCTGAGCAGCGCAAAGTGGAACAGGCTAAAGCCGAAGCCGAGCGCAAAGCGCAGGTTCAGGCCAACAACCGCGATTTGTCTCAGGGCAAACAGTGGGATAACCAGTTCAACGCAACACTGCAGGAACAGCCGAAATCAACGGGACCTGTACAGGCGCCTCAACAGGAGACGAAAGAAAATGAGAATAAGAAAGAGGAGAATGAATCATCATCTCTGCCGGCACCGTCATTTAGCGAAACGGCTTCTTCTCCGGCTAAGGCTGGCGGCGGGCTGATTATGCCTAACCCGGAACTGCCATACATTGATCGTGTCCCGTTAGGAAAGGATGATTCCATATATAAAACGATTTCTAATGATAAGGGAACTGGAACAATAAAAACTCAGGGAGACGAAGTTGTTTTCACGGTAACAACCAAGGATGGAAGATCGGAGACGAAGTCTTATCCGAGAGATAAAATCTTTATAGGTAGTGATGGTAACTTACAGATTCAAACGGAAGAAAACACTTATATGATAATCAAGTGAGTTCCCAAATATTAAGAAAAAGAGCATGTCGTGATAATGATATGCTCTTTAATTTTTATTGAAAGTCTGCTAAAAATTCTTAATGAATTAAATTTCAGAATTATACTTTTTAACCACTCCTTAACTAACAAAGGGTATACTAAAATAGAGGGATACCCTTTGTTTTTGCAGAATCGGATTTGAGGTGAATAAAAGCGGCTTTGTGTTGCAAAAATAAAACTTCTGTCCTAGACTAAAAACAGAGCCTCAGGAGTTTTTTATGTTTAATGATTGTCGGCTCAGGCTGTTGATTTATAATTAAAAATTATAGCCCGCGGCAAACTGGGAAGCAGGATTTTTGAAATGAGAGAAATGATTTTAAAAGCCGTTGCAAACCCTCCGAAAATTTTATGGGGGCCTTTTCTGCCGACGCTTCTCAACATCGGCCTGCAGTTTCCGATTATGTTCATGTTCATCGGCCTTGGCGACGTGAACCCGTTGTTTTTTGTCGTCAGCATCATTTTGGTGCACGGCGTCATTGTAATGGCCGGCGCCAAGGAACCGCATCTTTCGACAATGATTCAGGCTTTTGGCCAGACCAACAGAGCCACGACCAACTTATACAAAGTGAAAGGCAAAAAATTTGAACCCTGATTTTGATTTTTTCACAACCTTTGTGCAGGGCTTGTCAAGCCTGGAAGTTGCGGTCGCCGTTATCGGTTTTGTTTCGGCGGCGGCTTTTGCCGGGTTTTGGGCTACAAAATTCGGGCATATGGTTCTGCCGCAGCCGCGCGAGTCCCGCGTTTCCGACTTCCTGCCCTTTAACAAGCTAATGTCCGACGGCATAACCATCCGCTGCTATAACGGAGCTTTTGCCCGTGTTTTCAAGGTAGAAGGGGTGGATCTGTCTTTTGTTACCGATGAAAAAAATCTTTCCATGATGGAAGCGCGCAAATCCTGGATTGACGGCATGTCCGATCTGCAGATTGTCTGTCGCGTGATTACCCTGCGCGAACGCATTGCCATGGAGGAAGAGCAGGGTGATTTTAACAACAAGCTGCTGGAGCAGATTTCTCAGACCTGGCGCAATAATCTTGACCGCGTTTATGCCAACCGTCATTACATTATCCTTTCGGTAGCCGATCGGCCGGACGCTCTGAAAGATCTGAACTATGCGTCTCAGGCCCTGCTGGCAACCCTGAACGATTACGGCGTCAAGCCGATGTATGAGACAGACGACAGTCCGGCGTCCGACAGCCCGTTGTCGGTATTTGCCAAAATATGCAGCCCCATCAGTAAGCCGGAACCGAAAGTCCGCGGCGCTGAGGGCGCGCAGCTCAATGAGCTTTTGACTGCGGACCATATTCATTTTACCGGCGAAAAAGGGGTTATCAAATTTTTCTCCGGCGAAAAGGAAATGTATGAAATTGCCTTGGGAATTCGTTCTTCCGGCGATTATATGGATGAAGGGATGATTGCTTCTCTTCTTTCTATTGACTGCGAGTTAACCCTTTTGCATAACGTCAAGCCGTTTTTTAAGCCGCATGCGCGCGCCCTGCTCATGCAGCAGCAGCGCATGGCCGCCGTAACCAGCTTTTCTCCCGATGTCATCAATCAGTACAGCGAAGCGCTGTCCTCCATTGAAGACAGCGATGCCGACTATCAGGCGCTGACCGAATATGCCATGACGGTGATCATCAAAGGCGAAAGCATAGAAGAAATAGATTTCGGCGAAGGTGAAGTCCAGCGTATCTGCAGGTTGTTCAGCGTAACGCCGGTTCGCGAAGGCTGGGTGGCTCAGGCAACGTTTTTCAACCAGTTTCCGACTTACGAGACCTATCCGCGGACTTATCGTTACCTGTCGCGGGTTGTGGCAACGGCAATTTCTTTCGACAAGCCGTCGGAAGGTTTCAACAAATCAGACTGGGGTCCGGGAGCGATTACGGTTTTCCGCACGACTTCTGGGTCTGCTTACCGGTTTCAGTTTCATGTGTCTTCGGAAGATTCGGCGGTGGCGCACTGTTGTATTATCGGTCCGACCGGACAGGGTAAAACAACACTGCTTACGTTTTTGGCCGGTCAGGCTATGCGCCACAGTGATCTGAAAGTCTTTTTCTTTGACCGCCACCGCGGTGCCGAAATCTTTACGCGTTCGATCGGCGGCGCTTATGTCGGTTTTGACGGCGATGAGAAAAATGTTTCTCTCAACCCGTTTGACTGTGCCAACACGCCAAATAACCGGGCTTTTCTCCGCCGCTGGATGAAGTCGATTACTATGGTGGATGACGCTTTGTCCGAAAAGGAAATCGGTCGGGCGGTAACAACAGCCTTCGATTACCTGAAGCCGGAAGAACGGATTATGACCAACCTGTACAAAAGCTGTTTTTCGCCGACGGGAAACATGCGTCGCGAACTGTTCCGCTGGGTAAATCCGGATCAGTATGGCAATATTTTCAATGCTGAAAATGATAGTCTGGATTTACGTTCAAAACGGTTTATGGCTTTCGACTTTACTCATATTTTTGAGGACGAGACCCTGGCGCCGGCGGTCATCAGCTACATCATGCATCGTATTATGTCCGAAACCGGCGATACGGGTGTTCCCTCGCTGATCATGATCGATGAGACGGCGCCAATGTTAAAGCACCCGATGTTCCGCGATTATTTCATTATCGGTCTTCAGGAAGGACGTAAAAAACGTCAGGCATACTTATGCGCTTTCCAGCAGCCGAACATTATTGACAAATTGGGAGTAGGCGAGGTTATCCGCGGCCAGTGCCAGACTGTCATCTTTTTCCGCAACCCGCAGGCCATGCCGGAGGATTATGCCAACTGGAACCTGACGCAGCGAGAGATAGAATTTATTTTTGGCAAGAGCTACCGTGATTTTCCGTATGCAATTTTGCTGTCCCGTCCGGCAACCGGGGAATCAGTCATTCTTGACGTGGATTTGAGCGGCTTGGGACCGTACCTGAAACTATACAATTCCGGTCGCAAAAACGTTCTTTTGGTTGAGGAACTGATCAAGGAATACGGTGAGGAAAACTTTGTTACAAAATATTTAAATATTGCGTGAGAAGCGAGTTAGCCGTTTATAAATTACGGGAATTCTGGTATTATTAAAGTAAGGACACGTGGACTGTGGAGGCTGAAAAATGAGGTTTTTAAATTTTTCGAAACTGATGACCCTGGCGGGGATAGGATTCTTATTCTCAATTCCGACGGAAGCTTCCGCCCAGTTTCCTACGTTTGATATTGCGGCCATAAAAGAGGGAATTACCTCAAATCTTGAACTTGTCAAACAATCGAAAATCGTAACGGAGGCAACGGCGACGGCCGGAAAAATTAATGCCGGCATAGGCAATGCCAAAGCGTCTATGTCAAAATTTGCCGGCGACAATCTCGCCAAAGCTCAGGAGAAAATGGAAAAAATCCAGAAAGAAAAAGAACGCCTCGAAAAAAAGAAAGAAAAATATGAAAAATACAAAGAACAGCTGGAGGAAAAGAAAAAACAGCTGGAAGAGGCCAAAGCGCGCGTAGAACAGGCTAAACAAACCGTAAATGATGCCAAAGACAAGGTTAATGATATCAGGGAAAAAGTGAATGACGTCAAGGATATGGCGGCGGATGTAAAAGAACTGGCAGGCGATATAAAGAGTGAGGCTCAGTCTAAAGTCGGCGCCGCGAAAGAATCTGCAGGCATTGCGTCTGACAACAGGACTTCCGTTCCTGTCCCGACATCGGATAACAAAATTTATGAAGAGCCTGAAATAAGCGCAGGACAGGCTGTTGCGGAAGAGGCGGCTGATGAGGAGAGCGGCGAGGAAGCCGTGGAGGCAGTTGCGTTGGAGGAAGGAACAGAACCGTCCGCAGAAGAGCTGAAAGCGGAGGAAAGCGCGCTGATTAAGGAAAAAGCGGCGCTTGAGGTAGATGCCATGCTGGCCAAAACGCCGGAAGAAAAAGCCGCTATCGAAGCCAAAAAAGCTGTGTTGGATGAGAAAATTCAGGCCTTTGACGCCAAAAAAGAAGCGGCAAAAGCAGCCGGAACTTCGGCCGGAGAACCGGAAAAAGCGTCCGCAGGCAAAGGGCGCCGTCCGTTCGGCACTGATGCGCTGAAAAACAAAAAAGATGACAGCGAGGCTCAAAAGCCGAAATCTGCGGAAAAGGAGTCTTCTGCTGAAAAAGAAAACGAAACCCAGTCGCATCGGGCAAAAATTCTGGACGGCGAAACCTCAACCAAGATGGAAATCCCCGAAGCGCATCGCCCGAAGATTTTGGACGGAGAGACTTCAACCAAAATGGAAATTCCGGAATCTCATCGGCCGAAAATTCTGGATGAAGCGGAAAAAAGCGGAGCGGCAAAGTCTTCCGGAGGTTTTCGGAAAAGAGCCCGCAGCGCGGATTTGAATATGCTTTCAAAGCAGCGCTTTGCCCGGAGTTTTGAAGAAAGACTGGCTTTCGGGCAGCTGAACGATGAAGAAATACCTGACGGAATGCAGGACGGCGTGTTTATTCTTTCCGACCGTATGGCGACGGAATGCGGAATCAATGTCAAAGACTTGGAAGATCCGCAGGTAATTGATGACTGCATCAAAAAACTGGTGGCTCTGAAGACAAACAAGGTCGCTTCCACGGCCGCGGAAGGCCAGGCTGTTTACAATGCGATCATGCAGGAAACCGTCAATGCTCTGATTGCGGAAAGCATGAACCAGAAAAACGTGGCGGCCACATATGAAGAAAACGTTCTGAAAAAGCTTGAAGAGGATATTGCCAATGCCAAAAACAGTCGGGATGATACCAGCGGTCTGACCATGACCAACAAAGAACACCAGTTCCTGCTCAATCGGATTTTAACGGTTTATGCAGCTTCGGTATCGCTGAACGCATTGCAGCAGGTGGGCGGTTTTGACAGCAGTTATTACAGTCAGGATGGATCCGAAAGCGGCGAAGGAGAATAAAATGAATAAGTTGGGGCTGATGTTTCTTTTATGCACCGGAGCTACTCTGATAGCGGCGCCGAAGCCGACTTCCGCCGATATTGAGGCATTGGAGACAGTTTTGGGGGCGGTTCGCAACGGCATCGAAAAGGTGGAAGGCGGTTATGAGCAGCTTTCAAAGCTGAAAAACGATATTACCAGCGCGGCAACAGGTGTTCAGGGAGCCATTGAGGATACCAAAGAAGATGTTCAGAACATAAAAGACAAAGCGTCCGATATTGAGGGAACGGCAGCGGATCTGGCGTCCGGCGGCAAAGTTGAACTGAATCTGCTTAACAAAAATCCCGATTTTATCAAAGATGTCAACAATGCCGAAGAAACCATCAGCGAGCTCAGCGAAAATTATAACGCCAAAATGGGAACGGGAGATTCCGTTAACGCTGAGGCAGCCCAGCGGGAGAAAATGAACGCTATTCAACGCGAAAATCTGGCCAACCTCTATGCCGAGGCGTTTACGACGCGGACGTTGCTTGCCAAAGAACGCGCCCGCGACCCGAAAAAGCTGGATATGGAAAACACGCGCAAAATCATCAAGGCGACCAATGATATAACTCTGGAAATGGCACGGCGGATTCGCAATATCATGAAGCTCGAAACGGCAAATTCCGAACTGCAGACCACTCAGAAAGCTTTGGTCTATTCGACGGTATCTTCTTCGGATGAAAAAGAGGAGAAAAGCGAATGAGAAAAGGTATTTTTGCCATAGCGGCTTTCTCCGTATTTTTAATGAGCTGTCCCGCGCAGGCTGCGATCAAGTTTGATGTTGCCGCTACTGCCGGCAAAATTACCGAGACGGTTTCTGGCTGGTTGGAAACGGCCAAGAAAAAAATGGATGAATCCGAAACGCTGCAAACGTTGATTGCTTACGGTAAGGGCGCCAAAGAGGCAATGGAAGCAGTAAAAGGACTTCAAGAAGATGTTGAAGGTGCCATTGATGAGACCAAGCAAGCCGTAAATGATGCCAAAAATTCCGTAACTGCCGTTGCGGACGAAGCGGCGGCTTCTGTCAGCGAACTGTCGGACGAGGTCGCGTCTACGGGCGGCGGTGTCATTGGCAAGGTAAACGCGCAGACACAGGGAGCGCAGCAGCTTCTGGTGCTTAAAGAGGAAAAAGCCCAAATCGAGAGCCAAATGGAAGAAGATATTGCCGCGGCTGCGGAAGAAATAAATGCCAAAATTAAACTCGCGGATGATAATATAGCCAAATTGCGCGAGATGATGGTTTCTGATCCGGATAATAAAGATAATTATGATGCGCAGATTGCCTCTTATCAGAAACAAAAATCAGATTATCAGAATGAATTGAGCGCAAAGGAGCGGGAAATCAGACAATCCGGACAGGAGCGCCTGGCTTCCGTCAATTCTCAGATTGAGACTCTGCGCAATGAAACCGCGTCCAAAGCGGTTTCAGCCGCTAAAGACAAAATCGGCGGTTTGTTAAAGCAGGACGAAGAAACTGCAGCAGCAATCAACGCTGTAATTCAGTCCAATTTTTTGGCGGAAGACGAACCGGAAACATCGGAAAACGTTGCTAGAATCAAAGCGTATCGCAATTATATGGCGCTGCGCGATACGGTCGACGCTTTGTATAAAGCCGTTCAGATAAAAAAGACGCGGTATCAGGATGATAACAACGCCGACCAGCTGGCGGACAAAGGCAGACAGTTGGAAAGCGCTACGGCCGCCATCAGCATGGATACCAAACTGAAAATCGAAAATATGAAGTCATTGGTGGCCTATACAGAGCTTCTGCTGCAGGATATGAAAATGCGGACGGCCAGCGAACTGGCGCAGATCAGCGTATATAAGCTGAAAGATTATTCCAGGGATCCGACGCAGTTCAGTCTGGATGACTATACGTTCAGCAAGGATGATTTGAAGCAGAGTATTGGTCAGGAAAAACTGAAAAAAATGTCTGCACAGATTACTCAGATGGAGGAACTGACCAAACAAATGGAAAACAATGCTAAAGCCGCGCAAGATTTGGCAAACAATGCGAAAAATACAAAAAGCGATAAACAAAAAGCGGCGCAGATACTGAACTCCATAGAAGAAAAGGCAATAAGCTTTGATCAGACAACGCAGAATTTGGAAAGTACTTTAACGGAAAAAGTAAAAATTCAGTCATCTCGCAAGACTTTCCAACAGGTGCAAAAAGCGGATCAGGCCGCCATGAGAGCGACATCGTCAATAGAGTAACAGGGAGAAAGCAAATGAGAAGAAAAATTGCATGTATAGCCGCTGTATTGTCAGTCGCAGCCGGGACTGCGGCTTATAATGCCGCGGCGCAGGTAAACGTATATGACGAGCTGAAGTCGGCGCGTTCCAAAAGCGGAAATTATCAGGGAATGGAAGCGCGTACCATAAATGATCCCACGATCAAAGGCTATGGCAGCGGCTCATCGGAAAATACGCAGCCGGAGGAAACGCAGACAGAAAAGGAAGAACAGAAATAACGGACGGTTTGAGGGAGAAACGCGGATGAAAAAGTCAGTTTTATCGGTTTGGGCGCTTTTTCTGATTTGGGCGGCGTCGCTGATGATTCCGCTGCGTTCCTCCTATGCGCTTTTTGGAATTCCCGGCCCTTTTACGCCGACCGTAGACGCTCCGACAGACGCCGGTTTTTCTATTAAATCGGTCGGAGCGACGCTGTCTTCGGCAAGCTCGTCCGCCGTCAGTTTCATGAAAGAGCAGGTGCAGGCTGCCAAGGCGGCTAAAAAGGCTTATGAGGAGCAGTTTACCGGCATGCTTCCCAAAAAAGAAAGAAAAGAAAGAAAAAATGTTCCCGGCTCAAAAACCATCAAGGAAACCAAAGTCTGCAACATTTATAAGCCAGACTCAGTCAAAAAGGCTTTTTACAAGCTGTTTTTGGCTTATCCGTCTGACCGGACAGAAGTAAAAGCGGCTTACCGCCGCAAAAGTCAGGCGTTTTATGAAGATACGGTCATTGAGATGTACGCGTCCGTGCGCGAGCTGGAAAAAGAGCTTGAGACCTTGAAAGTCAAAATCGCCGGTCTGACCGACAAATTGCTTGGCGGTGGCGGAGACGGCGCCGAGACAGGTGATGACAACAACGGCGCTTGGAAAAATGCCTATATAGCGTATGATACGTTAAACGAACTGCTGCAGATTACCGAGGAACTGACGGCAATGAAAGCCCAGCTTGACGCGGCGATTGCCCTGAGGGATTTTGTACAGCCGGCCGATTACGTCGGCAAAAAAACAAGCTGGCTTGCGGACGAAAAGATTAAAGTGGCATCCGCGCCTTTCCGGGTAAAGAAATCCGGAGCAGAGGTTCTGGCTTTTGCGCAGGTTTCGACGTCCATGATTCAGATGTCGGGAAGCTCCGAAAAATTTGATCCGTCCAGCCAGATTGTTGACAAAGCATCGTATCAATTGCGGCAGAAGGAGCTTGCCGCAGGCCGCAGCGAGGCCATCGGGCTGATAACGGGAAAAATATCGCCGGCAGCAAGTCAGAAAGCGGAAGCTGAGGAAGAGGAGGATTATGAAAATTACGAATATGATCCCGAAACGCAGGGGGCGGTAAAGTTTGAAACGTCTGTCGCGCCGGATACGGAATCTCCTTTTGCCGGCAACCGTGCCAAACTTGAAGAGTTGAACAAACTTGACGATTTATATACGGATGCCAAACAGGCTCTGGAAATTCATAATCTGATGCAGTCTCTGAAAAATTATCAGGACATGTTCAAAAAATACGACAACATTGTCAAGCTTCATAACCGTTCGTTGGAAATGCTCAAGGCGTCGGATCAGTGTGTTATCCAGTATCTGGGGCGTTATTACGATGACCCCGAAAAGGTCTGGTCGGGCGGTCCGGTCGGTGACAATGTCAGCGAATATGCTCTCCGGTCGGGAATTTCGGGCTGGGCTGTTGCCGCTTTTGAGGCTGCCAAGGAGGAACAGACGAATGCCATGGATACGGACAGTGTTCAGGAAATAGAGGTTGATACGGATATAGACACCGGCGACCTGTCTAATCTTGAAGAAAACAAAAAACGCATTGAAGAACAGGATTTGTCCAATACCATGGATCCGCAGAAAAAGGCCGAAAGCGAAAAAACAAACCGCGAGGCGAGTCTTCTGGCCTGGAAAATAGGGGCGGAAGCAGCGAAGTCTCTGGCTGAAGACCAATATAGTTCCTCTCCGAAATGGGGCAAGCCGAAAGAAAAATTTCCGATCTGGCGGGACCAGAAAAACTTTTACAATCAGTATATTGACGGCAAATACGAAAATATGAAAAATTACCTCAATATGCTTGACTTCGGAAATATTGCGCTGAACATTGCGCAAGAACTGAATAAAGATACGGAAAGTTCGGAAATCAGACAGTATAATACCAACGAACTGAATAAGCTTGCCGCTCTTCTGGAGAGAATGGGCAAGGAGGAAAAAACGGACGAAAATGCGGTCGAGGCGTCAAATCTGAACAGCGCCCGTTCTCGGGAAATCAGCGCGGCGCAGCGCCGCCGTGACGAGGCGCTTAAACCTTTGCAGGAAAAGAAAGAAACGCTTGAAAAAGACTTGTCGGCGGCTGCGGAAGCGCTCAAAAGCTATAATGAGCGTATCAATCAGCTTAAAAACGAAGCTCTGGAAGCTGAAGCTTCGGCAGAAGTCATGACAGATCAGCTGGAGTATCTGGATGATGTCGAGGGAGGCGAAATCGAAAATACCGAGACATACATCATCAAAGATACGGAAACGGTTGAAAAAGAAATTGCTCCGGCCTCCGAAACAGAAAACGGAAATACTGCGGTGCAGCAGCCGCAGATAAAGTCCCTGCGCCAGAAATTCAAATCGTCTTATCTGCTGGATCGTGGTGCCGGAGGCAGAGAGATACTGGCATTTGCCGCAATGACGGGCATTGCCGATGATGAGTTGGATCTGCAGACCAAAACCTATACGCGTACCGTTGAGCATGAAATGGAAATTGTCAATGAAGAAGACAGCGTCCAGCAAACCTATACCAAAGAGGTCATAAACAGTAGCAGGGAAAAAACGGCGACAGCCGAAGCGGAAGTTGCGTCTCTGCAGGAGAAAGCAGCCGCAATGAAAGGTAAAATTTCCGATCTTCAGGCGCAGATAACCCTGGTCCAGCAGCAAATAGACCGGATTAACGGCGATTATGCCGAGGAGGTCAGAAAAATTGAAAACAAACATAACAGCGGACTGTTGCGGCTTCTTGAAGAAATCCGCAAGAACAGAGAAAATTCCTCGGAGGATTCTTCCGTTGTTTCTTCAACGCTGCTCGGCCTGTATAAATCCGAAATCGAAAGTTCGAAAATCGGCGACTTAATCGGCACCAGCCACGTAAAGTCGATTCTCGGCAAGTCCGACGCCATGATTGCCGATACGAAAAATTATGCGGCGCAGGCTATTGAAAAGGCAAAGGAAGATATTTACAAGCTAAGCGACGATTTATATCTACCGAAAAGCAATTCCCTAGTCGTGCAGCGTCATAAAGAGCTTATTGAGGAATTGAAAAATATTCCGCTACAACAGTTGGCGGATTCGTCGTCCACAATCAAAGCCGCGTCGGGAAAAACAGCGGTAACCGGCGCTCTGACGACGCTTTTCCAACAGGTTCTGCTGGAAAAAGCCTGCGCGGACAAGCGCTGTGAGACGCCCGATGACGAATATTTTGTCGGCCTGCCCGAAAAAGACCGGGATTTTTCGGCGCCCAAAGCCGCGCCTGCCATCTATCTGCCGCCGCTGCGCGAAGTTTTTCATTTTGATGATGCTGATTATAAAAATGTCTACAAAACGGCGGATGGTTTTATAACCAAAGATGGTCTGCTTAATTACGGCGGAGAAATTCCCGCTGCCTGGAAGCTTATTTTGCGCGACAAGGCCTTTGTCGAAAAAGACGTTGATATGGAAAAACTGACGGAAGGCGAGGGCAAAGAACTGTTTCTGATGCGTGGCGGCCGTCTGCCGTGCCGGAGTGAAGGCAAAGTGCTGGACGTTGATCCTTATACCGGGCAGTATATGGTGCTGGGAAAACTGAATTATGACGGCATCGGCGCCTTGCAGACCCCGACATCGGTTGAATATGACCTTCTTTCGGACCGCAAGCTGCCAAACTGTCAGGAAATCGGACTGATCAGGCATACAGGCATATTATCCCGTTTTGAGCATTCGGTTGAGGATTATCAGGCGGATACCAAAGGGCCGGCATCGATTCAGAAAACAGAAAAAGATCCGGACGGCGGAGAGCTGGGAACTCTGGTGAAGTTTTCCGAAAACGGCCTGAAATTTACCGACAAGCAGGAAGAAGTATTTGCGCGGATTGAAAAAATTGAGGAAGAAAGCAGCGCCGAAAACAGCAGCTACAAGAAAAATCTCAAAGACGAATTATATCAAAGAGCGCCTTATGATACGAACCAATTCGGAGACTTCCTCAACTTCGTCGAACTGGAGATGACCTACCGCCAGACAATGGAAGAGTTGTCGGCTGGTATAGAGGAGGCAAAGGCAACCCTGAATGAGGCTCTGCAGAAAGTGGGGTTCTCGCCGTCAGAACAGTTTAATCTCTCGACGGCAGCGGATTTCGAACTGGCGCGTTCAAATCTCGACCGTGCCAAAAACCAGCTGGTCAACGACGCTTTTTCCCGCATTGCGGAAGTGGACGTAACCGATAATGAGGTTGTTGAGGAACGTCTGAACAATATTAAGAGTATTTTTACCGCTCTGCGTAAAGATAAAGATGAGCTTATCGCTTTGAGTGAGGTTTCGCCAAGCGACAGCGAACTTGACGAACAGATAAAGACCGAGGAGGTCAATCAGAGCGTGGTCGGCGAATATGGCAAAAAAGCGGATGAGGAATTTCAGAAACAGCTGAATAACTTTAAACGGCCGTATTGCGCGGCATATTGAATGTGAAAAGGCAGATGGAAGCGGATAAAAACATACTGGAAGGAACGAAAATACTGTCGATTGCCGATGCCAACGGCAACAGTCGGGAGTTTGTCAGCGAGGTCGAGAAAGAAGTTTCCGGCTTCAAGATGAAGTATTATATGTGGCTTTCCCGTCTGTTTATCCTGTTTGCGGTCATTTCCCTGATGGTTTTCATGAGTGCGTCTTTGGCTTTATTCAAGCTTGCTCCCCAGGTAACGGTCGAACCGTTTTTGATTATCAGGCAGGACAGTTCCGACGGTATTGTCAGGTATGAGCCGATCGCCTATGACATGGCGTCCAAAAATCAGCTGATGGAAACCTTTGTCCGCCAGTACGTCATCATGCGCAATACGATCATCAACGATGAAAAGGAAATGCAGACGCGCTGGTTTGCCGGTGGAATGCTCAATTTTCTGTCTTCAGATTATGTTTTTTCCCTGTTTGAGCCCTCGCGCGAAAAAATATGGGAAAGGATTATTGACGGCGACATTGTGCGCGAAGTCGAAATCATTTCCATCGGTAAGCTTGGCGGAGAACGAAGCCCCGTCTGGAAAGTGGATTTCAAAACCTATGATTTGTCAAATTCGCAGCGAAACCGGAAGACCCGGGCGCTGATCCTGAATACGCGTTACTGGACGGCATCCGTAACCTCATACTTTATTCCCGGGCGCGAATTTGTCGGCATCCGCCTAATCAACCCGATCGGATTTACGGTGGTTCGTTACTCGCAGACGGAAGTCGAAATTTTTTAGCCCCATCTAAATTGTTGATAAGTTGGGGATTTAATAGGGTTCGTGTTAGACTTTTAAAATAAAAGAGTTTAACTTCATACTATCTATACTAGTATATATGAAAAATAAGGATATATCGTCATGTGCAAGAAGTTTATCATGCTGTTTGTTCTGCTGCTGCTTTCAGCCTGCGGTATTTTCGGCTCATATTATGAAGCGGAGCCGGTTGGCGTCGGCAAAGGTGTCGATGAACTCAAGCTTTCGCCCTGTGCCTGCCTTCAGGTAGAGCTTCCCAAAAATCTGCCGGACTGGTTTGTCGAAACGATTTAGGCAAAGGTTTTATTAATGGCGGAAATTGAGGGCAATAACACAAATCAGAAGCTGTTGGGAAACCGCCGGCCTGCGCCGCAGCGTTCCCGCGTCAATGAGGATGTCTTCGTCGCGAACGTCGGCGAGAAAAGATATTTGTGGACGGCGCGCGCTTTTGCCATTATCACGGCGGTCAGTCTCTGCTGCAATGTCGTTTTGATGTTGGCGATTGCCCAGGTTATGCCTTTGTACCGGGTCGAGCCTTTTTTGCTGACTTTTCAGAATAAGGAAGAGCAGGTTTACAACATTCAGCCGATTAAAGGCCGCATGGAAGACGAAAAGGCGATTACGGAAACCTTTGTCCGTCAGTATGTTCTTCTGCGCAGCTCTTTTGATCGCGATATCCCTGAAATGGAAGCTCGTTGGATGCCGGGTGGCGCCGTGCAGGAAATGTCATCTCCCGCGGTTTACAGCGAATTTCTGGAAAAAACGGCCAAGCGAGCCCTTAATCTGATACGAACCCGCAGCCTGATCCGCAATGTGCGGATTTTGACGGTTAATGAACTCGGTCGCGGATTATGGCAGGTGGAATATGAAACTCAGGATATGTATCCCGATTCTGCGGCGCCTGAAGTTAATTACTGGACGGCTTCTCTGCGGATTGCCTACCGCCGCAAGAGCGTCAAATATGGTGAGCGTCTTAAAAACCCGGTCGGGTTTACCGTAATGAGATATTCTTTAACATATAATAAAGTCAAGTAGGTTGATAAAGGTTACTAAATAATGATTTTTCGGGCAGCTAAAATATTTTTTCTTTTGATCCTGTTGTTGACGGCCGGTCATAAAGCTTATTCTCAGGCGACGATGAACAGTCTGGACCAGAATGCCGACCAGAGTCAGGGGCAGTATATGCCTATGGATATGGGATATGCCGGTTTTAACTCTCTGGGAATGACGCAGAGTGCCTGGCTCGATCCTCTGCAGAATCTGGGCGAGGGACAAAGCAAGCCGGCCTATTCAAGATATTATTGGTCTCCCGATCTGGTGCTGCCGATTCGTTTGCGCGAAGGCATGATTACCCTGATTAATTTTCCGAGCTGGGAACTGATTGAGGATATTTATATCGGCGACAACGCGACTTTCGACGGTCAGATCTCCGGCCCCAATACGCTGCTGCTTTATCCGCGCAAGGGCGCCAATGTCGGAGTTGATACCAACGTTATCGTTTTCGGCCGTTCGGGCAATAAATATGTTTTCTATGTCAAGAGCGAAGGTGTCAATACGGAACGCCTGACAAACTCGATTATCGATATTGACGTCATCGACGGTCCGTCGGGTTCCGGCGGTGAAGGAGCTTCCAGCTTCCGCGGCGGTTCGGGCGGCAGCGGCGGCATGAATGCCAGCCATTATCTGAAAAATGGCGGTAAATCCGTTGATTCTACCTTTACCAAAAGAAATCAGCTGGGCGATTGGATTAAAAGTATTCCGCTCGATCCGTCCAAATTCCGTTTTGATATCGAGGTCTATGTGCCTAATCCCGACGATGTCGTCATTGCGCCGGAACGGGTTTGGCGCGACGATATCTTTACCTACATCGATCTCGGCGAAAAAGCGCTGAACATGACGCAGCGGCCGATCGTAACGCTGATCGTAGAGCGTATCGAAGTTCCCGTGGGCTTCCGCACCAAAGGGCCGAACAATCGCCTGATTATCGTCGAGGGGATCGGCGATATGGTTTTGCGCAACGGCAAACGTATTGTCTGTCTGAAAATGCGCCGGTCGGATGATGCCGGACTGGAACACGCGACCTATGCTGACGATTTCAGCAACAATAGCTGGGATGTTCCAGCACCGATACCGGAACCGGCTGATGACTGGGGAGATAACAGCAATATGCCGGCGCAGTATAACAACGGCCAGACAGGAGGCTTCAACGGCCAGCCCGGGCAATATGATATTCAGGTCGGTCAGAGCCAGTTGATTGTTCCGGATTATACCGGCGGCGGCACTCAGAATATAAACGTCGGCTATCAGAACGGTGGCTTGCCGAATGATGGTTTTGATTATTCCAAAATGCAGCGTATCCGCAATAACAACAATTTTGATCCCGGTATGCAGAATGCCGTCAGCCGGTACGGCTACGGTTCGGGGTTCGCGGACGGCGGTTCGAATATTTCCATTGAACTGGGAACGGATTCCAATGTCAACAATCTTGAAAAGCTGTGGGATAGTCTCTCAAGCAAATATCCGGATGTTCTGGGACGCTACCAGCCGTTCTTCTCGGTTGACACGCCGGCGGATGGCCAGGGAAAAGAATTATTCCATTTGCGCGTCGGGCCGGTCAAATCTCTGGATGCCGGCGATACGGCTTGCAGCAAGCTGGGGCGTAACGGCGTATTCTGCAGTGTAGTAAGGACGCAATGAGCAAAGAAGTATTAACACATTCCGAAAGTTATGTCAGAAAAACCAACCGCATTATTCTTGCGGTTGGTATTACTTCTTTTATTATCTTTATTTTTGGCGTGATTCTGCTGGTGCAGAGCAATAAAGTTCAGAATGATTATCAGGAACCGGTTTTTACGGATAATGACGATGCCCTGAACATCGGCGAGACCAATCCGCTGCTGGAAAATATTGAGTTCGGTACCGTCGAGGAGGGAGAAATTCCCATTACGGCAACGCCTAACCCCGTGTCAATGGGGCAGGTTGTTTTGGGGACGGATGCCAAAAACGTTTTAACTATCGGAACCAACGGTAAAGCGGCCATTCGGATTGTTTCGGTGCAGCTGGCCGAGCCGCCGTTTGACGGTTTTACTTTTGAGGACGGCTGTACGGATGAGGAATTGCGCGGCAACCAGACCTGCGATATTACCATGAGCTGGGCGCCGGTTGTTCCGGGCAATGTTCAGAATAATTTTATTGTCTCCTGGCATGAAACAAATCTTTCCACAGCGAACGCCAAAGCGGAAAAAATTCCCGTAGAGGGAACGGCCATTCGAAAAGAAGACTGCAACTTTTGTGAAACGGCACTGCCTCAGGATGGAAACGAAGAACAGGAGGCTTCCCGGCAGGTTCGCAATGCGGTTGGGCCGAGCGGAGAGGTTATCGGCAGCGTTGATGAGGAGGGATATGTCCGCGACGCCGACGGAAAAATCATTGGCAGGGTAAATGAAAACGGAATGGTCGTGGATGAAAACGGCAATGTTGTTGGCGTAGCCGATAACCGCAAGCTTGTTTACGATGAATTCGGTAATGTTATCGGATATGTCAATCCGGACGGCACGGTGGTGGACAAAGACGGCAACATCATCGGCCGCATGTTGCCGGACGGCACGGTGGTGGATCTGAACGGCAACCCGATAGGCAAGGCCGTTGACGCCGGTTACGTCTATGATGAAAACGGCAATATTATCGGCAGGGTGCTGCCGGACGGAACCGTTGTTGATATGAACGGCAATGTTATCGGCCGGCTGAACGAAAAAGGCGAAGTTGTCGATGCGGACGGCAACGTCATCGGTTATGTTACCAAGCCCGGTCGTGTAGCTATTGATGAAAACGGCAATATTCAGGGCGTTGTCATGCCCAACGGCGCGGTTGTCGATGCTAACGGCAATTTGGTCGGCTATATCGACGAAAACGGCAATGTCCTGACCGAGGAGACAATCGGCAAAGTCGGCCCTCAGCGGCGTCTGGCTTACGACAAGGACGGCAACGTCATCGGTTATATTGACGAAAATGGCAATGTTGTTGACTTTAATGGCAATATTATCGGAAAAATGTTGGAAGACGGCACTTTGGTGGATCTGAACGGCAACGTTATTGGCAAAGCCGGAGAATATGTAAATCTGGCGCTGGATAAAGACGGCAATGTCATCGGCTATGTCGGCGCCGACGGAAAGGTCTATGATCTAAACGGCAATGAAATCGGTTATGTTGATGAAAACGGCAATGTCATCAGTTTGGTCAAGAAAAAAATCGGCTCGCTTGTCAGGACAGAGCTTATTCCGATAATGCCGACCGGCGAAGTGCTTGGCGTCATCAGCAACAACGGTACGGTGGAAAATGAAAAACGCCAGGTTATCGGAAGAATTCTGGCCAACGGCCTGGTCAAGGATCCAGCGGGTTCGCAGGTTATTGCAAAGCTTGTTCCCGGCGGGCTGGTTGTCGGTTACGGTTGCAAAAACATCGGTTATCTGGAAAAAGACGGCAAAATAAAAAAAGCCAATAAAGATACAGGGTATAAGGTTATGCCGGACGGCATCGTCATTGATGCAGCCGGAGCTTATGTCGGCGAGGTTGTCCGCCCCGGAAAGGTTTTTGATAATACTTGCACGCTGCTTGGCGAGCTTGGAACTGATGGCATTGTCAGAGACGCGTCCAACAACTATGTCGGCTGCGTCAATCCCGACGGAACTGTTTTGAACGAGGCCGGAGAAATAATTGGCGGTGTTTCGCGTTCCGGCATTGCCGTCGGTTATGACGGCGAATATATCGGAAGGGTTAATCCCAACGGTATCGTGCTGTCGGCGGCGCTGCTGCCGGTGGGATGCGTCGGAACCTACGGCGATGTTTTCAACCGGGACGGCGGGTATATGGGCAAGGTGCTAGACAATCGGTACGCCTATGATCTGAACGGCGGTTTTCTCAATATGGTCGGCGAAAATGGCAAAGTATCCGTAACCGGCCAGCCGGACGCCAAATTATTTGCCAATAACGTGGTGGCTAATGACGCCAATGAGATTATCGGCGTTGCTCTCAATGAAAAAACAATGATTGTTGATGCGGAGGGCAACTTTATGGGCCGTCTTTTCCCGGACGGCAATGTCTATACGGACAAAGGCGTTTCCCTGGGGCGGATTCACGGCGATGCCGCCGGCTTTTTCAATAAGATTCTCGGCCACAAACTTCCGCAGGGTGAGGTTGTGGATTTTGCCGGTAAAAAAATCGGCAAGGTAAATTATGACGGAAAAGTCCTGAATCGTTTCGGCGAACTACAGGGGCATATTAACGCCAAAGGCCTGTTCTTTGACAACAACAACCGCCTGAGCGGGGCTGTTCTGGCTCAGGGAGCCGCCATCGGATATGACGGATCTTATCTGGGATATGCGCTGGCTGACGGAAGTGTCATCGATCTGGACGGCAAAAAGCAGGGTTTTGTCAGTTCTGATGCCAAAGTCCTCAATGACGAGGGCCAGGTCATCGGCGAGGTTATCCCGGAAAATATTATGGTTGACATCTGGGGAAATTACAAAGGACGCACCAATGCTTTGGGCGATGTTTTCGACCTGAAAAACGAAAATATTACGGCGATTCTGCCCGGAGGATCGACCGACAGAAACCTGAGTTTGCTGCGTCGCGGCGCAGTCATCGATTTCGGCGGCAATACCATTGGCTCCGTCATGCCCGACGGTAAAGTCATTGACGTCAATAATGTGGCGTTCGGTCGGGTCTTGTCTGACGGCAATGTCATCAATTTTGCTGGCAAACTGGTCGGAGAAGTTGCCGAAGGAGACATAGTTATTGATAACTCGGATAAAGTTGTTGGTTATGTGGACTATGATGGTAAGATTACAGGCATGGACGGCAAGGTTTCTGGCCGCGCGCTGTCGGGCGGTCTTGCTATAGACAACAACGACAATATCATGGGCAGAATTTACAAAATAGGCGCGACTATTTTGGGAAATGATGGTAAATATGTAGGAAGGCTTGCTCCCGACGGAACCGTCATCAGCGTCGAGGGCAAAAACATCGGTTATGTAAAGAACAACGGTTCGTTTATTGACTTGGATAAAAAGGTATCGGGCTATGCCTTGCAGGAAGTAGCCAAAAACCGGAGGAACTAGGTTGACTGTGCTCGGAAAGTTAAATCAATTTGCAAAAGTTTTGACGACGGCTGCCGCATTTGCGCTGTATCTGTGTGCGGGTGCGTCTCCGGTCGCGGCGCAGGAAATCACGGCTGTCGATTTTAATGGCGATTTAATCGGTAAGGTCATCCCCGATGGTAAGGTTGTCAGTTTTGACAATCAGCTTGTCGGCAATGTTACAGCAGACAGTCTTATCGTAAATTTTGACGGAGAACTGATCGGCGGCGTTATTCCGCAGGGTATTGCCATCGGCAATGACAACAAACTGCTGGGCAAGGTCAGCAATGACGGTTCCGTTCGTCTTTCTTCCGGAAAAATTGTCGGCAAGGTTTTGCCGAATGGCTTGGTTGTTGACGATTATTTTTCGGTTCTGGGAACGGTGCTGTTTCCGGGACTGATTTATTCCGACGAAGGAAAAACGGTTGGGCGTCTGACTGGTGATGGCCTTTATACCAATCTTCAGGGACAGCAAATAGGTTTTGTTTCTCCGGACGGTTACGCTTACCGCAAAGTTGGCAATGATTATATTTTGGACGGCCGGCTGATTTCCTCCAAAATGGTTGTTTCTCTGGCCGGCGACTTTATCGGCAGCGTGTCTCCGGGCGGAAATATCACTAATTTTGATGCCGAAACCATCGGCTTCATCAAGGCAAACGGCTATGCCTATAATGAAAACAATCAGATTATCGGCAGCATTGTAAAATCGGGTTATGCTTTTGATAATGCCGGAAAATATCTCGGCTTCGTAACTTACAATGGTGAGGTCATTCAAAAAGAAGGACTGATCGGCCGTATGCGCGCCGACGGAAATATTGCCGATACGGAGGGCAATATCATCGGTTTTGCCGTAGACATCGCGGCGACTGCTTCCGATCTCAACGGCAGGTATCTGGGGCGGATTATGCCCGGCGGCAGCATTGCCAAAGCAAGGGAAAATGTTGGCGTCGTCGGTCCCCGCGGCACTGTTTTGGATAATGACGGCAAAATTATCGGCCGTCTGATTCGGACCGGCCCCATTTTTGACTATCGGGCAGCCCTGAAAGCGCATGCTTTGAAAAACGGCACGGTTATCTCGATGGAGGGCACGCCGCTCGGAACAATGCGCTATAATCTTGCTTTTGACAATGCCGGCCGGGTTATCGGTTCCCTTATCAACGGTGATTTGGTTCTGGATAATACTGGAAAGCCTCTCGGCATGAGCGGAATTACCGCTTCGGTAATGAACGGGGCGGATAAAAATTTTGTATCGCCGTTTGGTTATGTTTTCAATTCGGAAGGCCTTTTGAGCGGTTCCGTCGTCAAACTATCGCCATTATATAATGTCAGCGGTGCTATCATCGCCCATATTATGCCGGATGGCGTTTTATACAACAAAGGGGCCGTAGCCCTCGGAAAACTGATGCCATCAGGAATAAATCTGGACGAACGCAACCGCGTTTTGGGCAAAGCTGCCGGTAGCAGTTTTGCTGTTGACAATAACGGCAATTCTCTGGGACTGGTGTCGGAACAAAATCTGGTCTTGGACAAAAATAAAAAAGCCGTTGCGAAAATCCTTCCCGATAATTCTGTCGTATCGGCAGACAGTAATACATCTGTCAATATGATGCCGCAGGTTGGCAGCGGTGGCGTTCCATCCCCGGTAATCGGGTTTAACGGCAGTCTGGTCGGTTATTCCGATATAAACGGCAATGTCCGCGATATGGCGGGAGCCGTTATCGGCCGCGTTTTGTCCGACGGTCTGGCTCTGGATGTTAATGGAGCGGTCATAGGCAAAAGCATAGAAAATACGATTGCCGTCGATCGCAAATGCGCGTTGATTGGCGTTGTAACGCCCCGCGGCGATGTCCGCAATTACCGCGAGACTTTGCTGGGGCGTCCGTTGACGAACGGTCAGGTTATTTCTGAAACAGGCAATTCAATCGGTTATACTGTCGTTCCCGGCAGCATAATAGACGCCAATGGCAATATACTCGGAACAGTTCTTCCTTCCGGTGAGATAACTAATTATGCCGGAGAAAAACTGGGGTGCGTTGACATCCGCGGCCAGATGAAGTCTGAGGGAGAAATTATTGGAGCCCGGGTTGAGTTTGCCCCTGTCATGAATTTTAATGACAGGATTATAGGCCGCACCATACTGGACGGTACGGTTGTAAATGATACAAATCAGTTTATCGGCTATATGCAGCCGAATGGCAACGTCAATTCCAAAACCGGTGTGCCGATAGGCCATTTGTTCAGGTACAAATTTGCTTTTGACAATGATAATAATCTTATCGGCCGCGTTACGTCCGATGCCAAAGTCCTGAATAATAAAAATGAGGAAATCGGCGAAGTTGACTTTACCGGTTATGTAAAATCAAAAGATGAAAACATCGGTTATGCCCTGTATGATCTGTATATTTATGATAAAGATTTCAATGCGGTCGGTCATATTGCCAAAGATGGCAACATTATCGATTTCGGCGGCAAAAACATCGGCCGGCTGGATCGGGGTTTCTGGGTGCAGGACGGTATTGTCAAGGGCCGCGGCAGCAGAGACTATTATATCCGGACGGAGAACAACGTCGTGCTCGGCGAACTTGCGCTCAACGGCAGTCTGGTCAATACCCGCGACGAGGTTATCGGCAGTTTGAAAGAAAACGGAGAAATCCGCGACAGTAACGGTAATATTCTGGCAATAGCCCGCCCGCTGCAGTATTACAGCGGCAAAAGCCTGCAGGATATTGAGGCGGAGCGCCTGGCAGCCGAAGAAGCCGCGCGTCTGGCTGCGGAGGAAGAAGCCAAAAACCGCGGCAGCTGGTACAATAAAGGAACCTCAGAAGTCCCGCAGATCGGCGTCGTTGACAGCAGTGAACTTGAAAAATACCGCAAATCTCTGGGAATAGCCCTGACGCCGGACGGCGAGTATCTGGGCGATATTCTGGAAGATGGGCGCGTTGTCGATAAAAACGGCAAAGTCATCGGCAAAAAAATGCCGGACGGATTGATTATAGACGACGACGGTTCTCTGATCGGCATTGAAGAGGTGAAAAAGCCTGAAACGCAGGGAATGTTTGTTCCACCCGGGACTTTTGGTCCTGGAGCGGCTTACGGTACGGGCAGCGGACCGGGGGGCAATCTTGGTCCGGGCGGCGGTTTCGGCCCCGGCGAAAGATATGATCCGCAGCGGGCGGCGGCGCTTGCCGCAGCGCAGAATCAACGTCGGCAGGCCATGGCTGTTGGCAAGATCAGTTCGGGTATCCGTAAGGAAGCTTTTGACGGATATCAGGAAAACTGGGACGAGCAGGGAATTCCCAAAGCTGTTTCGTCCTGGCGTGTCCGCTTAAATGAAATGATTTTTGCCGACAAGCCAATTCCGGCGGTTATCGCGCGCTCTATCGACAGCAACAATCCGACGCCGGTTACCGCGTATGTGGAACGCAATGTCTATGCTGAAGAGGGGCGCAATGTCATTATCCCCGCCGGCAGTCGCTTAATCGGCACGTTGGGCGGCCTGACAGCCGGAACGGAAGCAACGTCGTCTTCCGCAAAAGTTCAAATTACATGGGAGCGCCTGATTCGTCCGGACGGATCTCTGTTTGTTTTCCAGGGAATTACGGCGGATGCGCAGGGCCGCGGCGGCGCGTTGGGCTATCTTGATCAGCAGCTGTTCAAAAAATATACACTGCCGATTATGACCACGGCGCTGACCAGTTATACCTCTTACATTATGGCTCCAAAAGATGATGACAGCAATTCTGAAACGGAATCTCCCCGTCAGCAGGCGGCCAACGATGCCCGCCAGAATTTCCTGCAGGATATGAACCGCGTGTTTGAGCAGATTTTGGCGGATAAAACCAACATTAAACCGCTGACATATGTTCCGGCCGGCACTAGAATTATTGTTTTTCCGAATATAGATTTATGGTTAAGGACGCCTGAAAGAGATGAGGCTGAAGTTGCCGCCAATATGTATCGTCGCGATGTCCTGATTGATGATAAGGAAATTGTTCAGCAGCGTGAAGATACCAAAAACAAGCGGAAAATGGGTATGACAGACGCCGATCGTCCTTCGGCTGCCGGTTCTGTCGTTTATGAAGCACAGGCGTCGGATGTGGAAGCTGTTGAAACGCCGAAACTTATTGAGGACAAAAAAGGCGCCGCCAAAAAACAGCCTGCCGCGCCTTCCTCTCCGGCTTTGCTGCCGACGGCGCCGAGTGGGGCGACCCCGCCTCCGCCGCCGTCATTCAGCAGCGGCAGCTCGTCGGGATCGGATACGGGCAGCAGTTCCGGAAAAACTGATAACAGTGTGCCGCAGTTGTTCTGATAGGAGTTAGACAATGAGCTTTAAAGTTTTGGAATCAGTGTTACGCCCTTTGTCTTACTGGTATAACCAGGAGAATATTGAAGAGGTTGCCATCAACCGTTCGGGGCAGATATGGCTCCGTCTGCGCGGCAAAAGAGCCTATCCCTGGGTTATGTATAAGGATGAAAAGCTCAGTAAGGAATATCTGGTTGATCTGCTCTATATTGTGGCCAATACTTATGAACTGCCGTTTGATCCTGTACAGGGGTCTCCGGTTGTCTACGCGACCATTCCCGGAGAGCACCGTTTTTCGGCGATTGCCGGACGGAATGTTATGTATGATCAGGACGACCTAACCGGCGGTGTGGCGCTTACAATCCGCGTCCACAGCGAGGATGTGGCCTTCGGTCTGGAAGATTACGGACTGAGCCAGGGACACGCCCTGCATAAAATTAATCCGCTGAAAGATATCAAAGATCCTGAAGATCCTTACGAAAGACTGCTGTTGAGCATCAAACGCGGCGACCATATTCTGGTTTCCGGCGCAACATCGACAGGTAAAACGACATTTCTGAACAATCTTCTGAAAATTTTGGATATCAATAAACGCATCGTTACCATAGAAGATACGCGCGAGCTTCTTGTACCGCATCCCAACAGGGTTCATTTGGTTTTGTCCCGTACCGAACAGACCAATGAAATGGACTATGCAAAGATTATTGACCTGGTTGTGCGTTTTACGCCGGATGCCATCATCGGTGGCGAGATATCAACCAGCAATGCCGGCGCCATTTGGGAGCTTATGGGATCAGGTCATGACAACTGTCTGGCCACAATTCACGCCGAAAGTTCGGAGGCTGCCTATAAAGCTTTTACCGACCGTATCCTGCATACGTATCCGACCATTGACAGAAATAAAACAATCGAGGAAATGCACCATAAACTGCGCGTGGTGCAGATTAACCGCGACGGCAACTTGCGCGCCATTACCGAAGTTACATAAAAAAAGCCCCGGAAGCGGGGCTTTTTTTATTTAGTTATTGCAGAGGCGGAATATTCAGCTGCGCAATTCCTCCCGGACGGATTTTGACGTTTGAATAACGCATATTGCCCGTCTCAATCACAAACCTCTGGCGTCCGGTCAGCTGAGCTGCCAGATCGTAGAAATCTCTGGCGTTGAGCTCCTGCCGCTGAGGGTTCATAATATACAGCACACAGCCTTGCGTACGCTCTGCCACGCCGCAGCGGGCGCGCCCTCTCGGAACTTCCGAATTAATAACGACGCCCTGTAAGCCGTCGCGGACAATAGTTGCTTCTGAGAAAAACAGCTTTGATGTAAAAAATCCCATCACAAACAAAATAAACCCGATAAGAATGACGGCTTTTTGGGTAAACATATTGTTGGAAATAAAATTTTCGATACCGGATGATTTGGGTGGCGTAATGTCGCTGTCATCAATAAATTGCGGTTGAAATTCCTGCGTCTGATTTTCCTGCGGTTCCTTATTGAGCGCGGGAAGATTGGTGTCGTCCAAAATAGCGTCCAGATTAAAATCGTCGCCGGGTATCTGCGGTCTTTGCGGCTGCTGTCCGGAAACAAAACCGGGAGCCTTTGGCGGAATTGCCGCGCCGCCGCTTCCTTCCGGCCTGCGGATAGGTCTTTTGACCTTTTTCAGCCGGGGACGGTTAGGATCAAAATTTCCGCTTCCCGGTTGTTTGGTATTATTCCCCGGTTGGTTCACATTATTAAAATCATCAGCCATAATTTTGTCCTCTGTTCTTTATTGCTTATATTTTATTTAATATCGGTTTGCTGGTTTTCAGGGTGCGGATAATTCGCGGCACCATGAAAATAACCGTTTCAGACCTCGGCGACGAGACGCCGAACAGCTCGTTGGGGATACCGATAATCAGGAAATTTTCTCCGAGCTTACTGCGGATGCTGAATTGTGTGATTTGTCCGCCCGTATTTTCTAGAGTAATATCCGAGAAAATACGGTTGTTTTTTTCCAGAGAGGCTTTTGCCAGAATGGATAAATCTGCCTCAATGGAATTGCGGCTGCCACATTTTCCGATATCAAAACGCGAAAACCATAAATTGGGAACAACAAATTTTCCTTCCGCCACGGGCAGAACCATAGCCTGTTGTCCTAGAAAACGCCTCAGGGAAGAGATGTTGAGCTCATCGGTAGTCGTAAGCACCCGGCCGATAACTCCTGTCTTGGCGGTTGTAATTGTGCCGAAATCAAAAACATTGAGCATGTCTTTCCACTGGATTTCCGAGGTTTTTGTATAAGGATAAATCCTGAAAACACTGACATCATAAGCAACCAGGGTCGGATTGTTTTCAAAATACTTAATGAGATTCATGATTTTGTTGCGCAGCTCAAAATCAGCTTCAAACGAAATGGAGTAATCTGCCCAGTCCGTAGTAATATCCGTAATGCCGGAACCTCTTAAAACATCGAGAAGTCCCAGAATAATGGGTCTGGACTTCGGTACATACAGCGTAAAATCTGCCTTTCTGCTGATGCGCATGGTCTTTTTGGCGGCATTGTACGTATAATAAATTTCACCGGCGTCTGCAATCATATTGACGACCTCGGAAAACTCGCCGCGCAGGTTTTCTGCCGAAATGCTGGCATATGGTGCATCTTTTGCCACCAGCTTGATCCCCGCTTCCTTAACAAGTTTGTACAGAGCTTTTTCAGCTGGCATAGTGTCAAAAGAAAAGCCTGTAACCTCAAATCTGGGCAGAGGGTCGTTAACGCCGTTTTTATCAAGTTTAAACGCGGAGATATTATAGGGAAGAGTAAGAACCATTTCTTGTGTCTGCCAGTTGACATTGCAGCGTAGCGGCGTTTCCAGATCCAGAGCATTGGCGCCTTCCGGTGTCCTGATCATGTTAGGATCTTCGGGATAAACCGTTTCGGCGGCAATTCTCTGCTCAATCGGCGGCAAAGGCTGTTGAGGCTTGTTTGTCTTGCAGGATGCGGCCAGCAGCGGAAAAAGCAGGCACAATGCCGTAAAGAAATTTTTAATTTTAGTTGTCATTTATTCTCCGTAGCCTCGTCTTTAGGGGGAACAGCCTGCCTGTTTTCGGGATTGACCGGTTTTTTGATTTTAATGACCTTTTTCATCTCTTTTTCCGCTTTGTCCTGAGCCAGCAGTTTGTCCATAAGCTGATCCATATTCATGCCCGCGCCGATGGTCGGATCCGTGGATTTGTCGATTTCTCCCAGAACTTCCTTCATCTTCTCAAGTTCCTGAGCATCTTCTTTGATCATGTCCGGAGAAGAGTTGTTTTTCAGTTCAAGCTGATATTCTGCCAGACTTTTTTTGAAAGAAGCCATGCCACCGGGAATTTTCTTTTCGACATAAGGGTAAAGTTCCTTATGTTCAAGTATAAAATCGCCGGTTTCGCTGATTTCTTCAAGCACATCAAGAATATAACCGTAATATTTGTATTCTTCCATGGCAATATTGCCCTGACGAATGCAGCGTGCCGCAATCCGGGAAATCGTGCGGTCATAATAATCCTTTAAGAGAATATAATTATCCAGATACCAGAGAGTTTCCTTGCTGACACTGGGCATCGGCGTATTTTGTTCCATATGCTGCTCCTTATTCTCTAATTTAATTTAGCTGTCGTTTTTTGTAAATTAATTTCTCTAACCTTTACCCAATTATATCAGTTTTTGGGAGAGTAGGGCTCTTTCTCGCTTTTGCCTTCGCTGACGTCCGTAATCCCTATGTCTATGTCAAAATCAGGAACGGCCTGTAGCTGGGGCTGATTATAGACGTTTTCGTGAAAGATAAGATCGCCGCTGTACAACGGGTTAAAATCACCGGGAACGCCTGAAATACCGTTTTCATCATTTTCCGGCAGATCGTCGGTGTCTGCCTTTTCCGCCGCCGGCAGACTGTTTTCTTTGAGGGTTGTGGCCGTCCCGGAGCAACTGTTCTCTTCCTGTCCGTTCTCTGTGTCGGAAAAGGGTTCATTCCAAAGCGGCTCATCGGTTTTTTCGCCGGTTTCGGTAGCCGGTTTAGCAATGGCCGGCGTTTCTTCGGTTCCGGTTGAAATATTTTCTTTATGAGGCGTTTCAAGATCAGGCATATCGGTTTCGGAAAGATATGCGCTGTCAGGAGAAAAATCGTCTTGCCCGTCAGGTCTTTTCTGATCCGGAAGAGGTGTTTCGTCATCCAGAACCTGCGCCAGTTCCTGGTCATAATTTTTATATTCCTGTTTCCGGTTCTCGTCTTCGGGAACTTCTTCATATTCCCATTCCCAGTCTTCGCCTTCAGGAGTTCCGTTTTCATCGGCGGCAAAATCCGCGCTGCCGGTCTCGGCTTCCGATTCTGCCGGGGTGTCAAAATCCGTTGTCTGTTCTTCGGCTGTCAGGTCGTTGTTTTCGGCTGTTGTTTCCTCATAGGCGTCGGCCAAGTCTGTTTCGGCCGGAGCTTCGTCTTCGGGAACTTCTTCATAAACCCATCCGTCGTCAGAATCTGCGGAAACATCTTCATCGCTCCGTTTTTCGGGGTCGAAATTCAAATTCGCAGCATTTTCATCTTCAGGAATTTCAACATATTCCCACTCATCTTCATTTTCTTCGGGCAAAGGGGATTCTGCTGATGCTTGTTCTTGTTGATCGGAATAAGATTCGATACCCGGAATTTTATCCGGATCGTCAAACGAAAAATCGGCGGCTTTCCGGGAGTCCGTTTTTTCTTCCAGACTTGGCAGTTCTACGTCATCGAAATTAAAATCATGATTTTTCGGATCGCTTTCCGCAGTATCGGCGGCAAAGGCCTTGTCAAAGGAAAAATCTTTATCAAAATCTTCGTTTTCAGCTGTTACGTGAGATTCGGACAAGTCGGAAAAATCAAATAAAGAAGCATCAAGGCCGCCATTATTTTTGTCGGCAAAACCTCCTGTTGCGAAAATGTCCTCGTTTACAGCGGTATCCTGATCAAAGTCATCGCGGCTTTTGTTTTTTTTCTTCTTTTTTTTCTTTTTCTTTTTTTGCAGCGGTTCGGAAGCGTCTACTTCAGTCAGGCGAATAGGTTCGGGAGCGGGAAGGTCCTCGTCGTCTTCTGCCTCCTCCTCGTCATCGCTCAAAGAAGATTGTGAATTTTGCTCGCGTTTGTTTTTTATAAACTTATCGGCAAATCCTTCCGGCGACAGATTTTTTGGCATTTCGACCTTTTCATTTCTGTCGGCGTAAAGCGGCTGTTCTACGTAAACGGGAGTTGTTTTGGCCTGCATTTCCAGAATTTTCAGGTTTTCTTTTTGCAGAGTTTTTATGGCGTCGATAATGGCCTGTGTCGACAGTTGATGGCTTTCTTTCAACGCCACGGAAATAATCGCCGACAGCTCTTTTGTCTGAGTTTCTGCCATTTCCCTGAATAATTGGGACTGTGCCCGGACAATCCCGCTGACAATATCCTCAATGGGCGGAAAAGGGGTAGTGTTTATTTGAATATTATTCGCATTGTTATTGGCCGTCGCCGTCGTATTGCTGACATTGGCTGCCGCCTGAGCCTGATTGTTCTGAACGAGCATTTGAGCTAGTTTATTCTGCGATTCCAGAATAGCATTGGTTAGTTCTCTGGTTTCATTCTGTCTGGCAGATTCTGAAAATTTCATAGCTTGGGAAAAGGCGGCCGCGATTTCTTTGGCAAAAGAGGCGTCGGCAACGATTTTTGCCGTTCCTCCGAATTGCGGAACGGCCTGCTGAACCGGTTGTGCGGCGGTCATGGACGGAATTGCGGCGGCGCTTTGCTGCATCTTGGCGGTTGCCTGCGCCTGGGCTTCGGCCAGAGCCGTTGCCAGAATTTTTGCTTTAGAAATTTCGGCGTCCATTTCCGGAGCGCCGGCAACTGCGGATATCTCTTCTGATTTATCACGGGTAACGCCGTATTTGGTTTCCAGATCGTCAACATATTGCTGTAGGAGCGAACCTCCCGGCAAAGAACCGAACATTCCCCTGATATTGGCGGGCTGCTCCAGAATCATTTTATTAAAAGCTTCTTTTCTTTCTGTGCTGAAAATATGCAACTGGCGGAAAATATTTAAAAACCGCTGGGCAACAATGGCGGGATCTTCCCCGTCCTTGTGTTTTCCAAAAGTCTGATTTGTTGTTTCCGCCACTTTGAAATTACCCCGAATCTTGATTTATTCAGTTTAAAATTCATCCATATTACAGATTCTAGCTCTGATGTCGTAAATTTCAGGTTAACAAAAGCGGAAAATATAAAAAAACTCCGCCGTAGCGGCGGAGTTTGGAATTAAAGGTCAATCGCGACAACCTTATGGATTTTGTTAAGGTCATTATTGCCGATTTCTATCCTTTCGTCAGGATTCCATCTCAGACCGTATAATTGTCCGTTTTCGTCTTCGCGAACGCTTAAAATCATGGCCTCATTGTCTCCAGTATAATACAACGCAATGTCTCCCACGCTGACAACGTCCTGCGGGTCGACAAACAGAACGGAGCGTGTCGGTAGCAGAGAGCCGAGACGTCTCGTGCACAAATTGACGGCATACGCGTCTTTTTTATTGTACAATTTTGCCGGCCGCTGGATTTTTTTGCATTCCGCGTCAAAATCAACAATAACATTGCCTTCTCTGCCGGCAATGCCGTAAACGGAGATTTTCGCGTTGTCCGAAGAGGAATTTGTAAAAGCGGAGATGGCTCCGCGGGGAGTGGACAGCAGTTTATATTTTGCGTCGTTTCTCTGGATGATTTCTTCCAACATTCCTTTGTCTTCCAGACTTTTGATCTCGTCTTTCAGTTCTTCCGGCTGCATGTCGAGGGCCTTGGCAATATTCTTAAACTCTTTGTCGGAAACTTCCCTTTGTCCCATCTCAATACGATGATATACGGAAAGGGTCATGTCTGCGCTTTCGGCAACCTCAATCAGGGTGAGGTTCTTTTCGTTGCGGATCTGCCGCAGACCGGCTCCCAAGGTTTTCAGACCGCTTTTCTCATTGATTTTGTTTCTTCTTTCTTGTTCTCTACGCCAGGACTGAACGATTTCCTGCTGGGAATTTTGTTCGTTTACAAATAAGTCTTGCAAAGGGCAGTCCAAAAATTCAGCAACGCGAACCAGCTGTTCCTGATCCACTCTTCTATACCCTTTTTCAATTTTAGAAATTGCAGAAAGGCTGACATTCAGATGGTCCGCCAGTTCCTGCATAGAACGGCCGCGAAGCCTTCTGTACATTCTTATTTGATTCGGGAAAATAATTTCTTCCATTTTGTGTTCACCTTTTAGTAATAAAGAACAATTTGCTAATAATTAACTACTTGAATAATAAATATATGTTTTTTATTAATCAAGAAAATAGTACAAAAAAAGACAATATGTGTACAAATAAATACCCAAAAAGCCGGTTGGAAAACCGGCTTTTTGCAGGGGAAAAACAACTCTATCGACTGAACATATTTAAGGATTCGGGTTTGCCGTAAACGGCAATTTGTTCCTTCATTTCCGCCAGATCGCTGTCGCTGAATAAGGTTTCTCCTCCGGGAAAGCCCGTGGCAAAAACACCGTTGCTGTCCATGGGGCAGGAGTCGTATTTTGTGTAATAATCAGCAAAAGCATATTTGTTTTTAACGGAATTTTCTACAATTTTACCGTCGGCATATCTGTATTTTGACGTTTTGTTGAAAATACCATCTGAAGAATATTTCCTTGCCTGGCCGCTTTTATCAATCTTTTCAACTTCCGTCAAAACCCGGTCGCCGACGGTCTTCATTGTAAAAGTCGTTTTGGAACCGTCTTTGTTAACCTGTTCCATAATAAATTCGTTTTCGGAAGAAGAGATGATATTCCGGCTCTCGAACTCCTTGTCCATATCGGCATCACTGAAATTAGGCATTCTTTCTTTCAGTATCTGGCTCATCATAGCTTTGTTAATGTCGTCGATATGATGAGAAGAATTGTGCATCAGGGCATAACGGGCCACCTCATTGACGTGGCCGTCCTTGCCGAGCATGTTTTTGCAGGCGGCGGCATTCATGCCGGTTTTTTCCTGAATCAGATTTCCATTTTTGTCGTAACGCCGCTCGACGCTCATAAACTTATCATTGCTTTTTGACCGGCGGCCGACGCTTTTCGTAACGATGTTGTTTCCTGCCGCGTCGGTAGAGAGCATTCGGGTTACTGTCTGTCCCCGCCAGTTCTTGGATGTCAGAACCATATTGCCGTTTTCATCCGTAACCGTATTTTTGTTGTTGCGGATTTTGTTGGCCATGCGGTTATTGCGCATCGTGTTGATTCTTTCCTTGCCGGCATTGACGATTGCCGAACCGCCGCCTTTGGCCGCACTCCAGGCCGCTTTTCCGGTCAGCTGTCCGACACGGGTTGCTCCCTGCATGGCCAGAGAACCGACCGGCTGCGCCACACCGCCGCTGCTGAAGCCGCCCTTGCTGAATTTTCCGGCAAATTTTTTGGCCTCGCCAAGAACTGCCCACCCCAGAAGCATAAAGAAAACAAGTTTAAGGAAATTGACGCTCCACCAGCTGATGGAATCAAGAATAACTTCAAAAGCATTACTGTTTGTTCCGGCATTTCTCAGTTCCTGAGTCATTACATCGTTCATAATGTCGGTTATGCCGGTGGTAATGATATAGATGATAATCGACAGGAACAGAAACGTAAACATGGCGTTCATAAAGGTTTCCCAGACTTTTCCGGCATAGCCTCTGGTTACTTTAAAGGCATATCCGCCGATTGCGACCGGAATAAGCGCGGCGGCAATGGACAGCTGGAGAACGGCGTCAATCAGCAAAAACGGATAAATAACCATCAGCAGGAAAGATGACAGCCATAAGATTATTCCCACGATCAGATAGCCGAAATGCGGCAGAATATAAGGAATATATGCTTCTACCTTAAAGGCAACGCACAGGGACGTGGAGCCGATGGACATTATGTCAAGAATCTGTCCCTGAATGGTATTAATGGTGCACAGGATATTATTGCCCATTGAGGCTGGCAGTCCGCCCTGCAGGTCTTGAACCTGGGTAATGCCGCTGCAGTTTCCGCTCATCTGTCCGGAGGTTGCGTATTGGGCGATTTTCATGCCAGTATTGAAGACCGGTTCCAGAGCAAGATTGAGAAAAGTATCAAGATCAAATCTCAGGATTGTTACAACAATAACGACGATAAAAGCCTGATTGAGGATCGTTTTGATCAGAATCCTGGGTTCTTTGGCCTCGAAAGATGCGTTGAATTTGATGATTGTAAAAGCCAGCCAAAGCGCCATGGCGATGATGACGACATTTATGACGGAACCAGCCAGAACATCATAGGCATTTTTCGCCATTGTGCTGGCAACATCGAAAATGATTCTGAAAATATCACAGAAAATGCAGCTGGTAAAACTGTTGCGATAAGACGTGATACTGCAATCTGTTCCCGCCGTTACGCTGTTTTTATAATTAAATCCGACGGGTTCCGGATTGGTAACGGACGGAGACGTTGTCCGGGTATGGGTAAAATTGTATTGCCCGAAGCCGATAGGCTTGTCCCGGCACTGTGATGGTGAAAAATCTTTGTTGCACTGGCCGCAGAGGCTTTGAATATCATCGCACATCGGGTCGATGACATCGCCGCGTCCACTGGAGCCGGTGCGGATTTCAAAATGCAGGTGGTTGCCGTAAGCGTCTTCATCCGGAATGCCGCCTTCCAATCCGCTGCAGCTTGATCCGCCGACTTCGCCGATAAGATCGCCCTTATGCACGAATGCGCCGACATTCGCGACAATCTTGGATAAGTGGGCGTAGGTGGTGGTATAATACTGATCGTCTGGCAGTTCGACCAGATTGTCTTTCGGAGTTGGGTTCGCGTTTTTATGTCGGATGATGATCTTTCGTCCGTAGCCTTTTGAGCAGGGGTTGGCCTCTATGACCGTTCCGTCGGCTGCGGCATAGACGGCGGAACCTTTGTTGGAGGCATAATCCATACCTTCGTGGTTTCTTTTATTTTTCCAGCCCTGATTTCGATAGCAGACATCTTCCGGAACACGGTCGACGCCGTCAACCGGCATGGTGTTGAGACAGTTGTTTCCGCTGTTCAGCTTTCTGAGGCATTCCGGGGAGATATCATTTCTTTTTTTCGTTCCGTCCGGGCATTCGCGGGCAATTTTCGATCCGGTTTTATAAGCCGTGCAGTCGCCCTGGCAGCTTCCGGAAGCATATGACTGGGCATAAGCCGGATTGAAACGGCACAGGAAAACAGCCGCAGCTAAGACTGTTATAAAAGAGTTTATAAGCAAATATGTCAGTTTAAATTTTTTCATTTCACACCTGCTCACTTTGTCCGCGCGTCTTTGGGCTGATCAGAGTCGGCTTCTCCCGTCTGCCATTTTTTTCCGACCTTTTCCATTTTCTCGCCGGCTTTCTCCATCTTTTCGCCGATTTTTTTCGTGGCTTGTCCGGCTTTTTTCACAGCTTTTCCACCGTATTTTACGGCTTTGCCGCCATATTCAACGCCTTTGCCGGCTGCAAAAACTGCGGCGCCTGCCAAAATCATCGGAACGCCGATTAATGCGCCGACCCCGGTACCGCACAGGGCCTTGCCGCCTTTCATCATTCCCTGTCCGCCCTTGGCGGCAGCTTTGCCGCCCTTTTCAGCCGCTTTTCCGGTCTGCTCCACCGTTTTTCCAGTCTGCTCCATGGCTTTGCCGGTTTGTTTTGTGGCCGTTCCTGCCTTCTTGGTAGCGTTGCCGCCTGTCGTCAGGGTATTTTGGCTCTCTGATTTCTTCTTGTCGCTTCCTTTGAATTTGCTCCTGATGAATTTACCGGCTTTTCCCAGAGTTTTTTCAACGCCTTTTCCAACGGCTCCGGTTGCCGCGCCCAAAGCGGCGCCGCCGGCTTTTATAGCTTTTTTCTCAACAAAGTCGGTAACTTGGGTAAGTTTGTGATGCATCGGAGATTCAGAGCCGAAGACGCTGTCTCCGAAGAATTTGTCCGCATAGCTTTTTACGGTCGAGCCGATTAGCTTCATGGAATACAGAAAAGCAATAATAATGATAATAAAGTAAGGTCCGGTAATATCAAAAATATTGGAAATATATTCTGCATCAGCAGATGCGGCAGCCGAATTTGCATTAGCGGTATTATTGGCAGATTCGATGGCATTCAGTAATCTTGAGGTGCCATTAAACGCTTGACTGATAATAACTGTTGCATAAGTTGTCGTCAGAGCCAAAAACATGAAAGTAGCCGCTGATTTCAAAATAATGCTGAAACAGTCTTTCAGTTTGCCTTGCGTAATATTAAACGGCCACAAACCGATGACAACCGGCAGGGCAATAATGGCAAATCCCAGTTTGAAGGAAATATCAAGCAGATAATAACAGATGCCGAGCGTCAGCATGAAGCCGACAAACCAGATTGACGCGCCGCAAAACCACAGCCACATATTTATAATAGTGATGTCTTTGGTAAGTTTCCAGGCGCCTGCCCACATAGAATGGCAGGTCATCGCATGTCCGATGACCAGATTGTTTGAAACCGTTTTATCCAGATTTTCCGTGAACAAAACCAGCTTGTTCATAACATCGGCGGAAATAATGTTGGACGCTGTTCCGTCAGCATTCGCCACCTGTGCTATTTCAATTGTTGGAGCAGCCTCCCGCGAGCCGACAATAAAGGAGTTGGAGGCCGAAGTGATATCCGCGGTCGTATTCATGATAGCCAGACCGAAGTCCGCTCCGGCAGTCAGGATGGGATTGATCATATAGCTGATAATTACCCCGATGCCGGCATTGATCACAATTGCGGCAAACATAACCTTAAAGAAAAACACAAGCAGGGAATTAATCATGGTCGCCGGTTCGACATTGGTCATCGAAGAAACGTTTTTGATGACAAAAGCCACCAGCCAGATCAAGGAGCCTATAAATAACAGCTTGATGCCGGCCTCGCGGGAAACGTCATAAACTTTGCTGCAGGCCGTCATAAATGTTTCTATCAGTGTTTTAACAATCACGCATGAGTAGCATTTTGACTGATACTTCTCTCTCATTTCAGAAACCTGGCAGTTATGAGGTTCTACATTCTCCCACCCATCATTTTTTAAATCTTTTCTTTCTGAAGCAGGCGTATCGACTATATTTCGCGTTTGTTTAATCTTCTCTCCATCTTCATTTTGGAGCGTTCTTTCTTCTACGGCTCCGCCTAAATCAGACCTATATTCGTAGTCTTCACATTTTTCATCAGTTTGGATAAAGTCATTATCTTTAAATAAACCAAAAAAAGTTCTGGGCTGTTCTTTAGAACAAACACATTTTATGTAGTGGTAAGACATATATGATGGTCCCACATTATCAGCTTTTGTTTCACTCTTCCAACATAATTCCCCGGTTGGACATCCATTGACCCATTCTCCACAAGGCGTTCCTGCAGCAGCATTAAAAGAAAAAAACACGGCAGCCAATACTGTTCCGAGCAGTATTTTGACTGCTTTGAGTTTGTTGAATATGTCAGCCGGCTTTTTCATTATTTTTTCCCTCTTTTGAGAAGGGCTTTGCCGCCCTTAAGCACAGCCTTACCGCCCTGGAGCGTAAGATATTTGGCAATAACTGCGCCGAGTTTCGCTCCCTGTTTGGCAAAGTTGGTGTCGCCACCGCCGCCAACCAGCGAATCAGTAACTTGTTTGGCTATTTTGACGCTTGAAGAAATAAGGAAAGCGATCATCAGCAGACACATAAACGGAATACTGAATTCTCTAAAAGATTCTTTTGTGGCGTTTTCGCCAAAAATATCTTCACTGTCGATCATGATTTGTTCCAATGCGAGCAGAGTCATGCCGATCATAACCGCCATAAACATCATGAGCGCGGCGGAGTTAATGATCGTCAGAAATCCAGTTTTCATCCATCCTGCGGTTTTTTTGAAGGCAAAGGACATAACTAAAAGCGGCAGCAGAACCAGCATAATGGTCATGCGGAAAACGCTGTCGATCAAATAGAAAACAAAGCCGAGTTTAACAAAAACAAAACAGATCAGCAGCAGCAGTCCGGTAATTGTTGACATAATTCCCGGCTCGGCAAGAACTTTAAATGACAGAGCCATACCGAGGGACAGTCTTTCGTTAACGGCGCAAATCAGGCATCCCATCATTTGCCGTGGCGCATCCGGAAATCTTTCCAGATTCTTGTCTATTTTTGCATTTTCCAGATTTTCTGCCTTGCAGACAACAGACTGTGAAAACTCAATGTTTTCTCCCCAGAAAGTAATGATTTTGCCTTTTGCCGCGCTGGTTTTTGTGGCGCTGGTCAGAATTTCGCTGCCGAATTCCAAAAAGGCATTATAAACCGGAAAAATAACCGAATTCATAACTGTCAGCATTCCGGATGTCGACGATGCCAGCCAGCCGCAGAAAAAGCAGATGAATAATTTTCGCAATATCTCGTTCCACAGCTCAGACGGGGATTCTTCGGTAAAAGAACCGACAAATTTCAAAAGCCGAAAAGCTGTCCACAAGGCAAACGCAACCATCATAAAAGTCAGCGCCCCGGAAGTCAGCTGCGAATACATGTTGAATGTAACTTTTCCCATTCCGTCATACAAAGTATCCAAAATGCCGCTTTGCCAGCAGGATCTTTGTTCTTGCAGTATTTGAGGATTGACTTCTTTGCCCTGCAGGTTGGATGTCGGAAAAGCTGTTCGATCTTTTTCCACGTCGCATGCAGAAAGCAAAAACACGGCTGCAAGCACAATCATCAGTGCTTTTATAAAACGGCCTATGTTCATGCTTTTAGTCATTTTTCAGTCCTTAGTTAAATTCCGGGCTATTCTTTATGATTGTGTCCAGATCTTTCTGAATATCCGCAATTTTACTCATAGCTTCAGCTCTGACAGCATCTTCGTCAAAAGATTTTCCCTGTCTCATGGCGATGGCTTTTTGTTGATTAACGTAAGTATCAACAGCCGCACTGTTCATTTTATTTTCGGTTTCCTGAACCCGCTGCTGGTTCAGACTGTGAGCTTTTTGAACAGCGGCATATTTTGCTTCGGCTTTCTGGGCGATTTCTTCGTATTTTGCCGCTTCGGGTGTATTTTTCATTCTAGACGCCATTGTTCGTGCCGCTGTAGCTTCGCTTTGAGCGGAACCAAGAGCCTGCTCAGACTTGGTGTATTTATCCCACGCTTCGGCATTATCGTGCTTATGCCCGGCATAATTATGCATACTGGTATTTGCATCTGCCATAGCCCGCTGCACTTCCGGCCTCTGGGACGGATTTATGCCATTGTTTGTTCTGGGCTGGGCATTTTGTACTCTTTCCGCCTGTTGCGGGCTGCCGTTTATGGTAAACCCGTTGCCAGACTGGCGAGAAGAGGGGGTTCCTGCGCCGCCGTTTCTGCCAGCCGCGGCAGCGGCTCGTGCTTTTCTGCCTCCGGCGGCGCCGCTGTTTTTGCCAACGCCGAAGATCCTGCCGATAAATCTGCTGGCAGCAGCTTTGCTGCTGTCTTTGACCTGTCGCAGTTTAGGCGTAATGCCCGTAACATTGCCGCCGATCTTAGCAGCGCCCCAGGTAAATTTCCCTGCTCCCAAAGCAGCGCCTTTTGCCGCGCTGGCAGCCAAACCGCCAAGCTTGTTTCCGATACCTTCGCCACCACCGCCGCCGGCCATGTCTCCGGCCAGACTGCTGGCTTGCATTGTTAATTTAAAGCCGAAGATACAGCAGGCAATCAGGATTAAAAAGCCGGCAAAGCCAATATCCAAAATTTCTTTAAGTTCTGTTACCCTATCACTGTTTAACGCATTTTCGATAGCAGCTCGTCCGCCGGCGCCGCCGCTCATGGAATGCATAATCAACTGGACGTTGACGCTGATAACCAGGCCGAGGAAAACGAATGTAAAGAGGGTGTTCATAAACATTGCCCAGCCTTTTTTAGTATAACCGGAGGTCATTTTGATCGGCCAGCTGGCAATCAGGAACGGCATTAATGCGCCGATGATTCCCAAACGAACAACGGCATCCAGCAGATAGAAAGCAAATGCCAGTGAAAGCAGCCAGGCAAAAAGCCAGATGATAAGTCCTTCAATCAGCATGCTGAAATCAGGAATGACATTTTCAATTGTAAGTATAAAATCTAGATCTTGTTTTGCAGCATGGAGTGAAACACACATCAGGCTGGAGCCGATAGCTTGCGGAACAGATATTTCAGCCTGAATAGCTTGAATATAACATTCAAGTTGTGTATATAAATAAGTGGGTAGTAAACCTCCATTTAAATTCTGTAAGGCCTCAGTTTCATTACAGGCATTCAAGTAAGAGCTGCCTTTTTCAAAGAGCATGGCCATACCGAATTCCATACCGGCTTTTAATAAAGGACCTAAAAGTTGAGTATAAACAAAAGATGCGTTTTTCAACAAAAGATATGCCACCAGAACTTTAAATGCCTGAGTTAATGCTTCCGAAACAAATTTCGGCCCATCCTGTTTGGTAAAGGAACTGACCAACACCATGATCTTGAATGCCAGCCAGATACCGAAACCGATAACCAAAACAATCGACAAAGCATTGGATGTGGCATAAAAAGAATTAGTTGTCATAACTTGAGCAGCATTAAAAATTTTTTTAAATAGAGGGCAGAAAAGGCAGCTTTTTGCTTCCGCAAGTTTTGCCGGAAGAGGAGTACATCCCCTTGTAGCGCCAAGAACTGTTTCAATTGTATTATCAGCCGAAACTTTAAAATATATTTCATTACCATATTGATCTGTATAAACTCTCACATCACCAGAAAGATCTCCCAGAGAGTTTTTATTATTTTTGGCTTCTCTAAATCTGTCTAAGAAAGGTTTTGTTTTGTCAAGCAGTTGTTGTAACTCTCCGGCTTCTTTTTCAAATTCAGCCATTTTTTGAGAGTTTCCTTCTTCAGAGAGATATGAACGACCTTTCATAATATAATAATTAACCATTTTTTTGTAATCTTCATAATCATTTGCATCGCCGGAAAACATAGCTTCAATTTTTGTCTCGTATTGATAATCAAGCCAGGTGCCTATTCTTCTCCACACTGATTCATAATGACCTCTGAAATCATATATTTTTTTCTTTAATTCATCTTTTGCATTTTTCCATTCAAGCTTAGCAGTATCGTATTCTTTATTGATAGCATCTTGTTTATTCGAAAGTTCTGTCGCGTTAGCAGGTAAAGATTGTTTAACAAAACTGTTAACATCACTTTCTACAAGTGAATTCGATATTTCTGCCAGACAGGGAGATGCCAGAAACAATGCTCCGAAAAATAAAGCCAAGCCTGTTTTCCAATTACATTTCGTCATCTTCGTGTCCTTTGCGCCAGGGATTGCCGAGGATTTTCAAGGCTGCCAGCAAAACAATGACAATTAAACCCAATGCTCCCCAGAAAGCGTACTTACTTGTAAACCAGCCGAAAAAGTCCACATAATATGCCAGAGCAAATGCAGCCAAAACCAGAATATTGATAAGTACCGCCCTCATAAGTCCCTCATTTTAAAGCTTATACTTCATGCTAATATCAATTGTAGCATACAAAAGTAAAAATTTTTGTTACAGTTTTTTGATATTTGCATCTCAGCTGAAAGTCCCTTTTTTCAAGAAGTTAATGCAGGCATTAACGACCTTTTTGTTTTCAAAAACATTGAGCTTTGAGTTGCTGATGTGAATCGTCTCTTTGGCGTTTGTCAGAGCGGCTTCGTCTTCGCCGGGAAGAATATCCCGGATGCGTTTGGGCATAAAATTGCCCAGTCCCTTAAACGGATAGTCCGCGGAAATAATTCCGAAAACCCGGTTGGAGGCAAAATTGGGGAGATGAAGAGCTGCTTCGGGCGTCAGTTCTTTCAGCATTGGGCCCAGAATCCAGTTGAAAAAACGCCATTTTGCCAAAAAGCGGAAAAAGCGGCTGCCTTGGTTAGGCGGACAGACCTGAACGATTCTGTTTATTTTAAGTTTTTTCTGCCAGGGCGATTCGATGCTGAGAAGTTTTCTCAGAATAACGCCGCCGCAGCCTTTGGTAATGAAAGAGACTTCCTGCACGTCTTCCAGATTATTCAGCAAAAATTCCAGTTGTCGGACATGGGCATCGATTCTTTTTCTTGTCGATGGATAGTTAATCGCCGCCGCCATATAACCATGCTGCAGAGCTGCGCGCCACATCGGCTTAAAAATGTTTTTACTGTCTCCCAGGCCGTGCAGCATAATAATCATGTGGCCGCGCTGCCGGGAAAGCTCATAAATTTCTATATATTTTAAAAAAGCCTGACGGCACTCTTCAAATGTGCCGCTGTGCCTTCTGATATCCCACGGATCAAGGAGACGGTATTCTTTTGTATCGTAATTTCTTTGGATTCGCCATTTCTGGTAAAAAAAGACGTCTTCCCAAAACTGGCTTCCGCCCAAAGTAAAAAATTCTATCTGCATGTCTGTTTCTCCGTTAAAGTCCGAGGGGGATACCCTACGGCCGCCGTCCGCTCTGATTCGGAATCGCGGTAATGGTAACTTTCGCCGCTTCCGAACCGTCCGATTCGACCAGAATTTGAAGGGCTCTACTGTCCCGGATATAGGTCATATGGCTGATTTTGGCCCGGACTGTGGCTATTTCCACCCATTTAAGTTTGGGCATTTCCGACATATAGAAGTCAAAAACGCTGCTGGCGTTGTACGGAGTCGTGAAGACTAGACTGCCGATCCAGTTGTCGCCGCTGCCCAGAGCCTTCGTTTCGCCGAGATCAATAAAAGATTTGTCGGGAAAAGGAATGTCCGGAAAATGCGCAAACGCCGGCGGAATGGCGGAACCGTCGACTCCGCTTAACGGCGCTTTTTCTGTAGCGCAGGCCGAAAGTATTAAGACCAAAGTTATAATTAAAATATTGTTTTTTAACATTTTTATTACCTTGTTTTAACCTCAGAATTCATGTATTGTAATCATTGTAACGCACATAAGGTTAAAAAAAAGGAAATAACCGAAACATTTCCGCGTCGAAAAATTCAATATATTTTTCCTCAATTATTCAATGAGTTATAAAAAAATATGAAAAAAATCGATTTTTTTTAATTTTTTGTGTTGACATGTGGGGAATAAGGTCTTATAAACCCACTCACCGGCTGCGAGGTAGCCAAGAGCAAAATCGCCCGGCGGTTATAAGAAAGTAGTAAATAAGGGATAGAGAGGATACGCAGACGGCGGATATTATCTTGAATAATATAGATGAAGTCTGAATGTATCTGATAAAGGAACCAAGCAAATTCTTTATGAGTAAGATTTAGACAGGATTGAGAAATCATTTTAATATGAGAGTTTGATCCTGGCTCAGAACGAACGCTGGC
>CALXTQ010000003.1 GCA_944391485.1 uncultured Alphaproteobacteria bacterium | reverse complement strand
CGGAACAGTGGTCCGAACTGAGATAATTGGGGTAAGAACAGTTAGCGGCAGTATAGTTGTAGGCTTTATTGCAGCATTTGTCATAATAAGTGGCGTCATATCCGCAATAAGCGCCCGGCTGTTCGTCAGCAGGACATTTTCCGGATTTGGCAAAGCCGGAGACGCGGCAGAGTTCCTGAGGGTCGGAGTAATCGCCGTCATCAGGGCAATCTCCCGCGGCAAAACAGACGGAAGCGACTTGGAAAGAGTTGTCGAGAGGCGCAGGCTTCGGTTCAGCAGGTGTGTATGTATGTGTTTGTATGTGAGAGCCGGGAAAAGAGATATCGGCCTCGGCCGAAACAGTTCCGGCAAAGAAACATCCAGCCGCCGCCAGAAACAGTCTGAAAACGTAAAGCATCATATCACCTCTCCACAGCAAAAGAACCTAAGCCTGCATAGAGGTGGCAATAATACGCTTCGCAGAACAAAGCCTGCGAAACGGTTTCACAACGGGAAATGCAAAGACACACCCGGTATAATTATCACGCACCTATCAATTATTATTATAGGTGAATTGCGTAAAAAAGTCAATAATAAATAGGGGCGCCCTTTTTTTTCGGCTATAAATTTTTTATTTTGGAAAAATGTGCGGGCAGTACTGAATACCGAAAATTATTTTTCATAAAAGAAGCGGTATATGGTCAGATAAATGGTGATTTGCAGCAATGTCAGAAAGGCTGATACGGCGGAAACAAGCCAGACGGGATCGGGAATAAGCAGTAGAACTGTCAGCGGTAGAATACCGTAAACACTCAAAAACATGCAAAAAAGACGCAGATAGTTGTTTTGTGTTTTGACAAAAGTCATAGTTATAGACGCATCTTTTCCGATTGCCGCAGAAACCCAGGCAAATGCAGGGATGAAGAAAATGAAGGTCAGTAGCCCGAAAACACCGGCATAAACGATGTATAAGGTATAAGGAGATTTGATTGCCACAATATAGGCATCTCTCAGCATGGCATAAGTTTCAGGATAGGCCCGCAAAGGGCGGACAATGAGAAACAGAAGGCTGAATCCGGTTTTGATCAGCAGCAGTATGGCAAAGGCCAGCAGCAAAACCGCAAATATCCGTATAGCGGCATTTATAAAATTTTCTTTGGAAAAAAGCGGACGTTTTTGAAAAAAGACAACGACAAAGAGATAATAGAAAAGATATGTGTACAGCATGTATAAAAACATGACGCTTTGGCTGCCGGCCATATGAAACTGCTGAATAAAATAAATGGCAGCGAAGGAGAAAACAAAAAAGCACCCGGTCAGCCGCATGTTCTGAGCCAGGTATTTGATGCTTTGCAGCAGGATATCCATCAGTGGAAGTTTGGACGGCATTTTATTCTCCCTGTTTTTGATGAGTTATCTTAACGCAGATTTGCAAAAAAAGCATCCGGATAATTTAAGCTGTCCCAAGAATTTATCAGAAATGGCGGTCAACGTACTGGACAGGCTGCTGTCGTTTTAAATAAAAAAAGAGTTCCGTCTGGCGGAACTCTCAAGCTGAAGCTATTTGTTCTTGTTCTGCTTCATTTTTTCCATGAATTTTTCAAGCCAGTGGATATTGTACTGACCATCAATAAATTCGGCCTGGGAAATAATTTCCTGATGAAGCGGGATAGTCGTTTTGACACCCTCAATGACAAATTCTTCCAGCGCGCGGCGCAAACGCATCAGCGCGGCGTTTCTGGTCTTGCCGTGAACGATCAGTTTGGCGATCATGCTGTCGTAATACGGCGGAATCGAATAGCCGGAATATATTTCCGAATCAACACGGATACCGAGACCGCCCGGCGCATGCCATTCGGTGATTTTGCCCGGGCAGGGGGCAAAGGTTTCGGGGTCTTCCGCGTTGATGCGGCATTCAATCGCGTGGCCGCTGAACGTGATGTCGTCCTGCGTATATCCAAGGGCTGCACCGCTGGCAATGCGGATCTGTTCGCGGACAATGTCAATGCCTGTAACAGCCTCGGTTATGGGGTGTTCCACCTGCAGACGGGTGTTCATTTCAAGAAAATAGAATTTTCCGTCTTCATACATAAATTCCAGAGTGCCGGCATTGGTATAACCGATTTTTTCGATAGCCCTGCGGACGATGTCGCCTATTTCGCGGCGCTGCTGCTCGTTGAGGGCTGGAGACGGGCATTCTTCAATGACCTTCTGGTGGCTTCTCTGAATTGAGCAGTCGCGTTCGCCGAGATGGACGACGTTGCCGTATTTGTCGGCCAGAACCTGCATTTCGATATGGCGGGGTTTCTGGAGATATTTTTCCATGTAAACGACATCGGACGGGAAAGCAGCTTTAGCCTCGGCTTTGGCCATGGTGAAAGCTTCTTTGATTTCTTCGTCGTTAAACGCGGTTTTCATGCCTTTGCCGCCGCCGCCGTCCTTGGCTTTGATAATGATGGGGTAGCCGATTTTGTTGGCCCATTCGCGGGCATGTTCGACGCTTTCAAGCGCCGGAGAGCCCGGCGTAACAGGCAGGCCGGCTTCCATGGCCGCTTTTCGGGCGGTGATCTTGTCGCCCATCAGGCGCATCTGCTCCGCGGTCGGACCGATGAATGTGATGCCGTGGCGTTCCACCATTTCCGCAAAGTCGGCGTTTTCGGACAAGAAACCGAAGCCCGGATGAATGGCATCTGCTCCGGTAATGATTGCGGCGGAAATAATTGCCGGTTTGTTTAAATAAGAATCTCCCGACCGGGCCGGCCCGATGCAGACGGCCTCGTCGGCCAGACGGACGTGCATGGCGTCGGCGTCGGCTTCGGAATGTACGGCAACGGTGCGGATGCCCATCTCCCGGCATGCGCGGTGGATTCTCAGGGCAACTTCGCCGCGGTTGGCAATCAGTACTTTTTCAAACATATGATTTTCCTACCGTTCTGTTATTCAATAACAATCAAAGGCTCGCCGTATTCAACCGGATCTCCGCCGGCAACGAGAATTTTGGTTACTTTTCCGGACATATGGGCTTTGACCGGATTGAAAGTCTTCATGGCCTCAATCAGGCAGACGGTGTCGCCTTCACTGACAGTGTCGCCGATTTTGACGTAGTTCGGACTGTTGGGATCGGCTGAAAGATAAACAACGCCAACCATCGGAGATTTAACGCAGCCCGGAAGTTTCGAGCAATCGGCTTCTGCCGCCGGAGCGGGAAGAGGGGCAGCCTGAGTTGGAGTAGAAACCTGCTGCGGAGCAGGTGCCGGCGGAAAAGGAGCCGGAACGGGAGGCATCGGTGGCAGTGCGCGGCCGGAGAAATCTCTGGTCAGGCAAATGCGGCAGCCTTCATCCTCATACTCCAGTTCTGTCAGGTTGCTTTTATCAAGAATTTCTGCAAGCTTGCTGATAACTTTGGTATCCAATGGATTTGACATTTCGTATACTCTCTTTGGTTAAAAAAATTAATAAAAATTCATTATGACTCATACCCCCGATTTTTTATAAAAACAACAAAAATATTGTTTTTTGAGCAATTTTGAACAAAAAAAACGCAAAAAATTGCATTTTTTAATATATTTTTGAAAAGGGCGGTTTGTTTTTGAAAAGATGGTTGTTTGGTTATTTTGAAACAATTAAAAGTTGAATATGATATGAAAAGTTAAAAACGGGCAATAATCAGGGATGACTTTTGCCGGCAGAGGAGGGGATTTGTCCGGTGGTATTGCTTAAGAAAAGATTTTTTTGCGGTTCCGTTCAAGATCGGCGGTACTGCTCAGGAGGCAACTTGTCTGGTGGTATAATACAAATATTTTTTGTATTTGGCATAAAAATTGCATGTATAAGTTCAGATAAATTGTTTAGGATGAAAAAAAATGGCTTTAAGTATTTTTACACCCTCCGTTACCGGCATGGACGCCCAGTCGCACGCGATGAGTACGGTCAGTACGAATCTGGCCAATATGCGGACGGTAGGCTATAAGTCCAGCGAGACAATGTTTTATACGCTTCTTGGCTCGAACCCTGTTGTAAAGGGGAATAATTCGGGTTTGCATTCATCGCGGACCGATATTGACGGTGTCGGTTATTATGACCGGACAAGCATTACGCGGCCGGGTACCGTTACTTCGACCGGAAATAATTTTGACGTTGCGATAAACGGCAATGACAATGCCTTTTTTATTCTTAAAAATGTGGAAGGCGATTTATATTATTCCCGCGCCGGCGATTTTTCCACGCGTACGGAAAACGGCATTACCTATCTTATTAATAACAGCGGCTACAAGCTGCAGGGGTTTCCGGCCAACGGGGATGGCACGTTCGGCACGTCGCTGAGCGATATTACGATTACGTATCCTGAGAAAATTCCTTCTACCCCGACGAGCCAGGTCGAACTGACGGCTAACGTTCCGGCAACGGGAGTGGAAACCAGCAGTTACGGTATTACGGTATATGGGCCGAACAACAATGGCCGGACCATGAATATGGTATTTGAAAAGGTTGAGGGGAAAATCAACACCTGGGATGTCAGTTTTAATATTGACGGCGGAACGGTTTCCACGGCGGAGCCTATAGAAGTGGTTTTTGACGCGAAGGGAACAGTTTTGTCACCGAAGAATTTTGACCTGACGGTAACCTGGGAAGACGGCAGCACCAATAATATTGCCATGGATATTTCCCACATGACGCAGTATGGTGAGGACACGGGAATTACGCATGTGTCTCAGGATGGAAAAGAAGGCGGAGACTTTACCGAGTGTTATATTGACAAGGACGGTGTGGTCAAGGCTCTTTACAGCAATAAGAAAACCATTGATTTTGCCAAAATTGCTCTTGCCGGTTTTGATTCTCCGGAGAATCTTACGCCCATTAACGGGACAATGTTTGAAGCTTCAAGCGCTGTCGGAGGCATGCATTACGTGATTGACGCCGATACGGCCAATAAGAATATTCTAGTGCCGGAAGCTTTGGAATCTTCTAACGTCAATGCTGAGAAGGAATTTTCCAACCTGATTGTTATTCAGCGGGCGTATTCTCTGAATTCCAGCGCGTTTACGGTTGCCAATGAGATGACGACAACGGCTGTTAATCTGAAAACCTGATATTGAGAAAAAACGGGTTGGCCGCTTGCCGGACGAATAACCGATTTGCGTAAAAAATACCCTGTCTGTTTTTTCAGACAGGGTATTTTGGTGTAGCAGGCCATTCGCGGGATGAAAATAATGCGATGTGGAAAATATCTGTAATTTTGGAAAGACTGAGATCTTTTTCTTAGTATTTTCCGGTAAACATTATGTAGCGGATGGTGGTGTAAGGCGGCATGTTGTTGTGTGCCTGACTGCCTCCGGAAAAAGAAGTTTTATGCCAGGCATTGTTTCGATCATTATCATTTGAGCCTGGACGATTGCTGCCATATATTCCGTAAGGATGGTCATCTGAATTATCGGTATTTTCGCCCCAGGGGCCAACATGTTTGTGGCTGGGTATTTGGTCGACGGTTAAAGTTTCAGTTGTAGTTCCTCCTTTATTTCCAAGATAATAGGAAGTATTGGCACCGATGATGAATCTGGAAAGCAGGTTGGGCAATTGAAAGCTTGTAGAGTTTCCACCAAAAGTAA
>CALXTQ010000002.1 GCA_944391485.1 uncultured Alphaproteobacteria bacterium | reverse complement strand
GAGGGACAGACGGCCCGGGGACGATGTGCCGCTGATAGTTAAGGGCAAGCCGGGGAGCGCCGCGTCGGAACCGGTCGGGGAATCGGCGTGTTATGATTTTGAGGAAGCGGACCGCGAGGAGGAACGCAAGGCGGCAGCCTGCGATCCGGCCGTCAGCGGGCAAAAAAGTTCTGCCTCTGCGGCTGTGAACCGCGCCCTGTCAAAGACAGAAAATCCGGAGAGTTGTCGTCATGATTAAAGTGAGTTCTACGGATTGCACCAACAAAAGCATGCCGCACAAGCTGAAGTCGTGGGGATTTCAGTTTTTATGCCTGCGGCACCGCTATAATCTGAGCCTGAGCACTCTGTCGAGGATGACGGGCTACAGCATGCAGGAGCTGGATGCGCTGGAAAGAGGCGTCGACGTGAAATGTAAAATCTGCGTCAGCGTTTTTAATATATTCAACCGTCTGGATCCTGGGTTTCCGCTGCTGCAAAGGACGGCGTGGAAAATTATTCTGGATGGAAAGGACGATGTTTCCGCTCGTTCGCCCGCGAAACCCAAGCCCCTGAAAAAACAGGAGCCGTGCTCCGAATAAAGTTCGGAGTTCTGTCGTGGCAAAAGGGACAACCTTTCGCCTGAAAAACGAGCCCCCGAAAAACCGGGGGCCGCTCCCCGAATAAAGTTCGGAGTTCTGTCGTGGCAAAAGGGTCGACCCTCCGCCCGAAAAACAAGCCCCCGAAAATCGGGGGCTTTCTTTTGAGCTAGGTAAGAGGCTTAAATTTTTTCGCTGCAAAAAACTGTTTATTTTACATTCACAAAGTTACTTTTTTCAATATCTTTAAAATATTTGACCGTGTCGGCCTTAAGCTCCTTTGTGGCTTCATCGTCGCAGACGATGATGGAGTGCTGATGCATCTGCAGAATGCTGATGGTCCACATATGGTTTATGCTGCCTTCAATGGCATGGTGCAGCGCGCGCGCTTTGTTGGCGCCGGTGGCCAGAATCATGACCTCCTGCGCGTCGCAGATGGTGCCGACACCGACGGTCAGCGCCGTTCTGGGAACCTGGTTGATGTCTCCGCCGAAGAAACGCGAGTTGGCCTGAACCGTTTCTTCCGTCAGGGTTTTGACGCGGGTGCGCGAGCTCAGGGAAGAACCCGGCTCGTTGAAAGCGATGTGCCCGTCCGACCCGACGCCGCCGAGAAACAGGCGGATGCCGCCATAGGCGCGGATAAGCTTTTCATAATCGGCGCATTCTTTGGCGTAGTCTTTGGTCATGCCGTTTAGAATATGGATGTTTTCTTTTTTGATATTGATGTGTTTGAAAAAGTTTTCCCACATAAAATAATGATAACTCTGGGGATGATTTTCATCCAGGCCGATGTATTCGTCCATATTGAAGGTAACGACGTTTTCAAAGGAGACTTTGCCTTCCTTGTTCATCCGGATTAATTCCTTATAAGTTCCCAGGGGGGAGGAACCCGTCGGCAGCCCCAGCACGAAAGGATTTTGCGGCGTGGGGCGGAAGCCGTTTATTTTGTAGGCAATGTAGTTTGCTGCCCATTGGGAGCAGTTGTCATAGTCGGGGCGGATTATAACTCGCATATCTTCTTTCCTTCCTGAAAAAATTCACCTTTTACTATGGTATAAAGGTTATTGAACTCTTTGTCAAACACTACCAGATCGGCGTCATAGCCCGGGGCAATCAGTCCCAGGTGCTCCTGCCGCATGATGTTGGCCGGGTTGGTCGAAGCCATCTGGACGGCCTGGTCGACCGTCAGGCCGAAAGATACCAGATTTTTTACGCCGTCAATCATGGTCAGCGCCGACCCGGCGATGACGCCGTCTGATTTGCGGATGAAGCATTTGTCCAGATAAACCTCCTCGCCGTTGGCCAGCAGAGGAAGTTTTTCCTGTTTGGTCGGCTTCAGAGAATCGGTTACCAGAACCAGCTTGTCTATCGGTTTGCAGCGCAGCAGAAACTTGATGATGTTGGGGTTGATGTGGATGCCGTCAGCAATAATCTCGCAGGATATTTCGGGATGAATAAACACAGCGCCGACCGCGTTGGGGTCGCGGTGATGCATCCGACTCATGGCGTTGAACAAATGCGTTACATGCAGAATGCGCACCTGCATGCCCTCAACCATCTGGTCATAATTGGCGTTGGTGTGCCCGGCCTGGAGAACAATGCCTTTGCCGACGCAATACAGAGACAGTTCGCGCATGCCTTTCAGCTCCGGGGCCACCGTCATGTTGATAATTTTGCCTTCGGAAGCCTCCCACAGCTCTTCCATCAGATCCAGATCGACGGGACTGATGGAATCCGGCGTCTGGACGCCCAGGCGCTCCGGTGAAATAAAAGGCCCCTCCAGATGCATGCCGAGAATTTTGGCGCCTTTCTCCCGGCCCATGGCCGCGGTGATGGATTTTATGTCCTTTATCATTTTGTCGCGCGGGGCGGAATAAAGCGTGGGAATAAACGAGGTTACGCCGTATTTGGGCAGGGCCTCCGACATCTTGAGAATCGCTTCCGGCGACTGGTCGTCCGTGCCGTAGCCTGCAATGCCGTGAATATGCGTATCGATAAATCCCGGCGCGATAATTGCGCCGTTGAGGTCTATGAACCTGACGTCTTCTTTAAATTTTTTCTGGGAGAATCTGGCTTCGTTGAAAACATCGATAATTTTATAGCTTTTGATTAATACCGCGCAGTTCCGCATCACCGAATAACCGGTCAGGACTGTGGCGTTATGCAGGCAGATTTCCGATACCATGTCGCGTTTCCTGATTAAATGTTTTTATGTCCGGTATCCTAATCCCGGAATGGTAAATATATTGCAAACATGCGCGTAAAAAAAGTTTTTTGGACTAAAAAATTCCGCGGCAAATAATATTGACTTTTCTTGTATCCTATAGTATTCAATTTTTTAATTAACAATTAAAGATTGAAAAATATATACTTTAAAGAGAAAATTTATTGTCAGAATCTAGCTTAACGTGCTGTACACAAAAGGTGGTTTATACCTGTATTACCGGCGATTATGATGATTTAATTTCGCATTCCTTTGTTGCCGAAGGGTGGGATTATGTCTGCTTTACCGATAATGCCCGGCTGCTGGCGGCCGGAAAATGCGGCTGCTGGCAGATAAAGCCGTTGTGTTTTTGCGAAAGGGATAATTCTTATACCAACCGGCGGCATAAGTTTTTTCCTCATGTTTTGTTTCCGGAATATGAGGCAAGTCTTTATATTGACGCCAATATCGATATTCTGACGCCGTTTTTGTTTGATGAAATTTCCCGCCGAAAACAGAGTTTTCTGCTGCCGCGGCATTTCTGCCGCCAATGTCTGTATGACGAGTTTGTCGAGGTTTTGACGAGCGGTTATGAAAAACAGCCGGTTTTGCAGCAGCATTATGATTTTTTAAAACAGGCGGGCTTTCCCAGAAACTGGGGTCTGGGCGAAAATAATATTTTGTATCGGCGGCATGATGATTCCAGATTGCGAGCGGTGATGGACGACTGGTGGGCGCTGCTGCAGAAATACAGCCGCCGGGATCAGCTCGGTCTTGCTTTTGCGCTGTGGAAAAACGGCATTGACATTAAGGGCTGTTTTATTCCGAATGCCCGGGCCGATAGGGATAATTACCGTTTCTTTTCCCACAAGCGCGATAATGTGGGAACTTATGCGCGCTGCGGCGGAAAGAGCCGCGAGGCCGGCGGGGAGGCACTTGCGGGCGGCAGTGGGGAAGAGTGCGCAACCGGAGGTGAAGAAGTTCGTGCAAACGGCGGTGGGGAAACCTGTGTGTGCGGCCGGGAAGACATCTGCGCCGAAGAAGTTCGCAAATCCGGCGGTGGGAAAGAGCTTGTGCCGCAGGTTCGGCCCAAAAGTTTTCGCATCAGGTTTCTGCGTCTTTTGAGTTCGCTTATTCCGTTTGCCGGGTTGCGGCACGATTTTCGGGCGCATTTTCTGGGACAGAAAAAGTATATTCGTCCGGAAATGCTGTTTGAAGGCCGGCGCCGGCTTCCTTAATCATATTTCCAGGTTTATAGAAATCGTTTTCCACAATCACAAGTGGTTTTGTTGACTAATCTTATCCCTCATTATAATTTTGTTTATAAATGAACTTTGAGGGTTGGGCATATGTTTTTCTGGCGTTTTTTTATCAATCTGATTCCGGCGAAGGCTGTGCGGAAAAAGCTGAAGCGCCGGCTGCGCGAGGCCGCCTATCGGGCTGAACTGACGAAAAAAGCGGCGTTGAGCTGCGATATCGGGAATTTTGACGATCTGCTGGCGCGCGGCACAAAATTTCCGCATCTGACCGGAATCGTTATCTCCCGCTTTGCCGTGGTCGGGCGGGGCTGCACATTTTACCAGAATGTTACCGTCGGCGCAAAAAACACCGGCGCGGCGGGAGAAACTTACAAAACGTCGTATCCTGAAATCGGCGATAATGTCGTGGTTTATGCCGGCGCCTGCATTGCCGGTCCGGTGAAAATCGGCGATAATGCGGTTATCGGCGCCAATGCCGTTGTGCTGGAGGATGTGCCCGCCGGCTGCACGGCTGCCGGTATTCCCGCAAAAATCATTAGACATCCGCAAAAAGAGGCTTTAAGATAACCGGACAAAACGGCAGCAAAGAGTTTTTATGCGGAAAGGACCTTACTTTCAGAGCTGTCGGAAGAATCTTTGAAGATAACTGCGGGGGTATCGCTATGAACTTAAGGCAAATCTGGTGGAAGTTGTTTCAGCCGCGGCCGTTTAACCAGGGGTTTCTTCCCGAAAAAGACGGGCACAGGGTGTTTTTTATGGAGTTTGGAAACTGCCGGGGAAAGCCGGTTATCTGTTTTCACGGCGGTCCCGGCGGCGGGCTGAATGTCAAGTTTACCATCCCCTTTAATCTGAAAAAATACAGGGTTATTTTGTTTGACCAGCGCGGCTGCGGGCGCTCCGAGCCTCTGGGCGAGCTCAAAAACAACACGACGGCCGACCTGCTGGAGGATGCGCGCCGTCTTCTGGATTATCTGAATATCAATGACAGGGTTCTGGTTCGCGGCGCCTCGTGGGGGTCTACCCTGGCGTTTCTGTTTGCCGAACGCTGGCCGGAGAAAACCGAGGCCGTTCTGGCGTCGCAGGTTTATCTGGCGGACAGCATCGGCGAAGACTGGAATATGAATACCAGCCATCTGTTTTATCCCGATATGTGGGAGAAAGTGCTTAAAGGCGCTGGAGACAGCCGCGATGTCATGGAATATTATACGGGGCTGATCAACTCGGACGATGTTCTGAAACAGGTTAAGGCCGCCAATCTGGCCGGCAGTTACGAACGCGTGCTCGGTGCCGTGAATCCCCGTCTGGGATACGCTGAGCTGACGCCGGAAATGCTGGCGGAAATCCGGTTGTCGCTGAATTATATTCATCACAAGTATTTTATCCGTGAAAACCAGATTATGGAAGACGCAGGCAAAATCAGGCATCTTCCGGTTCTGATGGTGCACAATCGTCTGGATATGGTCTGTCCGCTGCTGTCGGCCTATAATCTGCATAAGGCGCTGCCGAAGTCAAAGCTGGTGATTGCGCCGGGGTGGGGACATTTCGGCCCGCAGATTAATCAGGTCGTGATTTCGGAAACAAGAAAGTTTTTGGAAGAGCTTTACGGAAAATAACGCCGTCTGCCGCGGCTGCCTTTAAGCGTCCGCGGAAAATAGGTTTCGCTTTTTCTTTCGCGTCCGGACGCAACTCTTTGTATTGACAAAGCGCGTTGTCAATAGCCGGCAATTGGAGATTGACAATTGCCGGCAAAGCCGTTAGTTTTTTTCTAAATATTAATCTAACGGGACTTGTGCTTTATGCGTCGCTTAATTATCAGCATTATTCTGACCCTGCTTCTGACGGTTTGGGCGAAAGGGCTTTATTTTACCGGGGACGGGTTCGACTGGAAGCTTTTTGTCATTATCATTACCCTGTCTTACATGATCTGTTACAAGCTGGTGCAGTATCTGGCGCAGTTTAAGATCGTGGAGAACAATTCGCGGATTGACATTGTGTTTGTCGTCTGCATTATCGCTTTTATGTTTGTGCCGATTTTGAGGATAGACCGCGGCCAGATATCCGTGCAGGAAAATCGCACGCTGGCGGAATATAAGCCGCTGATCAAAGACGGTCTTGTCAATTACAGTTTCGGAAAAGATTTTGAAAACTGGTTCAACGACCGCTTTTTCGGGCGTAAGTTTTTTATTGACACCAACAGCGCCGTCAACTGGTTTATCAACAAAAAACTGAAAAACCAGCGCGCCATGGCTGGCAAAGACAACTGGCTGTTTACCAAACGCTGGAATTCGGTGGAAATGTTTCAGAACAAATATTTGTACAGCGATGACGAACTGCAGGAAATAAAGAAAAATATCGAGGGGCTGCAGGCCTGGCTGGCAAAGCGGAATACCAGGTTTTACATTATGCTGGTGCCGGACAAGGAGCGTGTTTACGGCGAGTTTTATCCCAAAGGATTTGAAAAGGTAAACAAACAGGCAAAGATCGAGCAGTTGTACGCGTTTATCAGGCAGCATACGACGGTTCCGGTTATTTATGTTTATGACGCCCTCATGGAAGCCAAAAAACAGCATATTGTCTATTACAAAACGGGAACGCACTGGAACCACCGCGGCGCGTATGCCGGGTATAAGGCCCTGTTCGGCCGGCTGAAAAAGGACTTTCCGTCCCTGCATATCATGACGGAGGATGAATTTGACATTGTTCCCAAACTGGAAGCGGATGTTGACATTGCCTCGGCGCTGGATATCGACGCGTATAAAATCTTTCCGAAAGAGGATATGACTTATGATGTTTTCCGGGTGAAAAATCCGCGCGCGGAAGGAAAACACACGTATCTCGAAAAAGAAAAAAAGATTGAAACTTTTGACTATGTGTCGAGCGATCCGGCTAAAAAACTGAAAGCCGTGTTTTATGCCGACAGCATGTTTCTGCGCATGAACTGGTATGTTGCGGAAAGCTTTAAGCGGATGCAGCATATTTATGTCGGGTATGGCCGCGATTATGACCTGCCTTTTATGGGGCAGGATATCAGGGATATCGCGCCGGATATTTTTGTTTTGGAGACAGGGGAACGTTTTCTGGACCGCCTTTTGAAGATTGAAGTTCCGGAGGTTGAGTAATGCTGTTTAGTTCTATGACCTTTTTGTTTGTATTTATGCCGGTCGTTATGGCCGTCTATCTGTTGTCCAAAAAGGAGATCCGCAATTATATCCTTCTGGCTGCCAGTATCATTTTCTATGCCTGGGGCGAACCCCGTTATCTGGCAATTATGATCCTGACTATTTTCATAAACTATTTCGGCGCGCTGCTGATTGACAGGCATGTAGAAAGCCGGAAGCGCAAAATGTGGCTGGCTATTACGATTGCGGCGGATTTATCGTTTTTGGTTTATTTTAAGTATTTCAACTTTATCATCGACAATGTGAATGCCGTTCTGCAGCTTAATATGAACTTTATCGACGTGATTATGCCGATCGGCATTTCGTTTTATACGTTTCAGGCGATGTCTTATCTGATTGACGTCTACCGTCGCGAGGTTGCGGCGCAGAAAGATATCAACAAGCTGGCGCTGTATATCGTTCTGTTTCCGCAGCTGGTGGCCGGGCCTATTGTCAAATATCATGATGTCTGCGCGGAAATCGACGAGCGCAATATCCGGTTTGAAGACGTTGTCATCGGTTTGAAGCGCTTTATTATCGGTCTGGCCAAAAAAGTTCTGGTTGCCAATACGCTGGCCGTCGTGGTTGACAATATTTTCAGCCATGCTCCGGAAGAACTGCGCTGGAAATATGCCTGGCTGGGGATTATCGCCTATGCGGTGCAGCTGTATTTTGACTTTTCGGGATATTCGGATATGGCCATCGGTTTGGGAAGGATGTTTGGTTTTCGGTTTTTGGAAAACTTTAATTATCCGTATATTTCCAAGTCTGTTTCCGAGTTTTGGCAGAGGTGGCATATTTCTCTGGCGACGTGGTTTAAGCAGTATTTGTACATTCCGCTCGGTGGAAACCGCGTCAGCCCGGCGCGAATGTATTTTAATCTTTTCTTTGTGTTTCTAGTTACGGGCGTTTGGCACGGAGCTAGCTGGACATTTGTCTTGTGGGGCGTATGGAACGGCCTTTTTATCTGTCTGGAAAAATACAGGGGCTGGCATAAAGATGCTCCCGGCCAGAAATGGTGGATTGGTGCTGTTAAACATGTTTATGCCGTGCTGGTAATCTTGCTCGGGCTGGTTATTTTCAGATCGGAGAATATCGCTTATGCCTGGGGATATATTCAGCGCCTGCTAGGCTTTAATATGCTTGAGCATTATGAGAAAATTGATTTCGGAATAAACAATAAATTTCAGCTGATGCTGATTGTCGGTCTGATCTGCTCGATGCCGCTGTTTAAGAATATGTTTGCCGTTCGGTATGAGCGGAAGGTTCTGCGCAGCGTTATTAATATCTGGTTGTTTATCCTGTTTTTCTGGTCGACGATTTCTCTAGCGTCGTCTACTTACAACCCGTTCATATATTTCCGTTTTTAAAGCCGGCCGCAGAGGGCTGCGCTGGTCTTCGGAGAATTGGCGGGCAGGGGCGGAGGCTGCCGTCGCCGGGCAGCTTTCAGAAATAACGGAACTGAAATCGGCAGGACAGCCGGCGTCAGTTTTTGCCGGGATGAAAATCCATTGACACGGAATTGATGCAGAAACGGTCGCCGGTTTCTGTTGGGCCGTCTTCAAAAACATGACCAAGATGGGAACCGCACCGGGAGCAGACGACTTCAATTCGGCTCATGCCGAGGCTGAAGTCCGGAACAAATTTCACGCTGCCGGGAAGAGCCCGGTCGAAACTTGGCCAGCCGCAGCCGGAATCGAATTTGCTTTCCGAACTGAACAGAGAGTTGCCGCAGGCCGCGCAGACATATGTGCCGTTGTCTGAGAAACTGACATATTTTCCCGTAAAAGGTCTTTCCGTTCCCCTGTTGCGCAGAACTTCATACTGTTCCGGCGTCAGCTTTTGTTTCCAGAAATTTTTGTTATCGGCTTTTTCTTCCTCTTTTTCGATATAAGCGAAGGAGTTTGTTTTTTGAGAAAAGTCTGATCCGGGACGGCCGGAGGCGGTTGCTTTTTCAGAAGGTGCAACGGCGGCGCGCTCGGGAGAACCAGAAGAGAAATTGTGTTCGTGGAGATCGGCGGCGGCTGTTTTCTGAGAAGGGGCAACGGCGGTGTGTCCGAAAGGGTTTGAAAAGGAGGAATTCCCGGAGAGATCGGGGGCGGTATGTTCGGGGGAGGTCGGAATTGTTGTTATGCCGCAGCTTTTCAGATTTCTTTTTTTCAGATAATCCTGATGGTAGTCTTCAGAGGGATAAAATTTTCGGGCAGCCGTAATTTCCGTAACAACCGGGGCGGAAAGGCGGCCGCTGCGGTTAAGCTCCATGACTTTGGCGACCGCGGCGTCTTTTTGTTCTTCATTAAGATAAAAAATGGCTGAACGGTACTGGTGCCCGATATCCGGTCCCTGTCTGTCGCGCGTTGTCGGATCGTGAATTTTAAAGAAAACATTCAGCAGTTCACGATAGCTTACTTTTTCGGGATCATAGGTGATTTCCACGGCTTCGGCATGGCCTGAGCGGCCTTTTGAGACGGTTTGATAATCCGGATCAATCAGAGTTCCGCCGGTGTATCCGACTCTTGTGGAATAAACCCCCGGAATATTGTCAAAAGCGGCCTGGACGCCCCAAAAACAGCCCGCGGCAAAAACAGCGGTTGCCAAAGTCATCAGATTTCTCCTTGTCATAATCGATTATCTCATTTAATATAAGACTAATTTAAAATATTTAAATGGCGGAGGTGTTTGATGACATGCGGCAACGAGGACGAAACTCTGTATCAGGGGACGGCTTATTACTATCATCAATATCGTCCGCGGTACAGCAAGGAATTTTATGATGCCGTTTTTGACAAGCTTGGCATCGGCAAAAACGCCAAAGTCATGGATCTGGGATGCGCGACGGGGATTGTCGCTTTGGATATTGCTCCCCGTGTGAGGGAAGTTCTGGCAATCGATATTGAGCCGGAATTTTTGGCTGAAGGCGTCAAGCTGGCTCGCAGCGCCGGGCTGGAGAATATCCGCTGGATCAGAAACCGGGCCGAAAATTTGTACAACCTGCACCAGAAAACTGATTTTACCTTTATTTCTCAGGCTTTCCACTGGATGGACCGTGCTCAGGTTCTGGAGGAACTTTATGATCTGACTTCGCCGGGAGGCGGCGTTGTGATCGGTTCTTTCCTGACTGAGGAAAAGTGGAGCGCTCCCCTGCAGGAGATTATCCGCAAATATACGGGAACAAATGATTACGAAACCCGGAAGAAACTCGGCCTGACGCAGAAACATACGGATATTATCGAACAGTCAAAGTTTGAAGATTGTGAGATTTTGGAATTTTCCTATCCGAAAACAACTACTGCTGATGAAATTCTGGGGTATTTTTATTCGACGCCGTATTGTTCTCTTAAAATGCTGGGGAGCCGGAAAGATGCTTTTGAAGAGGAAATGAGAGCCTATATGGACGGCATGACGCCGGAAATGTTTGACGAAACGCTGACGCAGCGCGCCCTGATCGCAAGGAAAAAAGACGGACAGTAATTTTGAAGAGAGAAACTGCCGGCGGTTAATTCTCTTTACACAGCCTGCCGGAAGAATAATGTCCGGTTGCGCCGTTAGGTTGAAACGGCTTTTACGTCAGGCGGTGGAAAGGCTTCCGGTTTATGATTTGTCAAAGTTTTCGGATGATATGCATGAAAGAACGCTGTTGTCTGACTGTCAGGATCGCGAGGAAGGGGAGCTGACAAAAGAAAAATATTTTCAACCTGATTTTTCAACCTGATAAAGATTGCGGATATCGTTGTTTTTGAACAGAAACTGCAAAGCCGGTTTGATTAATCAGCCGCGGATTTCTTCCCATGCTTCCAGCAGCCAGGGATGAAGCGTTTTTGCCCGGGGCTGGTTCAACATCAGGTTTTCGAAGTAGCATTTGACGGCGTTGTCAAGCGAAACTTCTGCCGCTTTTTTGACCAGCGGCATGAAAACCGGCGCCCCGGAATCATCGCCGAGAGCCATCTTATCGGCCAGAAACAGCAGTTTGTCGAGCGAAGACGCTTCTTTGCGCAGGGTAGTATGGCAGGCAATGGCATTGAGCACTTCCTTGTCGACGATGTTAAATGAGTCTACGGCGATGATGCGGGAAATCCGCTGACGGAGAAGGAGCGGATCTTCTCGTTCCGCCGGGTAAATTTCCAAACCGCAATTGTCGGCGATTTCAAGGTATTTGTCTTTTGAAACCAGGCAGCTGATCTCCGCAAGAAGCGCCGCCGTTTTGGCCTGTTCATAATCTATGACAAAACGGTTGGCCAAAACCAGCGCGTTGTCTTTTATTCTGATAATGCGGGCCAGCGTATCCAGTCTGCGGGTTTGATTAAAATTACGGATGATGTTTTCTTCAAGGGAGTGAAAATCAGTGCAGCTGATGGCAAATTCTGTCATGATTGAAAATCCTCCGACAATATTATCACAGCATTTATTCTATATATAATTGATTTTATCTTAAAATGCTAGTATAAAAATCTAAAGAGGAAGAGAGGTGTTGCGGTGTGTTTTTTTGTTTCTGTTATGAGATGACGGTTCAAAACGACGGCCGGGAAGGATATTCCGTTTTTGACGGCGGGAGAACCGAAAGACTCTGCAGGCGGCGGAGAAAAAAACATAATTTCCCCCTATACGGGAAATGAAATAAAAAGATTATTTTTTTTATTTTATACGAAAAAATAGAATTATTTTGAATAAAATCGCTATAATACAAATAGTTATAATATATTATGCGGGGCGTTATATTAGAAAATTCTTAGTTGCGTAATTATTGTGGTTGTTGACAATTATTAACTAGCGGTAGCAATTTAAAAGTCGTTACAGTATAAAAGAAATATATATAACGATAATTGCTCAGCAGGTATTATGGAAGAAATCGGAAAACAACTGACGGCTTTTGAGAAGCTGGACAAGTTCAAAACCGGCGCTTTATTTATGAAAATGGGTGCCAGAAAAATCAAGTCGGCATTTGATCTCATAAAATTTAAGCAGCATGAGATAGATTTTGTGGTCTGGATTGCTCCGGCCTCTTTCTTGTCCTGGGCGAGTTACGGTCGAGAAATCGAGGAAAACCTGCCGGGACTTGACAAGAAAATCTGTTTTTATTCGATTGAAAGCATTTCGATTTCGGACAGAGCATATCTGCAGCTTTATAATCTGGCCGACAAATACCGTACTTTCTGTGTTGTTGACGAGAGTATCACGATCAAAAACACGGAGGCAGGGCGGACCAAGCGGCTTCTCTTTATCAGCAACAAGTTCAAATACCGGCTGATTTTGAGCGGGCTGCCCCTGACTCAGGGGCTGGTGGATCTGTATTCGCAGATTCAGTTTATGAATCCGTCGATTTTGAATATGACGGAAAGTCAGTTTGCCAATAATTATCTTTCTTTTTACGAGGATGATTACAAAACTTGGAAAAGGTGGTCCAGACCCGAAGACGAAGCTCTGCTGGTGGAAAAGATGCGTCCGTATATATTCGAATGCGATCTGGATGCCAATTATAATCTTAAGTTTTATGACGCAGATTTTGAATTGACGGTAAAAGAGGCAATAAGCTATCGCGATGAAAAAAACGAGTTTCTGAAAGACAGATGCCAGTTTGCCTTTATGGAGGTCGCGCAGAAGTTTCAGCATATTTACACAATCGCTAAAAACAAGGTGGAGGCGTTGTTTAAGCTGGTGCAGGAAATTACGGAGCGGAAGGAAAAGGTTATTATATACATCAAATTTTTGGATGAAATCCGCTTTTTTAAGGAATGTGGCAGATTCAAAAAGGGCAAATATGTGGTTTTGTCTGGCAGGAGCAATAAACGAAAAGCAGTGAGGCTTTTTGAAAAAAGAATTGATATAATGTTTTCGACTTACGGCGTTGACAGTCTGGGACTGGATCTGAGACTTTGCAACAATATTATTTATTTTTCGCAGACTTTTGACTACAAGTGCAAGCTCCAGAGCCTGCAGAACATATATCAAACGGTAGGAAACAGGGAAGTTAATGTTTATAATTTTTGGGTAAACACGGGATTGGAAAAGTTGATAAAGGAAAATTTGAGCCGAAAGGAAAATGTGCTCTCGAATGTGTGCAGAATCATTTCAAAAGAGGAGGCGCTGAAATTATGAAGAAGTATCTTGATAAAAATGTTTATGAGGCGACTCAGGACCGCCTGAAATTCATTTTTGAGAATTTTGACAATGTTTATGTGTCTTTTTCAGGCGGAAAAGATAGCGGTCTTTTGCTCAATATGGTTCTGGATTATAAAAGGAAACACGGCATTACCAAAAGAATCGGCGTTTTTCATCAGGATTTTGAGGCGCAGTACCAGACAACGACGGATTTTGTTACGCGTATGTTTGAAAACAATTTGGACGATATTGAACCGTACTGGGTTTGTCTGCCGATGGGGTCGCGCTGTGCGGTAAGTAACTTCCAGATGTACTGGTATCCCTGGGATCCCGACGAGAAAAGAAACTGGGTTCGCCCGATGCCGAAAATGCGTTATATTATCAATCTGGACAATAATCCGTTTGATTTTTATAAATATAAAATGGTGCAGGAGGATTTATACGCCGAGTTCGGCGACTGGTACTCCCGTCAGAAACAGGGAAAAACCGTCTGCCTGCTTGGAATCAGGGCTGACGAATCGCTGAACAGGTACCGCGCTTATGCCAATGACCGCAAAAAAATAATGAAAGGAAGCCAGTGGACGACCAAAATGGGCGAGAACTGGTGGAACGCCTATCCTCTTTATGACTGGACGACAAAGGATGTCTGGGTTGCCAACGGCAAAATGGAATATGACTACAACGCCATTTATGATTTGTTTTACAAGGCGGGGCTGTCTATCAACCAGATGCGCGTGGCCAGCCCGTATCACGAAAGTGCTAAAGAGAGTCTTAATCTGTACCGCGTTTTGGAACCTGCCACTTGGAGACGGGTTGTCGGCAGGGTTCAGGGAGCCAATTTCGGCGCGATTTACGGGAATTCGAAAGCTCTCGGCGTCCGCAAGGTAACGCTGCCCGAAGGACATACCTGGCGCTCTTATGTCAAATTTCTGCTGGCAACACTGCCGGAACAGATGCGACGGAATTATATTGAAAAATTTTCGACGTCAATTCGTTTCTGGTGGAAAAAAGGCGGCGTTGTCTGCGAAGAAGGCCTGAAAGAACTTGAGGCCTGCAATTATCCCATCCGTCGCAACGGGAAAAGCAACTACAAGTCGGACAAGGATAAGGTTGTGTTTTTGGGGACGCCGGACGATACTGACGACATTAAGTCGACAATTGACATTCCGTCCTGGAAAAGAATGGCTATCTGCATTCTGAAAAATGACCATTTATGCAAACATATGGGCTTCGCGCAGACGCATAAGCAAAATATGCGTCAGAAGGAGCTGATTGAGAAATATCGTAACTTATGAGGACTACCATGGACGAATATAAAAGCCCGGTATACAACGTGAAAGCTATACCGATTGAGAAAATCAAAGCCAACAACTACAATCCTAACAAGGTTGCTCCCCCGGAAATGAGGCTTCTTGAGATATCCATCTGGGAAGACGGTTTTACCCAGCCGATTGTCTGTTATCATGATAAAGAGCATGACGAATATATTGTCGTTGACGGGTTCCATCGCTATACGACAATGCTGACCAGCGACCGTATCCGTCTGAGAGAGCACGGCCTGATGCCCGTGGTTGTTATTGATAAGGAACTGGGTGAGCGCATGGCTTCCACCATCCGCCATAACCGCGCCCGCGGCAGCCACAGCGTTGATCTGATGAGCAATATTGTCGCCGAGCTACTGGAAATGGGCAAAAGCGATTCCTGGATCTGCCGCAATATCGGAATGTCTGCCGACGAACTGCTGCGTCTGAAGCAGATTACCGGTCTGGCCGCCTTGTTCAAGGACGAGGATTTTTCCAGAAGCTGGGAAGTTACAAAATAAGCAGTGTTAAAATAAAAACATTGCTTATATGAAAATTTAGTCTTCACTAAAAAGAAATTTTGGGTCTTAATAGTAGAGACTAATTTTTTAGGAGGTAAATCATATGAGCGGAAATGAAACGGCCGCGATATGGGGAATGAATCCCCAGCTTGTGGCTATTTTAATTATGAGCGTCTGCTATTTGATTATATTCAGTGAAAGAATTAATCGTGCGGTTATCGCTCTGCTGGGCGCCGGCGTTATGATTGTTTCCGGCATTCTGACGCAGAAAACGGCTCTGGCCGGCGTTGACTTTAATACGCTAGCCCTGTTAATCGGCATGATGATTATTGTCGCGGTATCCGAAAGGTCGGGAATGTTTCAGTTTGTCGCGGTCTGGGGCGCCAAGAAAGTTAAGGCGTCGCCGCGGGGGCTGATTATTGTGCTGCCTTTGGTTACGGCCTTGTTTTCGGCGTTTCTGGACAATGTAACGACTGTGCTGCTGATTGCGCCGGTAACATTTCAAATTACCCGGAAGCTGAAAATAGATCCGTATCCGTATCTGATTTTGGAAATCTTTTCTTCCAACATTGGCGGAACGGCGACGCTGATCGGTGATCCTCCCAATATTTTAATCGGGTCGTCCATTGATTTGTCGTTTATGGATTTTGTATATAATTTGGCGCCGGTTATCGTTATTATCATGATCTGTCTGATTTTGCTTTTTGACCTGATCTGGGGACGTTATCTGACGGCAACCAACGAGAGCCGCGAAGCCGTGATGAATATGAATGAGTTTGACTGCATTATCGACAAAAGCCTGCTGTTCAAATCGTTGGCCGTTCTTGTCGGCGTTATCGCCGCTTTTATTGCGGCCAAAGATATCGGCCTGGACAATGGCACAATCGCGCTGCTCGGCGCTTCGGTCCTTTTGTTGCTATATACATGGAGCAGTAAAGGAGAGGACCGCGATGCCCGGGTGCAAGAAATTTTCAATATGGTGGACTGGACGACGATTTTCTTCTTTACCGGACTGTTCGTTATTGTTTACGGTCTTGAGGAAACCGGCGTTCTGGCGCGGCTGGGACAGTGGTTTATCAGTCTGACCGGCGGTAGCCTGAATAAGATGATGTATCTGATTTTGTGGAGTTCGGCGGTTTTGTCAAGCGTTATTGACAATATTCCGTTTGTTGCCACCATGATTCCGATGATTAAGTCCATGGAGGAATCTATCGGTGGTCGCGAAGCCATGATGCCGGTCTGGTGGGCTTTGTCGCTGGGTGCCTGTCTGGGCGGAAACGGAACGCTGGTCGGAGCATCGGCCAATGTCGTTGTAGCCGGAATGTCCATGCGCGAAGGGCATCCGATCCGCTTTATGCGCTTTCTGCTGTGGTCTGTGCCGGTTATGCTTCTGAGTGTCGGCATTGCCACGGTTTATCTGTATTTCAAATATACATACTGACGCTTAGGAAAAACCCGCCGGACGGCGGGTTTTTTTTCGCGGTTGTGAATATGAACAGAAATCTGGTTGCTTTGCAAATCTGCGAGTGTAAAATACGCTTATCAATATAACTATTAAAGGATTTTGTAATGAAAGGTATAATTTTAGCCGGCGGAAGCGGTTCGCGGCTTTATCCGCTGACCAATACGACGAGCAAGCAGCTGCTTCCGGTTTATGACAAGCCGATGATTTATTATCCGTTGTCCACGCTGATGCTTTTCGGTATTAAGGACATTCTGATTATTTCCACGCCGCAGGACACTCCGAATATTGAGCGTCTGTTCGGGGACGGAAAATATCTGGGACTGGATATTATCTATAAAGTTCAGGAAGAACCGAAAGGCATCGCCCAGGCTTTTACAATCGGCGCGGACTTTATCGGACAGGATGATGTCTGTCTGATTTTAGGCGACAACATCTTTTATATGGGCGACCAGATCAAACTGTTTCGCGAAGAAGTTGCAAAAAATACCGGCGGCACGGTTTTCGGCTATCATGTCTCTGATCCCGAACGTTTCGGCGTCGTTGAGTTTGATAAGAATCATAAAGCGATTTCCATTGAGGAAAAGCCCAAGCAGCCCAAGTCAAATTATGCCGTGGTCGGATTGTATTTTTACAAAGCCGATGTGGTTGAAAAAGCCCGCAGGCTGAAGCCTTCTGCCCGCGGAGAACTGGAAATCACGGATTTGAACCGCGAATATCTGGAAGAAGGACGGCTGAACGTCGTTACCATGAAACGCGGCAATGCCTGGCTTGACGCGGGAACGCCGCAGTCGCTTCTGGATGCTTCCAATTTTATCGGAATCATCGAAAAGCGGCAGGATCTGAAAATTGCCTGCATTGAGGAAATTGCCTATAAACGGGGCTTTATTGACGACGCGCAGATGCTGAATATTATTAATTCGCTCAAAGACGGCATCGCCTATAAAGAATATCTGAAGCGAGTATACGAGGACAGCCATGAAGATTATTAATACGGCCATTGAAGGCGTGTATATTATTGAACCGCAGATTTTTGAAGATAACAGAGGCTACTTCTTTGAAAGCTATAATCAGGCGAAAATGAAGGAAGTCGGTATCAGCAACATATTTATTCAGGATAATCAGTCGAAATCCCGCTACGGAACAATCCGGGGCGTCCATTTTCAGAAAGGGGAATTTGCTCAGGCAAAGCTGGTGCGCGTGCTTCAGGGAACGGTTCTGGACGTTGCTGTCGATTTGCGCCAGGGGTCAAAAACCTTCGGTAAGCATGTTGCCGTCGAACTGTCTGCCGAGAATAACCGCCAGCTTATGATCCCGAGGGGATTCGGACACGGATTTTCGGTTCTTTCGCCCGAAGCCGTGTTTACGTATAAATGCGACAATGTTTACAACAAGGCTTCGGAAGGCGGGATCCGTTTTGACGATCCCGATCTGGGAATAGACTGGAAGATCAAACCCGAAGAAGCCGTCCTGTCTGAAAAAGACAAACTTCTTCCATTGCTTAAGGATGTGAAATGTTTCTGATTGTCGGAGCTAACGGGCAGCTTGGCAACGAGCTGAGGCTGCTGTTAAAAGACCGGGCCGTATACGCAGACCGCGAAGAACTGGATATAACGGATAGGGAAGCTGTAAAGCGCTTTTTTGCAGGCCATAAATTTGACGCGATTGTCAACTGCGCCGCTTATACGGCGGTAGATAAGGCGGAATCGGATGTTCAGACCGCGCGCAAGATTAACGTTGACGGTTCTCTCAATCTGGCGCGGACCGGCGTTCCGATGATTCATATTTCAACGGATTATGTTTTTGACGGCAAAGGATATCGTCCCTATAAAGAGACGGATGAAACAAATCCCCAGTCCGTTTACGGACAGACGAAAAGAGAAAGCGAAAAGGCTGTTTTGGACAACGCATCCGGCGCTTTTATTATTCGCACGGCGTGGCTGTATTCGTCTTTCGGCAACAATTTTGTGAAAACGATGCGCCGTCTGGGCGCAGAGAAAGAGCGGCTGAGCGTCGTTTTTGACCAGACAGGAACGCCTACCTATGCCGTGGATCTGGCCGGCGTTATTGTTCGTGCTCTTGATGACTTGGCGCCGGGAAAGAAGGAAATTTATCATTTTTCGAATGAAGGCGTCTGCTCCTGGTATGATTTTGCTGTGGAGATTATGCGGCTTTCAGGGCTTTCCTGCCAGGTTGCGCCCATTGAAAGCAAAGATTATCCGACTCCGGCTAAACGTCCGTTTTATTCCGTACTCAACAAGGAAAAGATAAAACGGGAGTTGGGCGTTGAAATCAGACACTGGACGGAGGCTTTGAAGGACTGTATGGAGAAGCTCTAGATGGTTTTTAGTTCCCTGATATTTTTATGGATGTTTCTGCCAATTGTGCTGGCTCTGTATTTTCTGTCCAAGGAAAATTACAGAAATGTTCTGCTTTTGGTTGCGAGCCTTATTTTCTATGCCTGGGGCGAACCGGTATATGTGTTTGTCATGATGCTGTCTATTCTGATAAACTACTGCTGTGGTCTGAAAATCGGGGCGGAAGACGGAAAAAAACGCAAAAAGGCGCTGTTTTTCGGAGTGCTGGTCAATCTGGCGCTTTTGGGCGTTTTTAAATATTCGGGGTTTTTTACGGAAAATGTCAATGCGATCTTCGGACTGCAGGTTGAGATTAAAACTCTGCCGCTACCTATCGGAATTTCGTTTTATACGTTCCAGTCCATTTCGTATCTGGTCGATATTTATCGCGGAGTGTGCCGCCCGCAGCGCAATATTGTCAAAATGGGGTTGTTTATTTCCTTTTTTCCGCAGCTGATTGCCGGACCGATTTTGAAGTATCATGACATTGCGGCGCAGATTGACAGCCGCCGGATAACGTTTTCGCTGTTTAACGAAGGTGCTGTGCGGTTTATTATCGGTCTGGCGAAAAAGGTTATTGTGGCGAACGTTATGGCCAAGACGGCCGATGAAATTTTTGCCCTGGGCGCTGATGAGCTGACGACGCCGGCGGCCTGGGTCGGAATTATCGCTTATACGTTTCAAATCTATTTTGATTTTTCGGGCTATTCGGACATGGCTATCGGTCTGGGAAAAATGTTTGGTTTTCATATTCAGGAAAACTTCAATTATCCTTATATGGCAACGTCCATCAAGGATTTCTGGCGGCGTTGGCATATCTCTCTGTCGACATGGTTTAAGGAATATTTGTATATTCCGCTGGGCGGCAACCGAGAAGGAACGTTGAAAACCTACCGTAATCTGATGATTGTTTTCTTTCTGACCGGTCTATGGCACGGAGCCAGCTGGAATTTTGTAGTCTGGGGATTGTTCCACGGGGCGTTTCTGGTTCTGGAAAGAATTTTTCCGATTGAGAAATTGCTGCATTTCAGACTGTTGCAGAGTTTCTATACCCTGATGGTGGTTCTTACCGCCTGGGTTTTTTTCCGCGCGGAAACGCTGGGTGACGCAATGACATATCTGGCGCGGATGTTTACGGATTTTCGCGAGGGAAGTTTCGGGTTGTATGTCAACCGTGAATTTGAGATTGTATTCGTTTTCGCGCTGTTGTCTTGCGGATTGGGCAGTCTGCTGTGGCGCGGATTCTGGCAGCGTATGAATGCCACAGCTGTCGGGCAGAGGATTACGGCGGCCGTTGTTCCGCTGTTTTGCGCGGGCGCTGCTTATCTGAGCGTCATGCTTCTGGCCAACAATACCTATAATCCGTTTATTTACTTTAGGTTCTGACATGAAGAAGCTGTTTAACATATATTTTTATCTGCCGGCAGCTTTTTTGCTGTTGCTGGTGTATTATCCTTTTGCCGCCAATATCTTTGCCAGCAATACCGAAATGCTGGACAACCGTCCTCTGTATGAAAAGCCGAAAAGTTTTTCTCGTAATTTTTCGCGGGATTTTGAGGCTTATTACAACGATACGTTCGCCGGTCGCAAGAAGCTGATAAAAAAGTATACGAAAATCAAACATAAGCTCGGCATAGACAGCGGAACGTTTTTTAATGGCAAAAACGGCTGGATGTTTTATGATTCGGGAAAAGTTCCCGACGGCTATACTCTGATTGACTATTTCGGGCGCGTGCAATTCAGTCTGCCTGAGTTGAAACAAATGACCGAAGGACTGGATGCCGCGGGAGATTACTATAAACGGCGCGGAATCGACTATATTGCCGTCGCGGCTCCCAATAAGCACGGCGTCTATTCGGAATTTATGCCGGACCGTTATCAGAAAGCCCGGGTGTCTGAGAAATCACGCATGGATACGGCCATTGAATATATGGTTCAAAACAGCCATACACCGATTGTGAACTTCCGGAACGTTCTGATGAAAACCAAAAAGGAAGTGCCTTACGAAATATATTATCCCAAGGATTCTCATTGGAATAATATCGGTGCGTATGCTGCCTTTAACGAGCTGCTATCTGCCCTAAACCGCAGGGGATATCATCTTCCGGTCGTTCCTCTGACCAATGAGATGATCAGCGTCGGCGGAAAGTACAATGCCGATCTTTCTAATGGAGAGGCGGATACTCTGTATGATGTCAGCTACCATGACGAAATGACCTCCAAAAAGCTGCGCGATGAGGAAAACGGTTATATTCAGGTTTATGAAAATCCCGGCGCCTTGTCGCCGAAGACCATGCTGATGATCCGGGATTCTTTCGGAATTGCCCTTATTCCGTATCTGAACAAGGTATTTGCGAAAACCGTTTATCTGCACAACAGGTATAACAAGAGAGAGGATCTGGAGCGCTTTATTGCCGAGTATCAGCCGGATTTGGTTGTTGATGAGCTGGTTGAGCGTTATTTTGACAGGTTTTTAAAATATAATAAACTCTATGGAGAAGAAAAATGAAATCTATTTTAGTAACCGGCGGCGCCGGATTTATCGGCGCGAACTTTGTTCCTTATTTTGCAAAGAAGTATTCCGATTATAAAGTCATTAATCTGGATAAGCTTACCTATGCCGGAAATCTTGAAAATCTGGCGGATGTTGAAGGTTGCGCCAATTATCAGTTTGTTCACGGCGATATCTGCGACAGGGAACTGGTCGAAAAACTTTTTAAAGAACATGATATCAGAGGCGTTATTCATTTTGCGGCCGAGAGCCATGTCGATAATTCGATTACCGGTCCGAAGGCTTTTATCGAGACAAATATTGTCGGAACTTTTACGCTGATTGACGTGGCGCGCAATTACTGGATGGAGGCTCCGCATAAAGTCAGAGCCGGTTATGAAGACTGCCGTTTCCACCATATTTCAACGGATGAGGTTTACGGGGCTCTGGGCGAGACCGGATATTTTACGGAAACGACACCCTATGATCCGAGTTCTCCTTATTCTGCCGCTAAGGCAAGTTCTGATCTGCTGGTTCGGGCTTATCACCGCACCTACGGCATGAATGTTACCATTTCCAACTGCTCCAATAATTACGGACCGAAGCAGCATCCGGAAAAGCTGATTCCGAAAATTATTTCCAATGCTTTGAGCGAAAAGAATATTCCGATTTACGGAGACGGCAAAAACGTGCGCGACTGGCTGTATGTTTTGGATCACTGCAAGGCAATCGATTTGATTTTCCATAAGGGAAAATCCGGCGAAACGTATAATATCGGTGGCCATAACGAGAAAAACAATCTGGAAATCGTCGATGCCATTTGCGCTATTCTGGACAGGGAAATGCCCAGAAAATCCGGGGGATCGTACAAAGATCTGGTTGTTTTTGTTTCTGACCGTCCCGGTCATGACCGCAGATACGCCATTGACGCCACAAAACTGGAGACGGAGTTGGGCTGGAAGGCTGATGAAAATTTTGCCAGCGGCATTGTCAAGACGGTTGAATGGTATTTGAAAAAACTGGCCTGATTGGCAAGGAAATTCTGACAAGCGGAAAATGTGCGCTGTCCGGCGTGCATTCCGCTTGTGTTTTATAAAAAAGCAAGCGGCGAAAATATACTGCGTCTGAAGGAAAGAAGTTTTTGATGATTAAACTGGGAATGAAATTGTTTTCGGGCAATGCGCTCGAATTTCCGGAATTTTCAAGAGATACTCTGGAATTTATCAACAGCCGAGAGGATATGTTTCTGGAACTGATGGTTGTTCCGGGGAGTTATGAGGACACAAGCGGCTTTTTCAAAAATATGGTCAGAACGCCGCTGGTCGTTATTCATAATGCGCATGAGGCTTACGGTTTTAATGCTGCCGACAGTTCGAAAAGAGAGGAAAATAAAAAGATGCTGAACGAAAGCAGACGGTTTGCCGATCTGTTTGCTTCTCCTATTATCGTAGTGCATGCCGGAAACGATTTCGGCAAAGCCGGACTGGAAGAGACGATTCTGCAGTTCTCCGGTTTTAATGACAGCCGCGTGGCGGTTGAAAATCTGCCGATTTTCTGCGATGACAAAATTACGAAAATGCATGGACTGACGGCAGCGGAAATAAGAATGATTCAGGAGGCTTCCGGCTGTAAGTTTTGTTTCGATTTTTCGCATGCGGTTTGTTCGGCCTGCGGGCTGGGTGTTCCTGTCGACGGAATGCTGGCGGAATTTGCCGCGCTGAGGCCGGACTTGTATCATTTATGCGATGGTGACGTCAGGACGACGGAGGATGATCATCTGCATTACGGCGAAGGAAATTTTGATCTCGACGGATATCTGCGAAAATATGTTGCGGACGACGGGCTGGTAACAATGGAAACAGGGCAGGACAAACCGGTAACAATTGAGCCCTGGGTTCGAGATTACGATTATCTGCGCCGCTTGTCGAGGCGGTGATGTGAATTGCTGTCAAGGAATGAAAAAAGCCCTGAGTTACAGGGCTTTTTCCTTTTGCGGTTGGTTTCTGGTTTTGATCAGCGAGACAATGATGCCGACGGTAAGTATTCCGAAGGTTACGGACAGCGAGAACCATGCCTCAATGTCAATGCCGAAAAATTCAAAGAAAATTTTGGAGCCGATAAAGACCAGAATAACGGCCAACGCCTGCTTCAGGTATGCAAAGCGGTTGACGGCCTCTGCCAAAAGGAAGTAAAGAGAGCGCAGGCCGAGAATGGCAAAGATGTTGCTGGTATATATGATGTAGATATCCTGCGTAATCAGGAATATTGCGGGGATGCTGTCTATCGCAAAAATGACGTCCATAGTCTCAATGATGAGCAGGGCAAAAAACAACGGGGTGATAAAATGGCGTTTTCCCCGGCTGACGAAGAAATGTTCTCCGTGCAGGCGCTTGGTAACGTTGAATTTCTGACAGATAAACCTGTACATTCTGCTTTCGGTCAGAGGGCTGTCCTTTTCCTTGGCAATGACCATTTTGATGCCGGTGTAAATCAGGAAGAAAGAGAACAGGTATAAAATTCCATGGAAACGGCTGACAAGCTGGGCGCCGATAAGAATCATAACCGCGCGCATGACGATGGCGCCGAGGACTCCCCAGAACAAAACGCGGTGCTGGTGTCTGGCCGGAACGTTGAGGGATGAAAAGACGAGGGAGATTACAAAAATATTGTCCATCGAAAGGCTTTTTTCGACCAGATAGCCCGTGTAATAAAGCATTCCCGCCGCGGTTCCCTTTTCATAGATCACAAAAAGGCCGAAGATCAGGGCGATAATGATGTAATAAGCGCTTAATTTGAGTGTTTCCGAAAATTTCGGTTCTTCGCTGTGGCGGTGAAAAACAAAAAGATCCAAAAACAGAAGCGTGATGACGATAATGCCAAAAATGCTCCACATTAGATACGGAGCCAGTGTTTCGTGGTGGGTTGTAAAAAAGCTGATGATTTTTTCCAATTTATTCTGCCCGTTTTATAGTGTTAACAAATTTCAGAGACATACCGGCAATATTTGTCTGCCCGGCAGTGGAGACAGCGGCGGTGTTTTTTCTGCCGAAATTTGGCCGAAAAAAGGCAGATGGCAGAACAGCCGGCGTTGTCTGTTTTCGCGCGCTATGGTATCTTAAGTTCTTTTCAGAATCAATAATAAATAAGAATTTTTCCGATTATGATTTGTATGTTCGGGTGGACAGCGGTTTGTCCGCCCGGTTTGAAAACGGTTATTTGTGCGGCCGGTTTTGGAAATAATAGATTTGGGATGGTGTTCTCGGCTGGAGAGATATGATTAAAACGCCGGCGGCGGGACGGGGAATTGGGGATATGGCTGATACGACGGCTTGTGGAACAAGAAGCATTTATAATGAAAAAATTTTTTGGCGGTGTATACTGCAAAACTATCGGAATTAAAATTAATTTTCGGGCTTAACGGTTTGAAACGGAGTATTATATGAAAAAACAGGAATGGCTGCGGCACAGGAAAAAAGTCTGGCAGCTCGGACTGTTGCTGGTTGTCTTTATATGGTTTTTGAGAATGGTATCGGGAATAAACGATTGGCGCACCGCCAGCCGGGACAGCGCCGGAATTGCGCCGTTGCCGGCGGAGACACCGGAGGCTGTGGTTCAGGTATATGCGGCCAGAACCTTTAACTGGCGCGGAACTTTTGCCGTGCATACCTGGGTGGCCGTCAAGGAGAAAAACGCTGCAAAATATACGACATATCAGGTTGTCGGCTGGCAGCTCGGCTGGAAAGGAACAGCTGTTTCCGTCCGCGAGGATATTCCGGACAGATACTGGTATGGCGCAAAACCGGAACTGATTGAAGAATTGCGCGGCGCAAAAGCGGAAAAGGCTATTCCCAAGATCAAAAAGGCAGTGGCGGATTATCCTTATGGCAGCGTTTATCACGCCTGGCCGGGACCTAACAGCAATACGTTTGTTTCTTATATTGTCAGAAATGTTGACGAACTGACTGTGGAACTTCCGCCGCATGCCATAGGCAAAGACTGGAGCGAAAACTTTATTGAAAAGGCAGAAAGCGGCCGGGGAATCCGGTTGTCGCTCTATGGTGTGCTCGGGCTGACAGTCGGACTGGCCGAAGGAATCGAATTTAATGTTCTGGGGCTGAATTTTGGTCTGGACTTTTACCGTCCGGCGCTCAAACTGCCATTAATCGGGCGGCTTGGCCTGAAAGACAAGCCGCTGGATTAAACTATATTTCAACGTGGATGGCTATGCGACGGTTTTTGATTCTGTTTTCCGGAATCGGTTCACCGTCCATTGTCATATTGGGGTATTTTGGCGCAATGTCAGCCATGCCGACAGCCTGAAAGCGATTGGCGTTAATGCCGATTTTGATGAATTCCTGCACAACGGCTGCCGCACGGGCTGCGGACAGTTCCCAGTTAGATGGATAGAGTGGCGACTGAATTTTTATATCATCCGTATGACCTTCCACAACAATGCGAAACCGCTTGTATCTGTTGGCGCGCAGCAAAACTGCAATTCTTTTCAGCAGTTTTATGCCTTCGGGAGTAATCAGAGCGCTTCCCTGCTCAAAAAGAGTCAGGCTGGCTATGTCGATGACGGCGCCTTTTGAATCTGAACCGAGACCAACGTCGTCTCCGAGGTCAAGTTCTTTGGCGTCGTCCAAAAAGTTGAGAACGGTGCCATTCATCTGTTCTGCCGGAATGGAATTGAACGCGGCGGCAAGAGCGTATTCAATCTGCGCGGCTTTGTCCTTGTCCAGGCTGGATGAGGCGAACAGTACAATAAACAGAGCCAGAAGAAGCGTCAGCAGATCTGAATACGGGATAAGCCAGGTCTCGTCCGCGTGTTCTTCGTGATGTTCGGAATGTTGTTTTTTTCTGGCCATGGAAACCGCCTTTATTCTTCTCTGAGGGATTTGCGCTCGGATAAGGGGATGAATGACTGCAGCTTGGCTTCCATTGCGATTGACGAAGCGCCTTCCTGAAGAGCGAGAGCTCCTTCAAGAACCATTTTTTTCATTTCAACCTCTTCCTGTGAAATCTGTTTTAGTTTTGTGGCAAAAGGATGCCACAGAACATAACCGGTAAAAATACCCAGCAGGGTCGCAACGAAAGCCGCGGCGATGGAGTGTCCGAGCATGTCGATATCCGAAAGGTTGCCCAGCGCGGCAATCAGGCCGATAACGGCGCCCAGAACGCCAAGCGTCGGCGCATACATGCCGGCCTGCGAAAAAATCAGGGCTCCTGCGCGATGGCGTTCTTCCATTTGTTTTATTTCCGATTCAACAACATCGCTGATGAATTCGGCGCTGAAGCCGTCGGCCACGAGAATCATCGTAGAACGGATGAACGGATCGTCAATTTCGTTGGCGCGTTTCTCAATGCCAACGACACCTTCAGCCTTGGCCGATTTGGCAACGGATACGAAAAGCTCGAGAATGTCTTGTTTGGGCATTATTTTTTTGCCGCCGAAAAGGATTTTGAGGAGCTTGGGAAATTTTTTTAAATCTTTGGTGGGAAAAGCGTTGAACAACGCAGCCGCCGTACCGGCAATAATGATGAGAAATGCCGCGGGGTTTATGAGCGCATGAGGATCGGCTCCTTTTAAGGCCATACCGACGCCTACTGCCGCAATACCTCCGACAACGCCGATTACCGTACTTTTTTCCATTTATGAACTTCCTTAAATCGTTAAAAGTTACTTATTAAAATAAAGGAAATTTTTTAATATCTGGTTAAATGTCAGAGGCAGAAAAATATATTGACATTTTTTTTGCTGAAAAAAAGCCGCTTGAGCAAGCGGCTTTTCGAGAAGGATTTATTTTGCCAGCGATACGGAATCGACATCGATGTTTGTCGGTTTGGTCCAGTGGGTATCTACTTCACCGCGGATTTCTACCGTATCATTGGGGCCGACAGTTAGGCCTTTCCAATCATCGTCGTCGATTTCAATGACGATGCTGCCGCTTTTGTCTTCAAAGAGATATTTCTCATGTCCGACGCTTTTAACAATTTTTCCGCGCAATACAACATATGAATCGTCGCTCAGTTGTTTGGCTTCCTCGACACTGGTTGAGGCTTTCGCGTCGACGGGGCCGGTGAAGCCGCCGCCGAGATTTTTGGCGGAAGCCGAAAAGCTAACGGATATTGCAGATGACAAAGCCAGAGCTGTCAGTAAAATTTTATTCATGTTATCCTCCAATGTAGTAAAACAACATTAACATGCTAAAGCAGAAATTTTAGATTAGCAACAGTTAATGAAAGAAGGTAGGCTGTTATTTATTTACTTTTTTTATTTGATCAACGTCGATTTCAATGCTGGCCCAGCCTTTATCTATTTCGCCGCGGATTTCGACAACGTCTTCCGGCCCTACGGTAACGCCGTTCCATTCGTCTTCGTCAATTTCAATGTTGATTGTGCCGGTTCCGTCGGTAAAGATATACATGTCGTCTCCCAGACTTTTGGTAATGTTGCCGTGCAGGATGACAAAAGTGTCGTCTTCCATGCCTTTGGCATTTTCAACCGTTATGATTTCCACGGACGGGCCGGAAAAGCCGCCTTTGTTGCCGGTGTCTTTTGCAAAGGTCTGACTGCTGAGAGCCAGACAGGATACGGCGGCAAGTACCGCTAACATTCTTTTTTTCATGTTTTGCTCCTTATATGAATGACTGGTGAAATTTGTTTAAGCTGTTTAGATTTAAGACTTTGCAGACAAATAACAAGTCCCGTCCGGTATTTTTCATCTCAAACTGGCCGGGATAACGGAAAACAGACGAAGATCAGTTCTCCAATCCGGCCCAGATGTCGGGTTTGAAACCGGAAAGGACGGTTTTTCCGCCAACCAGGAGCGGCCGTTTGACCAGCATTCCGTCCGAAGCGAGAAGGCGGAGCTGTTCTTCTTCGTTCAGGGACGGAAGCTTGGAGGAAAGCTCAAGTTCTTTATATTTCAGTCCGCTGGTGTTGAAAAAGCTTTTCAACGGGCGGCCGGACAAACTGTGCCAGTGTTTGAGCTCTTCATAAGAAGGATTTTTTTCCACAATATGCCGTTCCTCAAAATCAATGTGATGATCAAGGAGCCATTGTCTGGCTTTTTGGCAGGTTGAGCATTTGGGATAGTGTAAAAATAAATATTTTGTCATAAAGGATCCTTTTTGTTGTTTGCTATTTGCAAATATAAACTATATATTTAGGAGGAACAAGGTTTTCTTTTGCAGTTTTTTTGCCGGAGAAAATCCTGTTGGAGAGTGTTTTTCCGCCGTATGTGCGGAAGGAGATTCCCACGAAGAAAGAGGCCGGGACAGACGGGTTTTAACAGGATTGATGGAAGGGAAAGGATAATAGATGAGAGATATTAAGGGGTTTGTTGTTTGGCTGGGCGGTGTGATGTTTGTAACGGCCGTTGTTGTCCTGATGTTTTATGCCGCAGCTCTTGTTCTGCCGCTGCTTCTGGTTATTTTTCTGGTTTCCGTTCTGGCCAACTGGGGCGTGTCTGTTTATAAAAGAACGCAGCGGCCGTCCGGAGAAAAGACTTATTATAAAACGCGCCAGCCCGATCCGTCGTCCCGGATTATTGACGCGGAATATGAAATCGTGGACGACGAGAGAAAACGCAATCCCTGATTATGAAAAGGAAGGCATCGGCGCGCGGTGTTTCGCTTGGCCGGTATGTTTCTGAGCTGTTTTTTACAAATCAAATGAACCGGAGTATCCCAAGGAAACGCCGATCATAAGGTTACTGCCGGCGGAAGAGGCTTCGCGCGCCATGGCTCGCCGGTAATTGACGACCGGAGCCAGGCTTAAGTGGTCGCTGATTTTGACGTCCATCCGGGAGTCAATATTTAAATCATATTTGAAATCCGTTCCGACATAGCGGCTGTAAGTAAGGTAATCCCTGAAATAGCCGTTGACGTGAAATTTTACGCCTTCTCGAACCGGATATTCAAAAGTCAGGCCGACTTCATAGGCGGATTTGGTATCCTCAGGGCTGTATGTCATGTCAAATTCGCCGACGGCCGCCGCGTAAAGAGATTTTACGTATTTGCCGTTAAACAGTTTGATGCCGGCTTTGGCACGCAGGGTTTTGTTGCGCGGGGCGTCGTCGTTTGCCGTAAATTCCGTCTGATAGGCCAGACTGGCAAAGGGACCGACATCCGCGTTTTGGTACCGCCACATCTTTCTGTTGTAATCTGAGGTGATCAGAATTTCGTCGGCATTTTCGCTGGATGATTTCGGTTTGTCGTGAGGTTTCAGGGTGGTTTTGCCATATTCCAGATATACGCTGTTGTTCCACTGATAATCTGGCTGATTATATTCCAAAACAAAATCGAGGAGACCTTTCATGACGGTTTCGCTGTCCGCGCTGAGTGCTGAAACAGGCGAGTTCTGATATTCTCCTGCATTACTGACATTGGTGCTTGAAAATTCGACGGCTACTCTTTTGAAATTGGCACGCAGACTGCCGGCAGTTTTTTCTGCCTCGGCCGTATTTTCAGCGCGTAGCGGCAAAGCAAACAGGCAGAAAAACGCGGACAGCATTAAAATTTTTGGCATTATATTGTCCTTAACCAATGTTATAGACGAACGATTATAAACTTTAGTCGTAGTCTATATATCCATTGATCGGAGAAATTAAACCCTGATGTGGAAATATTTCCGGAATAAGATTATTAACCGCCCTGAACCTCGAGTATTTCCGCTTCTTCTTCGCTGAGCGCCGGTTCGGGAATCGGCGTGCTGACGGGTAGGGGGGCCTGTTCGGGAGAATATTCCGGTTCCGGAAGATTCAGGCGGTTTTTAACGATGTCGAGCGCGTCATAGACAAACAGTGCCATGGCCAGAAGAAAAGAGATCAGCTGACTGAAAGGCATGGCCCAGTATATACCCTGCACGCCGAAAAATATCGGCAGGATTTTAATTGACAGAATCGGGAAAATAATGCCGGCCGTGCAGGAAATTGTAGCGGCAAATTTAGGGCGAAGCGTAGCTGTGAAGTAGGTTGACGCGTTGACGGTCATGCCGTTTAGGAGGAAGGTTATCCAGAAAACTTTGGCAAATTCGCGAATAATGTCATAGACTTCGGTGCGGTTGGGATCTACGAAAAAGGAAGAGATACTTTCGGCAAAGAAATAAAGAATTATTGACGTAACGGCGCCAATGGAAAAGCTGAATTTAAACGCATGGGTTATGAAGGCCAGAATGCGGTCCCATTTGCGGCGTCCGTAATTGATACTGATTATTGGCTGCAGGCTGTCGCCAACGGCGGTAACCGTTGTGTACTGCACCAGCAGGAAGTAATTGATAATCGTAAACGCGATGACGCCGTCAATGCCGATGTAATCTATCAGCGCGACGTTAAAAAGCATGAGTACGACGCCGACCGAACTTTCGGTGATCAGTTCGGAGATGCCGTTGTAGCAGGAGCGTATCAAACGCCGCCAGCGTTTGAGGTTAAACGAGAATCTGAGGATGTATTTATGGTGGAAGTAATGTGTCAGCAGAAACAATGTTGAAAACAGTTCGGCAAAAGAGGTTGCGTAGGCGGCGCCTTTCAGCCCCATATCGAAGACGACAATGTAAAGATAATCCAGAAAAATATTGGCCAATACGAAAATAACCAGTCCCATGGCAACGAAAGACGTGCGTCCCTCAAGACGGATGAAGTACCCGATAGCGAGGTTGAAACCGTAAAAAATGGTGAAGATGACGACATAAAAGTAATAATCGTGCGCCATATCTATAATTTCAGGTGTCGCTCCCATAAAGGCGAGAATTTCGTTCTGGTAAGCAATGGCGACAACGGAAAACAGCAGGTTGGCGATAAGAACGGCGATCAGCGTTTTGGAAAAAATGTAATTGGCCATTTCATATTTCCGGGCGCCGAGCTGTTTGCCTATGCTTACCGTTGAGCCGACGACAAGCATGATGTTCATTCCCCACATGACGTTCAGTATCGGACAGACAATATTGACGACGGCCAAGCCTTCCGCTCCGACAAAATTACTGATGAATATTCCATCAATAATAGAAATGGAAGCGGCAAACAACATTGAAAAAATAACCGGAATCGAATGATAGAAAAAGGTAGGGGTAATTTTCCCCTCGATAAAGTCATACTTCTGATTCATGACACGCCTGTAGTTTGAGATTTTCTTCTTAGTATTAAGCTCTTTTTTCGGAGGTTTTTCAAGTAAATTATACAGAAAGAGGTATTAACATTTGTTTAAATTATATAGGCAGTGTTCCGGATGAAAAAAATTCGCTAATATTTTGAATTTTATAAAAAACTAATAAATGCTGATAATGAAGGCAACGGAAATGAACAAAAGCAGAAAGAAACCGGCGAAAACCAAAAAAGCAGAAGGCAAGGTAAATCTGCGCAGCTTCCAGTTGGCAATAAAAATTCCCAGATAACTGACGAGGTAAGAAGCGCTGGCAAGATTGACAATGGCGTCAAAATTGAAATAAACAGTGGCCAGAACAACCAGCAGAATTGAAAGAGCGTTTCCCCAGGTGCCGTGCCGCCAGAATTTTTTGTTGTAAAATTCGGGAAGAACTTTCTGCCGGCTCAGGGAGCGAGATATTTTGAACGTGCTGAAAAATGTGGCGCTGGTTCCGGAGATGAAAGCGACTGCCGCCGCAGCGTACATGACGACATAGCCGACCTCTCCCATGAGCTTGCGCGCGGCTATGGCTACGGCTGTGTCTGCGTCGCGGGAGATGTCTGCGGGCGAAATGTAGTTCAGAATGACAAAGGCCAGTCCCATATACAGGAGAATGACAATCCCGATAGCCAGATAGATGGAGCGGGTTATTGTTTTCTGCGGATTATTTACTTCCGCAGAGGCGTTGGTCATGATGCCGAAGCCCGCGTAGGCAAAAAACGTGATACCAATGCTGCGGATGAAGGCCATTAAGCCGGGAGTGTCGTTGTGCAGCGAAACGGTCTGCGGCGTATAGTCTTTGGCGGCAAAGGCGATCAGGCTGACGAGGACAATAAGTTTGAATGCAACCATGAATATTTCCGTATCTCCGACATCTGAAAAGCTGCGCATATTTAAATATGCGATGCTGACAATCAGCAGAACGGCAAAAATATTGACCAGAGTATTGTAATCGCGAGCGCCGGTGAAAAGATCCGCGGCATAAATGCCAAAGGATTTTGCCATCATGCAGACAGAAATGTAGGAAGTCAGAAGGTAAATGACGGACAGGCCGCCCGAAACAAATTTATCCTTGAATGCCCGGTTAAAGTAAGATGTCAGTCCTCCGGATTGCGGAAAAGCCGAGGCCAGCCTGGCATAGGAATATCCGGTTAGCATGGCGGCTATTCCCGAGATGATGAACGCATAATAAGTGTAAGCTCCGGCTTGGAGGACAACTTCCCCAAGCAGGGCAAAAATTCCAGCTCCGACCATGGAGCCGATGCCAAGCGCGGTAACGCTGAGCGTATTTAAATCGAATTTTTTAAGACGCATGTTATTTTCCCGAAAAATTTATAAAATATGTAGTGGCGTTTCGGATAAATTCAATGCAGCAGAAAAAATAACAGCCGTTCAGGAGAAACAACCGACGAGGAGAACTTGTCCGTAGATGAAAACAGGTACGAAAAAAGCCTTGGAAATCCAAGGCTTTTGAATGGTAGCGAGGGGGAGATTCGAACTCTCGACACAAGGATTATGATTCCTCTGCTCTAACCAACTGAGCTACCCCGCCATTAAATTCGTGTATTTAATAATATTTCTTGTTCTTCTTGTCAACAATTATTTTTCAAAATGTTTATTTCTCCGCAGCGGACCCGGTTGAGGAAGGCGAAAGACATTTTCTCAGAAATCGTTTTTGTCGCTCAGGCTGTCATAACGTTTGTGTATGCATTGAATGGCCGTTTTGTGCACTCCCGGGGTTATGCTGTAATAAACATATCTTCCGTTGCGGCGAAAAACAACAAAACCGTCGTCGCGCAACCGTTTCAGATATTGGGAAATTTTGAGCTGTCCGCTGTCTGTTCCGCGAATGATGTCCGTAACGTTGCTCTCGCCGTATAAGGTAAGGTATTCCAGTATCCGCATTTTGTCATAGTTGGCAAAAAGCTTGATGCGGTTGGCGACCATGGTCGTGTAGTCCCGGGGCAGAATGGCTTTGCAGTTGTCGTCCAGATAAAAGAAACTGTCCGTCATATATCCGAATAATTTGCGGATGCAGGTAAAAATACTGGCGGGGTATTCTTCCCGGATATCATAATAAATGAACAGTCCTCGCCGCTCGGTTTTAACCAGATTGGCCTCCCGCAGTTTCTTCAGGTTTTGCGAAACGATAATTCTTTCTTCCCTGATGTCTTTGGCAATGGCAGATACCGACGATGCGCCGTTGACGTCGATATATTCCAATATCCGCAGACGGGTCGGGTGGGATATGTAACTTATTCCCTTAACGGCTCTTTTCATGATTTCCGGCGGCAGCTGCTGTTCCATTGCGAGGTCTCCAAAAGGTTATTTCAAAAACGGTTTGACGGCGTCGTCAAATTTTTTCTCATATTCCGGCGCCCAGCCCATAATATATTCGTCACCCATGCAGAACAGCGGTGTTCCGATGTTATGTCCGAGTTTGAATTTTTTGGCGCAGCGCAGGAGCAGGTCCATCCCGCTGGCATTGGAAACGTTGATCATGCTGAGCTGCAAACCGGGATATTTTTTGTTGATGTATTCCAGCGCGTCATGGCAGTGCGGACAGGTCTGAGAATAAAAGAAATAAATTTTGTCCGGCTGCAAGACGCCTTGCTCCGAGGTATTGCTTTTGCCGCAGGCCGAAACAAAGCCCGCAGCCAGCACAAGGATATAAAAAAGCTTTTTCACGTTTTTTTCTCCGCTTATTCAATACAACAGTCGACGGCTTTGCGTACAAAAGCCTTCATTTTGGCCAGTGCGCCCTGTGGTTTTTCTTCGGAAAAAATCTGTTTCTTTTCGTCTGCGACAACGGTTTCCGTCAGGGCTTCGTTTGCTTTTGCCGTCAGTTTTTTGATGCTTTCGACATCGTCCTTAATCCATTTGACGTCATCGACGTTAAGCATATTCATGTTCAGTCCCCAGAAGAGGCAGTACAAATCATATGCCTGATTGAACAAGTCGTAAGCCTGTTCTTTGTGTCCCAGACTCTGCTGTTTTGTTCCGACTTCCATAAGCCGCATGGAAGAGGCCAGGAGATGCTTGGAGATGCACCAGACTTCGCCTTCATAGCTCGGAATGATTTTCTGCATCAAGGTCTTCCTGGTTTCGCGGATATCTTCAATGAGGTCGTAAAAAGAGTTTTTTCCAGTTTTTGCTCCCGAGAAAACCAGATGTTCTTCGATGGAGATCAGGTTCATGATGGCGATGGTTAGATCCTGATCGGACGAGAGATCTTTGGGGTTTACTTTTTTGGCGCTGTCGATACGCTCGACAAATTCCTTTACGTTTTTGGCTTTGTTCATGTTATCCTCCATTATATGTATCGTCTTTGCTATGTATAATAATATCTATATATAGAAAATGTCAAGTATTGATTTTGTTTTTTGTGCATCATTGACAAATGCAAGGGATGTAATAAATTTACAAAGGTATTTTGCGGGCTGTTTCGCAATTAAAATGGTAAATTTTCCGCAAGGAGGGAGAAATGTTAAAATATTTTCTGTATATTCTGCTGGCAGCGGCGGCAATAGGCCTGGCGGCAGGCGGTTTTCATCTGTATCGTGTGGCTCAGAAGAATAAGAAAGAGATGGCGCCTTATATGAAAGGCGAGATCAGAGTTGACAGGCGGTTTGGAAAAGTTCTGGTGGTTTACTATTCTCTGAGCGGACAGACGCGGAAAATTGCCGATATTATCCGGGAAAAAACGGGAGCCGATGTTTATGAAATCAAAACGGTGGAGAAAATTGATACGACGCCCTGGTTTTATCTGACGTTAAGAAAGCAGCTGAAAACCGGGAAATATCCCAATATTTCCGAAAATCTGCCGGATTTTGCAAAATATGATATTATTTTTGTCGGGTCTCCGATTTGGTGGTATACGGCGGCAACGCCGGTTTTGTCTTTTCTGGAGAAGGCTGATTTTCTCGGCAGAAAAGTAGTGCCTTTTTCAACGCAGGGGAGCAATTACGGAACATTTTTTGAAGATTTTGCCGGAAAAGCTCAAAATGCGCAGATTTTGAAAGGGCAGTCGTTCAATAACCTGTCGGCGGAATATGACCGTGCCGTTGACAATAAGATAAGCGACTGGCTGAACAAACTGTAAACTGACGATTTAAAACAAGGGAGAAGTCAGAGATTGTCCTTCTAAAAGACGCGGAGCAGAAGCGAATTCCGCCGGAGCGTTGCGGCGCCAGTTTTACGGGGTGTCGTTTCTGAGGGGAGGATTGAATCTGTATCTAAAAAAAACGGCTTAAAGCCGTTTTTTTTAGCAGATTTTCCAAATATTGTTCGCGAATTTGACAAGAATTGCCTGAGCATTGGGAATTTTGTCTGTGCCGCCGCCGATTTTCATCAACAGAAATCTCAAGGCAGCGCTGTGCGATGAGACGGCTATCGTTTTTTCGGGTGTTTCCAAAAGGGAGTTCAGGGCATTGAACATCCGCTTCTGAATCTGCGCTTTGGTTTCGCCGCTGGGAAAACCGGTGTCCATCTCAAAGTCTTTGACATACCAGCCGGAAATGATTTCGGGCCAGCGGGTTTTAACTTCGTCTTCGTGCAGGCCTTCAGCGTCTCCGAAATTTCCTTCCGTGAAAGCTTCTTTGATTATGACCGGGGCATAGATGGCCAGCGAGATAATCTGCGAAGTTTCAAGCGCACGCTGCAGCGGACTAGAATAAATTATTTCAATCCCTTTGTCTTTCAGATATTGCGCAAGGGCTTCGGCCTGTTTTTGACCGGTAGCGTTCAGGCCGGCGTTAATGCCGCATCCCTGCCGAAGACGGTGCAGGTTGTAATTTGTTTCGCCATGGCGGAACAGATAGATGTTTTTTTCCATAATATATCTGATTAATATGCATAATATTTTGTTTGTTCTTTGTGTTTATCACAGTGCGGCTGCTTTTGCCAGAAAATATTGTCTGCAGACAGAGATTTTTTTACGGATGCAACTGTTTAAAAAATAAAAACAGGACTTAGGTATTAGAAAGTTTTAGGAGGCTGACGTGAGAAAATTTGTTTATATGCTGGGTATGTGTCTGGCGGCAGTTCCTGCACAGGCGATTACCGTGACGGTTCCGGCCGGAACAACGCAGACAGGCGGACATGTTCCATCCATTATGACACAGAATGTGGAAGGAACCGTCAATAATTTTACGGTTGAAGGAACGCAGAATATTATGGCGGGAGGCGTGAGCAACTCGACCTATCTTTATCCTTATGCGGGAGAGACAGTCTATAAGGACGGAAAAGCTTTTAAGACAACAGTCTCGCAGTCCGCATTTCAGAGCGTTGCCGGCTATGCCGAAGGAACGACGGTCAATAGCAGAGGGCGTCTGACGGTCAGCAACGGCGGCGTTGTTTCGGAAAGCGTTATCAACGGCGGAAGTCTGCTGATAAATAAAGGCGGCATTTCTGAAGGAGCTTCTGTTTACGGTGGCGGGAGGTCTACCGTTTACGGAACGGACAAAAACACTGTGCTGTACCGGGGAGCAGAGCAGCTGGTTAATGACGGCGGGACGGCGGAAGGCACCGTTATCAACGACGGCGCTCTTCAGACAGTAGAAACCGGAGCTCTGGCCGAAGGAACCCGGATTAATGGCGGTGAACAGAAGATTTTCGGTACGGTTCGCAATTCAATTCTGAATAGCGGGGGCCAGCGCGTCAGCAGCGGCGGATTTCTTGATGGTGCCGACGTTATGAACGGGACGTTGGAGGTTTCATATGACAGCGAAGCAAGAAATGTCAGTATGACAAACAGCCATATGGAATTGGAATACGGCGGAAAACTCAGTGGTTCGACAAGCTTGAAAAACAGCAGCATGCGTATTTATGACGATGCGCAGATTCCTGATTTGTCGATGGATAATTCTTTGGTTGCGACAAGCCACCAGGGTGGTTTTGTTACCGTTGAAATCAATAATCTCAGCGGCACGGGACAGTTTTATATGAACAGCGATGTCGATGCCGGCAAATCTGATCATCTTATTGTGAAAAGCGGCGACGGAAATTATCAGATTTCTTTGCATGATTACAGTGTCGGAACGGCTTTTCCGGGAAAAATCCATCTGGTTGAAACAGCAGACGACCACGAAAACTTTTCTCTAGTCGGAGGGGCCGTAGATGTCGGCCCGTTTCGTTATGATCTGAACCGGGAAGGCGACGAGTGGGTTTTGGTACGCAGCCGGGTCCTGACAGACAGCGCTCAGATCGCAAAAAATACATACAGTAGCATTAGCTCTATTTTTTATACGCATTTGCAGAGTCTGAACCAGCGTATGGGTGATGTCCGTTTCAGCGACAATTCCGGTTTGTGGATCAGCGGTATGGGACGGAATATCCGATTTAACTATAAGGACGATACTAAAAGCTCGGTCGATTCTGAAGGGTTTCAGTTCGGCGCAGATTATGCACTCAGGCAGAGTTTTGCCGATAACTGGGTTGTCGGTCTGTACGGCGGCTATACTGACTCGCGGCAGAAGTTTGACCGCTCGGGAAGTGCTGACGCCGATACATATACGTTAGGTCTGTATTCTGTTTTGTGGGGAGAAAATGGCAATTATTTTGACCTAGCGGCAAACAAATACTGGCATAGGCAGAAAATCAGGAGCTATCTGCCTGACGGTTTTGAAGTTGACGGTAAATATAATACCGGAGGATGGAGCATATCTGCTGAAATCGGCAAAAAGCTGGATATTGTTGATGGCTGGTTCGCAGAACCGCAGCTGCAGCTGGTTTATATGGATGTTGACGATATTGATTACCGGACCAGCATGAATACGCCGGTCAGCGGCAGTAAGGCTGATTTCTGGAGTGGGCGAATCGGCGTCAGAGCCGGTCGCGATTTGTCCGGCTTTCTTGAACTTCCGTCCGAGATATATCTGAAAACAGGGTTGCTCAGAACCTTTACGGCCAGAAGTAAAGTCAAAGTGGGCGGCCATGATATTCATGAAAATATGGCCGATACCTTATGGGAAATCGGCGCCGGTTTTGATGCCGAGGTTCAGGATCAGCTCAAAGTTTACTTTACTTTTACCAGTTTGTGGGGAGACAGGGTTGATATGCCGGTTGACGTCAATCTGGGAATCCGTTATGAATTTTAACGGACAAAAGCTCCGTTGTCAGAACAGAGCTTCAGGCTATATTTTTTCCAGATACGTGCCCATTATTTTTTTTCGGCCGTATTTATCAAATTCGACTTCCATACAGTTTTCTTCGGCGCGGACAATTCTCCCGTAACCGAAAGTCTGATGGTAAACGCGGGTTCCCTTTAACCCCCCGTCATCAGGTATACTGCTAAAATCGCTGCCGGTACTGCTATAATCAGAAAAGCCATGGTTGTTTCCTCTCATATTTTTTTTCGCATACCACGGTGTATGCGAGTTCTGGCGGTAATCGCCGTTATTATATCCGTTCTGATAATTATTTCCACCATAAAATTTAGCCGCGTTATTGCAGATTTCAATATTGGAAGGCGGAAGCTCGTTGATAAAGCGCGACGGAATGTTGTTCTGCCATTGTCCGTAAACGCGCCGGTTCAGCGAGGTCAGAATGTACAGCTGCTTTTTGGCGCGGGTTATGGCGACGTAGGCGAGGCGTCTTTCCTCTTCCAGAGCCTCGGCGCCGCCTTCGTCCAAAGCCCGCTGATGGGGGAAAAGACCTTCTTCCCAGCCGGGCAGGAAAACAATGTCAAATTCCAGACCTTTGGCGGAATGAAGCGTGATGAGCATGACTTTGTTGTTGTCAAGCGCATCGTCGTTATCCATAACTAGGCTGACATGCTCCAGAAACTCCGACAGGGTCGGGTATTTTTCGGTATCGGCCATGACGGAGATCAGCTCTTTCAGGTTTTCGATGCGGCCCGGCGCTTCGACGGATTTGTCGAGTTTAAGCATTTCGAAGTAGCCGGAATCTTCCAGCACCTGCACCGCAAGTTCGTCCGGTGTTACGGCATTGACGGTCTGTCGCCAGCGCCGGAAGTTTTCCATAAGCGCGCTCAAGGAAGCCTTGGCTTTGCCGCTGACGGTTCCTTCGCTCAGCATTTTTTCAACGGCCATGTACATGGATATCTGACCGGCTCGCGCTTTCTGCTGGAATTTTTCAATGCTTTTGGCACCGATGCCACGGGCCGGCTTGTTGATGATGCGTTCAAACGCCAGATCATCGTGCGGCTGCAGAATAACGCGGAAGTAAGCGAGAGCATCGCGGATTTCGGCGCGTTCATAGAATTTCGGGCCGCCGATAACCTGATAGGGAATGGCTTCGGCGATAAATTTTTCTTCAAATTCGCGGGTCTGGAACGCCGTACGGACCAGAACGGCCATATCGGAATACTCATGACCGTTGCGCAGCTGAGCGTCGATTTCATCGACGACGTATTTGGCTTCGTCTTCGCCGCTGTATGTGCTGACAACTTTTATTTTGCTGTTGTCACAGCTGCGAGCCGGCGAGTTTTCGGCAACCTTTAGGGTTTTGCCGAGACGTCCCTCGTTATGGGCGATCAGGCAGGAGGCGGCCGACAAAATGTTGGCCGTGGAACGGTAGTTGCGTTCCAGGCGGATGATCTGCGCATCGGGAAAATCTTTTTCGAAGCGGAGGATGTTTTCGATTTCAGCTCCGCGCCAGGAATATATGGACTGGTCATCATCGCCGACACAGCAGAGATTGCGGTGTTTCTGCGAGAGAAGGCGCAGAAGCAGATACTGGGTTACGTTGGTGTCCTGATACTCATCAACCATAATATATCTGAATTTTTCCTGATATTTTTCAAGCACGTCGTTGTTGGAGAGCAGAATATTGAGCGCATAGAGCAGAATGTCCCCGAAATCGACGCAGTTGAGTTCGAGCAGCCGTTCCTGATATTTTTTGTATACGTGGGTAACGACGTTTTCCTTGTAGTCTGCCTGGATCTTGTCGATACTCAGCCCTTTGTCTTTCCAGCGTTGTATTTTTTCGAGAATAGCTTGAGCAGGATACTTTTTGTCGTCAATTCCTTCGGCTTCCGTAATTTGCTTGATGACCCGCTTCTGGTCGTCTTCGCCGAGGATGGTGAAGTTGGAATGAAGGCCGACCAGTTCGGCATGCTGGCGCAGAATTTTGACGCAGACGCTGTGAAACGTGCCGAGCCAGACGGAGTTTGCCACTTCTCCGATCATTTTATAAACGCGTTCCTTCATTTCGCGCGCGGCGCGGTTGGTAAAGGTAACGACAAGGCAGTTCCAGGGCTGGGCTTTCATCGCTGCCAGAATGTAGGCCAGACGGGTGGTCAGAACCTTGGTTTTGCCGGTTCCCGCTCCGGAAAGGACAAGCACCGGTCCTTCCGTCGTCCGGACAGCCTGTTTCTGCTCGGGGTTGAGACATTCCAGCCAGTCGTAGGACGGCATCAGTTCTGCGATGTTGTCATAGGTTTGCGGAGCCTGGTTTTTTCCGGGGGTTTCCTCTTCTAAATTGAATATATTATCCATTTCTAATACTTCTTGTTTTTTTGGTCATTACGAAATATATATATTAATATTGAACTAAATAAAAGGAGTTTTTACCATGCCGAGAACAAGTCAGGGGAAATATGTTACGGAAGCGTCCAAAACCTTTCAGGAAGGAGACAACCACTGGCACGGAGGCAGGTATGACAAGTCTCGCGAGTGCTATCTGCAGGCTGCGCGAATGTACCATGACAGCGGCGATGCTGAGGGTGAGGCCTTTGCTTTGTCGCGGTTGGGCGAACTGGAACTGAGTCTTGATGATTATCGCGAGGCGGAGGAAGCCTTGCGCGCCGCCGTCAAACTGGTCCGGGATCTGGCAGATGCGCAAAATACTTACGGGGAGGCGCTTATTAAACTATCCAAAGTGCAGATGGCGCGGGGCGATTCTGCCGATGCGCTCAAAACTATCCGACAGGCGCAGGAAGTTTTAAATGCCATAGGGCATAAGGATCTGCTGGGCGATGCCTATGATCACGAGGCTTATATTTATCTGACGGACAATAAGGAAGACGAAGCCCTGTCAGCCTACCGCAAGGCTGCGGAGCTGTTTGAACAGGACAAAAACAGCCTCAAAGAGGCGTCTACCCTGCGGGCGATTGCCAGAATCGAAATGAAGCATAGAAATTATGACGTGGCTCATGATATTTTGGAAAAATGCCGCAACCTTTACCGGGAAAACGGCGATCTTCTTGGCGAAGCCAGCGCTTTGTCCGCGATAGGTTGTCTGCGTTATATCATCCGGGATATCGGCAATGCCCGTAAGGCCCTGATGAAGTCGGTTTATCTGTACGGCAAGGTTTCGCACCATTTTGCAGAGGCAGAATCGCTGCTTTATCTGGCGCGGGTCGAGGCCTTTGACAAAGAGCAGGGGGATTTTGAACGAGCCAAGGCTCATTACAAACGCTCTATCGAATTGTTTGATTTTTTGGGCAATGACACCATGAAAAAAGCCGTTTTGGAAGAATATCACAATTTTTTGAACCGTATGATTGTTAGTTAGAAGGGATTGAAAATGCCGCAAATCAAGGAAAAGCTTATCGAACTAAAAGATTATATGGAAACCCGGATTATCGGGCAGGAAGATCTGGTCAGAAAGCTTCTGATCACCATGCTGGCAGATGGCCACGCTCTGGTTGAGGGCGCGCCTGGGCTGGCCAAGACAAAGGCGATTAAGACTCTGGCGGAATGCATTAACGCGAAATACAACCGTATTCAGTTTACGCCTGATATGCTGCCGTCGGATATTACCGGAAGCGAAATTTATGTGGCGCCGAAAAATGAATTCGAATTCAGAAAAGGTCCGGTTTTTGCCAATCTGATATTGGCCGACGAGATAAACCGCGCGCCGGCAAAAGTTCAGTCGGCTTTGTTGGAGGCCATGGCCGAACGCCAGGTCAGCATCGGGGGAAAACGTTATCCTCTTCCGGACTTGTTTATGGTCATGGCGACGCAGAATCCGATTGAACACGAGGGAACGTATAATCTGCCGGAAGCGCAGCTGGACCGTTTTCTGATGTATATAAAAATTAATCAGCCGGATGCGGAATCGGAGAAGAAAATTTTGAATCTGGTCAGAGGGGAGGTTGGTGCCTGCGGAGATAACGATGACTGCTGGCTAAACCATCATACGACGATTGATTCGCAGATTACCGCCGAAGAAGTGCTAGCGGCAGGGCAGCTGGCTTTGAAGGTTCATATGAGCGAACAGATAGAAGAATATCTGGTTCAGCTGATTATGGCAACCCGCAACCCGCAGAAATATGACGCAAAGCTGGCCGGACAGGTTTTGTTCGGTGCCAGTCCGCGTGCAACCATTGCGCTGGACCGCTGTGCAAAAATAAATGCCTGGCTTGACGACAGGGATTTTGTTACTCCTGAGGATATTCACGCCGTGGTTTACGATATTCTGCGCCACCGTATTATTCTTAGCTTTGAAGCGCAGGCGGAAGGCTACACGACGGACGATGTCATTGCGTCTCTTTTGAAAATGGTGCCGCTGCCGTAAGATAGCGGCGGGAACGATTGAGGAGTTTCATGATCGGACGGTTGTCCTCAGGAGCAAAGGCGGGCGTGGAAACTCTTATGCCCGAGAATCCGGAGTACAGCTGTTTCAGACAAAAGAGGCCGGTGCTGCATATAAAGACGTCGGAATTTTGGTTTAATGATTGCTGGGTATTGAGAGAATGGGAAAGCTCAAAAAGATAACTGAGAAACTTTTTAAACCCAAGACCGAAAAAAAGTCTGGGGAAGGTCTTTACGCGACTCTGGAAGAGCTGGTCGAACAGCGGCGTTATATCTCGTATCTTAAACAGTACAGAACAGGTGTGTCGGTAACAAAACGCGCCGGAGATGTCAAATCGGCGTTCAAGGGCAGGGGAATGGAACTTGAGGAAATCCGTTCTTATACCTACGGCGATGATGTCCGTGATATTGACTGGCGTGTTACAGCGCGGAAACAGACGCCGTTTACCCGCTTATATGCCGAGGAGAAAGACCGGGAAATATATGTGCTTCTTGATTTGTCTGCTCATATGGTGTTTGGGACCAAAAAAGAGCTTAAATCCGTTTCTGCTGCCAAGATAGCCAGTTTGCTGGCCTGGCTGAGCCTGGAAAACAGAGACCGTTTCGGGTGTCTGGTTTACAACGGCGAGATAACTCTGGCTTTTAAACCTCAGAACAGCCGTCAGAGTTTGATGGCTGTTTTCAAAAAAATTGCGGCGGAGACAAAAAACGTGCTGCGGAAAAGTTTTTTCGGCAGCCTGGCCAAGCCGCTGCAATTTCTGCAGAAAACAGTTAAAAGCCAGGCTGTAGTATTTGTGGTCAGCGATTTTAACGAGTTTGCGGAAGATACGCAGCAGGCTCTGGCGGCTTTGGCCAAAAAAGCCAGCGTTTATGCCGTGAACGTTTTTGACGTTCTGGAAGAAAAGGCTCCGAAAGCCGGAGAATATATGGCTGCGGAAGGAACGGAGAGGCTGGTGTTTGATACTCAGCCCAAAGCCTTTCGCCGCGAATATCGGGCATATTTTGAAAACAAGAGGAATGAGGTCAGAACCTTCTGTCGGCGTTTTGCGGCGCGATATATGGAAGTCCGCACGGATATTGAGTTGCACAGGCAGCTGAAAATCTGATTTTGCGTTTTTTGATTTTTTCCTTGGGAAATCTTGACATAAACGGGTGTAAGTGGTACATTTCAAGTAAATTATTTTGTAACTATAATTTGAGAAGAGAAAAAATATGGTTAAATCAAATGAAAACAGTGCTTATAAAAGAGGTCAGGAACTTCTTGACCAGGGATTGTACAAAGAAGCGATCGAACAGTTTGACATTGCGATCGCCGATCAGCCGAACTCCTGGAAAGCCCTGAACTCAAAAGGCTTTGCCTATCAGAAAATGAGCCGTTATACCGATGCCGTCGAGTGTTTTGATAAGGCGTTGGCCATTAATCCGCAGTCTGTCGAAGTTTTAAATAACAAAGGCGTTACCTTGAGCATGCGCGGATTGTACAAAGATGCCATCATGTGCTTTAACGAAGCGGTTGCCATTGATCAGACATCGCTTGAGGCTCTTAATGGCAAAGCAATTGCCCTGCAGCATATGTTCTCTTACAAAGAAGCTCTGGATGTTCTGGAGCAGGCGATGAAAATCGATAACAAGCATACGCAGACACTGTTGAGCATCGCCGTTACGTTACAAAAACTCAAACAATATGAAAGAGCAATCTCTTTCTTCAAAAAGGTTTTATCCAGCGACAAGACCAATATTAAGGCTTGGAACGGCGTCGGTGTTACCTATCAGTTGATGGGCGACAATAATTCGGCGTTGAAATGTTTCACAAAAATTCTGAATATTGACAGTCATGAAATTCAGGCTTGGATCAGCATCGGCTTTGTTTATCAGAAAATGCTCAAGTTTAATGATGCGCTGAAGTGCTATAAAAAGGCACAGATGATGATTAATAACCGGTATCATCATAAACTTTACGATGGGTTGGCCAGCTGTCTGACCAAGCTGTCGGAATTTGATCAGGCGATTGAGGTTTACAAGCAGATTTTCCAACGCGAAGAAGGAAAGAAAAAATGGGATGCGCAGCGCTCGATTAAGTTTGTCAATAAGCTCAAACGCAAAAAAGCCGTCGGAACGTTGGGTGCCGTTGCCGGTACGACTCCTGATACACCTCCCGCCGACCCGGCAAATTAACGCGTTTTTTTCTGATGTAAAAGCCCTCTTGACAGAGGGCTTTTAGTTTGTTGCGGTATTTTCTGCTTTTATTCTTTGAGAAATCAAATTTTCCAACGCGAAGAGGGAAAGAAAAAATGGGATGCGCAGCGCTCGATTATTCTTTGAGAAATCAGAGACGCCGGCAGCCGGAGCAAGACAGCTTGTTTGTTCCGTAATGCCGATAAAGCGATGATTTTTGTAAATAGTGGTTAAGGGACTAACATAGTATCCGAGGCAGATTTTAGGCTGTTGTTTTATTTCAAAGCTTGAAAGCAGCGAAAGGATGATTATTTCTTGAGTAGTCATCAGGTTTTAAAGGAGAAAAATATGGGTACGTTGTTGAAATATATTTTTTATTTGTTTCTGATTATCGTGATTTATCTTGTCGGCCGCGGCATCTATGAAGGCAGCATCAATGAAACGACGCCGGTAGGCGATGTTGTCAGCGATGTCGGACAGGGAACCAAAAATATTGTTAAACGCGGTTATGACGCGACGGTAGATTCTGTTGAAAATGCTACAGACACAGCCAAAGAAAAAGCCGAGGAGTATGAAGAAGCTCCCAAGAAAGACGTGGAGATAAAGGTCAATTAAAAATATCCCGGATTTTCCGGGGAGGATTGTAAAAAAAAGCCCGGATATCCGGGCTTTTTTTTATTTGGTTTTGTTCTGCAGATTTTTGATCAGGTCATCGACGCCGCCGGGCGCGGATTTGATGAAGGCCGTGTATTCGTTGCGCGCGGTAATGGCCAGACTGACATTTTCGATAATGATGTCGACGATTTTGAATTTGTCGCCGTTTTGCTTAACGCGCCAGACAACTTTGGCCGGCTCCCCCTGATCCATGGGAACCAGAGAGTTTACAAATACCTGGTTGGCGGAGTTGGAGGGAGAGGTTCCCTTGAAAATAAATTTTTTGCCCTTGAACTCGTCAAAACGCTGTGACCACGTTTTTATGTTTAATTCACGGTAAGCTTTGATAAAGTCAATTTTCTGCTGTTTGGTTGCCGTTCTCCAGTAGCGGCCAAGAACAAACTGGCCGATGAAGTTGAGGTCTAACGCTTCGTTAAACAGTTTTTCAAAGCGCTGGTCTTTAACGCTTTGGGAGACGTTGGCATTAATAATGTCTTCAATGCCTTCTTTGGTGACTTTCTCGACAAAGGCTTCTGCTTTGGACGCATCCGCGGCAGCCTGTGCCGCCCCGGAAATCATGAGCAAAGAAGCAAATATGGCAGCGAAAATGTTCTTTTTCATTATCAGTTTCTCCATAAAAATTATTAAAAATTATTGAGCTTCCATTTCGTCGAAAATCTGTTCTTCTTCTTCGTAACCGAAATCGAAATCGTAGCTAGCGGCGGTCGCATCATCATTTATGCAACCTTTGTTGCGGCGGTTTTGCATAAATGCCGAGCGCATGGTTGTGTAAAAGTCGACGGAGTTGCGTTCCAGATCATCCAGGAGATCCAATCCCGACTCACGGAGGGCGATAACAGATATGGCTGTATAACCATAGCCTATTTTATCTCTGGTCCCGGCCGGGGCATCTAAGGTGGCCAGGTATACGGGATTGGTTACGGAATCGACGACAAGGCCGACCGTCGAACGCGGCGTCGCCGGTCCGATGAACGGCAGAACGATATAAGGTCCGTCTTTGATGCACCATTTGGCTAGCGTATCATCAAAAGATGTTTTTTCTTTGGCAAGACCCCAGCCGCCGGCAACATCATACATTCCCGCCAGACCGAGTGTCGTGTTTATAGCAAGACGAGACAGGTTGATTCCCGCCAGTTTCATTTCACCCTGCAGAATATGATTAAAGGCTGAAATGGGTTCTTTGACATTGGCCAGAGCGTTGTTGACGCGTTCCCTCATATATTGCGTGGTGATGGCGCGATAGCCTTTGGCAATCGGTTTGAGCACATATCTGTCCACCTGATAGTTGAACTTGAACATAGCGCGGTTGTATGTTTCGAAACGATCGGTGTCCTCATGCGGCGATGTTTGGTCGGCAGAGCGGGAAGCGCAAGAAACATTGAAGAAAATAGCCAGGGCAAGGATGGCAAAGATGGAATTTTTAGTGCTCACGTTGTTATACCTTGTTGGTTGTTATAATTTTTTATTCAATATAACAGTAAAATTGTTGAAATCAATAAAATTTATAGATGATTTTTGTGATTTTGGAGCCTGATTGCCGCAAAAAAGGAGAACCTGTGGACAGAATTGAATGTAAAAGGGTGTGTGGAGGGTTTTTGTATAGCGTAGAAGAAGGAAACTGTGCACTATGCGGTTTTGTTACAAAGCCGAAACCTTTTGTGTTTTGCATTCCGGGTTTTTTTTGCATAGTATCAGTTTCAGTTAAAACTTAAACGATAAGGAAATGCATTATGACTAATAAACCTTCTAAACCGATTAATCTGTTTGATGTTCAGGCTTCGCAGAAAGTTATCGGACAGGAAAATTTTCTGAAAGCTTTTGAGACCATTCTGAATCACGGTGGATATGCTCAGGGACCCGAAACAAAAGAACTTGACCAGAAACTTGCCGAATATTCAGGCTGCAAATACTGCGCTACCTGTTCTTCCGGTACGGACGCTTTGATTTTGCCTCTGATGGCGTGGGACGTTAAGCCCGGCGACGCGGTGTTTGTTTCTTCCTTTACATTTGTTGCTTCCGCTGAAGCTCCGACTATTCTGGGCGCGACGCCGATTTTTGTCGACTCAGATCCGGAGACCTATAATATGGATCCGAAAGATCTGGAAAGAGCGATTGCCGAAGTCAAAAAAGAAGGTAAACTGAATTTGAAAGCTGTTATTGCCGTAGATATTTTCGGTAACCCTGCCAACTATGACGAGATTATGAAAATTGCCCATACCAACGGCATGAAGGTATTGTCCGACGCCGCGCAGAGCTATGGTTCCGAATATCATGACAAACGCGCCGGCAATATTGCCGATATGACGGCGACAAGCTTTTATCCGACGAAGCCTCTGGCTTGCTACGGCGACGGCGGCGCGGTTTTCTCCAATACTGAAGCTGAAAATGAAATGGTTAAATCCTGCCGTGTCCACGGCATGAGTCCCGAGGATCATTATGACAATGTCCGTCTGGGTCTGACAGCCCGTATGGACTCATTCCAGGCAGCCGTTATTCTGCAGAAGCTGAAGGTTTTTGAGCAGGAACTGAAAGAGCGTCATGCTGTTGCCAAGCGTTATGACAATGAACTGAGCAGCTATTTCCATAAGCAAAAGGTTCTTGATAACTGCAAATCCGCCTATGGTCTGTATACCATTGACTGTGCCGACCGTGACGAGTTGATGGCTTATCTCAAAGAAAACGGTATTCCGTGTGGCGCTTATTATCCGCGTCCGGTCAATACACAGACGGCTTATAAAAAGTGGAATACCCGCGCGCTGCCGGTTTGCGAAAAGTTGTCAAAAACAGTTTTGAGTATTCCGATGCATCCGTATCTGGATACTGAATCTCAGACTTATGTTATTAATACAATGAATGAGTTTGCCGCAAAAAAGTCTTCTAAGGCAGCCTAACCTGCCGAAAGATAAAAAAGCCCGGCATTAGCCGGGCTTTTTTAGTATTTTCCGGTAAACATTATGTAGCGGATAGTTGTGTAAGGAGGCATGTTGTTGTGTGCCGCATTGCCTCCGGCAGGAGAGGTGTAAAACCACTCGTTGTCGCGATCGTTTTCGTTTGAGCCGGGATGATTGTTTTTATAGTCTGTTCCGTAAGGAGGTGTTTCGCTTTCCTTAGTATTCTCCCCCCAGGTACCGAGATGTTTGTGGCTGGGCATTTGATCGACGGTTAAAGTTTCAGTTGTAGTTCCTCCTTTATTTCCAAGATAATAGGAAGTATTGGCACCGATGATGAATCTGGAAAGCAGGTTGGGCAATTGAAAGCTTGTAGAGTTTCCACCAAAAGTAA
>CALXTQ010000001.1 GCA_944391485.1 uncultured Alphaproteobacteria bacterium | reverse complement strand
CAGATTGCGCCGCCCCAGCTCTATCTGGTCAAGATGCTCGGGTTTTATTTTTGCCAGAGCCGCGGCCTGGGACAAACTGTATTTTTCCCGTTGCCGGCGCAAAAATAAAAACCTGCCGATGTCCCGGCGAAACTTTTCATAATATTTGTGATGAGTGCAATCAATATTTATAACGACCATTTTCGTCAACTCCTCTTGATTTTGTTAAATTAAAAACAAAACCACCTTTTCAAACGAAAAGGTGGAGGAGCTTCAAACTGTACCAAGACAGCACGCTTATTCGTCCGCAGAGCGGCTTATATCGCGTCATCCTCCGAAAACCGGAGGTTAAATAGGTTCTCGTTAAGGAGCTTGAAGGCTCCGCCACGGGCTAACCATTTCCCTTAGCAAGCTTAGTATAACGCCATTTTGCTAATTTTCAATTAAGAAATTTTAACAACGAAAAAAGCCCTTGCCGCCCCTTGGCAGGCGAAAAGATTTTTTATAAAATTGCCGAAAACAAAAAAGTTAAGATAATGACTCTAGAAAACCATTAGACAAGCTTTTGAAAAAAACTCGGATAATGAGGCGAGTAATAAGATTTTAGGAAAGACGGACGACCCAGTGTACAAAAAAGTACATGGTCGACCGGCTTATCCGACAAATCTGTATTAATCGGCCGTTAGACAAGCTTTTGAAAAAAACTCGGATAATGAGTCAAATAGTAAGGATTTAGGGAAAATAAAGCGCAGTGTACATATTGGTACATGAGCATTTATTTTGCCCGCTAATCCTGTACTAGTTGGCCATTAGACGAGTTTTTTAGTTGTCGCCGATGCGAAGCGCCTCTATAAAGGCGCTTTGCGGAACTTCAACCTTGCCGAACTGGCGCATGCGCTGTTTGCCTTTTTTCTGCTTGTCCAAAAGCTTGCGTTTGCGGGTTACGTCGCCGCCGTAACATTTAGCCGTAACATCTTTGCGCAGCGCCGATATGGTTTCGCGCGCCACCACGCGTCCGCCGATGGCCGCCTGTATCGGAATTTTGAACAAATGCCGCGGAATCAGATCCTTCAGACGCTCGCAAATCTGACGCCCGCGGGATTCGGCCTCCGAGCGGTGGCACAAAAACGCCAGCGCGTCGACCGGCTCTTCATTAATCAAAATCTGCACCTTGACCAAATCCGATTCCTCATAACCGACCAGCTCATAGTCAAAACTGGCGTATCCGCTGGTAATCGATTTCAGGCGGTCATAAAAATCAAACACGATTTCATTTAATGGAATTTTATAAACCACCATCGCCCGGTTGCCGACATAAGTCAGCTCGTGCTGCTCGCCCCGGCGTTCGGTGCAGAGCTTGAGCACCGCGCCCAGATATTCGTCCGGCACCATAATCGTCGCCTTAACCATCGGTTCTTCAATCGCGCGGATTTGCGACGGATCGGGCATATCGGCGGGATTATGCAGCGTGATGTCGTCGCCGTTGGTCAGATGAATTTTATAAGCCACCGACGGCGCCGTCGTAATCAGGTCCAGATCAAACTCGCGGTTAAGACGCTCCTGAATAATTTCCATATGCAGCAGCCCCAGAAAACCGCAGCGAAAACCAAGCCCCAGCGCTGCGGAATTTTCATTCTGATAATCGATGCTGGCATCATTCAGCTTCAGTTTGGCAAGCGCGTCTTTCAGGCTCTCGTACTGGCTGCTGTCAACCGGAAAAATAGAGCAGAACACCACGGGGATCGACGGTTTAAACCCGTGCAGCGGCGTCGCGCAGGGCATTTTGTTGTCGGTAATCGTATCGCCGACGCGGCAGTCGCTGACGCTCTTGATACTGGCGGTAATAAATCCGACCTCGCCGGGATACAGGGCGTCAATATCCTGCATTTTCGGCGTAAAGACGCCGACCTTCTCCACCTGATACGTCGCGTTGTTGCTCATCATGCGGATCTGCATTTTCTTCTTCAGCACGCCGTCTTTTATCCGCACCAGAATAATCACGCCCAGATAGGGGTCATACCAGCTGTCAATCAGCAGAGCCTTCAGCGGGGCAGACGCGTCGCCCTGCGGCGCGGGCAGGCGCTGAACAATGGCCTCGAGCAGATTCTCAACGCCCAGTCCCGTTTTACCGGAAGTCTCCACCGCGTCGGACGCGTCCAGTCCGATAACGTCCTCAATCTGCTGTTTGACGCGCTCCGGCTCGGCAGACGGCAAATCAACCTTGTTCAGCACCGGCACAATCTCGTGATTGTTGTCCAACGCCAGATACACATTGGCAAGCGTCTGCGCCTCAACGCCCTGCGTGGCGTCCACAACCAGCACGGACCCTTCGCAAGAGGCCAGCGAGCGCGAAACCTCATAGGAAAAATCCACATGCCCCGGCGTATCCATCAGGTTCAGCTGATAGGTTTTGCCGTCTTTGGCCCGGTAGTTCAGGCGCACGGTCTGAGCTTTAATCGTAATACCGCGCTCCTTTTCAATGTCCATCGAGTCCAGCACCTGTTCGGTCATCTCGCGGCGTTCCAGACCGCCGCAGTATTCAATCAGGCGGTCGGCAAGAGTCGATTTTCCGTGGTCAATATGGGCGATAATCGCAAAGTTTCTGATAAGACTCAAATCGGTTGTCATATTTCTTTTCAATCCATTTAAAAACAATATTTGAATAATAGATAATGTAAAAACGCCGATTAAGCAACACAAATCATATTGATTGTCAGACGAAACTATGCTTATAATAAAAAGAAACCAGTCCGGAGGTACGCCATGAAAAAAATGATTGATATAGATTTCGGTTCATCGCGTTATGATGATCTGGTCCAGCTTCGCTACAAAATTCTGCTGGAACCTCTGGGGCTGAAGTTTTTGGACATGCACCGCAACAAAGAAGCGGGATATCTTCATATCGGCTGTATCGAAAGTCTGGACGACGCTCTGGTCGGCGGCCTGATTCTTGCTCCCGTCAACAATGAGGAAATCAGAATGATGCAGGTTGCCGTCGACAACAAATATCAGGGCGAAGGCATCGGGCGCGAACTGGTCAGATATGCCGAACACCGCGCCAAAGAAGCGGGCTATTCGCGGATTGTGATGCATGCCATGCTTTCCGTCGTTAATTTTTACGAAAAACTCGGATACCGGCAGGAGGGCGAAATTTTTGAAGAAAACGGCATCACCTTCGCCCGAATGGTCAAAAACCTCTAAAGGATTCTTCCATGAACCAGAACGTCAGAAAACCCGGACAACGCCAGCTTCTCGGCCAAGTGCGGGCTCTCTGTGTCGGTTGGAAGATCAGCGAGGCTAAACATATTCTGCTGAAAGAAGCCAAGTTGAACGAAGACGCCTCCTTTATCAACTATGACGAAATCCGCCGCAGCGCCAAAAACAAAACCCTGCCCCTCATGGCGGATATTATCGAAACATTCAGTGACCTGCAGGATTATTACAACAAAGATGATCCCGATGATTACGATTCGCTCAAACAGATATCCAACCTCAATAAAATTCTGCCTCTGATGACCGACGAACAGAAAATCCACTGCTATAAGAATCTGGCCATCTGCCATGAAAACTATCACCCGGGCAATCACATTATTCAGGCGGAAATCTGCCGTAGCATTGTCAAGCTGGCGCCGCGCGAAAAATCCGATTCCACCCTTTACGGCGTCATGCTCAAGGCCAAACATCTCCGCATTTCCGCCGAATTAAAATACGAGATAATCAAGGCGGCCTACCGCAAAACCAGCGATAGCGAAATTTTCAACAAAGAATACCGCGAAACCCTCAGACAAGTTTCCCGCGATTATTATCGACAACTCATCAACCGGGGAAAAGAACCGGGCGTGCCGTTTGAAGCCCGCGAAAAAAGCTTTCGCACGGCCTATTATCTGATTAACGAAACCGGGCTGGACCGCGCGCGGCAATGCTCCATGCGCGTTTATCTGCTCAAAGAGCTGTCCGGACTTTACTATGCGGAATATCAGCGGCTTTCTCCGTTAAAAAACCCGGAAGACCGCGGCAGAAAATTTGTGATATCCCAAAAACTTCAAAAAACGCAAAACAGCCTCCGCGCACAAATCCATCTTAGCTCCGCGCATAAAAGAAACACTGCGGGTTATACGCCGGCATTTGACCGCTACCGTTAAAAAAACCGCCCTTCCGGGCGGCTCTTTTCCAATTGCCGTTCTAATTCAGCAGCGTAATATTGCCGGCCGCCTTGCGTCCTCTGTCCTCATAAATTTCGTATCCGACGGCCTGACCGTCAGACAGGCTGCTGAGCCCGGATTTTTCCAAAGCCGTAATATGCACAAAAATATCCCTCTCACCGCTTGAAGGCTGAATAAATCCGTAACCTTTTTTTGTATTGAACCATTTAACCGTTCCGTTTAACATTGAAAAACCCCTTATATTAAAAAAATTAAACTAAATTGGCGCACCGCCTGCTCCGCGTGAAAAATCACTTTTCGCCGCCCTGCTGCAAACTCATTTTGCGGACCGGATACAAAAAACCGGGTTCAAATCGGGATCTCCCGCGGTTTTGTCAGACAAAACGCAGGGTTGATGCCGATCCAAAAGTTTTTTCCGCAGATGTTTTACCTCAAAAGCAAGCTGATTGCCATTAACAGCCATTACGTCTTCGTCAAAATTCGGACAGATAATTTTTTCATGAGACATATTATACCCGCGCCGCAATCCTTCGGAGGCAATAAAGGACAAATACGTCCCGATGGCTTTAAGCGGACTCTCGCATTTGCGAAATTTTTCCAGCTGCGGATGGTTCCGAAACTTCCCGGCCTCTCCGGCCAGCGCCTTTTGCGCCAGGAGAGCATTCCGCCACAGGGCAAAAAAGCCCTGTCTGTCAAAATATCTGGGATGTAAAGACCATAGTCGCATTCTGAAAAGACCTCGTCAAATTATCAAATCCGCAGATTCATATAATTAAAAACGGCCCCTTTTAAAGAGGCCGCAAAATAGGCAAAAAGTTCTAAAAAAATCCCGCCGTAAAGCGGGATTCTCAACAGATCAGCGGGTCAGCTTCTTATAGCGGATGGCATGCGGATTGCAGGCTTCCTCTCCCAGACGGCGCTTTTTGTCCTTCTCGTATTCCTCAAAATTTCCTTCAAACCACACAACCTGACTGTCGCCCTCATAAGCGAGAATATGCGTGGCCAGACGGTCCAAAAACCACCGGTCGTGCGACGTTACCAGCACGCAGCCCGGATATTCCATAATCCCCTCTTCCAGAGACCGCAGCGTATCGACGTCCAGATCGTTGGTCGGTTCGTCAAGCAGAATGACATTGGCGCCTTTCTTAAGCATTTTTGCCAGATGCACGCGGTTGCGTTCGCCGCCGGACAATTGTCCGACCTTTTTCTGCTGGTCACCGCCTTTGAAATTGAACTGTCCCACATAAGCGCGCGACGGCATCTCCTTTTTCCCGAGCTGTATCATATCCAGCCCGTCGGAAATTTCTTCCCAGACGTTTTTGTTCGGATCCAGCTCGTCGCGGCTTTGATCGACATAACCGAGATCAACCGTTTCGCCGATTCTGATTTCGCCGGAATCCGGTTTTTCCTGCCCGGTTATCATCCGGAACAAAGTTGTTTTGCCGGCGCCGTTCGGACCGATAATGCCGACAATCGCGCCCTTGGGAATTTTGAATGACAGATTGTCAATCAACAGGCGGTCGCCGTAACCTTTGGAAATATTGTTCGCTTCAATAACCAGATCTCCCAGACGGTCCGTCATCGGAATATTGATATGCGCCTGCGTAATCTTATCTTTTGTCGCCGCGTTCAAAAGCTCGTCATAAGCGTTGATACGCGCCTTGGATTTTGCCTGGCGGGCTTTCGGATTCTTGCGTATCCATTCCAGCTCGTTGGCCAGCGTTTTCTGACGGGCGCTTTCTTCGCGCGCTTCCTGCTCCAGACGTTTTTGTTTCTGCTCCAGCCACGACGAATAATTGCCTTCGTACGGAATACCCTGTCCGCGGTCAAGCTCCAGAATCCACCCGGTAACATTATCGAGGAAATAGCGGTCGTGGGTAACCATTACCACCGTCCCCTTATATTCTTTCAGGTGATTTTCCAACCAGGCCACCGATTCGGCGTCCAGATGGTTGGTCGGTTCGTCCAGAAGCAGCATATCGGGCTTTTGCAGCAGAAGGCGACACAGCGCGACGCGACGTTTCTCGCCGCCGGACAGCTTGGTAACGTCAGCCTCGGCCGGCGGACAACGCAGGGCATCCATGGCAATTTCAATGGTTCTTTCCAGATTCCAGCCATCGCAGGCATCAATCTTTTCGGACAGGGCGGCCTGCTCCTCAATCAGAGCGTTCATCTCGTCATCGCTCATCGGTTCGGCAAATTTGGCCGATACTTCCTCGAATTTCTTCAGCAGATCGCGGGTTTCGCCCAAACCGTCCATAATATTTTCCATAACGTTTTTGGCCGGATCCAGTTTCGGTTCCTGTTCCAGATATCCTACCCTGACGCCGTCCGCCGCCCAGGCCTCGCCGTTAAACTCCTTGTCGACCCCAGCCATAATCTTCAGCAGGGTGGACTTTCCGGCGCCGTTCACGCCCAGAACACCAATTTTGGCGCCCGGCAGAAACGACAGGGTAATCCCCTTAAACAGTTCCTTGCCGCCCGGAAAAACCTTGGTCAGATTCTGCATGACAAAAATATACTGGTACGATGCCATTTTATACTCCTCACATTATTATTTTGCCCCGAGTATACCCAAAATTAAACAAGTTGCAATCTTAATTATTTTGGTCTATACTGGACAAAACAAAAACAGGAGAACGGCAATGAAGCAAGCGTCCCATTTTGGCAAAGCCCATAGTTTGGAAATCAAACGCGCTGTTTATGCTTCCGTCCCCAAAGAATACCGCGCCGGTCTCGACAGTTTGTTTGCCTCCCTGAACTACGACAACTACTCTCCGGTCAGACGCATGGAAGAAGCGCTGGGCATTTCCGGTATCTATCATCAATACGACTTTCCCGACGGCATGCCGCCGCTGGAATTTGAAGCGCTGATGAAGCCGATGCGCGTATACGAAATTCTGGAAAAAGGACTTTGCAACAAAGAAGAACAGATTGCCGGCGAATATATGAAAGCGGCAAAATCAAAAAGCCTGTTTGCCATCCGCCGTATGTATAACGAGCTGACGACGCTCAACCCGGAACTTAAAGCCGCTCACATCGAACCAACTCAGATCCGCAGCTATGTAGCCGTCATTTCCGGAGCCTGCTCCGGATTTCCGCCCGAAGACATCATCGAATTCAGCCGCGCGACCAAAGGTTCCGCCAACGATCGCATAAATGACGAAAAACGCCGTTTTTCAAAATTTCTGGAGGAAAAAACCGGGAAACGCCGCTCCGACGGCGGCCCGCTGGTTGAAAATTGGTGCCCATCCTTAAAGACCAGAAACAGAATTTTAAACATCCTCGGCCTGAAAAACGAGCGGGAAGTACCAGCCCCCCGGGGCAGTCTCCGGCGCGCTGTCCCCGACGAGGAACTGGCCATGATCTACGGCAATGAATTTTATAATTTCATGAACCAGCGTGGCATGTTTGACTGACAGATATTCTCTGCCTTCTGAGGCGGCAGACCTGAACCAGTAAATATCCGTTGCAAAACGACGATGAATCTAACCTCGGAATTTCCTTTTTGCAAACAATCCTAAAGCGGTTTCGCAGACCGTTTAATCGCGCCACCTGCTTTTCAGATGCCCGATTCCCGAATCAGCGGCCGGCGAACGTCTGCCGCCGCCATACGAATTTCCGGACGGCAGCGCATTTTCATTCGTTCCGTCATACGCCGCCGGAACAGGTACGGAAACCGCCTGTTCGGCCGCCGGATTATAGATGGCTCTGACTTCCTGCGGACTCCCCTCCGATTTTATCCTGATTTCGCCGACAGTCTCGTTTCCGCCCGCATGATAAATAGCGTCGGCATCTACCTCCGTCGCCTTATTGTAAATCAAGGTCGCATCGTACGGTTGTCGCGGAGTAATAATTTTGCCGTCGGGCATCTTTATAGTGCCGTCGCGATACAGCGTTGCCCGGAAAATATCCTGCCGGTCAAAACGCCGGTTAATTCCCGCGCATTCATAAAATCCGTCCATCTGCTTTGAAACATAGGCATTGGCTTTGGCTTCGTTATAAGCATACATCGCATCGGCCTGGAGCTTGTTGTTTGGCGCCTTGGAAATAAGAATCGCCCGTGCCAGCAGTTCAAAAGTGTCATATTTTTCCGATCCGCAGGCCAGCCCCTGTCCGGCAACCGCCCCCAAGGCCTTCACTTCCTCCATATAAGGCATCTGCGCCTGAACAGGCCCCGCCGCCAGCAGCGCGGCAATCGCTCCCAAAGCCGAATATTTCACACTTTCCTCACTTTAAATCAATTTTACCATTGACATTTAGTATCATTTAGCATATTTTGCGGACAAGTCAAAGATAAAAGGATTTGAAAAATGAAAATTTACAGCTCGTTAAAATCAAAAAAAGTACGCGACAAGGACTGCAAAATCGTCCGCCGCAAAGGCCGCGTCTATGTCATCAACAAAAAGAACCCGAAATTAAAAGCGCGTCAGGGTTAATTTGATGAGTTTTTTGAAAATTTAAAAGCCTGCTCAATGAAGCGGGCTTTTAATTTATTCAGGAATCCAAACCGCCGGAAGACAGTTTCGCCGCGCAGTTCCGTTTCTACCATCCGCACAGCCCGGATTGCTGTCGCAAACAAGCTCCCCGTACCAGTCATCCTGATATGGAGATATCCCGTCTTAGCCACCGCTGCAGACAAACTGATAAACATCTCCCGATAACCCCGATTCTGAATACATGGCAGCAGATAAAAAAAGAACCGCATAAAGCGGCTCTTTTCAGCAGATAAGCTTTTATTCGGGAATATGAACCGTATGCAGCATGTTGGTTCTGCCCTTTTTGCCCAGAGGGAATCCCGCGGTAATGATAATATTATCTCCGGGTTTGGCAAAACCGTTTTCCAGTGCGATTTTAACGGCGATATCTTCCACCTTGTCAAAACTCTTGAAGCTTTCCTTATTAACAAAGCTTTTGGCTCCCCAGACAATGCCAAGCCTGCGGGCGACTTCCAAATCCGACGTAATCGCCAGAATTGGCAGATTCGGGCGTTCGCGCGCCGTCAAAAACGTTGTCAGCCCTGAAGATGTGTAAGTTACGATGCAGGAAACCTTTTCCAACACGCCGGCAATCTCACTGGCCGCAAAAGTAATGGAATCCGCCTCGCCGAAACAGCAGGAATGCAGGCGCGATTTCTGCATCAGCGTAAAGAACAGCGGATCGGCTTCAACCTGTCTGATAACCGAACTCATCATTTTGACAGCTTCGACCGGATATTTTCCGGCGGCAGTCTCAGCCGAGAGCATAACGGTATCAGCCCCGTCATAAACAGCCGTTGCCACGTCGGAAACCTCGGCTCTGGTCGGGGTCGGCGCATTAATCATAGATTCCAGCATCTGCGTTGCGACAATAACCGGCCGCGCATATTTTCGGCATGCTGAAACAATTTTTTTCTGCAAAACGGGAACCGTCGGCAGCGGACATTCAACGCCCAAATCGCCTCTGGCAACCATAATGCCGTCTGACAAACGGATAATCTCGTCCAACTCGTCAATAGCGCTCGGCTTTTCCAGCTTGGAGATAATCCAGGCTCTGCCGTCTATCAACTTGCGGGCTTCGCGGACATCGTCGGCAGTCTGGACAAACGACAGACTGATCCAATCCACGCCGAGCTTCAGGGCAAATTCCAGATCTTTGCGGTCTTTCTCGGTTATAGCTGAAATCGGCAGCGTAATATTCGGCAAATTAACCCCTTTATGGCCAGACAAAATACCGCCGACCTTAACTTCGGTGATGGCGTGGCTTTTATCGCAGCTCAACACCTCCAAAACAATATTTCCGTCGTTAAGAAGCAGCTTTTCCCCGGGGATCAGCGCCTCAAAAATTTCTTTATGCGGCAGTTCGACGCGGTCTTCGTTTCCGGGAACATGATCCATATCCAGCACAAACTTTTGTCCTTCTTTTAACAGGACGGAACCGTTTGCAAACTCGCCGACACGGAGTTTTGGCCCTTGTAAATCCGCCACAATGGTAATATGCAGATTTTTTTCTTTGGCCAGCTTGCGCACGATTTCATAACGCTCCTTATGCTCATCATGCGTTCCGTGACTGAAATTAAAACGAAAAGCATCACATCCGGCGTCAATCAGCTTTTCGATCTGCTCTTTCGACGAGGAAGAGGGACCAATGGTCGCCAAAATTTTGGTATGTGTTTTATGAGGCATGTTTTTTTCCTTAATACTGTTCTTTGTCTTGCACGAATAATAGCAAATATATCTTAAAAAGAAATTATTTTAAACTTAATCTACAACAAATTTATTGCTTGTCAAAAATGCAGTCTTTTGCTAGTTTCAGTACAAACAAAAACTAAACAGGAGAAAACAAAATGACTGAAGTTGGCGGCATTGCCGTAGACAGGCTGCGTTCCCTGATTGAGCGCATTGAACGTTTGGAAGAAGAGAAAAAAGCGATTGCCGGAGACATCCGCGACATTTTCGCCGAAGCAAAATCGGCTGGCTTTGACGTCAAGATCATGCGCGAGATCCTTAAGCTGAGAAAAATGGACGCCGCTGACCGCGACGAAAAAGAGTTTTTACTGGAAACTTACCGCAAGGCTCTGGACATATAATCTTCGCAAAAGCCTCCCCGCGGAGGCTTTTTTTGTCCCTTATCTCATTTCCAGCAGGATTCCCAAAACAGCGCCCGCCATAATAAAAATAATGGGATGCACCTTATTAAAGCGATGAATAATCAAAAAGGAAACGACAGCCGCCGCTCCGGTCAGGACATCGGTAACGGCCAGCCCGACCAGAATATATCCGGTATATAAAATCAATGCTAGCACCGCCGGACGAACGCCGAACAAGATATTTTGAAAAGCCAGACAGCTTTGATATTTCATAACATATTTGCTGATAAGGATAATAATAATCAGTGACGGCAGAACTAAACCGAACGTCGCGGCAATCCCGCCGCTGATTCCGGCGGCATTAAATCCTGCGTATGTCGCCATATTGACACCGATCGGCCCCGGCGTCGATTCGGAAACGGCAATCATGTCCGCCAGCTGACTTTTACTAAACCAGTCATACCTGTCCGTCAGCTCCATCAAAAACGGAATGGTTACCAGACCGCCGCCGATTGCCAGCAGTCCAATTTTAAAAAATTCGCCGAACAAAACCAGATAAATCATTTCCGCAGGCTCCGCAGATAAATGACGCCGCCAACCGCCGCCAGAAGAACAACCCAGACCGGTCCCAGACCGAAACCGGCCAGCAGAACCAGGCTGACAACAAAAACCGCCGCCCCGAACCGATTGCGGATTCCTTTTTTCCACAACTCAACCACCGCTTCCAAAATCAGTGCTACAACTACAATCCGGATTCCGGCGAATGCCGCCGCCACTGCTGGATGTTGCATATAATTCTGCAAAAGGGCCGCTATCAGCGTAATAACAATGACGGACGGCATGACAACGCCGAAAGTTGTCAGCACGGCCCCCCAATAGCCGCGCATTTTATACCCTATAAACGTAGCGGTATTAATAGCGATGATTCCCGGCGTGCACTGCCCGATCGAATAATAGTCAAGAAGCTCCTCATCCGAAGCCCATTGCCGCTTTTCAACAACCTCCGCCCGCAGCAGCGGCAGCATGGCTGCGCCGCCTCCGAAAGTAAACAGTCCTATTTTGAAAAAAGTCCAGAACAAATCCAGGCCGCTGATCATTTTTTGCACAATCCCACTGTTTATGAGTTTAAAAACCACTATATTAGTATAAACTTTCATAAAGGTTAAAAAAAGAGCTTGAAACGGAGAAGAGAATGATTATTGCGGTTCCCAAAGAACGCAGACGGGGGGAAACCCGTGTTGCCGCTTCGCCGGAAACAGTCAGAAAAATCGTATCCTGGGGCATGACGATCCGGATTGAGAAAGACGCGGGACTGGCCGCCGGTTTTTCAAACGAGGCTTACCTCGACGCCGGCGCTGAAATTACGGCGTCTCCCGAAGATACCTATCGCGGCGCCGGCATTATACTGAAAATATGGGCCCCCCTGCCTGAAGAGGAAAAACTTCTCGCCGCGGGAATGACGATTATCTCAAACTTTGAAATTCTCAGCAATAAAGACCGACTGGGAAGTTTTTCCCGTCTTGGCACAACCTGTTTTGCCCTAGATCTGATGCCGCGCATTTCCAGAGCCCAGTCGATGGATATTCTCTCGTCTCAGAGCAACCTTGCCGGCTACAAAGCCGTTATTGAGGCGGTCAATGCCTCAGATAAGGCTGTCCCGCTGATGATGACGGCGGCCGGCACCATTCCGCCGGTAAAAGTTCTGGTTCTCGGAGCCGGAGTCGCCGGCCTGCAGGCCATTGCCACCGCCAAACGCCTCGGCGCCCAGGTATTTGCTGCCGATGTCCGCCCTCAGGTCAAGGAACAGGTTGAATCTCTCGGCGGCCGCTTTATTGATGTCGCGACGGCGGAAAATTTTGAGACCAACGGCGGTTACGCGACGGAAACTTCGGAAGACTACCAAAGAAAGCAGCAGGAGGCCGTCGCCGAACAGCTCAAAAAAACCGACATTGCCATTACAACAGCCCTTATTCCCGGCCGGCCGGCGCCGCGGTTAATAAGCCGCGCAATGATCGACGCCATGCCCGCCGGAGCGGTTATTATCGATATGGCCAGTTCCAGCGGCGGAAATGTTGAAGGTTCCGAAGACGGCGCCACTGTCATAACCAACGGTGTTACGATTATCGGCAACTCAAATCTGGCCGCGGGCGTCCCCTCGTCGGCCAGCGCGCTTTTTGCCAGAAACATCATCAACTTTATCGCTCCGATGTATTCGGCGGACAGCGGTCAGATCGTCTTTAATTTTGAAGACGAACTTGTCAGAAAAACCTGCATCTGTAAAGACGGAAAACTCACGGGAGTAGTGCTCAAATGATAGATATCTGGATGCTTTTTACCATACTCGCCCTCGCCTGTTTTGTCGGCTATTTTGTAGTCTGGGGCGTTACTCCGGCGCTTCACTCGCCGCTAATGAGCGTCTCCAACGCCATTTCGGGCGTTGTCGTTGTCGGCGCTCTGATAACCGCCGGCGTTTCGGAAATGGACGTTTCCAAGATTCTCGGCCTCGTCGCAGTCGTTCTGGCTTCAGTCAACATATTCGGCGGTTTTGCCGTATCGCACCGCATGCTTCTGATGTTCAAAAAGAAAAAACGCAAATCCGGGGAGAATGAATAATGAACACGGCTTACCTTTCTTTCGCATATCTGTTGTCGAGCGTTTTATTCATCTTGTCGATTCGCGGTCTGGCTTCTCCAGACACCGCCCGGCGCGGCAACATTCTCGGCATGGTCGCCATGCTTATAGCCATCATCGTTACCATGTTCTCCCCGCTGGTCAGCGAATATTTGTGGATCGCCGCGGCCGTTGTTTTCGGCGGTCTGGTCGGCACATTTATCGCCCTGAGAGTCAAAATGACCTCTCTCCCGCAGATGATTGCGGCTTTCAACGGCCTGGGCGGCTTATCCTCGGTTTTTATTGCTCTGGCTGAAATTCTGGCCGGCTCGCAGTCCTATCTGGAATCCTCCCTCGGCCTTCTGATCGGCGCCGTGGCCTTTTCCGGATCAGTCATCGCTTTTGCCAAACTGCAGGGACTGATGTCGCCCAAGGCTATTGTCTTTCCCGGTCAGCAACTGCTGAACCTGCTGCTTGCGGCGGGAATGATCACCGTCTGCATTTTGTTTGTCATCAGCGGCAGCCCGAACCTGTTTTACCTGCTTGCCGGAATAGCGGTAATTCTCGGCTTTCTGCTGGTTCTGCCCATCGGCGGCGCGGATATGCCCGTCGTTATATCTGTATTAAACGCCTATTCCGGGTGGGCAGCCGTCGGCATTGGCTTTTCACTGAACAACGTTTTGCTGATTATCGTCGGCGCAATTGTCGGAGCCAGCGGAACAATTCTTTCCTATATCATGACCAAAGCCATGAACCGATCCTTAAGCAGCGTCATGCTGGGCGGCTTTGGTATTGAGGCCGCCAAAAGCGCCGCGGCCGGAGAAGAAAAAACAGCCAAGGCCGGAAACCCCGAAGACGCCGCCTTCATCATGGAAAACGCCAATAAGGTTATCATTGTGCCGGGCTACGGCATGGCCGTGGCGCAGGCTCAGCATGTGCTGAAGGAAATGGCTACGGATCTTCGCCGTCTGTACGATGTTGAGGTAAAATTCGCCATTCACCCCGTGGCGGGAAGAATGCCCGGACATATGAATGTCCTTTTGGCCGAAGCCAACATTCCCTATGAGGATGTCTACGAACTGGAAGAAATCAACCGTGAATTCGCAACCGCCGACGTTGCTTACGTCATCGGCGCCAACGACATCACCAATCCTCTGGCCAGAACCGACCCCGGTTCCCCGATATTCGGCATGCCGGTATTGGATGTCGAAAAGGCTAAAACTGTCTTTTTTGTAAAAAGATCTTTGGCTTCCGGTTACTCCGGCGTTGAAAACCCGCTTTTCTTTGCAGACAACACCATCATGCTTTACGGCGACGCCAAAAAAGTTACGGAAGAAATCGTCGGCACTCTGGAGAGAAAATAGAAAAAGCCCCTGACCGGGGCTTTTCTTAAATAAAAAACAACAAACCGACAAACAGCGCCGTATAGAGCACAACACCGCGGAAATACATTCCGGCAACCTTAAAGTCCGCCGAAGAAGGAATGGCGTTCTCAATAATGATCGTCTGCAGCAGCACATAAATCATATAATTGGTGATTGTCGGCTGCATATAGGGAAGCATATAACGGTTAATGAAAAATCCTATCGGCAAAAGCAAAAACGGCGCCAGAGCCGCTGGTACGGCATTATAATACGTAACATTGCGAAACCCGACGCTTCCCATCACATAATCGCCGTTCTCGTTGCGCCGCGGCAGCAGCGTAAAATTACACGGCTGTGCATTCAGAAAAGCCCCGACCATAAAATGCATCAGCTCGTGCAGGAAGGTTCCCGGAATATTAATCAGCGCGCTGAGCCACATGCTGCGATAAGTCCCGTATTTCAGACGCATCAGAATAACCACCAGCAGAATCAGAAAAAAGCGGTTATCAAAAAAACTCTGTTTCACCTGAGGATCATTGATAAAATAACCGATCTTATAAAAAATATGCCAGAAAATATCCATATTATGCCCCTTTCAACCCCCGCAGCCCGGCCAGATAAGTATTAAGCAGGAGCTGGCAAACGGTTTTCTTGTTCAAATGGCTGAAATTATCCAGCGCATCCGTTGTCAAAAAAGAACTCATCGAAAACAGGGAAAGCCATAATACCTGCATTGCCAGCCGCCGCTCCCGAACGCCGATATGCCGGAACACCTCGTCAAAAGACGGCTTCCAGATATCCGTCAGGCTTACCAGTTTGCGGACATACGCCGTCGGCAGTCTTTTCACCCCGCTGCTGAGATGAAAAGAATAAAACAGAAACCACAAATTGCGATTGGTCATAACAAAATTGACAAAGCCGTCCAGATACCGGTTTAGGTTCTTATAAGCGCTGCTGTCGGGAACCAGACGCCCCAGATAAGTCTGCAGTTCGTCCAGCGTCAGCATGTTCTCCGCCATAATAAAACTGTCCATATTGGAAAACTGGTTATAAATCGTTCCGACCGAATAACCCGAAGCCTCTGCCAGCTTGCGAGCTGTCAGATAAGCCGCGCCGTTTTGCCTGACCAGATCGCGACCGGCCATAATTAAAACTTCTCTTATATTGTCTTTTGCCATGGTAATCTTATATATTTAACAAAATATTTGCAATTTTCGCTTATGCTGGATTTATCATAAAACAACTTTGAACACTGTTCAATTTCTTTCTTGCAGTAATTAAAGGGTAAAATCATGAAAAAAAGCCTGTTTTCTGCTCTGGCAGTTTTCCTGTTTTCCACAGCCGCGGCGCTAGCCGACGACAGCGGCGATTTTTATGAAGATCTGCTGATTACGGACGAAGTCCGCGCCGAAGAAAACAGCGATATCGCCGTCGAAAACGCCCGCCGTCTGCTCGACGAGAAACCGCAGCTTATGCAGATAAAAAATCAGAAAATCATAAAATTGCCGCAGCGTGAAAAAAACAAAACCGCGAATACCGGAGAACAGATCCATAAATACGGCTCGGCGCCGTTCGGCCTGTTCTGGGGCGCTTCCGTAAAAAATACCCGGGCTCTGGGCGTCGAGCTGCGGGAAACCGGACAAAAAGACTATGTAAACAGTTATACGGCAAATCTGCTGCCCAAACCGCTGAAAGACTTCCGCACGGTTGTTTTAACTTTCGGCGAAGAAGACGAACTGTGGCGGATCATCGCCTACGGCCGTCTGCTCAAAGACAATGCCCAGGCCGGCAAGGTCATGGAAGAATACAATAAGTTTTACAAACTGCTTGATACAAAATACGGCAATGCCAGACAGTTTTACACGCCAAAGATTACCAACGTCGATAAAACTGTCGATCTGGGCAAAGGCAAAACCCAAACGGTAACGGAAAAACGCGAAGAGCCTATCGGCGGAGAAAATTTTCTCAAAGAACTCCAAAGCGGAGAAGCCGTGCTGTATGCCACATTTGAAAACGGTAAGGTCGGCGCCGCTCTGGCCGTTAATGTTGACGGTGACGGCCGCAGTTACATAACCGTGGACTACAGAAACCTGCAAATTTTAAAAGACCGCGAACAGGCAAAACTGGACGCATTATAAGGAACCGCATCATGGAAAAAATAGCTCCCGGCAGCAAAGTCGGCATCATCTCCCCCTCCAGCGCCCTGCAGGATCCGGACAGCATCAGTCTCGGTCTCGACTATCTGCGGTCGCTCGGCCTTACTCCCGTAACGGGACATCACGTTTTTGACAAATGGCGTTATATGGCGGGAACGGACCGTAACCGCGCCGATGATATCAACGGCTTTTTTGCAGACCCTGACATCAAGGCTGTCTTCTGCACCTGCGGCGGCGCCGGAAGCCAGCGGCTTCTCCCCTTTCTGGACTACGGCCTGATCCGCAGCAACCCCAAGCCCGTTTTCGGCATCAGCGACGCCACAGCCCTTCAGCTGGGAATATACGCCCTGACCGGTAACATAAACTATACCGGCTTTGCGCTCAAATACGACTTCAAAAACGGCGGCGTTGACGGCTTGGTTGATGCCACGCTTCGCGGTATTCTGTCCGGCGGCAACGTTCACGCTTCCGGCGGAGAAACCGTTATCGGCGGCAAAGCCGAGGGAAAACTGGTCGGAGGCTGCCTCAGCCTGATGTGCAACCTGACCGGAACGCCCTATTTCCCCGATCTGACCGACAGCATTCTCTTAATTGAAGACGTTGATGAGAAAACCTACAAAATAGACTTGATGCTCAACCATTTAAGCCAGCTCCCGGGTTTCTTCAAAATCAAAGGCATCATCTTCGGAAAATTCACCGACACCGTTCAGGTCGACGAAGCGGACGGAAGCGTTGACGAGGTCATCGGTTATTTCTGCAGGGACCTGAAAATCCCGGTCATCAAAAACTTCAATTACGGGCATATTCCTTCCCGTTATATTCTTCCGGTCGGCGGCCATGTCAGTCTGGACGCCGATAAGGGAAGTGTCAGCTTCTGACGGCAGGCATCCTCATTGCCCGCGAGACAAAACCGCCGCTCCGAAAACAAACGGCCGCCCCGCCTGCTGCGGCAAAACATTTGTTCCGCGCCGCTGTCAGTTAAAAGACAAGGTTCAGAACATAATCAAAATTTTTGACATTCAGCATATTGATAAGCCGGGAATACATAAAAACGCCATCCCAGCCGCGGGAATTGAAAGCAAGAATAGAGCCGACGATCCACAAATTGGCGCCGGGCAGAAACAGCCAGCAGAACCGGTACGAAACTTTCGGCAGATCCGTCTGTTTTTCATGAATCTGCGAAGCAACCGTATCCATGTGATATCCGACAAAATACCCCAAAATGCCGTTCAAAATCAGATTCATCGGCGCAAATGACGTATAAAAGGAAATAAACAGCATAAAGAAAAAGCCAAACAGCGGAAAGAAATACGGCGCAATGATAATCAACCAGTTTCCTTCTCCCTCAAACCCCATCGAGCCACCGGAATCATCCGCTTCGACACGGATATGCTTAACCTTGTGAAGGGTCAGAAGCGCAAAAAACGCATGGGTCAGCTCATGGGCAATAATCTGCATGCTGGTCTTGACAGAAGAATCCGCCATTTGCCGCATAATAAAATAAAGGAAAAATCCGCCGAACAAAGCCATATACTTCAAGGACGCAAAGTTAAAATAATAAACCGACTGCACCAGCGCCGGCAGGGAAATAAACATATAAACGGCCGCCGGCCATTTTAAGAGTGTTATAAACCTGTCGATCAGGACCTGCATTTTCCGTTCCTCCCAAAAAGGAGCTTAGTCCATTTCTCGCCGCTAATCATCAAAAAAGGTACAAATATCAACATTAGTCTTGTAAAAATAAATTATATTAATTATGATTGGGACATTAATTCATAAAAGCGGGATTTTGACAATGAATTCGGATAACTTTGACAGGTTTGACTTTCTGATTAACGAAGAAGACGAAGTAATGCTGCTGTTGTACGAGCGCGAAGGAGAACCCAAAGACGCCCGCATTGAGCTGGACGCCGAGGCTGAAAGCGCCGTCCTGTACCGCAATGAAAACGACAGTCTGATGTTAAGAGGCATTTCATCCGATGTTTTTGACAGCCTGCAGGATGCGGACAAGCTCCTTGTCTGCGAGTTGAGCCGCGCCGAAGACAGCAAGGAAACCGAAATCATTTACGCTTACGAAGCGGAAATCAGCGACTGATTTCGCGCGCTGCCGCAATAATTGCAAAAATATTCTTTCCACCGCGCCTGTTTTTTTTGCAAAATATAATATTTCCTGCACTATTCTTTTTATCCGTAGGAACAGAAATTTAGCTTCCGCCGCAGCAGAACACCAGCCGCGCCGGCTGGAAGCAGCCTCTGCCTCGCGCAAGCAGAACAAAATGCCGAAAGTTATTTTCTGATTTCAAAAATGGTTTTACGCGGCTGAGCCGTCAGCAGTCTCTGAATATACCGCCCCTGATACAGATTGATGCCCAGCGAATTTCCGACCTCGACAGCCTGCGGATCATCAACGCGGCACAGGATCATCCTCGCCCGCTCCATTTTATTGACATAATCCGTAAAATGCTTGTCCTCATTAATAACATCCATAAACGTCGGATGCCAGATGATTTTAATCAGATCGCTGGTCAGATGCGAGCGGTCGATATATTTGAGTTTGTCCACCGTAATGCCGTCGATACAGATTTTGTATCCCCGCGACTGGGCAAAAGTCTTTGCCAGAATAAAAGCCTTAATATCGCTGAAAATATCCACCAGCTGCAGCTCCAGAACAATTGTCGAGCGCATTGAGGCATTAATATTCTCGTCAAATTCCAAAAACTCGTCAGACAATATGGTCGACACATTGAGGTTTATGCTGAAGTTCTGCGTCAGAGAACCGTCGTCATGCCGGCTGATGCTGACTAGAACGCGTTTGTCAAGCGTCTCCGTCAAATGCTGAAACAGCCAGGGATTCGCCGTCAGATCCACATCCGGCAGGAGCATATCGCGCAAATCCGCGATTGACACAAAAACTTCATCAAACAGCATCTGCGGCGGCGACTTGCCGATCACGGCGCAAACCGACTGCCTTCTGATCAGGCTCGAAAAATCAGTCATTGCCAGCGCCTTCTGAACTTTAGCCAGCATCGACGGCGTCAGTTCCCGGCGCAGCTTCCGCTGTCCGCCGACAAAAGACGGCTGCGGCGCACCGGCGGAAGAGCTTTTTCTGTTGTCTGCCGGAACAACGGTCTCATAAGCATCCATATTGCTTTTTATCAGATTTTTAAAATCCGTCGCGCCGTTGCCGAGGTCAAAAAACTTCACAAAATTAATCTGTTCCAGATCAAAGGCATTCTGCAGCAGCGGATCGTCATGTATCAGAAACCGGATTTTGACCAGACAGGCCAAAATCTCGTCATGCGCTTTCTGATTAAAAATAACGACCATATCTTCGTTCGGCATGCCGAAAATCTCGCCGCCACTTTTTTTAACGACATTTTCAAAGGTTTCAATCATCGCCTGACGCTGCATCGTTTTCAGCCGCTGGTTTTGCAACTTATGCAGATAAATATACAAAGCCCGGTATGAATCCAGATCTTTTTCATTGCGCGCCAGATAATCGAAAATCAGCGTGTTTTTCTTAGACGCGCTCTTCTCGGGAACATTTTTATTATTGCCGTTGTTAAACAAAAACATGCTGCCTCACAATAAAAACTCGAGCATTTCCTTATCCGTGCACATATCGCGCGCCGAACCCAGCAAAAGGCGCCGCCTTTTCAGGCACTCCTGAGCCGTGCATTTTCTCGCCGCCGGGCATTTTGCCCTGATCATAGCCACTTCCAGATTATCGACAAAAGGCCCCTGAAACGCCGTAATTCCATAGGAAACGCCCCATTTCAGGGCTTTTTCGTCAGAGCATTTTGCCAGAATCACGTTTTCCCGGCCGATGTCGCCGATCTCCTTTTTCAAATCGTCGTTCTGCAGATCATATTCGAGCAGCGGTTCCCAGAAGAGCTTAAGCATGTCCGGCGCCAGTCTTTTGATGTTCAGCATTTTCAGAGCCGAAGGACTGACCTCATCAATAAGCAGCTTATGACCTCCGCGGTGCAGAATATCCTTGGCTTCAAAATAAAGAGGAAGGTTGTTGAAGACGTCCATCAGCTTCACTTCCACAATAACCTTCTGCTCCGGCTTGAGAAACTTCTTGGCAAAATCCACAAACTCACGAGAAAAAACCGACGACAGATTAAGATTGAGGCTTATCTGTTTCGCCCAGTTTTTCAAATCGGCCGAAAAAAACGCCGCCAGCGTTTTCTTGTCCAAAGTCTGGCTCAGATACATAAAAAGCCAGCGGTTGGCTACCAGGTCGAGGGACGGATCAAACTCAAGACTCAGATCCTTGACCGCAACAAAAAATTCCTGCAGCAGAACTTCAAACTTTCCAGCGCCCTTAATTCTCAAAACGCTCTGTCTTTTGACAATCTCAGCAACATCTATGGCATCAAGGCGCAGAATAATATCCTCGATTTCTCCAGCTTCCACCGGCCTTTTGATTTCCATGCTTTCGTAAGTTTCGCCGTCCGGACGGTCAATCATCTGCTCGATGTAATTATAAAACATCTGAAACTGGGCGGGGAAATCATAAATCGCCGCAAACTCCCGGCTGTCGTTGGAATGGATAACAGGATCGGCAGAAAGCCCCTGACGCAGCTTGTCAATAGCTTCGTCGACCAGACTGGTGGAAAGATCCTTGGCCAGAATAACAAAGTCGCCGTTCGACAGAATAAAAAACATGCCCCGTGCCGACCCGACAATACTGTCAAACATACGGGCAAAAATTTTGATAAATTCGGGATGTCTGTTTTTCGGCTTCAATTTGGATATGTTTACATAAAGCACCGAATACCCGAACGAATTTTTTGCAATCCGATCCAGAGTTTCAAGCAAATATCTTTCAGATGCTTTTGTTTGTGCTTTAGCCATATTCTGCAGTAACCTTAAAGTTTTTTCGCCAAACTGAATTTAATACTAAACTTCCGATAAGTTTTTATCAAGACTATTACTCTTTTGCTAACAGGAATGCAAGCTTTTCCCGCAGCTCTTTTCCAGTACACGGCTTGGAAGCCGGCGCGCAGAAAGGATCTTTCTCCGTAATTTTTTGGATTTTTTCATCCGCGGTGTTTCCGGTCAGAAACAAAACTCTTATACCCGGACGGATCCGCCGCAGCGTTCTGAAAACTTCCGCCCCGTCTGCGCCGGGCAGGCAAAAATCTATCAGAGCCGCGCCGACAGATGGATCGGCGCGGCATATTTCCTCCGCCTCCCGACCGTTTCCGGCGCAGACTGCTTCAATATTTTCAGCTTTCAGCAAATCGGCCGTTATTCTCAGAAACATCTCGTCATCATCCACAACCAGTACTTTCGGAAACGTTTTAACTTTTTCCAGCACCGGAAGCGCCAGCGTAAAAACAGTTCCCCGCCCGGAACTTTCAAACGACAGGGCGCCGCCGCAAGACACCGCCGTTTTGCGAACCGAAAACAGCCCCAGTCCACAGCCGGCACGTTTGGTCGTAAAGTTTTTTTCAAATATTCTGCTGCCACTTTCCGGCGCGATCCCCGGTCCGTCGTCAGCAACGGTAATCATGCCATACAGACCCGGCTTTGCCTTAAGAGAAAACCGCGCCATTGCCCCGGCATCCAGAAAAATGCTGCGGGTGCTGATTCGTATGGCTCCGCCGTCCGGCAAAGCCTCCAGCGCGTTTTTTCCGAGATTGAGAAGAGCTCCTTCAAGAGCCGCGGCGCTGCCTCTGACAATATTTTCCGAGGCGGACAACTCCGCTTCAAGACGCACGTTTTCCGGCGCCAGCAGCCGCAGACGCTCCAGACTTTTTTCCACGCATGTGTTAATATCGGCGCAGTCGTTTTCCGAAGACCGGGCGGAAAAACAACCGCGCGCCGTTTCTCCTGCCCGGCAGCAGGCTTCCAGTATCAGATCAGCATATTTCTCCGTCTGCTCCCTGTTTCCGGCATCTCTGCGGATACATTGGGCAGCGCCGCAGACCGCACCCAGAAAATTATTAAGATCATGCGTCAGCCGCTCCGCCTCGGCACAGCGCCGGCGAAGCTTCAGCGCCCAGTATCCCAGACCGGCAGCGGTCGCAAGAACCGACAGGGCAAAAATCAAAATACAAATATTTTCCACGGCAAAAACTCCGGAATTGTCCATGATTTCCAATAATGCCACAACCTCCGCCCAAAAACAAGCTAAACTATTCTCTTAAAACTTAAATTTGCGTTGCGTTTTTATAAGCTTAAAGATATAATTTCCCCATGTTTGACAATCGGGAGAAATGATGAATGACGGCAACGATAAAGGTTTGTATGGGCAGTTCCTGCTTTGCCCGGGGCAACAACAAAAACCTGCAGTTAATCCAGCAGTTTCTGGAAAGCCGCGGACTGGACGGCGAAGTTGAACTGACCGGACTGCGCTGCTGCGACAAATGTTCAAAAGGCCCCAACATCTCCATTGACGGAACGGAATACAACAACGTTGACCAGGGAACCCTGCTGGACATCCTGGAAAAACACTTTAAAGCCTCTCAAGAATAGAAAGAACTCATCATATGTCTAACCGCGAGTATCCCCTTTATACAATAAAAAACAACTGCCAGGATTGCTATAAATGCGTCCGTCGCTGCCCGGTCAAAGCTATCAAGATTGAAGACAGCAGCGCCATGATTGTACCCGATTTGTGCATAGCCTGCGGCACCTGTTACAAAGTCTGCCCCGCCAAAGCCAAACAACCGCGCAATGATCTGACCCGCGCGCAGCATCTCATTGCTTCGGGCAAGGACGTTTATGTCTCGCTTGCCCCCTCCTGGGTCGCAGAATTCGATGGTTTTTCCAAAGAGCAGCTGATTGCCGGCATCCGCCGCCTCGGCTTTCGCGGCGTCAGCGAAACGGCCCTCGGCGCCGAGGAAGTTTCCGCCAATATCGCCCGGCTGCTTGACGAAGCAGGACAGACGGCGTCTCCGGATGCAAACCGGCTGTTTATTTCCACAGCCTGCCCGGCCGTCGTTGAGTATATTAACAAATATCTTCCCGAGCACTCGCCGTGCATGACCAAACTGTCTTCCCCGCTTCTGGCTCACTGCCGCCTGCTCAAGGAATCTCTCGGCCGCGACATTGAAATCGTATTCGTCGGCCCCTGTATAGCCAAAAAACTGGAGGCGGACCGGCATCCGGACCTTTTAAGTTTGAGTCTGAGTTTCACAGACCTCAAAAACTGGTTTAAAGCCGAAAATATTGATTTGAAAGATATCCATACCTCTGTTTTTGATAAATTCATTCCCGATGCCGCCGAAGAAGGACGCGCTTACCCGGTCGAAGGCGGCATGATTGAAACGCTGAAACCTTACGAAACCGGCAAAAAAGCCTATCTCATGCAGATAACCGGCATCAACAACATCAGACGCGAGCTGAGCAACATCCGGGAACAAAAACTGGACCGCCCGGTATTCATCGAATGTCTGGCCTGCGAAGGCGGTTGCATCGCCGGCCCCTGCATGACCAGCAAAAAATCCGGCTTTGAAAAAAGAATAGAAGTCCTGAAAGACGCAAATTTTGACGGCGACGCGGGAAAAAGAAAACCCAGCGTTGATATTTCTCTGGATTATGCTCCCGACGGCGTCATTGAATGCGAATATGACGAAACCGCCATTAAAAACATTTTGGCGCAAATCGGCAAATATTCGATTGAAGACGAAATCAATTGCGGCGGCTGCGGTTACGATACCTGCCGCAATTTTGCGCGGGCTCTCCTGGCCGGAAAAGCCGAACCCGAAATGTGCGTTTCGCATATGAAACAGCAGGCCCAGCGGAAGGCCAACGCCCTGCTCCGCTGCATTCCGTCGCCAATTGTCATCGCCAATGCCAGACTGAGCATTTTGGAATATAATGACAAGTTTGTCGAAACTTTCTGGAACGAGGAAGAGCATGCGGATATCTACGACAAAAACAACCTGCGCGGTGCCGATTTGCGGGATTTTATAGATTTTACCAACCTGTTTTCGGCATCTCTCGATTTGGAGCAGGACATCCACCGCGAACACGTCCGCTTCAATGACAAGCTTTTTGACGTTGTCGTCTTCAACATCGACAAAAAGCAAATTGTCGGCGGCATTATCGAAGACGTAACCACTATGGAAATGAAAAAAGAACAGATTGCCGAAAAAGCCAAAGAGGTCATTCATAAGAACTTGGCCACCGTTCAGCAGATTGCCTGCACTCTGGGCGAACACATGGCCGAAACGGAAGTGCTGCTGCGTTCCATTGCCAAAGATTTTGCCGCGGAAGACAACACCCAGAACAACAATTCGGTAACGATTCGCACCAACTCCAACAAACGGGACTACTAGCCGTGAACGAATCTCTGTTTATAGAAATAGGCACTTTCCAGCAGCAGAAATACGGAGAAGACTGTTTCGGCGACACCGTATTTTCCAAAAAGATTCCCGAAGAACAGAGGATCATTTCGATTTTGTCAGACGGGCTTGGTTCCGGTGTCAAAGCCAATATCCTTTCTTCCATGACCACCCGCATGGCCATGAAGTTCGTCGAAAGTAACATGGAACTGCTGCGTTCTTCCGAAGTCATGATGGATGCGTTGCCGATCTGTCAGGTCCGCAAAATCAGTTACGCCACATTTTCCATCGTCGACAGTGAGCTTGGCGGCAAAACCCGCATCATTGAAATGGACAACCCGCCGCACATGTTTATCCGCGACGGCAAACCGCTGACGGTCAAATGCCGGGAACTTTCCTCTCCGAAATGGAAAGACCGCACTATCAGCATCTCTCAGGTAACCACGCAGCCCGAAGATCGGATTATCATGGTTTCGGACGGCGTTACCCAGGCAGGCCTCGGCAACAAACTCTACCCGTTGGGATGGGGACGGCAGGGCTGTCTGGATTTCGCTCTAAAACAGATCAGAAAGAACCCTTATATTTCGGCCAGCGAACTTGCCGGAGCAATTGTTCGCGAGGCCATAGAAAAAGAAGTTGAAAAAAAAGCAGGAGATGATATAAGCTGTGTCGTTTTGTATTTCCGCAAACCGCGCAAGCTTCTGGTTTTGACCGGACCGCCGTTTGACGAAGATAAAGACCGCGAGTTTGCCGAGCTGGTTTCGTCTTATGACGGCAAAACCGCCATCTGCGGCGGAACAACGGCCAATATTGTCGAACGCGAACTTTGCCTGAAATGCGAAATAGATAAAACCAGTTTTGATGAAAAAATTCCCATGGCCTCCGTCATGGAAGGGGTAGATTTGGTAACGGAAGGAATTTTAACCTTGACGGAAGTTTATCGCATGCTGAAAGAAGGCATCGACCGGAACAAAAACAATGCGGCAGTGCGGTTAACCCGGCTGCTGCTGGACAGCGATAAAATTGATTTTGTTGTCGGCACCAAAATCAACATCGCCCATCAGGACCCCAATCTCCCGATGGAACTGGAAATCCGCCGCAATATCGTCAAAAAGATATTCCGGCTGCTGCAAAGCCAGTATTTAAAAGAAATAAGTGTCAGATACATGTAAAACGCCTATTTAGAAAAGGACAAGACTATGGATAAAATAACCGTAAAAATCTGCTCAGGAACATCATGTTTCGTAATGGGAGCTGCTCAGATTCAGGCTTTGGAATTCACGCCCCCGGCTGACATCGCCGACAAAATAGACATTATTGAAGTCCGCTGCATGAACCTGTGCAAGGACACCCACGCCAAATACAACCGCGGCCCCTTTGTAACCGTTGACAATGAGCTGATTGAAGAAGCCACCTATGAAAAAGTCGTTACCAAAATCCGCGACGTCCTGAAAAATAAAGAATGCCAATAAAAGTATGGAGACTATAAAAAGTGTTAATACCCAAAAATAATGCCAACCAGATGCGCACCAGAATACTGATCAAAATCGCCGAAAGTTATCTGGAAAACAAATTCAAAGACGCCGACCGCATTCCTCTGGAATTGCGGCCCAAAGAACAGCAGCCGAGCCGCTGCTGCATCTACAAAGACCGCGCCGTTCTGAAATATCGCTGCATGGCCAGCCTCGGTTTTTCTCCGGAGGAAGAGACGGATGAGCTGACAACCCTGCGCGAATACGGGGAAAAAGCTCTGGAAAGGACCAAACCGGAACCCGCGCAGCTCTGCGTAATAGACGTTGCCTGCTCCGCCTGCATCAAATCCCAGTACATGGTTACCAACGCCTGCCGCGGATGTTTTGCGCGTCCCTGCCAGATGAACTGCCCCAAAGAAGCCATTTCGTTTGTAAACGGCCGGGCGCATATCGATCCGGACAAATGCGTCAGCTGCGGCAAATGCCACGAAGTCTGCCCTTATCACTCCATCATCCGCATTCCGGTTCCGTGCGAGGAAGCCTGTCCCGTCGGCGCCATTACCAAGGACGAATTCGGCAAAGAGCACATTGACCACGAAAAATGCATTTCCTGCGGTAAATGCCTGCAGTCTTGCCCGTTCGGCGCCATTGTCGAACGCTCGCAGATGATCGACGTTTTAAAACTCATGCACGACACCGACAAAAAAGTCGTTGCCATGCTAGCTCCTGCCGTTGTCGGCCAGTTTCCCGGCGAAATAACGCAGCTGGTCAGCGCCTTGAAAAAAGCCGGTTTTGATGATGTGATAGAAGTAGCTGTCGGCGCCGACATCACCACTCAAAAAGAAGCCGCGGAATTTATCGAAAAAATGCAAAGCGGCGAAAAACTGATGACAACCTCCTGCTGTCCGGCCTATTATCGCGCCGCGCAGGTTCACGTACCGGAAATAAAACCTTTCGTATCGCATACCAAAACCCCAATGTATTACACAGCCGAGCTGGTTAAACAGCAGGATCCCAGCTGCGTTGCCGTTTTTGTAGGCCCCTGCCTGGCCAAACGTGCTGAAGCGGAATATGATCCCAATGTTGACTATGTTCTGACTTTTGAAGAAATGGGAGCAATATTGGTCGCTTCGGGAATCAACGTTGATGAATGCGAACCCGAGCAGTTTGGCGTCATGTCCTATGCGCAAGGCCGCCAGTTCCCGCTGACCGGCGGCGTCGCCGGCGCTGTTGTTTCCCTCGTCGGAGACAAAGCGGATATCCGGCCGGAAAAAATCGACGGTCTCAGCAGAGAAAACATCAAACTGCTGAAAAGATATGCCACCAAAGGCTGCGAAAACAATCTTCTGGAGGTCATGTGCTGCGAGGGCGGCTGTATTTCCGGTCCCGGATGCATTGCCCTGCCCAAAAAGGCCGCCCGCTCGGTGGAAGCTTATGTTGCCAAAGGCGAAGACCTCAGCAAAAAATAATGCTCAGGCTTCCGTCTCCGGGAGTTCTCAACAAACAAAAAGAGCCCTTACGGGCTCTTTTTCATTACGATTCGCACATTCTCCGCCTTTCGGTATTCCAGCGCTGAAAAGCAAGTTCCCCCTCAATCGGAAAAACATACTTGTTAAAAATCCGTTTTGTATGAAAACTGAGACTGCTGAATATCTCAAAAACGCTGGCTGCCTGAGTCAGGCTGCGATACCCTTCCTCGGCGTAACATACGTCATTTTCTCTGCCGAAAAACTTGTAAACGGCCAAGGCTTTCTTTATCAGAAAATTTTCCGCAATGATCTTTTCTCCGTTGATAATTTCGGTAAAATTCATATGCAGCCCCTTTTTCTCGCCGTTTTCTTCCGTTTTAAAGCAGAAACGCAGCTCTTTGTTATCCTCCGTTAAAGAATTGTCTTTAACGTTAAAAACATAATACCGGCAGAAAAACTCCTGTTGCTCTCGCAGCGCGGCTTCCGAACGAACAACGACAAAAGCATCGCGGCATTCAAAAACCTGAAAGTCTGCCTCCCGTTTTAACAGCTCTTCGGCAATCAGGCTCCCTGAATTTTTTTCCCAAACAAGCAGTTTCCTGACTCTCTCAATCGCTTCGGCTGATAATGGCGCCTCGGCAGAAATTTGTTTAATTTTCTTCATATAATAAAATTTTATAATAAAACATTATACTTATATACCTGATTAAATTTATCATTTTTGACAATTTTGTCAACACAAACACTCGAAAAATTACCCTATCACCACGACGGCCCCTTTTCTGTCTCAAATTAATATAAGCCCCTCTGACACAATCTTTCTTATTATCGGCATTTCTACCTTTTCGGCAGCATAACAAACGCTTCTGGCACTCTTACCCATAGGCGGCGCCATACCGATATAAAAGTCCCGGCAGGACACAAAAAAAGAGCCGCCAGTTGGCAGCTCCGTTTTACTTTCATTAACCGAAAAATTATTCGGCAGATTTTTCAGCTTCGGCAGCCGCGGCTTTTTCAGCGGCAACACGAGCCAGATCTTTTGCGCCTTTGGCATTAACGTCTCTGTCAACCAGTTCGATAATTGCCATATCAGCGGCATCACCATAGCGGAAACCGGCTTTCAGAACGCGCGTATAACCGCCGTTGCGGTCTTTGTAACGCTCTGCCAAAGTTGAGAAAAGCTTGGAAACAACTTCGTTGTCCCGAAGGAATGACAAAGCCATTCTTCTGCTGTTCAAATCGCCTTTTTTGGCAAAAGTAATCATCTTGTCGGCAAAAGTTCTCAATTCTTTTGCTCTCGGCAAAGTAATATTAATCTGCTCATGGGTCAATAAAGCGTTGGTCAGATTAGAGAACAAAGCTCTTCTCTGGCTTTTCGGCATATTAAACCTTCTGTGTGCGTCTCCATGTCTCATGACAATGTCCTTTCATTTCTCTGTGCTTTGACAGGCAAAGCGGATAAAACACAAACCGGAACCACTGAATTATTGCTAATTATGCAAACCGGTCAATATTTTGGTTAACACGATTCGGGAAACATGTCCCATTTTCTTATCCTTCATATATGAAAGATAAAATCCGGAGTTTGACAGAGGCAGTCAGAACAGTCAGGAAACGGAAAAATCCCGATTCTATCGGAACTTTTCCGTATTTTTAACCGGCCTCCGTCAGCCTGACGGACAAATTTTAGAAGTGTTCGTCCACGCGGCGGATTAACTCTTCAATATTCTCAGGCGGCCAGCCCGGCGTATCCATACCCAGATGAATACCCATTTTTGCCAGAACTTCCTTGATCTCGTTCAGTGACTTGCGGCCAAAGTTCGGTGTCCGAAGCATTTCGGCTTCCGTTTTCTGAACCAGATCGCCGATATAAACGATATTGTCGTTTTTCAGGCAGTTGGCCGAACGAACTGACAGTTCCAGTTCTTCTACCTTTTTCAGCAGATTTCTGTTGAACGGCAGTTCTTCTTTTTCAGCTTCGACTTCAGCCTCAGGTTCGTCAAAGTTAATAAACGGTTTCAACTGATCCTGCAGAATACGGGCCGCCAGAGCAACGGCATCTTCCGGAGAAACAACGCCGTTTGTTTCGACAACCAGCGTCAGCTTGTCATAGTCGGTAACCTGTCCGACGCGGGTATTCTCAACTTTGTAGGAAACCTTCTTAACCGGAGAGTAAATTGCATCAACCGGAATCAGCCCGATCGGAGCATCTGCCGCTTTGTTCTGAAACGCCGGAACATATCCTTTTCCGGTATTGACGGTCAGTTCCATCGCAATCTTGGCACCAGCATCCAGATTGCAGATAACCAGCTCCGGATTTTTGATTTCGACATCGTGGCCGGTTTCAATCATCGCAGCGGTAACTTCGCACGGACCTTCAGCTTTCAGGCTCATGGTTTTCGGACCTTCGCCGTGGACGGCAACAGCCAGCCCCTTAATATTCAGGACAATGTCCGTAACATCTTCTCTGACACCCGGAACTACCGAAAATTCATGCAGAACGCCGTTAATTTTTATTGCCGTTACGGCACCGCCCTGCAATGAAGATAACAAAACTCTCCGCAGCGCGTTGCCCAAAGTTAAGCCGAAACCTCTTTCCAAAGGTTCAACCACTATCTTAGCCTTGTTGCCGCCTTCGGCCGGAACAACTTCTAAGTTAGTCGGTTTAATAAGTTCTTGCCAATTCTTTTGAATCACTGGTATGTCCTCTTTTATTTTAGTGCATATGCATATTTTACAAAAATCAAAAGACGGCGAGGCCATAAAAATACAGCCTCACAATCTTGTCCGAAATATTAAACGCGGCGTCTCTTTCTCATGCGGCAGCCATTATGAGGAATAGGTGTAACATCACGGATTGACGTAATGGTAAAACCGATTACCTGTAATGCTCTAATCGCAGATTCTCTACCAGAACCAGGACCTTTTACTTCGACCTCAAGGGTCTTCATGCCGTTTTCCTGGGCTTTTTTGCCGGCTTCTTCAGCGGCAACCTGCGCGGCGTAAGGGGTGGATTTCCTGGAACCTTTAAAACCCTGCGCGCCGGCGGTAGACCAGGATACGGTATTGCCTTGAGCATCGGTTATTGTTACTCTTGTATTGTTAAAAGTAGAATTCACATGGGCAACGCCCGCCGTGATATTCTTCTTCTCTTTTTTCTTAACACGTTGTGTTACTGCTTTTGCCATTGGGATCTACCTCTTCACGCTATTTTTTCTTATTAGCAACAGTTTTGCGTTTGCCTTTGCGCGTGCGAGCATTCTGTTTAGTGCTCTGACCACGGACCGGCAAACCTTTACGATGTCTCAGGCCTCTGTAACATCCGAGATCCATAAGTCTCTTGATGTTAACGCCGACTTCGCGGCGGAGTTCGCCTTCAACAAGGTAATCGCTGTCAATTACTTCACGGATTTTAGCGACCTGTTCATCAGACAACTGATGGACACGCAGCTCAGGGGCAATTCCCGATTTTGCACAAATATCTTGAGCAGTTTTTCTTCCGATACCAAAAATATAAGTTAAAGCTACTTCAATTCTTTTGGCAGTTGGAATGTTTACACCAGCTATACGAGCCAAATTAACTCTCCATTCTTTAAATTATTATCACATTTAAAAAGTTGATCACCACTTTTCAAAATTAAGCCGGATTATAGGCTAAAATTTATGAGTGTCAACCACCCTTTTGCTAAAAAAATTCAAAAAGTTGCATTTTTTTACGATTTATTAAACACAACGTCCGACACAGCCCTATTTTATTCCCAAAATACTGTCAACCTTCTTGGCAACGGCCTCAATCGTTCCCGTTCCGTCAACACAGCGCAGGAGTCCTTTTTTCTCAAAATACGGAATGGTCGGATAAGTCAGAGCCCGGTAATTGACCAGACGGTTTTGCACCGTCGCGCGGTTATCGTCAACCCGGCGGTAAAAATCCGTGCCGCCGCAGACATCGCAAACCCCGTATACCTTGGGTTTCTGAAACTTGTCATGATACCCCTGACCGCATTTCATACAGGCATACCGACCCAAAATACGTTCCATAATAATCTCGTCAGGAACCTGGATTTCAATCACCGCATCCAGACGAATTCCCTTTTGAGACAACATCTCTTCCAAAACTTCCGCCTGCTTCAGGGTTCTGGGAAAACCGTCCAGAATAAATCCGTTTTTGCAGTCGTCCTCATCGATTCGTTTGGATACCATATCAATAATCATCTCATCGGTAGCAAATTCGCCCTTATCAAGCAAAGCCTTGATTTCCAATCCCAGAGGAGTCCCCTTGGACGCTTCGGCACGCAGCATCTCCCCCGTCGACAAATGGCAAATACCTAGTTTTTCTTTCAAGATTCGGGCCTGTGTCCCTTTACCGCAGCCGGGAGCCCCGGTAAAGACGACATGCAGCCCCACTCCGTTTTTAAAAGACATTATCTTCTTTTTCCTTTGTTAACGAGAGCCGCTTTTCTGATCAGGCCTTCATACTGATAGGCAATCAGATGCGACTGCAGCTGACCGACAAAATCCATCGTAACCTGAACCACGATCAAAAGGGTCGTGCCGCCCAGAATGAACGGAACAGAAAGCTTCGAGATCAGGATTTCCGGCAGAATACACAGAGCGGTCAGATAAATCGCGCCGACGACGGTCAGGCGGGTAATGACATAGTCAAGATACTCCGCCGTATTTTTACCCGGACGGATACCGGCGATAAAGCCGCCGTGTTTTTTCAGGTTCTCGGCCGTTTCCTCCGGATTGAAGACCACCGCGGTATAGAAAAAGGCAAAGAAAATAATCAAACCGGCATACAAAGCCAGATACAGCGGCTGCCCATGACCGAGCAGTTGACTGATAGCCTGTACCCATTCCGGACCGTTATCTGCAGACAAATTGGCAATCGTAATCGGCAGCAACAGTAGCGAGCTGGCAAAAATCGGCGGAATAACGCCCGTCGGATTGATTTTCAAGGGCAGATGCGAATTTTCGGAAGACATCATTCTTCCGCCCATCTGACGTTTGGGATACTGAATGGTAATTTTTCTCTGCGCTCTTTCAACAAAAACGATGATATAGATCAGAGCCAGAACCATAACCAGCAGCATCAGGATAACGCCGATGGACATTGAGCCGACGCGGCCCAACTCAAATGTCTGCGCCAGAGCCGCAGGAATATTGGCAATAATACCGACAGTAATAATCAGCGACGAACCGTTGCCCACGCCGCGGGACGTAATCTGATCGCCGAGCCAGACAATAAACATTGTGCCACCGACCAGAGAGACAATTGTCGTAAACTTGAAAACATATCCGGGCATGACAACGGCCGAAATCCCGGCGCTTCCGGTCATGCTTTCCAGACCGGCGGCAATACCGTATCCCTGAATAATCGTAATCAGAACCGTCAATACTTTTGTATAATGGGTAATCTTGCGGTGTCCGGCCTCTCCGTCTTTCTTAAGCGCGGCCAGAGACGGAATAACCGATTGTCCGAGCTGCAGAATGATGGATGCCGAAATGTAGGGCATAATGTTCAGCGCAAAAATGGTCATACGCTCCAGCGCGCCGCCGGAAAACATATTGAACATTCCTAAAATACCGCCGGAATTTCTGGCAAAAATATCCGACAGAATATGAGGATCGATTCCGGGCAGAGGAATAAACGTTCCTAAGCGGAAAACAATCAGAGCCAGTACTGTGAACCAGAGTCTTTTCTTCAACTCTTCGGCTTTGCCGAAAGCAGACATATCCATATTTGCTGCCATTTTTTCTGCCAATGATACCATTTTTTATTATCCTATATTTTATTTAACTTGACTATGGGAAAGGACTTTCCAGTTATGCTATGATATTAATACACTAAAAATTTATTAATTCAACTAAATAATCTTTATTCAGAAAAAAGAAAGAACCTCTTTTTCCGGCGGCACCGTTGTGGAAACCTGTGCAGAAACTCCTTGATACCGTCAGAAACCATCGTCGTTTACGGAACAATCCGCTTTGAAAATCGTGGCATTACACTCAAAGAAACTGGTCGGTATCCTATTTCTGAATTATTTCAACTCTATGTTTCCGATTATCACCTGAACTTTCTCCAAAACAAAAAAGCTGCCCCATACGGGACAGCTTTCTCAATTTCGCTCGGCTTGCTTCTTAATTAAGCAACCAGATTGACTTTGCCACCAGCTTTTTCAACGGCTGCAACTGCAGCTTTGGAAGCAGAATTTACTGAAATGACAACCTTGGAGGTAATGGCGCCGCGAGCCAGCAGACGAACGCCGTCCAGCTCTTTGGAAATAACGCCCGCATTCAGAAGGGCTGCCAAATCGATTGCTTCGGCGCTCAATTTACCGGCATCGACAGCTTTCTGAATCGTATCCAAGTTAACAACAGCAAAAACTTTGGCAAACGGATTTTTGAAACCGCGTTTCGGAAGTCTGCGGTAAATCGGCATCTGACCGCCTTCAAATCCTTTAATGGCAACGCCGGAACGTGATTTTTGGCCCTTTTGGCCGCGGCCGCCGGTCTTGCCTTTGCCGCTTCCGATACCGCGTCCGACACGGATACGGTTTTTGGTAGCGCCTTCGTTGTCTTTTAATTCATTAAGTTTCATGTTTCTTCACCTAATTTAATATTTCATCACAGACTTTGGAAAGGGCCGCCGGCAAAATTTCGGCAGCCCCTTGCCAAAATCCCTATTCCTCGACTTTAACCAGATGAGGAACTTTACGAATCATGCCGCGGATAGAAGGAGTGTCTTCCAAGACGACAGTCTTGCCCATCTTATTCAGACCCAGACCGACCAACGTGGCCTTCTGGTCTTTGGGACGGCCGATCGGGCTTGAAACCTGGGTAACTTTTATCGTTTTGTTTGCCATGATTAAGCCTCCTCTTTATCCAATTTGGCGTTTGCGGTATTCTCGCGACGACTTACAATATCTCCGACCTTTTTACCGCGTTTGGCAGCAACCATGCGCGGAGAGTTGATAGACTGTAATGCGTCAAAAGTTGCCTTAATCATGTTATACGGGTTGTTGGAACCCAGAGATTTTGCGACAACATCCTGAACACCCAGAACTTCAAAAATTGCACGCATCGGGCCGCCGGCAATAACACCGGTACCGGCTGGAGCTGTTCTCAAAACAACTTTACCGGCACCAAAACGTCCCTGAACATCGTGGTGAAGGGTTCTGCCCTCGCGCAGAGGAATGCGAACCATATTCTTTTTAGCTTCGTTTGTAGCTTTCACAATAGCGTCCGGAACTTCGGTTGCTTTGCCGGAACCATAGCCGACGCGGCCTTTCTGATCACCGACAACGACAACTGCCGCAAACGACATATTGCGTCCGCCTTTAACGGTTTTGGCAACGCGGTTGATATGAACCAGCTTCTCAACCAATTCTTCTTTCTTCTCCGCTTTGCTGTTATTATTACGACGATCTGCTTGTACCATCTCATACTCTCCTAAAATTTCAAGCCTGCAGCACGAGCAGCATCAGCTAAAGCTTTAACACGACCATGGTAAATGTAGCCGCCTCTGTCGAAAACAACTTCATTCACACCTGATTTCATGGCTTTTTCGGCAACAACTTTACCGATGAAGCCGGCAGCTTCAACAGTAGAAGATTTCTTAATGTTGTCTCTTACGTCTTTGTCAAGGGTAGACGCGGAAACAACAGTCGAACCTTTTACATCGTCGATGATTTGCGCGTAAATATGCTTACCGCTGCGGAAAACCGATAATCTCATTTTGCCGTTGGCAGCGTTTTTCAAAGCAGTTCTTACGCGAGCTTTTCTTTTATTAAACAATTCTCTTGGCGTACTCATTTGAATTTTCCTTATTTCTTCTTGCCTTCTTTGCGGCGTACCTGCTCGCCTTCGAATTTCACGCCTTTGCCTTTATAGGGCTCGGGTTTTCTGTATTTGCGAATTTCGGCGGCAATCTGGCCAACCAGTTGTTTATCGGCACCGGAGATCGTAATCTGTGTCGGGCTGACGCATGCAATATTGATATCTTTTGGAGCATCAAAAATTACATCGTGAGAAAAACCAAGCGACAAAATCAGCTTGTGGCTGCCTTCAACGCGGGCTTTGTAACCGACGCCGACCAGCTCCAGACTTTTCTTAAATCCTTCGCTGACGCCTTTGATCAGAGTGTTGATCTGAGCTCTGGTTGTGCCCCACAAAGCGCGAGCCTGCTTAGACTGCGACAAGGGAGTAACAACGACTTTATTGTCTTCAAGTTTTGTTGCGACATGACTGTCGTCAAAAGCAAAACTCAGTTCACCTAATTTACCCTTAGCTGTAACAACATTGTTATCAATGCTGACAGTAACGCCGTTAGGGACAATAACAGGATATTTACCAATTCTAGACATCTGTTTTCTCCCTAAAATACCTGGCACAAAATTTCGCCGCCGACATTGGCCTTGCGGGCTTCGTGATCACTCATGACACCGGCCGGCGTCGAGATGATGGAAATACCCAGACCGTTGTATACTCTCGGCAGGTCGCGAACGCTTGAATAAACGCGGCGGCCCGGCGTGGAGACGCGGTAAATTTCAGTGATTACGGAAGTACCTTCATGGTACTTTAATTTAATGGAAAGTTCATCAATTCCCGGCTTGACATTGCGGCGTTCATATCCTTCAATGTAACCTTCTTTTTTCAAAACTTCCAAAACATTTTCACGCAAGCGAGAAGCAGGGGAAACGACCTCATTTTTCTTCGCTCTTTGTGCGTTTCTAATGCGTGTGAGCATATCGCCCAAAGGATCAGTCATAGACATTCTCGATTCTCCTTACCAGCTTGATTTTACTAAACCGGGAATTTCGCCGAAGCTGGCCATGTCTCTCAATTCGACACGGCTGACGCCGAACTTCCTGTAATAACTACGTGAACGACCTGTAAGTTTGCAGCGGTTTCTGATTCTGACCTTTGCCGAGTTACGAGGTAATTCTGCCAATTTGAGATTGGCCTGGAAACGCTCTTCGGGAGAAGCGCTCTTGTCCATTGCAATCTCTTTGAGTTTTGTGCGGCGGTTATTATATTTCTGCGCCAGCTTAACTCTTTTCAAGTTTCTGAAAACTGAACTTGTTTTTGCCATAGTAAAATCTCCGCTTATTTCTTATAGGGCAGGTTGAAACCGTCGAGAAGAACTTTTGCTTCTTCATCGGTTTTCGCCGTGGTGCAGATAACGATATCCATGCCGCGGACATCCTCAACCTTCTCATAGTTGATTTCCGGGAAGATAATCTGTTCCTTAATACCGAAAGCGAAGTTGCCTCTGCCGTCAAAGTTCTTGCCGGTAATTCCGTGGAAGTCTCTGATACGCGGCAGAGCCATATTGACCAGACGCTCCATGAATTCGTACATTCTGTCAGAACGCAGAGTAACTTTGCAGCCGATCGGCATGCCTTCTCTCAGTTTAAAAGTAGCGATAGATTTGCGAGCCTTGGTAACCAGCGGTTTCTGACCGGCAATCTGAGCCATTTCTTCTACGGCGTTGTTAAGTTTTTTCTTGTCTGTAACGGCATCGGCAACGCCCATGTTCAAGACAATTTTAGTCAGTTTCGGAATCTCATGTGGGTTCTTGTAACCGAATTTTTCCACAAGAGATTTCTTTATGACTTCGTTATATAGTTTTTCAAAATTTGTCATAAGATTTTCCCTTTATTTCTCGATTACTTTACCGGATTTACGGGCAACGCGCACTTTGTTTCCGTCTTTTTCGGTATAACCGATTTTCGTAGCCTTGCCGTCAACAACAATAGCTACGTTGGATACATGAATCGGCGCTTCTTTGGTAACGATGCCGCCAGGGGTAGTCTGGCTGGGCTTGGTATGTCTTTTAACAAGATTGATACCCTGAACAACTACTTTACCCTCTTTAGGCATGGCTTTTACGACTTCACCGGTTTTGCCTTTGTCTTCACCGGACAAAACAATAACCTGATCACCCTTTTTGATTTTCATTTTAAGGCTCATTACAATACCTCCGGTGCTAACGAAATAATTTTCATAAATTTCTTCGCACGCAGTTCTCTGGTAACAGGGCCGAAAATACGCGTGCCGATCGGCTCGCCGTCCTTGTTAATCAGAACCGCAGCGTTAGAATCAAAGCGGATGACAGATCCGTCTTTGCGTCTGATATCGCTGGCCGTGCGAACGATGACGGCTTTGTGCACATCACCCTTCTTAACGCGGCCCTTCGGCATAGCGTCTTTAATGGAAACGACAATTACATCGCCGACCGTGGCATGCATTCTCTTGGACCCGCCAAGAACCTTAATGCACTGCACCTGACGTGCGCCTGAATTATCTGCGACATCCAGGTTGGTTTGCATCTGTATCATTTTTTACTTCCTTCTTTCCTAGGCGTTATCAACGATGACAGTCCAACACTTAGTTTTTGAATAAGGTTTGGACTCTTCGATCCGAACAATATCACCAACTTTGAACTGGTTATTCTCGTCATGAGCCGCATATTTCTTGCTTCTCTTAACGAACTTTTTGTAAACAGGGTGCATAACCTGACGCTCTACGCTGACCACGACGGTTTTATCCTGTTTATCGCTTACAACAACACCTTGAAGAATTCTTTTAGGCATAGTCTTTTCTCCTAACTATTCTTCTTGCGCTCAGCAATGAGCGTGTTGATTTTTGCTATTTCACGACGGACTTTCTTTATTACAGCAGTATTCTGCAATTGTCCAGTAGATTGTTGAATTCTTAAGTTAAACTGCTCTTTTTTATTTTCGAGCAATTTAGCTTCCAGCTCATCAATCGTCATAGCACGCAAATCTTTAGTTTTTACCATTATGCTTCTCCCTTATCGGATTCGAGGCGCTTGACAAACTTGGTCTTAATCGGAAGTTTGGCGGCACCGAGGGCAAAAGCAGCGCGGGCTGTCTCTTCGTCAATACCTTCGGCTTCAAACATAATACGACCGGGTTTTACTCTAGCGCACCAATATTCAATAGAACCTTTACCTTTACCCATACGAACTTCGGCTGGTTTATCAGATACAGGAACGTCAGGGAAAATTCTGATCCATAATCTTCCGGCTCTCTTCATTTCACGGGTAATCGCGCGGCGGGCAGCCTCAATCTGGCGAGCCGTAATGCGATCCGGTGTCAGAGCCTTCAATCCATATGAACCGAAACTTAATTCAGAACCGCCTTTAGCCAGACCGTGAATACGGCCTTTGTGCATTTTGCGGAACTTTAATCTTTTTGGACTTAACATTTTATTTTAACCTCAATTCTATTTCTGTTCAGCCAACTTCTTGTCCTGCGCCATCGGATCATGAGCCATAATTTCGCCCTTGTAGATCCAGACTTTAACGCCGCAGGCTCCGTAAGTTGTGTGAGCCGTAGAGGTTGCATAATCAATGTCAGCACGCAAGGTATGCAAAGGAACGCGGCCTTCGCGATAATATTCTGTTCTTGCGATTTCAGCACCGCCCAAACGGCCTGAACAGCTAACCTTAATACCTTCTGCACCTAAACGAAGAGCAGACTGCATAACGCGTTTCATCGCACGGCGGAAAGCCACGCGGCGTTCCAGCTGCTGAGCAACTGAATCGGCAACGAGCTGTGCGTCCAACTCAGGTTTTCTGACTTCCAGGATGTTGAGCTGGACTTCAGAATCAGTCATCTTCTGGATTTCTTTTCTCAGAAGCTCGATATCCTGGCCCTTCTTTCCGATAACAACACCCGGTCTTGCAGAATGAATTGTAACTCTGGCCTTTTTGGCAGGACGTTCAATGACGATTCTGCTGACACCGGCCTGAGCCAATTTATCTTTCAAGAACTCTTTAATTTTCAAATCTTCGTGGAGGTAGTCAGTGAACTTATCATCTGCATACCAACGAGAGTCCCATGTGCGGTTAACACCTAAACGAAGACCTGTAGGATTTACTTTCTGTCCCATTAACTTACTCCCCACGCTCTGTAACAACGACAGTCAGGTTAGAGAACGGCTTCAGAACTCTGGCGCCTCTACCGCGACCGCGTGCGTGCATACGTTTCATTACCAAACCTTTACCGACAAACGCTTCGCTGACGAATAATTTATCGATGTTTAACTGATGATTGTTCTCAGCATTGGCAATTGCAGACTGCAGAACTGCCAAAGCGACTTTTGCGATTCTCTTCTTAGAGAAGCTAAGTTCGGCAACAGCCTTCTCGGCGCTCAAGCCGCGAATAGACTGGGCAACTAAGTTCAGTTTGCGCGGGCTGGTGCGGATAGAACTGCAATAGGCCATAGCCTGATTTGCCTCTACTCTTCTTGCATCTTTAGATTTTCCCATAATTAACCTCTCTTAGCTTTTTTGTCTGCAGCGTGGCCGTAGAACGTACGGGACGGAGCAAATTCACCGAATTTGTGGCCGACCATATCTTCTGTAACCAAAACCGGAATAAACTTGTGGCCGTTATGTACACCGAATGTCAGGCCGACAAACTGCGGCAGCATGGTAGAACGGCGAGACCAAATTTTAATTACCTCGTTGCGGCCAGAACTTCTGGCAGCGTCAGCTTTCTTAAGAAGATAGCCATCAACAAAAGGTCCTTTCCAAACGGAACGTGTCATTAGCTTTTCTCCTTATTTCTTTTTGTTTTCATGACGAGAGCGCATAATAAAGCGATCCGTCTTCTTGTTAGAACGAGTTTTAGCACCCTTAGTCGGTTTACCCCAAGGTGTCGTCGGATGACGACCGCCGGAAGTGCGGCCTTCACCACCGCCCATCGGATGGTCAACCGGGTTCATGGCAACACCGCGGGTAACGGGTCTGATGCCCATCCAGCGGCTGCGGCCGGCTTTACCGAGTGATTTGTTCTGATTATCCGGATTGGAAACGGCACCGACGGTAGCCAGACATTCCTCGCGGACAATTCTCAACTCGCCCGAACTCAATTTCAACTGGGCATAACCGGCATCTTTACCGACAACCTGAGCATAGCAGCCGGCAGAACGAACCAGCTGTCCGCCTTTGCCCGCCTTGAGCTCAACGTTGTGAATAATCGTGCCGACCGGCATATTCTTCAAAGGCATAGCATTACCCGGCTTAATATCGGCCTTATCTGCCGAAATAACCTTATCGCCGGCTTTCAGTCTTTGCGGAGCAAGGATATAAGCCTTCTCGCCATTTTCATAGCTGATCAGAGCAATGAACGAAGAACGGTTAGGATCATATTCGATTCTCTCAACTGTTGCCTCAAGTCCGAATTTATTACGTTTAAAGTCGATGATACGCAGTTTGCGTTTATGACCGCCACCGATTCTACGACTTGTAACGTGTCCGAAATTATCGCGCCCACCGGACTTAGTAAGTCCGACTGTCAGAGACTTCTCCGGAGCTCCTTTATACAGCTCGCTTCTGTCAACGATAACGAGCTGGCGGAGACCGGGAGATGTGGGCTTATATTTTTTTAAAGCCATGTCCTAAATTCCTGTTGTAACATCAATATTTTGACCTTCGGCAAGGGTAACAACCGCCTTTTTGTAATCGGAGCGCTGTCCGATATAGCCTTTAAAGCGTTTTTCTTTGCCGAACTGACGAATAGTATTTACCTTATTTACCTTAACGTTGAAAATTGCTTCAACGGCTGCCTTTACCTCATCTTTCGAAGCATTCAGAGGAACCAGGAAAGTAACTTTTCCAGCCTCGGAAGACAGCATAGATTTTTCGGTAATTACCGGACGAACCAGCGTATCGTACATTTTTGCAGAAACGTTGTTTGATTTGTTGGATTTTACCATTTCAATCTCTCCTCTAAGCAAGCAACTGCATCTTTTGTCAATACCAGTTTATCCTTTCTCAAGATGTCATATACATTGGCACCGATTGTCGGGAGCACATCAACGCCCTCGATATTGCGGCTAGCCAGCGCAAAATTGACATCAACTTCCTTGCCGTCGATGAACAGGCAATTTTTCAACCCGCAGACGTCCAGCTTTGTTTTCAAATCTTTCGTCTTGGGAGCTGACAATTTTGCCTCGTCAACGATAACAAGATTACCCTCTTTAGCCTTAGCTGAAAGAGCGGTTTTGAGGCCGAGTTTTCTGAACTTCTTGGTCAGATCGTGAGACTGGTCGCGAACAACCGGTCCAAAAACGATACCGCCTTTTCTGAACTGAGTACCCTTGCGGGATCCCTGACGGGCACGGCCGCCGCCTTTCTGTTTGAAAGGTTTCGCCGGAGTCAGGGCAACTTCAGAGCGCCCTTTGGTCTTGTGGTTTCCAGACTGCAGTCTGGCCAGCTGCCAGTTAACAACTCGGTGTAAAATATCGGCGCGAACTTCCAAACCGAAAATGGATTCGTCAAGTTCGATGGAACCAACATTTTTATTATCTAAACTTAAGATGTCCTGTTTCATAATTTTCGATCCTTATAGCTTATGCATTGTCAGCCGGGGCTTCAGCCTCAGCTTTAACTGCAACAGGTTCATCAACTTTTTTCAATCCGGCAGGCATCGGCAGCGTTACATTGGCGGATTTCTTTACGGCGTCAGTTATGCGGACCCAGGCATTTTCAGAACCCGGAACACCGCCCTTAACCATAATAAGACCCTTGTCGCTGTCAATGGCAATCACCTTCAGGTTCTGAACGGTAACGCGCTCATCGCCCAAATGACCGGCCATTTTCTTGTTTTTAAATACCTTGCCCGGATCCTGTCTCTGTCCGGTAGAACCGTGTGAACGGTGAGAAATAGAAACACCGTGCGTAGCTTCCAGACCGGCAAAGTTGTGGCGTTTCATAACACCGGCAAAACCTTTACCGATAGAAGTGGCGCAAACATCGACATACTGGCCGGGAACAAAATGTTCAACGGACAGTTCGCTGCCGACGGAAAGCATGCAGTCTTCAGAAACTCTGAATTCCGCCAGTTTTTTCTTCGGTTCAACATTAGCTTTGGCAAAATGCCCCTTAAGAGGTTTGGACACATTTTTAGCCTTAACGGCGCCTGTACCAAGCTGTACAGCCGTATATCCGTCTCTCTCAATGGTTTTGACGTCAACAACCTGCAGGCCGTCAACACTCAAAACAGTAACGGGAACATGAGTTCCGTCAGCTTCAAAAATGCGGGACATTCCAAGCTTTTTTGCGATTAGACCCGTACGCATTATTATTTTTCCTTTTCAATTGGTTGACTAATCATATTTCAAAAAGCCAACATTGTTTTAATTACAGTTTAATTTCAACATTGACACCGGCAGCCAGATCCAGCTTCATCAAAGCATCTACGGTCTGCGGCGTGGGATCGACGATGTCGAGAAGTCTCTTGTGAGTACGGATCTCGAACTGCTCGCGCGACTTCTTATTAACGTGCGGAGAACGGTTTACCGTAAATTTCTCGATTCTTGTCGGCAGAGGGATCGGCCCTCTTACATTTGCCCCGGTTCTTTTGGCGGTATGAACGATTTCTTTGGTAGACAAATCGAGCAGACGGTGGTCAAAAGCCTTGAGGCGAATTCTTATATTTTGTGCTTCCATCATTTTTTAATGCTTTTCCTATAACTAGACGGCAAAATCCAACCTTTGGCTGAACCTGCCATCTAAAAGTTAAACTCTGCAAACCCAACGGATTATTGCGTTTGCGATATATTTTATATTTTTACCGCTAGAGGAAAATATCCCTCTACACAAATATAGTGAGCACCTTGTAACATAAGTGAGTCTAATATGCAAGTAAAAAAATGCATTTTTTTGAATTTTTTATACCGCTGAATCGCTTTGTCAGACTCTGTTTGAGTCTGGTTGACAAAATTTTTAAATTCACACCGGAATAGCATATAACCTATTATATATTAAAAAGAGCTTTCATATACAATCATATATTTTTAGTTGCATTTAGCCATTGTTTTGTATAAGCTGTCTAAATCCAAAAAAAGATATTGGAATTAACAATAATTAAAAAAACAGTGAAAGACATGACTGTACTGACAAGCAGAGTAATATCAATCCATAAAAGAAAAACCACTATGCGCCTCTGCACTCATGAATGGGAGGCTCTGAAGGACATCTGTAAAAGGGAAAACATCAGCCGCAAAAATCTGTTTGAATTGATTGAGAAGAACAAAGATCCGCATCTGGGTCTTACGCCGTCAATCCGGCTGTTTTCCCTGGTTTATTTTCATGATCTGGCGGATAAAAGCATCCGCCGCATAAATAAGCCCAATGAGGAATACGGAACCATATTCCGGATTTTGGAAAAAATCGCCTGAACTTATTCAAATGGTTTTATAAAAATTTCAGGCAGGAAAATGGTGTCCGTAGAATTTCTTTGTTTTCTGTTGGCATCAGAACAGCAAATGAAAATTTTGACGGAAAATTTTTCATCCTTTTTCTTTTTGTACAATTAAAAATAAACTATAATATTTTGCAATTGCTATGCGGAAGGCTCCTAAGGCCATCCGCAACCGTCCCGACAGCTCCGTCTCAACCGCCGGCATATCGGGCTTAACACTCATTTTCTCTTTTCCCCCTTGTCTCTTCTGCCTGAATATATTCCTCAATATAAAAAAAGACCGGAAATCCTCTCGGACTTTC